>CAWDVB010000003.1:0-368974 GCA_963805655.1 uncultured Actinomycetota bacterium | reverse complement strand
TCACCCCGAAGCTGGTGTCCGGGTAGTTCGGCGCGACAGCGTTGACGGCGTCGCTGTAGGCGAAGCCCACGCCGATGATCGGGTTGTACCCCGCGTCCGCCATCTGCTTGAGCCGGTCCTCACGCGCCGACTCGGGCTCGCCGTCTTGTGCCTCACCCGTCGTGCAGGTGGCGCCGAGATCCGAGACCGCCTTCTCCAGGCCGGCGTACGCCGAGTCGTTGAAGGACTGGTCGCCGCGACCGCCGACGTCGAAGGCGAGTCCGACCTTGGGACCGCTGCCCGATGCGTTGTCGCAGACCGAGCCGGCCGAGTTGTTGCTACTGCTTGCGCACCCACTGACAGCAAGCGTCAGCGCCGCAAGTGCTACTGGAATTGTTCCGAAACGACGCAAGAAAACCTCCGTGCATGAACGCCCGACGGGCGAGATCAAAGACACTCAATCACTTCACAGGAATGCCCCGTTAGGGACCTACCGCCCGGAGAAACAAGTCGTTACCGAGTCGTTGCAAAGGCTGATATCAGCCTGAGACGGCCAGCAGCGCCACCGCTGCGAGCACCGCGGCTCCGATGGTGATGGCGCCCTCGTCGACCAGCAGGTCGCCCCGGTGCAGGTCGTACGTGGCTCCACCCGGCGCCCGGGTACCCAGCCGGGCCATCGCGCCCGGGGCCTGCTCGAGGTACCAGGCGAAGTCCTCACCCCCGAGGCTCTGCGAGGTCCCCACCAGGCCCGGGGAACCGACGACCTGCCGGGCCGCCTCCCCGAGCAGCGAGGTGGAGTGCGGGTCGTTGACCACCGGCGGCACGCCGCGGACGTACTGCACGTCGGCCTCCACCCCGAAGGGGGCGAGGATCTGTCCGACCAGCTCGCGGACCAGGTGCTCGGCCTCGGCCCAGGCCACCGCGTCGAGCATCCGGACGGTGCCCGCCGCCTCCCCGAAGGACGGGATGACGTTGTGCGCGGCACCGGCACGGATGCGCCCCCAGACCACGCTCGCGCCGGCCCGCGGATCCAGACGCCTGCTCAGCAGCGCCGGCAGCTCGGTGACCAGCGTCCCGAGGGCGTAGGTGAGGTCCTGGGTCAGATGCGGGCGGCTGGTGTGCCCGCCCTTGCCCTCGAGGCGTACCGAGATCGCGTCCGCAGCCCCCGTCACCGGGCCCTCCCGGAGGCCGACCTGCCCGACGTCCAGCGTGGGATCGCAGTGCAGACCGAAGACGCCGACCGCCCGGTCGACCAGTCCCAGCTTCACCAGGTCCAGCGCGCCGCCCGGCATGACCTCCTCCGCCGGCTGGAAGAGCAGCCGGATCCTGCCCGGCAGGTCCTCCTGGCGACCCAGGTCCGCCAGGGCAAGCCCCGCACCGACCAGCGCGCTGGTGTGCACGTCGTGGCCGCACGCGTGGGACACCCCCTGAACCTGGCTCGACCAGGCCAGGCCGGTGCGCTCCTCGACCGCGAGGGCGTCGAGGTCGGCGCGCAGCACGACCAGCGGACCGTCCTCGGGCCCGAGCTCGGCCACCACCCCGCTGCGCGGCAAACGGTGGATGGAGAAGCCGGCCTGCTCGAGCCGCTGCGCGACGAGCGTGGTCGTCCGCTGCTCCTCCCAGGCCAGCTCGGGGTGCGCATGGATGTCGCGCCGCAGGTCGAGGAGCTCGTCGGCGCGGGCGGCGACGGCAGCACGGATGTCCACCCTGCCACGCTATCGCGCAGCGCTGCTCAGAAGGCGTCCGGCGGGGTGTAGACCCCCCAGACCTCGCGGAGGGCATCGCACACCTCGCCGACGGTCGCGCTGGTCCGAAGGGCGTCGCGCATCGGGTACAGCACGTTCGCCGTGCCGGACGCGGCCTCCTTCAACGCGGTCAGGTGGCGTGCTACCGCGGCGTTGTCGCGCTCGGCGCGCAGGCGCACCAGCCGCGCGCTCTGCTCCGCCTCGATCTCCGGGTCGACGCGCAGCGGCTCGTAGTGCTCCTCCTCGTCGGCGGTGAAGCCGTTCACCCCGACGACGGTCCGCTCCTGGGAGTCGATCTCGATCGCGACCTGGTACGCCGACCGCTCGATCTCGGCCTTCTGGTGACCCAGCTCGATGGCGGCCACGGCTCCACCGAGCTCCTCCACCGTCGCCATCAGCGAGCGCGCCTCGGCCTCCAGCTCGTTGGTGAGCGACTCCACGACGTAGGACCCGGCAAACGGGTCGACGGTCTTGGTCAGGTCGGTCTCGTAGGCGACCACCTGCTGCGTGCGCAGGGCGAGCCGGGCGGCCTTCTCCGTCGGCAGCGCGATGGCCTCGTCGTAGGAGTTGGTGTGCAGCGACTGGGTCCCCCCGAGGACCGCGGCGAGTGCCTGCACCGCGACCCGCACCAGGTTGACCTCAGGCTGCTGCGCCGTGAGCTGGACGCCGGCGGTCTGGGTGTGGAAGCGCAGCATCCACGACTTCGGGCGGGTCGCCCCGAACTCGTTGCGCATGATGTCGGCCCACATCCGGCGCGCGGCCCGGAACTTGGCCACCTCTTCCAGCAGGGTCGTGCGCGAGACGAAGAAGAAGGACAAACGCGAGGCGAAGTCGTCGACGTCCTGCCCGGTGGCGATCGCGGCCCGCACGTACTCGACGCCGTTCGCCAGGGTGAAGGCGATCTCCTGCGCGGGGGTCGCCCCGGCCTCGGCCATGTGGTAGCCGGAGATCGAGATGGTGTTCCACTGCGGGAGCTCGGCGCCGCAGTAGCCGAAGATGTCGGTGGTCAGCCGCAGGGACTGCTTCGGCGGGTAGATGTAGGTGCCGCGGGCGATGTACTCCTTGAGCACGTCGTTCTGGATGGTCCCTCGCAGCTGCGCTCCCTCGATCCCGCGCTCCTCCGCCACCAATTGGTAGAGGAGCAGCAGCACCGAGGCGGGAGCATTGATCGTCATCGACGTGGAGATCTGGTCCAGAGGCAGCTCGTCGAAGAGCACCCGCATGTCCTCGATCGAGTCGATCGCGACACCGACCTTCCCGACCTCACCGTGGGCGAGCGGGGCATCCGAGTCGTAGCCCATCTGGGTGGGCAGGTCGAAGGCCACCGAGAGACCCCCGGTGCCGTTCGCCACCAGCTGGCGGTAGCGCTGATTGGACTCCTGCGCGGTCCCGAAGCCGGCGTACTGGCGCATGGTCCAGGGCCGCCCGGTGTACATGGACGGATGGACGCCCCGGGTGAACGGGTACTCGCCGGGTTCGCCGAGCAGCGCCTCGGCATCGAACCCGGACAGCGCGTCCGGCCCGTAGACAGGATGGAACGGCAGCCCCGACTCGGTCTGGCTCATGCAGGGGAGCCTAAGCGCGCGGGGGGCGTCGCGCAGCGCCCTGGTGCGTGAGATGGTTCACGCTCACTCCATCCCGCGATTCGCACAGGGTGCTCTCAGCAGGCCTTTGGTCGTGTCACACCCGGGTGACGTCTATGCTGACGTCACCATCCATTCACCTGACATATCGACCGTGGGGCCATGAGAGTAGCCATCGTCACTGAGTCTTTCCTGCCTCAGGTCAACGGCGTATCCAACTCGGTGCGTCACGTCGTCGACCGGCTCATCGACACCGGCCACGACACTCTCGTCATCGCACCCGCCCCCGGACCGGAGCAGTACCGCGGCGTCCCCGTGGTCAGGGTCCGCTCACTGGCCCTTCCCGGGTACAAGACCTTCCCGCTGGGGCTCCCGGATCTGTCGGTCTTCAATGCCCTGGACGACTTCCGCCCCAACGTGGTGCATCTCGCGTCTCCGATCGCGCTGGGTGTCATTGGGCTCCGCTACGCCCGCAAGCTCGACATCCCGACCGTCGCGGTCTACCAGACCGACATCGCCGGCTTCGCCCGCCAGTACCGCATCCGCGCCGACATCGCGGCAGCCGCCTGGATCGGACGGATCCACCGTCGTGCGACCCGCAACCTGGTCCCGTCGACGGCGTCGTACCACCAGCTCGCGGCGATGGGCGTGACCGACATCTACCGCTGGGGGCGTGGAGTCAACTTCGACCTGTTCGACCCCGGCAACCGCAGCCAGGAGCTCCACGACTCCTGGACCACGCCGGAGCGCAGGACGCTGATCGGCTTCGTCGGGCGGCTCGCGGCCGAGAAGCAGGTGGAGCGGCTGGCCGAGCTCAACGACCTCCCCGGCACGCGCCTGGTGGTGATCGGCGACGGCCCGGAGCGTGAGGACCTCCAGGAGGCGATGCCCAACGCGGTCTTCACCGGCATGATGACGGGCCCCGAGCTGGCCCGCGCCTTCGCGTCGCTGGACATCTTCGTCCACACCGGCGAGCACGAGACCTTCTGCCAGACCATCCAGGAGGCCCAGGCCAGCGGGGTCGCCGTGGTCGCACCGCGTGCCGGCGGCCCGATCGACCTCATCGACCACGGCCACACCGGCCTGCTCTACAACCACCAGGTCCCCGGCTCGTTCCGGGAGACGGTCGCCGGGCTCGTCCGGGACCCCGCGCTACGCACCCGCCTGGCCGCCGCGGGCCGGGCCCGGGTCGAGGGACGCACCTGGGCCAGCGTCGTCGACGAGCTGATCGAGACCCACTACCCCGCCGCGATCGTGCGGCACGCGGTGGCGGCTTGAGGCCGAGCTCCCTGCGCATCGCGCAGCTCGCCAACTTCGTCGGCCCCGCCTCAGGGGGAATGAAGACCGCCATCACGGCTCTCGGCCACGGGTATGCCGCCACCGGGGCGACACGACTGCTCATCCAGCCGGGACCCCGAGACTCCCGGGACACCACCGAGGCCGGAGACGTCGTCACCCTGCGCGCACCCCGGGTGGGGAGCGGCTACCGGCTGATCGTGGAGCCGTGGCGCGTGATCGGCGTCCTCAAGGAGTTCCGCCCCACCTCGCTGGAGGTGTCGGACAAGGCCACCATGGTGCCGGTGGCCCGCTGGGCTCGCCGCCACGGTATCGGGACGATTCTGTTCTCCCACGAGCACCTGGAGCAGATGGTGTCCCTGCGCACGGGTCTGCACACCCCCGTCTCGGTCACCATCGGCCTCTGGAACCGCATCCTCGCGCGCTCCTTCGACACGATCGTGGCGACCTCGCGATTCGGTGAGTCGGAGTTCACCGAGATCGCACGCACCGCCGGCACTCCGCTGGTGCGCGTCCCGCTGGGCGTGGACCTCGAGACCTTTCGCCCACCCTCGTCGCGCGCCGAGGCAGACGGCACGCTTCGTCTGGTGCACAGCGGCCGGCTATCCCCCGAGAAGAGCCCCATGCTGGCGGTCGAGGCCGCGGTAGAGCTGTTCCGCCGCGGCCACGCGGTGCACATGGACGTGTACGGCGACGGGCCGCAGCGCGCCGAGCTGGAGTCCGTCGCCCAGGGCGCGCCCGTGGTGTTCCACGGCTACGTCGCGTCGCGCTCCGAGCTCGCCGAGCGGATCGGAGCCGCCGACGTCTCGGTCTCTGCCTGCCCGTCGGAGACCTTCGGCTTGTCGATCCTGGAAGCGCTCGCCTGCGGCACGCCGGTGGTCACCGCCGACGTCGGTGGAGCGTCCGAGCTGATCGACGCCGACTGCGGTGCGTGGGGTGTCCCCACTCCGGCGGGCATCGCCGACGCCGTGCTCACCGTGGCGGCGCTGGATCCTCACGAGCGCCGTCTGGCTGCCCGGCGCCGCGCGGAGCAGTACCCGTGGTCGAAGGCGGTCGACGCGTTCCTCGACGTCCACCACACCTGGGCTTCCCGGCGAGCGGCACGAACGCCCTGAGCCGGTTATTTCGCCATGCGGCCGTTCGGTAATTCATCTCACAGCGGCACCCGGACACCATGGCGATGCGGGTCGATAGAGTGGCCGAGGCCCGCACCACGGCCCGCCGTCGGACGCGGGTCATGTGTGGTTCCACCAGCACAGAAGCGAGATATCCGGCGCGCACGTCTCGGCGCCACGGCAGATTTCGGAGGATCCCTTGGCCAGCTCTCCGGCCGGAACCCTGTACCGAGGGCGTGAGGGGATGTGGTCGTGGGTCGCCCATCGCATCACCGGCGTGACCCTCTTCTTCTTCCTCTTCGTCCACGTGATCGACACCGCGATGGTGCGGGTCTCCCCCACCGCCTACAACGCCGCAGTGGCGACGTACAAGAACTGGGTTGTCGGGCTGATGGAGACTGCGCTCGTCGCTGCCTTCCTCTTCCACGCCCTCAACGGCATCCGGGTGGTCCTGATCGACTTCTGGTCGCGCGGTCCCCGGTACCAGCGCCAGATGACCTGGGCGGTCCTGGGCCTGTGGGTGGTCCTCTTCGTGCCGTTCGCCATCCGGCACCTGTCGATCGTGTTCGGAGGCTGACGATGAGCACCCTGCAAGCCGACCACCTCCCGAGCCCGCGCACCCGACCGGGCAAGGCCAACGACTACGAGCTGTACAGCTGGCTGTTCATGCGCGGATCCGGCGTCCTGCTGGTGATCCTGGTCTTCGGACACCTCTTCGTGAACCTGATGCTCGGCCAGGGCATCCACCAGATCGACTTCGCCTTCGTCGCCGGCAAGTGGGCGAGCCCGTTCTGGCAGGTCTGGGACCTGCTCATGCTGTGGCTGGCCCAGCTCCACGGCTACAACGGCCTGCGCACGATCATCAACGACTACGCCACCCGGCCTCAGCTGCGGTTCTGGCTGAAGTCGGCGCTGGTGCTGGGCACGCTGCTGATCGTCGTCCTGGGCACACTGGTCGTCTTCACCTTCGACCCGTGCCTGGATCCGTCGTCCACCCTCTCTGTCTGCCAGGGGAGCTGACATGACTCAGACTCACACCTACGACGTAGTGATCGTCGGCGCCGGGGGCGCCGGCATGCGCGCAGCCCTGGAGACCGGGCACCGGGTGCGCACAGCGGTCCTCACCAAGCTCTACCCGACGCGCTCCCACACCGGCGCGGCGCAGGGCGGCATGTGCGCCGCGCTGGCCAACGTCGAGGAGGACAACTGGGAGTGGCACACCTTCGACACGATCAAGGGCGGCGACTACCTGGTCGACCAGGACGCCGCCGAGATCATGGCGAAGGAGGCCATCGACGCGGTCCTCGACCTGGAGAAGATGGGGCTCCCGTTCAACCGGACGCCGGAGGGACGCATCGACCAGCGCCGCTTCGGCGGCCACACCCGCAACCACGGCGAAGCCGCTGTCCGCCGGGCGTGCTACGCCGCGGACCGCACCGGCCACATGATCCTGCAGACGCTCTACCAGCAGTGCATCAAGCGCGGCGTGGAGTTCTACAACGAGTTCTACGTCCTCGACGTGCTGATGACCGACGGCAGGGCCTCCGGCGTGGTCGCCTACGAGCTGGCCACCGGCGAGATCCACATCTTCAAGGCGAAGGCGATCATCTTCGCCACCGGAGGGTTCGGCAAGGTCTTCCGCACCACGTCGAACGCGCACACGCTGACTGGCGACGGTCCCGCGATCGTCTTCCGCAAGGGACTGCCCCTGGAGGACATGGAGTTCTTCCAGTTCCATCCGACCGGCCTGGCCGGTCTCGGAGTGCTGCTCTCCGAGGCCGCGCGCGGCGAGGGCGGCATCCTGCGCAACTCCGAGAACGAGCGGTTCATGGAGCGCTACGCGCCGACCATCAAGGACCTCGCGCCGCGCGACATGGTCGCCCGCGCGATGGCGAACGAGGTGCGGGAAGGCCGTGGCGCCGGGCCCGAGAAGGCATATGTCTACCTCGACCTGACCCACCTGCCCAAGGAGCAGATCGACGAGAAGCTTCCGGACATCACCGAGTTCGCCCGGACCTACCTCGGCGTCGAGCCGTACACCGAGATGATCCCGGTCTACCCCACCGCGCACTACGCCATGGGCGGGATACCGACCAACATCAAGGGCGAGGTGCACGGGGACAACACCGGCGTCGTGCCCGGTCTCTACGCGGCCGGGGAGACGGCGTGCGTCTCGGTCCACGGAGCCAACCGGCTCGGCACGAACTCACTGCTCGACATCAACGTGTTCGGTCGCCGGGCCGGCAGGTACGCCGCGGACTACGCCGAGTCGGTCGAGCTCGTGGAGCTGCCGGAGAACCCCGAGGCGGCAGTCGTGGACATGCTGGAGTCGCTGCGCACCAGCACGGGCGGCGAGCGAGTGGCCGCCATCCGCGCGGACCTGCAGGCCACCATGGACACCAACGCCCAGGTCTACCGGACCGAGGGGTCGCTGAAGCAGGCGCTCAGCGACATCGAGGATCTCAAGGCCCGGTACGCCGAGGTGGCGGTCCAGGACAAGGGACAGCGTTTCAACACCGACCTGCTCGAGGGCATCGAGCTCGGCTTCCTGCTCGACCTCGCCGAGGTCCTGGTCGTCGGCGCGCTCGCCCGCAACGAGTCGCGGGGCGGACACTTCCGCGAGGACTACCCCACGCGCGACGACGTCAACTTCATGCGGCACACCATGGCCTACCGGGAGACCTCGGCCGACGGATCACACACGATCCGGCTGGACTACAAACCGGTCGTCGAGACCCGCTACAAGCCGATGGAGCGCAAGTACTGATGGACGTCACGATCAAGATCAAGCGCTTCAACCCCGAGGTCTCCGAGGAGGCCTCGTGGCAGGAGTTCAAGGTCAAGGCCGAGCCCACCGACCGGGTCCTCGACGCCCTGCACAAGATCAAGTGGGACCAGGACGGGACGCTGACCTTTCGCCGCTCGTGCGCGCACGGCGTCTGCGGCTCCGACGCGATGCGGATCAACGGCAAGAACCGCCTCGCCTGCAAGACGCTGCTCAAGGACGTCAACCCGGCCAAGCCGATCACCGTGGAGCCGATCCTGGGGCTGACCGTGTTGAAGGACCTCGTGGTCGACATGGAGCCCTTCTTCGCGGCGTACCGCTCGGTGATGCCGTTCCTCATCGCCGGCGGGAACGAACCGACCCGCGAGCGGCTGCAGTCGCCCGAGGACCGCCACCGCTTCGACGACACCACCAAGTGCATCCTGTGCGCCGCCTGCACCACCTCCTGCCCGGTCTACTGGAGCGACGGGCAGTATTTCGGGCCCCAGGCGATCGTGGGGGCACACCGGTTCATCTTCGACAGCCGCGACGAGGGCGGCCAGCAGCGGCTGGAGATTCTGAACGACGTCGAGGGTGTCTGGCGCTGTCGCACCACGTTCAACTGCACCGACGCCTGCCCGCGCGGCATCGAGGTCACCCAGGCGATCCAGGAAGTCAAGCGGGCGCTGATCTTCCGGCAGTAGCCATCCGGGGGAATCGCGCCGCAAGGCCCTCCGGGGCGGACGAAGGACCCTGGTCCCATACCCCTCCCGGGTGTGACTCTGCAGACATGACACAGCACGAGTACGGGATCGAGCTGACCTGGACCGGCAACCTGGGATCGGGCACCTCGCACCCCCGCGACTACGCTCGTGACCACAGCATCACCGCTGAGGGCATGGAGCTGCCGATCCTCGGCTCCGCCGCGAAGATGTACCGCGGCGACCCCGCCAAGTGGAACCCTGAGCTCCTGCTGGTGGCAGCCGTGTCGGAGTGCCACATGCTGTGGTACCTCCACTTCTGCGCCGTCAACGGCGTCGTGGTGAAGTCCTACAAGGACACAGCGAGCGGCATCCTCGACGCCACCCACGAGCCGTACAAGCCGCGCTTCGTGGGGCTCACCCTGCGCCCGGAGGTCGTCGTGGCCGAGAGCAGCATGCTCGAGAAGGCCCGTGAGCTCCACCAGGAGGCCAACGCCTACTGCTTCGTCGCGAACTCGCTCAATTTCCCCGTGTCGCACGAGCCGGTCGTGACGGTCGCCGGCTGACCACGACAGCCGGCAGGGAGACGGGCTGCCGCCGCCCACCCCCCGCGGCGGCGGCCCAGCCCCAAATGCGCTCGCGCGTGCCCGACGACGGTGCGAGGCTGGGCGCGTGATGGAGGACCCCTTCCCCGTGCGCACCGAGCGGCTGGTGCTGCGCAGGGCCACGGACGACGATCTGGACGCCACCTGGCGCTTCCGCCGTCTCACCGAGGTCAGCGACTGGCTGACCCATGTGGACGGGGACGCGGACTACGCGAGCTACCGCTCGCGCTTCCTCGAGCCGGAGCGACTCGAGAAGGTCCTGGTCATCGAGCGCGGCGACGAGATCATCGGGGACCTGATGCTCAGGCTCGAGGATGCCTGGGCGCAGAACCCGCCCCAGCCGCTCGCGAAGAACGCGAACGCCGAGCTGGGCTGGACACTCCACCCCAACGAGTGGGGCCAGGGCTACGCCGTGGAGGCGGTGGGCGCCCTGATCGACGTCTGCTTCTCCGCGCTCGGTGTGCGCAGGGTCACCGCGGCCTGCTTCGCCGGCAACGAGGCCTCGTGGCGCCTCATGGAGCGCCTGGGGATGCGCCGTGAGGCCCATTGGGTCAAGGAGTCACTGCATCGCTCCGGGGCCTGGATGGACGCATTCCACTACGCGCTCCTCGCCGAGGAGTGGACCGGTGGCCACACCGCCGGGCGGGACTGAACGGAAGAGCACATGGCACTGCGCTGGTACACGAGCGTCATCAACTGCACCGACGTCGCGGCCCAGGCCCGCTGGTGGGCCGAGGCCCTCGACTGGCAGATCTGGTTCGAGGCCGAGGACGAGGCCGTCATCGCGCCCCGGTGGTACACCGAGCTGGAGAAGTCGCTCCCGTTCGAGCGGATGCCCCCGGCGCTGGTCTTCGTCCCGGTCACCGAGGCGAAGACGGTCAAGAACCGGATCCACCTCGATCTCGCCCCGCACACCAGCCAGGACCGGGAGGCCGAGATCCAGCGACTGCTGGATCTCGGCGCCACCCCGGTCGACGTGGGTCAGGGTCCGGACGTCACCTGGACCGTGCTGGCGGACCCGGAGGGCAACGAGTTCTGCGTGCTCAGCTCGCGCGACGACTGAACCGGGGCGTGCTCAGCTCTTGATGGCGGCCTGCTCCCGCGCGTGGGTGATATCGATCTTGCGCGGCTTGGCCTTCTCGGCGACCGGCACGACGATGCGCAGCACCCCGTCGGCGTAGCCCGCCTCGATCTTGTCGAGGTCGAGGTTGTCGCCGAGCACGAGCTGGCGGCTGAAGTGGCCGGTGGGCCGCTCGGTGGCCAGCGGCTCCCAGTCGCCGTTGCGAGCGACCCGTTCGGCCTTGACGGTCAGCACGTTGCGCTCGACGTCGAGATCGATCGAGTCCTTGGCCACGCCGGGGAGATCGAACTCCAGGACGAATCGATCGCCCTCACGCCAGGCGTCCATGGGCATGACGGCGGGCCGGTTGGTCGTCCCCAGCAGCTGCTGGGTGAGGCGGTCGAAGTCACGGAAGGGGTCTGCGTTGCGCAGCAACATGGGGAGTCCTCCTCACGGGCTCTGGGCGACGATGCCTCACGTCGTCCTGTAATGACTGTTATATGTTTCTTATACCCGCAAGAAACGCTACGGTCAAGCGGGAGGAGGTGCCATGGCGACGTACCAGCAGGGGGTGTTCGCCATCTCGGTCGCTGCCGGGATGGTCCGGATGGAGGTGCAGAACCTCCGGGTCTACGAGCGGCGCGGACTCTTGGAGCCGCAGCGCACCCCAGGCGGCACCCGGCTGTACTCGCAGGCCGACATCGACACCCTGATCCGCATCCGTGAGCTGCTCGCCGAGGGCCTCAACCTCGCGGGCATCCGGCACGTGCTGGCCCTCGAGGGAGAGGTTCGTCGTCTGAGAGCCCGGCTGGCGGACGTCCCACATCCGGACGCCTGAACGCCGAGGCTCAGCGCTCCTCGGACAGCGGAAGATCGGCCAGCGGCACCCAACCGGCGCGCGGCGCATAGTGATAGACGCGCAGGTGGTCGACCGCGAACGAGCACTCGAAGTCCGAGTGCTCGCGCGCCGCCCGGTCCAGCACCTCGTCGGCGACGTCGTGGGCGATCGTCACGTGCGGGTGGTAGGAAAACTCGCTGTCGAAGCCCAGCGGACCGGTCCTGACCGCCTCCGCCAGGGCGGCACAGCCGTCGGCGCCCTCGGCGACCCGGATGAAGACGACCCGCGACACCGGCCGGAACGAGCCGGTCCCCCTCAGCCCGACCGAGAAGGAGCCGTGCCGTGTGGCGACCTTCTCCAGGTGGCTCAGCACGTCGGGCATCATCTCCCGCTCCACGTCGACCGGACCCAGCAGCGTGATGTGCGCCGGGATCCCCTCGCCCGAGGTGTCCCCGAGGCCGAGTCGATAGCGCTGGAGCTCTGAGGCCCACGGGTCGGGGACCTCGAGGGTCACGCCGATCGTGGTCACGGGAGCACCCTAGCGAGCCACGAAGCCGACGCGGTCGTAGACGTCCTTCAGGGTCCGCTCCGCGACCTCGGCGGCCCGCTCCGAGCCCTGGCGCAGGATCTCGTCCAGCTCCGCCCGGTCCTCGAGCAGCTCCAGGGTGCGGTCACGGAAGGGGGTGACGAAGTCGACCACGAGATCGGCCAGGTCCTTCTTGAAGTCGCCGTAGCCCCGGCCGGCGTACTCCTTCTCGATGGCGGGGATCGCCTGCCCGGTCAGCGCCGAGTAGACCGTCAGCAAGTTGGAGATGCCCGGCTTCTCCTCCTCGTCGAAACGCACCTCGGAGCCGGAGTCGGTCACCGCGCTGCGGATCTTCTTCGCCGAAGCCCTCGGGTCGTCCAGCATCTCGACGATGCCCGCCCGGTGAGGAGTTCGACTTCGACATCTTCGCGTGTCGGGTCCTGCAGGTCGAGGATCTTCGCGGTCGCCTTGAGGATGTAGCGGCTCGGGCAGCGGGAAGGTCTTCTTGAACCGGTGGTTGAACCGCTGGGCCAGGTCGCGGGTCAGCTCCAGGTGCTGGCGCTGGTCCTCCCCCACGGGCACGTACGCCGGGCGGTACAGCAGGATGTCGGCGGCCTGCAGCACGGGGTAGGTGAACAGCCCGACCGAGGCGGCCCCCTCCCCCTCCTTGGCGGACTTGTCCTTGAACTGCGTCATCCGGCGGGCCTCGCCGAACCCCGTCAGGCAGCCCAGCACCCAGGCCAGCTGGGCGTGCGCCGGCACCTGGCGACTGGACGAAGATCGCCGACCGCTCCGGGTCGATCCCGCTCGCGATCAGCTGGGCGGCAGCGGCCAGCGTCCGGCTGCGCAGCACCTTCGGGTCGTAGCGGGACCGGTGATCGCGTGCATGTCGGCGATGAAGAAGAAGGGGTCGTAGTCCTCCTGCAGCGCCACCCACTGCCGGACCGCCCCGAGGTAGTTGCCGAAGTGGAACGAGTCGGCGGTCGGCTGGATCCCGGACAGTACGCGCGGCCGCGCGGCAGGAGCATCGGACATGGCCCGCATTCTTTCAGCCGGGTAGACGAAACCGCACCCGGGTTGTTCCATCGGCCGCTCCCGCCTCGCTAGTCTCGGGTCCGCACAACGGGAGGAGTCCGATGAACGACGTGCCTGGGAGCGGACAGCCACTGCGACAGCCACCCGGCCATCCCCCGCATGGACACGCGTCGGCCGCCCAGCTTCCGCAGCCGCAGGGGGCGGGACCGCGACTGATCCCGACGCGTGCTCTCGCCATCGTCACGTGTGTCGCCGTGGCTC
Organism: uncultured Actinomycetota bacterium; assembly: GCA_963805655.1. Classification (GTDB taxonomy): domain Bacteria; phylum Actinomycetota; class Actinomycetes; order Propionibacteriales; family Nocardioidaceae; genus CAWDVB01. The sequence continues at coordinate 355,466 of CAWDVB010000003.1, read as the reverse complement.
TGGTCATGGCGGCGTACGCCGTCCGTGGCCTGTTGGCGCCCATCGTCGCGGACAAGCTCGATCTGATGCTCGCCAGCCACAGCCCGGTGACGCTCACGCCGCTGCACGTCTTCGACTGGGTCAACAGCTGGTCCGGTCAGTTGCTGCTGATCGCTGCGGTCCTCACGATCATCTGGTTGAACCTGGTGCGCCGCAACACGGAGGCGCTCAGCCCCAAGGCATTCCACGAACGCTCGGCCGTGTGGGTGACACTCGGGTGGGTGGTCCCGATCGTCAACCTGTGGTTCCCGTTCCAGGTCGTTCGCGACATCCAGCATGGGCTCCATCCGAACCCGTCTGTCCGTCGGGCGCCGGCGGTCGCCGGACACCTGGCCGGATACTGGTGGTTCCTCAGCCTCGCCGCGTTCTTCGCGCCTGTGGATCGAGCACCTGGCGTTCGCCTCCGCGTGGACGGTCAGCGCGGCCCACGACGATGTAATCCGATACATGGAGCCAACGGTGGGCGACGCTCACCACGTGCGCAGGGGTCTTCTGGATCCTGATCATCGTGTTCGCTGAGCGGAACCAGGCCCACCCGGCTCGCTCAGGTAGCAGGGGGTCGGCTAACCCGCGGCGGGTGCCTCGGGCTCGGGATCCGGGCGGGGGATGGTGCTGACCCGGACCCGGCTGATCCGGCGCCCGTCCAGCTCGGTCACGACGAGCCGATGGTTCTCGAAGCCGACCTCGTCCCCGATCTCGGCGAGCCGCCCGAGCTCGGAGGTGATGTACCCCGCGACGGTCTCGTACGGGCCGTCGGGGAGCTCGACGCCGGTCTCGTCCTCGAAGTCGTCGAGGTTCAGCAGACCGTCGATCTCGACATCGCCTCCGGCGAAGTGCGTCGCCTCGGCCTCGACGAGGTCGTACTCGTCACGGATGTCGCCGATGACCTCCTCGACCAGGTCCTCCATGGTCACGATGCCGGCCGTTCCGCCGTACTCGTCGGCGACGATGGCCAGGTGCATGCCGGAGCGGCGCATGTCGGCGAGGGCCGCCAGGATCGGGCGCGTCCACGGCAGGGTGAGGGCGTCGCGGCAGAGGTCGCCCACCCGGACACTGCGCCCGGCCACCTCGGGGCTGAGCAGGTCGCGCACGTGCACGAACCCCACGACGTCGTCGGGTCCGCCCTCGATCACCGGGTAGCGCGAGTGGGGCATGGCGAGCACCAGCTTCGCCGCCTTGTAGACCGGCGTATCGGCGTCGATGAAGTGGACCTCGGTCCGCGGGATCATCACCTCGCGGATGTGCCGGTCCCCGGCCTCGAAGACCTCCTCGACGATCCGCTTCTCCTCCTCCCCGAGCGCCTCGTGCCCCGACACCATCTCGCGCAGCTCGGCGTCGGTGATCGACTCGCGCCGCGCCGACGGGTTCCCGCCGAGCAGCCGGACAACCAGGTTCGTCGACTGGGAGAGCAGCCAGATGACCGGACGGGAGATCCGGGAGATCCGGTCGACCATGGGGCCGAGGGCCAGGGCGAACGCCTCGGCGCGCTGCAGAGCCAACCGCTTGGGGGCGAGCTCTCCCAGCACGAGTGACACGTAGGAGATGACGAGAGTGACCAGGACCAGCGCAGTGGGGCCGGCGACCCGCTCGGGGAGGCCGAGCGCGGCGAGGTGTGGCTCCAGCGATCCCGACAGCGTGAAGCCGCCGAAGGCGGCGGACAGGAAGCCCATCAGGGTGACGCCGACCTGAACAGCGGAGAGGAAGCGGTTGGGGTCGGCATTCAGGGATGCCACGACGCGACCACGCTTGCTTGCCTCGGCCAGCGCACGCGCCTGGCTCTCCCGGAGCGAGACCAGGGCCATCTCGGCGGCGGCGAAGACGCCGCCGAGGAGCACGAAGACAAGGATCAGCCCCATCGAGAGAAGGGTCTGGTTCATCGGCGGCCCTCGTGCATGTCACGAGAATATGCGGTTGCCGCCCCGCCCCGCCTCCGAAAGGGTGATGCCATGCCAGGCGCGACGAACTCAGTCCCCACCCTCACCGACCGCGACGTGGTGCTGAGGGCCCATTCCGAGGACGACTTCGACGACATCGTGCAGGCCTGCAGGGACCCCGAGTCCCGGCGCTGGACGACGGTCCCCGAGGAGTACACGCTCGACGACGCCAAACGCTGGGTCCGGCACGTCTCGCCGGCCGGGTGGGACCAGGACAGCGAGTGGGGCTTCGCGATCGAGGCGCTCGACCCCGCCTCCGGTCGGCGTCGCTTCGCCGGCAACTGCGCGCTGCGCAACCTCGGCGGCGGCCGGGCCGAGATCGCCTACCTGGCTCACCCCTGGGCCCGGGGCACCGGCGTGATGACCCGGGCGATGCGGTTGCTGCTCGCCTGGGGCTTCGCCGAGCGCGACGTCCAGATGGTCGTCTGGTACGCGCACGTCGGCAACTGGGCCTCACGGCGCCTCGCCTGGAAGATCGGCTTCACCTACCGAGGCATGATTCCCGCCTGGTCGAAGCAGCGCGGCGCCCTGATCGACACCTGGGTGGGCAGCCTGCTGGCGGGCCAGCCCACGACGCCGGCGACGACCTGGCTCGAGGCCCCGATGATCGTCGGCGACCGCGTCACGCTGCGCCCGGTGGCGGAGTCCGACATCTCCCGCGTCGTGGAGGCGCTGAACGACCCCGAGATCCGCCGCTGGCTGCCGTCCTTCCGAAAGCCGTACACCCAGGCCGAAGCCCGGGCCTGGCACGAGAGCTGCCTGGAGGCCGCCGCAGCGGGAAGCGCGGTCACCTGGGCGATCTCCGATCCCGGCTCCGACCACCTGCTGGGCGTCGTCAACCTCTTCGCGATCGAACCGGGTCGTGCCGCCGACGTCGGCTACTGGGTGCACCCGGAGGCGCGGGGGCGTGGAGTCGCCACCGAGGCGACCCGGCTGGCGCTGCGCCACGCGTTCGTCGAGCCCGAGGACGGCGGTCTCGGTCTGAGGGTGGTGCGCGCCCGGACTGCCCTCGACAACGAGACCTCCCAGCGGGTGCTCCTCCGCGCCGGGATGACCCGCGCGGGAACGTCGCGCCGGGCCACCATGCTGGAGGGAGACGTGCTCGGCGACGCCGTACATCTTCGACTGCACCGCCGAGGAGCTCGCCGCGGGTTAGGGCGCACCTGAATCCGCACGGATTGCGCTCGACACTAAGGTGACAGGACCGGGCGCCGACAGCGGCATCGGGACCCGGCCCGCCGGACGGGCGCGACGGGCGGGACGGCAGCGAGGCCCGGTGGCTGGGGGACGGACATGACGCTGGCTTCGAAGGTCCACACGCGGCTCGGCCCGGTGCTGGTCGCGGCGCTGCTGCTCACCGGCTGCTCGGGGTCCCCCTCGACCGGCGTCTCCTCCCCGAGCACGAGATCGTCCGCCTCGTCGCCGTCGACTTCCCCACCACCGTCCACCCCACCGCCGCCCAGCGCATCCGCCGCGGGCGCGCCGAGTGCTGCCGCGCCCTGTCAGGGGACGCCGGCTCCGCACTACGAGCACGTCGTGTGGGTCTGGATGGAGAACAAGAGCGCGGACGCGGTCATCGGATCGTCCGACGCGCCGTTCGAGAACGCGCTGGCCGGGCAGGTGCGGCCTGGCTGCCGCTACCACGGCGTCGCCCATCCGTCGCTGCCGAACTACCTGGCCGCGACGGGCGGCTCCACGTTCGGGGTCACCGACGACAACCCGCCGTCGATCACCCGATCGCGGGCGCAGTCGCTCTTCAGCCAGGTGGAGTCCGCGGGTCTGACCTGGCGCGCCTACCAGGAGGCGATGCCGTCACCGTGTCAGCTCACCTCGTCGGGCAGGTACGCGGTCAAGCACAACCCGGCGGCCTACTTCACGGACCTGCGCACGTCCTGCAGCGCCAACGACGTCGGGTTCGACGCGTTCCAGCAGGACATCGACGCGGGAAGCCTGCCCTCGTTCGCGTTCGTCACCCCGGACATGTGCTCCGACACCCACGACTGCCCCGTCTCCGACCGGAGACGCCTGGCTGAAGACTTGGCTCACCCGACTCCTCGACGGGCCCGACTACCGGGCCGGCAACACCGTGATCGTCCTCACCTGGGACGAGGCGGAAGGGGGCGGCGACACCGTCCCCCCTGGTCATCGCTCCGTCGGTGGCTCCCGGCACGGTCGTGGACCAGAGCTTCGACCACTACTCCCTGCTCCGGACCACCGAGGATCTGCTGGGACTCGGCACCCTTCGCAACTCGTCCTCCGCGGACTCGATGGCTCCCGCGTTCGGGCTCTGACCTTCACTCGAGCACGTGGATGTTGTGGCGGGCGCCCAGCCCCTTCAGCATCGTCCGGCCACACCGTGACGCTCACCTCGCCGAGGTGCGCCTTGCGCAGCAGCAGCATCTGGGTGCGGGACTGGCCGATGCCGCCACCGATCGACAGCGGGATCGTGCCGTCCACGATCGCCCGGTGGTAGGGCAGCTCCAGCCAGTCCAGCTGGCCGGTCAGCTCCAGCTGTTGGCGCAGGGTCTTCGCGTCGACGCGGACGCCCATCGAGCTGAGCTCGTGGCGCCGTCGCGTCACCGGGTTCCACACCAGGATGTCGCCGTTGAGGCCGTGGGTCGCCCGTCCGCTGGGTGACGTCGTCGGCGTGGCCCAGTCGTCGTAGTCGGCGGCGCGCAGCTCGTGCGGATAGCCGTCGTCGAGCGTCCAGCCGATGCCGATGATGAAGACCGCCGGGAACTCCTGGAGGATCCGGGTCTCGCGCTGCTTGCGGGGCAGATCGGGATAGCGGGCGAGCAGGTCCTCGGCGTGCATGAAGGTGATCTCCTCGGGCAGGTTCGGGTAGCGGGAGTCCGTCGAGCTGCGGGAACAGCTCTGAACGTGGTCCTCGGCGCCGCGGAGCACCGACCAGATCCGGCGCACGGTGTCCTTGAGGAAGTCGAGGTTCCGCTGGTCGGCGGTGATCGCCCGCTCCCAGTCCCACTGGTCGACGTAGGCGCTGTGGTCGTGGTCGAGGAAGTAGTCCTTGCGGACCGCCCGCATGTCGGTGCACAGACCCTCACCCGGGCGCCATCCCGAACTGCTCGAGCGCCAGCCTCTTCCACTTCGTCGCCGCCTGGACGACCTGCGCATCGACCGGGTGTGCCTCGTTGTCGTTGGCGATGTGGAACTGGACGGGGGTCCGCGACCCGTCGCGGTCGAGCATGTCGTTGACGCCCGAGTCCGCGTCGACGATCAGGGGCACCTGGACCATCTCCAGGTTGAGCTGCTCGCACAGCCCGTCCTCGATGTAACCGCTTGACCGCGAAGATCGCCTGCTGGGTCTCCCTCGGGGTCAGCAGCGAGTTGTAGTCGTCGGGCAGCACCCGGTCCAGCTCCTCGTAGTCTGCCGACTCCCGGGCCGGCCAGGTCGGCCACCTTGGCCTCGGCTTCCTTCAGCATTCGATTCCCCTTCCGTCGCGTCGGCCGGGGACCTCGTTCGGTCCCTCTGCCAGTGTGTTCCGCGATCCGCCCGGAGAGTCAGAGCCCTTCGGCCCCCACGGCCCACGACAGCCTCCGGAGCCGGGGGCGGGAACCGGCGGGGACCGGGCCTCGGCGCCCTGTCTCGGCGGCGGTAGCCGCCGACGGCTGCCCCCTGGGGCCACTGCGGCAGCGGGTGTGGGAAAGGGCGGGACAAGCTGCGCGTTCACACGTGAGGTCACGGTTGCGGTGGAGTTCGGCCAGGAGATCGGGACGGGCGTCGCGGGCGCGTCAGTGAGCACTGCCGCCGGCCACGAGGACCGATGCACAGACGCCTTCGAAGGGCACGGCGTGGGAAACGAGAGCAGCTGAGAGAGGTTCCGGACATGCCGAGTTCCGGCCGACCCGTCAGGAATGGGGGCTCGACACGCCGCGTAGAGCATCATCTTCGACGGTTCGGCCCGGAGCTGTTTACCGGATCTGCCGATGAGCGTGAAACCCATCTCCGCCTGGGCGGTGACCGTTACTCGCTATCTTGAGTGGGTGGGAGCGAGCGCGGACGACTGGCGTCGGATGGGTCAAGAGGAATCACTGACGCCTGGGACGAAGTTGATCCGGAAGGCCTACAAGGCTCCTCGTCCTGGCTGGGACCATGATCACTGCTCGTTCTGCCAGGTCAAGTTCGTGGCAGCGGACATGGCTGCAGACCTGTCGATCGAGGACGTGCGCACCGAGGGCTTCGCCACCACGTCTGAGTTCGTCCGGGGCGCAGACTACGAGTGGGTCTGCGATGACTGCTGCGCAGACTTTGCCGAGGAGTTCGGCTGGGAACTCGTGCAGTCCTGAGCCACCCACTGTCATGCCGCTGTGAGTGAACTGATCTGCCGATGTGCGGGCACTTGCTCGGGAAGCGATTGTCAGCAGCCGGTGGCCTGGGCACCGATCGGCGGGGCGTCGGCGTTGAGTTCCCAATGCCTGCTCTTCGGACCGCCATCGCGGGTCAGGCTAGCCGTGGCTGTGCCCCCGTTCACCGGCCGGGTCCACGCCCCTCGACCGGTGGTTGTCCAGCCTGCGGCCCGCATCTTGGTATCGGCAGCCGCAATCAGGTTGGTCAAGGATTGGCCGGTGGTGAACAGGTAGTGGACCTGGACGTCGTTCCAGCCGAACGTGCCCTTGATTCCGTCGCAGGAGTCCCACGCAGGTTCAACCTGCTGAGACAGCGAGACCTTCGCGTCACTGGGCAGACCAACCTCGACAGTCGAAATCGACTTCAAGATCTGCCCGCCAGAGTCAGGATCTCCAACCGGCTTGGGGACTCCAGACCCCGGGGCCAGAATCCAGCCGCCGATACCCCAGGCACCCCCAGCGATCACCACGACGACGGCCATGCCGATCCACAGCCACTTGCTTCTCAACGTGACCCCCGCCATCCCAGCAGGCTACCACGGAAGGTTCTGATCGGGCCGGACGGCGGCGGAGGCGCCACCCGCACATGCCGTTGAGCGGACGGGGCGGGTCGCCCCGGAACCGCCTACTCCCGCATAGCGAGCGGCTGCCGTGGGGTTGCGCGCAGGCAGCCGGCCGCCTGGCTAGCTGGGTGGTGAGGGCGGCTGAAAACTCGCCCATAACTGCCAGGACGTCTTGTGATGCACGGCGAAAGTGCATTAGGGATAGAGACTCGTGCGTGATTCGACGATCCTTTTTGGGGGAATGGTCTGATGAGAAGACTGCTTGTTGGATGTGCTGTTCTTGCCACGTGTGCGGCCACGTTTGTGGTTGGCGCCGGACCTGCCAACGCCTACGAACCAGTCGGCTCATGCCCGACTGGCTTCACCCTCGAGGTTGTTCCAAGCTCCTTCTTCGACTTCAACGGCGACCATTTTGTTTGTCTCAAGAACCTGCCGTCGGGCGGGCTTGCCACCGTGGACGATGCGCTTCCGCCTGGGGTCGGGGTCAGCTTCTGAACCCACCGTGATCAGCGCAGGGCAACTGCCCTGCGCGTGCCTTACCGCTGTTGAATGCGAAGACCCGATGGCCTCGGCATCCGCTCGGGCCGCTGTCAGTGAGCCCTCCTGTCGATGCCAGGAAGGCCACGTCCGACGAAGCGAATGGGCCAGAACCACGTGTCCCGCCTTTTCCCCACCTGCTGCTGTAGTGGCCCCGGGGTGACTCACGCAGGAGCCGTCAGTCCCACTCCTCCTCGGCCGCGGCCAGCTCCCCCTCCGACATCGTTCTCGGGCTGGCGACCCGGGCCCAGGCAGCGCCGAACATGGCGATCCGTGAGAAGTAGTTGATCCAGACCACGACTACCAAGGCGATGCCGAACGCCTGGGCGGCAGGCAGCGACGCCGTGTGCGAGATGACGGTGACGGCGGCCCACTTGAGCACCTCGAAGAGCAGCCCGGCTACGAACCCGCCCTGCCACAGGGCGCGGCGGGAGACCGACGGATGGGCCAGGAACCGGTACATCATCACGAACAGGCCGGTCGTGATACCCAGCGAGAGCAGGATCGCCAGCCAGTTGAGCAGCAGCCCCGGCCAGTAGTCGTCCGGCTCGAGACCGACCAGGCGCACCAGGTCCGCGCCGTACCCGGTGATCGCGCTGCTCATCGAGACCGAGACGAGCAGCGTCGCGCCGAGCAGGGCCAGGTTGTAGAGGTCGCGGAACTTGCCCACGAAGAAGTTGGGCCGGTCGTCACGCGGACGGTCGAACACGACGTACAGCCCGTTGCGGATGCTCGACAGCCAGCCCAAGCCGGTGAAGAGCAGGCCCGCCAGACCGATCAGCCCGACGCTGTTGCCGAATCTGCTGAACGTGTCGATGGGAATCTGGTTGGAGCCGTCGCCGACCATGTTCGGGAAGAACGTGTTCACCGCGTCGATCAGGCCGGCCTGGGCCTGCGGGTAGAAGCGGGCGATGTAGCCGACCACGAAGAAGCCCATGGCCAGGATGGGGAAGAAGGCCAGGAACGCGTAGTACGCCGACGCCGCTGCCTGCCCTCCCCCGTTGACGGTCGCGTAATGCTCGATCGCCTCGACGATCCGGTTGAACAGGCTGCTGTGGGCGCGCAACCAGCGGAAGGGGATCAGCAGTCGCTGCCACCACCGGTTGAGCGCGTCCATCGCACCTGCCTCCCTGCCGGTCCCGGGGACGTCCCTGGAACGCCCGCAGGCTACAGGGAGTCGATCGCCGCGTTCAGCGTGGCCGACGGACGCATCACTGCGGTGGTCTTGGCCGGGTCGGGCTGGTAGTAGCCGCCGATGTCGGCCGGCTTCCCCTGGACTGCGAGCAGCTCGGCCGCGATCGTCTCCTCCTGCGCGGAAAGCGTCTCGGCGAGCTTCACAAAGTCCGCGGCCAGCGCCGGGTCATCGGTCTGGGCCGCCAGCTCGCGGGCCCAGTAGAGCGCCAGGTAGAAGTGGCTGCCGCGGTTGTCGACCGTGCCCAGCCTCCGGCCCGGCGAGCGGTTCTCGTCGAGGAACGTGCCGGTTGCCCGGTCGAGCGTGTCGGCGAGCACCTGGGCCCGCTGGTTGCCGGTGACCCGGGCGTACTGCTCGAAGCTGGCGGCCAGGGCGAAGAACTCGCCGAGGCTGTCCCAGCGCAGGTAGTCCTCCTTGACCAGCTGCTGCACGTGCTTGGGCGCTGAGCCTCCGGCGCCGGTCTCGAAGAGGCCGCCCCCGGCCATCAGCGGGACGACGGACAGCATCTTCGCGCTCGTGCCGAGCTCGAGGATCGGGAAGAGGTCGGTGAGGTAGTCACGCAGGACGTTGCCCGTGACCCCGATCGTGTCCTCGCCCTTGCGGATCCGGTCGATGGAGAACTGGGTCGCCTCGACCGGCGGCATGATCTGGATCTGCACCGAGTCGTCGGCGTAGTCGGGAAGGTAGCGCCTCACCTTGTCGATCAGCACCCGGTCGTGCGAGCGGCTCGGGTCCAGCCAGAAGACCGCGGGTGCGCCCGAGGCCGCGGCACGAGAGACGGCCAGCTTGACCCAGTCCCGGATCGGGGCGTCCTTGGTCTGGCAGGCACGCCAGATGTCGCCGTCGGCGACGTCGTGGCTGATCTGCGTCTCGCCAGCGGCGTCGACGACCCGGACCGTGCCGGCCTGGACCACGAAGGTCTTGTCGTGGCTGCCGTACTCCTCGGCGGCCTGGGCCATCAGGCCGACGTTCGGCACCGAGCCCATGGTGGCCGGGTCGAAGGCGCCGTGACGACGGCAGTCCTCGATCACGGTCTGGTAGACGCCTGCGTAGCTGGAGTCCGGGATGACCGCGAGGGTGTCGGCCTCCTGGCCGTCGGGGCCCCACATGTGCCCGGACGTGCGGATCATCGCGGGCATGGAGGCGTCGACGATCACGTCGCTCGGGACGTGGAGGTTGGTGATGCCACGGTCGGAGTCGACCATCGCCAGGCGGGGGCCCTCGGCGAGCGCCCGGTCGAACGCCGCCTTGATCTCAGCACCCTGGGGAAGGGCGTCGAGCCCGGCCAGGATGGCCCCGAGCCCGTCGTTGGCGCTCAGCCCGGCGGCGGCGAGCACCTCGCCGTACTGCGCGAAGACGTCCGGGAAGAAGGCACGCACCACGTGGCCGAAGATCACCGGGTCGGAGACCTTCATCATGGTCGCCTTGAGGTGCACCGAGAAGAGCACGTCCTCGGACTTGGCCATGGCGATCTGGTCGGCCAGGAAGGCATCGAGCTCGGCGACCCGCATGACGGTGCCGTCCATGACCTCGCCCTCCAGGAGGGGAACCTCCTTGAGCAACGTCACGGTCCCGTCGGGGGCCACGTGCTCGATCCTCGCGATCCCGGGTGCCGCGGCGACGAAGGACTGCTCGTTGGCGCGGAAGTCCCCGCCCGCCATCGTGACGACGTTGGTCTTCGAGTCCGAGGACCAGGCGCCCATCGAGTGCGGGTGGCTGCGCGCGTAGCCCTTGACCGAGGCCGGGGCCCGCCGGTCGGAGTTGCCCTGCCGCAGCACCGGGTTGACCGCGCTGCCCTTGACCTTGTCGTAGCGGGCGCGGACGTCGCGCTCCTCGTCGGTCTTCGGGTCGTCGGGGTAGTCGGGCAGCGCGTACCCCTTCGCGCGCAGCTCGGCGATCGCAGCCTTCAGCTGCGGGATCGACGCGCTGATGTTGGGCAGCTTGATGATGTTGGCGCCCGGATCGTGGGTGAGGTCGCCGAGCTCCGCGAGGGAGTCGGGCACGCGCTGCTCCTCGGTGAGCCACTCGGGGAAGAGCGCGAGGATGCGCGCCGCGAGGGAGATGTCCCGCGTCTCGACGCGAACCCCGGCCTTGCCGGCGTAGGCGGAGATGATCGGAAGGAACGAGTACGTCGCCAGGAGCGGCGCCTCGTCGGTGTGCGTGTAGATGATCGTCGATTCCGTCACCGGAGCTCCTTCGCCGAGATTTCTTGACGTCAAGATATCTTACCCCGCCTCCCATCCCCCTCTGTCACCTTGTCACGCCGCTGCTAGCGTCGGAATCGCCGGTCGGTCGGCCGGTTCCGAGCGCTAGGAGTTCCCGTGAGCACCACCCCCGTCAAGGTCGCCGTCACCGGAGCGGCCGGCCAGATCGGCTACAGCCTGCTGTTCCGCATCGCCAGCGGCGCCCTCTACGGCCCCGACACCCCCGTCGAGCTGCGTCTCCTCGAGATCACGCCCGCCCTGAAGGCGCTCGAGGGCGTCGTGATGGAGCTCGACGACTGCGCCTTCCCCACGCTCGCCGCCGTCGAGATCGGCGACGACGCGACCACGATCTTCTCCGGCGCGAACCTCGCGCTCCTCGTCGGCGCCCGTCCGCGCGGCAAGGGCATGGAACGCAGTGACCTGCTCGCCGCGAACGGCGCCATCTTCACCGCCCAGGGCAAGGCGCTCAACGAGGTGGCGGCTGACGACATCCGCATCGGCGTCACCGGGAACCCGGCCAACACCAACGCACTCATCGCGATGACCAACGCCCCCGACATCCCGAGCGAGCGCTTCTCCTCGCTGACCCGGCTCGACCACAACCGGGCGATCTCCCAGCTTGCCGCCCGCACCGGCGCCGCGGTCACCGACATCAAGAAGATGACGATCTGGGGCAACCACTCGGTCACCCAGTACCCCGACATCTTCCACGCCGAGGTGGGCGGCAAGAACGCCGCCGAGCTGGTCGACGACCAGGCCTGGCTGGAGAACGACTTCATCCCGACGGTCGCCAAGCGCGGTGCGGCGATCATCGAGGCACGCGGCTCCTCCTCCGCGGCATCCGCCGCGTCGGCCACGATCGACGCGGCCCGCGACTGGATCCACGGCAGCCCCGAGGGTGACTGGGTGTCCATGGCGGTGCGCTCCGACGGCTCGTACGGCATCCCCGAGGGCCTCATGTACTCCTTCCCCGTCACCACGCACGACGGCAGCTGGGAGATCGTCCAGGGCCTGGAGATCAACGAGTTCTCCCGGGCCAAGATGGACGCCTCGGCCGCGGAGCTGGAGGAGGAGCGGGCCGCGGTCATCGAGCTCGGCCTGATCTGAGTCTCGATGTCCGACCGTCGGACGTGAGGTTAGGCTTACCTAACTTAATCGCCTACCATGGCTCCGTGACCGCACCCGCACCCTCGGCAGATCCCGTGGCGCCCCTCGCGCCGCGGGATCTCGCCACGCTCGGGGTCGGCAACACCGGCACGGTCGACACGGTGAGCCTCGAGCGCCGTGACCGGCTCCGCCTGGCCGAGCTCGGGATCCGGCCCGGAGTCGCGGTGACGGTCGTGGGGCGCACCTCCGGCGGCGGCCGCCTGCTCGCCTTCGGGACCAGCAGAGTCGCCCTCGACCGGACGACCGCCCGCCAGGTCACCGTCGCCCTGCACCCTCCCGAGGCGGGCCGCCGATGACCGAGCTGCACCCGGGGACCACTCCGCTCCCGTCGGCGTCCGCGCCGTCCTGCCACAGCGGCTCCTCGGGCCCCGCGGCCCCGGAGGGCGCCCCGGTGCGTGGCACTCGTCGGCGCACCCAACTGCGGCAAGTCCACTCTGTTCAACGGGCTCACCGGGGGCGGGCGCATCGTCGGCAACTGGCCCGGCACCACCGTGGAGGTCGGCAGCGGGATGTGGCGGCTCGACGGGCTCGAGTGCGAGCTGCTCGACCTGCCCGGCGCCTACAGCCTCGACCCCCACTCCCCCGACGAGGCGCTGACCCGGGCCGTCGCGCTCGGCGAGGCCGCCGGCGTCCCCGACGTGGTGGTCGTCGTGGCCGACGCGGCCCACCTCGCGCGCAGCCTCTACCTCGTCGCCCAGCTCCGCGAGAGCCGGACCAGAGTCGTGGTGGCCCTCACCATGGTCGACGTGGCCGCCCGCCGCGGAGTGACGGTCGACCCGGACCAGCTGGCGGACGCTGTCGGTGTGCCCGTCGTGGCGCTCGACCCCCGCCGCCGTGCGGGCCTGCTCGATCTCCAGGAGAGCGTCTCCCACGCGCGGGCCCTCCTCGCCCCCGCGCCCCGCCCGGTCACGCCTGTCGACGTGGACGACGAGCTCGCCGTCGCCGACGAGCGGTTCTCGTGGATCGACGCTGCGGTCGCGGCGGCGACCACCCAGTCCGAGGCCCGCACACCGTTCAGCGACCGGATCGACCGCTGGGCCACCGGTCGCTTCAGCGGACCGGTGATCTTCCTCGGCGTGATGTGGGCGGTCTTCCAGGCCACCACCACGATCGCCGTCCCGATCCAGGACGCGCTGGGGTCGCTGTTCTCCGGACCGGTCACCACCGCCGCCGCCTGGGCCCTCGCGCACCTGGGACTGGGCGGGTCGTGGGTCGAGATGTTCGTGACCGACGGCCTGATCGCCGGGGTCGGGATGCTGCTCACCTTCGTCCCGCTGATGACCATCATGTTCGCCCTGCTCGCCGTGCTGGAGGACTCCGGCTACATGGCGCGCGCCGCGGTGGTCACCGACCGGACGATGCGGGCGATCGGTCTGCCCGGGAAGGCGTTCCTGCCCCTCGTGGTCGGGTTCGGCTGCAACGTGCCGGCGATCAGCGCGACCCGGATCCTGCCCGACGCCCGGCACCGCCTGCTCACCGCACTGCTGGTGCCGTTCACCTCGTGCAGCGCCCGCCTCACGGTCTACGTGCTCGTCGCCGCGACCTTCTTCCGCGGGATGGCCGGCACGGTGGTCTTCGGCATGTACCTGACGTCGATCCTGATCATCGTCGTGGTCGGGCTCGTCCTGAAGTCGACCCTGTGGCGCACGATGGGCCACGCCCCGCTGATGCTCGACCTCCCGCCGTACCAGCGGCCCACCCTGCGCGTGACGACCGCGGTCACGTGGATGCGGGTGCGCGGCTTCCTCGTGACGGCCGGCGGGATCATCGTCGCCACGGTGACGGTGGTGTGGCTGCTGCAGGCTATCCCGCTGACCGGGGGTGCCTCCTTCGGCCACGTCCAGCCCGACGACAGCGTGTTCGCCGGCCTGGCCAGGCTGATCGCGCCGGTCTTCGGCCCGCTGGGTTTCGGCGACTGGCACACCGCGAGCGCCCTGGTGGTGGGGTTCATCGCGAAGGAGGCGGTGATCACCTCCTGGGCGCAGACGTACGCAGCCGGGGACCCCACCGCCGGCCAGTCACCGGTGCAGCTCCAGCAGCACATCGAGTCCGCGTTCCACCTGTCCAGCGGCGGCGCCGCGATCCCCGCGGTCCTCGCCTTCCTGGTCTTCCTGCTCGCCTACACCCCATGCGTGGCAACCCTTGCCGCCCAGCTGCGCGAGATCGGCGCACGCTGGACGGCCTTCGGGATCGCGGTCCAGCTGGCTGTGGCCTGGGGGCTGGGCTTCGTCGTCTTCCAGATCGGGAGCCTCCTCGTATGAGCAGCCCGCTGACCTCCGTGCTCTCCGCCGTGACGGACGGGGCCACCTCGAGGGCCGACGTCGCCGTCCGCACCGGTCTCGCGCGTGACGTGGCCGATGCGGCGGTCGACCATCTGGTCCGGATGGGCCGCCTCGACGTGCACGCACTGGGCACCACCTGCCCCGGAGGCGCCTGCGGATCCTGCCCCTCGGGTAACGACGGTGCACCCGGCTGCGAGACCGGGCTCCCCTCGGGGCCGGTGCTCCTGCAGATCAGCCTGCACCGGGTGGACGCGACCGCCGAGGGCGAGACCTACCGGCCGGAGACGGAGACGACGGTCGCAAAGAGCAGCGCGGCGAGCCCCGCGTAGGTCAGCACGTCGATCCACCGGGCGCGCACCTTGAGCATGCCCGACCACCCCTCCGGGATCACGGCCCGTGCGACGGCGGCGCCTGCCAGTGCGACACTGACCACGATCAGGCCGATCCGCCAGGACGCGGTGACCACCAGAGCCAGCCCCACACCGGAGGCGGCGAGCACCATCAGGTACACCACTCCCCCGATGGTCTGAGGCCGGCGCCGGCGCGGCTGGTCGTACGTCGGCATCAGAGCGCGGCGTGCTCGGCGATCTCGACGATGTTGGACAGCAGCATCGCGCGGGTCATCGGCCCGACCCCGCCGGGGTTCGGCGACACCCAGCCGGCGACGTCCATGACCTCCGGGGCGACGTCCCCGGCAATCTTGCCGTCGGCACCCCGTGACACCCCGACGTCGAGGACGGCTGCGCCCGGCTTGACCATGTCCGCGGTGATGATGTGGTGCACGCCCGCGGCGGCCACCACGATGTCGGCCTGGCGTACGTGCGCGGCCAGGTCCCGAGTGCCGGTGTGGCAGAGCGTGACAGTGGCGTTCTCGCTCTTGCGGGTCAGCAGGAGGCCGAGGGAGCGGCCGACCGTCACCCCGCGGCCGACGACGCAGACGTCCGCGCCGGCGATCTCCACGTCGTGACGGCGCAGCAGCTCGACGATGCCGTACGGCGTGCACGGCAGCGGCGCCGGCTTGCCGAGTACCAGCCAGCCGAGGTTGGTCGGGTGCAGGCCGTCGGCGTCCTTGGCCGGGTCGATCATGCCGAGGACGGCGTTGGCGTCCATGTGCCGGGGCAGCGGCAGCTGAACGATGTAGCCGGTGCAGGCGGGGTTCGCGTTGAGCTCGGCTACCGCGTCCTCGACGGCGGACTGGGGCACGTCGGCGGGCAGGTCGATCCGGATCGACTCGATGCCCACCTCCGCGCAGTCCTTGTGCTTGCCGTTGACGTACCAGCGGCTGCCCGGGTCGTCGCCCACCAGCACGGTGGCCAGCCCGGGCACGACGCCGGACTCCTTGAGCTTCTCGACCCGAGCGGTGAGCTCGGCCTTGATCGCCGTGGCGGTCGCCTTGCCGTCGAGGATTCGCGCAGTCACGTCAGCGTCCTTTCGCCCGGTCGCGGGTCTCAGTGGAAGAAGTGGCGGGTGCCGGTCAGGTACATCGTCACACCGGCCGCGCGTGCGGCCGCGACGACCTCCTCGTCGCGCACCGACCCACCGGGCTGCACGACGGCGCTCACGCCGCCGTCGATGAGGATCTGCAGTCCGTCGGGGAACGGGAAGAACGCGTCGCTGGCCGCGACCGACCCCGTGGCCCGGTCGCCCGCGCGGTCGACGGCCAGCTTCGCCGAGTCGACCCGGTTGACCTGGCCCATGCCGACGCCCACCGAGGCGCCGTCCTTGGCGAGGAGGATCGCGTTGGACTTCACCGAGCGGCAGGCCCGCCAGGCGAAGGCGAGGTCGGACAGGACCTCGGGGGAGGCCGGCTCCCCGGCCGCGAGCGTCCAGGTCGAAGGGTCGTCGCCGTCCGCGTCGACCGCGTCGCGCGCCTGGATCAGCAGCCCTCCGGAGACCGAGCGCGTCTCCACGCCACCGCGAGGAAGCGGCTCGGCCACGAGAAGCCGGATGTTCTTCTTCGCCGACAGGATCTCGACGGCGCCCTCCTCGAACGCGGGAGCCACGACCACCTCGGTGAAGATGTCCTTGACCTGCTCGGCCATCTCTGCCGACACGGGGACGTTCGTGGCAATCACGCCGCCGAAGGCGCTCACCGGGTCGCACGCGTGCGCCTTGCGGTGGGCCTCGGCGACGTCCGCCCCGACCGCGATGCCGCAGGGGTTGGCGTGCTTGATCACCGCGACGGCGGGCTCGTCGAAGTCGTAGGCGGCACGGCGGGCGGCGTCGGCGTCGACGTAGTTGTTGTAGGACATCTCCTTGCCGTGCAGCTGCTCGGCCTGGGCGAGCCCGTTCGCGCCCGGCGTCAGGTAGAGGGCGGCACGCTGGTGCGGGTTCTCCCCGTACCGGAGCACGGCCGCCTTGTCCCAGGTCGCCCCCGCCCAGGCGGGGAAGCCCGAGCCGTCCGAGGTGTCGGTGAGGACGTTGCCCATCCAGGAGGCGACGGCCACGTCGTAGGCCGCGGTGTGCACGAACGCCTCCGCCGCCAGCCGCTGGCGCTCCGCCAGGGTGAACCCTCCCGACGCGACCGCGGCCAGCACCTCGGCGTACGTCGTCGGGTCGGTCACGACGGCGACGGACGGGTGGTTCTTGGCGGCGGCACGGACCATCGACGGGCCGCCGATGTCGATCTGCTCGACGCACGCGTCGGGGCCCGCGCCGGAGGCGACGGTGGCGGTGAAGGGGTAGAGGTTGACCACGACGAGGTCGAAGGGCTCGATCCCCAGGTCCGCGAGCTGCTGCTCGTGGCTCTCGAGGCGCAGGTCGGCGAGGATCCCCGCGTGGACCCGCGGGTGGAGGGTCTTCACCCGCCCGTCGAGGCACTCGGGGAAGCCGGTCAGGTCCTCCACCGCGGTCACCGGGACGCCTGCGCCGGCGATGCGGGAGGCGGTGGAGCCGGTCGACACCAGGCTCACCCCCGCCTCGTGCAGCCCGCGGGCCAGGTCCTCGAGCCCGGTCTTGTCGTACACCGACACCAGCGCGCGCTTGATGGGTCGTTGTCCGTCGTTCATCTGTCGACACTCCTCAGATCTGTTCAGATTCGAGGAGGGCACCCAGGCGGTCGATCCCCTCGCGGTCCCGGTGAACCGGTCACTCCCTGGTGGTTACCCACCTACGCCAGTTGTGTGCCTTCACCCTAGCCGGGCGCCGGGGCGCCGCCAAAGCGGACCGCGCGGCCCTCGATGGTGAAGCCCTCGCGGGCGAGACGACCGACCGCCTCGACCAGCATGGCTCGTTCGGCGGTCTTGATCCGCTCGTGCAGCGACTCGACGTCGTCGCCCTCCTCGACCGGCACCGCCGCCTGAGCCACGATCGGGCCCGTGTCCACCCCGTCGTCGATGACGAAGAGGGTGCAGCCGGTGACCTTGACGCCGTAGGCGAGGGCGTCCGCCGGACCGTGCATGCCCGGGAACGAGGGGGACAGCGCCGGATGCGTGTTGACCGTCCGGGAGCCCAGCTCCGCCAGATAGGCCGGGCCGAGGAGCTTCATGAACCCGGCAAGGACCACCACGTCGGGACGGTAGCCGGACACGAGCGCGGCCATCTCGGCGTCCCAGGCGTCGCGGCCGGGGAAGTCCCTCAGCCGCCGGACGAAGGTCGGGATGCCCGCTCGCTCTGCCCGGGTCAGGCCCTCGATGCCGTCGCGGTCCGCGCCCACCGCGACGATCCGCACGCCGTAGGCCGGATCGGCGCAGGCATCGATCAGCGCCTGGAGGTTCGTGCCGGCACCCGAGACGAGCACCACGAGACGGGCCTGCGCGGGCTCGGGGGCGGGAGGCACGGCGTCAGCGTACCGGCCGTCGATCAGAGCTCCAGCACGGCGGCGACCGATCGGACGCGTCGCCAGGCAGACACGAGCGACCCGGCGACCGATCCGATCACCAGGGTCACCGTCGCCGCGACCAGCAGGCTCGCCCAGGCGGCGCCGACGTCCTGCATCCGGCCCGGCCCGATGGCACCGCCCGCCAGCGCGACGGCGGCGGTCACCCCCAGGGCCGCCAGCACACCGGTCAGGAGACCGCGCAGCAGCGACTCGATCAGCGGACGGCGCCCCAGGGTCGCGCGCTGCACCGCGAGCACCACGAAGGCGGCCACGGCCGGAACCAGCACCAGAAGTGAGGACCACCACGGCGGCGTGCCGTCGGGAAGCGCAGCCACGAAGGGGACGGCCGGGACCGGGCCGAGCAGCACGTCGGTCGGGGACACGATGGTCCCTGTCCCGACGGCGAAGCCGGGGCCGAGTAGGTAAGCACTCCCGAGCAGGCTGAGGTTGGGGGCCACGGCGAAGGTGCCTGCCAGCACCAGCACTCCGCCGACCGTGTGCACGTGCAGGCTGGACAGCAGATGCTCCGCAGAGCCGAAGTGAGAGAGGAACGACAGCGCCACGAGCACCGAGCCGGACGCGAGCAGCGCCAGCACCGTCGCCGCGGCTCCGCGTGCGGCGGTCCCGAGCCATTCGGGCACCGGCAGCCGCACGTCGGCGCCGGCGAGCAGCCCCGGCCCACCCGCTGCGAGCCCGACCACGGCGGCCCCGGCGAACCCGCGCAGAATCCCGGGCTGGGCCTCCGGCGTGGAGGCCAGAACCGCCGTCACGGTGGCGACAAGGCCGAGCGACAGCGCGAAGGCGAGGACTCCCAGCGCCAGGGTGACCAGATCCTCGATCTGCGACGTCCCCGCCGCCCAGCGGGCGGTCCGGTAGCCCACCAGCAGGCTGAACGCTGTGAGCCCGAGCGGGACCACGGTGAGCAGCGCGCCCGACACCTGCAGACCCGACCCGTGCGCCATCAGCCAGGCGTCGGCCCCGACCCGCAAGGCGGCCCGGGACGAGCCGACGGCTCCGGTGGACAGCCATCCCAGGAGCGCCAGCGCCATGAGCGGAAGCATCAAGGAGGCGGCGGTGCCCATGGCGGCGAGAATGGCGGACACGACCAGCGGCCTGCGCACGCTGATCCGCTTCTTCGGCCCGGGGGGCAGCAGTAAGGAGAGCAGGTCGGACATGACTGATCCATCGTGCCTGCCCGAGCGCCGGGAGCCGCGGACCCACGCCGAGTCGCACCCATCACCGGGTGTCCCGTAATCTCATTCGTCGGTGGGACGTCCGTTCTGGCCCACCACGGGGGGTGAGCGGAAGGAGCACCACGGCATGAGGCCCGATGTCGGGTTCGACGCCTGCTACCGCTCCTCGCGCGGCACCCTCCTCAACGAGACCTTCCTCCTGACCGGGGACGTCCATGCTGCGCTGAGCGCCGTTCGCGAGGCGTTCGTCATCGCCTGGCAGCACTGGGACCGGGTCACCCCGCTCGCCGATCCGCTGGAGTACGTGCGGCCGTTGGCCTGGCGCGTCGCGTTGCGCCACCACCGAGGTCGCATCTGGCACCGCAACAAGGGGATCACCGACCAGGACAAGGCGACTCTCGACGCGCTGCACCGTCTGCCGCTCACCAGCCGGCGCCTGCTGCTCGCCACCGAGGCAGCAGGGCTCCTGCTCGACAAGGCGGCAGCCGTGAGCGGCCTCACCCCCGAGACCGCCCAGGGGCAGCTCGAGGAGGCACGGACGCAGATCGCCACGACGCTGGACGTCGCGCCGGAGATCGTCGGGGACCGCCTGCGGGAGATCACCTACGCCTCCTCGCTGACCAGCAACCTCCCGCGCCCGTCGATCGTGATGCGCGAGGGCGCCAAGCGACGCCGGGTGCGTGCGGCGGTCATCGTCGTCGGGGCGCTCGCCCTGGTCCTCGGCGCCGGCGCCGTAGTCGCCGAGCCGAACCGGGACAGGCCGCTGGCCGACCCGGCCTTCCTCGTGTCACCATCGACCACCACCGCGACGCCCACGGAGGACACGTCGTTGACCGAGGACCAGATGGTGAGCGTCAACACCGTCAACGCCGCGGTCCCCGACGACACCTGGGAGATCCTGCGGACCGACAGCAACTCCGCCGGTGACGGGCTCAACTCGATCTGCCAGACCACCCGGTATGCCGACCCGCTCGGCCTCGGCGAGCTGGTCCGGGTCTTCGCCACGGACGGCGAGAAGTCCACGGCGGTCGAGACCCTCGAGTCCTCGCGCACCCTGCACCAGGCCCGCGCCACCTACAAGGTCACGCTCGGCTGGTTCGGCGGCTGCAAGGCACCCCGGCTGCGACTGGCCAAGGCCTTCCGCGTCGACGGAGTGGGAGACCAGGCCACCCTGCTGTACCTGACTCAGGATCTGGACCAGCCGACAACCCAGTCGGTCGCCCTCGCCCAGATCGGCACGGAGACGGTGTCGCTCGTGTTCACCACCCCGCCGAAGCGCGCACCCAGCCCGGACGACCTGCTCACCGCGCTGTCCACTGCCACGAAGGTCATGTGCGACACCTCCTGCACCAGCATTGCGACGGCGCTGGCGCCCTCGTACCAGCCGGAGCTGCCCCGCGTCGACTCTCCACGGCGGCTGCTGGCGGCGATCGACCTGCCGCCCGTGGCGAGAGTCCAGGCCGTGTGGGTGGGGACGAACCCGACCCCCAAGATGGAGCCGGGAGCGACCGCCGAGTGCAAAACCCCCGGTTTCGCTTCCAGCGGAGCGTCATCGGTCCAGGGGCGGACCTTCCTGATGCCCCAGGCAGGGCTCCACGCGACCTTCGGCGCCGAGGAGACCGTGGGACGTTTCTCCACCGCGCCGCAGGCAGGCGCCTTCGCGAAGAAGTTCACCCAGGCGCTCCAGTCGTGCGCGACCAAGGACTTCACGGTGACGCTCACCACGTACGGCAAGGGGCATGTCGGGTCCGCGACGTACCAGACGTGGCTGATCCAGAGCCGGCTCAATCGCCAGTCGACGTTGGACGTCCGGGTGGGGGTGGTCCGGCTCCTCGACACGGTGGCGGTCGTGGTGTTCACGCCCGCGTCCGGGGTGGACATGAAGCCCACCGACTTCCAACAGCTCACCCGCCGGGCGGCGTCTCGCCTCTAGGGCGTCTAGTCTCGGCACATGCCGCTGAATCGCAACGACGCCGTCGCGCTCGACTCCGCCTCACCCCTCGCTCACACGCGGGCCCGGTTCGCCCTTCCCGAGGGGACGGTCTACCTGTGCGGGAACTCGCTGGGCCCGACGCCCACGACGGTCGCGCCGCGACTGGCCACGGTGGTCGGCGACGAGTGGGGACGCGGGCTCGTCGGGTCATGGAACGGCGCCGACTGGAGCCACCTCGCCCAGCGGGTGGCGGCCAGGATCGCCCCCCTCGTCGGAGCGGATGCGGGGGATCTGTTCCTCGGAGACTCGACGAGCGTGACCCTCTTCAAGACGATGGTGGCCGCGGCCCGGCTGCGGCCAGGGCGGCCGGTGATCGTCGTCGAGCCCACGACGTTCCCCACCGACGGGTACATCGCACAGGGGGTCGCCCGCCTGCTCGGCATGGACGTGCGGTGGTGTGACCCGGCGGACCCTGCCGCCTCGCTCGACAGTGATGTCGCGCTGCTCAGTCTCACCCACGTGGACTTCCGCACGGGCGCGATGTACGACATGGCTGAGGTCACGGCGCAAGCCCACGCCGCGGGCGCCCTCATGCAGTGGGACCTGTGCCACTCCACGGGCGCGGTACCGGTCGACCTGGCGGGCGCGGATGCCGACTTCGCGGTCGGCTGCACCTACAAGTACCTCAACGGAGGGCCGGGATCACCGGCGTTCGGCTACGCGGCGCCCCGGTTGCAGGCTTCGCTCGACCAGCCGATCACGGGGTGGTGGGGACACGCACATCCCTTCGACTTCGGCATCGACTACGACCCGGCGCCCGGGGTGACCCAGATGGTCGTCGGCACCCCGCCGGTGCTGGCGCTGTCGTCGCTCGAAGCGGCGCTCGACGCCTTCGACGGCGTCTCGATGGAGGACTTGCGTGCCGCCTCCCTCTCGCTGACCGACCTGTTCCTGACCCTGCTGGACGAGCGAGTCCCCGCGCTGGACGTGATCACCCCGCGGGACCATGCACGACGCGGCAGCCAGGTGTCGTTCCGCCATGAGGCGGCCTACGGCGTGGTGCAGGCGCTCATCAAGCGCGGTGTCATCGGCGACTTCCGGGATCCGGACGTCGCGCGCTTCGGGTTCGCGCCGCTGTTCGTCACGCATACCGACGTCTTCGACGCGGTGGAGCACCTCGTCCAGGTGCTGGGGGCCGGCGAGCACCTCGATCCCCAGTACGCTTCCCGCAGCGCGATCACCTGACCGCCGAACCCTCGCTCGCGTCCGGGCGCCCCGGACACAACCGCCGGATCAGCGGGGCTCGATGATCTGCCGCATCAGGGCGGCGGTCTCCGACGGGGTCTTGCCGACCTTCACACCGACGGCCTCGAGCGCGTCCTTCTTGGCCGCGGCGGTGCCCGACGAGCCGGACACGATGGCTCCAGCATGGCCCATCGTCTTGCCCTCGGGAGCGGTGAATCCCGCGACGTAGCCCACCACCGGCTTGGTGATGTGCTCGGCGATGTAGGCCGCGGCCCGCTCCTCGGCGTCGCCACCGATCTCACCGATCATCACGATGGCGTCGGTCTCCGGGTCGTCCTGGAACGCCTGGAGGCAGTCGATGTGCGTGGTGCCGATGATCGGGTCGCCGCCGATGCCGATGCACGACGAGAAGCCGAGGTCCCGCAGCTCGTACATCATCTGGTAGGTCAGAGTGCCGGACTTGGAGACCAGACCGATCCGTCCCGGTCCGGTGATCGTGGCGGGGATGATGCCGGCGTTGGACTTCCCGGGGCTGATCACTCCGGGGCAGTTGGGGCCGATGATTCGCGTCGTGCCCTTCTGCTCCGCATGGGCGCGGAACTGCGCGGTGTCGTGCACCGGCACCCCTTCGGTGATCACGATGAGCAGCCCGATCCCCGCGTCGATGGCCTCCATCGCCGCGTCCTTGGTGAACGCCGGGGGCACGAAGACCACCGAGGTGTCCGCACCGGTCTCGCGCATGGCGTCGGCGACACTGCCGAACACCGGGATCTTGGTGCCGTCGACCTCGGTGGACTCGCCGGCCTTGCGGGGGTTGACACCACCCACGATGTTGGTTCCGGAGGCCAGCATCCGGCGGGTGTGCTTCATGCCCTCAGAGCCGGTCATGCCCTGCACGATGACCTTGCTCTGCTCGGTCAGGAAGATCGCCATCTCGTGTGAGTCCTCTCAGCCCGCGGCGTGGGCCAGTTCGGCGGCCTTGTCGGCCGCGCCGTCCATGGTGTCGACGATGGAGATGAGCGGGTGGTCCATCTCCTCGAGAATCCGGCGGCCCTTGTCGACGTTGTTGCCGTCCAGCCGTACGACCAGCGGCTTGCTGGCCTCGTCGCCGAGCATCCCCAGCGCGTGCACGATCCCGTCGGCGACCGCGTCGCAGGCGGTGATGCCGCCGAATACGTTCACGAAGATCGACTTCACCTGGGGATCCTCGATGATGATGTGCAGGCCGTTGGCCATCACCTCGGCCGACGCCCCGCCCCCGATGTCGAGGAAGTTGGCCGGCTTGACGCCGCCGTGCTGCTCGCCGGCATAGGCGACCACGTCGAGGGTGGACATGACCAGGCCGGCGCCGTTGCCGATGATCCCGACCTGTCCGTCGAGCTTGACGTAGTTGAGCCCCTTCGCCTTCGCCTCCACCTCCAGTGGGTCGGCCTCGGCCGGCAGGTCGAAGTCGGCATGCTCGGCGTGCCGGAACCCGGCGTTGTCGTCAAGGGTCACCTTGCCGTCGAGGGCCTCGAGACGCCCGTCCGCCAGCTTGACCAGCGGGTTGACCTCGACCAGGGACGCGTCTTCCTCGATGAAGACCTTCCACAGCGCCTTGATGACCGCCGGCGCCTGCGCGGCTACGTCTGCGGGGAAGGCGGCTGTCGCGATGATCTCGGCCGCCTTGGCATCGTCCACGCCGACCTGAGGATCGATCGACACCTTCGCCACCGCATCGGGGTTCTCGACCGCGGTCACCTCGATCTCGACGCCGCCCTCGGTGGAGGCGATGCAGAGGTAGTTCCGGTTCGCCCGGTCGACGAGGAACGAGAAGTAGTACTCCTCGGCGATCTCGGCGGCCGGCGCCACCAGGACCCGGTGCACGGTGTGGCCCTTGATGTCCATGCCGAGGATCTCCCCGGCCCGGTCCTGAGCTTCCTGGGGGGTGCGGGCGAGCTTGACTCCCCCGGCTTTGCCGCGGCCTCCCACCTTGACCTGTGCCTTGACCACGACCGCGCCGCCGAGCAGCTCGGCCGCGCTGGCCGCGCTGGCCGCGTCGGTCACCACACTGCCCACGGTGACGGGAACGCCGTGCTTGGCGAAGAGCTCCTTCGCCTGGTACTCCATCAGGTCCACGATTCCGCCTGTCTGTCGGGTTCCCCGATCGACACCGGGGGGGTCGTCTCGCTGCGAGGCTAGTGCGACGCCACGCCGCGCACTACGTCGGATAGGTCACACTGCTGCTCACGCCGGGGCGACCTGAATGTGGTCGCGGACCCAGCCTGTGATCTCGGTCGTCGTCGCACCCGGGGTGAACACCTTGGCCACGCCCATCTCGGTGAGCAACGGGATGTCGTCCTCCGGGATGATGCCGCCACCGATCACGACGATGTCGCGAGCGTCCTTGGCATCGAGCAGCTCGATCAGCTTCCGGAAGAGCGTCATGTGGGCGCCGGAGAGCACCGAGAGCCCGATGACGTCGGCGTCCTCCTGGATGGCGGTCTCGACGATCTGCTCGGGAGTCTGGTGAAGCCCCGTGTAGATGACCTCGTGGCCGGCGTCACGAAGCGCCCGGGCGATGACCTTCGCGCCCCGGTCATGGCCGTCCAGACCCGGCTTCGCCACCACAATGCGGATCGGTGCCACCTCGTCACCCTGCCTTCCGGGTCGTGATCTGGTGCGGGGCCGCTCGCACCCGGCGAGTTCCCTGCAGTCGCCAACAGTAGCGCCGACGGTCTGCGGGCCGGCTCGCGGGTCGTTCCTCGAGGCCCCGGGCAGCTGTCACTCCGGCCTCAGGAGGCACACGGATCGCGATCTCGGCCCTTCGGGCTCCGTTCGCCCGCGAAAATCGTGGAAAACCCGTCGCGAGTCGCAGGAAAAAGTGCTAGTTGCTTTGCCGCTCATGCTCTCCACCGGGTACCCTGGCTGAGCCGCGACATCCCCCGACCAGGAGGCCCCAGAGCCCGTGTCCGCCCACCGAGGTGGCAAGAGAGTTGCCGCCAAGAGCGACCGCGCCCTTCGCGCCGACTCTGCGGACACCCCTCCCCCGGCCGAGACGACCGCCCCTGCAGGGCGTTCCGGCCCGTCGGCGGGCAAGCGACGCGCTGCGACGGCCCGCCGACGCCGGCTCCCCCGCCTGGTGCTCATATCCCCCGCGCGGGTCGGCTTCCTGGCGATCGGCCTGGCCGTGGCCGGGGTGGTCCAGCTCGGGTCCGGCGGGGTTGCGCTGCAGGCAGTCGACATCCAGCTGTTCACCTCCCAGGCAAACGTCCTCAACGGCTCCGGAGCCATCCAGACGGTCGGCTACCGCACCGCACAGCCGAGCCGGAGCACGGACCGCACCACGCTCGCCGACGCGACCGACCAGGAGCTGCAGGCTGCAGCCGAGCAGCAGGCGCAGGCGAGAACCGAGGCGATCTCGTCGATGACGAAGACCGCCGCCAAGTTCGCCCAGCGCGTCGCCGAGAACGCCTGGCAGCTGCCGGTCGCAGCCGGGGACTACGTGCTCACCGCTCGCTTCGGCGACTACGGCATCTGGGCCGGCATGCACACCGGCCTCGACTTCGCCGCCCCCGAGGGGACCCCGATCCACGCGGTGGCAAACGGCACGATCACGTTCGTCGGGTGGGATGGCGCCTACGGCAACAAGACCATCGAGACCCTGCCCAACGGCACCGAGATCTGGTACTGCCACCAGTCCGCACAGTCGGTGAAGGTGGGCGACACGGTCCTCGCCGGTCAGCCGATCGGCAACATCGGAAGCACCGGGCACACGACCGGCCCGCACCTCCACCTCGAGGTCAGGCCCGGCGGTGGCGACCCGGTCGACCCGTACCAGGCGCTGATCTTCCACGGCGTCCAGCCCTGAGGGACGGCCGCGGCGGCTGAGCCGCCGCTAACCCGCGTCGACCCAGTCCGCTCCACGCGGGACCGCCGTCAGCGCACCACCCGACACCTCCGCGATCACCGCTTCGACGTCGTACCCGGGGACGCACGCGAGCTCGAGGCGCACCACCGCCCCGTACGTTGCGCCCCTGATGGTGACACCCCTGGCCCGCAAGTCGTTCTCGACGCGTCCGGCCGACGCATGATCCACGTCGAGGCAGAACAGCATCATCCGGCGTCGCTCGATGGTGCCGACCGTGTCGAGCGCCGCCCGCACCGCATCCCCGTAGGCGCGCACCAGCCCGCCTGCCCCCAACAGGATGCCGCCGAAGTAGCGGGATACCACTGCCACGGCGTCACAGACTCCCGCGCCGCGCAGCACGTCCAGCATCGGCGCCCCCGCCGTGCCGGCCGGCTCGCCGTCGTCGCTGGAGCGAGCGGTGGCCCCGTCCGGGCCGAGCACGAAGGCGCTGCAGTGATGCCGAGCCTCCCAGTGCCGGCGTCGCACCTCGTCGATGAACGCACGCGCGCCGTCCTCGTCGGAGACCCGGAGCACGGAGCACACGAAGCGCGAGCGTTTCACCTCGATTTCGACCGTGCCGGCCCGGGCGACGGTGAGGTAGCGGTCGGTCACGGCCACACACCGGAGACTCGCAGCGCCAGCCGCGCGGCGAGGATGCCCACCACCAGGATGAACAGGCCCCGCACGAACGCGGACCCGCGCACGACGGCGGTCCGGGCGCCGAGGTAGCCGCCGACGAGGTTGCTGGCACCCATGGCCAGCCCCAGACCCCATATCACCGCCCCCTGCGGGACGAAGATCACCAGCGCCGCGGCGTTGGTGGCCCAGTTGGCGAACCGGGCTCGTGCGGAGGCGTCCAAGAAGGCGTAGCCGAGCAGCCCTACCAGGGAGATCACGAAGAAGGATCCGGTGCCGGGGCCGAGCGCCCCGTCGTAGAAGCCGATGGCCAGGCCGATGCCGAGCGCCGTCACGACGTGCCGCCGGCCGCGGAAGCGCAGCGCGGTGAGATGACCCAGATCCGGCTTGAGAAGGACATACCCACCGACCAGCACCAGCGCGACCAGGACGATGGGGTCGAACGCCGAGCGGGGCAGGTGCGTCGCGACCAGGGCGCCTCCCATCGATCCGGCGAAGGCGGCGATCATGAGCGGCACGAAGTCCACGGCCCGGGGCTGGACCCGGCGGTAGTACGTCGCACTGGCGACCGTCGTCCCGCAGATGCTCGAGATCTTGTTGGTCGCCAGGATCTGGACCGGCGCCACGGCCGGCAGGGCCAGCACCAGGGCGGGCAGCTGGATCAGGCCCCCGCCCCCGACCACGGCATCGACGAAGCCGGCCGCGAACGCGGCCAGCACCAGAAGCGCCACCGCGGTGACGGAGAGGTTCTCCACCGGGTCAGCCGGCGCTCGCCAGATAGCTGAGCAGGTCCTGGCGGGTCAGCACGCCGATCGGCTTCCCATCCTCCTGGACGAGCAGCGCATCGCACGCGCCCAGGGAGTCGAAGGCGTCGGAGACCGGTGCCGTCGAGCCGATGGACGGGAGCGGCTCGCTCATGTGGTCCTCGACGCGATCGGTGAGCCTGGCGCCGCCGGCGAACAGCGCGTCCAGCAGCGCCCGCTCGGACACCGAGCCGGCCACCTCCGCCGCCACGATCGGCGGCTCTGCCCGGACCACGGGCATCTGGGAGACGCCGTACTCGCGGAAGATGGAGATGGCCTCGGCGATGGTCTCACCCGGATGGGTGTGCACGAGGGCCGGGAGACCTCCCGGCTTGCCGCGCAGCACCTCACCGACCGTACGGTCGGTGCTGGGCGGGAGGAACCCGTAGCCGGCCAACCACTCGTCGTTGAAGACCTTGGTGAGATAGCCACGCCCGCCGTCGGGGAGGATCACCACGATCACCGCGTCGTCGCCCTCCGCCGTTCCCTGCAGGCTCCGGGCCAGGTCGATCGCCGCCCACACCGCCATTCCGCCCGAGCCGCCCACGAGCAGCCCTTCCTCACGGGCCAGCCGACGGGTCATGGCGAAGGAGTCGGCGTCGGAGACCTCGATCACCTGGTCGACCACGCTCGGGTCGTAGGAGTCGGGCCAGAAGTCCTCACCCACCCCCTCCACGAGGTACGGGCGCCCGGTGCCTCCCGAGTACACGGACCCAGCCGGGTCGGCGCCGACGATCCGGACCTCTCCGTCACTGACCTCCTTGAGGTAACGGCCGGTCCCGGTGATGGTGCCACCGGTGCCGATGCCGGCGACGAAGTGGGTGATCCTGCCCTCCGTCTGCCGCCACAGCTCCGGACCGGTCGACTCGTAGTGCGACCGCGGGTTGTTCGGGTTGGAGTACTGGTCGGGCTTCCAGGCTCCCTCGATCTCTCGCACCAGTCGGTCCGAGACGTTGTAGTAGGAGTCCGGATGCTCCGGGGCGACCGCCGTCGGGCACACGACCACCTCGGCGCCGTAGGCGCGCAGGACGTTGCGCTTGTCCTCGCTGACCTTGTCAGGGCACACGAAGACGCAGTGATAGCCCTTGGCCTGAGCGACCATCGCCAGCCCGACACCGGTGTTGCCGGAGGTCGGCTCCACGATCGTGCCCCCCGGCTTGAGGGAGCCGTCCCGCTCGGCGGCCTCGACCATCTTCAGTGCGATCCGGTCCTTGACGGAGCCGCCGGGGTTCAGGTACTCCACCTTCGCGAGCACCATCGGGCCGGTGATCCCGTCCGTGACCCGGTGCAGCCTCAGGAGCGGGGTGTTGCCGATGACATCGAGCAGCGAGTCGACGTAGTCCACGCGGCCGAGTCTAGGTGGGCCGGGATCCCCCGGACCGCCGGTTGTGCCCGCGCGTCGCCGGGTCAATAGGGTGGAAGCATGAGCAAGGTCGCAGCTGCGCGGAAGCTGGCGGCCGCGGCGGCGTACGGCGGTGGCGGCCTGTCACTCATCGGAGCGTCCCTCTACGGGGTCCTGCGAGCCGAGGCCCGGCTGGCGCGCGAGCGGATCGGCATGGTCGAGAGGGAGTGGCCCGATCCCAGCGGCTGGTACGCGACGGATCGTCCCGGGCCCGCCTTGCGCATCGCCCTGCTCGGGGACTCCTCGGCCGTCGGGTACGGGATGGAGCGGGTGGAAGACACCCCGGGTGCGCGGCTGGCCTCCGGTGTCGCCCGTGCCTCCGATCGGCGCGTCCACCTCAAGTCGGTCGCTGTCTCGGGATCCATGACCAGCGACCTGGAGGGTCAGATCACCGAGGTGATCGCCATCGAGCCACACGTGGCGGTGATCCTGATCGGGGTCAATGACGTCACCCACACGGTGCGGCCGGCCCAGTCGGTCCGTCTGCTCACCGATGCGGTGCGGCGCCTGCGCGACGCCGGGGTCGAGGTCGTGGTGGGCACCTGCCCGGATCTGGGTACCCTCGAGCCGCTGATCCCACCCCTGCGCCAGGTGGCTCGTTCGTGGTCCCGCCGTCTCGCGGCCGCCCAGACGATCGCCACGGTCGAGGCGGGAGGCCGCACAGTCTCCCTCGGATCCATCCTGGGGCCCGAGTTCGCCGAGCGCCCCCACCACCTGTTCGGGCCCGACCGGTTCCACCCGTCGACGGAGGGCTACCGGCGGCTGACCGCCACCCTGCTGCCGACGGTCCTCGTGGCTCTCGGCGTGAACCCGGACGAGGACGTGCTGTCCGCCCCCGGCGAGTACGACCGGATGGTGTCGCTGTCCGACGCGGCCGTCGAGGCGGCAGGGAGCCCCGGCACCGAGGTGGAGTCCGCGCAGGCCGGCAGCGGGCGCCGCGGCCGCTGGGTCCTGGTGCGCAGACGCAGACGCGGCCCGGACCTCGAGGCCGAAGGCCCCGGTTCCGAGCCGGTCGACGAGCCGCCGGCCCCCTGAGGGCCGGCCGCCCAGGACATCAGGAGCGCGCGGTCAGCGGCGCAGGATCGCCAGGATCCTCATGATCTCGATGTAGAGCCAGACCAGGGTGACCGCAAGCCCGAACGCCGCGCGCCACGACTCGCGCTCCGGCAGCCCGGCGGCAACTCCGCGCTCGACCATATCGAAGTCGAGGAGCAACATGAACAGGCCGATGGCCAGTCCGATCACGCTGAAGATCAGCCCGACCGGACCGAAGCCGTTGATGCCGAGTGACGCCCCGAAGAAGCCGAGGAGCATGTCGAAGAAGATCATCCCGACGAAGCCGAACATGGCCGCGATGGTGATCTTGCGCATCCGGTCCGAGACCTGGATGTTGAAGAACTTGTACGCCGCGAGCGTGCCGATGAAGGCCGCGAACGTCCCGGCCACGGCCTGGATCACGATGCCGGGGTACATCGCCTCGAACACCTTGCTCAGCGCGCCGATCGCGACGCCCTCGAAGGCCGCGTAGGCGATGACCAGGGCCGGGCTCACCACTCGCTTGAACGAGTTGACCATCGACAGCGCGAAGCCGACGAGGGCGCCGACGATGGTCAGCGTGTAGAGCGTTTGGAGGGTCTTGTCCAGCTGGGCGGTGTCGGCGGTTCGCAGATCGCCGGTCATCACCCAGGTGGCCGCCGCCGCGACGATGATCACGCCGAGCGTGAGGGCGGTCTTCTGGACGACCGAGTCGATGGTCATCCGGCCTGAGGTCGAGATGACTCCGGGGGTGGCGTAGTCCGAGGACGCGGCCCCTGCTCCGGCGTACATCGCGTCGCCGTACTGGGTGGTGCTTCGACCGTTGAACCCTGCCGCTCTGCGGAAGACCGGGTTGCTGCTCTGCATCATCACTCCTTGGCGTGACTCCGGGGCACACACGGCCTGCACCTCAGCCTGCCGCCTCGCCATGGTACCCGGATGGTGGTCGAGAACACGGGCGTGCGCAGGCCCCCACGGGCGGGTGGGACTGACGACCTCGACACGCGCACAGCGAGGCTCTTGACAGCGGCGCACGTTTTACTTAGTGTTCTAATCATTCGACTTCATACTATTAGTTCGCTAACGGTATGAGGCAAGGACCCACAGATTGGAGAGAACGATGACGACCCTGCTGATCCAGCACGAGGTGGCCGACTTCGCCGCCTGGAAGTCGGTGTTCGACGGGCACGACGAGGCCCGGCGTGCGCACGGAGCAACGGCGCACCGGATCGTCCGCGACGGTAACCTCGTCACGGCCCTAGTCGACTTCCCCGACAGCGCGACCGCCGAGTCGTTCATCGAGGATCCGAGCCTGCGCGATGCGATGGCCCATGCCGGCGTGGCGGGCGCCCCGAGCATCAAGTACAACGAGGACATCGAGAACGTCACCTACTAGAAGGTCGAGACCATCACGTGGTGAGCACCACGACACCGAGCCACAGCCGCGGCGGTACACCGGAGCCCGCCGCGGCTGAGCCGCGTCGCGTCGATCACGAGTCCTTCCGCGAGGAGTTCCCCTCCGGGGACCCGACCACGACCGAGTGCGCCCAGAACCTGGTCCGCACCACCCAGCTGTTCTGGGACGCCGACAGCCGCGCGATGAGGGACCTCGGACTGTCCTCGCCTGCCCGCATCCTGCTGGGCACCCTGGAAGGGGCCGGCAGACCCCTGCCGCACAACGAGCTGGCCGAGCGCCTGTTCGTCACCGGCGCGAGCGTCACCTCGATCGTCGACACCCTCGAGCGCAAGGGGCTGGTACGCCGGGTCCGTCAGGAGTCGGATCGCCGCGTCGTCCTGGTCGAGCTGACCGAGGCCGCGTACCCGGTGATCGACCGCTTCCTCAGCCAGATCACGGCCCTGCACCGCGCCGAGTTCTCCGTGCTGGACGAGGAGGAGCGCGAGACGCTCGTCCGCCTGCTCGGCAAGCTCGCCGCCGGCATCGAGGCGGCCGACGTCGAGCGCGCGGTCGCGACCGCCGAGCCCCGTCACGTCCCCGCCCGACTGCTCGCGCAGCGCCAGAGGCCACCGCGCACGAGCCCCTAGCTTCACAGCCGCTTCCCGACGAACAGCGAGCTGGGGCGGACCTGACGGTCCGCCCCAGCTCGGCTTTCTCCCAGCCGTGGCCGGTTCAGGTCCGGGTCGGGCTGTACTTCTTTCTCCAGATCAGCCGGTGTACCGGGATCCATCTCGGGATGTCCCGGAGGCCGGGGATGAGCGGCAGGAGCATCAGGCCCAGGGTCAAGACGGCCATCACGCCCCACACGAGCGCATCGGCGTTGTCCGAGGTGGAGAAGGGTGGGACCTGGTACCAGAACGTGTACAGCCACATCCAGGGCTGCCCGGGGTAGTTCCCGGTCTCGTTCATCATGCCCCACTGGTCGCCACCGAGGTTGCGCGCCCGGGCCTGGTCCTCGAGGTAGGAGCCGTCGGAGAGCAGCAGCAGCGAGCGCGTTGCGTCGATGCCGTAGAAGTTCCCCGACGAGTCCAGCGCTCCCTCCAGCCCGCCGGACTGGGCGTAGGCCAAGAACGCCTGCGTCAGCGCCGGGACCGGGCCGTAGTCGCCCGTGCTCGCGTCCGGCAGCGTCGAACTGCCGCTGTCCATCGCGCTCCCGACCGCATCGGCGTAGTCCGACGCCCACTGGGTCTGCTGGTCGGCGGTCGCCGCGTCCCACGTGCTCAGCGCCGGGCCGACCGCCTGCTGATCGGCGACTCCGCGCAGCGGGCCGAGCACCAGGTCCGCCGAGTTGACCGGGAGCCTGACCCCGCCCCACTTCTGCATGGGGATGCCCAGCAGCGTCTGGCCGTCGGCGGCGCTGTTGTAGGGCGGGCCGTAGGTCGCGCTGGCCGAGCTCCCGGCGAGCTCCTGGGCCGCGGTGCCTACCACGTCCATCGGAGCGTTCTTGGCCCAGTCGGCCATGGTGATCGACTTCTCGTCCGGCGAGGAGAACAGGCCGGCCAGGATGAGCGCCAGCACGGCGATCACACTGAAGGCGATCGTGAACTCCTTGACCAGGTCGTACTCGCGAGTGGGGAAGGTGTGCGAGTCGGGGGTGCGCCGGCTCATGCCGCTCCCTCCTCACTGTCGATCGGGGGGACGACACCGTGACGCCGGACGAGGATGACATGGACCACGGTGATGACGCCGACGATGAGCGGCATCAAGACGATGTGCCACATCAGCATGGCTCCGGGGTTGAGCACGTTGAACCAGGCACCGACGCCCACCGCGTTCAGTCCGTCCTTGGCCTGGGTGCTGATCCACTGGGAGTCCAGGTTCGTCTGGGACAGGTACCCGGTGAAGGCCGCGCCGATGGACGCCACGAAGGCGACCACCCCGGTGATCCAGGTCCGCGTGCGACCGCCACGCCAGGCGGCCATCCAGAACTTGCCCCACAGATGGATCACCATCGATGCCATGAAGAGCTCGGTGCTCCACAGGTGCACGGAGTTGACGAAATGGCCCAGTGAGGACACGTGCCACCAGGTCACCCCGCCCATGGCCAGGATGCCGCCGCTGATCAGCACGACGACGAACGCGGCCAGGGTCACCGCGCCGAAGACGTAGATCCAGGAGGCCACGTAGGCGGGCTGCCGATCGGGCAGCGCCTGGCCCGGGGGGACCAGACCGGTGATGCGGTCGCGGAGCTTCACCGTCCAGTTGCCCGCAGACGCATGCGTGGTGCTCATCGACCGTCACCCCCGTCGTCGTGCTTGCCGGGGAAGGGCAGCACGAGAGCCAGGATGAACACGAGGATCATCGCGAGGATGATCATGAGGTTGGTGACGCTGATGCTGATCACGCCCCAACTGACGTAGTTGCCGCTGGGATTTGCGGCCATTCCCACAAACTGGGAGAAATCCATGCTCAAGACCCTACGAGCGCCAGGGGGTGTCAGGCAGAACCTTTCGGCCTGAAAGTTGACTGAACAACATCTGAAGGTTCAAGAGAAAACCGCCCTGGGGGCGTTCGGGTTTCCCGCTCCCGCGGGTCGGCTCCGACCCGGCGCCACGTACCCCGGCCCCGGTGCGCGAAGATCATGCGCATGAGCAAGGTGTGGGGCCGGCGGGCGCTGACCTGGCCGGTCCTGGTGGCGCTGGCCGTCGCGGCGATGGGGACCCTCTACCTGACGTTCGCGACGACGCCGCTCGACCTGGCCGTCTACCGCCAGGGCGGCACCAACCTCCTGCACGACCCCGGGCTCCTGTACGAGTCCACGGTCAGGGGCTACCCGTTCACCTACCCGCCCTTTGCCGCGGTCCTCTTCACCCTCGTGGCAATCACGCCCGAGCGGCTGGCGACGTTCGCCGTCACCTCGCTCTCGATGCTCGCCCTGGCCCGGTCCCTCCAGCTCGTCGCCCGCCGCTCCCCCTGGACGATCTGGCGGACCGCCTGGGCCCTGCCCCTGGCCATCGCGGCGGCCGGCGCGCTCGAGCCCGTCTACGAAACGCTCCACTTCGGCCAGGTCAACCTGCTGATCATGTGGGCCGTCATCGAGGACCTGCTGGCTCCGGCGACCCGGCGCTGGCGCGGCGCGCTGCTGGGCGTGGTCGCCGGCGTCAAGCTCACGCCCCTCGTCTTCCTGCTCCTGCCGCTGCTGCAGCGCCACTGGCGGACACTCGTCGTCGCGGTGGGCGCGTTCGCGGCCGGCGTCGGGGTGGGCTTCGCCGTCGTCCCCTCCGCGTCCGTCGAGTTCTGGACGTCGGCCATCCTCGACCCGGGCCGGACCGGCGACGTCGGCTTCGCCGGCAACCAGTCGCTCAACGGCCTGGTGGCGCGCGCGACACAGCCGGGCGGGAATCTCGTGCTGTGGCTGGCCGGCGAGGCGGTCGTGCTCGCCGGCACGGTTGCGGTGGCGCACCTGCTGGTGCGGAGGGGTGAGACTCTCCAGGCGCTCCTGGCCACGGCGATGGGAGGCCTGCTCCTGTCCCCCGTCTCCTGGGTGCACCACTTCGTCTGGGAGGCGCCGCTGCTGATGCTGCTCGCCGAGTCCCTGGCCTCCGCCGCCCGCCGTACCCGGGCAGCCGTCGCCACAGCGACGCTGATCGGTGCGTGGTTGGTCGCGACCCTGGCCCGGACGCCGTACTGGTTCCCCTTCGGCGACGGCCGCGAGTACCACCAGCCCTGGCCGGAGCAGCTCGCCACCGACAGCCTCACCCTCATCACGGCAGCGACGCTCGTCTGGTTCGCGACGGTGGGGTCGCGGCAGCACCTGGACGCCCCGCCCGTGCCCTCGGGGGACTGACAGGTGCCCGTGCTGCACGACATCCTGACGACCGGTTCTGAGGGTCGTCTTCTGCGGCACTGCCGTCGGGGAGCAGTCCGCCGCCCGTGGCCACTACTACGCGGGGCGCGGCAACGACTTCTGGCGCCTGCTTGCCGACACCGGGATGACACCACATCGGCTCGCACCCGAGGAGGACGCCTCCCTGCCCCGCTTCGGGATCGGCATGACGGACCTCGCCAAGCACATCGCCCAGAGCCACGACCGCGGACTCGTGTACGACCTCCCCGCACTGCGGGCGAAGCTCGAGACGGCTACGCCCACCTGGGTGGCGTTCACCAGCAAGGAAGCCGGCCGAGGAGCGGCGCGGGCGCTGGGCCACGCCCCGCCGGGCTTGGGACCGCAGGACTGGTCGATCGCCGCCACCCGCGTCTTCGTCCTGCCCAGCCCGAGCGGGGCGAACCGCCGCAAGGAGTACGACGGGCGACCCTCCCGCCTCGCATGGTGGCAGGACCTGGCCGACCTCCTCCCGCCATGGGACGGGCAAACGCGAAGCCGCCGATCCGTCGATAGCCTCGGCTCATGAGCGAATCCTGGGACGCCGCCCGAAGGGCCTTCGCCGACGCGGGGCACTGGTTCGTGCGGACCGTCGGGGTGGTCGGCGAGCGCTGGGACACGCCGGCGCTCGGCGAGTGGGACGTCCGTGCCCTGGTCGGCCACACCAGCCGGGCGTTCCTCACGGTCGAGACCTATCTCGACCGCCCTGCGACGACAGCCGAGCTCGGCTCTCCGGCGGACTACTTCCGCGGTGCGCGCGGGATCGCCTCCGGCCCGGACGTGGCGGCGCGCGGGCGAGGGGCCGGTGAGGCCCTGGGCGACAACCCGGCCGAGGCGGTCGCCGTGATCGCTGAGCGGGTGGTCCGACTGGTCGACGGCGCGGCAGAGAACCAGTTGATCACCACGATCATCGGTGGCATGCGACTGGGCGACTACCTGCCGACGCGCACCTTCGAGCTGGTCGTCCACACCGCGGACCTGGCTGCCGCACTGGATGAGGATCTCGACGTGCCACCGACCGCCGCCTCACAGGCTCTGCGCATCGTGTCCGAGCTCGCCGTCGGAGACGGACGGGCTGGGTCGCTGCTTCTCGCGGCAACCGGGCGAACGGGGCTCCCGGAGGGCTACTCGGTCCTCTGATCCCCGGCCCACCGCGAGCCGCCGTGGTACTTGAAGCCAGACAGTGGGGTGCTCAAGGCACCGGGACCCGGACACCGGGCGGGACGAGCGCGGGACCAGTCGGGCTATGGGACACGGGCGCGGACAGACTTAGGGTGAAGTCATGAGCGATCGCATCCAGATTCCCGAGGGAGCGGATGATCCGGCCGGCCCTCCACCGCAGCAACTCAATCCGGCGAACTACACCAAGAAGGGCAAGCTGGCGACCGCTGTCTACCAAGAGGAGCTGGTCCGGCTGCAGGAGCAGCTGGCCAAGCTGCAGTACTGGGTCCAGCGGCAGGGCCTCAAGGTGGCGGTTGTCTTCGAGGGGCGTGGGACGGCCGGCAAGGGCGGCGCGATCCGCTCCATCACCGAGCGGCTCAACCCGCGGACCGTGCGCGTTGCGGCGCTGCCCAAGCCGACCGAGCGCCAGCGCTCGCAGTGGTACTTCCAGCGCTACGTCGAACACCTGCCGGCTGCCGGCGAGATGGTGCTGTTCGATCGCAGCTGGTACAACCGATCGAATGTCGAATGGGTGATGGACTACTGCACGCCCCAGGAGCATGAGGAGTTCCTGCGCAGCTGTCCGGAGTTCGAGCGGATGCTGGTGCGGTCGGGGATCGTCCTGATCAAGTACTGGTTCTCGGTGTCCTACGCCGAGCAGCATCGCCGGCTCAGCGCACGCAACAAGCAGCCGATCAAGCGCTGGAAGCTGTCCGACATGGACATTGCCGAGCACGAGCTGTTCGTGCGCTACTCGATGGCCAAGGACACGACCTTCCAGTACACCGACATCAAGCAGGCCCCCTGGTACGTCGTCCCCAGCGACGACAAGAAGGCGGCGCGCCTCAACTGCATCGCCCACCTGCTCAGCCAGTTCGACTACCAGGACGTGACGCCTCCGGTGGTGCCGCTGCCGCAGATGAAGGACATCGCGTACGTCCGCCCGCCGATGCACGAGCAGACATTCGTCCCTCAGCTCTTCTGACCCGCGCGTTCGCCTCCCGTGATGCCCGTGCTCGGGGCACCCGGGACTTCGGGGGCCCCGCCCCACCACGCGCGGTTCCTCCAGCGCGACCCAGGGTGCCCCCGGTGGGACTCGAACCCACACTGTGAGGTGTTTAAGACCTCTGCCTCTGCCATTGGGCTACGGGGGCAGCGCCACCCTAGTCCGGACGCCGGTCCGCGGGCAGGGCCCGGGGGCGGGTCCGGTCAGAGGTAGGTCTTGCGCGGGAAGATCGCGTGCGCCGCGGCCACCCGGTCGAGGAAGAGGTAACCGTCGCAGTGGTCGATCTCGTGTTGCAGCGCCCGAGCCTCGAACCCCTCCGCGTCGAAGGTCACCACCTCGCCACTGCCCGGCAGCTGGCCGGTGACGGTCAATCGGGAGGCCCGCTTCACATCCCCGGTCAGGTCGGGGACGCTCATACAGCCTTCACGGGCCTTCTCGTTGCGCGACGGGAGTCCACCACGGCGTTGCAGAGGACCAAGGTGCCGTGGTGTGAACGCGTCTTCGGGTGCCGGCTCACGTCCACGCAGAACACCTTCACTCCGACCCCGACCTGCGGGGCGGCCAGCCCGACGCACCCGGGGACACGCGCATCGTGGCGACCAGGTCCGCCGCCAGCTGCACGATCACGGGATCGACGGGGTCGACGTTCTCGCCGCTGCGACTCAGCACGGACGCCGGGGCAGTCACCACCGTCCGCACGCGCCCGGGGGTGCCGAGATCGCCCTCCGACCACCGGCCGACGACATCGTCGATCCGGGCCTGCGGATCGTTCACAGCTCCTCGGCCTCGGCGGGAGCCAGGGTGACCCGGACACCGAGCTGCGCCGCCACGCCCTCGAGGGAGTCCGCCAGTGCGTCGGAGTCAGCGTCCTCGGGGAGGTCGATCTCCGCGACGAGCAGGTAGAGCCCGCCGGCGAGCCGGGTCGTCAGGTCGGTCACGTTGCCCCCGACCGCCGCAACCTCGGAGACGACCGTCGAGACGATGCCAGGCCGGTCCCCGCCGTGGACGGTGAGGACGAAGCCCGCGCCGCTCGGCCCGGGGGGTTGCTCGGGCGCGATGCCGCGCACCTGGACGGTCAGGCTGCCGTCGGCGGTCAGCGGCGCGAGGGCGGACTCGATCTGCTGCGCCGTGGCCGAGCCCTCGCACAGCAGCATCATTGCGAAGTGGCCGCGCAGCAGCGTCATCGTGCTGTCCTCGAGGTTGAGGCCGAGGTCGGCGAGAGCGCGGGTGGTCTCGGCGATGATGCCGGGCCGGTCGTGTCCGAGGACCGTGATGGCGTGCTGGGTCACGCCGGTCAGTCTCCCATCCCCGCAGCGAGGGCCGCGGCGCGTCCCAGGACCGCGTCGAGCATCGGCTCGGTCAGCCTCCCCGTGAACGTGTTCTGCTGGCTCGGGTGGAAGCACCCCAGCACTGCCGACCCGTCAGAAATGGGGGCTTCTGTACGGCGCGCCGCGTCATTCCTGACGGCTCGTCGCAGGGGAACCTCGGCGCCGTGACCGAAGCGCGGCCGGGGTCGGGGTACGTCGTAGCCGAGAGCGCCGAGAGCCCGCCACGTGGCGGTCCACCCGAAGGAGCCCAGGCACACCACCGCCCGCACACTCGGCAGCACCAGCGCGAGCTCACGGTGGAGCCACGGGGAGCACGTGTCGCGCTCCGCGGTGGTCGGCTTGTTGGCCGGCGGTGCGCAGCGGACGGCGGCAATCATGCGGGCGCCGATGAGGCGCTGGCCGTCGCCGGCGTGCTGCGACGTACCCATGGCGGCCAGCCCGACCCGATGCAGCGCGGCGAAGAGCCAGTCACCGCTGCGATCTCCGGTGAAGACGCGGCCGGTGCGGTTCCCGCCGTTCGCGGCAGGTGCGAGCCCGACGATGAGGACACGGGGCTCGGGCTCCCCCACCCGGCGATCGGCCGCCCCCAGTACGGCTGGTCGGCGAACGACGCCCGCTTCTCGGCCGCTGAGCGCTCCCGCCACTCGACCAGGCGATCGCACGCGCGGCAGACCGACACGCGCGCGTCGATCTCGGCCAGCGACGCACCCCTCGCAAGATCGGCGACTTCGTCAGGCGTGCGGGCCACCGGCGTACCGGCATCGGCCGGGTCGTCGGGCCACCCCGTGCCCGGCGGCACCGGAGACGGGAAGGGCCGCCCCGTCACCGGGTGCGGAAGCCGCTCGCTCATCGACCCGTCAACTTCGCCGTGACACGCCGCACAGAGACCCCCATTAGTGACGGGTCACCAGGGACCAGGCGATGCCGTCGAGGATGTCGTTCTCGGACACCAGCAGGGCGGTGACGGAAGGCGAGACGCGCGCCAGGATGCGGTCGAGGATGAGCCCGCCGGCCCCGATCACGTCGGCCCGGCCCGGGTGCAGGAACCCGAGGCGGCGTCGCTGGGCGATCGGCATGGCCAGGATCCGCTCGACCGCGAGGTGGACGTCCTCACGCGCCAACGCGGGCGTGGTGGATCCGCTCCCGGTCGTACGCGGGTAGGTCGAGCACCATCGCGGCCATCGTGGTGATCGTGCCGGCCACGCCGACGACAGCCGCCGCGGCCGTGAGGTCCACCCCCCGACCCGGAAGGGAGTCCAAGGCGGCGTCGATCTCGGCGGTGGCGGCAGCGATCTCCTCCGCCGAGGGCGGGTCGCCCGGCAGATGCCGCTCGGTCATCCGGACCGAGCCGATGTTCAACGAGTGGCCCGCGAGGACCCCGTGCTCCCGGTCGCCGAGGATCAGCTCAGTGGACCCTCCGCCGATGTCGACCACCAGTACGGGGGCGCTCAGGCCCGGCCAGTCGCGGGTGGCCCCGTCGAACGAGAGGGCCGCCTCCTCGGAGCCGGGCAGACCTCGGGCTCGACCCCCAGTCTCTCCCGGACGCCGGCCACGAAGACCCCGGCGTTCTCGGCGTCGCGGGCGGCCGAGGTGGCGCAGAAGCGTAGGCCCGCCAGGTCGTAGCCGGCGAGGACCGCGGCGTACTCGTCGATTGCGGCGAACGCGCGCTCGAGCGCCTCGTCAGCGAGGCAGCCGGTCCGGTCCACCCCCTGCCCGAGTCGCACCATCCGCACCGCACGGACGGCCTCCACGGCCTCGCCGGTCGCCGGATCGAGGTCGGCCACGAGCAGCTTGATCGTGTTGGTGCCGCAGTCGATCGCCCCGACCCGGAACGACCCGGGTCGCGGCTCCCCGACATCGCTGACCCGCAGGAGCGCCGCCCGGTCGAGACCAGAGCCCTGGACGCACGGCCCGTCGGCCCAGTACGGACCGATCATCGCCAGCGCCTCGTCACCCAGGGGGTTGATTCCCGGGCCCTGGGCAAGTGCCTGGCCCACGAGCGCGTGCAAGCACTTGACCCGGTCCGGCATGCCGCCCGCGGACACTCCCTCGATCTCCGGGACCTTACCCAGGCCGACGCGATAGCCGAGATACGCCTCATGGGCCGCGCGGTATGCCTCGGTGAGCTGGGGATCACTCGCCAGCCGGTCGGCCATCTCCTGCATCACCCCGGAGCCCTCCAGCGTGCCGAGGAGCGAGGAGGCGCGCGGACAGGTCAGGTAGAACGTCGTGGGGAACGGGGTGCCGTCGGGCAGCCGGGGCTCGGTGACCACCACGTCGGGGTTCCCGCACGGGCAGCGATGGCCGACCGCGAGCACGCCTCGCGGCGGCCGACCCAGCTGCTCCTCGATCGTGGCGAGGTCGGAGGGGTCGACCCTCAATTCGTGCCACCCAGCACCGAGTCGGTGGACCGCCCCGCGATGACCACGCTCTGCCAGGCGGTGTTCCACCAGCCCTGGCCCGGCCCGTCGGAGGCTGCCGACGAGGCCGGCAGGGCGTCCACCGGGTCGAGCGGCTGACCGTCACGACCGATCACCTGGAAGCCGGTCTCGCCGGGCATGACGTACATCAGCCGCTCGCGGGCCTGAGCCCGCACGTACGCCGGGTCGTGCCAGCGCGCCTTCTCCTTCTGGAGCGCGGTGATCTCGGCCTGCCGCTGCGCGATCTGAGCCTGCAGGGTGCGGATCTGGTCCCGCTGCTGCAGATAGGCCTTGAAGCTGGTCGCGTAGGACATCACCAGCATCGCAACGACCGCGAGCAGCACGACCGCACGTCCGGTGAACTTCGCGCGTCCGGTGCCGGGCCGCTGGGGCGGCCTCCGCGTACGGCGGTGGTCCCGGGCCGCGGCCCGGGACGGGAGTCCGGCTGCGCCGAGGCGGAGCCGGTGCGGCCGGTGGTACGGCTGGTGGTACGGCTGGTCGTGCGGCCGCGCGCGGTCTCCTGCCGGCGGGCGGACCCGCCGCGCGATCCGGAGCTGCGCGAGGCCATCGAGGGTCAGCCCTGGAAGCGGGGAAAGGCAGATCGGCCGGCGTACCGGGCGGCGTCGTCGAGCTCCTCCTCGATCCGCAGCAGCTGGTTGTACTTGGCCACCCGCTCGGACCGCGCCGGGGCTCCGGTCTTGATCTGGCCGGCGTTCACCGCGACCACGAAGTCCGCGATGGTCGTGTCCTCGGTCTCACCGGACCGGTGGCTGACCATGCAGGTGAATCCGTTGCGGTGGGCCATGTCGACCGCGTCGAGGGTCTCGGTGAGCGAGCCGATCTGGTTGAGCTTGACCAGCAGCGAGTTGGCGGTCTTCTCGGTGATGCCTCGGGCGAGCTGGACCGGATTGGTGACGAAGATGTCGTCCCCGACGACCTGGACCCCGTCACCGAGCGCAGCAGTGAGGGCGGCGAAACCGGCCCAGTCTGCCTCGTCCAGCGGATCCTCCAGCGAGACGATCGGGTAGGCGCCCACCAGATCTGCGTAGTAGTCCAGCATCTGCTCCGAGCTCCGGGCTTGCCCTTCGAACTGGTAGGCACCGTCGGAGAAGAACGAGGATGCGGCCGCATCGACGGCGAGTGCCACGTCGACACCGGGCCGCAGGCCGGCCTTCTCGATCGCCCCCACGATGAGATCCAGGGCCTCACGGTTCGAGGGAAGGTCGGGCGCGAAGCCGCCTTCGTCGCCCAGTCCGGTGCTCAGCCCCTTCGACTTCAGCACCGCCTTCAGAGCGTGGTAGACCTCCGCGCCGTACCGGAACGCCTCGCGGAACGACGGGGCGCCGATCGGCGCGATCATGAACTCCTGGATGTCGACGCTGCTGTCGGCGTGGGCGCCGCCGTTGAGGATGTTCATGCAGGGCACCGGCAGCAGGTGGGCGTTGGGCCCGCCGATGTAGCGGAAGAGCGGCAGGTCGGCCGACTCGGCAGCCGCCTTGGCGACCGCCAGCGAGACGCCGAGGATCGCGTTCGCGCCGAGGTTCGCCTTGTTCGGCGTCCCGTCCAGGTCGAGCATCGCCTGGTCGATCAGCCGCTGTTCGGAGGCCTCGGCGCCGATCAGCTCGGGGGCGATGACCTCGAGGACCGCGTCGACCGCCTTCTGCACGCCCTTGCCGCCGTACCGCTCGCCTCCGTCGCGCAGCTCCACCGCCTCCAGGGCGCCGGTGGAGGCTCCGGAGGGCACGGCGGCTCGCGCGACCGCGCCGTCCTCGAGCAGCACCTCCACCTCGACGGTCGGGTTGCCTCGCGAGTCGAGAATCTCGCGCGCGGTGAAGGCTTCGATGGCTGCCA
This sequence comes from uncultured Actinomycetota bacterium, assembly GCA_963805655.1. Taxonomy (GTDB): domain Bacteria; phylum Actinomycetota; class Actinomycetes; order Propionibacteriales; family Nocardioidaceae; genus CAWDVB01. The sequence continues at coordinate 312,182 of CAWDVB010000003.1, read as the reverse complement.
CGTCATGCTCCTCGGTGGGGAAGTTCGGGTCCCCGCAAGCCTAACCGCGGCGGTGGCCAGCGACGGCACACGGCTCGCGGCGCCGGGGTCACTCCCCCATCAGCCGGCGTACGGCGTCGCGGAGCTCCTGCTCGGGGTCGAGCCCGTCGCGCCGGGCCTCGCGCACGAGGTCGAGCAGTCGGTCGCCGAGGGCGGTCGAGGCAGATCCGGCCCCGGGCGCCTCACCGGCGTCGGGTCGGGTCTTCTCGATCCGCGCAAGGGCCTTGTCGGCGAGAAGCAGCGCGGGCAGCGTGGCGGGGATCCCGTCGAACGGCGAGCTCCGCTTCTTCTCGGCGGCCTTGAGGGTCTCCCAGTTGCGGTCCACCTCGTCGGCGTCGGCGACCTCGAGGCCTGCGAAGACGTGGGGGTGGCGGTAGACGAGCTTGTCGACGATCCCCCGGGCCACGTCCTCGACGTCGAAGCCCCGCTCCTGGTCCTCCGAGGCGATCCGGGCGTGGAAGTACACCTGCAGCAACAGGTCGCCGAGCTCCTCGCGCAAGTGCTCGTAGTCGTCGTTGTCGATCGCCTCGACGACCTCGTGGGCCTCCTCGAGCAGGTACTTGGTCAGGCTCCGATGGGTCTGCTCCCGGTCCCACGGACACCCGGTCCGCAGCCGGTCCATGACCTCGACGAACTCCAGCAGGGCCGAGGTCTCGGAAGGGTCGCGCGAATCAGGCACACGAACCGAACGGCGGCAGCGACCCGGTGGCCAACGCTGCGGACGACACCGGCACCGACAGCGATCCGCTGCCCGCGGTCAGCCCGGAGCTCGTCCATGACCCGAAGCGGGGGTCGACGGTCACCGGGATCGAGGAAGACATCAGCAGGCGCTGGCCCTCCTGCGAGCTGCTCGAGTCGTCGGGCGATGCCTGGCCCTGGGCGATCAGTGACTTGCGACCGAGGTCGGTGATCTGGAGGCCGCCACGCACGTAGTCCTCGAGGATCCCCTGGAGGGTGGGGCGGAAGCTCTCGCTCACCGAGCTGAGCAGGCCGGCCGCCTGGGTCATCTGGGAGTTGAACTGCGTGTTGTCGAAGGTCGCGCCCTGCTGGGCGGCCATCTGCTTGGCCAGCTCGGAGAAGATCAGCACCTGCAGGGCCGTGTTGCGCGCCTGGGTGGAGGTCTGGCCGGACCCGTTGATCTGGCAGAGCGCCTGGGCGAAGTCGTCCACCTGGGCGACGGTGATGCCCTGTGAGCCCACGGTGGCCGCGACCCCGGGATGGGCGGCTCCGCAGCCGGCGAACAGCAGGACCGACGCGACGACGAGGGCGGCGAGGGAACGAGCGCGAACCACGTACAGGCTCCTTGGATCAGGCCGGGGCTGCCCCGGCAAGTACGGCCTGGATCACCTTACGCGCCCAGTCCAGCAGCGCCGCATCCCGGATCGGCTGTCCCCCCACCACGGCCGTCGAGGGCCGGGGGACGAGGATCGTGTGGGCACCCGCCTTCACCACGCTGCCCGGGTAGAGGCGATTGAGCCGGACGACCTGGGAGTCCTTGAGATCGACCGGGTAGAAGCGCACGTACTTGCTCTGGAGGGTCACCTCGGTCAGCCCGCTGCGGCGGGCCAGCCCGCGGAAGCGGGCCACGTCCATCAGGCTGGCGACGGCCAGCGGCGGGTCTCCGTACCGGTCGCGCATCTCCTCGGCGAGCTGCTCGACGTCCTCGTCGTCACGCACCTCGGCCAGCCGCTTGTACATCTCGAGCCGCAGTCGCTCGCTCGGCACGTAGTCGTGCGGCAGGTGGGCGTCCACAGGCAGCTCGATGCGCACCTCCGGCTGCTCCTGCGGACCGCTGCCGCGATACTCGGCGACCGCCTCGCCGACCAGCCGCACGTAGAGGTCGAAGCCGACGTCGGCGATGTGACCGCTCTGCTCGCCGCCGAGCAGGTTGCCCGCCCCCCGGATCTCCAGGTCCTTCATCGCGATCGCCATGCCGCCACCGAGGTCCGAGTGCTGGGCGAGGGTAGCGAGCCGCTCGTGGGCCGTCTCGGTCAGCGGCTTGTCCGTCGGGTAGAGGAAGTACGCGTAGGCGCGCTCGCGGCCACGTCCCACCCGGCCGCGCAGCTGGTGCAGCTGCGAGAGACCGAGCATGTCGGCACGCTCGATGATCAGGGTGTTGGCGTTCGGCACGTCGAGCCCGGACTCCACGATCGTCGTGCACACCAGGACGTCGAAGCGCTTCTCCCAGAAGTCGACCATGACCTGCTCGAGCTGGTGCTCCCCCATCTGCCCGTGCGCCGTGGTGATCCGCGCCTCGGGGATCAGCTCGCGCAGGTGCGCGGCGGCCTTCTCGATCGACTGCACCCGGTTGTGGATGTAGAAGACCTGGCCCTCGCGCAGCAGCTCACGGCGCACGGCGGCGACGATCTGCTTGTCGTCGTACGCGCCCACGTAGGTGAGCACCGGGTGCCGCTCCTCCGGCGGGGTGGTGATCGTGGACATCTCCCGGATGCCCGTGATCGCCATCTCCAGGGTGCGCGGGATGGGCGTCGCCGACATGGCGAGCACGTCGACGGCGGTCCGCAGCCGCTTGAGCTGCTCCTTGTGCTCCACGCCGAAGCGCTGCTCCTCGTCGACGATCACCAGGCCGAGATCCTTGAAGCGGATGTCGGGGTTCAGCAGCCGATGGGTCCCGATGACGATGTCGACACCACCCGCCGCGAGTGCGTCGATCGTCGCCTTGGCCTCCTTGTCGGTCTGGAACCGCGACAGCGCCTTGAGGACGACGGGGAAGCCGGCCATCCGCTCGGAGAACGTCGAGAAGTGTTGCTGTACCAGCAGTGTCGTCGGGACGAGGACGGCGACCTGCTTGCCCTCCTGCACCGCCTTGAACGCCGCGCGCACCGCGATCTCGGTCTTGCCGTAGCCGACGTCGCCGCAAACCAGGCGGTCCATGGGCACCTGGTGCTCCATGTCCCGCTTGACCTCGTCGACGGTGGTCAGCTGGTCGGGTGTCTCGATGAACGGGAAGGCGTCCTCCAGCTCGCGCTGCCACGGGGAGTCCGGGCCGAAGGCGTGCCCTTGGGTGGCCTGCCGGGCGGCGTAGAGCTTGATCAGCTCGGCGGCGATCTCGCGGACCGCCTTGCGGGCACGTCCCTTGCGGGCGGCCCAGTCGCCGCCCCCGAGCCGGTCCAGGCTGGGCTGCTCGCCCCCGACGTACCGGGTGACCGCGTCGAGCTGGTCGGTCGGGACGTAGAGCCGGTCCGGTGGGGCGCCCCGCTTGCTCGAGCCGTACTCCAGTACCAGGTACTCCCGCACCGCCCCCTGGACGGTGCGCTGGGTCATCTCGACGTACCGGCCGACGCCGTGCTGCTCGTGCACGACGTAGTCACCGGCGTGCAGCTCCAGGGGGTCGATCTGCCTCTTGCGTCGTGCTGGCATGCGGCGTGCGTCGCGCATCGACGTCCGTTGCCCGGCGATGTCGTCCCCGGTGAGCACCGCGAGGGCTCCGGCATCGTCGAGGAGGCCGTGCTCCAGGCGGGTCGTGGACAGCACCACCACGCCCGGCTCGATGTCGGAGGCGTCGTCGACCGACTCCACGACTCGGCACGGGACGTCCGCGTCCTTGAGCACTTCGGCGAACCGCTGAGCGGGCCCATGCCCCTCGTGCAGCAGCACCACCCTGCGCCCCTCGTCCAGCCAGGTGCGCACGTCGGCGACGACCTTCTCGACGTCACCGTGGTAGCCGTCGACGCCGGTGAAGCCGAGCCCGCGGGTGCCCTCGTCCTCGGCATCGGGGTCCAGTCCGAACGGAGAGATGCTCCACCACGGGACGCCACGCGCGATGCACCGGATCCGCACGTCGCCGAGCTCCCGGTACGCCGCTGCGCCCAGGTCGATCGGGGCACTGCCCCCACCGGCCGCGGCGGCCCAGGACGCCTGCAGGAACTCCTCGCTCGTTGCGACCAGGTCATGGGCCCGGCTGCGCACCCGCTCGGGGTCGAGCACGAGCACCTGCGTCGAGTCCGGCAGCAGGTCGACCAGCAGCTCCATCTCGTCGACCAGCACGGGAGCCAGCGACTCCATGCCCTCGACCGCGTGCCCCTCCGCCATCCGGCCGAGGATGTCGGCCAGCTCGGGGTGGCCCTCGGCCAGCTCGGCCGCCCGCGCACGGACGCCGTCGGTGAGCAGCAGCTCCCTGCACGGTGGCGCCCACAGCCGGTCGACCGGCTCCAGCGACCGCTGGTCGGCGACGGAGAAGGACCGGATCTCCTCGACCTCGTCGCCGAAGAACTCCGCGCGGAGCGGGTGCTCCTCGGTCGGGGGGAAGACGTCGACGATGCCGCCGCGCACCGCGAACTCGCCGCGCTTCTCCACCAGGTCCACCCGGTGGTACGCCGCCGCGGCGAGCCGCTCGACCACCGCCTCGAGATCGACGGAGTCCCCGACCGACAGGTCGACCGGCTCGAGGTCGGCCAGTCCGCGCACCTGTGGCTGGAGCACGCTGCGGACCGGGGCGACCACGACCTGCACCGGTCCGGTCGTCGCGTCGGACCCGGGATGGGCCAGGCGGCGGAGCACCGCGAGGCGGCGGCCCACCGTGTCGCTGCGCGGCGACAGTCGCTCGTGCGGCAGCGTCTCCCACGCCGGGTAGTAGGCGACCGTCTCCGCGGGCAGCAGGCCGTCCAGCGAGGCGACCAGGTCCTCGGCCTCGCGCGCCGTCGCGGTCACCGCGAGCACCGTCCGCCCGGCCGACGCGATCGCCTCCACCAGGAAGGGCCGCAGGGCCGGCGGCGCGGTCAGGTCCAGCGAGCTGACCCGCCCTGCACGAGCGTCCTCGACGACAGCCGCGAACCCTTTGTCGGTGCCGACCTGCTCGGCCAGCCCCCTGATCCCCACACTTCCTCCTCGCGAGCACAGCACAAGAGCCCCCAGCCGGACAGGACGGGGGGTGCGTCAGCAGTCTACGACCGCCCGGTGACCGGTGATTTGATGAGGCATGGCAGTCGAACCGCACCTGTCGCCCTGGCCGCTGCCGCAGGCGCTCGGCCTGCGTGACCGGCTGGTCGCCGCGTACGGCGAGCCGGGCCGCGGCTACCACGACACCCTTCACCTCGCCGAGGTGCTCGGGCACCTGACCGAGCTACACGGGGCCGGTGAGCGGTTCGATCTCGACCTCGCCGTGCTGGCGGCCTGGTTCCATGACGCGGTGTACGACGGAAAGCCGGATCCCGAGGATCGGTCGGCGCGATGGGCCGAGGACGTCCTCGCCCGCGCCGGTCTGCCCGCGGAGGACGCCGCCGAGGTGGCGCGGTTGGTCCGGATGACCGCCGACCATCGACCGGAGCCCGGTGACGGCAATGGGGAAGCACTCAGCGATGCCGATCTCGCGATTCTCGCGGCCGACGACGCTCGCTACCGCGACTACGTCGCGGGGGTGCGGGCGGAGTATGCCCACGTCCCCGACGACCTCTTCCGCGAGGGAAGGGCCGCGATCCTGGCGGACCTCGCCGCCAAGGGCCACCTCTTCCACACGGCGTACGCCCGCGAGCACTGGGAGTCCCGGGCCCGCGCCAACCTGGCGAGGGAGCTGGCCGGGCTCCGGTGATGGTGCCCGGCCCGCGTGGCCCGCCGGCAGTGAGCGCGGGCCGATGAGCTCGAGAGCCTGTGACCGGCGGTCCCGCGAGCGAGTCCCGCGGTCTCAGCCGGCGAAGCGCTCCTGGGAAGCGGAGGCACGGTTGCCGAGGAGGATGGCGCGTGCGCGTTCAGCCTCGGGGCCTTCGTGCGAGGCGAAGACGGCGAGCAGGTCGTCGACGTCGCCGGGGCTGGTGTAGCAGGCCAGCTCACGACGGAGCCGGGCGTCCATGCGGCGCCGGCGACGGCGGTCCGCGAGCTCGTCACGAAGCACGTGGACCCGGTGGGTGATGGTCTTCGCGTGTGTCATGTCTTCATGGTCCGTCCTTCCATTCCATACGTCCAATGACTAGGTTCTATTGATCTGATGCTTCCAACGCATGGATAAGAGTACGGAGGGCAGTATGGACACCGAAGCTTTGCGATGGTTCCAGCAGGTCGCCGACGGTGCGACTGTCACCGAGGTCGCCGAGCTCAACATGATCAGCCAGCCGGGGGTCTCGCGTGCCCTGGCCCGGCTCGACGACGAGGTGGGCACCGCGTTGTTCCGCAAGCAGGGGCGGACGCTGCGGATGACCCACGCGGGGGCAGTGTTCAAGCGGCACGTCGACGGCACACTGCACCGGCTGGACGACGGGCTGGCCGCGGTGTCGGAGCTGCTCAGCCCGGAGACGGGCACGGTGTCCCTGTCCTTCCAGCTCTCGCTGGGGACCTGGCTGGTGCCGCAGGTGATCTCCGGCTTCGCGCAGAAGCATCCTCGGATCAGGTTCCGCCTCGAGCACGCGCTCGACTCGCTGGGCTCCTCGCAGGTGGCCAACGGCAACGTCGACCTGGAGTTCACCTCGCGGCGCCCGCACAACCCCGCCGTCCACTGGGAGCGGCTGTTCTCCCAGCCCCTCTGCCTGGCCGTGCCACCGGGTCACCGGCTGGCCCGACGGGCACGCATCCCCCTGGCCGAGGCGGCCGCCGAGGACTTCGTGATGCTGCGCCGGTCCTGGGACCTGCGCGCCCGATCGGAGGAGATGTGCGCGATGGCCGGCTTCAGTCCGACCATCGCCTACGAGGGCGACGACCTCCCGGTCGTCCTCGGCTTCGTGGCTGCCGGCCTCGGCGTGTCGATCGTGCCGGAGCGGGACACCGCGCACGCGCGGACCGTCCGGGTCGGGCCGCGCGGGGAGCATCTGGTGCCGCTGGAGGACAGGGGCGCCTTCCGCGACATCGGCTTGGCGTGGTCCACCGAGCGACGACTGCTCCCGTCGGCGGACCTGTTCCGCCAGCACGTCCTCACGACGGCCCGGGAGTAGCTCCGGAGACGTTCAGCCGGTGATCGGCGAGGCGACGAGGAAGCCCGGCTTGCGGCGACGCAACCGAGCCGCGATCAGCCGGATCACGAGCTCGCGCGAGGTGACCGGCTCGGCCCCCGCGTCGAGCACCCTGTGGTACCAGTCCTCGGGCACGTCGTAGTGGTCACGGTCGAAGCCCCGCTCGGGGATCCCCACGGTGCGGGCGAACGCGTGCAGCTCGTCGTACGACACGTCGCTGGCCAGGTGAGACCAGAGCCGCCCGTGCCCGTGGGCGTTCGGCGGGTCGATCATCACCGCCATGCGTCCTCCTCCCGTGGTGTCCGTCCTAAGGGTTTCTGAGGCGACCCTAACCCCGCCGTGGCCGCGCCCGCACGTCTCGGCCGCGCTCCCGCGCCCGCCGGCTCCCGGCGCGGTTGGCCCGCCTGGGAGGGTTGAGGCATGGACTGGCGAGTGATGCTCGAGCCCCAGCAGGGGGCCACGTACGACGACCAACTGGCTGTGGCGACGACTGCGGAGGAGCTGGGGTTCTCCGGCTTCTTCCGATCCGACCACTATCTGGGGATGGGCACCGAGGGTCTGCCCGGACCGACTGACGCCTGGGTGACGCTGGCCGGGCTCGCGCGAGAGACCGAACGGATCCGTCTGGGGACGATGGTGACCTCGGCGACCTTCCGGCACCCGGGACCGCTCGCCATCACGGTCGCGCAGGTCGACCGGATGAGCGGCGGCCGCGTCGAGCTCGGACTCGGAGCGGGCTGGTACGAGGCGGAGCACACCGCCTACGGCATCCCCTTCCCGAGCACCCAGGAGCGGTTCGACCGCCTCACCGAGCAGCTGGCCGTCATCACCGGGCTGTGGGCGACGCCGCTCGGAGATCGCTTCTCCCACCCGGGTCCGCACTACCCGATCGCAGACTCGCCGGCCCTCCCCAAGCCGGTCCAGACACCCGGGCCCCCGGTGATCGTCGGTGGCCACGGCAAGAAGCGCACGCCCGCTCTCGCCGCCCAGTACGCGAGCGAGTTCAACCTGCCCTTCAGCCCCGTGTCGGAGACGGTCGAGCAGTTCGCCCGGGTGCGTGCCGCCTGCGACGCGATCGGGCGCGACCCGTCCACGCTGACCTGGTCCAACGCTCTCGTGGTGTGCGTCGGCTCGGACGAATCGGAGTTCCGGAGGCGGGCCGCCGCGATCGGCAGTGAGCCCGAGGAGCTGCGCGAGCACGGGATCGCCGGGCTGCCCGGCGAGGCCGTCGCGGCCGCGGAGCGGTACGCCGAGGCCGGGACGGAGCGGATCTACCTGCAGCTCCTGGACCTGTCGGACCTGGACCACCTCCGTCTGGTCGCCCACGAGGTGTGCCCGCGGCTGTAGTGCCCGACGACAGCGGGAGAAGGCCCGGTTACTGGGGGTTCTTCTCCCAGTAGTCCTTGACGAAGGCCGTGATGGTGTCGGCGAGCTCGGGGCGGCAGACCAGGAGGTCGGGCAGCAGCACGTCGTCCTGGTTGTAGGCGAGCGGCGCACCGTCGGCGCGGCTGGTGAACAGCCCCGCGGACCGGGCCACCGCGACCGGAGCGGCGGAGTCCCACTCGTACTGACCGCCTGCGTGCACGTACGCGTCGGTGAGGTCGCGCACGACCGACATGACCTTCACTCCGGCCGAGCCCATCGGCACCAGCTCCGCCCCGATCCGCTCGGCGAGGGCCTCGACGAAGGCCGGTGGCCGGGTGCGCGAGACCGCGATCCGTGGCCGCTCCGAAGTGCGGGGCGGCACCGCCGGGGGCTGTCCGGTGCTGAAGGTCTCCCCCAGCGCCGGCTGGGCGACAGCGCCCGCGATCAGGTCTCCGTCCTGCCAGAGGGCGACGTGGACCGCCCAGTCGTCGCGCGGTGGCTCGGAGAACTCGCGGGTGCCGTCCAGCGGGTCGATGATCCAGACCCTGTTCGAGGACAGCCGGACCTTGTCGTCCTTGCCCTCCTCCGACAGCACCGCATCATCGGGTCGGTGCTCGGCGAGCAGCCACATGAGCAGCTCGTGGGAGGCCATGTCACCGGCGTCCTTGAGCGCCGGGCCTTCCAGCCCCTGGCGGCGCACCTGGATCAGCAGATCGCCGGCCACCGTGGCGAGCCAGGCGGCGAAGGAGTGGTCGTCGGCGCCAGCAGGGGGGCTTCCGGGGTCGAACTCGGTCATGGCGTGCCTTCCGGGATCGGAGTTCGGTCAGGAGTTGAAGGTGCTCTGGGTCTGCTCGAGGCCCGACCGGACCAGGCTCTCGACGGCGTCCGCGGCTCGGTCGACCTGGAACGGCAGGATCTTCCGTTCGCTCGCCGAGTAGTCCGACAGCACGTACGACGCGGGGTCCTGCCGGCCCGGTGGGCGGCCGATCCCGACCCGGACCCGGTAGAAGTCACCGGTGCCGAGGGCGGAGCGGACCGACCGTAGCCCGTTGTGGCCGTTGTCTCCACCACCGAGCTTCACCCTCAGGGTATCGAAGCCGATGTCGAGCTCGTCGTGGACGACGACCACATGGTCGGGCTCGACCTTGTAGAACCTCGAGAGCGTCGACACCGGCCCCCCGGACTCGTTCATGTACGAACGGGCCTTGGCCAGCACCACCCGAGGGCCACCGAGATCCAGTCGGCCCTCGACGACGTCAGCGCGCCCGGACTTGTGGGCGCGGAACTGCGCGCTCATCCGCTCGGCGAGCTGGTCGACGACGAGATGACCCACGTTGTGCCGGTTTCCGGCATAGGACGGGCCGGGATTGCCGAGGCCGACCACCAGCCACACCTCGGTCATCGGTTCCTCGTCCCGTCGGCGGGAGAACAGCCCGCGGAAGGTCACTCCTCGGACGCGGCCTCGGACGCGGCCTCGACCTCACCCACCTCGGGAACCTCGCCGGCAAGGGTCTCTTCACCCTCCGGCTCCTCGAGGACCTCGACCTTGGGAACGGTGACGTTCACGATCAGGGCTTCCTCGTCCATGTTCAGGACGGTGCCGTCCGGCAGGGTCAGGTCCTTGGCCAGGACCTGGGTGCCGGCCTCGAAGCCCTCGACATCGACCTCGATGTACTCGGGGATGTGCGTCGCCTCGGCCTGGACCGCCACCGTGGTGTGCTCGGTGCTGACCAGCGTGCCCGGCTCTGCGTCGCCCACCACGTGGACGGGGACCTCCACGTTGACCTTCTCGCCCTTCCGCACGAGGAGCAGGTCGAGGTGCTCGAGGAAGCCCTTGATCGGGTGGGCCTGCACCTGCTGCGGGATCGCCAGCTGGGTCTTGCCGTCGACGTTGATCGAGAGCAGCGCGTTGGCACCGCCGTGCTTCAGGGCGAGCATCGTGTCGTGGCCCGGGAGGGTGACGTGCACCGGGTCCGAGCCGTGCCCGTAGAGGACGGCGGGCACCTTGTGGTCACGGCGGATGCGGCGTGCCGCTCCCTTGCCGAACTCGGTGCGGATCTCTGCGACAAGCAGGCTCTCAGCCATGCGAACTCCTCGGGCTTCGTGACGAGATAAGGGCCGCCAGGCGAGAGGAGCGAGCGCGCGCGACCGGTGCAGAAGTACCGCGTCGATCACGGAGACGCTGTCGTCGTCCCTCGCCGAGGCAACCGGGAAATCTTATCGGGGTCGGCCCAGCAAGGCGAATCGGGCCCCCGGCCCGGCGGAGCGGTCAGGCCCGGCCGTCGAAGAGGCTGGTGACCGAGCCGTCCTCGAAGACCTCGCGGATCGCGCGGCTGATCAGCGGCGCGATGGAGAGCACGGTGAGCTTGTCGAACTCCTGCTCCGCGGAGATCGGCAGCGTGTTGGTCACCACGATCTCGGTCGCGCGGGAGTTCTTCAGCCGATCCACCGCAGGGTCGGAGAGGATTGCGTGCGTCGCCACCACGACGACGCCCGTGGCACCCTCGGCGATCAGGGCCTCGATCGCCTTCACGATGGTGCCGCCGGTGTCGATCATGTCGTCGACCAGGACGCACACCCGGCCGGCCACCTCACCGACCACGCGGTTGGCCACCGACTCGTTCACCTGGTCGATGTCGCGGGTCTTGTGGATGAACGCCAGCGGCGCGCCGCCCAGACGCGCCGACCACTGCTCGGCAACCTTGATCCGGCCCGCGTCCGGGGAGACCACGGCCAGTGACTCGGTGCCGTACTTCTCCTCGACGTAGTCGGCCAGGATCGGCAGCGCCATCAGGTGGTCGACGGGGCCGTCGAAGTACCCCTGGATCTGCGCCGTGTGCAGATCGACGGTGATCAGCCGGTCCGCGCCCGCGGTCTTGAAGAGATCGGCGATGAGCCGCGCTGAGATGGGCTCGCGCCCCCGGTGCTTCTTGTCCTGCCGGGCATATCCGTAGAAGGGCAGGACGACGGAGATCCGCTTCGCCGAGGCGCGCTTCAGCGCGTCGACCATGATCAGGTGCTCCATGATCCACTCGTTCACCGGAGCGACGTGACTCTGGATGACGAACGCGTCGCAGCCGCGGACCGACTCCCGGTAGCGAACGTAGATCTCACTGTTGGCGAAGTCACGATGGTCGGTGGGGACCAGGTCGATGTCGAGGAGGCGGGCTACCTCTTCGGCGAGCTCAGGGTGGGCCCTCCCACTGAAGACCATGAGGCTCTTCTCGGAAGATCGCTTGATGGCTGACACCTGATCACTGCTCCTCATCGCCTGCGTGCGGCGATTCTCTCTCAGAGTCCCCCGTGCCCGCGACCCCCGTCTCAGCGCGCCGCGCCGCATCCGCCATCGACGTGCCCGGACGGTGCGACTCGACCCATCCCTCGAGAATCCTCTGGGGTCCGCCTGACACCGAGAGCGATCCAGGCGGAACGTTGCGGCGGATCACGGCCCCACCGCCGGTCATGGCCCCGTCGCCGATCTCCACCGGTGCCACGAAGGTGTTGTTCGAACCCGTCTTCGCGTGCTCCCCCACGGTCGTCCGGTGCTTGGCCACCCCGTCGTAGTTGGCGAAGATCGTGCCGGCGCCGATGTTGCTGCCCTCACCGATCTCCGCGTCCCCGACATAACTCAGGTGCGGAACCTTCGCGCCCTTGGCAATGGTGGAGTTCTTGACCTCCACGAAGGTGCCGATCTTGCCGGCCTCCCCGAGCACGGCCCCCGGCCGCAGGTAGGCGAAGGGCCCGACCGAGGCATCAGCCCCGATCACCGCCCGGCTGCCGTGAGTGCGGACCACGCGGGCGCCCGCCCCCACGCGCACGTCGGTGAGGGTGCAGTCGGGACCGACCTCGGCGCCCGCCTCGACCACGGTCGCGCCGTGCAGCTGGACGCCCGGGAGAAGGGTGACGTCGGGTTCCAGCGTCACGTCGACGTCGACCCGGGTCGAGGCAGGGTCGACCACGGTCACCCCGGCCCGCATCCACCGCTCGAGGATCCGCCTGTTCATCTCGGCAGTAAGGTCCGCCAGCTGCACCTTGTCGTTCACGCCCTCGGTCTGCCGGAAGTCCTCCAGCTCATAGGCGGCGGTGGCGCGGCCGCCTACGACCGCCAGCTCGACCGTGTCCGGCAGGTAGTACTCGCCTTGGGCGTTGTCCGTACCGATCCGGCTCACGGCGTCGGCGAGGAACGCGCCGTCGAAGGCGTAGACGACGCTGGCGATCTCGCGAATCAGCCGCTGCCTGTCGTCGGCGTCCTTCTCCTCGACGATCGCGCGGACGGAGCCGGACTCGTCGCGGATCACCCGACCGTAGCCCGTGGGATCGGCGACCACACCGCTCACCAGCGACACGGCCGCCGAACCGACCCGGTGCGCGGCCACGAGCTCCTTGAGCGTGGCCCGCTCGATGAGCGGGGTGTCCGCGGAGAGCACCACGACGACATCGGGGATGTCTCCACCGAAGGCCTCCATCGCGACGCCGACGGCGTGGCCGGTGCCCTGCTGCGTCTCCTGGACGACCAGCTCCGCGCCGGGCGCGATCTCCTGGATATGGGCGCCGACCTCATCGCGTTGATGCCCGACGACGACGACGAGGCGGTCGGGCTCGAGGGCCTCGGCCGCCGCCAGCACGTGGCCCACCATGGACCGGCCGCAGAGCTGGTGCAGCACCTTGCTGGTGCGAGACCTCATCCGCACTCCCGCGCCTGCGGCGAGCACGACCACTGCTGTCGACACCGCTGTCCCTTTCGCTGCTCAGCCCGAGCCACTCCTGGTTGCGTACGCTCCCGGAACGCTACGCGCTCCGGATCGCTCGCGACCGCCCCCAGCCACTCCTGGTTGCGTACGCTCCCGGAACGCTACGCGCTCCGGATCGCTCGCGACCACGTCCAGGTCGTTCGCTCCCCGGGTGCTCCTCGCTCGCTGCGCTCGCTCGTCGACCCGGCTCGCTCACTCGGGTGAAGAACAAGCGAGCTTGTTCTTCACCGCTCGTTCGCTCCCCGGGTAGGAGTCGAACCTACGTCGCTTGTCCGCATTCAAAGTGCGGCGGGCCCTGCCGACAGACCAACCGGGGATCGCAGGGGCCCAGCCTACGGTGGCTCGTGGAGAAGACGACCGGGAGTCGTCGGATTTCTCTCGATATCAAGAATCTTGATCGCTATGATGGAGATATGAGAGACGAGGTCGACCTGATCGTGACGGCCTGGCGCGACGCCCGGCCCGACCTCGACCTCGGACCCATCGAGATCTTCAGCCGCATCGACCGGCTCGGGCACCACGTGGATCGAGCGCGAAGGACGGCGTTTGCCGAGCACGACATCGAGCCGTGGGAGTTCGACGTGCTGGCCGCATTGCGCCGGGCGGGTGACCCCTACGAGCTGTCACCCGGGCGTCTGATCCGCGAGACCCTGGTGACCAGCGGCACGATGACCAACAGGATCGACCGGCTTGCCGAGCGCGGACTGGTCCAGCGCGAGCCCGACCCGAACGACAGGCGCGGGGTACTGGTCCGCCTCACCGAGCCGGGGCGCCGCACGGTCGACGGGGCCTTCGAGAGCCTGCTGGCGCACGAGAGAGCACTGCTGCACGAGCTCACGACGGCCGACCGGGCGCGGCTGGCCGAGCTGCTCAAGGCGTTGTCCGCGCCGTTCGAGCACTGACCGGGTCGGCTTCCTCATGGCTCTGCCTGGTCCGCGGCGGCCAGCCACTCCTCCTCCAAGGTGGTCCGCCGCTCGGCCAGGCTCCGGAACTCCTGGTCGAGCTCGAGAAGCTTGCCCGGGTCGGTCGCATGCGCGTGCAATGCCTCCTGCAGCTCTGCCTCGCGGAGCGTGAGCCGATCCAGCTGCCGTTCGACGCGCGCCATCGCCTTGCGCGCCTCCCGCTCAACGGCCGAGCTCGTGCGCGCCGGCGGCGGCTCGGCACGCGTTGCCAGCAGCGCGTCCTCGGCCGCAAGAGCCGAAGCCCGCCGTTCGAGGTACTCGTCGACACCGCGCGGCAGCATCCGCACCTGGCCGTCGCCGAGCAGCGACCAGACCGAGTCGCAGACCCGCTCCAGGAAGTACCGGTCGTGGGAGACCACGACGAGCGTCCCGGGCCATCGATCGAGGTAGTCCTCGACCACGGTGAGGGTCTCGATGTCGAGGTCGTTGGTGGGCTCGTCGAGCAGCAGCACGTTCGGCTCTTCCATCAGGAGCCGAAGCAGCTGCAGCCGCCGCCGCTCCCCGCCGGACAGGTCGCCGATCCGGGTCGTGAGCCGGTCTCCGGTGAAGCCGAAGCGCTCCAGCAGCGAGGTGGCCGACAGCTCTCCGTCGGCGGTGCGGGCCGACTCGCTCCATCTCCTCGACGGAGGCGAGCACCCGTAGCTCGGGATCGAGGTCGTCCAGCTGCTGGGTGAGATACGCCAGCGGCCACGGTCCGGCCCGTGCGAACGCGGCCCTCGGCCGGGGTCGAGCTCGCCCGCCAGCAGCCGGAGCACCGACGTCTTGCCCGCCCCGTTGACCCCGACCAGTCCGACCCGGTCGCCGGGTCCCAGCCGCCAGGTGGCGTGCGCGAGCAGCCTCCGTCGCCGAGCACGAGATCCACGTCCTCGAGGTCGATCACGTCCTTGCCGAGACGCTGCACCGCGAACCGCTCCAGCTCGAGCGCGGTCCCGGGGCGGGGGCTCGTCCGCGATCAGCACGTTCGCTGCGTCGATGCGGAACTTGGGCTTGGCGGTCCGGGCCGGCGCGCCGCGGCGCAGCCAGGCGAGCTCCTTGCGGGCCAGGTTCTGCCGCCGGCTCTCCGTGGCGGCCGCCTGCCGCGGTCCGCTCCGCCTTGGCCAGCACGTAGGCGGCGTAGCCGCCGTCGTACTCGTCGACGGCCCCGTCGTGCACCTCCCA
The DNA here is from genome assembly GCA_963805655.1 of uncultured Actinomycetota bacterium. GTDB lineage: Bacteria > Actinomycetota > Actinomycetes > Propionibacteriales > Nocardioidaceae > CAWDVB01. The sequence goes on along the minus strand of CAWDVB010000003.1, from coordinate 297,011 downwards.
GGTGCGGTCGCACACCGCGTCGAGGAACCAGCGGTCGTGGGTGACGACGACGAGCGGCCGCACCGCGTCCGACCAGGTGCCGGGCCAGCCAGTCGACGGCCTCGACGTCGAGGTGGTTGGTCGGCTCGTCCAGGACGAGCAGGTCGTGATCGCCGAGCAGCAGCCGTGACAGCGAGCACCGTCGCCGCTCGCCGCCGGAGAGCCCGGCCACGGAGCGGTCCAGGGGCACTCCGGCGAGGAGGCCTCCACCACCTCACGCGTGACCGGGTCCGCGGCCCACTCGTGGTCGGCGCGCCCGCCGAGCACCCGCTCGCGGACGCTGGCCGCCCCGTCGAGGTCGTCGGTCTGGTGCAGCATGCCCAGGTGCGAGCCCGCCGCGTCGCGTCACCCGCCCGTTGTCCGGCTGCCTCCCGCCGACAGATCCGCAGCAGGGTGGTCTTGCCGTCGCCGTTGCGGCCGACGACACCGATCCGCTGCCCCTGGGCGATGCCCAGGCTGACCGCCGGACAGCAGCGGACGGGTGCCGTACGCCTTGCTCGACCGACTCGAGGTTGACCAGATTGATCCGGCCACTCACCGGCCCGACGCCCGACGATGTGAGCCCCGGGCACGGGCGCCGGGGCCGTCCGCCACCCGCTCCGACGGCAGAGCTCCGGTCGCGCAGCCCCTCCTCGGTGAGCGCCGGCGTGAGTCGCTGCTCGCGGCGAGGAACGCGCGGTCGGGCCGGAGCCGGAGACCAGCGCGCCGAGCGCCCGGCGTCCGACCCCGCGCTGCAGCGTGTCGGCCAGCTCGGGCCGCAGCGACAGCGCGGCGGCCTGCAGGTCGTTGCCCAGCGCATCGGCGAGCGCCCGGGTCACCGGCCGCAGCGCAGCGAGCATCTGCGTCGGGGACGTCGGGCTCGGGCACGGTCCGGTCCGCCCGGCATGCCGGTCGAACCCCGCGTACACCGCCGGGTGTGGACAGCCCGCCGGCGCCGGGGACGAACACCCACCGGAAGGTGCCGCGGATCATCACCGGAGTGACCACCTCGCCCCGACCCGATCCGAGCGCCGCGCCGCCGACCAGGCAGAACGGCACGTCGCTGCCGAGCTCGGCCGCGATCTCCAGCAGTTCCTCGCGCGGACGGTGAAGCCCCAGAGCGCGTCGCAGGCCAGCAGCGCGGCCGCGGCGTCCGCGCTGCCGCCCGCCATCCCGCCCGCGACCGGGATGTCCTTGTCGATGTCGATGTCGACCGGCCGGCTCGATGCCGTGCCCCGCGGCCAGCGGACGGGCGGCCGCGCATGGCGATGTTGCTCTCGTCGGTCGGCACGACGTCCACGTCGACGCCGGCCCCGCGTCACGGTCACGCGAGTCGGACTCGGCAGCGGTCACGGTGACCTCGTCGTAGAGGCCGACCGCCAGGAAGACGTTGGCCAGGTCGTGGAAGCCGTCGGCGCGCCGAGCGACCCACCGCGAGATACAGGTTGACCTTGGCCGGGGCGGACGACCATCACCGCGTCGTTCACCCATGGCCGGCCCCCACGTGCTCGCAGCGTCCTCGGCGAGGCGGGCGAACTCGTCGACGCCGAGCTCCTCCCCGCGGGCCTGCGGGTCGACGGCGGCGCCCAGCGAGCGGCCTCGGCGGCCGCCGCCGCCGGATAGCCGCAGCCCGCAGCGCGGCGCGCAGCGTCTTGCGGCGCTGGGCGAAGGCGGCGTCGACCACGCGCGAAGACCTCCTCGCGGGACGCCGCGGCCGTCCGGCGGGTCGGCGACGAGTCCAGGCCACCAGCCCGGAGTCGACGTTCGGCGCCGGCCAGAAGACGCTGCGGCCGACCGCGCCGGCCCGCCGCAGCTCCGCGTACCACGCCGCCTTCACCGACGGGACGCCGTAGGTCCTCGAGCCCGGGGCGGCCGCCAGCCGGTCGGCGACCTCGGCCTGCACCATCACCAGGTCCGGCCCGAGCTGCGGCACCCGGGCCAGCAGGTGCAGCAGCACCGGGCACGGCCACGTTGTAGGGCAGGTTCGCGACCAGCGCGGTGGGCGCCGGGCCGGGATCGTCGCCGATCCGCATCGCGTCCGCCTCGACCAGCGCGAGCCGGGACGGCGTCGTCCGGCAGCCGGGCTCGGCCACCGTGCCCGGGCAGCGCGGCGGCCAGCGCCGGGTCGATCTCGACCGCGGTGACCCGCGCGCCGGCCTCCAGCAGCGCCAGGGTGAGCGAGCCGAGCCCGGGACCCACCTCGAGCACCGGTCGTCGGACGTGACCGCCGCCGCCCGCACGATGCGGCGGACGGTGTTGGCGTCGATGACGAAGTTCTGGCCGCGCTGCTTGGTGGGCCGGATGCCCGAGTGCGGCCGCCAGGTCGCGGACGTCGGCGGGGCCGAGCAGGCGCGGCCCTCGGACTCACCCTGGGTCATCACTCACCGAGGGTATCGACCAGCCGGGGCCAGGGCCCCCCGAAGGCGGCGTCCGTGTTCTCGTCGATGGCGGCGCACAGCCGCTCGAGGTCGTCGCCGCGTGTCTCGGCCATCGACCGCACAGTCAGCGGGACGAGGTACGGGGCGTTGGGGCGGCCCCGGTGCGGCATCGGCGTCAGGTACGGGGCGTCGGTCTCGACCAGCACGCGGTCAAGCGGCGCGACCGCCAGCGCCTCCCGGAGCGCCGGTGCGTTCTTGAACGTGACCATCCCCGGCGAAGGACAGCCACGCCCCCGCGGTCGAGGCACGCCCGCGCGAAGGCGGGGCCGCCGGAGAAGCAGTGCATGACCACCCGGTCGGGGACGCCCTCCTCGTCGAGGATCGCGAGCACGTCGTCGTGGGCGTCGCGGTCGTGGATCACAAGGGTCTTGCCCAGACGCTTCGCCAGGTCGATGTGCCGCCGGAACGACTCGTGCTGGAACGGCCGCCCCTCCTCGCCGGTGCGGTAGTAGTCCAGCCCGGTCTCGCCGACCGCGCGCACCACCGGGTCAGTGGCCAGCGCCTCGATCCGTTCCACGGCGGCCGGCCAGTCGCGGCCGAGCCTGGCCGCCTCGTTCGGGTGCAGCGCCACCCCCGCCACGAGAGCGGGGTGCTCGCGCGCCGCCTCCACGGCCCACTCCGCAGCCGCAAGGTCGCACCCGATCTGGACGATCCGGGGAACCCCCACCGCGGCAGCCTCGGCGAGCGCCACAGCCGGCTCGGTGCCGGTGATGTCGAGGTGGCAGTGGTTGTCGGCGACCGGCGCGGGCAGCGGGTCAGGAGCGGGAGGCCTGGTCACGGTGCACCCTTTCGTAGACGTCACGACGCGAGACCCGGAAGCGCTCGGAGACCTCCGCGATGGCGTCACGCCGGCTGAGCCCCGTGCCCTCCAGCGCGGCAACCTCGGCAGCCACCTGCTCGATGTCTACCACCGGACCGGTCGAGCCCTCGACCACGATGGTCACCTCGCCCCGGAGATCACCGGCCCCGTCCGCGAGCCGGTCCAGCGTGCCGCGGCGTACCTCCTCGTAGGTCTTGGTCAGCTCCCGGCAGACGGCTGCCCGCCGATCGCCCCCGAGCTGCGTCGCCATCGCCGACAACGCCGCCGGGCCGGTGCGGCGCCTCGAAGAACACCATCGTCCTGCTCTCGCCGCGCAGCTCCTCGAGGCGCTGTCTGCGCTCCCCCGCCTTGCGGGGCAGGAACCCTTCGAAGCAGAAGCGATCGACCGGCAGGCCCGAGATCGCCAGTGCGGTCAGCACCGCGCTCGGCCCCGGGATGACCGTGACCGGGAGGTCGAGCTCACAGCGGCCGCGACGAGCCGGTAGCCGGGGTCGGACACCGAGGGCATCCCGGCGTCGGTCACGAGGAGGACCGTGCGGCCCTCCTCCAGATCGCCCACCAACTGCACCGTGCGCTCCGACTCGTTGCCCTCGAAGTACGACACGACACGGCCGGACAGCGAGACGCCCAGGTCATGCGCCAGGCGGCGCACCCGGCGGGTGTCCTCCGCGGCGACGACGTCGGCGGTCGCCAGGGCCGCGGCCAGGCGAGGGGAGGCGTCCTCCACTCGTCCGATCGGCGTCGCGGCGAGGATCAACATGCGGGCAGTGTGACATGCGACGTTCGCGGATTTCCGGGCCAGTCCTGGCTACAGTGACCCGGTGACCGAGACCGCCCAGCGCACGATGGGACTGTCCCGGATGGCAGACGGGCGAGCCGTTCCGAGCGCAGGGCGGCGGCTGCGGCCGGTGGTCCAGCAGGAGTCCCGGCGGACCGGCTGGATCGTCACGCTGGCCATCACCGCGATCGCCGGATTCCTTCGCTTCTGGTACATCGGCAATCCCTGGGTCTTCGCCTTCGACGAGACCTACTACGCCAAGGACGCCTGGTCGCTGGTCAACAACGGCTACGTGACCACCTACGCCGACAACGCCAACGACCAGATCCTGGCCGGCCACACCCTCGACCAGTTCACCCACACGGCGAACATGGTGATGCACCCCGAGGTCGGCAAGTACTTCATCGGTCTCGGCGAGCTCCTCTGGGGCATGAACCCGATCGGGTGGCGTCTCGCCAGTGCGACGTTCGGGACCCTGATGATCCTGGTGATGATCCGGCTTGTCCGCCGCCTCACCGGCTCGATGCTGCTGGCGGGGGCGGCCGGCCTCCTGATGACCTTCGACGGCCTGCAGTTCGTCCTCTCCCGGCTTGCCTTCCTCGACATCTTCGTCGCCTTCTTCAGCCTGCTCGCCGTGCACTTGTTGGTCATGGACCGCGACTGGTCACGAGAGCGCCTGGCCCGGGCCGCGCCCGCCGGAGGAGGACGGGTCACCGGGTGGGGCCCACTGCTGCTCTACCGCCCGTGGCGCCTGATGGCGGGGATCACCTTCGGCCTCGCCGTGGGAAGCAAGTGGTCGGCCCTGTACGTCCTCGCCGCCTTCGGCCTGATGACGGTGGTCTGGGACTCCGGTGCCCGGCGGGCCATCGGCATCCGGCACTGGTTCGCCAAGACCGTGATCACCGACAGCCTCCCGGCGTTCTTCTACCTGGTGGTCGTCGCCCTCGTCGTGTACGTCGCCAGCTGGACCGGCTTCCTGATCCACTACAAGGACTACGAGCAGGCGATGGCCAACACCCAGTACACCGAGTACTGGGGCAGCTACGTCACCACGCAGACCCACGGATTCTTCCCCCAGCTGATCCGTGGACTGCGCGACCTGTGGCACTACCACGAGGCCGTGTACAACTTCCACACCGAGTTCCTCAACGGAGTCGGCCAGACCTATGCGTCCAACCCCTGGGGCTGGCCGGTGCTCAACCGGCCCATCCACGTCGCCTTCCTGCAGGACATCGCCCCGGGCGTGGACGGCTGCACCGCACCGGCCGGGTCCACCTGCCTTCGCAAGGAGCTGATCCTGGGCACCCCGCTGCTGTGGTGGGGCGGCGTCCCGGCGCTCTTCTACGCGGCCTACTCCTGGATCGCCCGCAAGGACTGGCGCTTCGGGATTGCCGTGGTCGGCTTCCTCGCGGGCTGGCTGCCTTGGTTCCTCTACGACCAGCGCCAGATCTACCTGTGGTACACCAGCGTGCTCCTCCCGTTCACCATCCTCGCCGTGACCCTGACCCTGGGGCGGATCCTCGGCCCGGCGGCGGCGCCGCGCAGACGACGAGCCTGGGGTGCGATCGGCGCAGGTGGATTCGTAGCGCTGGTGATCGCCAACTTCGCGTACTTCTGGCCGATCTTCGCCTACCAGCTGATGACCACGGCGGAATGGCTGCAGCACATCTGGGTCAGTGCCTGGGCGTGACCGTGCCCCACGCCTCTCGGCGCGCGGGCCCTGGCTAGATTGACCCGGTGACCGTGACCCCTCTGCGCACGATGGGCCTGTCCCGGACGGCCGACGGCCGCGCCGTTCCCAGCGCCCGCCGCCGGCTGCTGCCGGTCGTGCAGCAGGAGTCGAGGCGGGTCGGATGGATGGTCACCCTGGCAATCACGGGAGTGGCCGGCTTCCTGCGTTTCTGGCACATCGGGACACCGAGGGAGTTCTCCTTCGACGAGACCTACTACGCCAAGGACGCCTGGTCGCTGGTCAACAACGGCTACGTCACCACCTATTCCGACAACGCCAACGACCAGATCCTGGCCGGGCACCCGCTGGACTCCTTCACCCACACGGCGAGCATGGTCGTCCATCCCCAGGTCGGGAAGTACCTCATCGGCCTGAGCGAGCTCATCTTCGGGATGAACCCGACCGGATGGCGCATCCCCAGCGCCGTCGTCGGAACCCTGATGATCCTGGTGCTGATCCGGCTGATCCGCCGGATGACGGGCTCGATGCTGCTGGCCGGCATCGGTGGCCTGCTCCTGACGTTCGACGGGCTCCAGTTCGTCCTCTCGCGTCTCGCGCTGCTCGACATCTTCGTCGCCTTCTTCAGCCTGCTCGCCGTGCACCTGCTGGTCATGGACCGCGACTGGGTGCGAGAACGGATGGTGCGCCGCCTCCCTGCCGGCGGGGTCACCGGCGGGTGGGGACCCGTCCTGCTCTACCGTCCGTGGCGCCTGATGGCGGGGATCACGTTCGGGCTCGCGGTGGGCACCAAGTGGTCGGCCCTCTACGTGTTGGCGGCCTTCGGCCTCCTGGTGCTGTTCTGGGATGCGGGGCTTCGGCGCGCCATCGGCGTCCGACGCTGGTTCGCCTCGTCGGCGCTCATCGACGGCCTCCCTGCTTTCGTCTACCTCGTGGTCGTCGCGTTGGTCGTCTACGTCGCGAGCTGGACCGGCTTGCTCATCCACTACAAGGACTACGAGCAGGCGCTGGCCAACACCCAGTACACCGAGTACTGGGGCAGCTACGTCACCACGCAGACCCACGGCTTCATCCCGCAGCTGCTCAGGGCGCTGCGCGACCTCTGGCACTACCACGAGGCGGTCTTCAACTTCCACACCGAGTTCCTCAACGATGCCACCCATCCCTACCAGTCCAGCCCCTGGGGCTGGCCACTGCTGAACCGGCCGGTCGGCGTCTCCCTGCAGTCCAACATCGCTCCGGGCGTGGACGGGTGCACCGCCGTAGCGGGGAGCACCTGCCTGAAGCAGGTGCTGCTGCTCGGCACCCCGGTGCTGTGGTGGGCGGGTGTCCCGGCGCTGCTCTACGCGGCCTACGCGTGGATCGCCCGCCGGGACTGGCGGTTCGGCGTGGCCCTGATCGGCTTCCTGGCGGGCTGGCTGCCGTGGTTCCAGTACGACCAGCGGCCGATCTTCATCTTCTACGCCAGCGTGCTGCTGCCCTTCACGGTTCTGGCGCTGACCCTGACTCTCGGCAGGATCCTGGGCCCGCCGGACGGCTCGGACCAGCGGCGGGCCTGGGGGTCCGCGGTCGTGGGATCGCTGGTGCTGCTCGTCGTCGCCAACTTCGCGTGGTTCTACCCGATCTACACCGATCAGCTGCTCACCAACGCCCAGTGGCTGGAACGGATCTGGTTCAAGCACTGGATCTGAGCGGCACCTGCTCCCTGCGGGGCCCTCATTCGGCCTCTTGATCGGCCCCTTGGTCGGCCTCCGCCATGTCGTCCAGGAAGCGCCGCGCCCAGACCCCGACGGTCCGCTCCCGGACCTGCCGGCGCATCGACCTCATCCGTCGGGCGAGGTCCCGCTCACCCGACCGCAGAGCGACCAACAGGGTGGACTTCATCCCGTCGATGTCGTACGGGTTGACCATGAACGCCTGGCGGAGCTCGTCGGCAGCGCCGGCGAACTCGCTCAGGACCAGGGCCCCGTCGTCGGCGATCCGGCTGGCGACGTACTCCTTCGCGACGAGGTTCATCCCGTCTCGCAGGGGCGTCACCATCATCACGTCCGCCGCCTGGTACATCGCGACGAGCTCGGGGCGGGGAAGCGAGTTGTGCTGGTAGGAGATCGACTGACGACCCAGCGCTCCGCTCTGGCCGTTGATCCTCCCGACGAGCCGCTCGATCTCGTCGCGCAGCTGCCGATAGCTCTCGATCCGCTCCCGGGAGGGGGTGGCGAACTGGACGAAGACGGTGTCCGCCGGGTCGATCTCCCCGTCCGCCACGAGCTCGCCGAAGGCCCGCAACCGGTTGGGGATGCCCTTGGTGTAGTCCAGGCGGTCCACCCCCAGCACGATGTGGCGAGGGTTCCCCAGCTCCTCGCGGATCCGCTTGGCACGCTCCTGGACCTCGTCACTGTCCGCCAACGAGCGGACCTGTGCGCTGTCGATCGAGATCGGGTAGGCCCCGACCTTCGCCCTCCTGCCGTCGGGGACGCGCACCGTCCCCCGGCTGATGGAGTAGCCCAGCTTGCTCCGGATCAGGTGCAGGAAGTTGGAGGCGCCGCCGGAGCGCTGGAAGCCGATCAGGTCGGCACCGAGCAGCCCCTGGAGAAGCTGACGTCGCCAGGGCAGCTGGGTGAAGAGCTCCTTCGGCGGGAACGGGATGTGCAGGAAGAACCCGATCCGCAGATCCGGGCGCATCTCCCGCAGCATCTGAGGCACCAGCTGGAGCTGGTAGTCGTTCACCCAGACCAGCGCGCCCGGCGCGGCCCGCTCCACTGCAGCCTCCGCGAAACGGCGGTTCACCCGGCGGTACGCGTCCCACCAGCTGCGGTGGAACTGCGGATGCGAGATCACGTCGTGGTACAGCGGCCATAGCGTGTCGTTGCAGAAGCCCTCGTAGTAGAGCTCCAGCTCCATGGACGTGAGGGGCACGGGCACGAGCCGGACCCCGGACTCGTCGAAGGGCTCGGGGGCGTCACCGGCGCCGCCGTCCCAACCGACCCAGGCACCGCCGCTCTGCTGGAGGATCGGCTCGAGTGCTGTCACCAAGCCGCCGGGGGATCGCTTCCATCCGATGGTGCCGTCGTCTTCCTCGACCCGGTCGACGGGGAGCCGGTTGGCCACGACGACGAGGTCGAACTGGCCGTCGGTCATGCGGATTCACCTGCCTCGCTTCCCCTCCGACGCTATCGGAGGGCCGAAGGGCGATGGGATGGTGGTCCTATGGACCGGCTCGCAGCTGACGCAGATCAACGCCTCGAGTCGGTGCTCGTCTGCGACGGGCCGGTGCTGCTCTGCCTTGACTACGACGGTGTGTTGGCCCCCATCGTCGCGGACCCGGCGCAGGCCGTCATCCACCCCCGCGCGGCCGAGGTCCTGGGGGCGGCCGCGCCACGGCTCCGGGACGTCGCCGTGGTCACCGGGCGACCCGCACGCCAGGCCGTGGGGCTGGGACGTCTGGACGAGATCGCGGCCGATCTCGCCGCCCGGGGGTGCTCGCTCCAGGTGCGAGGGCAGTACGGAGCGCAGCGGTGGTCGCCCGGCGAGGGGGTGGTGTCCGCACCGGTCCCGCCCGGGCTGGCGGGCATCGAGGGCGAGATGCCCGGACTGCTCGCCGCGGCCGGGGCGGCGACGGCGATCGTCGAGCACAAGGGCCTGGCCCTCGCCGTGCACACCCGGCGGATGGATCAGCCGGAACGGGCGCTGACGCGGATCCGGGAGGTGCTGGAGCCTGCCGCGGCGAGGTGGGGGCTGATCGTCGAGCCAGGACGCTTCGTGGTCGAGCTGCGGGCGCCCGGCCACGACAAGGGAGGGGTCGTCCGCGACCTGGTGACGTCACTGCGCCCGGAGGCGGTCGTCTACGTCGGTGACGACCTCGGGGACATCCCGGCATTCGAGGCGATCGCAGACCTGCGAGGGGAGGGCCTGGCCGGCCTGCTGGTCTGCTCGGCGTCCGAGGAGGAGCAGGCCTTGTTGGAGCTGGCCGACGTGGCCGTGGCCGGCCCCGACGGGGTCATGGACCTGCTCGACGACCTGTGGGGCGCCTGACACCCCGCCCCGGAATATGACCGGACATTATGATGTTCTCACTGCATCGCGGGGTTGTGCACCGCGCCCCGCGATGCACTCCACGCTGCTGACCATCGACGCCACCCGGAGGACCGGATGAAGTACACCTTCAGCACCACCGTGACCCACTCCCACGACGACACCGTGGAGGCGGTCAGGGCCGCCCTCGCCGAGCAGGGGTTCGGCGTCCTCACCGAGATCGACCTGGCGAAGACACTCAAGGCGAAGATGGACGTCGACATCCCGCAGGAGACGATCCTGGGTGCCTGCCGTCCGCCGTTGGCCTACCAGGCGGTGACACTCGACCCGTCCATCGCGGCGGTCCTGCCGTGCAACGTGGTGGTCCGGTCGCTCGGCGACGGCCAGACCTTGGTCGAGGCCTTCGACCCACACGCGATGCTCGGCATGTCGGACGCGGATCTCTCCGACGTCGCAGCCGACGCCTCGCGGCGCCTGCACGCGGCCCTCGACTCGCTGGGCTGAACGCGTCAGCGGCGCATCAAGCGCCGCAGAACGCCGAACATGCCCAACAGCGCGAAGAGGAAGAACATCCCGGCGTCGCGGCCGTAGAAGCGCAGCACGCCGGGGTTGAACACGTTGTCGGAGACGAACGTCCATCGCGACTCGACGCCCGGTGCCACGAGCTGGGGGAAGGCCCGCCACAGATCGTCGGCGACCACGGCGAAGAAGGACACGACGACGCCGATGACGATCAGCAGGATCAGGGGAAGCAACCCCTTGCGCGGCGCGGCGCCTGCGCCCTTGCCGTACAGGTAGAACGCCCCGAGCGCGATCACGAAGCTGGAGATCGACGCCACGACGTTCAGGTCCCACAGCACCACGGCGATCACGCTCCCCGCGATCACCGCGGCCAGGGCGAAGAAGAGCCCTCGCAGGACGAACTCCGACGGCACCGCAACGGCTTCGCCCCCAGGCTCGGGTGCGCGCCAAACGGGCTCGTTCTGATCTGCCATCGTCTCCCCCTCGTTGGTTCCGGTCAGCGTTCGAACGCACGGGAGGATAGCAGCGCCCGGCCCGCTCCTCCGGCTCACTCCTGCGGCGCGCTGGCCCCGGTCTCCGGCGTCGGGGCAACGGCGTCGGGCCGCGACTCGTGCAGGCGCTTGTCCAGACCCTCGTAGATGACCGTCGCCACACCGAGGTCGGCAGTCATAGCGTTGATGAAGGAGTCTGCAGGGATCTTGATGAGCGTGCTCTCGGTGTCGGCTACCACGCTGGCGATCCTCCTGCTGCGCGACAGCACGCCGATCTCGCCGAAGAGATCACCCGTCGTCAACGTCACCAGTCGTCCCGTGCGGCTGGCGTCCTGCCCCACCACGTGAACCGCGAAGGAGCCTTCGTCGATCACGTAGACCGCATCGGCCACGTCTCCCTCGCCCACGACGAGGGCGCCCCGGGGCACGACGACGGACTGGCTCACCTCCGCAAGGTTCACCAGCTCGTCGACCGAGAGATCACGCAGCTGACGGTTCCGGTGCAGCGCTTCGACGACCGGGCGGGCACGCTTGCGGCGCTCGGACGCGCTGGCGCTCGACCGGATCAGGCTCGGGATGTAGAAGGCGACACCTGCCAGCGTGATCCCGGCAATGACGACGCAGGCGCCCTCGTAGCCCACCGTCCACACCAGGAACGGCACGGACAGACCACCGAACAGCAGACCCGCGGCGGTGAGCGACTCGGTCACACCCAGCGCCATGGCGGACGCCATGTGCGGCAGGCTGCGGTGAATGGCGCCCTCCGTGACGTAGTGGAGGATCAGGCTGGAGCCGCCGATGAGGAGCATCGCGAAGAGCGCGGCCACGAGGGTCTGGTTGAACGCGAGGAGCTCGAAAGTCGCCGCCAGAGCGATGACGGCGACCATGACGACCACGGCGTCGCTCTTCCACGCCAGGAACGACGCCATCAGCAGGGCAACCAGGGCACCGAGACCCAGGGCGCCGTGCAGGTAGGCGACCGCATCGGCGTGGACGTGCAGCCGCTCGGGGATCAGAGCCAGGAGCACGATGGACGCCCCATAGGCGAACCGGGTGAAGCCCCGGGTCGCCAGGTATGCGCGTGACTCCCTCACGCTGAGGATGAACCGGGCCGAGGAGATGATCCGGTAGGTGATGCTCTCCTGCTCGGCCGCCGACCTGTCGAAAGCAGACCGTGGTCGTCCGAAGGACAGCACCAGGATCGCGGTGGCCGCCATCGCCACGGACAGGTAGGTGATGGCCTCACCCTCGGGGACGAGCAACAGGATGCTGACCACCACCGGCGTCACCAGGAGGCTCCCCGGCTCGACCCGGCCGAACAGGCCGGAGGCCTCCAGCATCTTGTCCTCGCGCACAGTGCTGGCGAGGATCCGTCCCGCCGCCGGCTTGACCGGTGCGGCGAAGAAGGCAGCGATCGCGATCAACGTGACGACCCAGGCGGGGTTGGGCTCCTCGCGCAGCGTGTCGACGGCGAGGAAGCTGGCGCACGCCACGGTCACCAGGGCACTGACCTTGAGCACCCAGCGCTGGTCCCGGTGATGTGCGAAGGAGACGATGACCGGGGACAGCACGGCAATGGGCAGGAGCCGCGCGATCACCAGGGCGGCGACCCAGCGGGCGTCCGAGATCTGCTCGACGATGATGATGGTGCCCATGACCGCGAGAGCCTCGTCGGTGTAACGGTTCAAGGCGAACGCCGTGACGACGGACCGGCCGCGGGAGGCCTTCTGCGCCATGTCGCCCGGTCCCCTCTGTTCGATGTGTCCCCCGCACGGCTCCTACGGGAGGTAAGCCTCAAGGGATGCCGCCGGAGTGTCAAGCCGAGTGGGCGGCCGGTGTCCGGCGCGAGCAGGAGGGCCCGGACATGGTGGCGCAGCCAGTCCGCGCGCCCCGAGGTGAGCGGATCTTTGCCGTTCGATCATTGTCATTGAAGACAGGGATGGCTACCCTCACTGAGGTAGATGAGGGCGTTTTCTGGCCCGCATCTGACAACTTTCAGTCCATGGCCGGGGGGTCCGGACTGGGGGCTGGGAACAGTACAGGGCCTGGGGGGTCCGACCGCACCGTGCGGTCACCTGGGGTGCCTGGCAGTGCGACATCAGGGGAACATCATGACGTCTCGTCCGCGTTTTCGCCGGGCATCCATTCTGACCGCTCTCGTGGGGGTCCTCGCGACTCTCGCGGCCACGCTCGTCGCCGGGCCGGCGACCGCCACCAACTCCGGGTCGGGCAACGCGGACCAAGGCCTTGCCTTCTACAGACTCAGCACCTCGGTGCCGGGCTCGGGCGTCCTCTGGGCCGACCAGTCGGGATCGTTCGACGTCACGGTGAAGGCGGTCCCCGGCGGCACCAACGTGCAGCAGCCGATCGACAAGGCGCTGATCTACCTGCCCTCCTCGTTCAGCTCCGTCGCTGTCTCGAACGCCGCGTTCCGGGCCTCGAACGACGGCTACTGGACCGCGACCGTGACCACCGGCGGCAACGTGCTCATCGATGCCGTCGACACCACCGGTGGACGCGAGGGCCTCTGGCCCGGCGACTCGGTCACCGTGTCGATCACGGTCACGCCGATCAAGGCGAACACCTACACGATCCCGGTCAGCGCCGCCGTCCAGCACGACGTCACCGACCCGAACAACCACGCGGACCAGATCGGCCCCGACCCGACGGTCACCGTGGGGAACAAGACGACGTGTGAGGCCGGCACAGACTGCACCGGCACGACACACGGCGTCACCGTGACCGGCAACGCGAACGACAAGTCCGCATCGGTCACCACCTACATCGCGCCGGACCCGAGCGTCTTCCCGCAGAGCACGCTGGCGCTGACCATGACGTGTGGCCAGGGCTCGCCGGTGCTGGTCTTCAATGTCAGCGCGGACCGCTCCAAGACGATCACCGAGGTGCTCTCCGGTGACCACAGCTCGGACTACGTGGCCTGCTGGGGCTCGCCCGACCAGTTCTACGTGCCGACCGGCAAGAACAGCGTCGCCTGGGCCACGACGACGAACCCGGTCGACGGCTGGTACGAGGGACTGCTGCCCACCTGCAAGGCGCTGAAGATCAGCAAGATCGACCCGACCGCCTACCCGTGCGTGGACAGCGCGACCTACAACAGGAAGTCCGGCACCACCACCATCGTCATCCTGGCGCCGGCGGGCGACCCCCGCCTGACCGGCTTCTGACGCGGGACTCGTTCCGGCTGGGGGTTCCTGACACGATGGTGTCGTGAGCACCACTGTCGACCAAGACGCTACGGCTGCAGCACCCGTTCGGGTGCTGCAGCCGTACGTTCCTCACCTGGTCCCCGAGTGGCTGGCCGAGAGCCCCGAGGCCGAGCACCGGGCACTCGAGGGGACTCTGGTCTTCGCCGACATCTCGGGATTCACCGCTCTGACCGAGAAGCTCGCCGCCTCCGGCAAAGCCGGGGCGGAGGAGATGGGCGACATCCTCAACGCCACGTTCGAGGAGCTGCTCTCGCGCGCCTACGCCTATGGCGCGCAGCTGCTCAAGTGGGGCGGCGACGCGGTGCTGCTGCTGTTCACCGGCGGTCCGCACGCAGCGCGGGCGTGTCACGCGGCCCAGACCATGCAGAAGACGATCTCGCGTATCGGTCGGCTGCGGACCTCGCGTGGCCGCGTGGACCTGGGCATCTCCATCGGCGTCCACACCGGCATGGTGGACCTGGTGCTGGCGCGCACGCCGATCCGTGAGCTGATCGTGACGGGCCCGGCGACCACCTGGGTGACGGCGATGGAGAAGGTCGCGGAGCGAGGCGAGATCGTCGTCTCTCCTGAGACCGTCTACGAGCTGGCCCAGGGCGAGGTGGGAGCCGCACGTGGCGACGGGTTCCTCCTCTCCACACCGATCGAGGCCCCCGAAGCCCCTCCGTTCGCCCACTACGAGGCCCACAACGAGGTGATCGAGCAGGCGGTGGACCCGCAGCTGCGCGCGCACCTGCTGGGAGGTGAGGTTGCCCCCGAGCACCGTCACGTCGCGGTCGGGTTCATCCAGTTCAAGGGCATCGGCGGGATCCAGGAGGAAGGCGGGCCCGAGGCCATGGTCGCCGAGCTCCGGACCGTGGTCGGCCGCGCCCAGGAGGTCGTGGCGGCGCAGGGCATCTGCCTGCTCTCCACCGACGTCGACTCCGACGGCGGAAAGCTCATCGTGGTCTCGGGCGCTCCGCGGGTCAGCGGAGACGACGAGGCGAAGGTGCTCTCGGCGCTCCGGGAGATCATGGACGCTCCGACGAAGCTGACCCTGCGTGGCGGCGTCAACCACGGACGGGTGTTCGCCGGGAACTACGGCACCGCCCAGCGACGGGTCTACTCGGTGGCCGGGGACTGCGTCAACCTTGCCGCACGCGTGATGGCGGCCGCCGACCCCGGCCAGCTCCGGGCACTGCCCGACGTGCTCACGGCGTCGCGGACCGCCTCATTCGAGGTGGCCGAGCTTCCCCCGTTCATGGCGAAGGGGAAGAGCGAGCCGATCGTCACCCTCGCCATCGGCAGGCCCATCGAGGCGGCACGCCCCCAGGCCAGCACCACGCTGTTCGGCAGGGACCGGGAGATGGCCCAGCTCCGCGAGGCGCTCGAGGACGCACGGCAGGGCACCGGCCGCCTCATCGAGGTCATGGGCGAGCGAGGCATGGGCAAGTCGCGCCTCATCGACGAACTCTGCGACGGTGCGGAGGCCGAGGTCATCCGCGTCGTCGGTGAGACGTACACCTCGGCGACTCCGTACGCCCCGTTCCGCCGCATCCTGCGTTCCGCCCTCGGTCTGGCTCCGACGGCGGACGAGGCCGCCCTGACCGGGGCCATCGAGCAGGCCGTCGATGCGTGTGCACCGCAACTGCGGCCGTGGATCCCCCTCATCGGCATCGCCGGTGGCATCTCGCTGCCCGAGACGCCGGAAGTCGCCGCGCTGGATGCCAAATTCCGCAAGCCTCGCCTCGAGGAGACCGTCTGCGACTTCTTGAGCGCCGCGCTGACCCGCCCCACCCTGCTCTGCGTCGAGGACATCCGGCTGGTGGACTCCGCGTTGGTCGACCTGCTCAACGCTCTCGCCCGGATCGTGCCCGAGCACCCGTGGATGCTGGTGGTGGCCACCACGGCCGCGCCGGGGCAGGCGTCGCACTTCCCCCAGGACATCGAGGCGGCAACCCTCTACCTCGGCCCGCTGACCGACGAGGCGGCCATGGAGCTCCTCCAGGACCGGACGCGTCAACGTCCGATCGCCCCGCACCGGCTCGAGGCGGTGGTGCGCCGCGCCGAGGGCAACCCCATGTATCTCCGGGAGATCATCGCGGCCGTGGTCGCCGGGGCCGACGTCGACGAGCTCCCTGCCTCGTTGGAGCAGCTGGCAGCCGCGCACGTTGATCGACTCGCTCCCGTCGACCGCCGGCTGCTCCGCTCCTCTGCGGTGCTGGGCTTCGACGTCGATGTCGAGCTGCTGCGCGACATCCTGGACCCCGACGCGCCCACACCCGACTTCTCCCGGCTCGGTGAGTTCCTCTCCGAAACCACCCCGGGCACCTACACCTTCGAGCACAAGATTCTGCGCGAGGCCGCGTACGAGGGCCTGCCGTACTCGGTCCGCACCCTCCTCCACTCGCGTGCGGCCGCGTCGATCGAACGTCGGGCAGGGGACCGCGTCGGCGACGTGGCGGGAGTGCTCTCGATCCACCACCTGGCAGCCGGCGAGTTCCGCCAGGCGTGGGAGTTCTCCATGCAGGCGGCCGAGTCGGCTCGATCCAGCTATGCGCTGGAGGAGGCCGCCACCTCCTACCGCCGTGCGATCGCGGCGAGCCGGCACCTGTCCCGGCTGGGCTCCAGGTCGAGGGCGCAGGCCTGGGTGTCTCTCGGAGACGTGAGCTACATGCTCGGCGAGTTCGACGACGCCACCTCGGCCTTCACGTCGGCA
This sequence comes from uncultured Actinomycetota bacterium, assembly GCA_963805655.1. Classification (GTDB taxonomy): domain Bacteria; phylum Actinomycetota; class Actinomycetes; order Propionibacteriales; family Nocardioidaceae; genus CAWDVB01. The sequence continues at coordinate 280,300 of CAWDVB010000003.1, read as the reverse complement.
CGTCGGCTGAGCAGCTCCGATCCCCTGAAGCGGGCCGCGCTGCTGTTCCGCGGCGCCCAGGTCCTGGAGAAGAAGGGCGAGGTGAGTCGCGCGCTGGCGACACTCTCGCGTGGACTTCACTCGCTCGAGTCCGACGAGTCCCACGAAGCCGCCCAGATGCGCGCCCAGCTGCTGTCCGGCTACGGCTGGCTGCGCTTGCGCCAGGGGCAGATCGGCGAGGCGCGGAAGTGGGCTGAGCAGGCCGACCGGGTCGCCACCCAGGCGGGCGAGACCCTCAGCCGGGTCCTCGCGCTGCGCATCCTCGACGCGGTCGACATGGCGCGTGGGCGCTTCGAGGGCTCCGCTCGGTCCGAGGCTGCCCTTGCCTGGCTCTCGGAGCTGGGAGACAAGAGAGAGCTCGCACACACCTACGTCTCCCTCGGCGGGAGAGCCTACTTCCAGGGTCACTGGGCGAAGGCCGCCGAGAACTACCGCTCGGCGCTGGAGTCGTTCCTGGCCGCTGGTGACCGGTGGAACGCCGCCACCCAGCAGGCGAACCTGGCTGAGCTGCTGATCGACCAGGGCGACGACGCCGGCGCCCGCTCGCTGCTCTCCGACGCGATGCCGGTGTGGCAGGCCACCGGGCAGACGGCGGAGATCGCGTTCGGAGAGATGCTCCTCGGCCGGCTCGACGCCCGCGACGGTGACCTGGACTCGGCGCTCGAAGCCCTGGAACGCGCCCGCGAGGGTTTCACGTCGGTCGGCGAGACCGGATCGGTGCGGAACGTCGAGGCCCTGATCGCCGAGGCCTACGAGCTCTGCGGCCATCCTGAGACCGCACGTGACCAGGCCGACAGGCAACTGGCGTCCGCTCCGGACGCCGACCCCTGGGTGCCGCTGCTGCATCGAGTCCGCGGACTCGCGCAGGCCGACCTCGGCCTGACCGAGGAGGCGGTCCACGAGCTGCGGCTCAGCGTCGAGAAGGCGCGGGACCGCGCCGCTGACCACGAGGTCGGCTTCGGCATCGACGCCCTGCTGCGCCTCGGGGTGCCCGACGAGGACGGGGCCCTGAGCGCCGACCGCGACCGCATCTTCTCCGCCCTCGGCATCGCCGTCGGCGTCCACGGCTGACCGAGGGAGCAGGATGCGGATCCTGGTAGCCGGAGCGGGGATCGGCGGTCTCGCTGCGGCCAACGCCCTGCACCGGGTCGGCCACCTGGTCGAGATCGCCGAGGCCGAGCCCGCACTGTCGCCGATCGGTGCGGGGATCATCCTGGCCCCCAACGCCACGCGCGTCCTCTCGCGGCTCGGCGTCGACGTGAGCCCGGCCGGCAAGGCGCTGACCTCTCTCGACGTGATCGACCCCGACGGCCGGCTCCTCACCCGCCTCGACGCCGCCGGCAATGCACCGCGCTACGGATCGACCTGGGCCCTGACCCGGCCGGATCTGCACCGGGCGCTGCACGGAGCCCTGCCACCGGAGCTCCCCGTGCTGCTGGGGACCCCGGTCACCGGAGTCGTCAGCAGCCCGGATGCTGTCGAGGTCGAGATCGGCGGTCGCACGCGGCAGTTCGACATGGTGGTGGGCGCAGACGGGCTCGGCTCCGCGGTGAGGGCCGCGGTCGCCGGCGACGCGACCATCCGCTACAGCGGGACGACCTGTTGGCGCGGCATCTGTCCGAACCCGGGATTCGACCGGGCCATCGAGTCCTGGGGAGGGTCCTCCCGGGTCGGGGTCGTCCCTCTGCCCGAGAGCCGCCTCTACTACTACCTCGTCGCCGATGCGCCCGCCCGGGCCCCGGAGCCTGCCTGGAGGGATGCGTTCGTCTCCCTCTTCGCCGGGCACAGCCCGGGGATCGCACGGTTCGTGAGCTCCCTCGGCGCCCCACCACCGCTGCACCACGACCTCAACGAGCTGGACAGGCCGGTGTGGGGAGCCGGGCGGGTGTTCCTCCTCGGGGACGCGGCGCACGCCATGACCCCCAACCAGGGTCAGGGGGCGGCCATGGCGATCGAGGACGCCTATGCCCTGGCCGCCTCCGTGGGCGTCGAGGATCAGGACATCGAGAGCGCCCTCCGCCGGTACGTCGGCATGCGACGGCGCCGGGTCCGCACGGTGCAGCTCATGTCCCGGCGCATCGGGCGCGTGGCGCACTGGACGTCGCCGTTCGCCACCGCCGTTCGCAACGCCGCGCTCCGTGCCGTCCCCGCCCGCGGCGCCGACGCTCAGCTCCGATCGCTGGTCGGTCCGGGGATCGCCCTGGCCGAGACCGAGCTTCCCCGTGGCCCTCGGTGATGGACTCGTACTGAGGGGCGGGCGCGAGTCTCACTCGCCGCGGGCGGCCGCCTTCACCTGCTCGTACCCCTTCAGGGCGGCCTCGCGCTCGGCGGCGTGGTCCACCATCGGCTCCGGGTAGTCGGCTACAGCCTCCGGCAGCAGCCACGGTCGGTGGGCGGCCTTGCCCGGGACGGTGGCCAGCTCGGGCACCCAGCGACGCACGTACTCACCCTGCGGGTCGAACTTCTCCCCCTGGGTGACCGGGTTGAAGATGCGGAAATACGGAGCGGCGTCGGTTCCGCACCCGGCGACCCACTGCCACCCGTGGTGGTTGCTGGCCAGGTCGCCGTCGACGAGGTGGCGCAGGAAGTACCGGGCCCCCCACTGCCAGGGAACGTGCAGATCCTTGACGAGGAAGGACGCGGCGATCATCCGCACCCGGTTGTGCATCCACCCTTCGCCGAGCAGCTGTCGCATGCCCGCATCCACGATCGGGTAGCCGGTGCTCCCCTCGGCCCACCGGTTGAAGCGTCGCCACCCCTCCTTCCCCGCCTCCACCGGAAGCGCGGCGAACTCGGGACGGTACGGCGCGCGCACGGTGTCAGGGCGGTGGTGGAGCACGTCGGCGTAGAACTCGCGCCAGGCCAGCTCACGGCGGAAGGCCTCGTCGTCGGGACCGAGGTCGGCCAGCATGGTCCGCGGGTGGATGGCGCCGAACCGCAGGTGGGCCGACATCCGCGAGGTGGAGTCGCGGTCGGGGCGATCACGATCCTCGGCATACGCCGCCCGGGATCCGAGGAAGGCCTCCCACGCCCGGAGCGCTGCCTGCTCACCCGGATCGGGCAGCCGCAGCGTCGCCTGGTCGGGGTCGCGAGCGAGCTGCTCCCCCTCCACCGACAGCCAGCGGGTCCGGCCGGGGTCGGAGTCCGCGGGGGCCCTCCAGCCGTGCCGGACCCAGGCTCGGTAGAACGCCGTGAAGACCCGGTACGGGTCCCCCGTCCCGTTCCGGATCCGGCCCGGTGAGACGGCATACGGAGACCCGGTCGCCACGAGCGGCACCGAGCCGAGGGCACGGCGGACCCACTCGTCCCGGGCAGCACCGTAGGGCGCGAAATCGGCGCTGACGTGCACCGACGCCGCCCCCAGCTCGGCAACGACCTGGGGGACCACCTGCTCGGGTCGTCCGCCGCGGAGGTGCAGCCGTGAGCCCACGGCACGCAGGTCCCGGTCGAGGACCTCCAGAGATCCCGTCAGGAACCGGCGTCGAGGAGCGCCGCTTGCGCGCAGGAGTCGGTCGTCGAGGACGAACAGCGGCAGAACCGATCCCGCGGCCGTCGCCTCCGCGAGCGCGGGGTGGTCGCGCAGACGCAGATCGCGGCGGAACCACATGACGCTGACCGGCACAAGCCCTCCCTGGACGGGATCAACCTAGCCACTGGCCGGATCGCAGCGCACCTCTGCGAGGCGCGCCGAGCGCTTGCGGTCGTGCCCGGGCGTCGGCAGGGTGGGCCTGTGTCAGCGACCTCGGAGGGCCCCGGACCGGTGCGGGCCGGTTTCCGGCGGTGGTTCCTGCAGCCGCCGCGCGCGCACGGCGAGATCCTGGAGCACCGCAGCGTGGGCTTCCTGGAGCTCTTCTACGACCTGGTCTACGTGGTGCTCATCGGTCAGGCGGCCCACCGTCTCGCCCGGCACCTCTCTCTGGAGACCGCGGCCTCGTTCGCGCTGGTCTTCACGCTGATCTGGGTTGCGTGGCTGAACGGCTCGATGTTCCACGAGCTGCACGGTCGCGAGGACGGCCGGAACCGGTCGCTGATCTTCCTGCAGATGGGGCTCCTGGGAGTCCTCGGGCTCTACGTCCCGCACGCCACCGACAGCGACGGCGTCCCGTTCGCGATCACCTACACACTCCTGCTCGCCCTGGTGACCTCGCAGTGGTACGCCGTGCGGCGCATCGACAACGCCGAGTACCGGGCCCTCGCGACCCCGTGGGTGACGGGCATGGCAATCTCGGCGGTTCTGATGGCCCTCTCCGCCGCGTTGCCGACCGGTCTACGGCTCACCGTCTGGGTGCTCCTGGCCGTGCTGTGGGTGGTCGGCCCGACCGTGCTGACCGCCCGGCACCGCCCTGAGAGCGTGGAACCGGGGCTCCTGCCGACCGAGTCCATGGTCGAGCGGTTCGACCTGTTCACGATCATCGTGCTGGGCGAGGTCGTGGTGGGGGTGGTGAGCGGCCTGGCCGGCACCGAGCGGGGTACGACGGCAACCGTCACGGGCGTGCTGGCGCTGGCAGTCGGTTTCGGCATCTGGTGGATGTACTTCGACCTGGTCGGCCAGCGCCTCCCGCGACCCCGTGCACGAGAGTTCGCACCCTGGCTCTACGCCCACCTGGTCCTGACGCTCGCGATCACCGCTGCGGGCGCGGGCATGGCCGGTCTGGTGGAGGCGGCCTGGGACGAGGAGCCGAGCCGCGCGACCGCCTGGCTCATTTCGGGGTCGGTGTCCCTGGTCCTGCTCACCCTGGCGGTCATCAACGTGACGCTCGAGCCGGTGCGCGTCCTCGACCGGGCCCGAGGTCATGTGGCCGTCGCTCTCGTGATCGGGGGCGCGGCCGCCGCCTGTCTCGGCCTGCTTGCCGTACCTTCCTGGCTGCTCGCCGCCGGCCTCGTGGCCGTCATGATGGCAACCTGGTCGGTCGGCTTCGCGCTCCACCTCCGACTCGAGCAGTCCGCAGACCAGCCGGCATCTTGACCCGTTCTTGAGGTCCGCCACACCGGGGCGACACCCGGGCACGCGACGGTGGTCCCGTCGAGCTCAGCACAGGAGGGAACACGGCGACGGCTCCGGGATCGACCCCCGGGGACCTCCTTGTGTTCGACTGCTTCTTCCGGGGCGACACCGCGCGCGTCCACGACACCGCCGGATCGGGTATCGGCCTGACCATCTCGCGGGCACTGGAGGCCGCCCACGGAGGATCACTGTCGGCCGCGAGCGAAGGCCCGGGGCGCGGAGCCGAGTTCACCGTCGTGCTGCCTCGTTACCGCCAGGAAGCCAGGCATCAGCGCGCCTGAGGACCCGGGCCTCCGCAGCGGTATGCCACGGCCCGCGTGGCCGGGTATCGGGGAGCACCGGCCAGAAACACCTCAAAACAGACAAAGCCAAGGTCACGGTTGGGACACACATCGCCCCACCCGTCACATTCGCCAAAACGCACGTTAAGGTCAAGGCATCCCACAGCAGCCTGGTTGGCTGCCGTTTCTGCGGGGAGTCGCTGAGAAGTGCGCCTGTGTTTACGGCCGTGGGGACCTTCAGGTCCCGCCGACCGGGAGCCGCTGGGGCGAACCTGAAAGCGATCGCAAAGGAAGCCTATGCGTTACCGCAGGAAGACATTGATTGGAATTGCGCTCGGACTCGGTCTGAGCATGGCCCTCGCTGCGTGTGGCAGCAGCAGCAACAACAACGCCGCCAGCGGTGGCTCCTCCTCCGCAGCGGGTGGCTCCTCCTCCGCAGCGGGCGCCGATGCGCTCGCGGGCGTCAACATCACCGTGGGCTCGAAGAACTTCACCGAGAACATCCTCCTCGGCGAGATGCTGGTGCAGGCACTCGAGCACCAGGGCGCGACCGTCACCGACAAGACCAACCTCGGCGGCACCAACGTGAACCGCCAGGCGCTGGTCTCCGGGGACATCGACGTCTACCCGGACTACGACGGCACCGGCTGGACGGTCCACCTGGGTCAGGAGAACCCGAGCCAGGACCCCACGACGCTGTACAACGACGTCGCCAAGATGGATCTGGCCAAGAACAACATCAAGTGGATCGGGTCCTCGCCGTTCAACGACACCTACGGCTTCGCCGCCAACCCCGACGTCGCCTCGAAGAACGGCGGACCGTTCACCTTCCAGTCGATGGCCGACTACCTGAAGGCGAACCCGAGCGCAACGCTGTGCCTGGAGAGCGAGTTCCCCAACCGGCCCGACGGGCTGATCCTGTTCGAGAACGCGACTGGCTACACGGTGCCGCAGAGCCAGATCCAGATCCTCCAGACCGGACTGATCTACACCCAGACCGCAAAGGGCGTCTGCGACTTCGGCGAGGTGTTCACCACCGACGGCCGGATCTCGTCGCTCAACCTGTCACTGGTCCAGGACCCGGGCGTCATGATCCTGTACAACGTCTCGTACACGATGAACAACGACGTGTACCAGAAGCACGCCGCCGTCTACGACGACATCGTCAACAAGATCCTGAGCCCGCTCGACAACACCAAGATGGCCGCACTGAACAAGATGGTGGACGTCGACGGCACGAGCGCCAAGCAGGTGGCCGCCGACTACCTCAAGTCGATCGGACTCTGACCGGAGGCGCGATCCCGAGTCACGAAGCCCCCGCCCCTTCCGGGCGGGGGCTTCGTTGCCTTGCAAGTCCCCAGGAGCTCCCGCCACGAACGGCTCCTGCGGACCGCGCGGGTGTCACCGGAGCGGATCTGGGCGCACACGCTCGCCCGGGCCGATGAGGGCCAGCCGTACATCCGCTCGGGTAGCCGGAGGCCGAGGTCGACACAGAAGGCCATGACGTGTCGGTCTCCACGGCCGACACTCCCGCCGATGCCGAGGTGCTCGGAACCCAGGGGACCGCGTCGCCATGGTGCGCGACTTCCTCGACAGCCTCACCGCGAATGAACCGGCCACCGCTCGGGTGAACCCGTCGGGCGCGGGCCACCCCGAGACGAGGTTGTCGGGCCTGCACGCCGTCGTCGAAGAGGAGTGGAGGCACCTCCACGGCGCCGCGCGCCCTCGACCGGATCGAGGCACGTCACTGTGACGTGCCCGGCTAGAGTCCCCGCGGGCGCAGGAAGCGCTCGGCCATCGCACCGATCCAGTCGAAGGTCAGGGCCACCAGTGCCACCGTCACGGCGCCCACGATCAGCACGGAGTGCTGGGAGAGCTCCAGACCGGAGTTGATGGTGATCCCCAGGCCGCCCCCGCCGATGAGGAAGCCCAGCGTCGCCATCCCGATGTTGATGATCATCGCCGTACGCACGCCGGCCAGGATGACCGGAACCGCCAGGGGGAGCTCGATCTTCGTGAGGGCCTGCCACCGGGTCAGTCCCATGCCGCGACCGGCCTCGATGATGCTCGTGTCCACACCCTCCAGGCCGACCATGGTGTTGCGAAGGACGGGAAGCAGCGCGTAGAGGGTCAGCGCGTAGACCACCGTCTGCGTCGTCGCCGACTTCGTGTCCGGCTGAAAGATGCCGAGGAAGAGCACCAGCAGACCGTAGGCGGGGATTGCCTGACCGGAGTTGGCCACCGCCAGGACGGCCGGGGAGAACTTGCGGAAGGCGGGCCTGGTCAGCAGCACCCCGAGCGGAACTGCGATCACGATCACCAGGAGGGTCGACCAGAAGGCCATGAGCAGATGCGTTTGGATCTGCGGCCACAGCTTGGTGTTCCAATCAAGCGCGGAGCTGACCTGGATGATCGCGGTCGTGCCGATGCCAAGGCTCTGGTAGTAGAGGTAGAGCAGGAAGCCGAGGGCGATGATGCCCAGCGGCGCCAGCCAGAGGCCCAGGTACCTTCGCCACACCGGGGGCTTGCTCGCGGCGGCGTTGCCGCCGACTTGCGGCTCCGCCTCGGCCTCGGAGGTGGGAGGCGGCGACAGGTCGACGCTCATGAGCGCTCCTCCAGCTCCTCCTCGTAGTGTCGCTCCGCCTCTCTCTGGGCAGTGAGGATCACCTTGCTCAGGTGACCCAGCTCCACGACCCCTTCCAGGGCGCCGGAGTCGTCGACGACGCAGCAGACGCCGGAGGCGCTCTGGATCATCTCCTCCAGGGTGTCGTACAGGGACGCGTCCCCTTCCACGATCGCGGTCACGTCCGTGCCCACCGAGTCGTAGGAGCCGTTGATCCGCCGGAGGTCGCGCTCGCGGACCCATCGCGAGGGGTGCCGCTGCTGGTCCAGCACGAGCAGCCACTCCTGGTCGCTCGACTCCAGCAGCGCGAGCCCCTGCTCCGGCGGGTCGGTCACCGAGATATGCGGGTAGTCGCCCAGGTCGAGCGAGTTCACCTGCTCGAAGGTCAGGCCCTTGAGCGTGGAGCCGGATCCGATGAAGTCGTTGACGTAGTCGTCGACCGGGTACGCCAGGATCCGCTCCGGCGTGTCGTGCTGGCGGATCACGCTCTGCTCGCCGAGCACAGCGATCTGGTCGCCCATCTTGATCGCCTCGTCGATGTCGTGGGTGACGAACACGATCGTCTTGCGCAGCTCCTCCTGGAGCCGGAGGAACTCGTTCTGCAGGCTCTCCCGCGTGATCGGGTCGATGGCGCCGAACGGCTCGTCCATCAGCATGATCTCGGGGTCGGCGCCCAGCGCACGGGCAACCCCGACGCGCTGCGCCTGGCCGCCCGACAGCTCCTTGGGGTAGCGGTCACGGAACTGCAAGGGGTCGAGCCCCACCATCTCCAACAGCTCGTCGACGCGAGAGGCGATGCGCTTCTTGTCCCACTTGAGCATCTTGGGGACGGTCGCGATGTTCTGCGCAATCGTCTGGTGCGGGAAGAGCCCGATCTGCTGGATGACGTACCCGATCCGGCGGCGCAACTCGTCGGGGTTGACGTCGGTCACGTCCTCCCCGTCGAGCAGGATCCGCCCACTGGACGGCTCGATCATGCGGTTGATCAGGCGCAGGGTCGTGCTCTTGCCGCACCCGGAAGGGCCGACCAGGACGAGAATCTCGCCTTCGGGAACGTCGATGGTGAGCTCGGCTACAGCCGGCACCGTGCTGCCGGGGTAGACCTTGCCTACCTTGTCGAGTCGAATCATGGCTTCGGAGGTCATGGTTCCTTCCGGTTGTCGATCGGTCAGGCTCGCAGGCCGCGGGATGTCGAGAAACGCTGGATGATGGAGAGAACGAGGTCGAGGAAGAGCCCGAGAAGGATGGTGAAGATCGTCCCTGTCCAGACCGACTCCATCGAGTTGGGAAAGCCCATCCGCGTGAGCCCGCTCTGGATGAAGGAGCCGAGGCCGTTGCCGCCCACCAGCACGGCGATGGCGGCGATGCCGACAACCATCAGGGTCGACACCCGGATCCCCGCCATGATCACCGGCCAGGCCAGCGGCAGTCGGACCTGGGTCAGCTGCCGGAACTGACCCATTCCCATGCCCTGGGCCGACTCGACGACTGCGGGGCTCACCTCGTCGAGGCCGGTCACGGTGTTGCGAACGATCGGCAGCAACGCATACATGAAGAGGGCGATCTCGGCAGCCGTGTTGCCCGTTCCCACGACGGGGATGAAGATCGCGAAGAGCGCCAGCGAGGGGATGGTGAGGAAGATCCCCGTCACGGAGAGCACCCCGGCTCGCAAGGTCGGCCTGCGTTGGATGAAGATCCCGAGCGCGACGGAGAACACGGTCCCGAGCACGATCACGAGGACGGTGATCTGGGTGTGTTGGAGGATCCTTTCGAGGATCCCGTCGCTGCCGCTCCAGTGGTTGGAAACGAATTCGAGCCAGCTCTGAATGCCCTGCACAGCGCCCTTTCTGTCGTTCCCGCCGCCGTCGAGTAGCGGCAGCGGAACTTGGTCCGGGCAACCCATTATTGCCTATTCAACGGATCCGTGCAGGTTCCGCGGTGCGCACCCGGGCTTCTCACGGCCCTCGCCGGGGGCACGTCCGACCCCGTTCTCGGTGGTAACGACCCCCGCCAACCCCGTGCCGCGACGCCGATCCGGACGCTGTCCCGGGCGGAGCGCTATCGTGGAGGAACGGCGGAGGGGCTCGCCGAAACCGCGAACGCCAACGGTCCCTGTGACGACAGGGGACTGGCGTGCCGCTCACCACCACCGTGCCGGATCTCTCCGGTGCCCTCGCCCTTCTCGGCGCGCTGCTCGACACCGAGGACCAACCCCGGATCGCTGGGCTGCAGGAGCGCCTCGGCTCCGGAGGCCTGCGGGTCCTGCTCGTCGGGGAGGCCAAGCGGGGCAAGTCGACCCTCGCGAACACGATCCTGGGACGACCCGTGCTCCCCGTCGGAGTCACCCCGGTCACCGCGGTGGCGACCCTGCTGCTGCCACGGCTCTCCCGAGCGTCTCGAGGTCCGCTTCGCCGACGGATCGACGGTCTCACTCCCGCTGCAGCAGGTGGGTGACTACGTCGCCCAGCAGCACAACCCCGGCAACGTCAAGGACGTCCAGGAGGTCCGGCTGGTGCTGAACAGCGGTCTCCCCCACGACCGGATGATTCTCATCGACAGTCCGGGGACGGGCTCGCTGTTCGAGGAGAACACCCACGAGACGGAACTGGCCCTGGGCTCGATGGACCTGGCAGTGCTGGTCCTCACCGCGGACTCCCCCCTGTCGAAGAGCGAGGCCGACCTCCTCCAGCGGGTCGCAGAGCTCTCCGTCGAGGTCCTGGTGGTCCTCAACAAGGTGGACCTGCTCACGCCCGAGGAGGCGCTCGAGGCGCGCGACTTCGTCATCGGCGCTGCGGAGGCGGCGCTGGGCTCGACACCGCGGGTGCTCTTGTGCTCGGGTCGGCGGGGCGACGGTGTCGAGGAGCTGGCACAGGCTCTGCGCGCGACCGAGACCGGGCAGCCGTCGACGCTGCAGCGCAGCATTCGTGCGGCCGCGCTGCGGCTCGTCGCGCAGCGGATCGATCGGGACGAGATCGCGCTCGCCTCGATCCGAGCGCTGGAGGAGGGTCGCGACAGGGAGGTCGCCGCCTTCGGCGACGCGCTGCGTGACGCCGCCGGGCGGGGGCGGGAGGTCGGGCCGCTGCTCGGCGTCGAGGTGCGGAACCTGCGCGCGCAACTCTTCGAGTCCTCCCGCGAGCAGCTGAGCCAGTCGGTGCCGGTCGTCCGTGCGGCGTTGAGGGAGTACCTCGGGAGCGCTCCGAGTGATGGCGGCGAGCGGGAGCTGGGGGGAGCCGCGGTCGTGGCCGACGCGGTACGGGCCGAGGTGGAGCGATGGCGCGCGGAAGGCAGCGACCTGATCGAGCGTCTGCTTGCCGCCCAGCGCGGGCGAGCGGAACGGGCCCTCCGCGAAAGCGGCGGCGAGCTGGCGCAGGCGGCGCAGCGCTTGCTCGGCGTGCCACTCGGCGCCGGTGTCCCGGAGATCCCAGCGTCGGGGCCCTCGGACGTCGCCTACGACTTCGGACCTACCCCGGACTGGAACCAGCCGCTCGCCGAGACGGCCCGGCGACACGGTCCCGGGGCCCGTCACCGGGTGGACCGCCACCTGGAGGAGCGGGTGCGCGAGCTGCTCGACAGGAATCTCGGGCGGGCGCGTGCCGCCCTGCAGCGCGATCTCGACGGCCGTGCTTCGGCACTCGAGACGGCCGTCTCGTCGGCGTTCCACGAGCACAGCGCTGGCCTGGCACAGGCCCACGCCACGGCGGTGGCTTTGCACGACGAGGGGGCGGCCACCATCGACGCGGAGGTGCGACGGCTGACCGGCAGGATCCAGTCACTGGCCGACCTGAGCAGGCAGCTGACTCTCACCGAGGAGCCTGCCCCATGAGCCAGACAGTCAGCTCGCGTTCCGGGCAGTCCGACCCACCCCACCCTCGGGAAGACCTCAGCCTCCTCTTCAGGCGGGCGGTGCCCGACGACCAGATCGACGCGGCCCCGCGACCGGCACACTTCCACGACCTGCACCTGGACGACGTGGCGGCGGCCGTGTGCGGGCGAAGGGCGGGAGCGTCGGAGGGCTACTTCCGCGTCCCGCTGCCCGACCCGGAGTCGGTGCGCTACCGACAAGAGGCGATCGAGGAGTGCGAACGCGAGGACGTCCATGACGCGGTCGAGCGCTTCGCGGACGCCTTCGCCTCGATCCGGTCGGGGCTTGCCGCAGCCGGCCAGCTGAGGTACCAGCGTCAGCGCGAGCGAAGCCTGCTGGACACGGTCGGCACCTACTGCCGCGCGGTGCGCCGGCTGGACGCCGATCTCCAGGGCATGTCACTGGGGTCCGCCGCATGGTCGGCGCTCCGCGACCACCTCCGAGCGCTGGTGGAATCGCCGGTGTTCCGGGACCTCTCCTCTGCTCACGACCGGGTGCGCGCGGCGCTCGACGAGGTCTCCTACTCCCTGCTGATCCACGAGAACCGGATCAAGGTCGCCCGGTTCGCAGGCGAGGCCGACCTGACCGCGCACGTCGTCGAGCTGTTCGACAGGTTCCGCGACGGACGACGCCATCAGGCCGAGGAGCGTGACGAGAGCCGCTACGGGTTCACCCACATCGACGCACAGGTCCTCGAGCACGTGGCCCAGCTGTTCCCGGATCCCTTCGGCGCCCTCGCCGACTTCTGGGCAGAGCACCGGGACTTCCTCGACCCGGTGGTGGCCCGGCTCGGACGGGAGTCCAACGTCGCTCTCGCGTGGGTGGCGGTGAAGCAGGAGCTGGCACGCCCGGGGGCTCCCGCTCTACCTTCCCTGCGCTCGGCCCCCGCACGGCCCTGCGTGCCCACGACTCCTACGACATCGCCTTGGCGCTGCGGAAGTCCCGCACACCCCGTGGTCACCAACGCCGTCGAGCTGCGACGACGGCGAGCGGCTCGTGGTGGTGACCGGCCCCAACCAGGGAGGCAAGACCACCTTCGCCCGGATGATCGGCCAGACTCACTACCTCGCGTCGTTGGGCTTCCCGGTGCCCGGGCGCGACGTCCGGCTGACCGCCGCCCGACGACGTTCTGGTCCACTTCGAGCGTGAGGAGGAGCCGGGCTCGGAGTCGGGGGAAGCTCAAGGACGACCTGATCCGGATGCGCGAGATCCTCGAGCGCGTCACTCCGAGCTCCGTCGTGGTGCTCAACGAGGTCTTCAGCTCCACCACTACGTCGGACGCCCTCGTCCTGGCCCGCCGGGTCCTGGACGCGCCTCGCCGCCAGCGGCTGCCTGACGGTCTGCGTCACCTTCCTCGACGAGCTCGCCGGCCAGGCAGCCCGCGACGGTGAGCATGGTCGCCGAGGTCGACCCCGCCGATCCCTCCCGGCGGACCTTCGAGGTCCGGCGACGCCCCGCGGACGGACAGGCCTACGCGGCGGCGATCGCCCACAAGTACGGGCTGTCCCGTGACGCCATCGTCAGGAGGGCGGGCCGATGAGAGTCCACCTGATGCACGCCGACCGGGACTTCGACCTCGAGGCGGAGCGCCCGCCCGGTCACGAGCGACGTCGAGCGGGACCTCGGCATCGGACGCTGCTGCTCGACGCCATGGCTGCGGGCGACACCTCGTCCGCAGTCCGTCTGCCGGGCGGCGCTGGCGCAACCGCTCACCGACGCTGCAGGAGATCCGCCAGCGGCAGCGCGTGGTCGCCGACGTGCTCGTCAACGAGGACGCGATCCGGCAGATGTACGCGCTGGCCGCGGAGGGGATCGCCGCCGACCAGCACATCCACATCGGGATCTTCTCCTCACGCCCCGGCCTGATGCTGAACCGGGCACGGGCCAACCTCACGGCGTACATCGGCGTGCTCCGCCGGCTCCGCGACCTCGTCGAGGACTCGGCTCCCGGGTTCACCTCGCCCTGGCTGGCGCGTCTCGCGGACACGCTGACGCACCCAGCTCTCCGACGACTACCTCGACCGAGGTCGAGGCGACGCTCGACGTCGCTCCGGTTCACCTTCGGGAGCCTGGAGAGCGCCCGGCTCGGGCCCGCTCAACGCCGGCACGGACTATCTCCTGCGCGCCCCCACGGCTGTCGTGGTGGCGCAGCGCATTGCGCCCTCGCCGGGCCGCGCGGCTCGCCACGTGGTGACCGTCCCCGACCGCGACATGGCCGGGCTTCGAGGCGCTGGGGGCGCTCAAGGACCGGGCCCAGGCCTCCGTCGTCGGAGGCGCTCGCGCAGGCTGCCGACCATGTGCTGTCGTTCTTCCGCGCCCTGCGTCGGGAGCTGGCCTTCTATCTCGGGTGCGCCAACCTGAAGGCGCGGCTGGACACGATCGGGCAGCCCGTCTGCTTCCCGGAGGTCGGCCCTGCCGGAGCCCCGGTCTCGAGCGGGATCGGGCTGGTGGACCCCGTCCTCACGCTCGCCACCGGGCGTCCGCCGGTCGGCAACGACATCCAGGCCGACGGCTGCCGCCTGCTCGTGCTCACTGGAGCGAACCAGGGCGGCAAGTCGACGCTGCTCCGCGCCGTCGGGCTTGCCCAGCTGCTCACCCAGGCGGGCGCTTTCACGACCTCGGCCCGCCTCCACCTCTCGGTCGGGTCCGGGGTGCACACCCACTTCAAGCGGGAGGAGGACCGCGAGCTGGTCAGCGGCAAGTTCGACGAGGAGCTGCGCCGGATGAGCGAGCTCGTCGACCGCGTCGGGCCCGACGCGCTGGTGCTGTGCAACGAGTCCTTCTCGACGACCAACGAGAGGGAGGCGGCGGTCATCGGCGGCGACATCGTCCAGGGGCTCCTCGAAGGAGGAGCTCGGGTGGCCCTGGTCACGCACCTCTACGAGCTCAGCTCGCGTCTGCGTGACGAGATCCGATCGGCTCAGTTCCTCCGTGCTGTGCGCACAGCCGACGGTGAGCGGACCTTCCGGTTCGAGCCCTCGGACCCGGAGCGCACCGGCTATGCCGAGGATCTCTACGCCGAGGTGTTCGGCTGACTCGGCTGCGCATCGCGCAACGCCTGCTTGCGGACCTTGCCGGACCCCGTGCGGGGAAGATCGACTGCACCGGTCGAACTGTGCAGGGACCTTGTAGCCGGCGAGGCGGGAGCGGAGGAACTGCCGGAGCTCCCCGGGATCGATGTCCGCGCCGGCGGCGGGCACGACGTACGCCGCGCCCACCTCGCCCCAACGCTCGTCGGGCACGCCGACGACGGCGACCTCGGCGACCGACGGATGCTCGAAGATCGCGGCCTCGACCTCGGCCGGATAGACGTTCTCTCCTCCCGAGATGAACATGTCCTTCACCCGGTCGACGATCGACGAGGTAGCCGTCCCCGTCGACGGTCGCGACGTCACCGGTGCGGAACCAGCCCCCGGGCGCGAAGGCGGCCTCCGTCTCCCCGGGCATGCTGCCAGTATCCCGGGCGTCACGTTCGGCCCGCTCACCAGCACCTCTCCCGGCTGCCCCGGAGCGACGTCGTCAGCGCCGCGTCGACCACCCGGACGTCGACGAAGAAGCACGGGGTCCCGGCCGTGCCGGCCTTGCGCACAGAGTCGCCGGGCCGGAGGAAGCGTGGTGCCCGGCGCTGCCTCCGTCATGCCGTAGCCCTGGCAGAACACCAGGCCGCGCTCCTGGTAGGTCCGGATCAGCGCCGCGGGGATCGGCGCCCCTCCCGACATCAAGGTGCGGATGGACGAGAGGTCCGCCGGAGCGGAACCGGGGTGACTGGGCAAGGCCCGCGAACATCGCGGTCACCCCGAACATCCAGGTGACGCCCTCGCTCTCCACCAGGTCGAAGCACCGGTCGACGTCCCAGGTCGGCATGATCACCGCGGTCCCGCCCTTGAGGAAGGTGGGCAGGAACGTCTGGTCGAGCGCGGCCACGTGGAACAGCGGTGCGCTGACCAGTGTCACCTCGTCGCCGGCGACGTCGACGTCGACCAGCAGGTTCAGGGTGTTCCAGAGCAGGTTGTCGTGGGTGAGGATCGGCGCCCTTCGGCCGGCCGGTCGTCCCGGAGGTGTAGAGCACGAGGGCGGGCTCGTCCGCCGCGACGGGAACGTCGATCGGGGTGGTGTCCGCTCTCCGCGAGCACCTGCTCGTAGCCGCAGTCTCCTCTGCGGAGCGCTCCAGCGGGAGCCGAGGCCCGTCCCAGGAGAGCTCCGCCACGAGCGCAGCGTGCTGCGACGCGTGCACGAGCAGGGACGCCCCGGCGTCGCCGAGCATGTGGTCGATCTCGGGGCCGGCGAGGCGGAAGTTCAGCGGGACGAAGACGCCGCCGAGCAGGTGCGTGGCGAACATCGTCTCGACGAACGCGGGATGGTTGGGTCCGAGGTAGGCCACCCGGTCGCCCGGGCGCGACGCCCCTATCCGCCAGCCCGTGCGCGAGCCGGGTGACCCGGTCGTACAGGTCGGCGTAGGTCGTGCGAGCCCCCTCGTACACGAGCGCCACCCGATCGGGCGTCGACCGCACGCGACGTGCGGGCCACGACCCGATCCCGTTGTTCAGCACGGCGACGCTCCCTTCCGCTCAGGCGTACTGGCGGTAGATCGCCTCGGCGACGCAGGCCGGCTTGTCCGAGCCCTCGACCTCGATGGTGAAGGCCATCTTCGTCTGGACCCCGCCCGGGACGTCCTCGACCGAGACCACCCTGCCGGACAACCGCACGCGTGAGCCGACCGGGACGGGCGAGGGGAAACGCACCTTGTCCAGCCCGTAGTTGATCCCCATCGAGACACCCTCGATGCGGAGCAGCTGGTTGTAGAGCGGGACGAGCAGGGAGAGCGTGAGGTAGCCGTGGGCGATCGTGGTCCTGAACGGTCCGTCCTTGGCCCGCTCGGGATCGACATGGATCCACTGGTGGTCGCCCGGTCGCCTCGGCGAACTGGTCGACCTGCTGTCCTGGGTGATCTCCACCCAGTCGGTGGTGCCGAGGTCGGTTCCGGCCAGTGCCTTGATCTCGTCGATTCCGTTGACGGTGATGGTCATCGTGCGTCCCTTGTCGCTCGTGAGTCGTGGTGTGTGTCGCCGGGCCCGTCGCCAGCGGTCGACCCTACGTCAGGGCGCGGCCGAGCCCGGGCCGGTCCGGGCCGATGCCGAGCAGGCGGGCGGCATTCTCCTTGAGGATCTTCGGCCGCACCTCGGCTTGATCTCGAGCTGCTCGAACGCGGCGATCCACCTGTCAGGGGTGAGCACCGGGTAGTCGGAGCCGAAGAGCACCTTGTCCTGCAGGAGGATGTTGGCGTAGCGGACCAGCTGCGGCGGGAAGTACTTCGGCGACCAGCCGGACAGATCGATGTAGACGTACGGCTTGTGGGTAGCCACCGCGAGCGCCTCGTCCTGCCAGGGGAACGACGGGTGGGCCAGGATGATGCGCAGCTCGGGGAAGTCCGCCGACACGTCGTCGATCAGCATCGGGTTGGCATGCTTCAGCCTGATCCCGCCTCCACCCGGGCACGCCGGCGCCGATGCCGGTCTGCCCGGTGTGGAAGAGCGCGATGGCGCCGAGCTCCTCGATCGCCTCGTAGAGCGGGTAGGCCATCGGGTCGTTGGGCGAGAATCCCTGGATGCTCGGGTGGAACTTGAAGCCGCGCACGCCGTGCTCGGTGACCAGCCGGCGGGCCTCCTCGACCCCGGCCGGTCCCTTCCACGGGTCGACGCTCCCGAACGGGATCAGCACGTCGGCGTTGCGGGCGCAGCCCTCGGCGACCTCGACGTTGGAGATCCGCCGGTGCCCGGTGGCGTGCTCGGCGTCCACGGTGAACGTGACGGCGACCATGTTGCGCTCGCGGTAGTACGCCGCGATCTCGTCGATGGTCGGCTGCCGGTGCCCCTCCGCCTTGAAGTACTCGGCGGATGCCCCGAGCAACGCGGGACTCAGCGAGCCGTGGCCCTCGGAGTCGATCTCCACATGGGTGTGCACGTCGATGGCCGTGATCGAGTCGAGGTCCCGGTCCCTCACGCTCGCGCGGTCGTGCCTCGGCTCACTCATGCCGGCGGGCACCTCCGGCATCGGGATCCCGTAGGTCTCCGGCTCGGCGCCCACCCCGGTCGCCCAGTCCGCGGCGATCTCCTCGGCGCTCCAGCCGCCGTCGCGCAGGGCCACGGCCTTCTCCTGCGGATGCGACCAGAGCGAGAGTCGGTCGCCCCCGATCCCGATTGCCTGGCCCGTGATCCCCCTCGAGGCGTCGGACGAAAGGAAGACGATGAGCGAGGCCACGTCGGCGATGGTGCCGAGGCCCTCCTCCTTGCGCATCCACTCCGGCAGCGGGGTGCCCTTCTGCTCGTAGTCCTCGATGGCAGCGGCGAACGCCGGGATGGTCTTGGTCATCTCGGTGGCCGCGACCGGCACGACCGCGTTGACGTCGATGCCGGCCTTGGCCAGCTCCATCGCCCAGGTGCGGGCCATCGAGACGATGCCGGCCTTGGCGGCCGCGTAGTTGGTCTGCCCGAAGTTGCCTCGCTGTCCCGCCGGGGAGGAGATCAGCACCAGGCGGCCCCCGTCGCCCTGCTCGCGCATCTGCACCGCGGCCGCCCTGGCGCAGGTGAAGGTGCCCCGGAGGTGGACGTTCACGACCGCGTCGAAGTCGTCGTCCGACATCTTCCACAGCACCCGGTCGCGCAGGATGCCGGCATTGGTGACCATCACGTCGAGCCGGCCGAACGCGTCGACGGCGGCCTTCACCAGCGCGTCCGCGGTCTCGGTGGAGCCGACGGCCGCGGCGACCCCGACGGCTTTGCCGCCGGCTGCCTCGACCGCGGTAACCGCCTCGTCGACGGCCGCCTGGTCGACGTCGTTCACGACCACCGACGCGCCGGCGGCACCGAGCGCCTCGACGTACCCGCGCCCCAGGCCGCGACCGCTCCCGGTCACGACGACGACTCTTCCGGTCAGATCCATGGCGTCACCTCTCGCTGAGCGTATGTCCCACAATCATGACAACTTATGCACTACTGTGACGCTCGTCAAATATTTGTTCAATCAGGCCCCGGAGAGAGTAGCCTCTCGCCGTGCGTGAGGAGCAGGTGCGGGCGCGACCCGAGGGGCTGAGGCCGCAGTCGGTCATGTTCAGCCTCCTCGGCATCCATGTCCTGGGCACCCCTCGCCTGCTGTCCACCGGCAGCGTCATCGAGGTGCTGGCCGGCGTCGGCATCTCGGCGGAGGCCACCCGGGCCACCCTGGCGAGGATGGCCCGGCGTGGCCTGCTCGAGCGACACCGTCGCGGCCGGCAGACCTTCGTCGGGCTGGCCCCGCGGGCCGTGGAGATCCTGGAGGACGGCCGCCGCCGGATGTGGGAGACCGGCGCGATCGACACCGACTGGGACGGCTCCTGGACGGTCGTCGGCTTCTCCCTCCCCGAGGGGCGGCGCTCCGAGCGCCACGACCTGCGCGTCCGGCTCACCTGGGAGGGCTTCGGCATGCTGCAGAACGGCATGTGGGTCGCTCCCGGCTCCCGGGAGCTCGACGCCGTCCTGGGCTCGCTCGCCGCGGATCCCGGCGTCGTGACGCTCACCAGCCGGGTGAGCGGGAGGATCGACGACCGGACGCTGCTGGAACGGGCCTTCGACCTCGAAGTGATCTCCCGTCGGTACCGGGCGTTCGCCCGGCGATGGCGCGACCGCTCCACGAGCGAGGCGCTGCCCGACGACCTCGCCCGGCAGCTCGTTCTCCACACCGAGTGGCTTCAGGTCATCCGGGACAGCCCCCGTCTCCCCGCGGAGCTGCTGCCACCCGGGCCGGCGGCGGTCGAGGCACAGGACCTCTTCCGGGCACTCGCCGCCGAGCTCGAGCCCTCGGCCGCTGGGATCGCCGGGAAGCTGCTCGACTCGCTCGACGTCCCCCACGCCTGATCCCTGAGCCCCCGCACCTACACGGGCGCCACCCGTATTCCCATTCCGAATATTCTGGATTTTTCGTAATAATCAGCAGAATGGCGATTTCAGGGAATATTCGGGAAATTCCGTGACAGAAGGGCGCGCTCCGTTGATTTTGATCTCCCCAGACGCGGGAGACGGCGATAAGAATGTCGGGAACGCCACAAGGAGGGGATTCCATGAAGATGTCTCGGACGATCGGTGTGCTACTCGGAGCACTCGTTCTGGTCGGAGGAGCCAACATCGCGGTGTATGCCGCCAACGGGGGCTCGTTCATTCTGGGCGGCAACAACACTGAGTCCAGGCCCTCGGTGCTGAAGAACACCGGCACCGGGCCTGCACTGAAGCTCAAGGCTGCCGGCGCACCGCTCGCGGTCAACAACTCCAAGAAGGTCAAGAAGCTCAACGCGGACAAGGTCGACGGCAAGAACGCCGGCCAGCTCACCACGAAGACGTACGTCTATGAGAGCGGATCGATATCTTCGGGCACGGACACCTACGTGACCTTCCCCGGCCTGCCCGCCGGGACATACCTCATGACCTATCAGGTCTACGTCCATTTCGTCGACAACTCCGACCACGCCCTGTCCTGCTACATCTGGATGGGCAGCATCCACCTGTCGACCTATGGAACCGGCAACGGGGCCGGACATACCTCCTGTGCCGCGTCCGGGGTGGTGGACAGCAGCACGCTGTCCTACTTCCAGGTTCACGGCGCCAGCACGTTCAGCGCCGGGACCAGCTCGTCGGTCTGGACGTTCACCCGTATCAACACCGAGGTCGACACCGCGCCGTCCCTCGGCCACACCCTGCCCTGACTTACTTCCTCTCCGCCCGGAGTCTTCACCCTCCGGGCGGAGAGGGAGCTCGACGGGCTACTGGCCGGCGAGACGGGGAGGGAAGCCCCCGGTGGCGACCGGGCTCCACCGGGTCGGAGTGATCCGTAGCAGGGACTTGCCCTGGTCGACCATCGCCTGCCGGTACTCTGCCCAGTCGGAGTGGTCCCCGGCGATGTTGCGGAAGTACTCGACGAAGGCATCGAGGGTGGCGTCGCCGTCCGCGGCGTCGAGCACCTCACAGGTGCCGTCGACCTGCACCCACTCCCCGTCCCATTCGTCGGAGACCACCAGGACCGACACCGCGGGCCGGCGGCGAGCGTTGCGGGTCTTCGCGCGCTCCGGGTAGGTGGCGATCACGATCCTGCCGGAGTCGTCGAGTCCGCCGGTCACCGGCGAAGCCTGCGGAGTCCCGTCGGCACGTTGCGTCATCAGCACCATCCGGTGCCGCGGCCGCACGAAGTCGAGCAGTCGCTCGAGATCGATCCGAGTCGTCGTGGCAATCTTGCGAGCCACCGTGATCTCCCTCCCTCAGGCCGGGCCGAGCACCACGTTGATCGGCTCTCGCCCGGCAATCAGAGTCTCCACCTGCCGACGGATCAGCCGCTCGACCCGGGGCTGCATCGCGGCGCTGTCGCCCCCGACGTGCGGCGTGAGGAGCACGTCGTCGAGCGTCCACAGCGGGTGCCCCGGCGGCAGCGGCTCGGGGTCCACCACGTCCAACGCCGCTCGCACACGCCCGTCGGCCACGGCAGCGACCAGGTCGTCGGTGACGACGGAGGCACCTCGGCCGACGTTCACCAGGAGTGCACCCTGCTTCATGCGTGAGAGGAACCCAGCGTCCACCAGCCCATTGGTCTCGTCGGTGAGCGGGAGGGCGACCACCACGATGTCGGCAGTCGGCAGGAGCTCCGGGAGCGACTCGGTGGCGTACACCTGTTCACCGTCCTGCGCCCTCGCCCGCCTGCCCACGCGCGTGACCGTCACCTCGAACGGACGCAGCCGCTCGACGACGGCGTTCCCCACTCCACCGGCGCCCAGGACGAGCACGTGGGAGTCGGCGAGGGTCCGTGCCCGGACGTGCGCCCACACAGCGCGGTCCTGGGCGCGTACGAAATCGGGGATCTGCCGCTGGCTCGCGATCATCAGGCCGACCGCCAGCTCGGCCGTCGCCGCCTCGTGCACACCGCGCGCGTTGCAGAAGGTGACCCCGGACGGCAGGACCTCGGCCACGCCGTCGTAGCCGATCGACTGGGCCTGCACGACCCCCACCCGCACGCCGTCCAGGGCATGCAGCAGGGACGGCGACGACATGTACGGAACCACAACCAGGTCGAAGGCGTCGCGCGGGGACGGTCCGGTGAGATCCCAGAGGACGGTCTCCACGTCCGGGAACGCGGCGAGCACGTCGACCATCCAGGCCTCGGGAACGCTCACGGTCAGCATCAGCCCGGGTCCCGTCGCGCTGCACAGGTGGTCACGGCCGTCACGATAGCGGCCGGCGCGGAGCCACCGGGCCGCCCGTCAGTCGAGGTCCGGCTGGACGTCCCGGGTCTTCTTGATCTCGTAGAAGCCCGGCACGCTCATCACGGCGCGGAAGCCGTCCCAGAGCTTGCCTGCCTCCTCGCCGACCGGGGCCTTGGAGACGATCGGGCCGAAGAAGGCTTCGCTCTCGACCCGGATGATGGGCGTACCGACGTCGGGACCGACCAGGTCCATCCCGGCGTCGTGGCTGCGGCGGATGGCGTCGTCGAAGCTCGGTCGACTCGAAGGCTTCGGCGTAGCGCGCGTCGTATCCGGCGGCCACCACTGCTTGCTCGACGACGTCTCGGGTCAGCTGCTGCTGGCCGGGGTGCTTGCGGTCGCCCATCTCGTCGTAGAGGCGCCGGGCAGCCGCGTCACCATGGTCCTCGACGACGGCCTGCATGACCCGGACCGGGCCCATCAGCCGGAGGACGACGTCGTCGGACAGGTCCTTGTCCTCGTTGAGCAGTGCCAGCGACATCACCCGGAAGGTTGTCTCGATCGGGCGCACGTCCTCCACGTTGAGGATCCAGCGGGACGTCAGCCAGGCCCAGGGGCACGCGGGGTCGAACCAGAAGTCCACCGGGGTCCGGTCCCCGGTGTCGGAGGCGGGCGGGGTCTCAAACGTTGTAGTCACAACAATTCTAACCTAGCACGGGCTGCTCGCATTCCCACCGGCGACTCAGTTGCCGACCGAAGATCCGGTCGGTCATCGAGTACGGCGGAGCCAGATCGAGCCCGTCGGGGTTGTCCAGGTAACCCGGGCGCGCTGCCGGACTGACCGTAGTGGCCGTACTGCCAGACGATCTTGTCGGTGGTCGGGTCGACCACGATCACCCGGTGGTTGTAGTCGTCGGTGACCAGGACGTCTCCGTTGGGCAGCGGCTCCGCCAGCGAGGGGTGGTCCAACGGCTGACCGGGCTCCCCGGTGAACCGCCACAGCAGCTTGCCCTTCTTGTTGAACATCACGACCTGGCCCGGGGACGAGTAGTCGACGGTGAGGAACTTGTTCTTGCCGACCTGGTTCGTGTCCGAGGGGTAGTGGACGCCCGGGGGCGTGCGTCGCCCAGATGAGCTTGCCGCTCATGGTGACCTTGTCGACCCAGTCGCCGCGGATCTCGGTGACGAGGAACTCGTTGTTGCCGACGGGGAAGAACCCGTTGGGGGCGCCGTAGAAGTGAGGCGGGTTGTGGTAGCCGTGGTTGGGGTCGCCCCACTGCTTGACCGGGTGGTGCACGCCCGGCTTGAGCACCAGCAGGCGCTGGTTGATGATGTCGGCCACCACGATGCGCCCGTCGGGAAGCATGATCGCGTCGTCGGGGTTGTTGAGCCGGTTCGGCGCGGAGCCGGGTGCGTACTGCTTCCCGTACTGGAACGTCACCTTGTGCGAACAGGACGTCGATCACCCGGACCACCTTGGCGTCCTCCTCGGTGGCGATCAGGTGCTGCCCGTCGGGGGTGAAGAAGACGTCGTCGGGGATCGGGAGCGACGACGTGTGCTTCGGGGCGGGGTACTGCCACAGGACCCGGCCCTTGGGGTCCACGACCAGCAGGCGGTTGTTCAGCTTGTCCGCGATCACGAGGGGGCCGGGGAGCACCGACGGGTCCGAACCGGGCGCAAGGTGCCCCTTCCTGTCCTTCGGCTTCTTCTGCCAGGGCATCGTCGGAGTGGGCGCGACGGTCGGAGTGCCCGTGGTCGTGGTCGCCGACGGCGCCGCCGAGGAGGCTGCCGGCGTCGAGGAGGACTGCGTCGTTGCGGCGGTGGGGGACGGGCCCTGCGACGTGCAGGCGGCGAGCAGCAGGGCTACCACCGAGCCCCATGCCACGATGATCCCGGTCTTCAGACGGCTACGCCCTGTCACACACCCTCCCGATGCAGGCCGGCCGAGCGCTGTCGCACTGCGGAAGCCGGGCGGGCCCAGAGTAGTGGCCACCCCCAACACCCGGGGAGTGAGCTGCCCGCCCTATCGACGAGGACCGGCTTCCGGCGGAGCCCGTCATGGCCGATCCCCCGTGGACGGGACTGCGGGCGGTTGCACGTATGCATCCGCAGCGTCACGCCGTGACGTAGCGTAGTGAACTTGGATTCGCAATTTTGTGATCGCCTGTTCACCTGGTTTTCTCCGGTGTGACAAGCGCTCGCGCAGCCCATCGGCCACGCGTGGTTGACTGGCCCGCCAGGCCCGGTGAAGGAGGGGACGGTGAGCGAGCAGGACCACCGACCGGCCCCTGCGTCCCCGCAACCGGCGCGAGCAGATCGCCGAGGCCGCGGGGAGGGCCTTCAGTCAGCGCGGATACCACGCCGTCGGCATGGACGACATCGCCTCGGCTCGTCGGGATCACCGCCGCCGCGCTGTACCGCCACTTCCCCAACAAGTACGCGCTGTTCGTCCACTGCGCGAAGCGTCTCGCCGATGGACTCGTCCAGACCCTGGACACCCTGCCGGCCGGGGCGGGTCTCGAGCAGACCCTGTCCGCGATCGCCCGCACCACAGTGGGCAACCGGGCAACCGGCGGTATCTACCGGTGGGAGGCGCGCTACCTCGAGGCGCCGGAACGGGCCGCCCTCCGCGCGACCTTTCGCCAGGTCACCGACCGGGTCGCCACGGCTGTGATCGACGCGAGGAGCGCCGCCGGGGTCGGGCCCGCGCCCGACGATGCCACCCAGGCCCGCTTCCTGGCCGCCACCGCGATGGGCGCGATCGGCAGCGCCACTGCCCACCGCACGACCATCGCCGCCCGCCGCCTGGAGGAGCTGCTCACGGCCGCCGCCCTGGAGATCGCACTCGTGCCGGGTCTCCCCGGCGCGGGTCTGGGCGCGGCAGAGGCAACCCCGCCGTCCCCTCCCCGGCGACGGGAGCCTTCGGGGGGGACGGGATCCGAGGCCGGCGCAGGGAGCAGATCCTGCGGCTGCCGTTCCGCTGATGGCGCGGGACGGCTACGTGAGCGTCTCCATGGGGGTGATCGCCTCCGCGGTCGGTCTGACGCCGTCCGGGCTGTACCGGCACTTCGCGGGCAAGAGCGACATCCTGGTCGCGGCGGGGATCGAGGGAGCGGAGTGGCTCCAGGCGGGCGTCGACCGGGAGCTGAGCGGCTGCGAGGGCCCGGAGCAGTGCCTGGCCGGGCTCGCCGAGGCGTACGTGGAGTACTCCTTCGAGCACACGGACCTGACCTCGGTGGTGACCGCGGAGCTGGGCGGTCTTCCCTCCGACGCGCAACGCCCTTTGAAACGGACCCAGCGCGACCACATCTCGCTCTGGGAGGAGCACCTGCGGGCGGCGCGTCCGGAGCTTTCTCCCGTGGACGCGCGTGTGCTGGTGCACGCCGGCTTCGGTGCGGTCGTGGAGGCCGGCCGCGCGCTGCGCTGGCAGGACACCCCTGGGAACCGGGCTGTCGTGGTGGCCCTGGTGCTCGCGGCGCTGCGCGCACCCGTGTCTCGCGCCTGAGTGAGTGGTGCCTCTTCCAGCAGCGTCGCACTGATCTGCGGCCGATGGGCGCACGACCTTCTCGGGAGAGCCGTAGGTGGGCTGCGTGGCCGTCCGGGTCGCTCCGGTGTGGTCCGGCGAGGTCACGGGACCGCAGGAAGGAGCCTTCCCGGCCGGCACCCGGAGTGGTGGAGACTGCTGGGCATGACAGCCGAGCGCACGTGGTTCCATTCTGCCGTCATCTACCAGGTCTACCCCCGCAGCTTCCAGGACAGCGACGGCGACGGCATCGGCGACCTCAGGGGGGTCATCAACCGCCTCGACTACCTCGACGCCCTCGGCGTCGATCTCATGTGGTTGTCACCGATCTATCCCTCGCCCCAGGACGACAACGGCTACGACATCAGCGACTACCAGGGCATCGACCCCACGTTCGGGACCCTCGCAGACTTCGACGAGCTGCTCGCGAGGGCTCACGAGCGGGGCATTCGGATCGTCATGGACCTCGTCGTCAACCACACCTCGGACGAGCACCCCTGGTTCGTCGAGTCGCGCGCCGCGACGGACAACCCCAAGCGCGACTGGTACTGGTGGCGGCCGCCACGGACGGGCCCGGCTCCCGGGGAACCCGGTGCCGAACCGACCAACTGGAGCTCCTTCTTCGGCGGGTCGGCCTGGCAGTTCGACCCAGCCTCGGGCGAGTACTACCTGCACCTGTTCTCGCGGAAGCAGCCCGACCTGAACTGGGAGAACCCGCAGGTGCGTCAGGCGGTCTACACGATGATGCGGTGGTGGTTGGACCGCGGGGTCGACGGCTTCCGGATGGACGTCATCAACATGATCTCCAAGAGTCTTCCGCTCCAGGACGGCACGCCGATCGGCGCAGGCCCGTGGGGCGACGGGGCGCCCCACTTCATCTGCGGCCCGCGGATCCACGAGTTCCTCCAGGAGATGCACCGCGAGGTGTTCGACGGCCGGGGCGACGCCCTCCTCACCATCGGCGAGATGCCCGCGGTCACCGTGGAGGAGGCGCTGCTCTTCACCGACCCCGCGCGTCACGAGCTCGACATGGTCTTCCAGTTCGAGCACGTCGACCTCGACCACGGGGCGAACAAGTGGGACCATCGTCCGCTGCGGCTCGTCGAGCTGAAGGAGTCGCTCGGGCGCTGGCAGGACGGCCTCGCCGAGGTCGGCTGGAACAGCCTGTACTGGGACAACCACGACCAGCCTCGGGCGGTGTCCCGATTCGGCGACGACGGTGAGTTCCGCGTCGAATCGGCGAAGCTCCTCGCCACCGTGCTGCACCTGCACCGCGGAACGCCCTGCGTGTACCAGGGTGAGGAGCTCGGCATGAGCAACGTGCCGTTCGAGGACATCGGCTCCTTCCGCGACATCGAGTTGGTGAACCACTACTACGCGGCCATCGAGCAGGGACTGCCCGCCGAGGAGGTGCTCGACGCCCTGCGGCTCGGCAGCCGCGACAACGCCCGCTCGCCCGTACAGTGGGATACCTCGCCGCATGCCGGCTTCACCGCGGGCGAGCCGTGGTTCCCGGTTCACCCCAACTACCTCGAGGTCAACGCCGAGCAAGCTCTCACCGACCCCGACTCGGTGTTCCACCATTACCGGCGGCTGATCGAGCTACGCCACACCAACCCGGTCGTGGCCGACGGCGACTTCACGATGTTGCTCCCCGAGGACCCGGTGGTCTACGCGTTCACCCGCTCCCTCGACCAGACGACATTGCTGGTGGTCGCCAACTTCAGTGGCGCCGAGCACACCGTCGAGGGACTTCCCGAAGCCGCACAGTGGGCACGAGCAGAGCTGCTGCTCGGATCGCACGCTCCCCACAGCGCTCCTCCGGCGCCCGGCAAGGACGCCCTCGTGCTGCTTCCGTGGGAGGCACGCATCCTGCGCCGCACCACCTGACCTCGGCAGCCGGCACCACCCGCAGCGCGACGGCCGGCTCAACGGCTCGGGGTGGGCGCCTGCCGCCTCCTCAGGCGTAGCGGCCGCCGGAGGCGGCGAGCTCCACCAGTGACGCGGGCGGCTCGAACTGGGGACCGTATCCCGCAGCGAGCTCGCGGGCTCGCGCGAGGAAGCCGGCAACCCCGCCCTCGTACTGATTGACGTACTGCAGCACACCCCCGGTCCACGGGGGGAAGCCGATGCCCTGCATCGATCCGATGTTGGCGTCCGGGACGGAGGACATCACGCCGTCGTCGAAGCAGCGGATGGTCTCGATCGCCTCGGCGAAGAGCATCCGCTCCTGCAGGTCCCGCATCGGCTGCTCGACGGTCCCCGATGCGAAGCGATCGCGCAGCCCGGGCCACAGCCGGGCGCGGCGCCCCTGGTCGTCGTACTCGTAGAACCCCGCGCCGCCCGACCGTCCGGTACGCCCTTCCTGGTCGATCAGGGCGTCGATGACGGCCTCGGACGGGTGGGCGACCCAGGTGCCTCCGGCGGACTCGACCGCCGCGCGGGTCTCCTCGCGGATCTTGCGGGGAAGGGTGAGGGTGAGCTCGTCGATGAGCTGCAGGGGGCCGGTCGGGTAGCCCGCCTGGAGGGCGGCCTGTTCGACGATCGCCGGCTCGACGCCCTCGCGCGACCGCGGCGACTCCCTCGTTGATGAACGTGCCGATCACCCGGGAGGTGAAGAAGCCCCGGTGGTCGTTGACGACGATGGGCGTCTTGCGGATCTGCCGGACGAAGTCGAAGGTCCTTGGCCAACACGGCATCCGAGGTGCGCTCCCCGCGAATGATCTCGACGAGAGGCATCTTGTCCACGGGCGAGAAGAAATGGATGCCGATGAAGTCCTCCGGCCGGGACACCCCTTCCGCGAGCAGCGTGATCGGAAGGGTGGAGGTGTTGCTGCCCAGCACCGCGTCGGGCATGACCACGTCCTGGATCTCGCCGAAGACCTGCTGCTTGAGATCGACCGACTCGAACACGGCCTCGATGACCAGGTCCACCCCGGAGAAGTCGGATGCATCGGCTGTCGGGCTGATGCGCGCGAGCAGGTCGGCAGACCGTTCCGGAGTCGTGCGACCCCGCTCGACGGCCTTGGCCTCCAGCCGCTCGGCGTAGCCCTTGCCGCGCTGGGCCGCCTCGAGGGTGACGTCCTTCAGCACGACGTCGATGCCGGCCTTGGCGCACACGTACGCGATGGCGGCCCCCATCATCCCTGCGCCCATCACACCGACCTTGGTCGCCGTGTACGGCGGCTGGTCGGCGGGGCGCGAGGCTCCGCCGTTGACCTTCTGGAGGTCGAAGAAGGTGCTGATCATGTTCTTGGCGACCTGGCCGGTCATCAGCGACACCAGATAGCGCGTCTCCACCGAGAGCGCGGTGTCGATGTCGACCAGCGACCCCTCGACAGCCGCGGCGAGCGCGGCTCGCGGAGCCGGCATCGGCGCACCCTTCAGCTGCTTCCTCAGGTTCGCGGCGAACGCCGGCAGGTAGCCGGCGATGGCGGGGCTGTTCGCCGCGCCGCCGGGGATGCGGAACCCCTTCGCGTCCCAGGGCTGCACGGCGTCCGGGTTCGTCCCGGATCCATGCCTTGGCAGCAGCGAGCATCTCCGTCGGGCGTGGAGGCGATCTCGTCGAACACACCCTTCTCGACCGCCTGCGCCGCGCGGTAGCGGGTGCCGGTAAGGATCCACTCCGTCAGCGCGATCTGCAGCCCGAGCATGCGGACCAGGCGGGTGATCCCACCCGCACCCGGCAGCAGGCCGAGCGTCACCTCGGGCACACCGATGCGGATCTCGGGCGGTCGAGGCCACCCGGTGGTGGGCGGCGAGCGCGACCTCGAGGCCACCGCCCAGCGCGGACGCCGTTCACGGCCGCCACGACCGGGCGGCCCAGCGTCTCGAACCGTCGCATGAGCGACTTCATCCGGTCGATGCTCGCGGTCTGCTCCGCGGCGGTCTCCGGCGTGACTCTGCTGCATCAGGCGGAGGTCTCCGCCGGCGAAGAAGGACTTCTTCGCGCTGGTGATGATCACGCCCGTGACCGAGTCGCGCTCGGCCTCGAGCCGCTCGATCGCGGCCTCGTAGGCGGCCTCCCAGGTGTCGTTCATCGTGTTCACGGTCTGGTCGGGATCGTCCATTGTCAGCGTGACGATCCCCTCCGCGTCCTGCTCCCAGTGCATGCCCCGGATGTCGCTCATCAGGATCCAATCTCCCGTCAGGTGTGGTGCGCGGCTCAGACGCGCTCGATGATCGTGGCGATGCCCATCCCGGCGCCCACGCAGAGGGTCGCGAGACCCCGCTGCAGGTCGCGGCGCTCGAGCTCGTCGAGCAGCGTGCCGAGGATCATCGCGCCGGTGGCGCCGAGCGGATGCCCCATCGCGATCGCTCCGCCGTTCACGTTGACCTTCTCGTGGGGGATCTTGAGGTCCCGCATCCACTTGAGCACCACCGAGGCGAACGCCTCGTTGAGCTCGAAGAGATCGATGTCGTCGACGGTGAGGCCGGCCCGGGCCAGCGCCTTCTCGGTCGCCGGAGCGGGGCCGGTCAGCATGATCGTCGGCTCGCTGCCGATCACCGCCGTCGACACGATCCGGGCGCGCGGGGTGAGCCCCGCCTCGCGTCCGGACCGCTCGCTGCCGACGAGGACGAGCGCCGCGCCGTCGACGATGCCCGAGGAGTTCGCTGCGGTGTGGACGTGGTTGATCCGCTCCACCTGCGGATACCGCTGGATGGCGACGGCGTCGAAGCCGCCCTGGTCGCCGACCGCGGCGAATGCGGGCTTCAGTGCCCCCAGCGACTCGACCGTCGCCCCGGGTCGGCGGTGCTCGTCGGTGTCGAGCACCGTCACGCCGTTCATGTCGGTGACGGGGACGATGCTGCGCGCGAACCTGCCCTCGCGCCACGCCTGATCCGCGCGCTCCTGGGATGCCGCCGCGAAGGCGTCGACGTCCTCCCGGCTGAATCCCTCCAGGGTCGCGATCAGGTCGGCGCCGATCCCCTGCGGCACGAAGTAGTGGTCGTACGCCGTCGTCGGGTCCTGGTGGTACGCCCCACCGTCGGACCCCATGGGGACCCTCGACATCGACTCCACGCCGCCGGCGATCACGAAGCGGTCTCCGGAGAGCACCTTGGCGCCGGCGGTGTTCACTGCCTCCAGACCGGACGCGCAGAACCGGTTGAGCTGGACTCCGGGGACCGTCTGCGGCAGCCCGGCCACCAGCGCGGCCGAGCGGGCGATGTCGCCACCTTGCTCGCCGATCGGGGAGACGACACCCGAGCACGATGTCGTCGACCAGGTCGAGGTCGAGCCCCGGATTGCGCGGCACGAGCTGGTCGAGCAGCCCGACCACCAGGTCGATGGGCTTCACGCCGTGCAGCGACGCCCCCGCGGTTCTTCCCGCGCGGCGTTCGCAGGGCGTCGTAGATGTAATGCGGTGTCAGCCATGGTGCCCGTGGCCCTTCCCTGGTGTGTCGCTGATGTCGTCGGGCCCGTGGGCCCGATGCGGTCAGAGGCCGAGGCCCCGACCGATGATCTCCTTCATGATCTCCGTCGTCCCGCCGTAGATCGTCGAGATGCGGGCGTCCTCGTAGTCCCGCGCGATGCGGTACTCGCGCATGTAGCCGTATCCGCCGTGCAGCTGGAAGCAGCGGCTCACGATGCGGTTCTGCAGCTCGGTCGCCCACCACTTGGCCATGGCGGCCTCCTCGGCGGTGAGCTCACCGGTGAGGTGCTTGCGCACGCAGTCGTCGGCGAAGCTGCGGGTCACCGCGAGCTCGGTCGCGATCTCGGCCAGGACGAACCGGGAGTTCTGGAAGGAGCCGACCGGCCGACCGAACGCGGTGCGCTCCTTGACGTAGTCCAGGGTGCGCGCGAAGGTCCCCTCCGCAGCCGCCAGGGAGCCGAGGGCGATCGCGAGCCGCTCCTGGGGAAGGTTCCGCACCAGACCGAGGAAGCCATCGCCCTCCTCGACCCAGCAGGTTGGCCGCGGGGACCCGGACGTCGGTGAAGGAGAGCTCACTGGTGTCCTGGGCGTGCAGCCCGACCTTCTCGAGGTTGCGGCCCCGCTCGAATCCCTCCATGCCCCGCTCCAGCACGATCAGGGAGAGGCCCCCGGTGCCGGTCCTCCCCCGTCCGCACCGCGGTCACCACGAGGTCGGCGTTCTGACCGTTGGAGATGAAGGTCTTCGCCCCGTTGACCACGTAGTCGTCGCCGTCGCGCACCGCGGTCGTGCGGATGCCGGCGAGGTCGCTGCCGGTGCCGGGCTCGGTCATGGCGACAGCGGTGACCAGCTCGCCGGAGGCGATCCCCGGCAGCCAGCGCCGTTTCTGCTCGTCATTGGTGAGATCGGTGAAGTACGGAAGGACGATGTCGTTGGACAGCGCGATCCCGCCCACGCCGCTGCTCGCCGCTGAGCGGCCGAGCTCCTCGGCCATCACCGCGTTGAACCGGAAGTCGTCGGTCCCGCCCCCGCCGTACTCCTCGGGGACGGCGAAGCCCAGCAGCCCGTCGCGGGCGGCCTGCGTGAACAGCTCACGGTCGACCTTGCCCGCGAGCTCCCACGCCTCGGCATGCGGTTCCACATGGCGGGCCACGAAGCCGCGGATCGACTCCCGGAACGCCTCGTGCTCCTCGTCGTAGAGCGGTTGCACCGCCATGGACCTACCTCCGGCTCACCCGGGACGCGACCAGCACGCATCCGGCTCGGCACTCGCAGTATGCCTGCTCGACCCCGGTCAGGGAAGATGCTTAGTAAACACCCATTCACTCCCGATGTGATCGGTGATTCACATCACACCTGCGCCGCTCGGACGCGCCGGATCCCTCATGCGCGCGCGAGCATGACTCGAGCCTCGACGCTCTGCCATCGAATCTTCCAATCATTTTCTCTTAGGCTGGTGGCCGAGGACCTAAGCCACCAGGAGGACCCATGTCCGAGACAGTCCAGACCGAGGAGCCGGCCGAAGGCGTGTGCTTGGTGCGGCTCAATCGACCCGACCGGCTCAACGCGCTCTCGGCCGAGATGATGACGTCGCTGGAGGAGACGTGGGGCACCCTCGCCAGCCGCCCGGACCTCCGCAGCGTGATCCTCACCGGCAACGGCCGCGGGTTCTGCTCCGGAGCCGACGCCGGGTTTCTGTCCGGAGACCGAGCACCCCGCGCGCCCGGACTCTGGGGAGAGCTCTCCTTCCTGCCCGGGCACCGGCTCGAGGTGCCTGTTGTCGTCGCCGTCAACGGCACCTGTGCCGGAGGGGGGCTCCACTTCGTGGCCGACGCCGACATCGTGATCGCGGGGACCTCGGCCACGTTCCTCGACCCGCACGTGTCCATCGGCCAGGTCAGCGGCATCGAGCCGGCCTCGCTGGCCCTGCGCCTCCCCTACGCAGTGATCTCGCGGATGGCGCTCCTCGGAACCTTCGAGCACCTGTCAGCGCAGCGGGCCTACGAGCTCGGACTGGTCACCGAAGTCATCGGGGACGACCGACTGGTCGACCGGGCCCTGGAGATCGCGACAGCCCTTGCCGCGGCCTCGCCCACGGCCGTACGGGCCACGCGACGGATGATGCGCGCCCAGTCCGCCACGGTGTGCGAGCCGTGGATGGAGTCGGGGTGGGTGGCCGTCCAGGAGCACTGGGCGCATCCCGACGCAACCGAGGGCCCGACGGCGTTCGCCGAACGACGTCCCGCGCGCTGGTCGAGCGCCTGACCAGGCCATGGGTGGCACGGCCGCACCCTTGACGCGGCGGGAGCGCGCACCTAGCGTTGCCCCCCAATTGCTGAATGTTGTGAACTTTTGCATATTGCCCCTATCGTGAACGACGTCACACCGACCGGGAAAGGCGACCTGTGTCGAGACGACCCAGTCCGCGAGCGTCGAGGTGCTGCGCACCGAACGGCTGACCAAGTCGTTCCGTGGCATCCACGCGCTCAAGGACGTGAGCATCAGCATCGGTGCGCACGAGGTCGTGGGCATCATCGGACCCAACGGTGCGGGCAAGACGACGCTGTTCAACCTGATCGCCGGCGCCTTCCGCCCGACCTCCGGCTCGGTCCACTTCCACGGCCGCGACATCACCTCGAAGCCCGCCCACCGGCGTCTGCGT
This sequence comes from uncultured Actinomycetota bacterium, assembly GCA_963805655.1. Classification (GTDB taxonomy): domain Bacteria; phylum Actinomycetota; class Actinomycetes; order Propionibacteriales; family Nocardioidaceae; genus CAWDVB01. The sequence goes on along the minus strand of CAWDVB010000003.1, from coordinate 246,718 downwards.
CTGGGGATCGCGCGTACGTTCCAGCACATCAAACCGTTCCCGTCGATGAGTGTTCGGGAGAACGTCGAGGTCGGCGCCACCGGGAGCGGCGTCAGCGCCGGGATCGCCCGTCGACGGGCCGATGAGCTCCTGACCCGCCTCGACCTCCAGGACCGCTCCGCCCTGTCGGCCGGACTGGTCAACGCCGTCGAGGGCAAGCGGCTCGAGCTCGCACGTGCGCTCGCCACGGACCCGAGCGTCATCCTGCTGGACGAGATCTTCACCGGCCTCACCGAGGAGGAGGCGATCGAGCTCGGCGCCACCGTGGGCTCGCTGCCGGGCCAGGGACTGACTGTGCTGATGGTTGAGCACAACATCGGGGCCGTTCGGGCTGTCGCCCAGCGTGTCCTCGCCGTGACAGCTGGAGAGCTGGTTGCCGAGGGCGAGCCTGACGCTGTTCTCACCAACCCGCACGTCGTGGAGAGCTACCTTGGCAGCCGCACCCGCAATTGAGATCGAGCACCTCAGCGTGCGGCGCGGCCTGCTCGAGGTCGTCCGCGATTTCTCGCGCTCCGTGGAGTCCGGCGAGTGCGTCGGGCTGCTAGGTCTCAACGGGGCCGGCAAGACCTCTCTGCTTGCCGCGGTCGCCGGCACCATTCCCGTCTCCGGCGGCACCGTTCGAGTGTGCGGCGCGGAGGTCACCCACAAGCCCACCTGGACCCGGAGCAAGGCAGGGCTGGCCCTGGTCCCCTCGGGACGCCAGCTGTGGCCGGGCGTCAGCGTCCTCGACAACCTGCTCGTCGGCGGCCACACGCTGGGCTCCAAGGCTGAGCGCAGGGCTGCACTCGACGAGGCCTACACCTACTTCCCAGTCCTGCACGAGAAGCGCCGGCAGCGGGCCGCAGAGCTGTCCGGAGGACAGCAGCAGATGCTGGCGATCGCGCGGGGGCTCATGGCCCGGCCCCAGGTGCTCCTGCTCGACGAGCCATCCGAAGGCCTGGCGCCGGTGATCGTCGACCAGGTCTTCGACGTGATTTCGGCCATGGCCCGCAGCGGGTCCATGGCAATCGTCCTGGCGGAGCAGAACGCAGGGGCAACCGAGATCTGCAGTTCCGTGGTGGTCCTCAGGCAAGGAGAGGTCGTCGCGCAGCGGAACGCAGCCGAGACGGGGATGTCGGACATCGCCGACTCGGTCTTCAAGTAATCGACAACGACGCAGCGTCCTGAGCCACGCTCGACACAGAGGGAGGAATTCCCAGTAATGAAGAAGCAGATGCGCGGGTCCCAACGGGGGTACGCCGCCCGAGCGGGGGCGATCCTGGCGGTCGCAGCCGTCGTTGCCACCGCGGGTTGCAGCTCGTCAAACAGCAACTCCAGCAGCTCTTCCAGCGCCACGTCCAGCTCCACCACCCCGGCCGTGACCTCGGTGACGCTGGGCGAGATCACCGACCTCAGCGGTGGCGCGTCGGTCTACGGCGTCCCCGAGAACCAGGGCGCCCAGGTAGCCATCGACGAGATCAACTCCGCTGGCGGGATCAAGAGTCTCGGGGGTGCGAGCCTCGTCCTCAAGACCTACGACACCCAGACCAGCCCGGATCAGGGCGCACCCCAGGCGACCGCCGCGGTGGCCGACGGGGTGACTGCAGTCTTCGGCGGCGAGATCTCCGACACCGTCATCGCCGGCACCAGCATCACCCAGCGGGCCGGGATCCCCTGGGTCAACGCGGGCGGCACTGCCAACGAGATCACCTCGCGTGGATATGACACCGTCTTCACGGTGAACAAGAACAGCGACCAGTTCGGAGCCGGCTGGGCCGACACGATCCGCCTGGCCGCCTCGGCACTGGGGATCAGCAACCCCAAGGTCGTCATCGCCTACAGCGACACCACCTACGGCAATCAGCTGCTCGAAGGGTTCAAGAAGGACGCGTCCGGCATGACGATCACCTCGAGCTTCAGCTACCCGCCCTCGACGACCGACTTCTCGTCCGTCGCTGCGCGTCTGGCCAACGCGGACGCCGACGTGATCTTCAACGCCGGCTATCCCGGCGATGGGATTGCGCTGGCCAAGCTCTTCGCTGGGAAGTTCACCCCGAAGGCGAAGATCGTGATCGGCGGCGGCTCGGACGCCACCGACGTGATCTCACAGATCGGGGACCAGGGCAACGGGGTGCTGGTTCTCGGCGACCTGTCCCCCGACTCGACCGGCGTCCCGGCGACGTTCACGACGATGTACAACGACTACCAGGCGAAGTTCAACGCTGTCCCGAACACCCAGGCCCTGGCCGGCTACGTCGCGGTCCGGGTGATCGCCCAGGCGCTCGAGGACGCGGGGTCTACCGATCCCGCGCAGGTCGTCGCCGCGCTCAAGAACGTGCAACTGACACAGGACAACGGCAACATCTACCCGTCGCCGACCACCCTGTCGTTCGCATCGAACGGAGCGCTCAACGAGGCCCCGATCTACATCTCGCAGATCGTCGGCGGCAAGCAGGTGCTGGTGTACCCGACCGCCGTCGCCGGGGCCCAGATCACCGCCTACAAGTAGCCGACTGACGCGACCGCGCCACCGAGAGGACACACGTCGATGCTCTTCGGCCAGCTGATAGTCATCGGGCTCGTCACCGGTGCCGTCTTCAGCCTGGTGGGAGTGGGGTTCACGCTCGTGCTGGGCGTGGGAAAGATCGCCAACTTCGCCCACGGCAGCTTCGTGGCGGTGGGCCTCTACTTCGCCCTCTTCGTCAAGGAGCACCTGGGCTGGAATCCGTATCTGGCCCTCATACCCGGCGTGGTGTTCTTCGGGCTCGTCGCACTCGCCAGTGCCGAGCTCTTCGAGTGGCGCGGTCGCAAGGTCGGCGAGATCGGTGAGCTGCTCATTGGACTCGCGCTGCTTCTGCTCATCGGTGGGCTCCTCGAGACTGTCTACGGCAACGAGCCGCGGACCCTCGAGGGGCTCACCGCGGGCAGCGTGCAGGTCTTCGGGCTCTCGCTCGCGGGCACGGAGATCATTGCGGCGGTCTTCACCTTGCTGCTCGCCGTGGCGATCTACGTGTTCGTGCGTGCCACCCGATGGGGGCGCGCTCTCCGCGCGGTCGCCGAGGACCCCGAAGCCGCCGGTCTCTATGGCGTGCAGGTCCCGGTGGCCCAGCGGGCGGCAGTCGTCTTGTCGATCATGATCGCCGGCATCGCAGGCATCATAATCAGTCCGTTCAGTGTCTTCACACCGGGCATCGGGCTCAACTACCTGGTGTCAGCCTTTGCCGTAGTCATCATCGGGGGTATCGGTAACACCCTCGGCGCCGTCGGAGCCGGGCTGGCGATCGGCATCCTCGAGGCGCTCTCCGCCGGATATCTGGCGTCGTACTGGACAACCCTCGCTCCCCTCGTGGTCATCCTGCTTGTCCTGCTTGTCCAGCCGGAGCGGGAGCTGGCCACGTGAGGCCGTTCGAGCTCCCCCGCGGAGGCAGGTGGGCCGTCCTGCTGGTCTTCTTCATCGCGGCCTGGTTCCTGATCGGCTCACTGCCGGCGGCTCAACTGGCCGTTATCGTCCTGGCCCTGTACTACTCCGCGGCGGGCTACTCGTTCAGCCTGCTCTACGGCAGCCTGGGCATCTTCTCGCTGGCACAGCCCGTCTTCGTCGCCATCGGCGGCTATACCAGCGTCTATCTGTACTCGTCGCACGGAATCTCGCCCTGGGCCGCTATTCCGATCGCCATGGTCGTCGCCGCGGTCATCGCGCTGCCGATCGCCTTCGTCGCCATGCGCCACACCGGGACGGTGATAACGGCCCTGGTGACGCTGCTCGTCTCCCAGGCCGCACCTCCGGTGCTGGCCGCGATCAAGCCGCTCGGCGGCTCGATCGGGCTGTACCTCACCGTGACGAAGGGGAACGACTGGGGGGCGATGCAGTTCGCCGACGCGTCGATCTTCGCCCGCATGCTGCTCGTGGTGAACGTGCTCGTCATCGCGGGGCTCATGTGGTTCGGCCGCAGCCGCACCGGTCGATGGGTCCAGGCGGTTAAGGACTCGCAACAGGCCTCGGCGGCCGTCGGCATACCGGTCCGGAGAGTCCGTGTCAGCGTGTTCGTCGCCGCCGCGATGATTGCAGCCGTACCCGGGGTGGTCTTCGCCCAGTACAACCTGCTGGCCAACGCGAACCTGTTCCTGAGCACCAGCGCCCTGTTCCAGATCATTGTGGCCGCGCTCATAGGAGGCTCGTCACGGCCTTGGGGGACCCTGATCGGCGCCATCCTGATCGTGGAGGCCTCGAACCACCTCACCCAGGCGTTCAACGGCCGGCCGGGGGTCGGTCCCCTGACTTTCGCGGCCGTGTTCCTCCTGATGGCGCTGGTGATGCCCACGGGAATCTCGGGAACCTGGAGCAAGCTGATGTCGAGGAGGCAGCATGGACCTGTCAGATCAGGAGGAGCTGGGCCTGTTCCGGGAGCGGGCCAGGACGTGGCTCGAGGAGAGCGCGCCGAGGGAGCCACGACCGGCTACACCGGGCCCTGAGGTCCGCGCCTTCGACGCGCAGTGGCAGCGCCTCCAGTACGACGGAGGCTGGGCAGGGATCGACTGGCCCCAGGAGTACGGCGGCCAGGGACTCTCGTTGCTCGAGCAGATCGTCTGGTACGAGGAACGGGTCCGGGCCCGAGCCCCGCACAGCGGGGTTTTCGGGGTCGCGGTATCCCACGCCGGGCCGACGTTGATAGCGCGGGGAGACGATGTCCAGAAGGCACACCATCTCCCCCTCATCCTGCGCGGCGAGGCCCCTTGGTGCCAGGGCTTCTCCGAGCCCGAACGCCGGGTCCGACCTGGCCGCCCTGAAGTGTCACGGGGTCGTCGACGGCGACGAGCTCGTGATCACCGGCTCGAAGACCTGGACGACCTACGCCGAGCATGCCGACTACCAGGAGCTGCTGATCCGGACCGACCCAGGCTCCGAGCGTCACCAGGGCCTGACCTGGGTCATCCTCGACATGCACTCCTCCGGCGTCGATGTGCGCCCGATCACGAGCATCGACGGGTGGCCCCACAACTGCGAGGTGTTCTACGACGAGGTGCGGGTCCCCTTGTCCAACGTGGTTGGCGGGCCCGGCAACGGTTGGAGCGTCGCCCTGTCGACGCTCCACGCCGAAAGGGGCACCGGGTTCCTCGACACCCGGCTGCAGCGGCTCGTCTTCATCGACGACCTGATCGACCACGCCCGGGAGACCGGCAAGATCGGCGACCCGGTCATCCACGACCAGCTCGCGGAGCTGCGGGCGTCCGCCGCCGCGCTACGGTCGATGGCCTATTACCAGGCAACCGGTTTGGGTGGACAGCCCGGCGACAGCAGCTCGGTCGCGGTGCGATCCTTCTTCGTGGAGCTCACCCGCCGATCGTCGGAGGTAGCCCTGGCCGTGCTCGGCCCCGAGGCACTGCCGGTCAGCGAGTGGACCCGCCAGTGGCTCGAGGACTTCAGCGAGCCCATCGCAGGGGGCACGATCGACATCCAGAAGAACATCATCGGCGAGCGAGTGCTGGGACTGCCACGGTGAACCTCGAACCTGACGATCTCCAGGAGGGGCTGGCGGACGCGGCTCGCAGCCTGCTCTCCCGCGAGTCGGACCCGACCAAGCTGGTCGATCGGGGTGACCCCTCCCCGCTGCACGATCGGATCTGGCGCCAGGCCGCCGATCAGGGGTGGCTCGCCCTGGGTCTCGCGGAGGACGACGGCGGCCTCGGACTGGGGCTGCCCGAGCAAGTCATGGTGTTCCGGGAGCTCGGTCGCTTCGCGACCCCGGGGCCCTTCCTGTCCTCCACCCTCTCCGCCCTGCTCGCGGCGCAGGCGGGCGAACATGCGCTGGCCGCAAGCATCGGAAGCGGGGACCTCCCCGTCGGGAGCGTCGTCGCCGGCGTGGCGGTGAACCTCCGAGCTGACGGGCTCGCCTTGCGTCTCGACGTGTCCGGGGCCGAGCTCGTCGAGCTCGATGGCGTCGCCCCCACTCCATCGACAGACCCCCACACGCCGACCGCGACGTTCGCCGGGGCGAGCGGCGGGCTCCGCCAGGACGGCCCGGAGCTGATCTCACGGGCCCGGGTCCTCGCGGCCGCCGAGCTGCTCGGCATCATCGAGGCCGTGCGGGACATGTCGGCCGACTATGCCAAGGTGCGCCAACAGTTCGGTCGGCCGATCGGCTCGTTCCAGGCTGTGAAGCACCGATGTGCCGACATGGCGATCGCCGCAGTAGCCGCCGTGGGCCAGGTCTACCAGGCCGCGCTGATGGTGGAGGCGGGGCACCCGGACGCGGCTTTCCACGCCGCCTCGGCGTACGTCCTGGCTTCCCAGGGCGCCTACCGCAGCGCAGCTGACAACATCCAGAACCTCGGCGGGATCGGCTTCACCTGGGAGCATCCGGCGCACCTGTACGTCAAGCGGACCGTTGCACTCACCAGCCTGATCGACCGCCGAGCCGTCCTCGACGCGGTGATGGCGCCGGCGCGTCACGAGTTCCGCTAGGACCTGTCGGGCTAATCCAGCAGGTCGGCGAGCCCCGACCGGTTGACCTTGCCCATGGCATTGCGAGGCAGAGACTCCACGCGACCCCAGACCTCGGGGATCTTGTAGCGGGCGAGCTCGCCGGCGCAGTACGTGCGCAGCTCCTCGGCCGGGATGTCCCCGTCCGCCACAATGAGCGCCGCGACTCGCGCTCCCAGGCGCTCGTCGGGTAGACCGAAGACGACAGCGGCACCGATCCTGTCATGACGGGTCAGCACGCGCTCGACCTCCGCCGGGTAGACGTTGGCGCCCCCACGCACGATCACCAGCTTCGCTCGGTCAACCATGGTCAGCCATCCGTCGTCGCTCACCGAGCCGATGTCCCCTGTCCGGGTGGTCATCTCCGGATTCGGCTCCAGGTGGTCGGCCGACCAGGTGCCGAGCAATGGCCGCCACAGGCCGCGGAAGGGTCCGGTGGTCGCCGACGCAAGCACCAGCTCGCCGATCTCTCCGGGGGGAAGCCGATGCCCCTCCTCGTCGTACGCCGCGACGTCGAACTGCGGCATCAGCGGGCCGCTGGACCCGGGGCGCATTTGCGACCCGACAGGATCGAGCGAGACCAGAGTCGGCGCCTCCGACAGCCCGTAGGCCACCCGGATCGGCAGGTGGTGGACCTCGAGGAACCTCTCGCGCAGGTGCTCGGGGCAGTCGCCTCCGCCGCTCCAGATCTCCTCCAGGCCGCTGAGGTCGAGGTCCGGCCGGCTGCACAGATCGAACAGCTGCGCGGGCACCGCGTTCCAGACGTTCACCCGCTCGCGCGCCAGCCACTCGACGATGCCCTCGACGTGCCGGGCGTCGATGATGATCGAGCAGCCCTGTGCCTGCGCCGTGGTCAGCGTGGTGAGGACGAGCATGTTGAGGATGGTGAGCGCGAGGCTGTCCCCCTTGCGGAGCTCCGGACCCCAGCCCCGCGACTGCACCAGGGCGGCGCCCGGCAGGAGCAGGTTGTGCTGGCTGTGCACCAGAGCCTTGGGCTTGCCCGTGGTGCCGCTGGTGAACGCTATGCCTGCCGGAGCGAACGGATCGACGTCGACGCCGGGAGCCCGGGCGCCCGCGGCGACACCGACCCGCCACTCGTCGAGTCCGACCGCGCGTACCCCCTCCGCCTTCCAGGCCGGCCCGGCCAGGACGAGGGTGGGCCCGCAGAGCCCCGTGAGCGCCTGCTGCTCGGGGGCAGACAGACCTTCGCCGACGCCCGCCCAGATCGCCCCGATCCGCTGGGTCCCGTGGAAGGCGAGCACGACATCGAGGTCGTTCGGGAGACAGGCAGCGACCCGGTCGCCGGGACGAACACCGAGCTCCCAGAGCGCCCCCGCCGCGGCGTCTGCTCGCGCATCGAGCTGCGCGTAGGTCACCTCCCCCGACCGCGTGACGACGGCGGTCGCCTCAGGTCGGTTGGCCAGCGCCCGATCCAGCACTCGACCGATGGACGTGGGGAGGTCGATCATGCCGGCCGCCCGGCGAGCACCCGGGTTCGCACCGCCTCGAAGAGCCGCTCCACGAGGAGCTCCGGCGAGACGGGGTAACGCATGGTCGGCTGGACGAGTCGGTCGATGATCGAGACGTCGGTCTCGTCGCAGAAGCCCAACGCACCGAAGAGCTGGTGAGCGCTTCGGATCACGACGCGACCTCCCTCTACCGCCTTGAGCCGTAGCGCGAACGCGTCGGCGAGGCGCTCTGCGGGCGACGCGGACGTCAAGCGCCACGACGTGAACATGCACAGCTCCTCGATCGCCCGTACGCCGACTCGCATGTCGGCGGCCATGAAACGCACCGCCTGCTGATCCGCCAGCGGACGGCCGAACTGGATGCGGTTCTGGACGTGCGCGAAGGCGTCGGCGGCCGCCTGCTCGATCGCTCCCAGGATCAGCCACGAGCCCAGCACCATCCACCGGGCGACGTCGTCGGCCGGAACGTCGGGGCGGGCGGCGCCCAGCGCGCCACCCACGACGAAGGGCCCGAGCAGGCCGCCAACCCGCTCGCCGGGCACGACCTCCCAGGCCTCACCGTCGAGGTCCGCGGCCACCCAGCCCCCGGACAGGTCACCGTGGTCGATCCGGACTGCCTGAGGGTCGACAAGGGCGAGCCGGCTCCCATCGATAGGCACCAGCTCCGCTACGACGGGATACGGCAGGGCAACAGCACCGGCCGCACGCGCGACGCTGGCTCCCGCGAGGAACTGCTCCAAGTCGCCGCGGACGTCGAGGTCGTGGAGTCCGAGCTCGGCCAGTGCGCTCGCAGCCTCAAGGCGCACATCGGGGTCCTGCTCGGCACGGCGTGCGAGCTCGACGCCGCCGAGCCGGGCAAAGGTGCGGGTGGCGGCGTCCTTGAAGGCGATGATGTCGGCGGGAAGGGCGGGATCCATCACAGTCCTCCAAGAAGCTGGCGGGCCACGATCATCCGCTGGATCTCGATCGTGCCGGAGGCGACGGTGCTCGCCTGGGCGTAGCGCCAGTGGTCCTCGATGCCCCCGTGCACCAGCGCCTCAGCGCCGGAATCGAGCGCACGGGCGCCAACCGCGTCAAAGAGCACCTCCGCGACGATCTGATCGCAGGTCGTGGCCACGATCCGCGCGATCGCGGCCTCCGCGGCGTCGATCCCCTCGTCACGGGCCACCGCGCTGAAGGCGAGCAACTGAGCCGTCCGCAGATCGATCAGGACGCGCACCCAGCGGGCCCGCAGGCTCCCCGGCAGGTCGTCCCATTTGTCTCCGAGGTGCTCCAGCAGCCGGTCGAGGAGGGCCTGTCCCCGGGCGTACCGCGCGATCCCGACCCGCTCGTAGGCGAGCGCGTCGCGCATCACCCGCCACCCTCCGTCGACCTCGCCGAGCACGTCACCTGGTTCGACGCGCAGCCCGTCGAGGAAGACCTCGTTGAGGTGGTGGGGGCCCACCATCGCCGCGATCGGGCGCACCTCGATGCCCGGCCGGTTCATCGGCACGAGGAAGAGCGTCAGCCTCCCCGCGGCAGGGGCCTCCGGGGTCGTGCTGGCCGCCAGGACGATCCAGCCGGCAATGTCGGCGTAGGAGGTCCAGACCTTCTGGCCGTGGATCCGCCACCCACCCTCGCTGTCGGGAACCGCGCGGGTCCGCAGGCTGGCCAGGTCGCTGCCCGCCTCCGGCTCACTGAACCCCTGGCACCAGATCATGTCGCCGCTGGCGATCCGGGGGAGGAAGTACTCCTTCTGCGCCTCGGTGCCGTGCCGCATCACCGCCGGGCCGATCCAGTTGACCCCCATGTACTGGGGCCCGCGGGGCTCATGGGCGGCCCACATCTCCTCCCGCAGGACCGTCTGCTCCCAGACCGATCCATTCCGGCCGCCGAACTCCGTCGGCCAGGCGGCACACAACAGTCCCTCCTCGGCCAGGACCTTGCAGAACCTGTTGGTGAGCTCGAGGTCTGCGGGATCGTGCGTGAACGCCCCTAGGAACGTATCGGGCAGGTTCTCCCTGATGAGGGTCCTCAGGGTGCTCCGCAGGGCCTTTGCACCCTCACCGAGGTCGTAATCCACAGTTCTCCTTCGGCTCACCGTCACGAGGTCATTGTCAAAAAATACGAACTTTCAGCATAATTGTCAACCGTGACGGGCCGCGCCACCCCTGTGGGCGGTCCGGCAACTACCATCCCGGGAGACTCGGCGAAAGGCACAACGGTGGCACGAGCAGGACGGAGCACCCAGCTCCAACAACCCCGACTGCCCGAGATGGTCGCAGCGGTCCTGCGCGAGCGGATCATCAACGGGGACCTCGGCAACGGCGACCTCCTGCCGAAGCAGGAGGACCTGATGGACGAGTTCCGCATCAGCCGTCCAGCCCTCCGCGAGGCTCTGCGCATCCTCGAGCACGAGGGCCTGCTGACCGTGCGGCGCGGCAGCGTGGGCGGCTCGGTCGTCGAGATCCCCACCGCCGAGAGTTCTGCCTACACCTTCGGCCTGATACTCCAGTCACGTGGAGGAACGCTGGCGGACCTCGCCGCCGCGATCAAGCAGATCGAGCCGCTGACCACCTCCCTGTGCGCCCAGCGCACCGACCGCGGTGAGGCAGTCGTTCCGGCTCTGCGGGCCAACGTCGTCGAGAACAGCGCGGCCATCGATGACGGCCCCAGCTTCACCGAGCTCGCCCGGACATTCCACGAGCTGATGGTGAGCCTGTGCGGCAATGAGACGCTGATTCTCACCGTCGGCGCGCTGGAGTCCCTGTGGTCGGAGCAGGAGCGGCAGTGGGCCGTGCGGTCCGCGGCCGACGACACGTACCCCGACGCCAGCTACAGGCAGGCCGTGATCGACGCGCACATCGCAATCATCGACGCCATCGCGGACGGGGACCCGGACCTCGCGGCCAAGCTGAGCGCGGGCCACGTGCGGCAGTCCCAGCGCTACGCGCTGCGCGGCGCCGAGGACCAGGTGGTGAGGGCCACCGAGCTCAAGAATCGGTTCCGCGCCTTCGGTGGCTGAGCCCGGGGCACGATTCCCGATCAGCGGTAGGTGACCTCGTCGGCGCCCAGGTGTGAGTGGTCGTTGAAGCTCACCAGCGACAGGCCGCGCCTGCCGGACACGAGCTTGGTCACGCCGGCGTTCACGCAGACGCGCATCAGCCGGATCCACTGCGGGACTCCCCCGTCGAGCAAGCCGGCGGCCAGCCAGCCGATCACTCCGCCGCTGGTGACCACGAGCACGGGTCCGTCCTCCGACAGGGCCACCGCCTCGTTCAGGGAGGAACGACAGCGGGCGTCGAACTCGGCGAAGGACTCGCGCCAGTCCGAGTCACCGGGGTGGGCCTCCGGCCAGGAGAGCATCGCTCCTTCGAGCCGGTCCTGGAACGCGGCCGGATCGGTGCCCCGGCCGTCGTGGCCCACGAGGGCTCCGTGATCGAACTCGTTCCACCCCGACTGCACGATCGGGGCCTGCTCCCAGCCCGCTGCGCGGATCAGGTGCTCCGCGGTCTCCACCTGGCGCCGCAGCGATCCGGTGACGACCTGCCATGGCCGGCCCGCCGCGAGGGTGGCCCCCAACCGGCGTGCCTGCAGTGCACCGGTCTCGGACAGCACGTTGTAGTCGTCGGCGGCGAAGGATGCCTGGCCGTGCCGGACCAGCAGGATCACGCCCACCGTGCCACCCACACGCTCTGCGTCATGACCGCGCCCTCAGCGACTCCGCCGCCGCCCGGAGGAAGGGCTCGACGGCGCGTCCCGAGGTGTCGAAGCCGGGGCCGGAGACCGCACCGGCCCGGAACCGGTGGTCGATGCCGGCCGCGATCACCGCCACCTTGAAGTAGGCCAGGCCGAGGTGGAAGTCCCAGTCGTTCAGCGTCACGCCGCCGGCCGCCTCGTACGACGACGCCAGGGCCCCGATGTCCGGCAGTGAGCCGCTGGTCCAGGCGCTGGCCTCCCCGGCGATGAGGTCCAGGGCGGGGAGGCGGTAGGCGCACATCATCGCGACGTCGGCGACCGGGTCGCCGATGGTCGACAGCTCCCAGTCGACGACCGCGACCACCCGGGGGGCCTGCGGTGCCAGGATCGTGTTGTCGAGGCGGTAGTCCCCGTGCACCACGCTGACCGAGCGCTGCTCGGGCACCGAGGCGGACAGCTTCGAGACGACCTCGCCGGCGAGGGACGCCAGAGGCGCGGCGCCGACCAGCTCCCACTGACCCGACCACCGCGCCAGCTGTCGCTCGGCATAGCCCGTGGGACGCCCGAAGTCCTCCAGGCCGACGGCCACGTGGTCGACGCGGTGCAGGGTCGCCAGGGTCCCCACCAGGCTGTGACACGAGGCCGCCACCTCGGCATCCGGGAGGGCGTCGAGATCCGCGGCGCTGCGGACGGTCCGGCCCTCGACGAACTCCCAGACGGCGTAGGCACCCCCGGCGGCGGAGTCGTCGGCGTTCGCGGCCACCGGGCGGGCGACCGGTACGTCGGTGCCCCACAGCGCGGCGGTGACGCGGTACTCACGGGCCACGTCGTGGGCAGACGGCGTGCGCCCCGCCCGGGGAGGAAGCCGGGCCACCCAGGCGTGGCGTCCGTCGCTGAGCCGGTAGGTCCGGTTCGACCGGCCGCCGGCCAATGCCTCGGCCACCAGCGGGCCCGCGAGCGCCACGCCGGCCCGCGCCAGCCCGTCGCTCAGGGCATCCGCCTCCTCGGACGAGAGCTCCGGCACCCCGGCAGCCGTCAACGCCGCTCTCCCGTGGCCGCCCGGACCGCCCGGCGCGCGATCGCCCACCGGTGCACCTCCGAGGGCCCGTCGTAGATGCGGAACGGTCGCAGCTCGCGGGCGATCTTCGCGATCGGCAGATCGCTGGACACCCCCGACCCGCCGCACAGCTGGGTCGACCGGTCCACGACCCGGTACAGCGCCTCGGCGGCGAAGGTCTTGGCGATCGAGGTCGCCTTCGACGCCCGTGAGCCCGACGTCCAGCTCCGCGCATGCCTCCCGCAGCAGCGCCCGTGTCGCGGCGAGGTCGATCTCGTTGTCGGCGATCATCTGCTGGGCCATGCCCAGGTCGGCGAGCCGCTGCCCGAACATCTCCCGCTCCGCCGCATACGCCAGGGCCGTCTCGTGAGCGCGGCGGGCGGCGCCGGTCCAGCGCATCACGTGCGTCATCCGGGCCGGACCGAGGCGCACCTGGGCGTAGCGGAAGCCCTCGTCGACCTCTCCCAGCACCTGGTCGTCGGGGACGAACAGCTCGCGGAACCTGACCTCGCAATGACCTCCGAGCATCGCCTTGTCGACGGTGGTGAGATGGCGCACCACGTCGAGACCGTCGTCATCGCCGTGCGCGAGGAACATGGTCGCCCCGCCGTTGTCGCCCGGCTCTCCCCCGGTGCGGGCCATGATGATGAACACGCCGGCGCCATCCGCTCCGGTGATGAAGTGCTTGACCCCGTCGACCAGCCAGCCACCGGAGACCCGGGTAGCGCGCGTGCGCAGCATCGACGGGTCGGCTCCTGCTCCCGGGGCAGGCTCGGTCATCGCGAACGCCGAGCGGGTCTCGCCGGTGACGACCGGCCTCAAGAACGTCTCGCGCTGCTCCTCGGTGGCCACGTGGGCCAGCAGATGGATGTTCCCCTCGTCGGGTGCTCCGACGTTGAGCGCCATGGGGCCGAAGAGCGAGTAGCCGGCCTCCTCGAAGAGCGGGGCCCGCTCGGACATCGAAAGACCGAGCCCGCCGTACTCGACCGGCGCGTGCGCGGTCAGCAGGCCCTCGCTGCGGGCCAGCCCCTGCAGACGGATCCGGAGATCCTCCCCGCCGGCAGCCTCGATGTCGCCGTCGAACTCGTCGTCGACCGGGATCACTTCGCGCCGGACGAAGTCCCGTGCCCGATCAGCCAGCTCACCCGGCGACACGATCTGCTGCACCATGGCACACCTCTCAAGTTAACGACGATTCTCCACAGCCCTGGACAGGCTATCGGGGTGGGCCCGAGGCAGCGAGGAACAGTGTCGCGGGATCGCATCCCGGACCACACCAGGGTGCGCCGGGGCCGAGATCGCAGTACTCGCCGGATATCCCCCGAGACAGGGAGGGGTCAGGCGCCGTGCGGGTTCGGCTTGCGCCAGCTGCGCTCGAAGGGCAGTCTCCAGGCGCGCGGGGCGATGAGCTGGTGGACCGAGTTGGGCCCCCAGGTCGACTCGGGATAGGGGCGGACGGGAGGGAGGTCGTTCAGCAGCGGCTCGGAGATCTCCCACAGCCGCTCGATGCCTTCGGCGCTCGCGAAGAGGGTGCGGTCGCCCTTCATCGCGTCGTAGATGAGCCGCTCGTACGCCTCCAGCACGTCGTTCGCCCGGTCGTGGTCGGTCATCGCGAACTGCATCGAGAGCTTGTCCAGGCGCATGCCCGGCCCGGGTCGCTTCCCGTAGAAGGACAGGGAGAGCCGTGAGCTGTCGGCGAGGTCGAAGGTGAGGTGGTCCGGCCCGGACAGCCCGACCCCGGAGCCGTGCGGGAACATGCTCTTCGGCGGCTCACGGAACGCGATCGAGATGATCCGGGCACCCTCGGGCATCCGCTTGCCGGTGCGCAGGTAGAACGGGACTCCGGCCCATCGCCAGTTGTCGATCTCCGCCTTGAGAGCCACGAACGTCTCGGTCTCCGACTCCGGGGGGACCCCGGTCTCGTCGCGATAGCCCTGGTACTGACCGCGCACGACGAAGTCCGGGTCGATGGGGAGCATCGACCGGAAGACCTTGCGTTTCTCCTCGCTGATCGAGTCCGGGTCCAGGGTTGTGGGCGGCTCCATCGCCATGAACGCCATCACCTGGAACAGATGCGTGACCACCATGTCCTTGTACGCGCCGGTCCCCTCGTAGAAGCCCGACCGGCCGGCCACCGAGAGGGTCTCCGGCACGTCGATCTGCACGTGGTCGATGAAGTTCCGGTTCCAGATCGGCTCGAAGAGCCCGTTCGCGAACCGGAACGCCAGGATGTTGAGAGCCGCCTCCTTGCCGAGGAAGTGGTCGATCCGGAAGACCTGCTCCTCCTCGAAGACCTCGTGGATCGAGTCGTTGAGCCGGCTTGGCGCTGGCCAGGTCCGTCCCGAACGGCTTCTCCATGACGATGCGCGACCTCGCCACCAGGTCCGCGTCGCGCAACGTGTGGATCACATCCAGGGCCGATGACGGGGGCACGCTCAGGTAGTGCAGACGTTGGGGGCTGCCGCCCAGCTCGGCCTCCAGCTCGGCAGCCTTCGCCGCCAGCGCTCGCGGACCGGCCTTCACGTTCACGTAGTGCAGGTTCGGCGCGAATGAGTCCCACTGCTCCTGGGAGCGGTTGCGGGTGCCGAACTCCCCGGTGGCCTGGTCGGGCGAACTCCCGGAACGAGTCGTCGTCGAACTCGTCGAGGGACACCCCGATCAACCGTGACTCGGGCACCAGGCCGGAGAGAAGGAGGTGCATCACGCCGGGCAGCAGCTTGCGGCGCGCCAGGTCGCCCGTCGCGCCGAACAGCACGATGAGGTGCTTCCCGTCCCCGGAGGCCATCCATCGAGGATAGCCCTTGGTGATACCAACGGATCGTGGTCGCGTGGAGCCGGCGCGACGTCCGGCGGCCGGCCCGACGTCTCAGGCCAGCAGCTTCAACGGGCTCTCCACCAGCATCAGGAAGGTGCGCATCCACTCGGCGGCCATGACGCCGTCCAGCGGCCGGTGGTCCACCGAGAGGGTGAACCGTGCCACCTTGCCCACCGTGATCATGCCGTCCTCCACGACGGCTTCGTCCCGCACGGCGCCGACGGCGAGGATCGCCGACTGGGACGGGTTGATGATCCCGGAGAACTCCTCGGTGCCGTGCATCCCGAGATTGGTGACGCTGATCGAGCCGCCTTCGAGCTCGTCGAGCCGGAGGTCCCCCTCCTCAGCCCGTGCGGCGAGGTCGCGGATCTCGGCGGCGATGGCGGTGACGGTCGCCCGGTCGACCTGACGGACGACGGGCGTCACCAGACCCCGGCTGGTCGCGATCGCGACCCCGACGTCGACGTGCCGCCAGTGCCGGATCGATCCGTCCACCCAGGAGACGTTCATCTCCGGGTGGCGGGCGTGCGCGGCCGCCACCGCCTTGACGATCAGGTCGTTGACCGACACCCGGACGTCCGAGCCGTCGTTGATCTGGGACCGCATCGCCATCAGGGCGTCCATCCGCGCGGACCCGCGCAGATAGAAGTGGGGCATCTCGGCCTTGCTCTGGGCCATCCGCGCGGCGACGATCCGGCGCATGCCGCCGGCCGGGACCTCGAGG
This sequence comes from uncultured Actinomycetota bacterium, assembly GCA_963805655.1. Taxonomy (GTDB): domain Bacteria; phylum Actinomycetota; class Actinomycetes; order Propionibacteriales; family Nocardioidaceae; genus CAWDVB01. The sequence goes on along the minus strand of CAWDVB010000003.1, from coordinate 230,476 downwards.
TACTCCGCGTCCAGGACGGGCGTCCTCGAGGGGGCGACGTCCAGCTCTGCACGACCCGGAGGCAGGCTCGGTGTCACGCTCGTCCGGTACGGCCACGTGCCGCCCGCCCTCCAGGTGGCGCTCGAGATCGACTCGCCGGATGCGGCCGCCCGGGCCCGTGCCGGCCAGAGCGTCGAGCGGGACGCCCTGCTCCCGGGCCAGCCGACGGACCAACGGGCTGGCGAAGATGCCGACCGTGGGGTCAGCGGGCCCCCGTCCGGGTGTCGGTCGGCAGTCGCTTGCACGGCGGCGACTCCGGGGACGGCTCGGGGGTCGCCGACGCGGTTGCGGAGCCAGCGGCGCCCCAGCCCTTCCGCGGCCAGGAGCTCGTCCACCGCGTCAGCGGCTTCGCCCACCCCGCCGAGCACGGCGACCGGCCCGTCCACGAGCACGCGTCCGCCCTGGGGCGTGAGGATCCTGAGCAGCACACCGTCGTGCGGCGCCTCGAGCTCGACCGAGGCCTTGTCGGTCTCCGCGGTGGCGAGCAGCGCGCCGTGTGCGAACTGCGCCCCCTCCGCCAGCTCCCAGTCGGTGATGACGGCGGACTCGAGGCCCGTGAAGAGCTCGGGCAGGCGGAAGATCTCGGCCATCTCAGAATCCCCCTCGGTCTCGCTGCCGGAACTTCCGCAGCTCACCGAGCACCTCCTCGGACTGGGCGATGGCCGCCCGCTCCAGGACCTTGCTGATGCTCGGCGACGCCACCCCGCCGGTGACCCGGCGGACCGGGGAGTCGAGCCAGTCGAAGAGCACCTGCGAGATCTCGGCAGAGAGCCAGGTGCCGTACGACGTCCCGAGGGCGCCCTGCTCGGCGATCAGGACGTTGTTCGTCTTCTGGACGCTGGCCGTGATCGTGTCCCAGTCCAGCGAGGCGCGGTCCAGCCAGCGCAGATCGATCACCTCCGCGTCGACACCGGACTCCTCGACCGCCTGGAGTACGAACGGCGTCATGCCGAGGTAGGTAAGGATCGTGAGGTCCGGCGCCCTCCCGACGGACAGCCGCCTTGCCGAGAGGGAGGTGGTAGTCGAAATCGTCGACGGGCCCCTCGCCGGTGCCGTTGTAGAGATCCACGTGCTCGAGCACGATCACCGGGTCCTGGAGGGCGAGTGCGGTGTTCATCAGACCGACGTAGTCGAACGGCGTGGACGGCGCGACGATCCGCCAGCCGGCCGACGTGGCGAAGATCCCGGCGGGGTCCATCGAGTGCTGCGACCCGTAGCCGGTGCCGATCGCGACCTTCGACCGCAGCACCAGAGGCACGGACAGGTCGCCGCCGAACATGTGGCGGGCCTTGGCGATCTGGTTGAACAGCTGGTCGGCCGCCACCCACATGAAGTCCGCGTACATGAACTCGATGACCGGAACGATAGCGGCCGTCCATGGCGATGCCGCAGGCCAGGCCGGTGAACCCGTTCTCGCTGATCGGGGTCCCGAGGACGCGGCCGGGGAACTTCTCGGCGAGCCCGCGGGTCGCGCCGTTGGTGCCGCCGTTGAGCCGGTGGATGTCCTCGCCCATGACCACGATCCGGTCGTCGGTCGCCATCCGCCGGTCCATGACCGACGCGACCGCGCTGACGAGCTTCTGCTCCGGCGAGCCTGCCGCTGAAGCTCGGCGCGGTCCAGCGGTGCGCAGGCCGCGGAGCTCGGCGCCGTCCCCTCGAATGCCGACGTCCACGAACTGCGGGGTCGGGCCACTCGGCGGGCCGGATCCTCCGCTCCCCCGGCTTGCCGCCCTCGACGGGCTCCACGAGCACCGCGCCGAGCTCCTCCATCAGCGCCCGTGCCCGAGCCGCGAAGTCGTCGAGCTGCTCGGGTCGGCCAGGCCGCGACGCACCAGGTGGCCCGCGGTCCGCTCGATCGGGTCGCGATCGCGGTAGCGCTCCTCCTCCTCCTTGGAGCGGTAGCCGAAGGCGCTGCCGGCGAACCCGCCGTTCTGGTGGAAGTAGCGGTAGGTCTCCGCCTCGACCAGCGTCGGCGCCGCCGCCGGCGCGCATGTGGTCGACCGCAGCCTTCGTCGCGAGGTGGACCGCGAGCGGGTCCATGCCGTCCACGCGCCAGCTGGGGATCCCGAAGCCCGGGCCCGCGGGCGGACAGGCGGGGCTCGGCGGTCGCCTCGTCGACGCTGGTCGACACGGCGTAGCGGTTGTTCTCGATGAAGAAGCAGACCGGGATGTCCCAGCGCGGCGGCCAGATTGAAGGTCTCGAGGGTCGACCCGATGTTCGCCGCGCCGTCACCGAAGTAGGTCACCGCGACGGCGTCCGTGCCGGCGTGCCGGTGCGCCCATCCCGGACCCCGCGGCATGGGGCACCCCGCCACCGACGATGGCGTTGGTGCCGATCGCTCCGGCCTCAGCCCAGCGCAGGTGCATGGAGCCACCGCGTCCGTGGCTCCACCCGCGGTCCAGGCCGGCGATCTCCGCCAGCGTGGTGAGCAGCGCCTCGCGCACCGGGGCGGAGAGCTCGCCGTCGAGCGGGATGCCCTTCGGCTCGAGGTGGCCGAGCACCTTCGCCAGGAACTGGTGGTGACCCCGGTGCGTGCCGTTCACCGTGTCCTGGGACGTGAGCACGCTCACCGATCCGACGGCCGCCCCCTCCTGCCCGATGCTGGAGTGGGCGGGGCCGTGGATGAGCCCGGCACCGGCCAGCTGCCAGCACGTACTCCTCGAAGACCCGGATCAGCGTCATCTGGGTGTACATGCCGATGAGCAGGTCGGGGTCGGCCGCGTCCCAGTCGGCCTCGGTCGCGGTGACCTCGACCCACGGTGCGACGGGCTGGAGCGGGTCGTCGGCGGGCATGGTCCTCCTCGTGCAATCGTTTGCTATGCACTATGGCACAGGGTTCGCTGGGGCTGCATCCCCCGTCCGACCGGAGGGCCTTGCCGCTTCGCGGCTCAGTGAGCACAATCGTTTGTCATGACCGACTCCCCGACGCCCCGGCCTGCCCGGCCTGCGCCGACTCGACCACATCGGCTTCACCGTCCCCGACCTGGACGCAGGCGCACCAGTGGCTCACCCAGGTCATCGGCGCCCGCTACCTGTACACCCTGGGCCCGTTCCAGGACCCCGACGGGACGTGGATGACCGACCACCTGGGTGTCGCCGCCGACACGGTGATGCGGCAGCTGCACTTCTACGCGGTCGGCGACCAGGCGGTGCTCGAGGTCTTCCAGTACGACACCACCGACGCCTCGGACGATCGGCGCACCCAGCCGGTCAACAGCGATGTCGGTGGGCACCACGTCGCGTTCTACGTCGACGACCTCGACGTCGCCGTCGCGCACCTGACGCGCACGGGGTCGACGTCATGGCGAGACCCGACCGCGTCCAAGGGCCCGAGCGAGGGCCAGCGCTGGGTCTACTTCCGCAGCCCCTGGGGCATGCAGTTCGAGCTGGTCTCCTACCCCGGGGCAAGGCGATCGACCGAGGCACCTGGCCGCCACTCGCGTCGCTGGGACCCGACATCCGGCCACAGCCCGGCGCCGGTCACCAGCTCGTCGCGATGTACTTCGACTCGGTGTAGTCGAGCATGCCCTCATGGCCGCCCTCACGTCCGATCCCGCTCTGCTTCACGCCCGCCGAACGGGGCGGCCGGGTCGGACACGAGGCCACGGTTGAGCCCGACCATCCCGGACTCGAGCGCCTCGCTGACCCGCAGCCCCCGGGCAAGGTCGCCGGTGTAGACGTAGGCCACCAGGCCGAACTCGGTCTGGTTGGCCAGCCGCACCGCCTCCGCCTCGGTCTCGAACGTGACGATGGGGGCGACCGGCCCGAAGATCTCCTCGCCCAGGATCGGCGAGCCCTCCGCGACGTTCGCCAGCACCGTCGGCGGGTAGAACCAGCCGTCGCCCTGGGGCGTGACGCCGCCGATCATGGCGGTGGCGCCGGCGGCGATGCGCCGACTTCACCAGCTCCTCCACCTTCTGCAGCGACTCCTCGTTGACCAGCGGCCCGACCTGGGTGTCGGGGTCCGTGCCCGGCCCGACCCGGAGGCCGCCCATCTTCTCGGACAGGCGTCGGCGAACTCGTCGGCGATCGACCTCTCGACGTAGAAGCGGTTGGCCGCGGTGCAGGCCTCGCCGGCGTTGCGCATCTTCGCGACCATGGCGCCCTCGATCGCGGCGTCGAGGTCGGCGTCGGCGAAGACGACGAACGGCGCGTTGCCGCCGAGCTCCATCGACGTGTTGGTGACCGTCTTGGCCGCCTCGGCGAGCAGCATCCGGCCGACCTCGGTCGACCCGGTGAAGGAGAGCTTGCGGACCCGGTCGTCGGCGCAGCATCGCCGAGACCACCGCGCCCGAGCTGCGCGAGGGCAGCACGTTGACCACGCCGTCGGGCACCCCTGCCTCGCGCAGGATGTCGGCCATGGCCAGTGCGGTGAGCGGGGTGTCGCTGGCGGGCTTGAGGACCATCGTGCAGCCGGCGGCCAGCGCGGGACCGATCTTCCGGGTCGCCATGGCGGCCGGGAAGTTCCACGGGGTCACCAGGACGCAGATGCCGACCGGCTGGTGGACCACCAGGATCCGGTTGTTGCCCGACGGCGCCGTCGCGATCTCGCCGTTGATGCGCACGGCCTCCTCGGAGTACCAGCGGAAGAACTCCGCGGCGTAGGCGGCCTCGCCCCGCGCGTCCGGCAGCGCCTTGCCGTTCTCCAGCGACATGAGCGTGGCGATCTCCTCGGCGCGTTCGGTCATCAGCTCGAAGGCCCGGCGCAGGATCTCGCCGCGCACCCGCGGGGCGGTGGCCGGCCCAGTCGGCGGCTGCCGCGGCCGCCGCCTCGACGGCGGCCCTCGCGTCGTCCACCGTGCCGTTCGCCACGGAGGCGATGACGGCGCCGGTGGCCGGGTCGTACACGTCGAACGTGCCTCCGTCGGAGGCCGGCACGTCCTTCCCACCGATGCGGAGGCCGGTGGGCACTCCCCCGAGCAGGTCGTTGAACGCGGACACGATGAGCCTCCTGGTCAGTAGGGGTTGGCGACGACGAGCTCCTGCGCGGGGAACAGCGTGATGACGCGCGGCCCGTCCTCGGTGATGACGATCTCCTCCTCGATCCGGGCGGCGGAGAAGCCGTCGGTGGCAGGGCAGTAGGTCTCCAGCGCGAAGACCATGCCGACCTGGAGCTCGATCGGCTCCTTCATCGAGTTCAGCCGCGAGATGATCGGCCGCTCGTGCAGGCCCGAGTCCGAGCCCGTGGGCGAACTGCAGCCCGAACGCCGCCATCTCGCTCTCGAACCCGAACTCCTCGGCCCTGGGCAGGAGCGCGGCGATCTCGTCGGTGCCGACGCCGGCCTTGATGCCGTCGATGCCGCGGTCCATCCACTCTCGCGCCTGCGTGTAGGCGTCGCGCTGCTCCGGCGTCGACGATGCCGACCGAGAACGTGCGGTAGTAGCAGGTCCGGTAGCCGTTGTACGAGTGGATGATGTCGAAGAACGCCTGGTCGCCCGGCCGGATCAGCCGGTCGGTGAAGTTGTGCGGGTGCGGGTTGCACCGCTCCCCGGAGATCGCGTTGATCGCCTCGACCTGGTCCGAGCCCATCTCGTAGAGCCGCTTGTTGGCCAGCGCGACGATCTGGTTCTCGCGCACGCCCGGGCTTCAGCGCCTCGTCGATGTCCTGGTAGACGCCGTCGACCATCGCCGCGGCCTGGGTCAGCAGCATGATCTCGTCGGCGTTCTTGATGACGCGCGCGTCGAGCATCAGCTGCTGGGCGTCGACCACCCGGAGGCCCTGGCGCTCCATCTCGAACAGGAACGGCGGCTCGACGATGTCGACGCCGACCGGCATGTCGGCGACGCCGGCCTCGACCAGCATCGCCTTGATCTCCGTGACCGCGTCCTCCATCAGGCCGGCCGTCGGAGCGACCGCGCCACGGAAGCCGAGGAAGCCGGCGCGGTAGTTCTCCGTCGGGAGCCAGGTCCGAGTAGATCTTGTGGTGCCGGACCGCGGAGCCGAAGTCCCACAGCACCGGGTCCTTGCCCCGGGCCAGCAGCGCGTAGCGGATCATCTTGTCGCCGAGCGCCCCGCCGATCCACGTGTGGGTCGTGTAGCGGATGTTGTAGAAGTCGAAGAGCAGGAACGCGCCGCACTCACTGCTCTCCAGGGCGGCTTTCGCCCGGCCCAGGCGGTAGTGGCGGAGCCGGTCGAAGTCGACCCGATGCTCGTAGTCGACGCCCATGTGGCCGGGAGCCGGCAAAGGTCGTTCGGACATGGTCATCCCTCCTAGTCCGCAGCGGACAGTCCGTCGTCCACCTCCACATTCTCCGCCTGCAAGCGCAACGCCGGAGCTGGCGGCCTGGAGCTCGAGCAGGACCGCGAAGTCCTCCTCGATGTGACCCTGGCTCGACGCTCGCCTGGACCGCTGGCCGCGGTGGCCGCGCACACCGGCATCGGAACGTCGAGCTCGTGCGCCGCCTCGAAGCCGAGGTCGAAGTCCTTGCGCAGCAGCACCGGGGTGAAGGTCGGCGTGAAGTCGAGGTTGACGAAGGCCGGCGACTTGTAGCGGGTGAACGTCGACCCCATCACGGAGTTGTTGAGGAACTCCAGGAAGGCATGGCGGGGCACGCCGCCCTTCTCGCACAGCACGGTGATCTCGGCCAGGCACTGGGTGACGACGCCCAGCATGAGGTTGTGGGCGATCTTCACCAGGCGGGACTCGTCGCCCTCGCCCACCCAGGTGGCTCCCTTGCCGAGCTCGTCGAGCAGGTGCCGGACCTGCTCGAAGGTCTTCTCGGGGCCGGACACCACCAGGCTCAGAGCCTCCGGCACGGCACCACCTTGCCGTTGCCGCTCACCGGAGCGGCGAGGAAGTCCACGCCGCGCTCGGCGCAGGCGGCACCGCATCCGCGCCGACGCCTCGGCGGACACCGTCGAGGTGTCGACGACGGCACCCGGCACCCGCGACGGGTCGGCGAGCAGGCCGCCGTCGCCCAGCAGCACCTGTTCCAGGTCCGGAGGCGCCGACACCATCGTGAAGACGACGTCGAGGTCGCGCAGGTCGGCGATGGAGTCGGCGACCTTGGCCCCCAGCTCGGCCAGAGGCTCCGCCTTGGATCTGGTCCGGTTCCAGACGGTGACGTCGTGGCCGGCACGGGCGAGCCGGCCGGCCATGGCCGAACCCATCCGGCCCGTGCCGATCCAGCCGACGCGCAGGGAAGGTGTGGTCACGAAGTGCCCCCTTGAGTGATCGACGATGATCCGGTGGACTCCGGCGGTCCGACGGAGTCCGCGAGAGAGGCCGTGGCTGCACCACCGAGGTACAGGCGGGCCACCTCCGGGTTGTCCAGCAGCGCTGCCCCATGGTCGACCAGCCGCACGACGCCGGTCTCCAGCACCGCCCCCCAGTCGGACGCCGCCAGGCCCGACCGAGCGTTCTGCTCCACGAGCAGGACGGTCCGGCCCTGCTGGGCGAGCATCCGGATGGACTCGAACACATGGGTGCGCGACTTCGGGTCCAGACCGATGGAGGGCTCGTCGAGCAGGATCAGCTTCGGGTCCAGCACCAGGGACCGGGCGAACTCGACCTGCTTCTGCTCTCCGCCCGACAGCGAGCCGGCGTGGTCACCGGCGCGCTCCCGGCAGATCGGGAAGGTCTCGGCCGCCGCCTCGACCCGGCGCTTCACCTCGGCGGCGTCGTTCAGCACGTAGCCACCCATCAGCAGGTTGTCCCAGACGGTCATGGCCGGGAAGAGACTGCGGTCCTGGGACACGTGGACGATGCCGCGCCGTAGCCGCTGGCGGGCGGGGAGCCGCTGGATCTCCTCACCCAGGAAGGTGACGGTGCCCTGCCGCGGCTTGAGCAGACCGCTCACGGTCTTGAGGACGGTGCTCTTGCCTGCGCCGTTCGGGCCGATCATGCAGGTCACCGTTCCGGGCTCAACCTCGAGATCGACGCCCTTGAGGATGTCGCCGGCGCCGTAGCCGGCGATGACACCGCGGAGGCTCAGGATGGGGTCGCTCATCATGCCCCCAGGTAGGCGTCGAGGACGGCGGGGTTCGACTGCACTTGCGCCGGCGTTCCGGTGAAGATCTCCACCCCCTGGTCGAGGACGTGCACGGGGTTGCACAGGCGCATCACGAAGCTCATGTCGTGCTCGACGATGAGGAAGGTGATTCCGGCCCTGTTCAGCTGCCTGATGTGCTGCTCCATGGTCTCGATGAGCACCGGGTTGACCCCGGCGGTGGGCTCGTCGAGGAGCACGAGCTTCGGGTTGCTCATGAGCACGGCCGCGAACTCCAGCAGCTTGCGCTGTCCATAGGACAGCTCGCTCGCGTACAGGTCGGCGACGTGAGCGATGCGGAACTCGTCCATCAGCCGATCGGCGGCCGCTTTGTCGTTGCGGTCGACGCGCTTGCCGAACAGTGCTCCCCAGCCGAAGCCGGAGGCAACGACGAGGTTCTCCCGGACGGTCAGGTGCGGGAAGACCCGTGCCTGCTGGAACGTGCGGGTCAGGCCCCGCCGATAGAGCCTCGCCGCGCTCGACACCGTGGCATCCCGTCCCAGGAAGGTGATCGAGCCGCTGTCCGGGCGCAGGTAGCCGGTGATCAGGTTGAAGAGGGTCGTCTTGCCCGACCCATTGGGGCCGATCAGCGCGGTGATCGAGCCCTCCTCGACCGTCAGTGAGGCGCCCTTGACCGCGCGGACCGGACCGAACGACTTCGTCACGTTCGAGACCTCGAGCATCGCGCTCATGCCTCGCTCACCTCCATGGTGGTGGGCGTGGCGCCGGAGCCGCGTCCTGCAGGCGGATGGTCGGCCCCACCGTCCGACGGGGCCGCGGGCGGCTGCGCAGCACGTGCCCTGGCGAACCTCAGCTTCTCCTGCACCGTCGGGAGGATCCCTCGTGGCATGAAGAGCATGACCACGAGGAAGACCAACGCGTAGGCGATCAGGTAGAAGCGATCTCCACCCAGCTCATAGGCGAAGAACGCCTTGGACAGGTAGAGGATGAACGCCCCCAGGATCGGGCCCCACAACGTGGCCCGCCCACCCAGGAAGGTCATCGAGCACGATGCCGATCGTGATCAGCGGATCGAAGGAGAACTGCGGGTAGATGTAGAACTGGTAGCTCGAGACCACCGCCCCGACCATCGCGGTCAGCCCGACGCTCACGCAGAAGGCCAGGACCTTGACCCCGTTCGTGTGCACGCCGATGCCGGCCGCCTTGTCCTCGTCGGCGCGCACCGCCGCGAGCGACAGACCGATCTTGGAATGCATGACACCCCACGTGATGGCCATCGCCAGCGCCAGCACGGCCACCATGACCAGGTAGAAGGGCCGCTCGAAGGTCTCCGCCGGGAACGGCAACCGGGGCAGGGCGATGCCCGAGGACCCGCCGGTGAGAGCTGTGCAGGTTCGTCGCCAGCACCTGGAAGACGAACAGCAGCGTGATCGTCACGATCGCGAACACGTCCGACCGGGTACGCATCGCGATCACGGCGAACGGGTAGCCGACGGCCGCTCCCACCAGCCCGACCAGCGGCACCAGAAGGAACGGCTCGTAGCCGCTGGTGACGGTCCAGATGTCGTGCTGGAACCAGATCGCCTCGAAGTAGGCACCGATGCCGAAGAAGGCAGCGTGTCCGAGGGACGGGTATCCGGCAAACCCTCCCACAAGGTTCCAGGCGCTCGCCATGGCCGCGTACTCCAGGGTGAAGATTCCCGTGGTGAGCATCCAGTTCGGTGCTCCGGTGAAGGCCAGGAGGATGCCGAAGAAGACCACCGCGCGAAGGGGCCCTGCGAAGGAACGAAGGTTGCTCATCAGATGGCTCCTCGTGCAGCCGTGCCGAAGAGTCCTCGGGGCCGCAACAACAGCACCAGTAGGAGCACCACGAAGAACGACATGTGCGACCAGTTCGGGTAGTAGACGGCAACGATCGCCTCGGCGAGCGCGAGGATCACCGCACCCACGATCGCTCCCCCGATGCTTCCCAGACCGCCCAGCAGCACGATCGAGAGAAGCAGCGAGATGAGGTCGTAGTGGCTGCCGGCGTTGAACGGGAAGATCAGACCGTAGACCGAGCCGGCCGCGGCTGCCGTCGCTGCACCGAGCCCGAAGCCGAGCGCCGAGATCGTCTCCGACCTCACCCCCAGCAGGGTGGCGGACTCGGGGTTCTGCACGCTGGCGCGCACCGCTCGGCCGAACTTGGTGCGGTTGAGCAGCAGGAAGAGCAGGACGAGGGCGACCACCGAGAGCACGGAGCCCCAGAAGCCGACCACCGAGACCTGGTACCCGCCGATGTCCCAGGTGTCGAGGGCGTAGGGAGTGATGGTGCTGCGCTCCGTGGTGCTCCAGAAGAACACCATGAAGCCCTCGATGAGCAGCGCGATGGCGAAGGTCACCAGCAGGCTCATCTCCGCCTTCTCGTCCTTGCGCAGCGGCCGGAGGAAGAACACCTCGGAGGCCACCCCGACCAGGAACAGCGCGACGGTGGTCAGGGGGATCGACAGGAACGGGTCGACCCCGAAGCTGACGAACAGCTGGTAGGACAGGTAGGAGCCGAGGATGACCATCGCGCCCTGGGCCAGGTTGACGACCTTCATGATGCCGAAGATCAATGTCTGCCCAGAGGCCATCAACGCATAGAGGCCGGCGGTGAGGAGCCCGAAGATGATGCCCTGGATCAACAGATGCATCGGTCAGTCACCTCCCGGCCGGCTGAGGGGCCGACTGCGGGGCCGGCTGGGTGCCGGCCGGGTGCCAACTCGGGGCCGGACATCGACCAGCGATCGCGGCGAGACACCTGCTTCTCCTCTCGGGCTTGCACCGTGAGGGCCGGCCTCGAACCGGCTTCTCGGCCACTCTGAGCGCAAACGATTGTCATCCGTCAACATGCGACACGCGCGAGGCAGTGTCAAGATCACACACCGGCGACATGTCCGGCAGTTCTGCGGAGGGCCGGGTCGCGCGAGGCAACCGTTTGTGGCAGTCTCCGCGCGGCCGCGGCGGGGCTACGCCACCCCGCACGGCCCGTGCGGTCCCGGGCACCGCAGCATGCACCGCGGTGCCCGGGACCGATCTGTCAGGGAGTACCCCAGGCCGGCTTGGTGAGGACCGGGTCCGCCTGCTTGACCGCATCGGGGTAGATCGGGAGGAGCTTCCCGTTCTGCCACTGGACCAGGTTGTACTCACCCTGCGGCGACCCGTACTGGTCCCAGGACAGGTTGCCCAGGATCGTCGGCCAGGTGCCCTGGTGCAGCTCGCTGATGATCGTGGCGTTGTCGACCTTGCCGGTCTTCTCGGCCACGGCCTGGATCAGCTGTCCCGTTGCGTAGGCCTCGGCGCTGCTGTCGTCGATCTGCTGCTCGGTGCCGCCGTACTTCGCGATGTACGCCTTGACGAACTCCTGCGTGCCCGGCGCGGTCGATCCGGGGAACCAGTCCGCGGAGCTGATGATGCCGCTGGTGTTGTTGGGCCCGACGTTCTTCGGGAAGTTCAGCGGCGAGTTGGCGCCGTTGGAGAGGAACATGAAGGTCGGGTTGTAGTTGACCTTCACCAGCGCCTTGGTCAGCGCGTAGGCGTCGACGCTCTGGGTTCCGCCCACGATGATGTCGGGCTTCTTGGCCGCGATCGCCGCCGCGATCTGGTCCATGTTGGTCGTCTCGGACGGGTAGAGCTTCTTGTACACCGTCTGGATGCCAGCGGCCTCCAGCAACGTGCGAATGTTCTCCGCGATCGGGGCCGAGAACGGGTCGTCGAGCTCCGCGTAGGCCGCAGTCTTCGGCTGCTGGTCCGCTGGCAGCGACTTGATGAAGTTGGCGAAGACGTCACCGGCGCCGACGACGGGGGCAGGCTGCACGAAGAAGAAGTTGTTCAGCTTGTTCTCGAACACCGCCGGACCACCCCCGGCAGGAGCCAGGAACGCATAGTTGTACCGAGCGGCAACCTGAGATGCCGGAGCGGTCAGCAGCGTCGAGAAGGGGCCGAACGTCAGGTCGACGTGGTCCTTGTTGATGAGGTTCTGGTAGTTGGTGACCACCTGGGTCGGGTCGGAGGCGTCGTCGACGATCTTGAGCTCGACCTGGCGTCCGAGAATGCCGCCGTTGGCGTTCACGGTGTCCGCCCAGAGCTGGTACCCGGCCTCGACGGCCTTGCCCGGGTCGGAGAAGTCACCGGTGAGGGAGATCGATGCTCCGATCACGAGCGGGGGCGCCGCAGCACTGCTGCTGCTGGTCTCCCCCGCGGCGCTGCTGCTGCTGGACTGGCTGGAGGTACCGCCACCGGAGCTACATGCGGCGAGGGCCAACCCCAGTACCGACACCGAGGCGAGCACACGACTCGCCTTCGACAAGCGATTGCGTTGAAACACCTGCTTCTCCTCCTTCGCTGATTGCGCCCAGCAGGTCCGCACCCACGCGACCTTCACGCCACCCAGAAGCGCAAACGATTGTTGCGCCATCATGTGGCACCGCACGCCGGTGTGTCAACAGTCGCAGGCCCTCTGGTCGCCCGGGAGCAGGACTGCTGCGGGTCGCGCGGATAGCCACGCAATGACAACCGTTTGTGACAGACTCGACCACGAATTGAGGACAGGGGGCGGTTATGAGCCGTGTTCGCCTGGTCGACGTCGCCCGAGCCGCGGGCGTCCATCCCGGGACGGCCTCGCGCGCACTGAACCCGGCGGCCCGCGACGGAGTCAGCAAGCAGACCGTGCGCCGCGTGGAGCAGGCCGCCGCAGAGCTCGGCTACGTCGCCAACAGCATGGCCCGGGGTCTGCGCACCTCGCGCTCCATGGTCGTGGCGCTCCTGGTCCCCGACATCACCAACCCGGTCTTCCCTCCGATCGTGCGCGGAGCGGAGAGGGTGCTGAGCGACGCGGGCTACACCCTGGTCCTCACCGACACCAACTTCGACGTCGGGGACCGAGCGGGACCAGGTCCAGGCGATGCGGGGCCGGGGAGTCGACGGCTTCATCATCGCGACTGCCCGCCTCGAGAGCCCCACGCTCGCGGCGCTCGCCGAGGACGGCGTGCCGACGGTGCTGGTCAACCGGCGCACCCGGTCGGCGTCCCTCCCGTTCGTCGGAGCGGACGACCGCCTGGGCGTCCAGCTCTGCGTGGACCATCTCGTGAAGCTCGGCCATCGCAGGATCGTCCACCTGGCCGGTCCTCCCACCACCTCGACGGCCGCGGACCGGGCCGACGCGTTCCAGACCTCGGTCATCGCTCACCGCTCCGCGGCCCAGACATTCGGGGCCGCAGCCTTCACCGAGGAGGCCGGAGCCGCTGCCGTGCGCCAGCAGCTCGCTGCCGGCACGCGGTTCACCGCGATCGTCGCGGCCAACGACCTCCTGGCGATCGGGGCCCAGCGCGCGCTGGTCGAGCACGGCATCGCCTGTCCGGAACAGGTGTCCATCACCGGCTACAACGACATCGACTACGTCTCCAAGCTGACTCCGCCGCTCACGACCGTGCACGTCCCTTTCCGGCGCGAGGGGGAGCTCGCCGCCGAGACCCTGCTCGGGGTCATCGAAGGTCGGCAGGACACGGCCCTGCTGATGCTGCTCCCGGTCGAGCTGATGATGCGCGGCACGACCGGCCCAGCGCCGGACTGATCTGCGCCCTGGCACGCCGAGCCCGGCCCCGCGCAGGGACCACGACACGGACGACGCGGCTCCACCGGCCACGCGGCGACCTGGGCCACCGGTATCGTGGCCACTCGGTCGAAGATGCGGGGAGTCACAGTGGCTGAGGATCCAGGGGGCCTCGACGCCGCAGCGACCCCGGTGCCCGCCCACACGTCTCCACCGCCCACGCGATATCGCCGGACTCCGGCACGGACTGGGGAGCCGAAGGCGCCTGGCCCGTCTCCGACGGTGTGTGGCGGATCCCGCTGCCGTTGCCGAGTGACGGGTTGCGCGCCGTCAACGTCTACGCGCTGGAGACGAGCGACGGCCTCACCCTGATCGACGGCGGGTGGGCGATCCCCGAAGCGAGAAGCGTCCTCAAGCGGAGCCTGCGAGGCATCGGCTACGGGCTACGAGACATCCGGGAGTTCCTGGTCACCCACGTCCACCGGGACCACTACACGATGTCCCGCCTGCTCGGCGACGAGTTCGGGGCGGTCAACGCCCTCGGGGCGCAGGAGCAGCCGGCACTGGACCTGCTGGCCTCCGGACCAGCCGCGATCCGCGCCGCGCACGACGCCGCGATGGTCGTGGCGGGCGCCCAGTCGCTGATGGAGGAGCTCGCCGTCACCGACCAGCACGAGACGAATCTCAGCCCTCTGGCGGCACCCCGACCGGTGGCTGGAGACGGACCAGCAGATCGAGGTGGGCGACCGGGAGCTCAGCGCCCTCCACACGCCCGGCCACACGCCTGGTCACTACGTCTTCGCCGACCTCCCGGTCGGGATGCTGTTCGCGGGCGACCATGTCCTGCCGACGATCACCCCGTCGATCGGGTTCACCTTCCCGATGCCGACAAGCCCTCTCGCCGACTTCCTGACTCTCCCTCGCCAAGGTCCGCGCACTGCCCGACCTCACCCTCCTCCCGGCGCACGGGCCGCTCGCGCCCTCCACGCACGCGCGGGTCGACGAGCTGCTGGCGTTCCACGAGGAGCGACTGGACGCCTGTCTCGCCGCGCTCGAGGACGAGCACCCTGTCGTCGTTCGAGGTCGCGCAGCGGCTCACCTGGACCCGTCGACACAAGCACTTCGACCAGCTCGATGTCTGGAACCGCCGACTGGCCGCCTTCGAGACCAAGGCACACCTCGATGTGCTCGTCGCGCGGGGACCGCCGCGCGCGGACGTCGACGGCACCGCGCGCTTCCGGCCGTCGCCAAGGGCAGCACCCGCTGCGATCTGACGGTTCTTTCGTCACCGGCGTCGGGCGGAAGACCGCACCACTAGAGTGGCCGGGACCTGAAAGGGGCCCCATGTCGTCCGACGTCCATGCAGACCTGCCCGACCACATCGACGCTGCCGTGCTTGAAGATCGCCGGCGTGGTCGTGCTCGGCGCGATCATGTCCATCCTGGACATCACGGTGGTGAATGTCGCGCTGCCGACCCTCCAGTCCACCTTCGGCACACCTGACCATCCGCTGGCGTTCTCGACCGTGGCGTGGACGGCCACCGCCTACACGCTGGCCCTGGCAACGGTGATCCCTTTGACGGGTTGGGCCGCAGACCGCTTCGGCACCAAGCGCCTCTACATGACCGCGATCGCGCTGTTCGTCACCGGCTCCGTGCTCTGCGCCCTGTCCAGCAACATCCAGGACTGATCAGCTTCCGCGTCCTGCAGGGGCTCGGCGGCGGCATGCTGATGCCGCTCGGGATGACGATCATGACCCGGGCAGCGGGCCCGCACCGCATGGGCCGGCTGATGGCGATCCTCGGCGTGCCCGATGCTGCTCGGCCCGATCCTCGGCCCGATCCTCGGCGGCTGGCTGATCCAGATCGCGAGCTGGCACTGGATCTTCCTGGTCAACGTCCCCGTCGGGTCTCGCGGCGTTCGTCTACGCCTGGCTGGTGCTGGCCAAGGACCGACCGCAGCCCTCGGAGTCGTTCGACTTCCTCGGCATGGCCCTGATGTCGCCGGGCCTCGCGCTGTTCCTGTTCGGGGTCTCCTCGATCCCCATGGAAGGGACGGTCGCGGCGCCACGAGTCTGGGTCTCGATGCTGATCGGCGCGTTGCTGATCGCCGGGTTCGTCTTCCACTCGTTCCGCCCCGCACACCCGCTGCTTGATCTCCGGCTCTTCAAGAACCGCAACCTCACCGTGACAGTCATCGCCATGACCCTGTTCATCACCGCCTTCTTCGGCGGCATCCTGTTGGTGCCGACCTACTACCAGGAGGTCCGCGGCGAGTCGACGCTCATGGCGGGCCTGCTCATGGCCCCGCAGGGCCTCGGGGCGATGATCACGATGCCGCTGGCCGGCTCCCAGGTGGACAAGCACCCGATCGGGCGCATCACCCCCTTCGGGATCCTGGGCATCCTGATCGGCATGCTCGGACTGACCCAGATCTCGTCCACGACGCCGCTCCTCTTCGTCATGGGCTCGCTGTTCGTGATGGGGCTCGGCATGGGCGCCACGATGATGCCGCTGTTCACCTCGGCGCTGAAGACCCTGAAGGGCCACGAGGTCGCGACGCGGGCTCCACGCTGCTGAACATCAACCAGCAGATCGCCGCCTCGATCGGGGTCGCGACCATGTCGGTCATCCTCACCAGCCACATCAAGGCGTCCGCGGTCGCGGGGCCGGCCATGGCCGCCAACCGGGATCCTGCGCTGAAGGCCCAGATCCCCACCGACCAGTTCGTCCAGGGACTCCAGGACGCGGCCAATGCCTTCGCCCACACGTACTGGGTGGCCTGGGTCCTCGTCCTGCTCACCCTCATCCCGGCTGCGTTCCTCCCGCGCAGGCAGGAGGAGGTCCACCTCATGGACGACGAGGGCCTGCCGCCGGTCGTGCTGCACTGACCCCGGGCGAGCCCGAGGAGGCGGGCGGGCCGGAACGCGTGCCGGCCAGGTCCTCTTCGGTTCGCGAGG
The DNA here is from genome assembly GCA_963805655.1 of uncultured Actinomycetota bacterium. Classification (GTDB taxonomy): domain Bacteria; phylum Actinomycetota; class Actinomycetes; order Propionibacteriales; family Nocardioidaceae; genus CAWDVB01. Next base: position 213,954 of record CAWDVB010000003.1, on the reverse strand, counting down.
AAGGCCCAGTGCCCGCTCCGCGATGATGTTGAGCTGGATCTCGTCGGTCCCCCGGCGATGCGTGGCGCGTGCATGCCGAGGAGCACCTCCGACCAGGCGTAGGTCCCCCAACCGCCGAGACCGGATGTCTCCGCGAGCCGCCTCGAGGCTGGTGGCTTCGTGAAGCCTGGCTCAGCCGGCCGCCGGTCATGTGTGCCCGGTGAGGCTGAGTCTGACCCACCGGACACCCGCGGTCAGCCGCTTCGGCCACCCACCGCATGGGGTCGCCGAACCCGAGGTCCCCGATCCCGAGCTCGCCGAGCTGCTGCACGACGAGCGTCCTGTTGTAGGCGGCGAACGTGAGCACGTGCGCGATCATCCCTCCGTAGGTGAAGACCTCGGGCGGGTCGCACAGGGCGTCCACGAAGGTGTCGTCGAGACGACCCTCGGCCACGACCCGCTCGACCTGGGACACGAAGGCAGGTCCCACGTCCCCCAGTCGCGCGCGCATCGAGGACACCGACTCATTGCGCTCCTGATCCCAGTCGTAGGCACGATCGGACATCGCGCAGATCCACATGTCCATCTGGCCGATCAGGCGTGAGGTGATGCTCCGCAAAGTCATCTGGCCGTCCTCGTTGTCGCAGGACACGCGCACCAGCGTGTCCAGCTCCTCATCGCCGAGCCCCTCGAGCCGGCGCACGATCTCGCCGACGAGCCAGACATGGTGGCGCACGATCCGGTTCAGCAGTTCCATTGCGGTTACCTCCTGTCGTGCCGGCATCCTGATGCCGGCCGGTGGATGGAAGTGGACGTCGTTCGCGGCGGCGAGCTTGATCTGGCCAGGAGCGTCCCGCCAGTGCGACGGGGAGACCCCGTACGCGCGCCGGAACGCCCGGGTGAACCCTGCGTGCGACAGGTATCCGGCCTCGACGGCGATATCGAGTACGGTCGCCCGGCCCGAGAGCAGCCGGAAGGCAGCGCGCTCCAGCAGAATGCGCCGTCTGGAACCTGCCAGGGGGCTCGCCGGCGACCGACGTGATGATCCGATCGAGGTGGAAGCGCGACAGGTGCATCTGCTGGGCAATCGGCGCATCGGCGGCCCCCGGGTCGTCCAGGACCGCTGCGACCTGGTCGACGAAGGTCGCGAACCGGTCGTCGAGGGAGCTCATGGCCCCACTCTGCCGCTTCGCGCCGCCGGTGGCTTGACCGTTCTTGCTGATCTTGCGGCGGGACGGCGCGCGAGCGGGCCGTGCACCGGAAGGCCTTCGTCAGGCCTGGGCCCCGGGCTCCACGGGCTGGCCCAGCGACCTGCTACGACCCCGGAACTCCGCGACCACGGTGCTCCCGCCGTCCGGCTCCGGGCGCTCGACGGTCACGTCGCAGATGCCCGAGCGCCCGGCCCCGCTGCGCTGGATGGCGGTGGCGACGAGCAGGTCTCCGGAGCGCGCCGGGGCAAGGAAGTGGACGTCGAACCCGGCAGCGACGGTGACCTCACCGAAGGAGTTGCAGGCGATGGCGAATGCGGTGTCCGCGACCGCTGCGACAAGGGCTCCGTGGGCCGATCCCCAGCCGTTGAGCATCTCCTCGCGTACCCGCATGTGGACCACGGAGCGACCTGCGGATACCTCCGCCAGGGTCATGCCCAGGGCGGCCGAGGCGCGGTCGTTCTCCATCATGATCTCGGCGCTTCGCCGAGCGATCGCATCGGGATCCGGCATGGTCTCTCCAGTCGCAGTGGGACCTAGCGAGTATGGCCCAGTCGAGCGCTTGCGTCGTACCCTCGGCACGGCTGAGGCCGAAGGAATGTCCCACCCGTGCGCGGCCGGACGACCGGTGATGCGGCGGAGAGAAGGAGAGCGGCGTGACCGACAGGACGGGCCTGGAGCCCATCGAGACCGCTCCGATCGAGGAGCTGCGCGAGCTCCAGTTGTCCCGGCTGCGGCAGACGGTGCGCCGCGCGTACGGCAACGTGGGGCACTACCGCGACGCCTTCGACCGGGCGGGGGTCCAGCCCGATGACATCCGGAGTCTCTCCGACCTGGCCCGGCTGCCGTTCACGACGAAGGAGGACTTGCGGCGTAGCTACCCCTACGGGATGTTCGCGGTCCCTCGGGAGCAGGTCGTGCGGATCCACGCGTCCTCCGGTACGACGGGGAAGCCCACCGTGGTCGGATACACCGCGGCGGACCTCAGCATGTGGGCCGACGTCGTCGCCCGCTCCATCTACGCCGCCGGCGGACGACCTGGCGACATCGTGCACAACGCCTACGGATACGGACTGTTCACCGGGGGTCTGGGCGCCCACGCCGGCGCCGAGCGACTCGGGTGCACGGTCGTCCCGGTCTCCGGCGGGATGACCGAGCGCCAGGTCCGGCTGATCGTCGACTTCCAGCCCAGGATCATCATGGTGACTCCGTCGTACATGCTGGCCCTCGTCGACGAGATGCGCCGCCAGGGGATCGACCCGCGCTCGACGTCGCTGGAGATCGGCATCTTCGGCGCCGAGCCGTGGACGGACCAGATGCGCGCCGAGCTGGAGGCCACGCTCGACATCAAGGCGCTGGACATCTACGGACTCTCCGAGGTGATCGGGCCCGGCGTCTCCCAGGAGTGCGTGGAGACCCAGGACGGCCTCCACATCTGGGAGGACCACTTCTACCCGGAGGTGATCGACCCCGTCTCGGGCGAGGTCCTGCCGGACGGGTCGGAGGGCGAGCTGGTCTTCACCTCGCTGACCAAGGAGGCCATGCCGGTCATCCGCTACCGCACCCGCGATCTGACGCGGCTGCTTCCCGGCACCGCCCGCACCATGCGCCGCATGGAGAAGGTGACGGGAGGACGGACGACCTGATCATCCTGCGAGGCGTGAACCTGTTCCCCTCCCAGATCGAGGAGCTGCTGCTGACCCTGCCGGCCCTCTCGCCGCACTTCCAGTGCGTCCTGAGCCGTACTGATCGACTCGACCGGATGGCGGTCAGGGTGGAGCACCGCGAGGACGCCAGCAGCCAGGCGGCCGACCAGGCGTCACGTGAGCTGCAGCACCTCATCAAGAGCTCGATCGGAGTCAGCGTCGACGTGGACGTCGTGCCACCGGGAGGCATCGAGCGATCCGTCGGGAAGATGCGCCGCATCGTCGACGAACGCCCGGCCCGCTGAGGCCCCTCGCCGTACGGGGACCCGGCCGGGGGTCTCTGACGCACCCAATGACCCGGTCTGTCCCGCGGTGCCCGCGACTGGGACGAAGGTCGTCGGGTCGGGGTCAGGATCCTCTGTCATCCACCCTGCGGCGCGATCGATCCTGAAGGAGATGGATGAGGGGTCGCAGGCTCCTTGACGTGCTCCCTGGGGGGGACGGCCTCCGGCTCCGCGCCACGGGAGGCAGCCATGCGCACATCACTTTGGCGAATCATCGGACTTCTCGGCGCCACCGCAGCACTGCTGATGACGGCCGTCTCGGGCGCAAGCGCCGCGCCCGGAGGAGGAGGCGGCGGGGGTGGCGGAGGCGGGGGTGGTGAGGAAGAGGGGGGCAAGAGCCTCTCCGTCCCCACGATCATGGTCAACGGCGGGTTCGAAGGCGTGACCTGCCCGGTCACGGCGAAGGCGGCAGCCGCACTGGTGGCTCCGAGCGGCGACCCGAGCTCAGGGTTCCCGATCGACCCGTCGGCCTCCTACTACGTGCAGCGCATCAACACCTGGCAGGCCCAGTGCTACACCGCGACGGTGCCGACCCGGGTCACCGCCGCGTGGGGTGACAATCTCACCGGCCCCGCGAGGAAGACGGTCGGGCACCCGATCCGCGTCGAGCTGACCCTGTACAACGCCGCCACCTGGCGTCCGGCCATGGACGGCTACGCGGTCGTCAAGCTCGAGCCCGAGCTGCCGGATCGCAACTCCGCCTACGGAACCCTGGCCACAGGAACACTGGGGCAGGGATACGAGGCGACTCCGGTGACCTTCGAGGCAACCGACCAGGGGGTGTACGACGGTGGGGCCAAGTTCAAGATCAAGTACCTGAAGGACGGCTCCTTCGTGGTGGCTCCGGGCACAGCGGCCTCGGCCGAGATCAACTCGTCCGGAAAGGTCGTGTATGGATACAACCTGCGGGTCAGCGAGCCCGGCAGCTACAAGATCGTGTTCCGCACCCCCGACGTGAGGATCACCGACGCCAACGCCGGCTCGTTCAAGACCCACGTGGTCCGGCTGTTCATCGAGGTGTCGTAGAGGCCGGCCCGACAGCTGCCGCTCGAGCTGTCGGGCGGCGGCGTCGACGGGTGACAAGGTCCCGAACCGTCGTTATGGTCGAAAGGCGACTGGAGAGCGTTTCGCATCACAGACCGTCCTGAAACGCCACGGGGCGTCAGGACAGGCGCCGCCTTAGTAGTCAGAAGGCCCCCGCACGCACCTGCGCTCGCAGGGCCCGTTCCGGCCGCGATGCAGGTAACTCGAAGGGGATGATTCCGTTGGCTACACAAGGGTTCTGGGACAGCATCGACTGGCACACCTGGGTGGTGAGGATCGCGATGGCGGTCGCCATCCTCATCGTGACCTGGATCCTGGCGAAAGTGGCGACATGGCTGCTGGCCAAGGTCACCTCGAAGATCCCGGCACTGCAACACGCTGGTTCTGACGGGCAATCACTCGGAGCAACACTCGGGACGATCGCGTCGCTGCTCGTCTGGCTGTTCGGGCTGGTAGCGGTCCTTCAGGTCTTCCAGCTCGGGACCGTACTGGCTCCCATCCAGCAGCTCCTCAACGGAGTCATGGACTTCCTGCCCAACATCATCGGCGCTATCTTCGTCTTCGTCATCGGCGCACTGTTGGCCCGCATCTCGCGCCAGCTGCTCGAGACGACGCTCGGGGCGATGCCGTTCCAGCGCTGGTTCGGCCGGATCGGAGGCGAGGAGGCCACCGGCAACGCCAACATCGTGCGCACCCTCGCGTTGGTCGTCTACGCGCTGATCATGATCGTCGTGTCGATCGCCGCCCTGCAGATCCTGGGCATCTCGTCGATCTCCGACCCCGCGCAGCAGATGCTGCAGACGATCTTCAATGCGATCCCCAACATCGTCGCCGCAGCAGTCATGCTGGCCCTCGGCGGCGTGATCGCCGCGTTCGGTGCCCGGATCATCGGGGACCTGCTCGACGGGCTGGGGACCGACCGCGCACTGCGTGGCGCCGGCGTGATCTCGGAGGAGACCAGCGCCACCCCGATGCTGCGCCGCGGGATCCAGGTCGCGATCATGCTGTTCTTCGCGGTGATGGCGGCCCAGCTGCTCAACTTCCCGGTGATCACCGACTTCCTCGCCCAGGTGCTCACGCTGGGTGCCAGGGTGCTCTTCGGCGGCGCGATCATCGCCGCCGGGTTCTACCTCGGCGGCCTGCTGGCCCGATTGTTCTCCGGGACGGCGGCGTCCCTCGTCCGCTGGGCCACCCTGGTGCTCTTCGCGGCGATGGGTCTGTCGTTCATGGGCATCGCGAACCAGATCATCGTGCTTGCCTTCGGCTCACTGGTCGTGGGCGCGGCCGTGGCCGCAGCCCTCGCATTTGGGCTTGGCGGCCGCGACGCGGCCGGTCGTCTGCTTCGTCGAGTCGAGAGCGGCGAGACCGGAGGCGGCTCGGGCACCGGCGGGGCCGGCTCCGCCTGACTCCACCGACGACGTCCCCGGGCTGCAGCCCGGGGACGTCGTGGTCCCGGGATGGTCGACCCCTCCCTATGCGGGAACTCCGGCCGCGGCAGCGGACACCGTCGAGAGCCGCATGCCGCGCTCTCCGGAACCGTGACGGCAGACTGCCCAACGTCCGGTCGGGCACGGCCCTGCGCCCCCCGATCCGGTCAGGACCGAGCAACGCGCCAGGGCGATGACGTTCCCGAACGTTAGACGGCGACGATGGCCACCGCGATGGACAGCACCATCAATTGGTGGAATGCCACGAGGATGCCGGGGCTCTCCGGCTTCAGGTTCACGGCGTGGAAGAGCAGGAAGCCGATCGCGAACTGCGCGACCGCGAGAGCGAACGCGACGGGGTAGGCGGGCATGAGCCAGCCCAGCGTCACGACCACCGCCAGGGCGGAGAGCAGGTGCACGACCAGAGTCCACTGTGAGGCACGGCGTGGCACGTCGAAGGCCCCGATCGGCTGACCGAAGCCTCGCTGCCCCGTGGTCATGCCGCCCAGGAACACCGTCAGCAGAAGAGCATGCAGCGCGGGAGTCTCCCCGAGGTAGGACCAGAAGCCGTCCTGGTGGGCGAACAGGAAAGCCAGGTAGCAGAGGAGCACGCCGTAGGCGAGCAGCCCGTGGACGCCGTGCACGAACGAGGGCAGTCGGCCCGCGAGCACGTGCAGGGTGCCGAAGCCGAGCAGCGCCGTCAGCGCGATCAGCGCCAGACCGCTGACGGTTGCCGAGTTGGGCGCCAGGATCACCAGGGCGACGCTGATCAAGCCCGCGAGCGTGGCCACGATCCGGTGCGCCGCTTCCGGATCTCCGCGAAGCATGAGGACGAGGATGTTGCGCGTGTAGGGCCAGTGAGTCCCGAGGGAGAGCCCGAAGCCGAACCCTTCGACGAGGCTGCCGAGCAGGATCAGGAGAGCGGCCAAGCCAACTTGGGTAAGAAGCAGCCCGCTGACCAGAGCGTTCTTGCCCGACTCGGGGCTCGTCGCCCCGCGCCAGACGCCCGCGACGACGGCAGCCGCGAAGAGGACGGCGATCAGCAGTCTGACCAGGCGGACCAGTGGCGTCAGCTCACCGTCCACGACGGAGTCGGAACTCAGGCGGGGGCCTCGATCGTCGGTCCTCATCGTGGAATCGCTTGGTCCGCCCATCCGCTCAACGCCGTCCGTCCTGCTGTCATGGTCACCGTACTCGGCGCTGCGGGCGCACCGGACCGGGGTCGGCACTGTCTGACTTCACCCTCGGACGTGATCCTGGCGGATCAGCTGCGAACGCCGACCGAGCGCGTCTCTCCGGGCAGTTCCCGGTGCTCCCGCGCCACTCTTGTCGGGCTCCGCACCTGCCCCCAAGCGCTGTCGCGGGGTTGTCTGCTCGACGAACCGGCTGCAACGGCTCGCCGCGGACTAGCGTGGGGGTCACTGGGCACCCTGCGGACAAGGAGGGGATGCAGTCATGCGCCACCGCGGACTGTGGGAGGTCATCCAGGTCGGCCTGATCGTCGTGATGTTCTCGGTCACGGCGGTCCGGTGGGGGTCCGTGCCCGACCGCATCCCAGTGCACTGGAACGCCGCGGGGGAGGTGGACGGCTACGGAGGGAAGGTGGAGGGTCTGCTCCTCGTGCCGCTGCTCGCAGTCGGGATCTACCTGCTGTTGCTCGCCATTCCGAGGATCGACCCCGCCCGACGCAACTACGAGGCGTTTGCGGGCACCTACCTGTTACTGCGCGTGAGCCTGCTCGCATACCTCGCGTTCCTCATGTTCATCACCCAGCTGTCGATCGGACGCGAAGAGTCCATCCCGGTCGGGCAGCTCATCTTCGGCGCCGTGGGTGTGCTTCTCATCGTGCTGGGCGGCGCGATGAGCAGGATCAAGCCGAACTGGTTCGCCGGCATCCGAACGCCGTGGACGCTGAGCAGCACGCGCTCGTGGGACGCCACCCACAGGCTCGGGGGCCGGCTGTTCGTCGGGGTCGGAGTGGCCACCGGGATCGCATCGGTGATCGGCGGCATGGTGGCGGTCATCACCATGCTGGTTGGGATAGTCGCCGTCGGCGTGGTGTTGACGGTGTACTCCTACCGGGTCTGGCGAGACGACCCGGACAAGACCCAGCTGGAGTCCGGGACCGATCACCGCAGCCGGAAGTAGGGCGACCCTCCCAGGCCAGTTCGGACGCTCGTGCCTCGCGGGGCGGCGTGTCAGTGTCAGCCTCTTCCACCGGATCCGTTCACGGGAGCCGGCGTCCAATTCCGGTTCGTGGACTTGGCTCCCGCCCAGATCATCGCGACGATTGACCTCTATCGGCAAAGGTGGTTGATCGCCCGAGTAACAAGCTCCTCGACAGGAATTCGACAAGAACCCCAGAGCCACCCACCACACCCTCAAGACGGCAGGCTTCACCCGCGGGGGTTGCCATGGGCGAGAGCGAGAAGCCTGATCACCCCGGCGCCCGAGCTCCCGGGCCACCCGTTCGACGGTGGCTGTCGCGATTCACACTTCCCCCCACAACAGAAGAGATCGTGAGCGTCGCCAACTCCTCGGCGTGGGAGTGGTGAGCACAAGCCCACACCACACCCGCTCCCGTGACTCCCTAGAACACCGGCTCGCCGGCGCGGAATCTCAGGAATTCCAAGACCACCTTGTCCACATACTCCGGCGGCAAGTCATCGGCATCGAGCCGCTCGTCCAGATCTTCTGTGTACGCCCAGCGACGCAAGCCTGCCGCGGCAGCCCGCACATCGGCACCGTCAGCCCGATGACCCACTCGATCAAGCAACATGATCACTTCGGACAGCACGTCCCCCTCAAGCTTCACTGCCGGGCCTTCGCCACGCACATTGAGGGAGACATCTCTCAAGTTGATCAACCGCAGCAGTTCGAAGACCGGGTCAGGGTGGTCATCGACTCGCAGATTCGTATGCTCATCTTCAACGTCATAGTGAACGACGCCGCGACCGGACTCGTGAGCGCCGCCCCGAGTCACGACCAGGATTCCCGCGCTCTGTCTCCCTCGTCTGTCACCGCCGGCTCGATCACCGGCCAAGAGGGCGGAACCCAGCCGGTGCGGGAACGGCTTGGCAGCATCGCAAGCCAGCCAAGCTCGCTCCATGGCTTGTACGACCTCTTCGCCGGCAAGGATGTTCCCCTGAATGGCGTAGCCGGGCCCGGACACTCCACCCGCCCAGGGGAGGCAGTCCGTCCCCGTGAAGCTGCTTGACCCGCCATTTCGATCAACCACGCCCACTTGGCGATGGTCCTTCATTCCATCCTCGCTGACGAGTGATTCAACGACCTGTTGAGCCGTGCCGCCCTCCCGAAGCAGCGACATCCCCCGTGGCCGATAGGTCAGGTTGCAGAGAGCCTGGGTGGCAATCGCGCCGACGCCTACCTCTGCCGCGGGCACCGCACGCCCCACCGCCAGCACCGCCGACGCGACTGCCACACCAAACCAAGATCCATCCTCACTGCTAGCCGCGATTGAGAATGTCATCTTATCTATACCGAACCTATCGTCCTTAGGGAATAGCCGTCGAACCCTAGCTGGTACTCAACCAGACGTTGGTCTGGTCAATGGCGCGGGTGTACGGCAAATATACTGTGTTGTGCACCAGAGCCGAGTGGAACGCGAAGAAGTTCGGCGTCCTAGTGAAATACACGGGGGCCAGGGCCATGACCTGCTTATCGAGCTCCGCCCAGATCTTGGTAGCGTCGCTCGCCGAGGTGGCCTCCTCGCCTTGCTTGATCATTGCGTCGATACTCGAGTTGGCCATGAAACTGAAGTTCGCTGCATTGGGCGGGAACGACTTGCTCCCAAAGAGTGGCTTGAAGTAGTTGACCGAATTGTCTCCGTACCAATCGGGGTACCAGGAGGTCATCGCCAAATCCCACACTCCGCGGTCAGCGGTCTCGGGAACCTCAAGATACTTCGTGTAGATATCCGCGGTAGGCACACCCAAGCCCTCGGCTTTGATGCCGACGTCCGCCAAATTCGACTGCATCGATTGGAACATCTTCGCCTGAGTCGGGTTCTGGGCCTGGTACAGGATCTTGAGGGTGATCGAACGACCGTTGAGCAGCTGCTTCGCCTTCTCAGGGTCGTATGGATAGAGATCGAAGCTCTCCGATCCGTTCGCACCCGCGGGAAGTACATGCGTCTGCGGCGGGCTGACGTCAGGACCCCCAGCGTCCTGAACCAACTCTGTGCGGTTGAGGGCGTAGGAGATGGCTTGCCGCACATCTACATCCTTCAATGCGCCGTCGTTGTTGGGTGACTTGAAGTTGAAAACGATGTACGGATCCAGCCCGAAAGTCGGCCCGGACACAAGCCGCGGGTCCTTGCTGCTGATCAGCTGCGGAATTTCGCCGGTCGGCGGCTGGACCACTCCGAATTCCATGTCGGCATCCGGGGAATTTGTCGAGATCTGCTGCTGAATAGAATTGACATTACCCGTCATGTTGATCTTGATCTCGTCAACGTACGCCTTGCGAATAGGGTCGGTGTCGGCGTTCCACGAGGGATTCCGCACGAAGTCGAAACTTTGGGCAGGTACGTAGGACTTGATCATGTACGGGCCGTCCGCAATGGTGTTCTGGGCCAGCTCCGCACTCGCAGGCTTGTACTTCAGGTACTCCTGGGGGACGGGGGCAAAGTTCGTCATCGCCAGGAGGCTCGTGAAGTAGCTGGTCGGCTTGACCAACGTATAGGTAATCGTCAGCGGGTCATCAGGACTCACCTGGACCCCGGAGATTGAGTTGCTCTGCAGGAAGGCAGCGATTGCAGGAGCAGTCGGTTCAACCTTGGAGAACTTGTTGCAGAAGTCCTCCATACCCTGGATCAGGCCGATGTAGTTCCCGGAAGCCCCGGCAGGCCGCGCGGGGTTACAAGACCGCTCCAGCCCGAGCAAAGCATCTGCTGCTGTCACCTGGCGAGCGGGTGTCGTATTCCACTCTGCGCCCTTGCGGATAGTGACCGTATAGGTGAGCCCATCTGAACTGATCTTGGGTAGCTCGGTAGCCAGGTCGGGGGCCACTTCTGTGGTCTTCCCCTCTATAGCTGGATAGGTGTAGAGGTTCCGACTCCAGTTGCGCAGGACGGCGCTGCCAGTCCCGTTGTAGGAAACGCTCGGGTCGACGAAATCAACGTCACCAATCCCCAGCATGTTGAGAACCCCGCCTGTGACCGGCGTCGCGGCGCTTGACCCCCCAGCGCTTGATTCCCCTGAGCTTGATCCCCCGGCGCTCTGTTGCGAAGTACCACTGCTCGTGCAGGCGCTAAGGCTCATGGCCGTGGCCGCAACGATCGTCAGTGCCCAACGTCCGGACTTCATGCATCCTCCCGCGTGTGCGCTCTGCGACCAACTGTCCGCGGGCCGCCTAGTGCACTATCGCGTTACGCGAAGCGGGCTGTCAAGGGCGCGAGCGCCGGTCTCAGGCCGGTCCGCAGGCGCCCGAGTCTCGACCTCGCATGCGCCCGCAGGGCGGGTACTCCTACGACGTCATCGTCCGCGCCGCCATGTCCTCCCTGCTTCATCGTTCCCTCATCGAGCGCAGCCGACTGACAGCCCTGCTCCAGGGCCTCCAGGCAGCGGAATCGAACAGTGGCCCACGGTGCATCGCGGAAGAGAAGGTTCAGCCACAGCGCTCCGCAGCCCAGGAGGCCGTAGGGCACGTGTGGGGGCGTCTCACACTCTCCAGGTGGATCGTGGCGTTGTGCAGGGCGATGCTTCCTGCACCAAGAGGCCGACCTCCCCCGCTTCGTGGGACCCACTTGTGGACCGGCGTCTCGGCCGATCCTGCAGGGCTCCTGCCGCCCTCGACCTGGTCGAGGCTGGCGGGCCGTCAGGGAAGTCGCCGCTCGTTGAGCGTCGCCGAGTGGTGACAGTATCGATGGCGTCCCCTCAACCTCGTTGAGCTGGGCATCAGGTCGCCCAGTCCCCGCCTCGTTCAGCCTGCCGGGTTGGCGGCTGCGAGCAAGCGGATGGCAGATCTGAAGATCGAGGTCAAGATCTTGGGCAAGGCCGCGACCCCTGTCGACATGGTGCGCCCCGCCCCCACGAAGGCGGTTCCGTCATGGCCGAACTCGCCGAAGACGGGGCCCCGTTCACGCAATCCTGCCTCGCGCTCGGGGTGTCGCGGCCGGCTAGCGCAGGTCGAGAAGACCATCTCCGTCGCAGCCACTGATTGGTCACGTATAGCTGTCCGACCTCTAGGGCACCTCGACCAGACCTTCCGCGAGCTCTACCGCAGGCCCGGGGTCCACACCACCGAGCCAGACTCGTGCCCCGTCGGTGACCATGGCCGATCTGGTACGACCCGGCTTCCGTGCTCGGAAGGGCCATCGACGCTCCCGACGCACCGACGGTCAGCTGCCCGGCGACGTCATACACCCCGACCACGGAGTCTCAACCACGTCCTGGACCTCTTCTGACTGCATCCGGCGAGAGCGGGGGTCTGTCCCCGACGCTGGGACCGTCGGCGATCCGTACGACAACACTGCCGCCGAAGGGTTGTGGGACGCATGCACGCCGGGCTGAACAATCGACCGCGCTCGGATACCGGCCTTGACTTCGCCAAAGCGATATTCGAATGCGTCGAGGGCTTCCGCAACCACGCCCGGAGCCACTGTGCCTTCGGATGGAAGACTCGGCCACAGTCCGAGAGGGATCACTGGATCCAGACCGCAGACTCCGGGCGGGCGTGACAGGAAGGCCCGGGAAACATCACGTCAGCTGTGCGCGCTCATCCGTCGATTGCGCCACTCCAGCCTTGCCGCGACCGAGAACACGATGGTGAGGAAACCGGACCCCAGGGCTACCCACCCCTCGACTGCGCCGCTCCCGCCATCTGGATCCGTATGAAACAGAAGTTCGATCCATCCCGGCCAAACAATGGTGGCCAGCAGAACTAGAGCACTCACCACCGCGGCAAAGAGCTCGATCCGACACCGCTCGTTGTACCTCATGCAACACCCTTCACATCGATCCCTGGGCACACGCAGCCGCACCACTCAACGCTAGCGTGCCGGAGAGGCGGCTCCGCCCCCGGTCTGGTTGGCGCACAGGGCGCTCAGTGATCAGACCGCCTCCGCGGCTGGATAGATCATTCCAAGCTAGGCCGGACTGAGCTTGCGCAGGGCGGGCGTCGGCGGTGGTCGTCCGTGAGCTCGGTCCAGGTGGTGATCGTGATCGCCGCAGTCGCGCTCGAAGACGGCATTCGCAAGTCGAACACGCGGGCCACGAACTTGTCGAAGCACACGTCCTTGGCCGCGCGGAGGGTCTTCCTTCCCGCGAGGGGTTTCGGAGACGTCGGTCGGCCACACTGGTCCGGGCCAGTGGCGGTGTACTCGGATCGGAGCACGCCGCCCTGGTTGACCAAGGTGAGCAGGTCGTCGTCCACCGGCGGGCCGGACATACCGTGCTCGCCCTTCCTCTTGTAGGCCATGCGCTGATCCGGCGATCGGGCACAGCCGGTGCATGCGATTCTTGCTGGCGACGACTCCGCGATCTTCAAGTTCGTCGCTGAGAGACCGATACCCCCGGCGTTGCCCATCGGCAAGCGGCCCGGGCAGCGCGCTGATGACGCGCGCGTCGTCAGCGTCGACTTGGATCGGCCACGAACTACATCGGTGCGCCGGTCGATGACCACTCCCCCTGGCCCCCTCGGAGACGCCGTCAACCAGAAGGCCGATACCCGCACGGCGCTCATCGCACGCACCATCACTCACTTCTCCGGCAACGGCATCGCCCTGGGCGATCGGCTTGTGCCCGGCGGCGTGGATCCTCCGACAAGCGACGCCCCTGGGCGGGCTTTGCCCTACCGCCGGCGCCCAACCAGGTCCCTGCAGCCTTTCCGCATCTGGCAGACAGCCTAGGACGCACGTCTCAACCGCGCCCCGGCCACCGATCGTGCCTACCCACTGCGCTGCGCTCAACGGGGATGGACGCGCTCACTCCCGCCTGACTTCGTAAGCAAAGAGCTTTGCCCATTGCCACACGGAGTCACAAACCAAACCGAGAGGCGTCGACGTGCCCCTCCCGCGTCAACCAGAAGTACAGCCACCGCCCGGACTGCCGGTCCGTCGCCCGATTCATGACTCCTAGGAGCGTGTCGTCGTCGAACCATTTGAAATGATCGATTATTGGATGGGTGTCATAGACCAACGAGGCAGTAGTCTCTCCTCGAAACCCGATCATCCACAGACTGCCAACATCTCCGGCCGAATACAAGCCATCAGTCGGATCAAGGCAAATGTCCGGCAGGGCCGCATCCGAAGATCCAAAGTACTTTCCATACCACGGCGACGGCTCCGCTCGGCGATTGAACGGGTGCCCAGTATCAAAGAGCCCACCGCGCCACAGACCTGCCAAGTCCCTTGTGTCAACCACGGGAAGCGAAGCCCACGCTGCGCCCAACTTGGCATGCGTCTCGTCCGGTGTCAGACCTCGCAACTCTGTAACCACGGGCTCCTCGCTGCGGCCATAGGACTCTTCAGTGGAGGTAAACATGGCGGGAGTGATCCTTCCTTTCAGGAGGCGCCTGGTGCGGGGGCAGTCTCAACTCGCTTAACCTCTGGGTCGACGCAAGCCGTCCCCAAGTCGCCCAACAGAATGCTCATCACTAATTCAAACGTACGCGCACGTCCACTAACGCGTACAAGATATCAGCCAACAGACTTCCCATGATAACAGTCGCAGAGCCGACCAGCGTAATTCCGATGATAAGCGGCAAATTCTGGGTCTGGATCGCGTTAATAGCGTTATAGCCCAGACCAGGCAAGCCGAACACCTCCTCAATCACGATCACACTCCCGACGGCAGTGCCGAGATCTATGCCGAATTGGCTGATGGTAGGCGTCACGGCAGCCCTTAGCGCGTGGCGGAAGATGACCCTCCGTTCGGATATGCCCTTCGAGCGGGCCGTCCGAACATAATCGTCCCCGAGCACGTCGAGCATCGAGCCCCGGGTCAAGCGCGCGTAGGCAGCCGCGGAGACAGCCGCAAGCGTGAACCAGGGCAACAAGAGATGTCTCATCCATTGAGCCGGGTCGGTGCTGAAGGGGACGTAGCCGGCTGCAGGGAAGAAGGGAAACCCATGTATGGTGAGGAAGTAATACAGCACCAGCAGCAACAACAGGCCGAGCACGAAATTCGGGATGGAGTAGAAGAAAAGCGCCATCATCGTTATCGCCCTGTCAGCCAGTGTACGTGGATAGAGGGCAGACAACACGCCGGCGAGCGTGCCCAACAGCAACCACAACACGGCGGCCCCGACAATCAAGGAGAAGCTGATCGGTATCATGCTTGATATTTCCGAGCTGACGCTTACGCCGCTGTAGTAGTCGGTCCCCAATCCACCCCGAAGCAAGCCGGGATGACCCGCATGCCCCCAAATGAAATACCAGTACTGCACCCAAATCGACTGGTCAAGGCCTAGATCAGCCTTGATGAGATCCACTGAAGATTGGGGGGCGGCTTGTCCCGCAAGCCTCCGAGCGACCGCATCTCCGCCGGGGCCGACGAAGAAGATGCCAAATACGACCACCGTAACCAGCCACATGACAAGCACGCCCAGAAGCAACCGCTTGATTACGAATCGCGTCATCGTGTGTTCACTCCCCGGTATCGTAAGAGCGCGGATCGAATGCGTCGCGCACCCCGTCGCCTAGAATATTGAAGGCTACCGAGGTGATCATCAGCGCTAATCCTGGGAATACCAAGAACCACCATGCCTGCTGATATATCAACGAGGCGGACGAGAGCATCGAGCCCCAGTCAGCGGTAGGCAGCTGAACTCCGACGCCGAGGAAGGACAGAGCCGCCTCGCCGACGATACTCAGGGGAATCAGCAGGGACGCGTAAACCATCACTGGTGCAAGTATGTTGGGGAGGATGTCGGTGAACATTATTCGGAGGGGACCCGCGCCCAACGACCGGGCAGCCTCGACGTATTCCCGTTCGCGTATTGCCAGTACCTGGCCGCGCACGATGCGCGCGACCGATGACCAGCCGAATATGGCAAGAACGATGATCACCACCCCGAGGCCGGAGTGGAACACAGAGGCGAGGCTTAGCGCAAAGAGCAGGAACGGTATTGAAAGCATCACGTCGATCAGTCGCGCTACTACTGTGTCGACGAGACTCCCGAGATAGCCGGCAGCGAGTCCGAGGATCACTCCGATCGTGACTGTGATCGAGGTGGCGACGACGCCAACCAGGAGTGAGATCCTCGCGCCATATGCGATCCGGACGAGTAGATCGCGCCCAAGATCGTCGGTGCCTAGCCAGAAGGTGCTGTTGGGACCCACCGGCAGGCCGGCGGGCGTTCGGCCCGTAGTGGGGAACTGCTCAAGATTCCCATGCCCGGTAACCAGGGCAACGAGTGGGGCGCCGATTGCCAGGAGCGCAATCAAGATGATCACCGACCCGGCCACCATCGACGCGCGATCCCGCCTCATCCGCTCGAAACCAAGGCGGAGAGGGCCGCGGCCTTCGATCGTGCCAGCAGCCGTAGCGCCGTCGTCGGGGCCCAGCTGAGCCGGATTGATCGGCTCGTCGGCTTCGCTCTGCGCGAGCGTGCTCGCGGTTGGGGCCATGTCACCTAGGCCGGGACTGCGTTCCGGTCGTCGGCGACGCGGCGGCGCAATCGTTACCTGCGGTAGGACTATGTGGTCCTCGCCACTCAACGGAAAGTGACAGGCAGTTGCATGATCCGATAGGTCGGTCAAGCGCGCCGCGAGTGCGGGGCTCTCGATCGAGCAGCGTGATTGCGCATGGGAGCAGCGAGGGCTGAACGAACAGCCCTGCGGGGGCGGGGGCTCGGCATCAGCTACGTCTGGAAGGATAATGGACTCTCGGGTGTGGACCAGGTCCGGATCCGGCAATGGGATCGCCGACTGCAGAGCCTCCGTATAAGGGTGGCGGGGCGAGGTAAAGAGCTGCTCCGTTGGCGACAGCTCTGCCACTTTGCCCAGATACATGACAGCGATCCGTGTACTAACATGTCGCACCACGGAAAGATCGTGGGAAATGAAAATATACGTCAGACCGAGCTCATCCTGTAGAGTCTTCAGGAGATTGATTACTTGAGCTTGGATGGAGACGTCGAGCGCAGACACAGGTTCATCGCAGATCAGAAGCTTTGGCCTGAGTGCCAACGCCCGAGCGATGCCGATGCGCTGTCGCTGTCCCCCGGAGAATTCAGCGGGGAATCGATTATAGTGCTCCGGGTTCAGCCCGGCCAACTCCATCGCCTCTTGCACACGCAACTTGCGTTCCGCTCCGCTCGCCATCCCATGAATGGCGAAGGGGTCTCCGATGATAGACCCCACTCGTCGGCGGGGGTTGAGGGAGCCGTACGGATCTTGGAACACCATCTGAATATCACGCCGCAAAGGGCGCATCTCCCGAGCTGATCGGTTCGTGATGTCGGCGCCGTCGAACTCAATGCTTCCTTGAGTGACGTCCGTTAGCTGAGCGACACACCGAGCCAACGTCGACTTGCCACACCCAGTTTCCCCGACCAAGCCCAGGGTCTCGCCGGGGTAGACGTCGAGCGAAACGCCGTCCACTGCCTTTACTTCCCGCGCTACTCTCCCCGAGAATCCCCGCGAACGCGCAGAGAAGTGCTTAGACACGCCCTCCAAACGAAGCAGCGGAATCCCCTGCTCGCACGGCACCTTCGAATGCACCTGTGTTGGTCACTATCGGCTCCCTCATGTTTGATCGTCAGAAAGCCAGCATGCCGAGATATGTTCGTTGTTCTGATGAACTGCGTGGGGGGGAGGATCCTCGATCCCACAGCGCTCGAACGCATAGGGGCATCGCGGATGAAAACTGCATCCCGATGGCACGTTTATCAAACTCGGCGGTAGTCCCGGGATAGGCCTGAGTCGACCGGTTCCCGCAGGCAGTGAGAGGAGTAGGCCCTCGGTGTACGGATGATGATAGGCGTGGAATATGTCATGAGGCACCGCCCGTTCCTTTACTTCCCCCGCATACATCACGATCACGTCATCTGCGACCTCGGCGATCACTCCCAGATCGTGCGTTATCATTACTATCGCAGTACCGAACTCACTTTGCAGGCGACGCATGACTCGTAACACCTGGGCTTGAACGGTGACATCGAGGGCAGTCGTGGGTTCATCTGCTATGAGAACCTTGGGGTTGAGGGCCATCGCCATTGCGATCATTGCGCGTTGCCGCATCCCGCCGGAGAATTGGTGAGGGTAGTCGTCGACCCGATCGCTGGCCTGCGGGATTCCCACCAAACTTAGAAGGTCGATTGCGCGGGCACGAGCCGCTCTTTTCGATAGATCGGAGTCATGGGCTTGCAGGATCTCAATGATCTGCCAACCCACCCTATAGAGAGGGTGGAGACTTGAGAGTGGATCTTGAAAGATCATCCCGATTTCCGCCCCTCGAATCCGGCGCAGAGACTTTGGCGCCAGAGTCAGCAGATCGAGCCCCTCGAACAATGCCTGGCCACTGACGCGGGCACCTCGAGCCAGACCCATGATTGCCTGAGTCGTGACGCTCTTGCCCGACCCCGACTCCCCCACGATCCCTAAAGTCTTTCCTGCCTCAACGTCGAAGGAGACTCCCCGCACGGCATCGAGGACGCCGTCGGCGGTCCCGAACGAGACCCGGAGATCCTTTACCTCGAGTAGCGCCATGACTCTCCCTGCCGTCCAATGGTGTGTATCCAGTAGCCTCGTCTACTCAGACGTGAATGTCACCGCGCCGCGGGATCCACGACCAGTCGACCGAACACGAGAACTCCAGAAGGAGACTCCAGACACGCGGTGTCGCCTAGCGGATCGCCCTCGACAAGGATCAAGTCGGCGGCAGCTCCTGGTTGCGGCCTCGAAGCATGTCCCAGTCCGTTCAGTTCACGTCCACCCAAAGTTGCGGCGCGAATCACGGACAACCGGTCCATGCCCGCCTGCTCAAGCATGCGTAGCTCGGCGTGCAGCCGTGGGCCGATCGGATTCAGATCGGCCCCGGTTGCGATACGAACATTTGCCGCGAGGCATGCAGCGAGCGCGTCGCGGTGAGCCCCCGCAGCCTCGATGGCGCGACTTCGGGCATGCACGGGCCACCCGTCTGCGTCCATCATCGTGGTGTCTTGTGTGACCCCGATGGTGGGCACGAGCCACGTGTCGTGGTCCGACATCGCTGCCGCGGCACGTTCGTCCAGCGCATACCCGTGCTCAATCGAACGCCCACCCGCTCTTGCAAACACTTCTGCAACGCGTGCGCTGCCGCAGTGGGCCGCGACCGGGATGTTGCGCCGGCTGGCGGTCTCCATCACGGCGCCAAGCTCGGCCTCGGTGAACTGGGGATCGTCTACGGTCTCGTGCTCGCTGAATAGGCCTCCGGTCAGCATGACCTTGATCCAGTCCACACCTTGCTCAATGAGCTTGCGCGTCGCATGCAGCATGGCGTCCACGCCATCCGCCTCCCACTCCCAGGCCAGCTCAATCGGACGGCGCGGGAACGCGGTGCCGTGGCCCCCGGTCGTGCGCAACCCAGCGCCAGCGCTCAACACGCGCGGCCCAAGGACCTCGCCATGAGCGAAAGCTCGTGACCACGCTTGGTCGACTCGATCCGCCTCAGCGACGGCACGCACTCCAGTAACCCCCATGCGCGCTGCCTCCATCAGATTTGCTCCAGCGCGTACGGAGCGTTCCGCCACGCCTTCGAAGTAGCCCTGGGCGGATGGGTCGTGCATCAGGCTGCCCGGATGCGCGTGGCAGTCCCACAGTCCAAACATCAAGGTCTGCCCAGATCCATCAATGACGATCGGGCGCGACAACGACTGCGGAGGAACCACGACCCCTCCCTCAACAGCGACGTCGAAACTGTTGAACTCACCGGTGTCAACGTCCAGTACGCTTGCGCCGCGGATCAGGTAGCTCATCAGCTCACCGCCAACTCAGTAGCGTCTCCAGCTGGCTGCGAATCGCCGGCTTCTCCACCTATGACCCCGTCGAGGCGATAGCCCGCTCGCAGACCAGACGCCGAATTGGCGACGGGTGGTGTGGCCACCGGGCCAGTTGCGCCGGGCCGCGGCGCAGGGCCCTCACAACCGGGGGCCCCACCAGTATCTCTACTCGCTCGAGGGGGCGAATACATCTCAGTGAACTCATCAACGTCCTTCCTTGGCTGAAGAGCACAGTGGTTCAAACCCGTCTTCGGCATGGCCCGAGACGCTCGCGAACATCCCGCGAGCCTGTGCCGCGTGGCGGTCGTAGTCACCTCGACCTCGCTAGATCCACACCAAGCTCCGTTATCTGTGAGAGGGCATCATCAACCTGGGCGCTCAAGCCATGCCACGTTTGCAGGACGGCTGCGGTGGGCGCAGTGTCGGAAAGCTCGATGACGATCTGCGGCAACAACTTGATCTTCGCGACCAACGCAGGCGGATGCTTGTAATCCTCCCCCGAGCCCTCTTCAGCCCCGTGGAGCAGATGCTCAAGAGCTTCCAAATCCGCGCTGTGAGGAGCGGCGCGGATCTTATCGACGGCCGCAGTGATCTCGTTGAGCACGTTGCGAATCTCGACCAGGAGATCGTATTGCGCGCGCAGTGCGTCATCCTCGCTGAAGATTCGGGGATCGGCGACCACCGTGAGAATCAGAGATTCAACGTGCGAGCCGGCCTTCACGCGGACCTCGTACGTGCCAGGCGGTACCCGCGGGCCAGCTGTGACAACCTGGCGCGCCCCATGCTCGGGTTCGGGCGAGATCGCGGGCTCGATGCGCAGGTCCCAGAAGACATGGTGTAGTCCCGGAAGAGGTTCCGCGAGCATGACTTGTGACTCGACGTCCGTCGCTCGGGATTCGGACGACAGCGTCCTGAGTACGGTGCCTTTGCTATCGAGAAACTCGAGTTGAATCGTGGTGGCGTCCACTCCGGGACCAACGCGGTACCAGATCGCAACACCGTCAGGCGGGTTCTCACCGCCATCGATGAAGACATTGCGCCTCGTCCCATCCGATTGGTCTTCTGGACGAAAAGAGGCTCCGCCAAGTGGCACTCCGGGCAGCCCACCGACCCAGGTTCCTTCGCCAGGCATGTCGAACCCGCGGGGGGTGGCATAGCGGTACACCAGGGGCGGTTGGTAGAGCGTGAGCGGTTTGGGTTCGGACTGCCACTCGCGGATGGCCGTCACATCATCCAAGATCCAGAAGCCACGCCCGTGCGTGGCTGCTACCAGCTCACAGTCTCGCAACGCCAAGTCGTACACGGGGACACGGGGTAGTGACCTCCCCAGTGGCTCCCATGACTCTCCCCGGTCGAGCGAGGCGAGCACGCCGCTGTCATACGCGAGGTACAGCATCCGAGGGTTGACAGGATCCTCCAGTAGACGCCTCACAACAACGTTCGGATCCAGCGCTGTCGACATGGATTCCCAAGATCGGCCGAGATCGCGGCTCACGTACACATAGGGCGCACGATCCTGCAATCGGTATCGATGCGCAGCGACATAGAGAGTGTGGGGGTCGTGGAGCGAAGTCAGCGCGCTGACCACGGTGGCGAATTCCGGCAGGTCCGGAGGCGTGACGTTGTTCCAGGTTGATCCGCCATCAGAACTCACGTGAACAAGCCCGTCATCAGTTCCGACCGCGAACAGGCCCCTCTGGAGCCGCGACTCACTGAATGCGTGGATCGTGCAGAAGACTTCCGCCCCCGACGTATCCTTGGTAATCGGACCTCCGCTGGCCAGGAGCCTCGATGGATCATTCAGTGTCAAGTCGGGGCTCAATGCAGTCCAGCTCACACCGTTGTCGCGGGTCCGAAACACACGCTCGCCGCATGCATAGAGAGTTCCTGGCTCGTGGGGCGAGAATGAAATGGGATATGTCCACCCGAAGCGGTGCCTGTGCGTCTTCGGGTCCGTGCCCATGAAGTGATCAACACAAACCGCCACGTCTTGGGCTTGTTCGGTCTCCTGGTCGAAGCGCAGCAATGGGCCCGGGTGACCGAAACCAGCTCCCCCGAGGTAGACGAAGCGCGGGTCGCGAGGGTCGCAGGCGACGTCCCCGGCTTCGGCTTCACCGAGCTCGAGACAGTCGGGCCAACGGATCGCGCCTTTCCAGGATCGCGACGGCACCCGGATCCCGGAGTTGTCTTGTTGAGTCCCGTAGAGGTCAAAGGGAAAGTTGTGGCCGATATCGACGCGGTAGATCTGACCGGTGGCCTGATTATAGATGGATGAGAAGGTGTCGCCGCCGTTAAACGAGACACATGCACCGCCATCGTTGCCCTGAATGAGGCGACGAGGATTCTTGGGATCAATCCACAGGTCGTGATTATCACCATGTGGGGTTTGAATCTGGGTGAAGGTTTCGCCCCCGTCACGTGAGCGCCAGAACGAGAGATTGCATGTGTAGACACAGTCCGGGTCGACCGGGTCGGCGAAGACGTGGCTGTAGTACCAAGGTCGTCCGGTCTGAGCCGGCTCCTGATTGACCAGCTCCCAGCTCTCGCCCCGATCGTCGCTGCGATACAGCCCAGACTGCCCCTCGGCCGCCTCGACGATGGCCCAGACTCTCGTCGGGCGTGCTGGCGAGATTGCAACTCCAATCCGCCCCTTCGTCGCTGTCGGGAAACCCTTGGCTTGACTCATGGCCTTCCATGTATCGCCGCCATCGAGGCTTCGGTACAGGTCGCTGTCCGGGCCGCCACTGACCATTTCCCACGGCTGGCGAACGGCCTGCCACATTGCGGCGAAGAGCACTCTTGGATCATTCGGGTCCACGGCAAGATCAGCCGCACCCGCCGAGTCGCTGACATGCAGCAGGTGCCGCCAGGTTGCTCCGCCATCCGGGGTGTAGAAGACGCCGCGCTGCTGACTGGGGCCGAAGATGTCTCCGAGGGCGGCGACCCACACTTGATTCGGATCGCTTGGGTGAATGCGTATCCGCGAGATGTGCCGGGAACTACGGAGTCCAGAGTGCTGCCAGGTCGAACCCCCATCCTGGGATGAGTAGACCCCATCGCCTTGAACGACGTCATTGCGAACGCACGCCTCGCCTGTTCCTACCCAGAGCGTCTCGGGTCGGGACGGTGAGACCGCGATGGCGCCGATGGCAGAGGTCTCTAGGAACCCGTCTGACACGTTCCGCCAGTAGGTACCGCCATCTGTGGTCTTCCACACGCCGCCGGCGCAGGCCCCGAAGTAGAAGACTGCGAAGTCCTCCGGGTGTCCCGCGACAGCTACGACCCGCCCCCCTCGACTCGGGCCGACGCACCGCCACCGCGGCGCATCGAATGGGTTCTCCCATGGTCGATGGGTGGGTACGTGTGATGACACTGCTAGGTGCGCTTCGCCAGGGGTCGGATACGCAGGATCACCCGTTCTGACTCGATCTGATCGGGATCGTAGGGGCGTCCGAAATAGCGCATTGCCAACGTATCTGCGTGCCTCCGAGCGGGTAGGCCCTCGATGATCTCAATCACATGCCCGCGAACCTCGATGTAGGTATACGGGTCCTCAAGCTTCCACATCGTCACAACGACGCGCGGATCATTCTGGACATTTCGGAACTTCCGGCGATGCTTCTCAGTGTTGATGAGCAGGCACTCGTCATCACAGTCCACCCACATGACCTGACTGGATGGTTGCCCGTCAGGTCGAAGTGTGGTGAAGGTGGCGAAGTTCTTTCCCGTAGCCATCTCCACGGTCTTTGCTTCCAGCAAACGTCGTTCCTCCAAGTCTCTGAACGCGAGGTTGGACTTGTGTGCGCAGAGCAAGCAACTGGGTGCTCTGCGCACAGTAGCACGGAAGTGGCCCCCGCCAGAGTGGTGGACAGATCAGGTAAGCGGATCGCTGCTCCAGCAGGCGACGGCCGTCGGGAGATCCTTCGCGTGACCGTCGCAACCGACTCCGAGAAGCACATCAAGGACGACCTTCCGGTCCAGTAGCGGCCCTGCCAGGTAGTTCGGGACCGCTCCTCCGAACCTCGCCTGCCCTGCCGCGCGAGTTGCTCCGCACCTTCACCAATTCTTCTCTCTCGGCGTGCAGGTGGGCCACCTCAAGGGCGGTGGCTACTGCGCTGAGCACCAGAGGGTCGGGGGCAGCGTCGGCGAGGCCGTGCCGGTGGAGGTCGGTTCGGCACCCGTTTGCTGGAACTCCAAGGTTGAGAACGCCCTCACAGGCCGCGTGGCGATGAGCACGGGTCTCCGACCCCAAGGGATTCTCCGTGCTGAGCACCCGGCAGCGAGCTATCACTCCGGACACGTGTGTCCACGCAGGTGGGAGACAGCAGGCTTGCCGCGACAGAGCCAGGGCAACTGCTACTCCCGAGGAACGAGATCCGCCACGCGGAGGACAGATGGAGAGCGCTCGCCGGCCCTGGTCGCCAGGACAAGGTCCGTGCGTTGCGCGATATCCGAGACCGGACGGTAGGCCACCCCGGTGAGCGCCAATGAGCGGACGGGTTCCGGGACGAGTGCCACGCCGATCCCCGCCGCCACGAACGCGACCAACGTGGCGGTCTCCCTCACCTCGATGACGTCCGAGGGTATGAACCCCACACTGCGACACGCCTCGAGCACGGCGGCGTGCATCACGGAACGCCGACCCGAGGGATGGGTGACGAAGGAGTCGTCCCGCAAGTCGGCCAGCGCCACGCTGTCGTGGGCGGCCGCAGGGTGGTCCACCGGCAACACCGCCACGAGCGGCTCGGATCTCAGCTGATGAACGTCGACCGCGACGTCTGGTTGCGGATCCCGCATGACCACCACGTCGAGCCGTCGTCGCAGTAGCCCCTCACGCAGGTCAGGGCTCAGTTGCTCTCCGTGCACCTCGAGCTCGACATCCGGCAGCTCTTGCCGCACACGCCTGACCACTCGGGGAAGCAGGTCGTACGTCGCAGTCCCGACGAAGCCCACCGAGACCTGACCGGCCCATCCGCCCGCGACCTGCTGCACCTCCGTCTCGGCTCGGGATACCTCCTCCAGAACCGAGCGGGCACGAACCAGCAGCCTCTCCCCGGCCGGGGTGAGGGCGACTCGGCGCGTGGATCTGGTCAGGAGGGACACGCCCAGGTCACGCTCGAGCCGTTTGACCTGCTGAGATACCGCTGGCTGGGCGAGGTGCAGCGCCTCCGCCGCTCGGGTGAAGCTCGCGAGCTCGGCGACGGCGACGAAGGCTCGCATGCCGTCAAGATTCATTGGCCTATATTATCAATCTTCCAATAATCGTTATTGGACTGCATAAACCTAGCCTGCGACAGTGGGGACTGTGATCCCCTCGTTCGTCTACGACGCTGTCCGCACTCCTTTCGGCCGGTATGCCGGCGGGCTGCCGTCCGTGCGCCCTGATGACCTGGCGGCGCACATCCTCACCGGGCTTCTGGAACGCTCCCCCGAGTTGGACCCCGACCGCATCGGCGACGTGGTCTACGGAAACGCGAACGGCGCCGGCGAGGACAACCGCAACGTGGCCCGGATGGCGGTCCTGCTGGCGGGCCTGCCCACCACAGTTCCCGCCAGCACCGTGAACCGGCTGTGCGGATCCAGCCTGGACGCGGCGATGATCGCCTCCCGCGCGGTGGAGACCGGAGACGCCGAGGTCGTCGTCGCCGGCGGGGTTGAGTCCATGAGCCGCGCACCCTGGGTGCTCCCCAAGCCGGTCAAGTCCTTTCCCGCCGCCAACGAGACGCTGGTGTCCACGACGCTGGGCTGGCGACTGGTGAATCCCCGGATGCCCTCGGAGTGGACGGTCTCCCTGGGCGAGGCGAACGAGCTGCTGCAGGAGAAGTTCGGCATCTCCCGCGAACGACAGGACGCATTCGCCGTCCGTTCCCACCAACTCGCCGCCCGGGCCTGGGCCGAAGGATTCTACGACGACCTCGTCGTGCCGGTGCCAGGAACTGAGCTGTCGCGCGACGAAGGCATACGCCCGGACTCGACGGTTGAGACCCTGAGCGGCCTCAAGCCGGCTTTCCGGAGCAACGGCACCATCACCGCTGGAAATGCGTCCCCGCTCAATGACGGCGCCTCGGCGCTCCTGATCGCGAACGAGCGGTCCGCATCCGGGATCGGCCGTCCGCCGCTCGCTCGCGTCGCAGGTCGCGGCGTCGCGGCCCTCGATCCGCGAGAGTTCGGCTACGCCCCCGTGCAGGCTGCCGAGCGGGCCTTGGCCGCGGCAGGACTCGACTGGTCGCAGATCGGTGCGATCGAGCTCAACGAGGCGTTCGCGGTCCAGTCGCTGGCCTGCATCGACGCCTGGCCGGTCGACGCGGAGATCGTCAACACCCGCGGCGGGGCCATCGCAATCGGTCATCCGCTCGGCGCGTCAGGGGGGCGGATCATCGGCACCCTCATCGGGGTCCTGCGAGAGCGGCGCGAACGGTGGGGCGTGGCTGCCATCTGCATCGGCGTCGGCCAAGGCCTTGCCGTCGTCCTCGAGAACGTCGACGCGGGCTGAGTGGCATGGTCGAGATCTCCCCTGATCCTGACGCCGCGGTGCGTGGAATCGCCGATGGCTCTGTCGTCCTCGTAGGCGGCTTCGGACGCGCGGGCCTGCCGTTTGCCCTCCTCGACGCGGTCCGGCGCACCGGCGCGCGCGACCTCACCCTCGTGAACAACAACGCCGGCAACGGCACGACGGGCTTGGCCGCCCTGCTGGCGAACGGACAGGTCCGCAAGGTGATCTGCTCATTCCCGCGCCAGAAGGACTCGTTCGTCTTCGACGGGCTCTACCGTGCCGGCAAGGTCGAGCTCGAGGTGGTCCCCCAAGGCAACCTCGCGGAGCGCATCCGCGCGGCCGGTGCTGGGATCGGTGGCTTCTACACGCCGACGGGAGTCGGTACACCACTCGCCGAGGGCAAGGAGGTGCGCACGATCCAGGGCCGCGATCACCTCCTCGAGTACCCCATCCACGGCGACGTCGCCCTGGTCCGCGCTCACGCCGGGGACCCCATGGGAAACCTCGTGTACCGCAAGACCGCCCGCAACTTCGGCCCGATCATGGCGGCCGCTGCGACCCTCAGCATCGTCGAGGTGACCGAGGTCCTTCCACTCGGCGGTATCGACCCAGAGACCGTTGTAACGCCGGGCATCTACGTCGACCGCATGGTCGTCACCGATCCTCGCTCTGCCGGCTCCGAAGGCGCGGCATGAAGGAGCACAGCGACCGCGAACACCTCACACGCGACGAGATGGCCCGATTGGTGGCTCGCGACATCTCCCGCCGGGTCGTTCGTCAACCTCGGCATCGGTCAGCCGACACGTGTGGCGGACTTCCTCACCGTCGAGCAGGGCGTTGTCCTTCACACCGAGAACGGCATGCTCGGCATGGGACCCGAGGCGCAAGCCGATGAGATCGATCCCGACCTCATCAACGCCGGCAAGATTCCCGTGACCGAACTGCCTGGAGCGTCCTACTTCCACCACGCCGACTCCTTCGCCATGATCCGCGGCAAGCACCTGGACGTTTGCGTTCTCGGGGCCTTCCAGGTCGCCGTGAACGGCGACCTGGCCAACTGGCACACGGGCGCGGCGGACGCCATCCCGGCGGTGGGTGGCGCCATGGATCTGGCGACCGGCGCCCGGGACGTGTTCGTCATGATGACCCTCTTCGCCAAGGACGGGTCGCCCAAGCTGGTCCCCCAGTGCAGCTACCCGTTGACCGGGCTCGCCTGCGTGAGTCGCATCTACACCGAGCAGGCCGTGTTTCACCTCGCGAATGGCGCGGCGGTGGTCAGCGAGACGTTCGGTACCACGTTCAGCGAGCTCAGTGAGCGGCTCGACATCCCGCTGACTGCGGCCGGCTGAGTCAGATCGGGCGTGCGGCATTCCCTGACGCAGGCCCCGGTGCGGCGAGGTCCGGCCCCGATGCGTCCCTGCGTGCTCCCGGGCCGAGAAGGCCCGTGGTCCACCTGGCCTTCCCCGGCGAAGGGCTCACTGCCGCTCGTCGGCAAGCCTCGGTCCCGCAGCCGCGAGCCTCATCAGGGCACGATCACGCCTGAGGACGTTGGCGGACCACTGGTCCGGCGGCAGATCTTCGTGAACCGATGCAGCGACCCGCGCCACAAGCTCGTCGGACCAGGCTTCCTCTCCGGTCCGATCGCTTTCCATCCGCTGGTACGCCGGCCCCATGACGGTCGCATGGCGCGCCAGGCCGCCGCGGGTATTGAGCTCGGCGGTCGCAAAGGGACCGATCACCGACCAGCGTCGACCGAGCCCGTAGCTGACAACCTTGTCGATGTCGGCCGCCGAGGCCACTCCGTCTCGCACCAGCCGATAAGCCTCTCGCAACAGCGCGCCTTGGAGCCGGTTGAAGACGAAGCCCTCGATCTCCCGGTGGACCAGCACCGGAACCATGCCGACAGCGGCGAGGAGCTGACGAGTCCGCTCGACCGTCTCCTGACTGGTGAACTCGGCGGGAACCAGCTCTGCCACGGGGAGCAGGTACGGCGGGTTACCGGGGTGCACGACGAGGCAGCGGGCGCGCCCGGGAAGTTCGCTCGCGAAACGTGAGACAGGCATCATCGAGGATGACGAGGCCAGAACGGTGCCGGGCGCGGCTCGAGCGTCCAGCTCCGCGAACAGATCGCGCTTGACCTCCTCCGACTCCACCACGCACTCCTGTACGTGGGTTGCGCCGTCGACGGCCTCTGCGACACTGCCGACCACCGAGACCTTCGCTGCCGAGACCTGCCGGATCATCGAGCAGCCCGTGCCTGGCCAGCTCGTCCGCCCGCTCCCTCACCTCGTCGACGGCGACGGCTCCGCGGGACGTG
This sequence comes from uncultured Actinomycetota bacterium, assembly GCA_963805655.1. Classification (GTDB taxonomy): domain Bacteria; phylum Actinomycetota; class Actinomycetes; order Propionibacteriales; family Nocardioidaceae; genus CAWDVB01. Next base: position 185,552 of record CAWDVB010000003.1, on the reverse strand, counting down.
TCGGCATCGTGGAGCTTCACGATGTGACCGGCTCGCGCGAAGACCACCGCCCATGCCACGCCGATGCTGCCGGCGCCCACGATCGCGATGGGCGCCGGCTCCGTCGTGGTCATGAATGCTGGCTCTTGCGACGGTAAGCGCGCCACGTCGTTGCCCAGCGATCTGGGTCGTCAAGGGTCGAACCGTCCAACTGCCCCACGACCTGATCGTGCGGTGCAGTCTTGACGAGCTCGGGGTCGCGCCGTCCCTCCTCGAGCACTCGGGCCAGAACGTCTATCCAGTAGTCGATGTCCTCCAACGACCAAGCCTCTCCCGCCTCGGGCGTGAATGGCTCCGGCACGATCCATGGCTCGTGGCTCAGCCAGAAGGCATCGATCCCGTAGTCCGTCATCCGATTCTGGACATCCACCACGGTCACGCCGGTCTCAGCCGTGAACTGCTCGAGGCTGAAGCGTGTCATCTCGAGCCGACGCTTGGTCATCCCCGGGAACGACTTCGTGACCCCCGGAATCTCAAGCAGGCGCTTCTCCATGTAGTTGTTCGCAAGCACCGAGAGGTCCGCCGCCTCCCTGATTCCGTCACCGCCCATCGCGAGGAGCCACGAGTAGGCTTTGACTACCTGGTTCACGTTTCCGAGGTACTCGCGAACACGACCCACGCCGCGAGGGTTCTCCCGGCGCACGTACCCGTCGGGTGTCGACTCCACGAGCGGCCCGGGCAGGTAGGGAACCAGCTCCTCCACGCACCCGTACGCGCCCACGGCGGGCCCGCCGCCGCCCTTGGCCACGCCGAAGGTCTTGTGCAGCATGAACATGCAGGCATCGAATCCCAGCTCCGCCGCACGCAGGCGCCCCATGACGCCGTTGAAGTTGGCGTGATCGTAGAAGCAGAGGCCACCCACGTCGTGGACGGTTCGAACCCACTCCTTCACATGAGGGTTGTAGATGCCCATGTCGTCAGGGTTGTTCATCATCAAGGCAGCAGTGCGTTCTGAGACCACTGATCGCAAGGCATCGAGCGACGGATAGCCGTCCGCCTCCAGGGGCAACGTGATGACGTTGAACCCGGCGACCGACGCGGTCGCCGGGTTGCACGGGTGCGCCTGTGCGGTCGTGATCACGTCGCGGCGCGTGCCCAGCTCGCCTCGCTCCGCAAAGTAGGCGCGAGTCACCGCCGCATGCGTGAAGGCCGCCGCCGCTCCACCGCCCGGCTGGAACACGAAACGGTCCATGCCCGACAGGCCCCGCAGCATGTGGTCGAACCGATGCACGACCTCGAGCAGTCCCTGAAGGGTGCTGTCGTCCTGGTCGGGATGGATCTCTGCGATCCCGTCCCGCGTGGCCAGCTGCTCGTTGACCCTGGGGTTGTACTTCATCGTGCAGGTGCCGAAGAGGCTGATCCCCACCATTCCCATGGTCTCCTGAGCCAGGTGCAAGTAGTGCCGCAACACATCGGGCTCCGAGATCTCAGGCAGGTCAGGTGTCTGGGCGCGCAGCACCCCGGCAGGGAGAACACCGGACGGGTCCACGGCTTCGATGGGGGGTGGGGGAATGTTGCCACGCCGGTCCGGCGCCGTCATCTCCATGACCAAGGGCTCGTCCCAGACCGGGGCGTGGTACCTGCGGAACTTGGGCTCGTTCATGCCAGCACCTCTGTCAACGCGTCGATGAGGGTGTTGATGTCGTCGATCGTGTGGACCTCGGTGACGCAGTAGAGCGCCGACTGCCCCAACTCCGGGAAGTCGGAGGAGAGGTCCTTGCCGCCGAAGACGCCGTGTTGCCGCAGCGCCGCATTCACCTCAGCCACGGTGCGGCCGCTGTCGGAGAAGTCCACGACGAACTCCTTGAAGTAGCCATCGGGCCAACGCACCGTGAGCCCCTTCAGCTCGCCGATGCGGCGCGCGGCGTACCTGGCGTTGGCCAGGATGGTGCCACCGACGTCGGCGAAGCCCTTCGGCCCCAGCAGAGCCATGTACACGGCATTCGCAACGGTCCACAGATACACCGAGTTGCCCGTCCAGTCATTGCCCTCCTCACGCGAGCCGTAGGAGGACTGGTGGAAGAGGGTCATCCCGAACGACCGCTCGCCACGGATCGTCTCTGCGAGGCTCACCTGGAGGGTCGGATACTCACGGGCGTAGCGCTCGTCGTCCCGGGTCGCGATGAAGCCCCCGACGCCGCCTCCTCCGTTCATGTGAACGCCGAGCGGCTGGGTGGACCCGACGACGATGTCAGCGCCGAGGTCGCCGGGGGCAGCGAGGACTCCCAACGAGATCGGGTCGACGCCGAGAATCGTCTCGGTCCCGTTGGCGCGACAGGCCCGCGCTATCTCAGCCGCGGCCGGCTCGATGACCCCCAGATGGTTTGGCGTCTCGAGGTAGACAGCGGCGGTGTCGTCGCCCAGCCCCAGGGCCTCGACGTCGACAGTGCCGCTGGTCAGGTCGAAGTCGACAAGGCGCACACTGATCGCTTCATTGCCCTCAGGAAGTCCGCAGTAGGTGCGGATGACGGCCAACCGCTCGGGCGAGATCGACTTCGGGATGACGATCTCAGATCGACCGGTGATGCGCGCGGCCATACGGACGGCGTTACCCGCGGCTCCGCCCCAGCTGTAGACGGGGAGCCCGACGAAGTCCATGGCGAGCAGCTCGCCCAGCATGGACGCGTACTCGAACCAAGCCTGGTTCCGACCGAAGTCGGACGACGGTGTCCCCCACACCGGCGTCAGGAACTCGCTTCGGCCGACGATCTCGTCCACGACAGCGGGAACGTGGTGCTGCCATAGCCCCGCGCCCAGGAAACTGACGTTGGCGACACAGTCGGCATTCCGATCGATCAGGGACCTCATGTGCCGGCGCACCGTGGCCTCGGACGTGACCCCGGGAGCCAGACCGTTTGATGTTCGGGAGATGTGGTCCTCGGGGATCTGCTCGAAGAGCTCGTCCACATCCGCTACCCCGACCGCGGCGAGCATCCGGGCCTTGGCGTCGGAGGTGGAGTTCGGCATGTAGGGATGGGCCACAGTCAGCCTCCTCTCGTCGTGGCTCACGCCACGACTTTCAGGACAGTGCTACGGGCGCGGCCGGTCCGCACCCGCCGGTAGCCGACCAGGCTGGCCGCGAGGTCGGCATCGTCGATGTCGATGTGGAGAATCGGTTCCTCCAGCGATGCCACTTTGGCGGGAGCGGCAAGAATCTCGATGTTCTCTGCGCCAACGGCCGAGATCACGGCCGGAGAGAGCTGCTGGTTACCCCGGCCCAGAAGGAAGCCCTGACCGCCCACCACGCCGAGGATGAGCCTGGCTCGGGGATGCTGCGCCAGCAGTGCCAGAAGCTCGACCTCGCTGGCGTCGCGGGCGACCAGCCGACCGTCAAGGACCGCATCGACGCCCAGGGGCGTCGTGTCCAGACCCAGCGCCTCACCGACTGCTCCGACCGTCGTGCCCGGGCCGAGCAGATAGAGCCAACCCGGGACCATCTCGGCCGCCAGCTCATGCGCAAGTGCCGTGACGTCCTCGCCACCTCCGGCCGAGATTCCCTTGCGGGCCTGGACCGCGGTGGGAACCGCCGGCACCCGGAGGGTGCCGAAGAGGCGAAGGACGCCCTGCTCGTCCCGGTCGACCACCTCACCGTCCCGTGTGGGGAAGGCACCCGGATAGGCCAGGTATCGACCTGCCACGTTTCCGGCGGTCTCCGGGGTCGTGGCGAAGACACCGGAGTGCATCTTGACCCCCGCAGGGACGCCGAGGGCCGGGACCTCTCCCACCTTGGTGGCAACGTCTCGGGCAGTGCCGTCGCCACCGACGAAGAGAATCAGGTGGACGTCCGCGTCGACCATCGCCTCGACGGCATCACAGGTGTCCTGGGCTTGTGTCTCCTGGGACCGTAGCGGCAGCGTGGTCACGTCCCACCCTCTGCCCACGAGGTAGTCCGCGCCCATCACCCCGCCCGCGGCGAGCACGGTCAGTGTGGGCATGAGCTCCTGGAGCCGGGCCAGCGCGCGCCTGGCCCGCCCGGGCGCCACGGTGTCAGCACCCCTTTGCTGAGCCAGCTGCAGCGCCTCGGCATCTGTGCCGTGAAGGCCTACCCGGCCACCCATACCGGCGACTGGGTTCACCACGAGCCCAAGGGTGGCCGAGGTCACGCCAGGCCGAGCTCTCGACACGCCTCGTCGAGTGCCTGCCGCGTGCCTGCGACCATCTGGTCGAGCTCGCTCTCGGTCACCACGAACGGCGGGGAGAACGAGATGGTGTCGGCGTTCGGCAGGGCGCGCGTCACAACACCGAGATCACGCGCCTTCTTGACCAGAGCTCCCGCGAGCCTGCCTCGTGGCTCGAAGCGACGAAGCGGCTCCAACGACTCGGCGAACTCAACGGCCCCGATCAAGCCATGGCCTCGGACCTCTGCGACGAGAGGGTGGCCGTCGAATGCCGCATGAAGACTGGCCAGAAGATGATCGCCACGGGCCTTGGCCTGCCCCATGAGCCCGTCTCGCTGAACGATGTCCAGATTGGTCATCGCGGCAGTCGCCGCCAGGGGGTGGGCAGAGTAGGTATATCCGTGGCTGAACAGTCCATAGGTCTCCGAGCCGGTGGCGATCACGTCCCACACGGCCTCTGACACGAGGACAGCCGACAGAGGCACGTAGGCCGAGGTTATTCCCTTGGCGACGGTCATCAGATCCGGCTCGACGTTGAACGTCTGGGACCCGAACCACTCACCGGTCCTGCCGAACCCGCACACGACCTCGTCAGCGATCAGCAGGACGTCGTGCTTGCGGAGCACCTCCTGAATCGCGGGGAAGTACGACGCGGGGGGAACGATGACACCGCCTGCGGCCTGCAGAGGCTCGGCGATGAAGGCGGCGACGGTCTCAGGTCCTTCGCGCAGGATGAGCTCGTCGAGCTCATTCGCGAGTCGGCGCACGAACTGCTCCTCGGTCTCGCCGGCAAGACCCTCGAAGCGCAGGTGCGGGGCCCGCGCGAAGCGGACCATGGGCAGCGGCAGGTCGAATCCGGCGTGCATGCCCGGCAAACCGCACAGGCTTCCCGACATGACCGTCACTCCGTGGTACCCACGGTCACGGGAGATGATCTTCTTCTTCTCGGGCCGACCGAGGACGTTGTTGTAGTACCAGACGAGCTTGACCTGGGTGTCGTTGGCATCGGATCCGCTGTTGCCGAAGAACACCTTCGCCATCTGCCCGGGCGCCTCGCTGACCAGGCGGGCGGCCAGCTGAGCCGCGGGCTCGTTCCCCATGGACGCGAACGTGTGGTAATAGGACAACCGCCGTGTCTGCGCCGCCAGAGCCTCCGCCATCTCCTCGTTGCCGTAGCCGATGTTGACGCACCACAGGCCGGCCATGGCGTCGAGATACTCCCGGCCGTGGTTGTCCACGAGCGTCGAGCCGTGCGCACTCGCGATGGTCAGCGGCCCCGTGCGTTCGTGGTCGCGCGCGTTGGTGAACGGGTGGAAGAAGTACTGACGGTCGAGCTCTTCGACGCTGTTGAGGGTCATGGAGTCCTGCGCAATGGGTGAGGTCCGGTGAACAGGCGAAACTGTAGCAGAACGTGCCCGCAAAGCGTACGATTGCGCGCAAGACGGCCGCTCATAATTCGTTTGCCTGAAGGGAAAGGCTTGCTTTGAACACACAATTCGACGCGGAGCAATTGCGAGACACCTCCCTGCTGCGCACGCAGCTTTTCGTCGCCGGCGAGTGGCGCGACGGGGGCGGCCAACCCCTCGACGTTCGCAACCCCGCGACCGGTGAGCTGATTGCGCAGGTGGCCGGCGCCACCGCCGCGGATGTCGACGCCGCAATCGCCGCTGCGGAGCGAGCCGGCCGCGAGTGGGCTGCGAAGACCGCGCCCGAGCGCTCGCGCATCATGCGCCGCTGGTACGACCTGATCGTCGACAACGCCGACGATCTGGCGATGATCCTCACCGCTGAGCAGGGCAAGCCTCTGGCCGAGGCGCGCGGTGAGGTCCTCTATGGAGCCGGCTTCGTCGAGTGGTACGCCGAGGAGTGCAAACGAACCTACGGGGAGGTCATCCCGACCAACGTGGCGGGGCGTCGACTGGTGACGGTGCGGCAACCGATCGGCGTGACCGCGGCGATCACGCCGTGGAACTTCCCCTCGGCAATGATCCTGCGCAAGGCCGCCCCCGCGCTTGCCGCCGGGTGCTCGATGATCATCAAACCAGCACCTGAGACCCCCCTGTCCGCGACTGCCCTCGCGGCGCTGGCCGAGCGTGCCGGGGTGCCGGCCGGCATCCTCAGCGTGGTCCCGGGGGAGGCCGAGGTCGTGGGCGAAGTGCTGACCAAGAGCCCGGTCGTCAGAGCCCTCAGCTTCACCGGCTCCACGGCGGTGGGCAAGCTGCTCATGGCTCAGTGCGCGGGAACGGTGAAGAAGCTGGCACTGGAGCTGGGAGGGAACGCCCCTCTGATCGTCTTCGACGACGCCGACCTCGAACAGGCAGTCACCGGCGCCCTGGCCTCCAAGTTCCGCAACGCGGGGCAGACGTGCGTGTGCGCCAACCGCATCCTCGTGCAGTCGGGGATCCATGATGCGTTCGTCGCACGCCTGCGCGAGGCAATCGGCGGCATGCGGGTCGGTAACGGCTTCGAGGCCGGCAGCGAGCAGGGGCCGTTGATCTCGCTCGAGGCCGTGGAGAAGGTGCAACGCCACATTGCCGACGCGGTGAGCGGTGGAGCGCAAGTCGTCGCGGGGGGTGGCGTACACGAGCTGGGCGGTACCTTCTTCCAGCCCACACTGCTGACCGGAGTGCGCGGTGACATGCTGGTCGCGCGCGAGGAGACGTTCGGCCCTCTGGCCGCAGTCGTTGCGTTCGAGACCGAGGAAGAGGCCGTCGCCCTGGCGAACGACACGGAGTTCGGACTTGCGGCGTACTTCTTCACCAAGGATCTGGGCCGGACCTGGCGCGTCGGCGAAGCTCTCGAGTTCGGTGTGGTCGGGGTCAACACCGGCCTCATCTCCTACGAAGGCGCTCCCTTCGGAGGGGTCAAGGAGTCGGGGCTCGGCCGCGAGGGCTCGCGTCACGGCATCGACGAGTTCACCGAGATCAAGTACCTGTCCATCGACGGGCTCGGCTGACCGGCCGAGCCCCTCAGCCCTCGGCACGGCCCGCTGCGCCAACCTGGGTCACGACGCTCATGCCGTCGCTGGCCCAGGTCATGCACGCTCGGGTGTTGGGGACGCCATCGACGACGACCAGGCACTCGAAGCACACGCCCATCCCGCAGAAGAGTCCCCGGGGCTCGCCGCTGTCGGTCTGCCTCAGTGCAAGGTCGCCGGCTTCGGCGATCATCGCTGCCGCCACGCTCTCCCCGAGGTAGCAGGCAACAGTGCGGCCATCGACCGTTATCTGGATCTGCTCCCCTCGCTCCACTCCGGGTTGCGGCTCAATCCGCGTAGAGGTGCCGATGCCGGTCATGGATGCACTTCCGGCATCAGGCCCTCCCGGACCAGGATCGCCCGCATCTCCGCAAGAGCCTCCGGGTCGGTGATCGGAAGGCGAGGAGCGCGTACGTACCCCGCAGGTTGGCCGAGCATCCGCATGAGGGCCTTGAGCTGGCTCTGGTAGGGGCCGAACTTCCCCGCCCAACCACCCGGCAGCCACAGCTGCGGGAAGAGCCGGTCCGAGCGACGCGCGTGCTCGTGAGCGCTCTCCAGGTCGCCTGCCCAGTAGCTCTCCCAGAACTGTGGGTCAGGGCGACCGAACAGTGAGCCCCCGCCCACAGTGCCGTCCCCACCATGAGTCCGTAGCTCCTCGACCCCCCTCTCGGTCATGTACGGGCCGAACACGCGGACCCGGTCCCGCACCCTTCGCGATGTGGCGAAGAACTGATCGGCATCGGGAGTGCTGTCCTTGATCGCGACCACGTGCTCGACATCGGCGAGTCGGTCGGCGAGATCGGTATCGATGTCGACGCCCGCGCCGTAGGGCCAGTTGTAGACCGCGATCGGCCCCTCGACGCGTGAGCTGACGTCCTCGTAGAACGCGACCACCTCGTGCGGGAACAGCTTCACGTACGGGGGTGGCGAGATCAGGACTCCATCAGCACCCGCTCCCAACGCGTGCCGAGCGAACTCCGCCGACTGCGCAGCGGTGTAGGCGGTGCAGCCGACGATGACCCGGAGCCGGCCCGCCGCGCGAGCCACGGCAGCCTCCGCGACCGCGTGGCGCTCCGCGTCGGACTGCGAGAACCACTCCCCGCAGGTGCCGTTGACGAGAATGCCGTGCATGCCCTGGGTCACATAGTGATCCACCAGATCACCCAGCGTGTCGAGGTCGAGGGCACCGGCCTCCGTGAACGGAGTCACAAACGCAGGGAAGTATCCCTGCCAGTCGACATCTTCGCGGTTCATGACGTCCTCATCTCCTTCTGTTGGTCAGCCGATCTCGTCAACGGTGCAGCCGGTCGAGCGCGTAGCGCTCGGGAAACGGATCTTTTCGTCCTGGGGCGGCCATCTGCTCGGCAAGGTGCTGGGCGAACATCGGGCCGAAGGTGAAGCCTGTCGACGCGACGCAGGCGTGGAACCCCGGGACCAGGGTGGACTCGCCGACCACCGGCGACATGTCATCGGTGAACACGATGACGCCGGACCAGGTGCGCACCACTCGGACATCAGCCAGCTGAGGCATCACGTCGAGTGCGACCGTGACGTTGCCCGCAGCACTTGGCCACGTCGTCGGGTAGCGCCGGGACGCGGCAACCTCCGGCGACGGCCATCCCCCGCCGATGATGAAGGTCCCCTGCTCACTCTGCTTGAGCGTGAGCCGCCGTCCGATGTGCTGCACCATCGGCTCGAGCATCCTCGGGCGCCGCTCAGTCACGTTGACGTGCAAGCCTTCATGGCGGACGGGCAGACGCAGCCCCACCATGGCTGCGAGCTCGCCCGACCAGGCGCCGGCGCAGTCGACAACCCGGTGTGCCGAGATCCGGCCGCGGGTGGTGTCCAGCGCGAATCGCAACGGGCTCTGAGGATGGCGCTCGATCGCTCGCACCTCGACATGCGTGTGGATCTCGGCCCCGAGCCGGGCGGCCCGCGCAGCATAGAGCGGGGTCACGGTGAGCGGGTCCGCATGACCTTCTACGGGACAGAAGGTCGCGGCGAGCACACGATCGGAGAAGAAGGGTGCCCGATTGCGGAGCTCAGCGCCCGCAACCACCTCAGTCTCGATATTGGCCTGCCGTTCGAGCTCGTGTTTCTCGTGAAGAAGCCGGACCTGCTCTGGCGTCTCGGCCACCATCCAACCGCCGGTCTGGTGGAGATGAACGTCCCCATCGAGCTCACGACCCAACCCCGTCCACAGGTCGTATGCCTCCAGACTCAGGCGAGCATCTGCGAGCAGCCGCTCGCGATCGCTCTCCGTACCCTTGCCCGACAGCTGGTGGATGGCAAGCTGGAGATGGAAGCTGCCCGCATTCGTGCCCGAGGCCTCCCGATTGAGCTCACCACGCTCGAGCAGGACAACCTCGATGCCCTCCCGTGCAAGGTAGTAGGCGACGGCCACGCCCGCGATCCCACCGCCGACCACGACGACATCGGTCTCGGCGGGCAGTGGCGATGAAGGCGAGGTGAGGGGAGGCAGGTCCGGGAGCAAGCGCCGTCATCCCCCTTCCGGCGCAGCGAAGAGGCCGGGGTCCGCCACGCCGGGGTCCGCCATCGCTGCGATGGCCACCGGTCGGACAGGCATCCGCGGCGTCGCGAAGTCGATCTCCGTGAGGGCCCGGTTGTGGGCACGGGCGAGCAGGGCGGCGATGTGGCGTTGACAGTTGCGGCCCTGACAGGGGCCCATTCCCGCCCGGGTCAGGGCCTTGACCACGCTGATGTCCGTCGTGGAGCGGATCGGCCCCGCGAGCTGGGCTTGCACGACGTTCTCGCAACGACAGACAGTCGTGGTGTCGTCGGCAAGCTCGTAGATGCCCTCGCCCACGCGGAAGAGACGGCGGGTGGCACGTGTCAGTGCGCGACGACGACGAAGCCTTCTTCGAGCAGACTCAGCCGCTCGTCGGGCTTCAGCGGGATCAAGCGCGCCTGCGTCCTCGGCAGCGCCAAGGGCTGCCACGGTGCCTTCGTCCATGGCCACGTACGACCCCTCGACGCCGGTGCCGTCCCCGGCGGCGTAAACCCCGTCGACCGAGGTCCGGCCCCACTCGTCCTTGACGATGACCCGGCCGCCGAGATCCTCGTCGAACGTCGTGGCGCATCCGGCCAGGCGGAGCAGCTCCAGCGACGGAACGAAACCGTAGCCAACGCAGAGTACGTCGGCCTCCACCGTCTCCTCGGTTCCCGGGATGACTCGCCAGTCGCTGTCCACGCTCGCATGCACGACGCGCTCGACCCGTTCATCCCCCTCGGCCCGGACCACCATTCGCCCGTAGCTGATGGGTACCCGATGCCTCATCAGAGAAGCGCGGTAGCGTGCCGCGTCACGGAGCAGGGCCCCGTTTCCTCGAGCCGCACCGGCAATCCTGACGAGGTCGGAAGGTCGGGGCGTGGGTCCTGCCTCCAGCGCCGCGACGAGCGTGGCACCAAGGTGAGCCAGTTGCGCAGGGAAGGCGAGCGCTACTGGTCCTGAGCCGGCGAAGACCAAGCGGCGACCGGGTAGCACCGCCTGGCTCTTCGCCATCGACTGCAGGCCGCCCGCAGTGACGACACCGGGAAGGGTCCACCCGGGGAAGGCAATGGGACGGTCGTGAGCGCCGGGAGCCAGCAACAGGCGCCGCGTCCGGACGGTGACCGCCGGATCGCCATCGGTGACGAGCACGACAGCGAAGCTGTCATCCTCTGCCTCGACCGCGATGGCCGCCGTACGAAGCGCCAGTCGTGCGGCACTCCGCTCCGTCGCCGTGATCAGCCGGCGACCCTGCCGAGTGCTCTGGTCGGCGGCAGCCGGGTCCGTGACGACGAAGCCCGGACCCGGCTGCTTGTAGATCTGACCACCGAGCGTCGGCCGCTCGTCGACGAGCAGCACCTGCATCCCGAGGTCCGCAGCCGTACGGGCTGCCGACATCCCCGCTGGACCGCCACCGACGACCAGTAGATCCAGGTGCTGCTCGTCATCAAGCACGAATCAGCACCCGCCCGGCATCGTCGGGAAGTCACTGACGCCGAAGTCCTTCTTGTACAGCTCGGCCAGCGTTCCGTCGTTCTGTGCTCCGCACAGGAAGGCGTTCAGCTTGTCCACAAGCGTCGTGTTTCCCTTCTGGACCGCCCAGTTGCCGTAGCCAACGGCCAGCGGCTCAGGCAGACCGGCAACCTTGAGCTGACCGGGGTTGCTCTTCATGTACTGGGCCAAGATGTAGTCCTCCAGCACAGCACCCTGGGCGCGACCGGTTGCGACCTGAAGCAGAGAAGCGTTCTGCTCGCTGAAGCCGACGACCTTTGCCTTCGGGAAGGTGTCCTTCGCCAACTGCTCGCCCGTGGACCCCTGGAGGGCCGTGATGGTGGTGTCCGGGGTGTTGTAGTGGTCGATCGTGAAGGGGCCGTTGTCGCCTTCGGGGACAGCGAGCACGCTCACGTAGGGCACGTAAGGACGGCTGAAGTCGATGACCTTCTTCCGCTCGTCGGTTGCCGTCAGGCCCACCGACACCATGTCGAACTTCTTCGACTGGAGACCGGGGATGAGGCCGTCGAAGGCGAGGTTGACGATGTCCAGCTTGACACCCATGCTGTCGGCGAGCTTGTTGAGCAGATCGACGTCGTAGCCGGCCGGCTGCCCGTTGTCGTCCAGGTACATCTCCGGCTTGAACTGGAGGTTCATGCCGACGGTGAGGGTGCCGGGGCTCATCAGGCCGTTGTCCGCGCTGGAACTCCCGCCAGTGTTGTCAGCGCTGGAGCTCCCCCCCGAACCAGAAGTCGAGTTGCTGCCACCACACGCTGCAAGTGAGAGCGCGAGGACCATCGAGCTGCTGACGACCACAGCGCGGCGCCAGAGATTCTTGCGTTTCTTTCCAAGCACTTTGGCTTCCTTCTTCCTTGTTGGGTTATGTGTGGTTGCGCTGACCGGGTGACCGAGGAGACCCGGACGCCGTGGGGCCTAGGACAGTTCAGCGACCAGGGCTTGGATGCGCCGCAGCTTGCGGCGCCGGAGAAGCGCGGACAGCTGGCCGAGGGGCGGGCTGGACACGGCGCCCTCCACCGTGCGGAACAGGAGGTCGACGGCGAAGGCTGCCATCACGTAGATGCCCGCCGCGGCCGTGTAGAGCACGAACGGCTGGAACGTCTGCGCGTTGAGATTCTGGGTCACGCGGACCACCTCCATAAGTCCGATCACGGTGAACGTCGAGGTGTCCTTGATCATCCCGATGAACATGCTCCCCACGTTGGGGAGAGCGATCTTGAAGGCCTGCGGCGCAATGATCGAGAAGAAGATCCGGATGCCGCGCATGCCGAGTGCCTGACCGGCCTCCCGGTGCCCAGGGGGGACCGCCTGGAGCGCCGCGCGGAAGATCTCCGCGAGGAAGGCGCTGTACAGCAGCGACAGGGCGATGACCCCGGCCTGGAACACCGTGAAGTTGGTACCCAGGAGCAAAGACACTCCGAAGTAGATCCAGATCACCGTCACCAGGGCGGGCATGCCTCGGAAGACGTTGATGTAGACCGCAGCCACCCAGGCAAAGGGGGGTCGGCCCATCCGGAAGATCGCCAGCACCAGGCCGACCGCCATCGAGATGATCAGCGCCACTGCCGAGACCTGCAGGGCGACCAGAAGACCGTGCAGCAGGTCGCCGCGATACTCCCAGATCAGGCCCCAGTTGTAATCGGTGATACCCATCAGCGCACCGCCCGGATGAAGTCCTGCGTACGTGGGTTGACAGGGTTGTCGAACAGCTCGCTCGAGCCTGTCTCGACGATCGCGCCCTGGTCCATGAAGACGTTGAGGTCGCCGATCTCCCGGGCGAAACCAAGCTCGTGCGTCACGACGAGCATGGTCATGCCGGCATCGGCAAGCTCGTGCATGACGCGCAGCACCTCGCCCACGAGCTCGGGATCGAGAGCCGACGTCGGCTCGTCGAAGAGCATCACCTTCGGGTCCTGGCTCAGTGCACGCGCGATGGCAACCCGCTGCTGCTGGCCCCCCGAGAGCTGCGCGGGATAGTGACCCGCTCGCTGCAGCAGGCCGACACTGCGAAGCGACTCGGCAGCCTTCTGGTTGGCATCGTCCCGCTTCATACCTTTGACCGAGCGCAGCGGAAGGGCGACATTGTCGAGAGCCGTGAGGTGCGGGAACAGGTTGAACTGCTGAAAGACCATCCCGACCTTTCTCCGCAGCTCGATGGGCCGCCCCCGTCGCACTCGTGGCTGGCCAGGCAGGCCCGGCCCGTACTCGATCCCGTCGACGCGGACGGAACCGGAGTCCGGCGGCTCGAGGAGATTGATGCTGCGCAGGACCGTCGACTTGCCGGAGCCTGACGGGCCGAAGAGCACCACGTGCTCACCCGGGTGAACGTCGAGGTCGATTCCGAACAGCACCTCCAGGGTGCCGAACGACTTGCGCACACCGCGGATGCTCACCACCGGCTCGGTGGCCCGCCCGGTCGTTGCCAGCGGCCTCGGCTCGCCATCACCAACCGGTTCCGCCGTGGCTCCTGCGGCACCAACGGGTGCGCCCGGCGGATCGAGGTTGCTCACGCGCGTACCTCGGTCACGCAGACATACAGATCGTCGGGATCCTTGAAGTACGCGTAGCTCCAGGTTGCACCGTCGCCCACATCGAGGGAGACCGGTTCGCCCACCAGCTCAATGCCCAACGAGTCGAGGTGGGACACGGCGCTGTCGATGCACCGGGCACCGATCGCGAATTCGTAGGTGCCAAGGTGGCCCCACTCTCCACGCATGTCCGGTGACGGCGGGTAGTGCTGCACCGGCTCGAGCGCGCCGCCGATGGGGTTGGTCAGGAGCATCATCCGCTGCCGGGGCGGCGTCCGGTCACCGAACCACGGGTGCATCGGCTCGAAGTACCCGTCAGACTCGAACAGTTGACCCGTGAAGCCCAGGCCCTGGTAGAAGGAGCGGGTTCGCTCGATGTCCGAGACGCCGAATGCCACGTGGTTGACGCCGTGCGGTCCCTCCTCCAACGGCCATCCGGAGGCAAGGGTCATCCACTCGATCAGCTCGATCTTGGCGCCGTCGGGGTCGGAGACGTAAGACAGACCACAGTGGGTCTGGTAGGGATCCAGATCTGCTTCGTTGGGCTCCATCAGACCCGTGTGGCCTCTCGCCACGAGGTCCTCGTAGAAGTCTGATTGACCGTTGACATGGACGCAGACTTCGCAGATCCCGGGTTCGCCCCAGGCCTGACCCTCCGGCAGTGGAGGCGCCTCTCGGTCGAGTATCTGGACCAGCTTGATGCCGGCGCGCCCGAGCACGGTCGGCGTTCCCGCGCGCAGGTAGACCACGCGCGCCTCGGTGGTGTCGTGGTGGGTTACCTGGGCGAGCCCCGGTAGCGGCCCGGTGTAGTCGAAAGAGCGGTCGGTGAAACCGAGCTCCGCGTAGAAAGCCATGGCCCCCGCCATGTCAGAGACACCGATGCCGATGTGATCCAGGCCGCTTAGCGTGCCGAACTGGCGCTCGGTGTGAACCGTGTTCCCCATGGGTGTCGGGTTCCCTTCGAAGATCGACTCGTCGTGACGAAATGCTCGCAGAACGTTGAGATGAACGCAATACGTACAACAAATCCGCTGTGCGGTCATTTGCGCGCTTGACGCACCATACGTACGAACGCAGAATGACTGCGTGCCGATCGCCCTCGGGGTCAAGCTCCCCCACACCGGACCCATCGACCCTGCATCCATACCGCGCCGCGCGCAATCCCTGGAGCGGGCGGGCTTCGACTCGTTGTGGGTCAGCGACCACGTCGTGATGCCGATGCAGATCGAGTCCTACTACCCGTTCGCCCCGGACGGGCGTGCCCCGTGGACCGGCGATGTTCCCTACGTCGAGGCGATCGTCGCTCTCACTGCCGCCGCAGCCGCGACAGAGCGCGTCCGCCTGGGCAGCGCCGTGCTGGTCCTCCCCCAGCGCAACCCCATCCTGGTGGCGAAGCAGGTTGCGAGCCTCGACGCAGTCAGCCGTGGCCGGGTCGAGCTCGGTATCGGTGCCGGGTGGCTCCAGGAGGAGTTCGCCGCTCTCGAGGCGCCGTTCGAGGAGCGTGGGCGTCGGCTGGAGGAGTGGATGATTCTGCTCAGAGCCTGCTGGACGGGTACGCCGGGGCCTCACGACGGCGCCTACCACCTGGACGACGGGTTGGTGCAGCTACCACGGCCGGCCCATCCGGTACCTCTGCTCGTCGGTGGTCACACCAAGGCGGCCTTCCGGCGGGCAGGCGCGCTGGGCGACGGCTGGCTGGCGCAACAGGCAGTTCCCAGCCTCGACCCCGAGCACTTGGCCACGGAGATCGAGTCGGTGCGCAGACAGGCGGCGCTGGTGGACCGTGACCCGTCTGCCCTTCGCTTCGTGCTCCGTCTCGTGGAGTCTGTAGACAGGCACGAGACGGTGGCCGCACGGCTGCCGGAGCTGGAGGCGATCGGGGTGCACGAGGTCATCGTGGACGTTGCCGATCCTGACCAGGCGCCCCGTGTACACGATGTGCTGCGGGACGCCTTGCGATGAGCGCTCCACGGTTGCTGAACGGTCGTCGGGCACTGGTGACCGGGGGTGGTCGCGGCATCGGCGCCGAGACCGTCGCCACCTTCGCCTCGATGGGGTGCCGAGGAGTCGCTGTCGACCTCCCCGGGACCCCGTGGGAGCTTCCGCCGGGATGGACCAGCGTGGAGGCTGACGTCACCGACGAGTCACAGGTCCACAACGCAGTGACCCGGGCAGTCTCCGACCTCGGCGGCATCGACGCAGTCGTTGCCGCCGCGGGCGTGGTTCCTGCCTGGCAGTCCCCCGAGGAGCTCGACCTCGCCGACTTCGACAGGGTCCTGGCCATCAACGCCGGCGGCGTCGCGTCCGTCCTCAAGCACGTGAGCGAGCATCTCGCCGAGGGCGCGTCCATCGTGGTCGTGGGATCTCTCAACTCCTGGCGGGGGGATCCACACATCTGGTCCTACGTCGCATCCAAGCACGCCGTCTTGGGTCTGGTGCGCTCAGCGGCAGCCGCCCTGGGACCACAGGGAGTCCGGGTCAACTGTGTCGGCCCTGGCCCGATTGCCACCCCGGCGCTCCTGGAGCGCATGAGGAGACGCGCCGGTGACACCGGCAGCACACCGGAGGAGGCGCTCGCTGCGGCAGCGCGCCAGACCGCGCTCGGCCGGATCGCCACCACCGCGGATGTTGCCCATACACTCGCCTTCTTGACCAGCGACCTTGCCCACGGAATCACCGGTCAACTCATCGCCGTCGACGGAGGTCTCCTGTGAGCTCGTCCCTGCCCCTCAACGGCCGAACGGTGCTTCTGACCGGCGCCTCCGGCGGAATCGGATCCGCGACGGCACGGTCCGTACTTTCCGCCGGTGCCAACCTCATTGCCCACTATCATCACAACCGGGAAGCGGCTGCCGCAGCGATAGCCGGGTTGAGCACGGACAACGCGCATCTGCTGCAAGGCGAGCTGGCGACACCGGCGGGAGCGCGCGAGATATGGCGCGAAGCGGAGGCCGTCAGCCCGGTGGACGTGCTCGTGCTGAACGCGGCGACGATGGCGGCGACGCCCTTCCTGGGGAGCGACGAAGACTGGGACTCAGGTTGGGAGAAGCTCCTTGCCGTCAACGTGGTCGGAGCGGGCGCCCTGCTGCGCGAGTCCGTACGGAGCTTCGTCGAGCGCGGTTCGGGGACAGCGATAGTGGTGTCGAGCTGGGCCGCGGAGCAGGGCTCGAGGGTCGCTGACGCAAGCGGGTACGCCGCGTCCAAGGCAGCGATCCGCAATCTGGCGCAGACGTTCGCACGACAGCACGCTCGAGACGGCGTCCGTGTCTACGTCGTTGCCCCAGGTGTCGTGGACGTCGGCATGGGAGTAGCGGACAGAACCGCCGACGACTGCCGAAAGGTGGCTGAGGGGCTCGCCATGGGCCGTCTGGTCACCGCAGAGGAGGTCGCCGCGCTGATCACCTACCTGGCAGGAGATTCATGTCCTAGTCTCACGGGTGCCACCCTGGACCTCAACGGCGCGACGTACATCCGCTGAGGGCACAGGGACCGCGACTGGGGAACGAGCGACCAGACACCCGCCCGCGAAGCCGAGGAACGGAGAGCACGACGTGGAAGTTGCCACCGAAGACGAGGCCACGCGGACCAAACATCGCGACTTCGTCCAATCGCTCGAGCGGGGCCTGGCGATCATTCGGGTCTTCAACGCGGACCGACCCCGCCTGACGGTCTCCGAGATTGCGCAGGTAGCCGGCCTCACGCGTGCCGCTGTTCGACGATTCCTGTTCACTCTCTCCGAGCTGGGCTACGTCCAGTCACACGGAAACGGATACGAGCTGACGCCTCAGGTACTCGAGCTCGGATACTCCTACCTGTCGTCGCTTACCTTCCCCGACGCCGCGCTCCCTCACTTGGAGAAGCTGGTCGCCGAGACCACGGAGGCGAGCGAGGGCGCGATTCTCGACAGGGATGAGATCGTCTACGTCGTGCGCGTGCCCGGGCCGGCAATGATGACCATCTCGGTGAACATCGGAGCGCGTCGGCCGGCTTACGCCACCGCCCTCGGGCGAGTCCTGCTGGCCGACCTCCCACCCGCCGCCTTGGATGCCTACCTCGATCGAGTGCGACTCGAACCCCTGCTGCCCAACACGATCACCAAGCCAGAAGCCTTGCGCAAGGAACTGGCCCGAGTTCGCGATCAGGGTTTTGCCGTGGTCGACCAGGAGCTGGAGATCGGCCTGGTCGCCGTTGCCGCGCCTGTCCGGGATCGTCGCGGAGAGACGCGCGCCGCCATCAATCTGTCGACCCACGTGGGACGCAAGTCGGTCGACGACATGCGCGCCCTTGTGCCCCGGGTCCAGGAAGCCGCGGCTGCAATCGAGCTCGGACTCCGGCACTCAGTGAGCTGGTCGGACTGACCCGAGACGACCGACCGCAACGCCCGTGCGGTGCAGCGCCGTCCGGCTCGGTCAACGGTCACTGAGGAAGCCTCATCTCAGCAGGCAGCGATCCGAACGTCTCGTCCCCGCACCCAGGCTTCCGCGTCGCAGGCCGCAGGTGGACGGGCCGTTGGTTCAGGCTCCGGTGATCGAGCGAGGCCAGGCGCCGAGTCGAAGCTGGTCCGGATAGCCGGCCTGATCCGGATCAAGACCCAGCTCGCTTGCCGCCCGCAGCGCCCAACGCGGCTCCCGCAGGGCCGCCCGGCCCAGAAGGACGACGTCGGCCGCACCATCGGAGAGCAGAGCATCGGCCTCTCCAGGTTCTGTGATGCGGCCGACCGCCCCCGTCGGCATTCCTGTCCGCTCACGGACCGCTCGTGCGAACGGCACCTGGTACTGGGGGCCAGTCTCGATCTGCTGGTGCGCGACCGCGCCCCCGGAGGAAACGTCGACCAGATCGACGCCCTCCCCCACGAGCACGTCTACCAGCTCGATGGTCTGCTGCAGATCCCAACCCCCGGGCGCCCAGTCCGTGGCCGAGAGCCGCACGAGGAGGGCCATCGAGTCCGTGAGCTCAGCACGGACCGCTGCGACGACCTCGCGGAAGAGCCGGACTCGATTCTCGAAGCTGCCGCCGTAGTCGTCGTTGCGCACATTCACCAAGGGCGACAGGAACTGGTGCAGCAGGTAGCCGTGCGCCCCATGGATCTCGACCGCATCGAACCCGGCCTCGACGGAACGGCGGGCAGCTGCGCCGAAGAGCCCGGCAATGGCTCGGACCTCCTCCCGGGCCAGTGCTCGGCACTCCGCAAGCTCGCCGAACGAACCGGCGCTCGGGCCGACCGTCGACCAGCCGCCGTCCCCGAGCGCAACGCTTCCGGTACTTCCGCTGAAGGGCGAGTACGTCGAGGCCTTACGGCCTGCATGCGCCAGCTGCACGGCAACAGGCACCCCGTGGTCGTGCGCGAAGTCCGTGATGCGCCGCCAGGCCGGGACCTGCGTCTGGTCCCAGAGTCCGGCGTCCTCGGGACTGATCCGCCCCTCGGGTGCGACCGCCGTGGCCTCGGTGACGATCAGACCGAACCCACCTGTGGCGAAGGCACCGAGGTGCACCAGGTGCCAGTCCGTGGGCCGACCATCTCCTGCGAAGCAGCTGTACTGGCACATCGGTGACACCCAGGCTCGGTTGCGGACCAGCAGCGGGCCCACCTGGACCGGCGTGAAGAGGTGACTCATGCTTGCGTTATCCCTCCCGCAGGGCAACCACCACGTCAGCGGATGGCCTCTATGCGAACATCTGTGCTTATTGTGAACACCTCCAGGATAGGATGCCGGACATGCTGGGTGGAACTTCGGCCTCCGAGTGGTACGACGTCGCCGTGGTGGGCGGCGGGGCAACCGGCACTGCGACGGCCTACTACGCGAGCCGCCAGGGCGCCCGCACCGTCCTCCTGGAGCGGTCAGAGCTGAATACCGAGGCTTCCGGTCGGAATGCTGGGAGCCTGCACGGCCAGATCCAGCACGAGCCCTACCAGCAGCTCGGCCAGGACTGGGCGCGGAGTTGGCTCCCCGCACTCCAGTTCCTGGCGGACTCGCTCCAGCTGTGGGAGGGACTCTCCACCGAGCTCTGCGCGGACCTCGAGGTCAAGCGAAGCGGTGGTCTTCTGATCGCCGATCAGCCCGACCAACTGGACTGGATGGAGGAGAAGGCTGCCCTGGAGCGGGAGGCCGGCATCGACAGTCGGATGCTCACTGCCGCCGAGCTGAAGCAGCTCGCCCCCTGGCTGGCCGACGGCGTCGTCGGTGGCGAGCTGTGCGCGGTCGAGGGAAAGGCGAACCCTCTCCTGGTTGCGCCTTCGTTTGCGCGGACAGCAGCATCACACGGAGCGGAGATCAGCCGCCGCACGAGCGTCCGGACGATCCTCAAGGACGGCAGCGGCTACGTGATCGAGACCAGTCGCGGCCTCGTCCACGCTCATCGAGTTGTGGTGGCAGCCGGGGACGCCATGGCCAGGTTCGGCAGGATGCTCGGGCTCGACCTCCCGATCTCGAGCGAGGCAGTCCAGGTCAACGTCACGGAGCGGATCCAACCACGGGTCGACCACCTGGTGTACTACGCCGGCGGTCGGCTCACCTTCAAGCAGTCCGCAACCGGCACCCTCCTGATCGGCGGGGGCTGGCCCGCGCGGCGCGGCCGTTCCGGTGGGTGGGAGATAGACCCGGAGTCGGTTCGCGCAAACCTGAGCACTGCCCTGTCGATCGCGCCGTGGCTCGCCGATGTGAAATGGCTGCGCAGCTGGGTCGGCGTCGGCAACGGCACCCCGGACCACAGACCGATTCTCGGCGAGGCCCCCGGGCATCCCGGCCTGTTCCTCGGCATCTACCCCTACCTCGGCTTCACCGCCAGCCCCCTGATGGGTCGCACCTTGGCGGATCTCGCGCTCGGAAACGACCCCGATCGAGATCTGACCCCCTTCGCACCCGAGAGGTTCACTCACACCGGCGGCGACTGATCCGCACGCGGGCCCGACCGCATCATCGCCGTCACGGCGGAAAGCGGTCGTACGGGGTCCGAGACGCGCCTCGGCGCCTCGATGTCGCTGGATGGCGCCGTCACGCACCGGACCCGAGGCATTGACCGCCCAACGCACGCCCTCGTTCGCATCAGGAACGTATCGGCGCTATGAGAACATACGGTCATGAGCCTCGACCTACCGCTGTCCGGCCGAACTGTCCTGCTCACGGGTGCCTCCCGCGGCATCGGGGCCGCAACGGCTCATGCGCTGGGAGAGGCCGGAGCGCACGTGATCGCGCACTACGGGGCCAATCGAGCCGGCGCTGAGGAGGCAACCGCAGACATCCCCGAAACGCGCCGCCTCCTGGTCTCCGCCGACCTGCGGCAGCGGGACGCCCCGGATCGCCTGTGGGACGCCGCCCTCGGCTGGCGTGGCCGGGTCGACACGCTCGTGTGCAACGCCGCCGTCATGCCGACGTCGCCCCTTCCCGCCCCCGACGCTGACTGGCAGTCCGCCTGGGACGACGCACTGGAAGTGAACGTCCGACAGAGTGCCTCACTGATCCGCGCCGCCGTCGAGCACTTCCTGGAGGCAGGCGGCGGCACCATCGTGGTGCTGAGCAGCTGGGCTGCCCAACGTGGGTCCAGCAATCCTGAGCTCGGTGTCTACGCTGCCTCTAAGGCGGCCCTCGCCGCCTTCGCCAAGACAGTTGCCCGGGCACACGCGCGCGACGGCGTGCTGGTCCACCTTGTCGCTCCCGGCGTGGTACGCACCCAGATGTCGGTGGACGCGGCTCAAGCTCAAGGCGGCCAGGAGGCCGTCACTGCCGGCCTCGCCATGGGTGAGTGGGTGCCCCCGGAGGAGGTCGCGGACCTCGTCGCCTTCCTGGCGGCCGGCCGCTGCAGACACCTCTCCGGCGCAACGTTGGATGTCAATGGAGCGAGCTACATCCGCTGACCCGACCCCTCGGCTGAGCTGCAGCTCACTTCTCGTACGTGTCGTCCCCGGGGCGGAACGCCGGTGCGTTGGCGACCAGGTACACAGCGTGGCCGGAGAGCTCGTACGGTGTCCCTCGCGGGACCACCTGCCGCCCACCAGCCGGTAGGACGGTCTCGGGGCCGACGGCGAGCTGCATCCGGAGACTCCCCTCGACCACGTAATACACCCGGGCTGACGCATCCGTGCGCAGTCGACGATGTTGGCCGTCGATGGTCACCCACGTGAGGCTCAGGGCGCCCTCGGTGTCATCACCGGTGACGAGAGGCCGGGTGAGAACATCATTGTCCGGCTCGGCAGCCAGGTGGGTACGCAGCTGTTCGACACGGCGCAGGTCTGTGTCGTCTCCGAGAAGCTCCCAGCGCTGGAGCGCGAGCGGAACGTTGCCCTCCAACCAGAGACGATCGTGAAATGCCTGCAGGTCGAAGTCGTCCCCCTTCCCTCTGACCGAGTCGGCGAACAGCCGGAGGATCTGGGTCTTGCCGATCTGATACGTCAGCGCCTGACCTGGGTAGGCAGCGAAGAACGCTGCCTCCTCGTGCGCAGTATCGGCATCCATCGGCACCACGTGCTCCAAGTACTCGGCTGCGCCGGCGATGTCGAGATCGCCGGTCGCGAGCCGAACGTCGACCTCAACCCTGAGGGCGCGCAACCGCATGAAGTTGTACATGATCCGACGCGAGCGGGGAGCATCCTCGAACAGACCCGCGGCCAACATCAGCTCTTCGTTGTAGAAGGCGATGCCCTCGTTGGCACCCGAGTCGTAGTAGTGCCGCCGCAACGGGTTCGGATGCCGCCACGAGAGCGCCAGCTGTTGGTAGTGGGCCCCTTCGTGCACAATCCCCGCGCGTGGATCCTGCAGGTTGGCTGCGTAGAAGTACGGCACCTCGCCGGTGAACGTGGGCACGTAGCTCACGCCGTCCTCGTTGAGCCGTTCGGGGCCGGTCAGGTCATCGGTAACACCGAGCCATCGGATGGCAGCGAGGTAATCGGGAAGGGGTCGGTTGGTGTAGTGGCGCAGCGACTCTGGCTGGCTCAGCAGGCCCTGCTCGACGTAGAAACGCCGCACCTGGAGCTCCGCCTCCGCCTCGGCCTTGCTCTGCTCATCGGCGTCCCGCGCGGGGAGACCGTCGCTCGGCTCACGGCCGTGGACCTGCCGATTCCGCTCCAGCGTCTCCAGAGCCACGGCTCGATCCAGCTCGAGCCGCCCGATCTGCAAGATCTCCTCCGGCGTGAAGGGCATCAACGCCACCTCCGCGAGGAACCACTGGAAGACCTCGGTTCCGATCGGCCGCCGTGCCTCCATCTCGGGAAGCCGCTCTCGCAACCACTCCCGGTAAGCCACCAGCTCCTCAGTCGCGGTGCGTGCCGCGGCCTCCATCTGGTCCGCGACCGCAGCCGCCGCCGGAAGCTCGAGCAGTCCAGCCGCCATAGCCGGCAGTTGCTCCCCGACGGACGCGAGCTCACTGATCGCCAGCTCGGCGAAGGGCCCGACGGCGTGACCCTCGAGATTCGCCCGGCCGTCGGCCAGGATGCGAGTTGTGGCCTCCAGCGCGGCAACCACCTCCCGCAGACGACCCTCACCGGGATCCGGAACCGTGAGGAGATCGAAGACCACGCCCAGGGTCTGATCGACGTAGAAACGCGGCTGTGTCTGCCACATTCGCAGAACGTCCATCTCCCAGCGCACCCGGGCAAACGCCGATGCAAGCAGTCGTCGGTCGACAAGCTCGGACCGGTCCTCGGTCGGGGGAAGACCTGCGAGCCGCTCCTCGAATCCGGCAATCTCCTCGCGGTAGGAGGCGACGTCCGCCGCGGACCACTGAGGGGTCCACCCTGCGGGCCGCGTGATACGAGGGATGTCGTCGTGCGAGCGCGGCTGCTGGCGGGCGCGCCAACGCCAGTACTCGGCCCCCAGGGCGTGGGTCACGTTCACGATCTACCTTTCCATCGATGGTCTGCGATCAGACGCGCGGGTGACGACGCTGACGGCAGCCGCAAGCGTGCGCTCAGGCGTTCACGACCATGGTGGTCGGGTGCTCGTTGAGCTTGCGCCCACCCTCCGCGGTGCACAGGATGATGTCCTCCACCCGAGCGCCCACCCGCCCGGGCCAGAACACCGACGGCTCGATGGTGAAGGTCATGCCTTCCTCGATCGGCGTGTGGTCCTCTTCGGAGATGTACGGGAGCTCGTGCACGTCCATGCCGATGCAGTGTCCGGTGCGGTGACGGAACCAGTCGCCGTAGCCGCCGTCGACAATGACCTGTCGCGTGGCCGCATGCACCTGGGCGGCGGTGACACCCGGGCGGACGGCCGCGATCCCCGCAGCCTGCGCAGCCATCACCATGTCGTACACGCGGACATACTCGTCGTTCGGCTCGCCGATGTGGATGGTCCGGCCGAAGTCCGAGCAGTAGCCGCTCACGACCGAGCCGAAGTCGAACGAGACCCCCTGCCCCGTCTGGAGCGGTTGCGTGGAGACCCTGACGGTGGCGTCCCGACTGTCGTTGGGGCCCATGCCCCAGACGGCGGTATCGAAGGATTCGGTGCGGGAGCCGGCCAGCTTCATCTGATAGAGCACCTCGGCGGCGATCTCCAGCTCCGTGACACCGGGGACGACCTTCGGTTCGACCTCGGCCATGACCTTGTCGACCAGGCGGCACGCGTCGGTCATCAGCTCGATCTCGCGCTCGCTCTTGATCCGGCGCATCGGATTGACCAGGCTCTCCGCAGAGGTCAGGCGATCCGGCTGGACCAGCGCCGAGAGCTCGATCACGCTCTCGGCCCATGTCCGGTTGCCGACCGCCAGGGACTTGACCTCACCGAATCGTGAGAGAGCAGCTGCGCATCACCGCGGCACCGTCGTCGAGCTCGTTGACCGTGACCACCTCACCCGGAACACCCTCGGGGAGGTCGAACTCGGTGATCATCCGCGGGAGGACGAACACCGGGTCGCGCCCAGGGGCGAACAGCATCCCGGCGACCCAGTGGTGGGCGTAACCGACGTTGCCGAAGGCCGGGATCCTCCGCTGCAGACCCGTCACGTACTCCAGGTCAGCCGACGGCGGGAGGAAGACCAGGTCCACTCCCGCGGACGCCATCCTTTCTCCGAGAACCGTGCGTCGGGCGGCATAGTCGGCTTCGGTGAAGGTACTCATAGCTCTCTCCAATCGAGACGGGATACGCGGACACGCCGAACATGGGACTGCCGGGCCGATCGGGCTCGACCACACTGCTGCCTGGCGCCCCCCAGGAGACCGGGCGACGGACCGGCGTCCCGCCACCACGCAACGGCCGACGGAGCGGACGCATCAGCATCCCGATACGACGGCGGGGGGCGGAGGAGAGATCCCATCACTCGCGCCGCCGAGGCCGGAGGCCGCAGAGCTGGGGCGCGCGAGCCGCCCCGGCTGAGTGATCACAAGCCGGCTGGGTCCCCTTCACAAGAGATCACCGACTCTCCACACCGAGATGTTCGTTATGCGCACGATAGATCGCATAGTGCACGCTACATCGTCGGTCGTGGATGTCAAGAACGCGCCCGGCGTCGCGTCCGGATGCGCCGGCACTGAAGTCCGCCGCCGCTAGCTGTGAAGAGAAGGAAGGACGCGCTCCCCCAGCAGTCTGACCGCTGCTGTCGGATCAGGTCCCAGCGGTGGACCGAAGGACACATGCGTCGCCCCCTTCTCGACCAACCACCGGCAACGATCGACAATCTCGGCAGCGGTCCCTGCCATGCCCAGCCTCAGCATGCGCGAATCGACAAGCGATATCGCCCTCTTCTCGTCGCCGACCTCCAGCGCCGCGTCGATCTCTGCGAAGTCTTCCGTCGCAAGCCCAGCCCTGCTGAGCAAGTAGGGGGAGAACGCGGAGCCGTAGTAGGCGATCTTCGCGGCCAGCGCGGCCTCGGCAGCCGCGGTGTCATCGTCGATCGAGGCCCACACGCAGGCGGGCAGATCGAACGCGGTCGCGTCGCGCCCGGCCCGATCGAGACCGACCCGAATGTGCTCCGCAGCAGTCGGGAAGTGCTCGGGGGGGTAGAGGAGCGGCGAGCGCTCCGTCGGCGATCTCGCCGGCCAGCTCCAGCATCTTGGGGCTCATGGCGCCGAGGTAGATGGGAACCCCCTCGGAGCGGATCCGCAGATACGCCTGATCGGTCCACCCTGGTCCCTCGCACACGACGGTGGGATGTGAGGGCGCGCACGCTCTCGACAGCCGAGCGCGTCGTCGCAAGCGGCCGGTCCTGGGCCACTCCGACCCATTCCAGGAACTGGCGTGCACCGGCCGCGATACCCAGCAAGAAGCGTCCTGAGGAGATCTCCTGCAGAGACGCCGCGGTCATCGCCAGCTCGGCCGGATGAATCGTGTACGGGTTGAAGATCCCGCACCCCAGGGCTATTCGGGAGGTCCGCGTGGCCGCGGCGGTCAGCAGAACGGTCGCGCTGTGAAGCAGCAGGTCGTTGGACACCCAGAGCTGGTCGAAGCCGACCTGTTCGGCAACCTCGGCCAACTCGCAGAACTCCCCCGGCGAAAGATCGTTGTTGAGGCGCAGGCTAAAGCGCATCCGAGGCCACCTCCGCGTCAAGCTCGATCTCGACGAGCAGGTCGTCTCCGACCAGGGAGCTGACGTGCAGGGTCGTGTTCGCCGGCGCCGACTCTCCGAGCAGCTCCCGGTGAGCGAGAGCCGCCTCTTCCCAGCTCGCCTCCGGGGTCAGGTAGACCCGGGACCGGAAGACGCCGGCCGGCGATCCCCCCAGCTGAGACACCGCAGCCAGCGCCCGCTCCAGTGCACGACGAGCTTGTTCGTAGGTGTCACCGGGGGGCTTGCCGTCACTCCGGTGGCCGGTGGTGCCGCTCACGGCGATCTGGTCGCCATGGCGGACCGCACGGCTGTAGCCGGCCAACTCCTCCCACCGTGTGCCGTCAACCACCCGCGTCCGGTGCTCGTTCCCCATGGCGTTCAGCTCAGCCTGCCAGCACGTCTTCGTGGTTGTGCACGATCTGCCAGCGACCATCCACCCGCCGCCATACCCCGGTGTTGCGTACATGTTGTTCGGGGGTCGAGCCATCGGCAAAAGTGACGTCCAGAACGTGCCGGCACAGGGCGAGTGTCGCCCCAGACGTCGATCACCGGATCGTGCGCCTGCAGGTCGGCGACCTGGCTCGAGCTAGGCCCAGTGGGACGCCGAGCACGGATCTCATCGAGCTTCGCCTTCCCCACGGCGAGGGCAGGCTCCTCGGAGTCCCAGATCGTTGCGTCGTCGTGGATGTGCTGGTCGATGCGTCCTCTGTCACCAGCCAGGAAGCCGTCGTACATGTCGAGCACGGCGGCCCAGATCTGGTCACGATCGCTCATCTCGGTCTTCCTCCCTCGCGTGTTCATGTGCGGGCCTGGGTGACATGCCCTGTGTCATCCGCCTCGTCGAAGCGAGTGAGCCAGCAGTACGACAGCCGGCCGGGGCGCGTCACCGCGACCGGGTCCTCCGTGCGGCATCGATCGACGGCCACCGGGCAGCGCGGATGGAATCGACAGCCGGAAGGCGGGCGCGACGGGTCGGGAACGTCACCGGGCAGCTCCGCAGGAAGGTCACCCGGCGCGCCCACGCGGGGCACCGCGCCGGTGAGGGCGCGGGTGTAGGGGTGACCCGGAGCGTCCCACAGCGCTGCCGTAGGACCCACCTCGACCACCTTGCCCAGATACATCACCGTGGTCACGTCAGCCACTTGACGCACGATGGAGAGATCGTGGGAGATGAACACCAGACTGAGGGAGAGCTCACGGCTCAAGGAGACGAGGAGGTTGGCGATCTGGGCCTGCGCTGAGGCGTCCAGTGCCGCAATCGGCTCGTCCGCGACGATCAGGCGGGGTTCGGCCGCCAGAGCCCGGGCGATCGAGATGCGCTGTCTCTGGCCCCCACTGAACTCATGCGGAAACCGAGTCGCGGCCGCTGCGGGCAAGCCAACCAGCTCGAGGAGCTCGTTGACGCGCTTGGAACGGTGGGACTGGTCGACCGGCGCCAGCATGATCGCCGTCTCCAGTTGCGCCCCCACCTTGCGCTCGAGGATTGAGCGACGATGACGGGTCCTGGAAGATCATCTGCAACCGACGCAGCGACTGCGCGCGGCTCTTCCTGCTGATGGGCTCCACCCGCTGCCCGTCGAACGTCACGGTCCCGGACGTCGCTGGGACCAGGCCGACCATGGCCCGGGCCAGGCTGGACTTGCCGCACCCGGTCTCCCCCACCAGACCGACGATCGCGCCAGGCTCCACGTCCAGATCAACCCCGGCCACCGCCCGGACCGGAGGATGACCCGACCGGTGATAGTCGACGACCACGTCGCGCATCTCCAACAGGCTCATGCGACGACCTTCCTGACCAACGGGTCAGGGGGGCACGCGAGACTGCGATCCCCCGTCCCCAGCTCCACCAGCGGCGGGACCTCCGCACGACAGGAGTCCTGGGCGAATGGGCAGCGCACGTGGAACGCGCATCCGGGCACGGGATCCGTCAGGACAGGAGGCGAGCCGGGGATCGGGGTCAACGCCCGATCCGGTTCCTCCGGCCGAGGGAGCGCATCGAGCAGGCCCTGGGTGTAGGGATGCCGAGGACTGCTCAGCAGTGGTCGGGTCGGTCCGGATTCGACCACGCGGCCGGAGTAGAAGACGTACAGCCGGTCGGCGATGGAGGACAGCACCCCGAGGTCGTGGGTGATCATCACGACCGAGAGCTGCTCCTCACGACGTAGCCGATCGAGAAGCCGCAAGATGCCCGCCTGCACGGTCACGTCGAGTGCCGTGGTCGGCTCGTCGGCGATCAACAGCTTGGGCTCACAGGCCAATGCCATCGCAATCGCAATGCGCTGCCGCATGCCACCGGAGAAGTGGAGCGGATAGCGCCCCATGGCCTGATCCGGGTTGGGGATCCGCACCAGGTCCAGCAGTTCCTTCGCTCGCGTTCGCGCGGCTGCCTTGGACACCGAGCGGTGCACGAGCTGATGCTCGGTGAGCTGCTTGCCGATGGTGAGCATGGGATGCAGAGAGTTGAGCGGGTCCTGGAACACCATCGCGATCCGGTTCCCGCGCACCGCTCGCAGCTGCTTGGCGCTCAGCCCCACGAGCTCCTGGCCCTCGAAGCGGGCGCTGCCCTCGGCCAAGCCTCCGTCAGGAAGCAGGCCCATCAGGGCGAGCACGCTCAGAGTCTTGCCACTGCCACTCTCGCCGGCGATGCCGACCACCTCTGAGTGCCCCACCGTGAAGTCGACTGACTGCACCGCGACCAGGTCGCCGTTGCGGCCAGGCAACCGAACCGACAGATCCGTCACCTCGAGCAGACTCGTCATGAGCCGATCGCCCTCGCGGTCCGTGGGTCCATGGCGTCACGCAGCGTGTCACCCAAGAAGTTGAAGGCGAGGACGACGGTCAGGATTGCCAGGCCCGGGAACAGCCCGATCCACCACTTGTCGAAGTTGGCAGCGCCCTCCGCCACCATGGAGCCCCATTCGGGAGTCGGCGGCCTCGTACCCAGGCCGAGGAACGAAAGGCCGGAGAGCAGCAGGACGGCGGTGCCCAGATCGAGGGCACCGAGCACCAGGATGGGCCCCGCCACGTTGGGTCCCACCTCGCGGATCAAGGCACGACGACCCGATATCCCGAGGAGTCTGGCGGCCTGCACATACTCTGCGCTCCGAGCACTCAGCACCAGGCTGCGGCTCACCCTGGCGTACTGCGGCCAGGAGACCACGACGATGGCGAGCACTGCGTTGTGCAGGGCCGGACCGAGCGCCGCCACGAGCGCCATGGCGAGGATGATCGCCGGGAACGCAAAGAAGAGGTCGGTGATGCGCATGATGACCGACTCGACTGCGCCGCCGAAATAGCCTGCGATCGAGCCGACAGTCGTACCCACGACGAGCGAGAGCGCCGACGAGGAAGACCGCGATCGGGATGGAAAGCCTCGCCCCCGCGATGAGCCGCGAGAAGACATCGCGGCCGAGCTCGTCGGTACCGAACCAGTGCTCTCCCGACGGAGGCTGGAACAAGGCGGAGTCCTGAGCCAGCGGGTCGTGGGCCTGCAGCAACGGAGCGAAGATCGCAATGAGCAACCAGGCCGCCAGCACCACCATGCCGATCACACCCAGCGGCTGGCGCCACACCGAGCGAGTACGCCGCAGGCGTCGGGTCTGCTCAACCGGGTCCACGACCTCTTCGCCGACGACTGAGTCCGGGGCGTTGTTCATGTGCGTCATGCGACTCGGATCCTTGGGTCTACCAGGCCGTAAGCGATGTCAACCGTGAAGTTGATGGTGACATAGATGACTGCGACCACCAGGCTCACACCCATGATCGAGGGCAGGTCGAGGGCGAGTGCGCTGTTGTACGCGTACTGACCCATGCCTGGCCAGGAGAAGATCTTCTCCACCAGCACGGTTCCGGACAGCAGACTCCCGAAAGCCACTCCGAACACAGTCAGAATCGGAATCAGGGCTGGTCGCAAGACGTGCCGCAGGATCACGGTCCTCTCGGGCATGCCCTTGGCCCGCGCGGACCGCACGTAGTCGTTGCCCAGCACCTCGAGCATGGAGGCGCGAGTGAACCGCGTCAGCAGGCTGATCGTGAACATGGCGAGCACCAGCGCAGGCAGGATCAGGTGGTCGAGTGCCTGCCAGAACAGCGGGCCGTTACCGCTGAGCAACGCGTCCACGGTATACAGCCCAGTGATGTGCTGCGGCGGGTCGGTGCCGGGATCGAGCCGACCCCCACCCGGCAGCCACCCCAGCTTGAAGAAGAGCAGGTAGTAGGCCACCAGGGCCAGCCAGAAGGTCGGAACCGAGACGCCGGACAGCGTGAGCACCCGCAGCACCTGGTCGAGCCACGTGTTCCGTCGCATCGCAGCGATGATGCCGAGGGGAACCCCGACTATCAGGGAGATCACGATCGCCGTGACCGCGAGCTCCATGGTGGCCGGAACGTACTCCCCGAGATCCTGGGTGATCTTCCGCTGGGTCTGCTGCGAGACGCCCAGGTCTCCGTGTACCAGGCCTCCCAGGTAGTTGAAGTACTGCTCTGGCAGTGGTTTGTCGAGACCGTTCTTCTCCTTGAACGCCTGGACGATGGCGGGATCCGAGATGGCGCTCTGACCCAGGTTGGCCGCGACCGGGTCGCCCGGCACCAGGTGGGTCAACGAGAACGCGATCAGCGTGATCCCGAACATCAGCAGAACCAGGGCCGCCAGGCGGCGAATCACGAACCACACCAATACGTGGTCGGTGAGACGCCGCCTGGCTGCGCCGAGGGTCGAACTCACGTTGCTACTCAACCTGTCTGCTGCGTTGCGACTACTTGAGGGACGCGAAGTCCACTGTCCAGACCGGGTTGTACGCGAACCCGGTCACCGACTTGGCCGTCACCGCAACCTGTGCAGTCTGGAAGAGGGGGAAGAACGGGCCGTCGGCGTTCATCTTCTCCTGGATCTGCTGGTAGAGCGCCCCGCGTGCGCTGGCGTCGGTCGACGTCGCCGCCTGCTCGCCCAGCTGCGTGAGCTGCGGGTCGGCACCCGCGGCCCAGCCGGCCCTGAGGCCAACGGTCGCACCTGGCAGGAAGGCGAGGTAGTCGCTCGGGTCCGGGTAGTCAGCTCCCCAGAGCCACAGCCCCAGCTGCTCCTTGCCGTCGCGGTAGTTGGGAAGCGAGGTCGCCAACGGCGCCGGCTGGAGCTGGACGTTGATGCCGACATCCTTGAGCTGGGCCTGGACACGCTGTGCCACGGTGCTGAACGACACGCCGTTCTTCGTCAGATCGCTCGGGAACTCGAGCTCGACGGGCTCGCCGTTGTATCCACTTGCGGCCAACGAAGCCTTTGCCTTGGCGGTATCGGTCTGGATCGCCTTCGAGGGGTCCAGCGCACCCAGGAAGAGCGTCGGAATGATGCCGGGCGCCCGGACTGAGCCCTTGCCGGCCAGGTCGACCAGGGAGCTGTAGTCCAGCCCGTAGCGGATGGCGTCCTGGAAGTCCTTGTTGCTCGTGATCGTGGAGATGGCCGGGTTGTCGTTGGAGAACACGAAGAAGGTGTTGGACGTCGGGGCGCTGTGCACGTCAACCGCGTCGGACATCCCATCGACCTGCTGCGGCGAGAGATCCAGCACCAGCTGAGCCTGCCCCTTCTGGACATCGAGCTTCTGCACGTCGGCAGTGACGTTGCGGATCACGACCTTGCCGTACGTCGGCTTGGTGTCGCCCCAGTAGTTGTCGTTCTTCGCCAGGGTGACCTCGGTGGTGGTGCTGAAGCTCTGCAGCACGTACGGTCCCGTGCCCGCGGAGTTCGAGTCCAGCCACTTCTCCGCGGTGTCGGTCTTGTCGGCGTCGGCAGCATCCGTTCCTCCGTGCTCCTTCACCACCTTGGAGTTCACGATGCCCAGAGCGGGGTTGGACAGCAGGTAGGGAAGCGAAGGATTGGGCTTGTCGGAGGTCAGCACGACGGTGTGGTCGTCCGGGGCCGACACGGTGACGCCGTCAAGCAGGAAGGACGGGTTGCCCTTGAGGTTCTTCACCCGGTTGAACGTGAAGACGACATCGGCGGACGTGAGCTTGGTGCCGTCGGAGAAGGTGACGTTGTCTCGCAGTGGCAGCGTCAGAGTCTTTCCGTCGGAGGACAAGTCGTACGACTTCGCAATCACGGGCACAGGCTTGGAGACGTCGCCGCCGTTGAAGCCGAGCAACGGCTCGTACATCGCGTGCACGATCATCCCGCCGGTGATCTCGTAGACACGTCCGGGGTCAGCAGTCTTGAGGTCGAACGAGTTCTCGACCACGAGTGTCTTCCCCGCATTCGACCCGGAGTTGCTGGTGGAGCTTGTCGAGCACCCCGCAGCGAAGATCGTCGCAAGCGCCAGGATCGCGGCCGTGGCGACTGTGCGAAGGGATTTCCTAGTGTGTGGCAATGCAATCTCTCCTCGACGTGATGCCCGGCAGGGCATTGACGCTGGCTTCCCCCTGAGAGGCGTTCGCCGCCAGCTCGTTCCGCTGACGCGTGGCGCACACCCCTGCTGTTCGCGAACCGCACATTAGCACGCTATGCGATCTTCTGGAAGAACATCGTGGGCGGCGTGACAGAGCCCCCGCCGCCGTCAGTACGACATGCATCTCGGGGTCGACCAGCGCCCTTGATGCGACGGCGTCATCAACCCCCATGGAGCTCGGGAGGTTGGGGAAGAGTGTCTCCGCTGGGCCTTTGCCCCCTGCGGGGAGAGTCACGGCCGACGTTGGCCGAGGGCCACGCCGACGATGTCGGAAGCCCGGAGGCAATCCCGCACACCGGCCGATGGTCGACATGGATCACATGAGCCGAGCCAGGAACTGCTGGGTACGCGGCTGGCGTGGCGAGGTGAGCACCTCCCGGGCGGGCCCGCTTTCCACGACCACGCCGCCATCCATGAACACGACCTGGTCGGCTACGTCACGCGCGAAGGACATCTCATGTGTGGCGACGAGCATCGTCATCCCGTCGTCCGCCAGCGCTCGCATGACGTCGAGCACTTCGCCGACGATCTCGGGATCCAGCGCAGACGTCGGTTCGTCGAAGAGCATGACCTTGGGATTCATGGCGAGCGCCCGGGCGATGGCAACGCGCTGCTGCTGTCCGCCCGAGAGTCGGCGTGGATACGCATCGCCCTTGTCGGACAGCCCCACTCGCCTCAGCAGATCCTTCGCCCTCCGCTCCGCATCGGACCTAGGTTCCCCACGGACGCCGATCGGCGCTTCGACGATGTTCTCCAGAGCCGTCATGTGCGGGAAGAGGTTGAAGTGCTGGAACACCATCCCGATCGACGTGCGTTGGTCCGCCAGCTCCCGTGCCGGCAGCGGAACGGACCTGCCGTTCTTCGTGTAGCGGCCGATGAGCTCCCCGTCGACGACCACCCGGCCCTTCTCCGGAACTTCCAGGTAGTTGACGCAGCGCAACAACGTCGTCTTGCCGGAGCCTGATGCACCGATGAGACAGACAACCTCGCCGGCACTGACCTCGAGGCTGACTCCGCGAAGCACCTCCACTCGCCCGTAGCTCTTGTGGACGTCGTGCAGCTGCAGGAGTGGTGCGCCCGGTGATGCGTCGCTCATGACCCCACCCCCGTGCGTCCGAACACCGAGGAGAAGCTGTCTACCCAGTTCTTCCGAAGGCGCTGCAGGGCAGACGCGCGGACGGTGCGTTCCGCCCCTCGCCCGAACCGCTGTTCGAGGTAGTACTGGCCGATGGAGGTCGCGCTCGTCATCAGCAAGTACCAGAGGCTCGCGACGATGAGCAGCGGGATCGTCTGGAACGTGTTGGCGTAGATGATCTGCACGGAGTAGAGCAGCTCTGTCATCGAAATCACGCTGACCAGGCTGGAGTCCTTCAACAGCGCGATCGAGTGGTTGCCCGTCGGCGGGATGATGATCCGCATTGCCTGAGGAAGGATCACACGTCGCATGGCCCGCGAACGGGTCATCCCGAGGGTCAATGACGCCTCGAGCTGACCCTGATCCACCGACAGGATCCCGGCACGGACAATCTCGCACATGTAGGCACCCTGGTTCAGGCCCAGCGCGAGGATCGCCGCCACGAATGGCGTGATCAGCGTGTTCGTCTCCCAGGAGACGAACACGGGTCCGAACGGAACACCCAGTGAGATTCTCGGAATGAACGACGCCAGGTTGAACCAGAACAGGATCTGCACCAGAAGCGGCGTGCCCCGGAAGAACCACAGGAAGAGCGACGCGGCCGCATTGAACAACACGCTGTCCGAGAGCCGCATCAGGGCCAGGATGACGCCGAGGACGATGCCTATCGCCATCCCGACGACGGTGAGCTCAAGTGTCCTCACGACGCCGAGCAGGATCGAGTGCTCGGTGAAGTACTGACCGACCACACTCCACTCGATGCTCTTCGAGGTCACGAGAAGGTGTACGAGCATGGCGAGCAGGACGATGGCGACCAGTCGCATGAGCCACCGGGCCGACGTCAGGGCATAACTGCCCCAGGTGCCCGTCGGCCGGCGCTCACTCACATCGATGTCGACAGTCGTCTCCTCGCCAGTCCGCTCCCGACCGACCACGCGGCACGCCCCTACGAGGTGCTGTTGTCCGAGTAGACGGTCGCCTCGGTGACGAGACCTTCAGTGATGCCCCACTTGTTCATGATCGCCTCGTAGGCACCGGACTGGATGAGCTTGTCCATCGCGTCGGCGATCGGCTGGGATAGGCCGATGCCCTTGGTCACTCCTGCGCCCTCGGGAACCGGCATGTAGTCCAGCGGCTGCAGCTCGAACTGGTGCTCTGTCTGCTTGATCAGCCAGGCCATCTGGTTCATGGAGGACGAGTAGACCTCGGAGCGGCCGCTGCTCACGGCAAGCTCGGCCGCCGAGTCAGAGGGGAACGACTGCACGTTGACGTCAGGCTTGCCCGCCGACGCGCAGTTGATGCCCTGCAGCTGCTGGATGAAGGCCGAGCCCTCGATCACAGCGACGCTGTGGCCACACAGGTCCGTCGCCTGCTCGATGGTCAGCGGGTTCCCCTTCTTGACGGCGAAGCCGGTCCCCACGTTGTAGTAGGTGACGATGTCGATCTGCTTGAGGCGTTCGGGAGTCTGGATGAACGACGTGAAGGAGACGTTGTACCGGCCGTTCTGCAATCCGGGAATGAAGCTGTCGAACGCGCCTGAGGCCGTCGGCTCCCACTTCAGGCCGAGCAAGACGGCGACCGCGTGACCGAGGTCCACCTCCCAGCCTACGAGCTCGCCGTTGACCACCGACTCATCAGGAGGTGCGTTGTTGTAGGTGATGTCTTTGAGAACACCCTTGCTCTTGATGTCCGCGGGAAGCTCAGCAATCAGGGCGGGGTCCGGGCTGATCGTGTGCCCCGCGATGGTCACGCTTTCCGTCGAGGTCGACGGAGACGCGGTCGACGGCGACGAGGTCGAAGGAGACGCGGTCGAAGCGCCCCCGCCTGACGAACAAGCAGCCAGCACGCCGAGGCTCGCGATCGCGAGGCCCGCCGACAGAAGGCGCCGACGACGACGCACAGCCGTCGAGCTGGAGAGGTGGTGATTGAGCCAATTCATCCTGCCTGGTCCTCCATCATCGAGAGGGCCGCAGCGGCCGGCGTAGCCGCCGACACCCCGCGCGACCTCGTGGTCAGATCACAGCACCGCGAAGACAACGTGCCAAGAATCCGTTCCGATGTTCGCACACCGTTCTTTTGACCGCAATACGTGCAAACACAATTCCGA
The DNA here is from genome assembly GCA_963805655.1 of uncultured Actinomycetota bacterium. Taxonomy (GTDB): domain Bacteria; phylum Actinomycetota; class Actinomycetes; order Propionibacteriales; family Nocardioidaceae; genus CAWDVB01. The sequence goes on along the minus strand of CAWDVB010000003.1, from coordinate 149,725 downwards.
ACATTGGTGCGCTATGCGAACATGGATCCCATCGCCAGCCAACGAGGCCGTCCGGTCCGTCCCCGCCCGGGCCGCCGCCTCCGGCGCCCCGGGCTCTGCCTACTGGATTCGTCGCCCCTCTGCGCTAGTGTGCGCTGAGCGAACACTAGCGCGCCATGGCGATCTGAAGGGCTGGAGACAATGACGTCAGCGATGCAGGACACCGATCCTGACCAAGATCGCCCCCCCGAGTTCGTCCAGTCCCTCGCCCGTGGGCTGTCGGTGATCCGTGCGTTCAGTGCGGAGCACTCCTCCCTCACGCTGTCGGAAGTCGCCCGCATCACGGGGCTGAGCCGCGCGGCTGCCCGTCGATTCCTGCTGACGCTGGAGTCGCTCGGCTACATCGGCAGCGACGGCCGCCTCTTCCACCTCCGCCCGCCCGTGCTGGATCTCGGGTACGCCTATCTCTCGTCACTGGGGATGGCCGACATCGCCCAGACCCACCTGGAGATCCTCAGCCAGGAGCTCCAGGAGTCATGTTCGGCGAGCCTCCTGGACGACGGCGACATCGTGCACATAGCCCGCGCCACCAGCGACCGACTGATGGCCGTGCGGATCGACATCGGCCGGCGAATCCCTGCGTATGCGACAGCCATGGGCCGCGTGCTGCTGGCCGACCTCGATGAGACCGATCTCGCCGACTACTTCGCCACCTACGAGCGTCCGGCGTTCCACAGCCGTACGTCCACCAGCGAGGAGGAGCTTCGCACGATCCTGGACGGAGTGCGACAGCGTGGGTACGCACTGGTCGATCAAGAGCTGGAGATCGGGATTCGCTCCGTTGCGGTAGCGGTCCGGGATCCCCGCGGACGGGTCGTGGCCGCGATCAACGCCAGCGCGCACGCATCACGTGTCACGGTCGCACAGCTCCGGCAGCGGTTCCTCCCCAGGCTGAACGAGACTGCCGCGGCTATCGAGCACGATCTGAGGACCGCCCGCAAGTGAACTCGTCCCGGCAGGGTCCGGCAGACCCGCCAACGGGCTGCCGGCCGGTGCGCCAGGCCTGAGCGCCAGCACCAGAGCGACGGCGATCAACCCCGCGCCTCCGACGGTGAGAAGGTCGAGGGACTCGCCCAGGAAGAGAACGCTTGCCATCACCCCCACCATCGGCGTGATGAAGGAGACGATGCTGAAGCGAGCCGGGCCCATCTGCCCGATCAGCCAGACGGCAAGGATCAGGGCCGCGATCGAGCTGAAGGTGAAGAGGTAGCCAAAGCTCACCCAGGCCTGGGGACCGCTCGGCAGCCTCAACCCGCCCTCCAGCAGCACTGCCGCGACAGCGACCAAGGATCCCCCGATCAGGTTCTGGGTGACTGTCACCCGGACGACGTTCAGAGCGCCCACCCGCGCCCTGATGTACACGAAGATGCCGGCGTAGATCGTCACGCCTCCCAGGACAGCCGAGGCTCCGAGCAGCTCGCGTGACCCTGGAACTCCGGCTGCACGAAAGATCACCAGCATCCCTGCGGTACCCGCCACCAGGCTGAGAACGAAACGGCGGGTCGGCGGCCTACGGCGGACCAGATGGTCGATCACGGTGGTGGTGATGGGCTGACTGCCGACGATGAGACTGGCCAGTGCGGCGCCGATGTACTGCTGTCCCCAGACCATGAGCCCGAAGTTGAGCGCGATCCCGAAGACTCCCATGGGCAGTACTGTCCGCCAGCCGGCCAGTCCGAGTGGCTCCCCGACGAACCGGGTCAGCAGCAGAGGGGAGACGATCGCACACGCAGCCAGAAGTCGAAGCGCGCAGAACCACAGCGGCTGCCAGCCGGCCAGCAGGCCGGTCTTGATCGCAAAGGGGGTGGTGCCCCAGACCAGGCAGACCACCACGAAGGCGGCTACGGCCCGGAACCTCGGGTCAAGCCCCCAACTCACCTCAGGTCCTGTCCAAGACGTCCATCAGCTGCTCGATCTCCGACATCAGCACCTCGATGCGTTGGACTCTGCTCCGTCCCTCGTCACCCAGGTCGGGGAACGTGGTGAGCGGCGGGCGCACGTCTCCCACCGGGTGGCCGGCCACTGCTGCCAAGGCCTTGGAGTAGCACTGGTGCCCATAGGTCGGGTGCCCCGCGGCGATGATGCGGTCGATCGCGTCGATGAGGCGCTGGATCTGGCGAGCTTCCTCGATCCGACCGGCCTCCAGGAAGTCGAAGATCCTGGACGACGGCCGAGGAATGTAGTTGCCGTAGGGATTGACGTAGCCGATCGCGCCGAGGAGGAAGGAGTCCACGACCCGCTCGCCGGCGAAGACCTGGACCAGTCCCTGCGACTCCTCGATGACCTCACTGACCCGGCCGACGTCTTGGCTGGACTCCTTGATGTAGCGGATGTTCTCGAACCGCTGAGCAAGCCGGGCGACCAACCGCGCCGACATGTCGACGTTGGAGGTAACCGGGTTGTTGTAGAGCATGATCGGCAGTTCCACTGCCTCACAGATCGAGCCGTAGTAGCCGGTGATCTCGTCCTCGGTCGGCGTGTAGTAGTAAGGCGGCAGGATCATCAGGCCGTCAGCACCGAGACGCTCAGCCTCGCGACTCTGAGCGACCGCACGATCGGTGAAGGCATTCATCGTTCCCACGATGACGGGGATGCGACCGGCGACGTGCTGCACGGTCGTGTCCACGATCGCGTAACGCTCCTCGTCACTCAGAGTCAGGAACTCACCCGTGGTGCCGAGCATGATGATCCCGGGCACCCCCACGTCGAGCTGCCAATCGAGGAACCCTCGAAGCGCATCGAGGTCCACCGACTCGCCGTCGGCGGAGAAGGGAGTGACTGCGACGGTGTAACTGCCCCGGAAGCTCTCGGGCATAGAGGTCCTCTCAGCGAACAACAATTCGTATGGTGAACACACAGCATACGCTCAACGCCCGCTGGTGGAACCAGCACATCGAGCTCGCGCAGGGAAGTGGATGAGTACCCCACGCACTCTCAGCCGACCACCGTCACCGGGGAGCGCCTGCACCTGCCGCACCTGCCGCGCCGGCCGCACCGGCCGCGCCGAGACGCCCGTGGCGGAGCCCCGGGCGACCAGCGGCGAGGTTCGTGACCTGATCGTTGGGGTGCGATGCGGACTGACCGAGACGGATCAGGATGCCGGACCGCCCCGATCAGCGACCGCGGGCCCCCGGCACGAGAGTCCGGCCCGAGCAGAGCGCCTCAGCAGACCGGGTGTCGGCCCGCGTCATCGACGGCTCACCGCGGCGCGTACAGCACCACCCAGTTGCCCCACGGGTCGCTGACGACCGCGCGCTCCTCGTGGGGGCCGGTCTCTGCCTCGCGCACGACGCTTCCGCCGGCAGCCACCACCGCCCGCAGCAACGACGCGAGGTCCGGCACCCTCAGCCCGGCCGCCGGTCGTCCGTCCGTGATGTCCTCGGCGGGGCCGGTGAGGGCCAGCGTGACCGAGCCGGCATCGAGAGCGGAGAACCGGTCGGAGTCGTTGAACCTCGCCGCGAAGCCGAAGGCGGCGGAGTAGAACGAGACAGCCGCCGCGACGTCACTGACCGGGTGCAGCACCTGCCGGAGCTGGGGGGTCTCGTCGATCATGACCGTGCCATCGCCGCGCTCATCCCCAGGCATGCTCGGCTGTCGCGGAGAACAGCGAGTCGTTCAGCCGGTTGTGCGGGGGCAACTCGTCACGGAACGTGGACGCACCCCGGCTGTGGTGACCGAACCCGCCGAGGTTGCTGCTGTGGAAGACGACGGGCTGCACCTCGGGGTGCGGCTGGGCGAGGTGCACGCGTAGGACGACGATGTCGTGGTCCCCGGCACGGACCTCCTGGGCGATCGAGCACTCCAGCCACAGCGCCGAGCCCTCGATCAGCACCGCGTCGTCGGGGGTGGTCGTCCAGGGGACGTCGGCGAAGCGGTTCCCCGCTGAGCCCGACAGCTGTCGAGCCAGCGTCGCATGCCCCTCGGACAGCACGCTGATGCCCAGCCGCGGTGCGGTGCGCAGCTTCGGCCAGGTCTTCGAGGTGTGCGCGAAACAGACCGAGACCAGCGCGGGATCGAGGGAGACCGGCACGAAGGAGCTGGCCGCCAACCCCTCCGGTCGACCGTCGACCACCGCGCAGATGGCGATGACCCCGCTGGGGAACAGGCCGAACGCCTCACGCAGCAGCGTGGGCGTCAGGGCGTCCTCGGGTGCCTGCACGTCCTCGGGTCTCCCTTCCGGCCTGACCAGCCCGATCGGCCCCCGCCGGGCTCGGCCCGGGCGCGGCGTGTCGGGCTCTGGAGTGGGCGATGCCTGCATGCCATTTCCTCGCTTCCGCGACACTCTGTTCGACAACTTGGGTGGCGATGAGTCTTGTCACGCCGAGTATGACCCGGCTAGCCTGCGGACTGTCAAGAGAAACTGTCGACAGTTTTGGAGTGAGAGTGTCCAGCCAGAAAGACGCCGCCACGGCGCTCGACATCGTGCATGACACGCTGCGCGACCGGATCCTCTCCGGTGCCCTGCGTGCCGGCCAGACCGTCTCCCAGGCGTCCCTGGCCCGCGAGCTGGGCGTCAGCCGGTCACCGGTGCGCGAGGCCTGCCGGATCCTGGAGAGCGAGGGCCTGGTCGAGGCGCGCACCAACTACCGGGTCCGGGTCGCGGGGCTCTCGGTGGACGACCTCGAGGAGCTCTACGCCTCCCGGATCGTCTTGGAGGCTCTGGCTCTGACCACCCGCTTGCCCGCGTTGCGCGCCTCCGAGCTCGACCAGATGGAGGCCACGCTCTCCGACATGCGCGAGGCCGCCGCCCAGCGGGACTACGCCAAGTTCGCGGCGCCGCACGACGTCTTCCACTCCTTCCTGATCGTCGACGTGGGTCCGCGGCTCACCTCGACGCTGGCCCGCCTGAACGACCACTCGCAGCGCTACCGGCGCGCCTACACCACGCAGGCGCCGATGGCCTGGGAAGTGGTCGTCGCCCAGGACGAGCGGATGTTCCAGGCCGTGAAGGCCGGCGACACCCGGGCAGCCTGCCTGGAGCTCGCGATGCATCTGGGGTCCACCGCGCTCGCGACCATCTCCATGCTCGACCCGTTGCACGAGCCCAGGCTGGTGCGGGCGGCTCTGGACCAGGTCGGCTGCCGGTCGACCGTGGTCCCTGCTGCGGAGCACCAGCGGTCGGCTGGTCACTGACATGGTCTTCGCCACGACCTGGCAGTCGTCGCCCCGACAGTTCGACGTCGTGGTCGAGCGCCATGTCCGCATCCCGATGCCCGACGGCGTGGAGCTGGAGGCCGACGTCTTCCGTCCCTCCGCCGGGGGCAGGTTCCCGGCCCTTCTCGGTGTGCATGCCTACGACAGCGCGATGCAGACAACTCCGTCGATGCCGCAGGCGATGGTGGGCGAGAACGCCCAGGCCGAGGCGGGGGATCCGTGGTTCTACGCGCGGCGCGGCTACGTCCACGTCGTAGCCAACGCCCGCGGGACCGGAGGGTCAGGTGGCACGTACTCGCACTACGGGCCTCAGGACGTGAGCGACGGCGAGCACCTGATCGCCTGGATCGCGGAGCAGGACTGGTGCGACGGAAACGTCGGGATGTTCGGCGTCTCGTACTTCTCGGTGTTCGCCAAGCAGCTGGCGGCGCGCAACCCGCCCGCCCTGAAGGCGGTCTTCGCGATGTTCGGCTACACCGACTTCTACCGCGACAAGTTCTACCACGGCGGCATCCTCGCGCAGTCCTTCCTGACCTCCTGGAGCAGGCACCTCGCGGGTGTCCGGGTCAGCGGCTGGAGCCGCGAAGGCCTCGGGGCCGAGGAGTACGAGCGACGGCTCGCCGAGGTGGCTGCCGACCCGGACGTGATGGCAGTGCCCGAGCTTGCCGCTGCGGTCCTGCGCCCCGAGGAGGGCCACCACCCGATCGTGGTCGACGTCTTGCTCAACTCCACCGATGGGCCGTACTGGCACGAGCGGAACCCCGACCTGTCGGCGATCCGGGTGCCGATCGCGCTCGGCGCCTGCTGGGGGATGTACGGGCTGCACCTACCCGGCGAGTTCCGGGCGTGGGAGGAGGTCACCGCCCCCAAGCAGCTCCGGATCGGCCCTCCCATCTACCTCGACCGCCCGGTCTACCAGTACGCCGCATACTCCCTGCGCTGGTTCGACCACTGGCTCAAAGGCATGGACACCGGGCTGATGGACGAGCCGCCGGTCCAGCTGTTCATGCCGGGTGCCGACGGGAGCTGGAAGGACGCCCAGGAGTGGCCACTGCCGCAAACCCGGTGGCACGAGTTCTACCTCCACCGCGACGGGCTGCTGTCCGAGCACGAGCACTGGCCGTTCGAAGGCGCCACCAGCTACCAGGACAACACCTACAACGAACGCGGACGCGTCACCTTCACCACGCCGCCGCTCGTGGAACGGACCGAGCTGCTCGGCCCCGCGGCACTGACGCTCTGGGCAGCCACGACCGACGAGGAGCTGCTGCTGTTCGCCTCCCTCTGGGTGGTCGGCGCCGACGGCGGCCGAAGCCTGCTGACCCGCGGCTGGCTGCGGGGCAGCCTCGCCGAGATCGACCCCGCCAGCACCAAGCCGTGGCTGCCACAGCACACCTTCGACGAGCCCCAGCCTGTCAAGCCCGGCGTCGCGTCGCGTTACGACATCGCGATCGCCCCGACAGCGCGGGTGTTGATGCCCGGGGAGCGGCTCCAGCTGCAGATCAGCTCGTCCGACGAGGACGAGGGTGACACCTTCCTGGGCCTGCTGGCCCAGGGGCACCTCCTCCGCCGCAACCCCTCATGGGTCAGCGTCCTGCACGACGCCGAGCACCCGTCAGCACTGGCGCTGCCGATCACCGACGGCAATCGCATCGGCACCTACCTCTCCGGGGGTCGCCCCGCCCCGCGCAAGCAGCAGCAGAACGACAAGGGTTGGGACCAGTGGTGAGCCGCATCGCTGGCCCGGCCGAGTAACGAAAGGAAGGCGATATCCATGGTCAAGACCTGGCTCTTCGACATCTTCAACTACCCGGCTTCGGGAGACCCTCGGGTGTTCGACCACGAGGGGTGCCAACGTCTCTACGACTGGCACATGGAGTCCTGGATCGCGGCCGAGAGAGCCGGGTTCGAAGGCCTGTTCTTCAGCGAGCACCACTACACGCCTTACAGCGTCTCGCCCTCACCGAACCTGCTCGTCGCCGCAGTGGCGCAGCGCACCAACCGGATGAAGCTGGGCGTCATGGCCAACATCATGGCGATGCACAACCCGCGCCGGCTGGCGGAGGAGGCCGCCATGCTCGACTACCTCAGCCATGGTCGGATCGAGCTCGGCCTCGGTCGAGGCATCGACGAGCGCGAGTTCTCCCGCGAGGGCATCCCGATGGAGGAAAGCCGGCCTCGGTTCGAGGAGGGCCTGCAGCTGATGCGCAGCATGCTCCAGGACCCGGTCTTCACCCACGAGGGCACCTACGCCACCTTCGCCGAGCCCACGTCGATGTGGCCGCAGGCACGGCCCCGCCCGTTCAACCCCTGGATCGTGACCCTCAGTCCGCCGACCATCGCCTGGTGCGCGCAGCAGGGCTACCGCATCTCGACAGCGTTCCAGCCGACATCCGTCCTGGGCGAAGTGCACCGGAACTACCGCCGGGCCGCCGCCGACGCCGGCCAGCCGTCCGGTCCCGAGCAGGTGATGGCGCTGCGCAACGTCTTCTGCGCCGAGAGCGACGAGAAGGCGCGGGAGATCGCCGAGCCGGCGCTCAACCACATGTTCGGGCTGTTCCGTGAGGCGATCGTCTGGGACGACCTGGGCAACATCCCGAAGGGCTACCAGAGCGACTTCTATGAGGCGTTCTTCAGGCCCTTCGCCGGATCCGGGCCGGTCGACTGGGACATCCTGACCGATCTGGGGATCTTCGTCGTCGGCTCTCCGACGACGGTCCGGGAGAAGCTGGAGAAGCAGATGCAGGAGCTCGGCGCCGGCAACCTGCTCGTCTGGGGCTCCTTCGGAACGCTGACCAGGGAGGAGACCATCCGGTCCTTCGAGCTGATCGGCGAGGAGGTCATCCCGGCTCTGGCGGAGGTCACGGTGGAGTGACCCGCTGGCAGCGAACCGGCGGGCCTCGCTGGTCCGTCCTTGTGGCGGACGGGAGACTGGCCGGGTGAGATTCGTCCATGACTCGTTGGGCCAGCGGGTCCGCTTCGCCTCGCGGGAGGCGGCCGGGCAGCTGGCAGAGGAGGTGGCCGAGCGCCGCGCCGGCAGGGTGATGGTGATCGCCACCCCGTCCCGCCGGGCGCTGGCCGAGGAGGTGTGCGGCGACCTGCCCGTCGCCGTCTGGCACGACGAGGTCGTCGAGCACGTGCCGGTGCCCGTCGCCGAACGGGCCCGCTCGGTGGCGTCCGTCCACGGCGCGGACCTGCTGGTGTCCGTGGGCGGAGGCTCCGCCACCGGCCTGGCGAAGGCGGTCGCGCTCACCTCCGGGCTGCCCATCGTCGCGGTTCCCACGACCTACGCGGGGTCGGAGGCGACGAACGTCTGGGGCGTCACCGAGGGGGGACGCAAGACCACGGGCGTCGACACCCAGGTCCTCCCGGGAACCGTCGTCTATGACGCCTCGCTGATGCTGTCGCTGCCGGTGGAGATCTCGGTCGCCTCGGGGCTCAACGCGCTCGCGCACTGCATCGACTCGCTCTGGGCGCCGAGGGCCGACCCGGTCAACGCGGCCCTCGCCGGCGAGGCGGCGCGCGCACTCAGTGCCGGACTGCCCGCCGTGGCGGCCGACCCGGGCGGGCTCCCCGGCCGGGAGGAGGCGCTGCTCGGCGCCTACCTGGCCGCGGTGGCCTTCGCCTCGGCCGGTGCGGGACTGCACCACAAGATCTGTCACGTCCTGGGCGGACTCTTCGACCTGCCGCACGCCCAGACCCACGCGGTGGTGATAGCGCACGTGCTCGCCTTCAACGCTCCGTCGGCGGCCGAGGCGGAGGCTCGACTCGCCCGCGCCTTCGGTGCCGCCACCGCGGACGACGGCCTTCGTGCCCTCCGCGAGGCCCTCGATGCTCCGGTCTCCCTGCGGGACCTGGGCATGCCTGAGTCGGGCATCGCGCCGGCCGTCGCCGCCGTCCTGGAGGCCGTACCTGCGGGGAACCCCACCCCGGTGACGCACGAGAACCTCACCGCGCTGATACGTGCGGCGTGGGAAGGAGACCAGCCGTGACCAGCTCCGACGACGCAGCCGCCACCGAGCAGGACGCCCGGGAGGAGGCCCTGGCCGAGCTCGTCGTCCGGTCCTTCGACAGCTGCGAGGACGTCCGGCTGAAGCAGGTCATGGTGTCGCTGGTGCGGCACCTGCACTCCTTCATCCGCGACGTGCGGCTCACCGAGGCCGAGTGGAGCCAGGCCATCGACTTCCTCACCAGGTCCGGACACCTGACAGACGACAAGCGCCAGGAGTTCATCCTGCTCTCCGACGTCCTCGGCGCCTCGATGCAGACCATCACGGTCAACAACGAGGCGCGCGGAACGGCGACCGAGGCGACCGTGTTCGGCCCGTTCTTCGTCGAGGGCTCGCCGGAGGTGCCACAGGGCGGCGACATCTCGTCCGGCGCGGCAGGCGAGCCCTGCTGGGTCGAAGGGACCGTGACGCGCCTCGACGGACAACCGGTCGCGGGTGCCCGCCTCGAGGTCTGGGAGGCCGATGCCGACGGCTTCTACGACGTCCAGTACGACGACGGCCGGGTCGCCGCCCGGGCCCACCTGTTCACCGACGGGGAGGGCCGCTTCTCGTTCTGGGCGATCACCCCGACGCCGTACCCGATCCCGCACGACGGCCCGGTCGGGCAGCTGCTGGCGGCGGTGGGCCGCTCCCCGATGCGAGCCTCGCACCTGCACTTCATGGTCACCGCCCCGGAGTGCCGCACCCTGGTCACCCACATCTTCGTCGAGGGCGACGAGCTCCTGCGCTCCGACGCCGTGTTCGGGGTGAAGCCGTCGCTCGTCAAGCCGTTCGACAGGCAGCCCCCGGGGACCCCGACTCCCGACGGCAGACCACTCGACGGACCCTGGTCCCGGACGCGATTCGACGTTGTCCTGGCTCCGGCCTGACCGGTCCGCCATGCCCCGACCGACCCGTCCCGGACGTCGTCACCGTGCGGGCGCTACCCGGGTCCGTGGCCTTCGGTCCGATGCCGAGCACCAGATCGTCCGCCTCAGCGACCGGACGGCTGCGCCTGTGGCTGTCTGTCGTCGCGGCCCCACGGTGATCCGTAGGCGGTCAGGAGATCGAGGAACGGCACCGCGTCGAAGGCCTCCGGTCCGAGAACCCCCGCCCCGGACCACACCCCGGTGGCGAGCAGCTCCAGTGCGATGACCGGGTTGATCGCGGTCTGCCACACCACGGCCTGGTGGCCGTACTCGCGCATGGTCCACTCGTTGTCCGCGACGTGGTACAGGTACGTCGCCAGGGGCTCACCCGCCTTGTCGGTGCCCGTGACGTAGAGCCCCGCACACGTCTTGCCGGTCATCTTGTCGCCGAGCTTGGCGGGGTCGGGCAGGCAAGCGGCCACAACGTCGCGAGGAGAGACCATCACACCCCCGACGCTCACCTTCTCGGTCCGGTCGAGGCCGAGCATGTGCAGCGTCTTGAGGACGTCGATGAAGTCCGTGCCGAGCCCGTACTTGAACGTGGCCCGCTGGCAGTCCACCCAGCGCGGCATGAGAAGGACCTCTTCGTGCTCGACGTTGACGCACTCGACGGCCCCGATGCCCTCGGGGAACTCGAACACCTCAGGCTCACTGAAGGGCTCGGTGGTGTACCAGCCGCGGTCCTTCTCCCAGATGACCGGGGGGTTCAGGCACTCCTCGATGGTGGTCCAGATGGAGAAGGAGGGTGCGAAGTCGTATCCGGAGACCGCGAGGTTCGCGCCGTCTCGCGTGCCGAGCTCGTCGATGCGGCTGAAGAGGTGGTCGGCGGCGTAGCGCGCGAACACGTCCGAGAGCCCGGGCTCCACGCCCATGCCCACCAGGGCGAGCCGGCCGGACTCCTCCCACCGCGCAGCCTGCTCGAACTGCTCGTCACCGAGCTTCACCCCGGTCTGGGCGTACGGCGCATCCGGGTGCGGGTGCGACAGGCTCATCGCCATGTCGAGGTAGTCGGCACCCGCCTCGAACGCCGCGTCGAAGATCGGCATCACGAAACGAGGGTCGACCGCGTTCATGACGTGCGTGATGCCGTGCTCGGCGATCAGCCCCGCGACTGACTCCCTGCTCGAGGCGTCGACTCTCGCCGGGATGAACCGGCTGTCCACGGCGGCCGCCTCCTCCGCCCGCGCGAGGTCGTAGTCGGCGATCACGATCGTCTCGAAGAAGTCCCGGCGGGCCGCGATGGCCGCGAAGGCGCCGCCGACGCCACCCGCACCGATCAACAGAATCCTCATGGGCTCACTCTCTCAAAGGGAATTTGCCCTCCGGAGGGGGACCCCGGTACAGAACCCGGACCACGGGGCCAGGTCGTGCCGACGAGGGCGATCAGGAGAGGTCGGCGTACGCCCGGGCGACTGCGGCGCCGAGGCGGGCGTTGTTCTTCACCAGCGCGATGTTGGCCGTCAGGCTCGCGCCGTGGGTGATCTCCACGATCCTGCCCAGAAGGAACGGGGTCGCGTCCTTGCCGTGGACCCGCTGCTCCTCCATCTCGGCAAGGGCCTGCTCGATGATCTGCCCGATCTCGTCGGCCGGGATCTCGTCCGCGGCCGGGATCGGGTTGACCACGGCGACTCCCCCGGTCAGTCCGAGGCGCCACTTGGCGGCCATCAGCTCGGCCACCTCCGCCGGAGTGTCGGCGCGCATGGGAGCCTCGTGGCCGCTCGTCCGGGAGAAGAACGCGGGGAACTCGTCGGTCCCGTAGGCCACCACCGGCACCGAGAGGGTCTCCAGGGTCTCCAGGGTGAGGCCGATGTCGAGGATCGACTTCACGCCGGCCGAGATCACCGCCACGCTCGTCGTCGACAGCTCCGTGAGGTCGGCACTGATGTCGAAGGTGCGCTCCGCTCCACGATGGACGCCGCCGAGACCACCGGTCACGAAGACCGGGATCCCTGCCAGCGAAGCCAGTCGCATGGTCGCGGCCACCGTCGTGGCGCCGTGTGACCCACGCGCGATCACGTACGGCAGGTCGCGCACGCTCACCTTGGCCACGTCGGGGTCCGTGGCGAGGAGCTCGAGATCGGGCGCGTCCAGCCCGACCCGGGGACGGCCGCCGAGCACCGCAACGGTGGCCGGGACGGCTCCGCCTTCGCGGACGATCCGCTCGACCTCGACCGCCATCTCGACGTTCTGCGGGTACGGCATCCCGTGGCTGATGATGGTGCTCTCCAGCGCCACGACCGGGGTGCGGTCGGCCAGGGCCTGGGAGACCTCGTCGGTGAGCACGAGTTCGGGGTGCGGAGTGGTCATTCGTCGTTCCTCTTCCTCGAGCGCAGCCCGGACCAGCCGCACGGAGAGATCGGGCCGCACGGTGTGCGGGCTGGCGACGGTCAGGGCTGCCGCGGCGTGGCCGAATCGGGCTGCTTCCTCGGGCTCGCCGCCCTCGAGCAGCACGTGGCAGAAGGCACCCACCATCGCGTCGCCGGCGCCGGTGACGTCCTCGACGGTGGTGCGCACGGCGGGGATCTCGACCACCCGGTCGACCGTGCTGAGCATCGATCCCCGCTCGCCGAGGCGGACCCAGACCAGCTCGACTCCTCGGTCGTGCAGAGCACGAGCCGCCAGACGAGTCTGGCGGTCGGTCCGCGTGGGCAGATCGGTGAGCGCCGCGAGCTCGTCGCGGTTGGGTGTCACCGCGAAGACGCGGTCATCGAGGACGTCGCGGAGCGCGGCGGCCTTGGGCACGCTCACCGGCTCGAGGATCGTGCGCACCTCCCGGGAGAGGTCCAGCGCATGCTCGAGGGCATCACGCCTGACGTTGCCGTCCACGACGACCACTCCGGCCGCCGCGATCACGTCGCGCGCGGCGCCGACCTGCTCCGGGCCCAGCTCGTCGGCCGCCTCCATGTCGGCGATGGCGACCAGCAGCTCCCCGTCCACGTCGAGGATCGCCGTGTAGGTGCCCGTCGGACGGTCGGTGCGTGCCACGTGCTCGGTGAGCACGCCGGCCGCGGCGGTGTGCTCGAGCAGACTGTCGCCCAACGTGTCGCGCCCCACCACGCTGACCAGGTGCACCCGGTCACCCAGGCGTGCGAGGTTCTCGGCGATGTTGCGCCCGACGCCTCCCGGCGCCGAGGAACCATGGCCGGGATTGCTGGTGTGAGCGGTGGCGCGGGCCCCGCTGCGAGCCTTCAGGTCCATGTTGGCGCCACCGATGACCACGGCACCGGGCCGCTCGGACAGCACGTAGCCGCGCCCCAGGATGACGCCCTTCTTGCCCAGGTTGGACAGGTGCACGTTGATCGAGGCTCGGGTCGTCCCCAGGGCTTCGGCGAGCGCAGCCGAGTTCATCAGGGGGCTGCGTCGGAGCAGATCCACGATCTGCCGTTCGCGATCGGTCAGCACTTAATCAATGTAAACGCCACTTATTCCAATAAGCAACGGGGAGGACGCGGTGGACCTCGGTCGTCCGCGCCTTTACCAGTGAGCCCTGCTTGCGAGCCAGCGCGCCGGTCACCGTCTTCGCCTCAGCCGTGGCGGGCACCCGTTGCGACCAGAAACAAGAAGCGGCCTCCCCGCGCTTCTGCAGGTAGACCGCCCATTCGGTTGGTGGAGCTGAGGGGATTCGAACCCCTGACCTTCTCATTGCGAACGAGACGCGCTACCAACTGCGCCACAGCCCCATGCGCCCGAGGGCGCGACGGACAAGATACCACCGGGGAGGCGGTCGGCCGGAATCCGTCCGTGCGCCCTGACGAGCCTGCCGCTCAGTCTCGCGACCACTCCACCTGAAGCTCATTGCGCTGGCCGAAGCGCTCGAGATGCCGGCCGATCACGTCGGTGACGATGTCGAGCGACTTGTCGTCGGGCGCCTCGGCCTCCAGTCGCAGCCCGTCGTCCTCCGGGCGGAGGAGGCACTCGCCGCGGGTGAGGACGACACGGGTGCCGTCCGGCTCCTCATGGATCTCCGAGCGGCGCGAGAGGTGAGAGGCGAGCTGCTTGGCGTAGCGGTCCGGCCGGTCGGTCGGGACGAGAGCTGTCGCCCGTGCGGGGTCACTCATCGGTGCCGCCCTCCCCCTCGGCGAGGAGCAGGTAGATCGAGCGGCGTGCGGTGGCCAGCGCCTCGGCCGCCGCCTGTCGCTGGGACTCGGTGCCGTTGCGCCCGATGGCGCGGACGGCGCCGACGAGCTGCTCCATCTGGCCACGCAGGTCGACGCCCGAAGCGCCACGCTGGTTGCCGGCGAACGGGTCCAGGCCCTGGTCCTTCATCGCGAGGACCTGGTGCCGGCCGTCGTCGGTGAGGGCCACGATGCGGCGGCCCGCGGACTCGGTGACGGTGACGAGACCCTCCTCCTCGAGCTGGGCGATGGTCGGGTAGATCACGCCGGGGCTGGGGGTCCAGCCTCCCTGGGTGCGCTCGGCGATGGCCTGCATGATCTGGTAGCCGTGCATGGGCTCGTCGGCCAGCAACAGCAGGACGGCGGAGCGCACGTCGCCGCGCGCTGCACGACCGCGGGCGCGGCCGTGCGGACGTCCGCCATGGAAGTGTCCGGGTCCCCCGTGAGGTCCGTGGCCCTTGCCGCGTCCGCGGCCCTCGCTCTTCTTGCCCGAGCGTCGGGCTGCGTCTGAGTCGTCCTCCGCGGGGCCTTCGGGCCCGACCACGGAGTTCTCTGCGATGTCGTTCATGTCATATCCCTTCATAACGATATCGGTAACGATATATCTTTATCTATCGAACGTCAACCCGCTGACCGGTAGTTCGGGGTGTCCGGGCAGGCCGAGGATCGCGTCAGGTCGCGTCGGGCCCGACCCGCTCCAGGCGGCGGTCGGGGATGAGCCACATGATCGCCACCAGCGTGAAGAAGCCCAGGGCGATCCGCACGTCGATCCAGGCAGAGACGATGCCCACCACATACAGGACAGGCGACGCCTTCCCCTTCAGGTCACGCCCCACCGCGACCGCGACGACCGACCCCTCCCCCTGGCTGCGGATGATCATGGTCTGCAGCACGAAGTAGCCCAGAGCAGCGAACAACAGATCGCGCCGAAGGCCACGACGGGCGTCCGGGCGAAGTCGGTCTCGTCCATCCACGCAGTCGTGAACGGGAACAGCGACAGCCAGAACAGCAGCGCCAGGTTCGCCCACAGCACTCCCCCGGTGACCTTCTCGGTGAGCTGGAACATGTGGTGGTGGTTGTTCCAGTAGATGCCGATGTAGAGGAAGCTCAGCACATACGTGAGCAGGCCCAGTTCCGGCCGTGTCACGCAGCGCCGCAGGTCGACGCCTCGGCGGGATCCGCAGCTCCAGCACCATGACCGTGATGACGATGGCGAGGACGCCGTCGCTGAACGCCTCGAGCCGATCGGTGTCCACGGTCAGGACCCGACGGCCCGCTGGCTCTCGACCTCCCCGTCGCCGGCTGCGGCCTCGCTCTGCGCAACGAGGCGCGCTGTCGCCGGCGTCGTGCCCGGCGGAGTAGGTGCCCGGTGCGGAGAGGTCGATGGTGCGGACCGCACGCCTGGCACGCGGCTTGGTCACGTACGTCGGAAGGGTCATCGGCAGCGGGTCCCAGACACCGTTGCCGGCCAGCGCCTCCTTGAGCTGCGCTGCGTCGAAGGTGACCGTGTCCTCGTCCGGCTCGAGCTGGGCGAAGCCGTGCTCGTCGCGCACCGCCACGGGCCGCGGGATCCGCATCGGCACCGGCCGCTCCTCCGGCCTCCGGCCAGAGCCAGGCGCAGGTGCCAGGCCAGCCGCTCCCGGCGCCCGAGCATGACGAGAGAAGCAGGAACCCGACCATCAGCCCGCCGGAACCGCCGGCGACCAGCGGGCCAGCACGTCCGCGACAGCGGAGGCCGGCCACCGACGAGGGTGACCAGCGACGAGCAGGACCGAGCACGACCCGCCGACGCCGCGCCGCGGCCGCCACGGCGCGCTGCCGAGCGACGCCTCTCCTGCGCGGTGGGGGGTGCGATCCGGGGGCAGTCCCTGCGCACCAGCCTGGCCTTCGTGCGGGTCCGACCGGCTCGTGCCGGGCGACGCACGCGCACCGTGTCGGAGAAGCTTCCACGGTCGGTTCTTGGCCACCTCGTCGTAGTGGTGAAGCACCTTGGGGACCAGATAGACCGCCCACGCCGGCCGAGCGCCACGAAGATGACTCCCGAGAGGTCCACGCGTTCACACCGTACGAGCCGCGGGGACCGATTGGGACGGATGTGAATCGGTGTGTCGTATGAGTTGTATGTGACGATGGGATGATCGGGATCAGCGGGCGAGCCGCGCGAGCAGTCCGCGCCGGGCACTCCTCGACGGTGACCTCGAACAGCCGGTGGTCGCGCCACGCGTCGTCGATGTGCAGGTAGCGCGGGCGAAGCCGTACTCCCGCAACCCGAGCTTCTCCACCACCCGGAGGCTCGCGGTGTTCTCCGGCCGGATCGCGACCTCGATCCGGTGCAGCCCCATCCGGGCGAAGCAGTGGTCCATCACGCAGCGCGACGGCGACGGGAGTGATGCCGCGCCCGGCATAGCGCTCGTCGATCCAGTAGCCGATCTGGCCGAACTGCGCCGACCCGCGCACCATGTTGCCGATGGTCACCTGGCCGACGAACCGTCCGTCGACCTCGATCGCCAGCGGGACCATCCGGCCGAGGTCGGCCTGCCAGCGCAGCCGTGCGGATCAGCGCGCGGAAGGTCGGGGGCCCGGGGTGGGCGCCGGGCGGCAGCGTCGCCTCCCAGGGCGCGAGCCAGTCGGCGGCACCGGCCCCGGATCTCCTGCCACGCGGGGGCGTCGCCGGGACGCAGCGGCCGGACCGACCACGCCGTGCTCGCAGGTGCAGGCTCCGCCAGGCCCGGTCGCGGCCGCTCAGTGGTCGCTCCCGACGATCTGCTCCACCGCGTGCACGAGGATGGCGGACGAGCACCTCGAGCCGTCCTTGACCCCGCCCCGCGACCGGGCAGGTTCACCACCAGCGTGCTGCCGGCGACGCCGGCCAGACCGCGCGACAGCGAGGCCGTGGCGACCCCCTTGGCGGCACCGTGGGCGCGGATCGCCTCGGCGATGCCGGGGACCTCGCGGTCCAGCAGCGGGCGGGTGACCTCGGGGGTCAGGTCGGTCGGGCGTCAGGCCGGTGCCGCCGGTGGTCAGCACGACCCGGGCGCCGCCGTCGACCGCGGCGCGGATCGCGTCGCCCACCGGCTCGCCGTCGGGCACGACGACGGCGCGGCCGACGTCGAACCCGGCCTCGAGCAGCGCCTCGACGATCAGCGGGCCGGTCGCGTCGGCGTAGACGCCGGCGGCGGCGCGGTTCGACGCGACGACCACCGACGCCTTCACGACCGGCGCTCCCAGTCGCCGGACTTGCCGCCGGTCTTGGACTCCACGCGGATGTCGGTGATCGACCGCCGCCTTGTCGACGGCCTTGACCATGTCGACGACGGTGAGCGCGGCGACCCAGACCGCGGTCAGCGCCTCCATCTCCACGCCGGTGCGGTCGGTGGTGCGCACGGTCGCGGTGATCTCGACCGCGTCGTCGTCGACCACCAGGTCGACCTCGACGCCGGCGATGCGCGAGCGGGTGGCACAGCGGGACCAGGTCCGGCGTGCGCTTGGCGGCCATGATCCCGGCCACCCGGGCCACCCCGAGCGCGTCGCCCTTGGGCACCCCCTCGCCGCGCAGCAGGGCGACGACCTCGCCGAGACCAGCACCCGCCCGGTCGCGGTCGCCGTGCGAGCGGTGACCTCCTTGCCGGAGACGTCGACCATGCGGGCAGCGCCGGTCTCGTCGACGTGGGTGAGCCGCGGTCGCCCGGCTGGTCCTCGAGCTCGACTCAGAAGTCCCGGTCCAGCACGAGCACCTGCACCCGCGCGCCGGCGTCGAGCGCCTCGTCGTCCTCCGGGACGACGATCAGCGCGTTGGCCGCAGCCAGGTCGCCCATCAGGTGCGAGCCGTGGCCGCCGACCGGGGTGACGTGGCCGCCCTTGCCGTCCATGCCGAACACGGCGCGGACGAACTGGCTGCCGGCCGCGGGATCGAGCGTGATCGCGGCCGAAGCATCGCGCGGGTCAGCGGGCGGTGGTAGGGCAGCCGGCCCATCATCTTGCGGATGCGCCGGGAGCACGAACACCTCGAAGGAGACGAACGACCGAGACCGGGTTGCCCGGCAGCGTGAAGATCGGGGTGCGGTCCTCGCCGATGAAGCCGAAGCCCTGCGGCTTGCCGGGCTGCATCGCGACCTCGCCGAACGCGACGGTGCCGACGCCGGAGAGGACGTCCTTGACGACGTCGTAGTCGCCCTTGCTGACTCCGCCGCTGGTGACGCACCACGTCGGCGCGGACCAGCTGGTCGCTCAGCGCGTCCGCGAACGTCTGCGGGTCGTCGGGGACGATGCCGACCCGGTAGGCGATGGCACCGGCCGACCGGACGGCGGCCGCGAGCATGTAGCGAGTTGGCGTCGTAGATCGCGTCGTGGCCCAGCCGCGTGCCCGGGCTCCCGCAGCTCCGAGCCGGTCGAGATGACCACCACGCCGGGGCCGGGGGCGGGCGCGGACCTGGGCGCGACCGACACTGGCGAGCAGGCCGATCTGCCGGGGGCCGAGGACCGTGCCGTCGGTCGAGGATCACGTCACCGGTCGTCGACGTCCTCGCCCTTGCGTGCGGATGTGCTGGCCGCTGACGCGGCGCCGGTGGATGCGCACCGTCGCAGACGCCGCCGTCGGTCCACTCGACCGGGACGACGGCGTCGGCGCCGGCGGGCACCGGGGCGCCGGTCATGATCTTCACCGCCGTGCCCGGGGTCATCGCGTAATGCTGGCCCGGCCTGCCGCGACCTCGCCGACGACCGGCAGGAGCACCGGGTTGTCCTCGCGAGGCGAGCTGCGACGTCGCCGTAGCAGACGGCGTAGCCGTCCATCGCGGAGTTGTCGAAGGACGGCAGGTCCATCGGCGCGACGATGTCCTCGCAGATCGGCAGCCCCATCGCCTCGGCCAGCGGCTGGTCGTACGGCGGCAGCGGCTCGATCTCGCGGAGGACGCGCTCGGCGTACTCGTCGACGGTGCGTCAGTCGGCGATCGGAGGACTGCGAGGCATGGCCGCACCCTAACCGCCGCCGAGCCGGCGACGTCCGGGCTCGATCGTGCCGGGCGAGCCCGTGTCGGCCACGAGCTCGACCGTCGCCGCGCGACCGTGACCCCGGCGCCGAAGGTCCAGTCCCCCGACCCGCAGCGACGCGGCGCCGCCGCATCGACGGCACCCCGTCGGGGAAGCGCGCGTCGAAGTCCTCGACCAGCTTGTAGTCCGGCTGTCCAGGTCGACGAAGGGATCGTGCTCGGGGATCTGGTGCAGCACGCCGCGCTCGTCGAGCTCGTAGCAGTCCGAGCGGAGCACGAGCAGGTCGTTGGTCGTCTTCACCGGGACGAACCGGTCGCGCCCGACCTCGATGGTCGTCGCCCCGTCGAAGACCTCGATCGCGGCACCCATGGCCGTCTCGATCTGGATCACCTCAGGAGTCGTCGGGTCGGCGGGGTCGACGGTCTTGACGTTCTTGATCATCGCCAGGCCGAGGACCCCGTCGCGCCGGTCGAGCTCGTCGCGCATCGCCTCGCAGGTCGAACCAGAGGTTGTTCGTCGAGCAGAACCGGTGCCGGCCCAGGTCGCCCGAGCGCCTCGAGGTCCTCGGGGAGGGTCTGCGCGGTCTCCCGCAGCACGATCCGGTGGTCGCTGTGCGGCGCGCGAAGTGGCCGCCCTTGCGGTCGCTCGGCGTACGGCGGACCGCCTCGATCGCGAACGGCGCGCCGGACTGCGCGAACCAGCCGGCGACCCGGGCCTCGGGGACGGCGCCCAGGTTGTCGGAGTTGGAGACGAAGACCCGCTGGAACCCCGCCTCGATCAGCCGGTCGAGCAGACCGGTGGCGCGCAGCGACGTGTAGAGGTCGCCGTGCCCCGGCGGGCACCACTCGAGGCCGGGGTCGGCCGGCCACTCGACCGGCTTCGAGGGTGTCGACGAGCAGCTTGGGCTCCTTGCTCTGCAGGAAGTCGAGCGGCAGGCCGTCGACGGCGAGGTCGGGTAGGCCTCGAGCGCGGCCAGCGTGTCGGCGCGGGTGCGGAAGCTGTTCATGAACATCAGGGGCAGCCGCGCGCCGTAGGTGCTCGCGCAGCGCGAGCACCTGCCGCACCGTGATGTCGAGGAAGGTCAGCCCGTCGCGCACCTCGAGCAGCGACTTGGCCCGGTCGAGGCCCATCGAGGTCCCGAGCCCGCCGTTGAGCTTGATCACCGCGGTCTCGCGCGATCGCCGCCTCGGCCGCGTCGTCGGGGACATGGACGTCGGCCAGGCCGGCGAGTCGACGGGCTCGATGGTCGACTCGGGAACCATCCCCGTCTCGCCGCTCTCGACCAGGCGGTAGTAGTGCGAGAAGACCTCGATCGCGCCCGGGTCCACCCCCGCGGCCTCCATCTTCTTCCGGGCATGCTCCAGTCCGGCGTCGCTCATGCCACCGAGCATAGGCGATCCGGACCGCCCTCGCTAAGGTCGGGCCGTGGACGCCTCTGCCGCCCAAGATCGCCCTGCGCGACCAGCTGCAGACCACGCCCGCAACCGTCGCGGGCTCGCCGAGGCCGCGCAGGCCGCCCGCGCCCTGGCGGACGTGTTGCTGGCCTCCCCGAGATCCGGGCGCGGCCACCGTCGCCGCCTACGTCTCGATCCCGCGGCGAACCGGGCACCGGGCCCCTTCCTCGACGCGTTCACCGCCCTGGGCCGACGGGTGATCCTGCCGGTGGTCACCCCCGACGGGCTCGACTGGGCGCCGTACGCCGGGGCGGAGTCACTGGCCTCGGCGCGGTTCGGGCTGCTCGAGCCGGTGCCCCCGGCTCGGGTCGAGGCGATCGGCACCGCCGACGCGGTGCTCGGCCCCGGCCATGGCGGTGGACCGCACCGGGATGCGCCTGGGCAAGGGCGGCGGCTACTACGACCGGGCGCTGGCCCATGTCCCGGTCGGCACCTTCGTGTGCGCGCTGCTGTTCGACGGGGAGATCCTCGACGACGTGCCCGTCGAGCCCACGACCGCCGCGTCACCGCCGCCGCGACCCCCTCGGGGTGTCGCTCCGGCTCGGGCTCGAGCGCACCGCCGACCGGGCTTGAGCGGTCAGCACGGCGTCGCCTGCCGAGTCGCACCGCGCTCTGCGCTGAACGCCCACGGCAGCGTCTGGCCCGCGACCCACAGCTCGGTCTGGTCGACGTAGTGGCGTTGAAGGCGTGGCCCGAGACGCCGGTCAGGTTGATCCAGCGTGAGTCGTCCAGGTCGGCCAGCGAGACCACCATCCGCATCGAGGGCGCCCAGTCGACCTGGTACCCCTCGGCGGCGCTCCACCCGGTCGCGTCGACCGCCGCCTCGCCGCCGCCGACCGGTAGCCGCCGCGGTTGAGCAGCCACTCGACCGGGCCGATGCCGGACTGCCCGAGTGTCTGGTTCTCCAGGTTGAGCACGTGCAGGTGGCCCCACGTCCAGCCGCTCGGGTCTTCTGCGACTGCAGGCGGGTGAGCTCGTCGCGGGCATCGACTCATCGCCTGGCGCAGGATGTCGTCGCGGGTCTCGATGACGTCGTCGGTGCTCGGCGTCGTCCCACCACGGGTCGTTCGGGCCGGGCGAGCAGCCGGCGACCACGTCGTACCAGCGGGCGCCGCCGTCGGGCCACAGCGCCTCGGGCAGCTGGTCGTCGAAGGTCAGCTCGAGCAGGTTGCCGCCACACCACGTTGAAGTACGCGGCCGCCGGCCGAGTCCGCCGGCTGGTGGCCGTCCCAGGTGCGCAGCAGCTCGCTGACCCGCGCGAGTAGTAGCGGCGCCGTCGATCTTCACGCCGAGCAGGTAGGGCAGCAGCGTCGCCGCGAAGTTGTTGAGGTTGTCGAACTGCATCGCGGTGAAGTCCGCGACGGAGAAGGTGCTCCTTCTGGGAGAGCAGGTCGTGGATCCGCTGGCTGCGGTAGCCGTAGTCCCAGTCGCTGGTGAGGAAGTTCGTGTAGCCGCGGGCCGATGACGGCCTGGTTGGCGGTGACGATGTACCCCTCGGTCGGGTTGAGCACGGGGCAGCTCGTCGAACGGGATGAACTCGTCCGGTCCAGTCGTTGCGAGGGTCCCACCCCTCCGACGGGCTGCCAGCCGTCGTTCGCCGGCTTGCGGATCGGGATCATGCCCGGTGACTGGTAGCCGATGTTGCCCTGGGTGTCGGCGTAGACGAGGTTCTGGCTGGGACGGCGAAGTCGGCGGCCGCCGCGCGGAAGCTCGTTCCAGTCCTTGGCCTTGTCGAGCTCGAAGATCGCGTCGGCGGTGTTGCTCGGGATCAGCGCCGTCCACGCCGATCGCGACGCCGTACCCGTTGCCCCGGTCCGGGGCGCCGTCGGCGACGGGGGCGTTGGCGCCCGCCGTGGAGAGCTCGGACGGAGACGTCGGAGAGCAGCGGCCCGTGCCTGGTGGAGCGGACGGTGAAGTCGACGTCGTCGCCGCCGGCGACCTTGATCGTCTCGTCGCGGAGCGTCAGCGGGACGCCACTTGCCGCCGTACGTGGCCGTCGGCCCTGGATCCTCTCCAGGTAGAGGTCGATCGACGTCGGGACCGAGGTTGGTGAAGCCCCAGGCGATGTCGGCGTTGTGCCCGATGATCACGCCCGGCAGCCCCGCGAAGGTGAAGCCGGTGACGTCGAAGGGGCACTCCGCGTCCGACGGTCGTGCAGTGCAGGCCCATCTGGTACCAGATGCCCGGCACGCGAGATGCCGAGGTGCGGGTCGTTGGCCAGCAGCGGCATGCCCGGTCTCGGAGTGCGCCCCGTCGACCACCCAGGAGTTGCTGCCGATGCCGTCGCCGCTTCCCACCAGCTGCGGCAGCGCGTCGGCCGAGGCCGCGCGAGCTGCACGAGCACGCGCTGCGCGCGCGGGACTCGGTCGAGGCCTGCTCGGGTCGCCGCCTTCGCGTCGAAGGCGCCGTGGACGACGTCGCCGGACTCCAGGATCGGCTGGTGCCGGTCGTAGGGGTACGGCGGGTAGAGCTGGCGGATCTGCGCGTCGGTGAGGTGAGCCGCGGCCGATCGCCCGGTCGATCTCGTCGGTCATGTTGCCGCGCAGGTCCCAGGCCATCGCCTTGAGCCAGGCGATCGAGTCCACCGGCGTCCAGGCTCGACCGTGTAGTTGAGCCCTTGAGCCCGAGCAGGCTGTACTCCACCGACATCTGCGACAGCGAGTGCGTGCCGATGTAGGCGTTGACCCCGGCGCGTGTAGGCCTGGAGGTAGCGCAGCGTGTCGGCGTCGAGCAGCTTGAGCTCCTCCCGCGCGACCGGCGCCAGCCGAGCGTCCGGATGTACTTGTCGGTGTCGACGGCGTCCTCGCCGAGCATCTCCGACAGACGGCCCGCCGTGACGTGGCGCCGGATGTCCATCTCGAAGAAGCGGTCCTGGGCCTGCACGTACCCCTGGGCGTAGAACAGGTCCTGGGCGGAGTCGGCGTAGATGTTGCGGGATCCCGTGGCCGTCGCGGATCACCGTCACGTCGGCGGTCGAGCCCTGCAGCGTCACGTGCCCGTGGTCTGCGGGAAGCGGACGGGGCACCAGCACGGCCGCCCGTCACGCCGACGGCGATCAGGCCGACGAGGACCAGGCCGGCCACGACGACGGTGACCCAGCGGGCGATGCGCCAGGTGGCCCGGCTCAGCCACCACGGCAGGTCGGGTCGCGGGAGACGGCTGCTGCGACGGCGTGCTGGGCGGCGCGGATGAGTCGGACGTCGTCGGGCACGGGGACATTGCTCCTCGCAGACCCGGGGAATTCCCGGACCATCGGCAAGTTGGCTGCGCGGGCCGTGGGCGATAATTGGCAGTCGGTGCCGGAGAGTGCTAACCGACTCCGAGCCCTCGTCGCACACTACGGAGGACCCGTGCCCACCTACCAGTACGCCTGCACCGAGTGCGGTCACGCCTTCGAGCAGTTCCAGAGCTTCAGCGAGGACTCGCTGACCGAGTGCCCGGAGTGCTCCGGCCAGCTGCGCAAGGTCTTCAACGCCGTCGGTGTGGTGTTCAAGGGTTCGGGCTTCTACCGCACCGACAGCCGGGCGACGCGAGCTCGTCGGACTCGAGCTCCTCGGCCTCCTCCGCGCGCGGAAGGGCCCTCCTCGTCGAGCTCCGCCAGCTCCTCGTCCTCGTCCGGCTCCTCCAGCTCCTCGTCGGGCTCCTCCGCCTCGAGCAGCGCCTCCAGCGGCTCGGGGTCGGCCGCCTGACCCTGTGGACGGCGGCGGCAGCCGCCCCGCCGCGCTCCCTACGCTGCCAGCCATGTCCCGGCTCCTCCCGCTCTGGCGTCGCGTCCGGCGGCACACCCTTGCCCATCGCCGCGGCGCGGCGGCGCTGCTCGCGGGACTGGCGGTCTCCTGGTGGTGCGTGCCCTCACCGTCCCCCCGACCGCCATGCAGGCACTTCTCGTCGCATCGCGCGACCTGCCGAGCGGCACCGTGCTCGCCGCGGACGACCTGACGCTCGCCCGGTTCTCTCCCGAGTCGGTGCCTCCGGGCGCGGTCTCCCCCGACGTGGTGCCGATCGGCCGGGTGCTCGCCGGGCCGCTCGGGCAGGGTGAGGCACTGACCCACGTGCGCCTGGTCGGGGACGCCCTGCTCGACGGCTATCCGGGCCGGGCCGTCACCCCAGTCCGCGTCTCCGACGCGGGCACGCTCCCCCTCCTCGAGGCCGGGATGCGCATCGACCTGCTCGGCGCGGACCCGGCCACGGGCCTCGTGCGCACGCTCGCCATCGGAGCACAGGTGGTGGCCGTCCCCACGGCGAGCACGGCCACGCCCGGCAGCGGAGGACTCCTCCTCGTCGCCGTCGCCCCCGACGAGGCCGACCGGATCGCCGCCGCCACGGTCGGCGGCTACATCTCCTGGGTTCTCGCCGAGGGCTGACCCGGGCTTACGGCCCGTTGCTCGCCCTAGGATCGGAGCAGTCCGCTCGAGCAGAGGAGTCACATGTCCGGTTTCCGCGCGTTCCTACTCCGAGGGAACCTCGTCGAGCTCGCCGTCGCCTTCATCATGGGCGCCGCGTTCGGAGACGTCGTGAAGACGTTCGTCGCCCTGTTGACCAGTCTGTTCCCCGCCTCGTCCGTGCTGCACTTCGACGAGAACACGCCGAGCGGAGCGTTCTACAACTCGCTGGTCTCGTTCGTGCTCCTCGCGGCGGTCGTCTACTTCCTGGTGGTCGTCCCCTACACCCGCCTCAAGGACCGGTTCTTCCCGGTGCCGGAGCCGACACCGTCGGGCGACTCTCCCGAGGTCGCGGTGCTCAAGGAGATCCGGGACTCGCTGGCGAAGGACTGAGCGGGGGCGCCGGCCCGGTCCGTGGGAGCCCCACGACGGGTGCGTGCGTCCCAGAAGTGACGTGACCTGTCGGTCACGTCCGTGGACCGAACGGGGGAACGATAGCCGCACTGTCGGAACGAGCACGTCACGCCCTGCTTGGCGCGGTGACGCTGTGCGCAGCCCTCCTGCTCGTGTCCTGCACCCCCGGCGGGGGACCCGTCGTCGGCCCCGATCGATCGGGCTCGACGGCGGACTGTGGCCCGACCCAGGACCAGGCGGCGACGGGCGCGCCGTCGTCGCTGGGGCTGACGGCAGGCATGGGCAGCTCCTCCCCGGCATGGTCCGGTGAGGTCGGAGCTGGCTCGCACCTCCCCGCGGCGTCGAGCGGTCGCCTGTTCACGATGGCGCCGGTGGGCTGTCTTGCCGCACTGGACGCCCGCTCCGGCGCGGGTCTGTGGTCACGGGCCGTTCCGAGCCCTTCCCATCTGATGGGGGTGACCGCGAGCCCGGCCGTCGTCGTCGCCGCCCTCGGGGACACGCGCGGACATGCTCCGGCGATGGCGTACTCGGCGACCGATCGGCTCGTCGGCTTCGACCCGGGCACGGGTGCCCAGCGCTGGAGCCTGACGCTCGCCGACGACGGGCAGGGCGTCCCGGCCCGGATCGCCGGCTCTGTCGTGGTCGTCGCGGAGGCGGACGGGTCGGTCCTCGGCATCGACGCGACCGACGGCCGGCAAAGGTGGCTGGACCCGGCACCGAGCGGATGCGTGGTCCGGCAGCAGGACGGCCTGGACCCAGGGGCCGCCGTGCTCCCCGGCGCGCCCGCGGTCACGGTGCGGTACCGGTGCACGATCCAGGACCGGATCACGCGGCTCCACGCCACCACCGGCAGCGTCGCGTGGACACGCGTCCTGCCGCGGGGCGGGCGGGCCGACTACCAGGCGCCCGCCGGAACCGCCTCCGGCGTGATCGGGATCGTCGTGTCCGGACGTCGCCCTTTCGACGTGACGACGGTGGCCCACCAGCCGCCCGGGGCCCAGCAGTACGAGACCCGCACGCTCCTCGCGCTGGCCGCGGACACGGGCCGGCCGCTGTGGCAGCTGCACGGCGTTCCTCTCGCCGCAGGCGCGTACGGCGGGGCGGGGCAGCTGTGCGTCGCGTCCGGGTACGGGACCGGCTGCTACGCCGCCCGGACCGGACAGCTCTCCTGGGAAGCCTCGCCGGCGGTCGCCCCGGCCGACGGTCTGGGATCCGACGGTGACGGCATCGCCAGCGCCGGAGGCACCCTGTACGCCATAGTTCCCACCGCCGCCGCCGAGGGCATCCCCCGGGGCTCCACCACCTACCGCTCCGATCCCGGAACCTTCCGTCTCCGGGCCACCGACATGAGGACCGGCCGAGTGCTGAGCGACATCGGGCTGCCCGCCTTCTACGGCGGCCCCAACGGGGTCGTCGTCTCCCCCGACACGCCACCCGGGGTCGTCGCCGTCACCGGATCCGTCGTGCTCGTCAGCCCGGAGCTGAGCGAGACCAGCGTCATCGAGGCCTTCGCACTGCCCTGAGACACCGCGGCGGCGCGTCAGCCGTGGTGCGGAGGCACCTGACGGCGCAGCCAGGCGTCGTCGTCGGCGTGCTCGCCGGGACGGTCGTCGGTGTCGTCCTGGGTCGACTCGGGGAGGACCTCTCCGAAGATCCGCTCGCGGAGCTCTCGGCGGCGACGCTCGGCGGCCTGCTCGCGCGTCTCTCCGCTCACGGAATCCGGCTCAGGTAGTCGACCGGCAGCCAGGAGGCGTCGAACGCTCCGCGGCTCGGCTGCCACGCGCCGGCGCCGGCGAGGCGCGCGGAGGTGACCCGCTGCGAGCGGGTGGCCGGCTCGAGGCGGTGCCCGGCGAGCCGCGTGCGCAGCGACCCGAGGAACTCCACCGAGGAGCGACCCGTGGCCTCGGCGAATCCCCGGGCC
Organism: uncultured Actinomycetota bacterium; assembly: GCA_963805655.1. Taxonomy (GTDB): domain Bacteria; phylum Actinomycetota; class Actinomycetes; order Propionibacteriales; family Nocardioidaceae; genus CAWDVB01. Next base: position 122,339 of record CAWDVB010000003.1, on the reverse strand, counting down.
AGGTCGCGGCGCCGGACCGGAGGCGACCCGACGTTGTAGACGCCACCGGGGACGGTGAGGGCGGCAAGCACGGCCGAGCCGATGTCGTCGGTGTGCAGCAGGTGGATCCAGCCGTCGGGGTCGCCGGTGGCGACGGGCCGGCCGTGGCTGGCGCTGTGCATCCTCCAGTGGGTCAGGGGGTCGTCGCCGACGATCTGGCCGAAGCGCAGCACCACGGCGTCACGCGGCCCGTCCCCGAACTCCTGTGCCTGCGACTCCGCCACCGAGGCGGGCTCGGTGGCCGGCGTGATGTCCAGCGGCGCGTCCTCGCTGAGCACGCGATCGCCGCCGTCGGCGTAGAGCATCGAGATGCTCTCCTGGACCAGCCGGCGCGCGCCCGCCTCGCGGGCGGCGCAGGCGACCAGACGCGAGCCCTCCAGCCGGATCCGGTCGTTGCTCCGCCAGTTGCGCCCCAGCGCTGCGGCGTGCCCGACCGGGATCTTCGTGGCGAAGTTGCAGACCGCGTCGGCACCGGAGAAGGCCGAGGAGGCTCGTCGGGCTCGAAGATGTCCGCGTGGACCAGCTTGGCGCCCAGGTCGCCCAGCCAGCCCGCCTTGTCGAGGTCGCGCGCCAGCGCCACCACCTCGTGGCCGGCGGCCACGAGCGCGGGTACGGCGGATCGGCCGATCACCCCCGTGCCGCCGACCACGGCAACGCGCATCGCGAAAACCCTCCCCTAGGTACAAGACCGCCCCTCAGTCTCATGTAACAAACCGATAACGGCAAGTCTGCCGCGGCAGGGGAAGCTCAGACCAGGCTGCTATAGAGATCCACCGTGCGCGCCGCGACCGCGCTCCAGGAGAACTGCTCTCGGCCCGCACGCGCCCGGCGCGGCCCATCCGGTGGGCCCGCTCGGGTCGGCAACGAGCGCGTTGACCGCCCCGGCCAGACCCGCCTCGAACGCCCTCTCGTCCGCGGGTCGTAGTCGACGAGCAGACCGGTCAACGGGTCGTCGACCACCTCGGGGATGCCCCCGACCCGGCTGGCGACGACCGCGGTCTCGCAGGCCATTGCCTCGAGGTTCACGATGCCCAGCGGCTCGTAGACAGACGGACAGCAGAACACCAGAGCGTGGCTCAGCACCTCGCGCACCTGTTCGGCGGGCAGCATGTGCGAGACGACGAAGACGCCGTCGCGCTCCTCCCGGAGCCGCGCGATCGCCGCGTCGGTCTCCGCCTTCAGCTCGGGGGTGTCGGCCGCTCCCGCGAGCAGCACCAGCTGCAGCCCGGGATCGAAGTCGAGGGCTGCCCGCAGCAGGTGCGGGACCCCCTTCTGCCGCGTGATCCGCCCGACGAAGGCGAGGTAGGGGCGGGCCGGGTCGACGCCGAGCTGGTCCAGCGCGCCCGGTGTCCTCCCGGGGGGTAGAAGTCCGAGTCGACGCCGTTGTGGATGACGTGGATCCGCGCCGGGTCCACCTCCGGGTACGCCGTGCGCATGTCCCCGGCCATGCCGTGACTGACCGCGATGATCGCGTCTGCCGCCTGGTAGGCGGTGCGCTCGGCCCACGACGAGAGGCGGTACCCGCCCCCCAGCTGCTCCGCCTTCCAGGGGCGCAGCGGCTCCAGGGAGTGGCCGGTCAGGACGTGTGGCACGTCGTAGAGCAGCTTGGCCCAGTGACCGGCCATGTTGGCGTACCACGTGTGGGAGTGCACCAGGTCGAAGCCACCCACGTCCCCGGCCATGACCAGGTCCGTGGCCAGCATCCGCAGCGCCGGGTTGGCGTCCTGCAGGATCGGGAGGTCCTCGGGGTGAGCCACCGCGTTGTCCCGGGCGACCCCCATGCAGTGGACGGTGACGTCGACGAGCTGTCGCAGCTCCCTGGTGAGGAAGTCGACGTGCACCCCGGCACCGCCGTACACCTGGGGTGGGAACTCGCGGGTCAGGATGGCGACGCGCATGCACCGAATCTAGGTCATCGCGCCCCCTGGCACGACTGGACTTCGCCAGTAGGGTGACTGACATGGCCAAGGTGCTCGGCATCGTCCTCGCCGGCGGCGAGGGGAAGCGACTCATGCCCCTGACCCTCGACCGCGCCAAGCCCGCGGTCCCGTTCGGTGGCTCGTACCGGCTGATCGACTTCGCGCTCTCCAACCTGGTCAACGCCGGCTACCTGAAGATCGCGGTGCTGACGCAGTACAAGTCGCACTCGCTCGACCGGCACATCTCCATGACGTGGCGCATCGCCACCATGCTGGGCAACTTCGTCGCCCCGGTCCCCGCGCAGCAGCGTCGTGGGCCTCGCTGGTACCAGGGCAGCGCCGACGCGATCTACCAGTCGATGAACCTCATCAACGACGAGAGGCCCGACATCATCGTGGTCTTCGGCGCCGACCACGTGTACCGGATGGACGCCTCGCAGATGGTCGACGCGCACATCGCGTCCGGCGCGGGGGTCACCGTCGCGGGCATCCGGGTGAGGCGCTCGGAGGCGTCCGCCTTCGGCGTGATCAAGACGGCGGCGGACGGTGTCATGATCGAGGACTTCCTCGAGAAGCCCGAGGACCCGCCGGGTCTGCCCGACGCACCCGACGAGACCCTCGCCTCGATGGGCAACTACGTGTTCGACACCGACGTGCTCGTCGACGCGCTGGAGCGCGACGCGGCCGAGGCGTCCTCGCGTCACGACATGGGCGGCGACATCGTCCCCGCGCTCGTCGCTCAGGGCAGGGCAGCCGTCTACGACTTCAAGGACAACGACGTTCCCGGCTCGACCGACCGCGACCGCGCCTACTGGCGCGACGTCGGGACACTCGACTCGTACCACGACGCCCATCTCGATCTGGTGTCGAGCGACCCGATCTTCAACCTGTACAACACCGAGTGGCCGATCTACACCTCGAACCCTCAGCTGCCCGGGGCGAAGTTCGTCCACGACGCCTCGGTGCGCGACACGATCGTCTGCCCCGGCTCGATCGTCTCCGGGGCCAACGTCGTCTCGTCCGTGCTGGGCATCCACACGCTGGTGCAGGACGGTGCCCACGTGAACCGCAGCGTGCTGCTCGACAACGTCCTGATCGGGGCAGGCGCGGTGGTGAACAACGCCATCATCGACAAGAACGTCGTCGTGCCCCCGGGGGCCTCCATCGGCGTCGACCACGAGGAGGACCGGCGGCGCGGCTTCAGCGTCAGCGACGGCGGCACCGTGGTGATTGGCAAGAACGAGATCGTCCAGCCGTAACCGGCGGCCCGTCGCCGCCGGCTCACCTCACCGGGTCAGGAGCAGAGGCCGTACTGCGCGGCGAGCTGCTTCTGCTTGGCGGTCGACTTGGTCTTGCCCGTGCCCGGGACGTTCTCGTCGGCGGAGACCATGTCGCTGACCCACTTCTTGCTCACGACCTTGTCGGTGCGGATGGCGTTCCAGATCTTGTCCGAGATCGGCTGCACCCACTGGACTCGGTTCGGGTCCGGCTTGTACGTGCCGACCGGGATCGTCATGAACTGGATCTGGCTCAGGCCGATGTTCTGCAGCTGCAGGGCCAGGTCGCCGAGCTTGGTGACGCTGCCCAGACCCGGGTCGGTGGTGACCGACTTGGTCGCCGCGTCGAGGAAGTTGTAGAGCTTGATCGGGTTGAGCAGCGTGCCTGCCGAGATGACCTTCTTGGTCATGGCGGCGAGGAAGACCTGCTGCCGCTTGACCCGGCCGATGTCGCCGTTGACCGACAGGTTGTGCCGCTCGCGGACGTACATCAGCGCGGTCTTGCCGTCCATGTTGTAGGTGCCGGCCTTGAGGTACATGTTGTACGTCGTGTCGTTGACCGCCGTCGGCACGCAGATCTTCACGCCGCCCAGGGCGTTGACCATGTCCTTGAAGCCCTGGAAGTCCACGATCACGAAGTGGTCGATCCGGATGTGGGTCAGCTGCTCGACGGTCTTGATCGTGCAGGCCGGGCCGCCGTACGAGTAGGCGGTGTTGAACATGGCCAGCCCGCCGGGGACCGTGCCGCCGTTGGGGTACTTGCTCTGGCACGGCGGCCGCTGGACCATCGAGTCGCGCGGGATGCTGACCGCGTACGCACGCGAACGGTCCGCGGACAGGTGCAGCAGGATCGTGGTGTCGCTGAGCCCCTGGCTCACCCCGTGTTCTCGGTGGTGCCGCTGCGGGTGTCGGTGCCGATCAGCAGGATGTTCATCGGCTGGTACTTGGGCGGGTTCGTCTCGCCGGGAGTCGCGGTCACGGTGTACTCGGTCGGACGATCCGATCCGAGCGCCGTCGTGACGTCGATGGTGGTGATGTTGGAGTTCAGGTTGCGGTACGCGATGTAGACGCCCCCTCCGGCCACCAGCACCAGCGCCAGGGTGATGCCGAGCGCTATGAAGATGCGGCGCCTGACCTTGCTCGTCCGATGTGTCGTCACTCGTGCGGCTCCTCGGGGGGAAATGACCCGGTGTGGGTGGCGTCCAGGCAGGGGAGACCTCCCCGGGGACCGGACGCGCGACCCATGATGACAGCCCGGTCAAAGGGATCGGAAATCCGGGGCCTGAGAATCCGGCATGAGAATCCGTCCCGACGGGCGCGACGAGGCCGTGCTCAGGCGTGGCGGAGCCCGACGGCACTCCGAGGGCCGCTAGCTGACTGCGGCGTACCGGACCGGAGAGTGCCCGGCGATGTTCCCGCCGCCTGCCGGAAGGAACGCCCGTACCTTCCAGACCCCGACGGCGGAGGCGATGGCGCGGAGGGTGTAGCGGCCCCTCTTCGTAACCCGCACGTGGGCGATCTTCACCCAGTGCCCGCCCTTCTTCCGCTCCAAGTAGATGGTGCTGCCGCGCTTGCGGGGCAGGGTCTTCCCGTAGAGCGACAGGGTCTGGCCCTTGGAGACAGTGGTGTCGGCGAGCTTGCCGGTCACCTTCGTCGCGACGGTGACGGTGAACTCGGGGGAGACGCTGCCGGCCGTGGAGTTGTCTCCGGCGAACTGCCACTCGTACGTGGTCTGCTTCTTGGGGTGCACGACCAGCTCGGCCGGTGTCTCGGTCCCGGAGTTGGTGTAGTTGGCCGTTCCCACCGCCGTGAAGGTCGAGGAGCCGTAGGGCTTGGCGAGGAGCGTCAACGTGGCGCTGCTCTCCGTCACGTTCGGCTGCACGACGGACACGGTGCCGTCGAGGGTCACCGCAGCACCCGCCTTGATCTTCGACGCCGACCCGGTGATCGCGACTGTCGAGGTGTAGCCCTCGAAATCGACGGTGGTCTCATTGCCGATGTACCCGTAGTGGAAGTCGTCGAAGTAGAAGCTTCTCCCCGTTGCAGCCGAACACCAGGCCGAGATAGGCCACTGGTGCGCTGCCTGAGTTGGCCGTGGTGAAGTCGACCAGCGTGCCCGTGCCGGCCGGTGACCAGATGCCGCCCGTCTGGTCGAGGGCCTCCCACGTGTAGGTCACGCTCGAGGCGTTCACGGTCGACCAGCCTTGCGCTGGTGTCGTGCCCAGGGGCCAGGTGCCGACGTACAGCGTGTCGGTGGAGTTCTCGCCGTCCGCGTAGTACCAGACCATGGCCATCCCCGATCCCGATCCGTCCGGGAAGTCCACGCGCGTCGTCAGGATGGTGTTCGTCGACGGCGACGTGGTCCGGACCGCCGGCCCGAACGCGTCCCCGGTGTCGCTCTGCTGCACGAAGCCGAGCATCCTGTCGCCCTTGGCGTCGCCCGGTGACGGGTCAGTGGTCGAGGCGAAGCTGAAGATGGGGGTACCGGTCACGCTCTGGGTCACGTCCGCGCAGTGGCCTCCGACGGTCGTGATGTCGTTGGTGCCGTCAGGAACACCGTGGACGACCACGGTCTGGTCAGCCAGGGCTGGGCTGGGTACGAGCGTGATGAACAGTCCAAGGGCGAGCGCCCCCGTCAGGACTCGCATGTTCGGCACCGTACGCCCGACTCCTCGCAAAGGGAACCCTTCGCTCACGCGCCGATGAGAGCCGCGGTCCGGCATCCGGCTACTATTCCGGGGCCCGCCCTCGTAGCTCAGGGGATAGAGCGTCGGTTTCCTAAACCGTGCGTCGCAGGTTCGAATCCTGCCGGGGGCACGCCGACGGGCACGCGAGTGGCCGTACTGAGGCAGACGTCCGGGAGGACGACATGACGCGATACGGCCCGATGTTCGGCCCGGACCTCACCTTCCTCGGGCGTGGACCGCTGCACGCTCGACGAGCCGGACACCTACGCGGGTGCCGACATGGTCATCGTCGGCGCGCCGTTCGACGGCGGCACGTCGTACCGCTCGGGCGCGCGGTTCGGCCCGCAGGCCATCCGGTCGACCGACTACCTTCCGCACGACGGCTCCCGCCCCTCGCTGGCACTGCGCGTCGACGGGCTGCAGGACCTCCGGGTGGTCGACGCCGGGGACGTCGAGATGTACAGCGGGGACGCAGCGCGGTCCTGCCGCGATCTCGAGGCGGCGATCCAGAGGTCGCAGAGGCCAAGGCCGATCCCGGTCGTGCTGGGCGGCGACCACACCATCACCTGGCCGGATGCGACCGCGGTGGCCCGGGCGCACGGATGGGGCCGGGTGAGCGTGCTCCATTTCGACGCGCACGCCGACACCGGAGACGTGGAGTTCGGCTCGCTGATCGGGCACGGCCAGCCGATGCGCCGGCTGATCGAGTCCGGTGCCGTGCGCGGGGACCGCTTCCTGCAGATGGGGCTGCGCGGCTACTGGCCCGAGCCCCCGACCCTGGACTGGATGGCGGAGCAGGGGATGCGCTCCTACGAGATGACCGAGATCGTGCACCGCGGGCTGGACGTGTGCCTCGATGAGGCGTTCGGCATCGCGACCGACGACTGCGACGGCGTCTTCCTCTCCGTCGACATCGACGTGGTGGACCCCGGTCACGCGCCGGGAACGGGCACCCCGGAGTCGGGCGGGATGACGGCCCGCGAGCTGCTCGACGCGGTACGGCGGGCGGCGTACATCGCTGCCGATCGTCGGGATGGACGTCGTCGAGGTGTCGCCGCCCTACGACCACGCCGACATCACCGCGGCGCTCGCCAACCGGGTGGTGCTCGAGGCGCTGTCGGCCATCGCCCGGCGCAAGCAGGACGCCGAGAAGGGCAGCGTCTGGGATCCGTCGCTCCCCCTGCTCGCCCAGCGCCCGGCGTCCGAGTGAGGCTCTAGCCGTCACCCCCGGTGGCCGGCCGGCTCGCCGGGAACGCGCTCGTCTGCCGCCCCGTGGTGCCTTCGGGCCGCTCATCCGCCGCAGGTAGATCAGCACCGCGACGCTGGACAGCGCCGCCCAGACGCACCACAGCGAGATGAACGCCGACTGCTGGAGCCAGGCGAGCAGCACGATCGCGGGCACGTTCAGCACCCCCCACCAGCGCAGGGCCCGGCGGCTGGACAGCAGCAGTGCTCCGCAGGTGCCCACCACGTAGAGGGCGACGACCCCGGCCCCTCCGACGACATGGCCGGGGTAGGCGAGATGGAACCTCTCGACCCGCGCCGTGAACGGCTGGGTGGCCAACGACCAGCCGAGCACCAGGGCCGAGACGACGCCCAGCAGGACCATCAGCTTCATCACCGTCACGGCGGGGCGGAGGCTCGAGCATGGTCACGGCTGCGGGAACGAGCACGGGGACGACGACGAACGCGATGCCGAGGTAGGCCAGGGTTGCGGCCTGACCCACGTCGGAGGGCAGCCTGCCCTCGGCGCCCCACCAGACCGCAGCCTCGATGAGCTGGTGGACGGCGAGGACCGCCGGGATCGCAGCGAGCGGCCACTGCGAAGGGTCACGGACGCTCCGCGCGGCCTGCACCGCGATTCCGCCGACGACCACGCCGGCAGCAAGATCCATCTCCGGCGAGAAACACACCGTGGGACTCCTTCCCTACCGGTTTCTCCGCCGGCGCTCCCAGTGTCGCGCATCCGCGACGCTCAGGAGCCCTCGATCAGCTCGAATCTCAAGCCGGCCTTCTGCAGCCGGGCGAGCAGGTTCTCGCCCATCGCGGCAGCGGTGGTCGTCTGGCCGGACGTCGGGGGGTTGTCGTCCAGGGCAAGGGACTGCGCGGCCTCGCCCAGCATCTTCGCGGTCTCGCCGTAGCCGGGGTCACCGCCGGACACCTGGGTCCGCACCACCTGGTCGCCTGCCTCGGCGAGGAAGCGCACGGTGAACCCCGACTTCTCCCGTCGCTCCGCCGAGGGTCCCGTGTCCCCGCTGGATGCGTGACAGCATCAGTCGCCGCAGGGGTCCGATCTGCGCGGCGACCATCAGCCCGCCGACCACCACGATGCCGGCCACCACGGTGCGCAGCCGACGGACCCCCGCGTAGTGCGAGTAGGTGAAGTCGGGTCCGAACGACGGGAGGGCCGCGGCGCTGCGCACGACGATGAAGGGGTCGAGCGTGGGCAGCGGCACCAGCCAGTAGCCGAACCGGCTGTCCCGGTGCGGCCGCTCGGCGCGGCCCCTGACCTTCCTGTCCTCGGGGCGGGGCTCGGCGGCCCGGCGCTCGCGCGACGTCACCCGCATCCGCCGGGCCCGCGAGAACTGGATCAGCGTCGACCGGAGCGTGCCGCCGGAGAACGTCCCGCTCGACCGCACCACCCCGGTCAGGTGCACCGGCACGCTCGGAGGGAACGTGCTGCATGGTGAAGAAGGCCCCCAGGTCGTGCGGGCACCGAGTCGAAGCCGCAGGCGTGCACCAGGCGGGCGCCGGTGCGGCGAGCCACCGCGTCGTACTCCAGGTACATGCGGTCGACGAACTCCGGCTCGCCGGTGAGATCGCAGTAGTCGGTGCCCGCCTCGGCGCAGGCCCGCACGAGCGGCTCCCCGTGCTCCAGGTAGGGACCAACCGCGCTGGCCACGACGGCAGCCGACTCGGCAACCGCGGCGAGCGAGTCCGGGTTCTCGGCGTCGGCGACGAGCAGGGCCAGATCGGCCAGGGCGGGATCGATGGCGACGAGCCCGTCGCGGAGCTCCTCGAGCCGGGCGAGGTCGCGCCCGGCGAGGGCCCACCGCAGCCCCGGCTCGGCGCTCCGGGCGAGGTACTCCGCGGTCAGCCGCCCGACGAAGCCGGTCGCTCCGAACAGCACCACGTCGTACTCGGCGTCTCCGCTCGGCCATGTCTCTCCCCTTCTGCGCGAGGGCTCGTCGGGGTCAGCGTCGCAGATCGACGAGGAGACGGGAACCGCCCCGGGCCGGGGTGCGTCACATGCACGACACCGACCATCGGGAGGCAGCAATGCGACGACGTATGGCGATCATGGGAGCGGCAACGGTGGGCGCCGTCGTCGCCGCCACCTTCGCGATCACCACGGCGACCGCTCCGACGGCAGCGGCCGCCGAGCTGACCCCGTTCCAGGACTGCAGCCAGCTGCGCGACTGGTACGTCGAGGCGGCCCTTCCGTCGGTCACCGCATGGGGTTGGGGCGGCGGCGTGCGGATCTACGCCGCGGAGGCAGCCGGAGGGCGTCAACGCCCCGGTCGCCAAGGACGCCCAGTCCAACAGCGCCACCGGCACGAACGTGCAGGAGGCCGGTGTCGACGAGCCCGACTACGTGAAGACCAACGGCAGGCTCCTGGTCCGCATCGTCGGGTCCAACCGCCTGGTCGTCACCGACGTCAGCGGCAGCAGCCCCCGCGAGCTCGGCCGGGTCGACTTCCCCGACGACATGTACGGCGGCGAGATGCTGCTGGTCGGCGACCGGGTGATCGTGAGCGGCGGCACCAACGCATCGGCCCAGTCCGGAGGCCCGACGGACGGCCCGATCCCCAGGGACATGATGGGCACCCTCGTGCCGTTCCACTACCAGGGGGCCGAGTCCCGGATCCTCACCATCTCCATCAGCGATCCGAGGCACCCGACTGTCGTCTCGGACCGTCGCATCGACGGATCGATCCTGACCATGCGCCAGTACGGCGACAACGTCCGGGTCGTCCTGACCAGCTCCTACCCGGACCTCGACTTCATCTACCCGAGCAAGAAGGTCACCGAGAAGCAGGCGCTGGCGCACAACCAGCAGGCGGTCCGCGACTCGACGATCTCCGACTGGCTGCCCGACCATCCAGCAGTCGGCGAAGGACCCGGGCACGCCCCTGGTCTCCTGCACCGACGTCTCGCACCCGAAGAAGCAGTCCGGCTTCGGGACGATCACCGTCGCCGCCTTCCCCGCCGCCAACATCGACGACCTGCGCAGCGTCGCGGTCACCGCCGGAGGCCAGCTGGTCTACTCCTCGGCCGACCGCCTCTACCTGGCCACCACCTCGTGGGGCTGGGCGATGCCGCTGGGCATCGCCGTGCCCGACGTGGGTGTCGCCGAGGCTCCGGACGCAGCCCCGGGCAGCCAGGACGGCACCGCGCGCGACACCGTGACCGAGAAGCCGGCCGCAACGACGTCGGTCACCGTGGCCGCCTCCGGTGCGGGAGGGGGCAGCGTCCCCCCGCCCGACCAGCCGGCTGACGACCCTGCCACCATCACGTCCGGGACGGGCGACGGACGGAGCCCGGCTCCGGCGGCGGCGGAGCAGACTCCGGCCCTGCTGCCAAGACCGGTGGCGCCGCGGGCATCAAGGCTCCTGAGCCGATCACGACCCAGATCCACGCGTTCGCCCTCGACGGCCTGGACACGACCTACCTCGGGTCCGGCCAGGTCAAGGGCCAGATCCGCGACCGTTGGTTGATGAGCGAGTACGACGGCGACCTGCGCGTCGCGGTCGGGCTGGGCCAGCCCTGGAACACCAGTGACAACGGCGTGGTGGTCCTGCGCGACCAGGGCGGCAAGCTCGTCCAGGTCGGCAGCGTCCGGGGGCTCGGCATCGACGAGCAGATCCAGTCGGTGCGCTGGCTGGGCTCGCTGGCCGTCGTGGTCACCTTCCGTCAGGTCGACCCGCTCTACACGATCGACCTGAGCGACCCGACCAAGCCGGTCGTGCTCGGTGCCCTCAAGATCCCCGGCTTCTCGTCGTACCTGCACCCGATCGGCGACGGCATGCTCGTGGGCATCGGCCAGGACGCGACCCAGGCCGGCCGGACCAAGGGAGGCCAGGCGGCGGTGTTCGACATCTCCTCCCCGGCGGACCCGTCACGCCTGTCGACGTTCTCGTTCGGCCGCAACAGCCAGCCGACCGCCGGCTGGGAGCCGCGGAGCTTCACCTACCTGCCGGACTCCCACACCCTCCTGACCTCCGCCTGGAACACCCGTGGCCAGGTGACGGAGTTCGTGCTCACCGTCGGCGCCGACGGGTCACTCACGCAGAGCGACGCCATCGCGATGGGCAAGGGGTACGCCGAGCAGGTGCGTGCGCTGCCGCTGTCCGATGGCCGGGTGGCCCTGGTCAACGGGACGCTCACCACGCTGGTGCAGGTCGGGTGATCACCGGACGCCGGCCGGGCGGCGACTCACAGCGCCTGGGCGAAGATGTGCGCGGCGATGTCGTGGTCGATCTCGGCGGTCTCCCCGCCCGAGCCGAGGATGATGCCCTCGGGGCCCGGGCTGACCAGGATCTCCGCGTCGGGGAGCGCGCCCACCCGGCGCAGGGTTGCCATCAGCTCCTCGTGCTTCTGGACCTCTTCGCTGATCCGGCGGATCCGGACACGCGTCCGGCCCGACGAGACCACGGCGTCCAGGGACTCCACCTCGTGCATGAACGCCTCGCCCGCCGGCTGCTGGCCCAGCTCCTCCAATCCGGGGATCGGGTTGCCGTACGGCGACGCGGTGGCGCCGTCGATGAGCTGGACGATCCGGCGCTCCACCGCCTCGGACATCACGTGCTCCCAGCGGCAGGCCTCGGCGTGGACCTCCTCCCAGGGCAGGCCGATCACGTCGGTGAGCAGCCGCTCCGCAAGCCGGTGCTTGCGCATCACCCGGGTCGCAAGGCGTAGGCCTTCGGGGGTGAGCTCGATATGACGGTCGCCCTCGACGCTGAGCAAGCCATCGCGCTCCATCCGGGCGACGGTCTGGCTGACCGTGGGGCCGCTCTGGTGGAGGCGCTCGGCGATGCGTGCGCGCAGCGGGACGATGTCTTCCTCCACCAGCTCGTAGATGGTCCGCAGATACATCTCGGTGGTGTCGATGAGGTCACTCACGTGGCCAACCTGCCTTTCCCCGCCATGATGGGCACATGTACACCGTAGTGATCGACGAACGATTCCGGGGCCCTGCCGTCTCCGGGAACGGCGGATACACCTCCGGCTTGCTCGCCGAGGCTCTCGGCGGTGGGCGCGAGCAGCCGGTCCGGGTCGCGCTGCGGCGCCCGCCCCCGCTGGACCGCAACCTGCGCGTCGAGAAGGAGCGGGACCAGGCCCATCTCTTCGACGGCGCGCGGGACGTGGCCGACGCCCAGCTGGCGGAGACGTTCACGGTGAACCTTCCCGCGGTCGGTGTCGATGCGGCCACCGAGGCGTCCCGGGGCTACCCCGGGTTCCGTGAGCACCCGTTCCCGGGCTGCTTCGTCTGCGGGACCGATCGGGCCCCCGGGGACGGCCTGCGGATCTTCCCCGGCCGGGTGGACGACCTGCCGTTCTACGCCGCCCCGTGGAGCGTCGGGGCAGATGTGGACGGTCCCACCGTCTGGGCCGCCCTGGACTGCCCCTCGGGGTGGTCGGCCGACATCGAGGGCCGCCCCGCGGTACTCGGCACGATGACCGCTACGGTCGCGCGGATCCCGGACCCGGGCAGCACGGTGGTCGCGGTCGGGACGACGTTCGAGGTGGAGGGCCGCAAGTCGTTCACCGCGAGCGCCCTGTTCGACGGCGGCGAGATGCTGGCGTGGGCCACCCACGTGTGGATCGAGATCGACCCGGCCGACTTCAACGGGTGACCGGGGCCGCAGCTGCGCTCACAGGGTCCGGGTGACCGGGTTCTCCATGTCGTCGCCGATCCGGCGTCCGGACAGCGCACGCCACTCCAGCTTGACGTAGAGGATCCGCTGCCCGGAGGCCCACGGACGGGGGTCCCACACCTCCCGGATCAGCTGGATCTCCTCGGGATCCTCGACCAGCTTGCCCTTCCCGACAGCCAGAACGCTCCAGCCGGTGTGGTGGTCGTAGTCGACGTGGTCGACCTCGAAGCAGATCTCGCGGTCCGCGGCATACTCCGCGATCCGGCCGTAGGGGACGGTACGGAACACGATCGCGTTGCCTGCCATGGCGTAGTTCACCGGCAGGATCTCGGGACCCTCGTCCGTGGCCAGACCGACGCGGCCGACGACTCCGGCCGAGAGCAGGTTCACGCAGTCCTGGTACGCCAGGTCGACGATGTCTTTCATACCGGATCCTTCTCGCCTTCGCTCCGCAGCCTCGATCTCCACAATGGCGCAGATGCCCGGCGTCGCCAAGGCCGAAGGTCCCCGCTCCGGACGGGTGTCGGAACAGGGTCGGCGTGACGTTAGCCTTGATCGTTCCAATCGGGAGGAGGAGTCGCAGTGAAGGTCACCCGGCCCTGGTGGCGCGAGGCTGTCTGCTACGAGATCTACGTCCGCAGCTTCGCCGACGCCGATGGCGACGGGCTCGGCGACCTGGCCGGGATCACCGACCGCCTGCCCTACCTGCGCGACCTCGGGGTCGACGCCCTCTGGATCACCCCGTTCTACCCCTCCCCCCAGCACGACCACGGGTACGACGTCAGCGACTACCGCGACGTGGATCCGCTGTTCGGCGACCTCGCGACCTTCGACGCGATGCTGGCGCGGGCTCACGAGCTCGGCCTGAAGCTCATCGTCGACCTGGTCCCCGCGCACACCTCGTCCGAGCACGCGTGGTTCCAGGCGGCGTTGCGCGACGAGCCGGGCGCCCGCGACCGCTACATCTTCCGGCCGGGCGCAGGACGCCACGGCGACCGCCCCCCGAACAACTACCAGTCGGTCTTCGGCAACAGCGCGTGGGACCGGGTCGAGGACGGCACCTGGTACCTGCACATGTTCGACTCGTCGCAGCCCGACCTGAACTGGCGCAACCCCGAGGTCGCCGAGGAGATGGAGTCGGTGCTGGGCTTCTGGCTGGACCGCGGGGTCGACGGCTTCCGCGTCGACGTCGCGCACGGCCTGTTCAAGCCGGCCGACCTCGCCGACGTACGCCGGGGGGACTACCTCGGCATGTGGGACCAGCCGGAGGTCCACGACGTCTACCGGCGGTGGCACACCCTGCTCGCGTCCTACCCGGGTGACCGGATGGCCGTCGCGGAGGCGTGGACCAAGACACCCGAGGCGACCGCACGCTACGTGCGGGCCGACGAGCTGAACCAGAGCTTCAACTTCCACTGGCTGTCCGCGCCCTGGTCGGCAGCCGCCATCCGCCACATCATCGACGACATCCTCGGCTCGATGGCCCAGGTCGGCGGCACCCCGACCTGGGTGCTCTCCAACCACGACGTCGTGCGCCACGTCACCCGGTACGGCGGCGGCGAGCTCGGTCGCGCGCGCGGGCGGGCAGCGGTCCTCACCATGCTGGCGCTGCCCGGGTCGGCCTACCTCTACCAGGGTGAGGAGCTGGGGCTCGAGGAGGTGGACGTCCCCGACGAGGCCAAGCAGGACCCCGCATTCAAGCGCACCGGCAAGGGCGGCCGGGACGGCTGCCGCGTCCCCCTCCCCTGGTCGGGCACCAAGCCACCGTTCGGCTTCGGCCCCGGCCGCAAGCAGCCCTGGCTGCCCCAACCGGCGTCCTGGGCGGGCCACACCGCACGAGACCAGGAAGGCGACCCTGCCTCCATGCTCGAGTTCTATCGTTCGGCGCTCGCGGCGCGACGCGAGCACGCCGTCGGCCGGGGCGAGCAGATCGAGTGGCTGCCCTCCTCACCGGGAAGCCTTGCCTTCCGGCGCGGCGACCTGGTCTGCGCGCTCAACTGCGGCAAGCGTCCGGTGCGACTGCCCGACGGCATCGGCGAGCTCATCGTGTCCAGCGGCGACCTCGACGACCGGCTGCCCCCCGACACCGCGGCGTGGTGGCGCTCAGCCTGACCTGTCCGCCCCACCGGCCGACCCGTCAAGAATGGTGCGGTTTTAGCCGCGTGTCCCACCCTTTGCGACCGGTGGGTGCGCGCACTGTCATGCCGAGTTCCGGCCGACCCGTCAGGAATGGGGGCTCGACACGCCGCGTAGAGCATCATCTTCGACGGTTCGGCGCGGAGCTGTTTACCGGATCTGCCGATGAGCGGGCTGAGGGTTGAACCCTCAGGGAGCGCTTCGCCCCCGACGCCTGTGCCAGACTGCTTCGCAGCAGACGCTCCGCGAAGGGTGTTTCTCATGATCAGATTGGCCGTTGACGGGGCAGAGCTCGAGGTCTGGAGGTCGGCGGCGTCCACGATGCCCGCTGAGCGTGTGTCGTCGTTGATGCCGGACTTGTGGGAACTCGGGGGCGACGCGTTCCCGAGGTTCATGGCGTCTGTCGTCGACGAAGATCTCGTCCATCACTACCTTGAGCCGACGTTCGGGGCCTACCAGTTCGTCGATGGCCGGCTTCGGGCAATCACCGCGGCCGAAACGTTCGATCTCACTTCGGGCTGGACGCTCTACTTCAGCAACTCGAGCATTCATTCGAGCATGCGTGGGCGTGGTCTCTACCAGCAGATGCTGCTTCTGCGCATCGTCATCGGTCGCGTCACGGGGTGTGAGTGGTGGGCGACGAGAACGCAGAGCCCGATCGTGGCTCAAAGTCTCCGGGGCTTTGGCTGCTACCCGTGGCTCGAAGACGACGACGCCATCGCTCTCGCCAGCCAGGTCGCTGAAGTCCTCTACGCCGATTTCGCTGCCCTTGGTCGGCGGGATGGGGAGGGCCTCGACGTCGCCACAGGGGTATTGCACGCTGCCTATCCCTCCAATCCGTACGACCAGATCCCCGAGGTCGCGGACAGCCAGGTTCAAACGCACTTCGACGCGCACGTTGACCGCGAGTTGGGTGACGCGCTGCTGCTTGTGGGACGACTGGACTCGATGATCGAGGCACTCGCCCCTCAATGCGTCGATCGATTCGGAGTTGACTTCGACACGCTCTGCCAGGAACTGAGGGGCTTGTGACCCAAAGGGGGCCGACACATTCGCACATGCCGCTGTCAGTGCGTGGTCTCGAGACGACGGCTTCGTAGTCTCCTCAACCGCCGGTGACTGCGCGGAGGGCCGTTGGGCGTGAAGGTGCCCACGTGCTTCTACCCTTCGAAGTGGAACTTGCCCGCGTCGTCGAACCACGCACGCAGGACCTCTCGCACCAGGTGGCACGGGAGCGCCGCGTAGATGTGCGGATAGAATGTGCCGTTCCCTCCGTCCTCGAAGCGAACGGCCAGTCCGGACTGGGAAAGGTCTCCCTGATCCATCACGAGTACGACCAGCTCGTCCTCACAGTCCTTGTAGACGTACTCCGCGACGTCCGCGATCTGGTGGTCCAGGGATCCGTGAATGAACCCCACGTGGTCGATCGTCTTCCCTCGGGTCGAGCCCCGATACTCCCCGACTGCGAGCGCGTCCTCCCACGCTTCGCGAGTGGCCAGATGGAGGATGCGTTCGCCGGGAGTCGTCATGACGGCATCCTTGCAAAGAGCTCATGCAGGGGGTGCCGAGTCCTGACTGACCATCCCGCATGGCTGGCGAGAGATGCGCGGACGGGCCGATGAGAGTGCCTCGGACCGAGCGCCTGGACCGATCCTCGCCGGATCCGGTCCTCACCGTCATGACACAAGGTGCGGACGATCGGGATCCCGTCACCGACTAGATTCCGGCCATGGACGCACGTGAACTCGCGAACAAGGCCGGTGAGGTCGCCGCGGAGCTGAAGCCTGGCACCTGGGAGTCCGTCCAGGCGATGGCTCTGCTGTCAATCGCGCAGAGCCTCGCCACGCTCGCCGAGCAGTCGGGTACCCGCTGAGTTCGCCGGACCGGGAAGCGAACGAGCATCGCACCGCTCCCCTGGCTTCCGCTCATGTGGCGAGCAGGCGCGGACGTGCCGCTGAGCAGAAGCGCAACGCGGAGGGCCCCTCATGGTTCGCGCACCACGCCGGTCCGTCGAGCATGCCACCATGACCGACGGGGGTGCCGCGTCGAGATGGCTTGGCGCATTGGCCGTGGCAGTGTGCCTCTGCTGCGTGACCAGCGGATGCTCACCCGCCACCTCCGCGGGCGGCAGTGTCGGGAATCAGACGTCCACCGACAGCTCGACCTCGACTGCCACAACCTCTCCCTCGTCGAGTCCTGGCACCGTGTCCGGAGTGCTCGAGTACGTAGGCGGTCCCGCGACAGCGAACCAGCCCCTGACCCAGGGCTGGGTGAGGTTCGACGGCCCGATCTCGACGCGGATCGCGGTCGATCGGCACGGTCGCTTCGACGTGGCTCTCCCCCCAGGCACCTACCGCGTGACCGGAGGACCCGAGAACGGCCACTTCTGCGCATGGGTGAGCCGCATCGTCGTGGAGGCGGGTCAGTCGAAGCAGGTCTCTCTCCAGTGCCACATCTACTAGGTCCATCCACGAGCAAGCGCCGCCGAGGTGTTGTCCGGGCCGCGAGACCCCGCCGCCAGAGCTCAGCAGATGGCTGGGGCCTTCACGTGGGGTCGGCGCGGTTCGGCGTGGGGTACCTGGAGGGCACCGCAAGCAACTGACGGGCGCAGTCCCCACGTGGGCCCCCGGTCCTGTCAGGGCCGAGGGTCCACAGCGTCGTAGCGGAGGAAGCGGCGCTGAGCCGCTACGGCGAGGCCGACACCGAGCACGCAGGCGATGCCGGCGAGCGCAAGCGCCCAGCGCTCCCCCACGCCGCTCGCGACCGACCCGGCGAGGAAGTCGCCGGCCCGCGGTCCACCGGCGACGACGACGATGAAGACGCCCTGCAGCCGGCCCCGCAAGTGGTCCGGCGCGGCGACCTGCAGGATCGTCGTGCGGAACGCCGAGCTCACCATGTCGGCAGCTCCGGACAGGCCGAGGAAGATCACCGCGACCCACAGCAGGGAGGTGAGGCTCACTCCCCCGACGGCGAGCCCGTAGCCCAGGACAGCCAGCACGATGGCCAGCCCCTGGAAGCCGCACCCGGCTGATCCAGCCGGAGACCGTGAATGCCAGCAGCGCACCGGCGGCCGGCGCCGCCTGGAGCACGCCGACGATCCCGGCGCCGCCGCCGAACACCTTGTAGGCGAGCGCCGGGAACAGCGCGCGCGGCTGCGCGAGCACCATCGCGCACATGTCGAGGATGAAGGTCATCCGGAGGTTGGGTGCGGTGCCCAGGAAGCGCAGCCCGTCGATCACGCTGCGCAGCCCGGCGCGGGGGCTGTCCTGCGTCGGCGGCATCTTCGGCAGCCGCAGCAGCGCGTAGTAGGCGGCAGCGAAGGTGACGACGTCGACGAGGTAGGCCGCAGCGAAGCCCTCGGCCTTGATCAGGAAGGCACCCAGCAGCGGCCCGACGGTGAACCCGAGGTTGAAGGTGGCCATGTGCAGCGCGCTCGCCGCGGGGATCAGCTGCTTGTCCAGCAGGCGCGGGATCATCGCCGAGCGAGCCGGGTTGTTGAGCGCGTAGAAGGCCGACTGCACGCTGATCAGGCCGTAGAGCACCCAGACCGACGGGTGGCCGATCAGCGCAGCGACCAGGAGGCCGACCGACGCGGCCCAGATGCCGGCAGACGCGAGCAGCGCCAGGGAGCGGCGGTCCATCGCGTCGGCGATGGCCCCGCCGTACAGGCCGAAGCCGACCAGGGGGACCAGGGCGAAGATGCCCACCGCGCCGACCGCGAAGGACGACCGGGTCAGGTCGTAGACCTGGAGAGCGACGGCGACGGCGGTCATCTGCTGGCCGAGCTGGGAGACCGAGCTGCCCAGGAAGAGCCGCCGGTACGGCGCGGAGACCCGGATCGGCGTGAGGTCGACGAGGAGCCCCATCCCGCTCAGCGCTCCCGGCTCTCGTCCACCGGCACATCATTGCGGACCGAAATGCGTTGCCTCGACCGGGTCCGCGACCTACCGTCGTCGTACACGTGAAAGGAGGTGGTCTAAGAGTGGATACAACTCGGACTCGTGAGGTGGCTGCTCGCTAGAGCGCTACCGGCCAGCCGGTACGCGCTGGCATTCCATCTAGCAATACCAAGCAGTCACCCGACCCGTGGGCGCCCGGACAAGTCCGGCCGGGACATCCAACCGCCCACGGGTCGTCTGCGTCCAACCGGGGTCAGGCGGAGAGCTCCTCGTCGTCGAGGGGGGCCTGGAACTGGGCGCGGTGGAGTGCGGCGAAGGCACCGTCGGCCGCGAGCAGCTCCTCGTGGCTTCCCCGCTCGACGATCCGGCCGTCCTCCATCATCAGGATCAGGTCCGCGTCGCGGATCGTCGAGAGCCGGTGCGCGATCACGAAGCTGGTCCGGTCCTGGCGCAGCGCCGCCATCGCGTGCTGGACGAGCAGCTCGGTGCGGGTGTCGACCGAGCTCGTCGCCTCGTCGAGGATCAGCAGCGCCGGGTCGGCGAGGAAGGCCCGTGCGATCGTCATCAGCTGGCGCTCGCCGGCGCTGAGGTTCTCGCCGTTCTCCTCGATGACCGTGTCGTAGCCGTCGGGGAGGCTGTGCACGAACCGGTCGACGAACGTCGCCTCGGCGGCACGGATGATGTCCTCCTCCGACGACTCGGGGCGCGCGTACGCGATGTTGTCGCGGATGGTCCCCTCGAAGAGCCAGGCGTCCTGCAGCACCATGCCGATCTGGCTGCGCAGCTCGGCCCGCGGCATCGCGGTGATGTCGACACCGTCGAGCGTGATCCGTCCCGAGTCGACGTCGTAGAACCGCATGATCAGGTTCACCAGCGTGGTCTTGCCCGCGCCGGTCGGCCCGACGATCGCGACGGTCTGTCCCGGTTGCACGGACAGCGACAGGTCCTCGATGAGCGGCTCGTTGTCCGCGTAGCGGAAGTCCGACGTGCTCGAAGACGACCTCGCCGCGCTGCTGTACGTCGGTCAGATGGCCGGACTCCTCCGGCTCCTCCTCGGCGTCGAGCAGCTCGAACACCCGCTCGGCCGACGCCACGCCGGACTGCAGCAGGTTGGCCATCGAGGCCACCTGGGTCAGCGGCTGGGTGAACTGGCGGCTGTACTGGATGAAGGCCTGGACGTCGCCGAGGCTCATCGCCCCGCTGGCCACCCGCAGTCCGCCGAGCACCGCGATCACCACGTAGTTGAGGCTGCCGAGGAACATCATCGTCGGCATGATCAGTCCGGAGATGAACTGCGCGCCGAAGCTCGCCTTGAACAGCTCCTCGTTCTCCTCGTCGAACTGCTGCTGCACGTCCTCGCGACGGCCGAAGACCTTGACCAGGTCGTGGCCGGTGTAGGCCTCCTCGACGATGCTGCTGAGCGACCCGGTACGACGCCACTGGGCGACGAACCGGCCCTGCGACCGCTTCATGATCATCGCCGAGACGATCCCCGTCACCGGGATGGTGACCAGCGCGACCAGGGCGAGCAGCCAGCGAGATCCAGAACATCATCGCCGAGCAGCCCGATGACCGTGAGCAGCGAGGTGAGCAGCTGGCTCATCGTCTGCTGCAGCGTCTGGCTGACGTTGTCGATGTCGTTGGTGACGCGACTGAGCAGCTCGCCGCGCGGCTGCTTGTCGAAGTACCGCAGCGGCAGGCGGTGCAGCTTGGTCTCGACCTGGTCGCGCATCCGCAGCACCGCGGCCTGGACGACGTCGTTGACCAGCCAGCCCTGGAGCCAGGCGGCCAGCGACGAGGCGAAGTAGATCAGCAGCACCAGGGCGATGATCTGTCCGACCGCGTTGAAGTCGACGCCCTGGCCCGGGACGACGTTCATCGACTGGATCATCTGGGCGAACTTGTCGGCCCCTGTGGCTCCCGAGCCCTGCAGCTGCTGGACGATCTGGTCCTTGGTCTCGCCGGGGAACTGGACTCCGAGCTGCGCGCCGATGATCCCGGAGAAGAGGTGGTCGGTGGCCCGGCCCAGCATCTTCGGCCCCATCACGGCGAAGCCCACGCTGATCGCCGCGAGAGCGAGCACCGCGACGGACCGGACCCGGTTCGGACGCAGGTAGCCGAGGAAGCGCCGGGCCGACCCGGCGAAGTCCTGCGACTTCTCGGCGATCATGCCGCCGCCGAAGTGGCCGCCGCCCATCGGACCGCGGCCGCCCTGGACCCGCTCGGTCACCTTCATGGTCTGCTGGCTCATGCCACGTCCTCCACGGCAAGCTGGGACTCGACGATCTCCCGGTAGGTCTCACAGGTCGCGAGCAGCTCCTCGTGCCGACCCGAGGCCGACGACGGCGCCGTCCTCCATCACCACGATCTGGTCGGCGTCGAGGATGGTCGACACCCGCTGGGCGACCACGATGATCGCCGATCCGGTGGTGTAGGGCCGGAGGGCGGCACGGAGCCGAGCGTCGGTGGCGACGTCGAGCGCGGAGAACGAGTCGTCGAACACGTACACGCTGGGCCGCTTGATGAGCGCCCGGGCGATGGCGATCCGCTGACGCTGACCGCCCGACAGGCTGGTGCCCCCCTGGGCGACCGGGCCGTCGAGGCCCTCGGGCATGGCCCGCACGAAGTCAGCGGCCTGCGCCACCTCCAGGGCGCGCCACATCTCCTCCTCGGTGGCGTCGGCCTTGCCGTAGCGCAGGTTGCTGGCGATGGTCCCGGAGAAGAGGAACGCCTTCTGCGGGATGAGTCCGATGTGCGACCAGAGCACCTCCTCGTCGAGGTCGCGGACGTCGACGCCGCCGAGGCGCACCGAGCCCCCCGTGACGTCGAAGAGCCGGGGCACCAGCGAGATGAGCGTCGACTTGCCCGCGCCGGTGGACCCGATGATCGCGGTGGTCTTGCCCACGGGTGCGGTGAAGGAGACCCCGCGTACGACGGGATCGGTCGCTCCGGGGTAGTGGAACTCGACCTGGTCGAACTCGACGCCGCTGATCGCGTCGAGCAGGGTGACCGGGGACTCGGGCGGGGTGACCGAGGAGTCGGTGTCGAGCACCTCGCCGATCCGGTCCGCGGAGACGGCGGCGCGCGGCACCATGATCACCATGAAGGTGGCCATCATCACCGACATCAGGATCTGCATCAGGTAGGTCAGGAAGGCGGTCATGGCCCCGATCTGCATGTTGCCCGCGGCCACCCGGTGACCGCCGAACCAGATCACCGCGGCCATGGACAGGTTGAGCACCAGCATCAGCGCCGGGAAGGCGGTCGCCATCCAGCGGCCGGTGAGCAGGGCGACCTCGGTCAGGTCGCGGTTCGCCTTGTCGAAGCGCCGCGACTCGTGGCTCTCGCGGACGAACGCGCGCACGACCCGGATGCCGGTGATCTGCTCGCGCAGCACCCGGTTCACCTCGTCGAGGCGCTTCTGCATCTTGCGGAATCCCGGGACCATCCGCCAGACGATCAGCGACATGACGCCGACGAGGACCGGCACGCTGACGGCCACCAGCCAGGAGAGGCCGATGTCCTCGCGCATGGCCATGATCACGCCGCCGACCATCATGATCGGCGCGGTCACCATCATCGTCATCGACAGCTGCGCGAGCATCTGCACCTGCTGGACGTCGTTGGTGCTGCGCGTGATCAGCGAGGGAGCACCGAAGTGATTGACCTCGCGGTGGCTGAACGTGCTCACCTGGTGGAAGACGGCCTTGCGCACGTCACGCCCGAGCCCCATCGCGGTGCGCGACGCGAACCACACGGCGATGCCCTGGGACGCGATCTGGGCGAAGGAGACCGCGAGCATGATGCCGCCGGTCCTCCAGATGTAGCTCGTGTCGCCCCGGGCGACGCCGTTGTCGATGATGTCGGCGTTGAGGCTGGGCAGGTAGAGGTTCGCCACGGTGGCGATGAACTGGAGCACGACGACGATCGCGATCCAGGGTCGGTACGGCGCCGAGAAGGTGCGCAGCAGGCGCAGCAACATCAGCGATCCTCCTTGTGGGTTGGCCCGCACTCCGTCGAGGAGCACCGAGACGATCTGGTCGGCGGGGACCCGGTCCTCGGGCGGGGTCATGGGGGTGAAGTTGCCGAAGACGATGCTGCGCAGCATCCGCGCGGCCACCTGCGGTGTCACCCGCATCTCGTCGGCGTACGGCGCCAGCCGCTCGGCGAGCCGGCCGGACAGGTCGCGCTGCGCACGCAGGGCGAACTCGGGGGGCTTGGCGGCGCGGCCGCCCTCGTGCATCGCCGAGTGCATGGCCGACATCACCGCGGAGATGCGGCGCATGCGGCGCTCGAGCAGCTCGACGAGGAGGAGCAGTGCCGACTCGAGGTCGTGAGCGTCACGGAGCGCCTCGTCGGCCTGCGCCCGGCCCGCGTCCGGGTCGAGGACGGACCGGGCAGCCTCGGTCAGAAGCTCGTGCTTGTCCTTGAAGACCCGGAAGATGGTGCCCTCGGCGATGTCCGCGGCCTCGGCGATCTGGCGGGTGGTGACGTTGGGCCCGTGCTCCTCGAGCAAGGGGCAGAGCGCGGCGACGATCGCCTCACGGCGGTCGTCGGGGCTCATCGGCGTCGGCGCGGCGGCGAACGGGTCGGGACACGCCTGCCATACTAAATGAGTGAGCGCTCACTCACAAGCACGTGGTGCCCCTGAGGGAGGGGGCCTGGGCGAGGGCCCCCTCCCGAGCTCAGTAGAACAGGACGTAGAAGCCGAAACTCGTCGCCGTCGTGAACACGCCGGGATCGACGTTCCCCGTGAAGACCATCGCCTGAGCCGAGGTCAAGCCGCAGAAGTTCGAGGTCATCGGGACGACGACCTGAGCGACCGCGACGTCTCCGTTCTTGGGACCGCTGTAGTCGATGGTCGCCGAGGCTCCGTGTGGCGTGAACTTCAGCCCGGTGAAGCAGTACCAACCGGCGCTGGTCGAGGTGACGTTGGACGCCTTCACCTTCCACGAGTTGGCGGCGTCGAACGAACCGTCCGGATTGATGTGTGCGTAGCCGAGGATCGTGCCCGGCCCGCCCAGCAGGGGAAGCTTGGCCTTGTGGGAGGCGCCGGAGCACGACCCAGAGACTTGCAGAGACAGGACGTGCCTGCCGTTGGTGCAGGCCTTCGCAATCTTCTTGGCCTGCGGCACCGAAGCGCTTTGGGCCATGGCCCCTGCGGTGAAGGACCCGGCGATGAGGACGAGGCCCACGGCGGCAATGAGGAAACGACGCATGACATACCCCCTGAGTATTTGGAAGATCAAACCGTCGTGCCCTCAGTGTTGCCCAGGAAGGCGGAATTGTCAGGGGGCCAAACGCTCGCACGTCCACTCGTCGAAGACCTTGCGGTACCGCAACCGGTCGTGCAGCCGGCCCGGCCTCCCCTGCCAGAACTCGAACGTCTCCGGGTGGATCCGGTACCCGCCCCAGTGCGCCGGCCGGTCCACGCCGGTGTCGGCGAAGCGTTCCCCGGCGTCGGCGAACGCTGTCTCCAACACCCTCCGCGACGGCACCACGCTCGACTGCGGCGACGCCCAGGCGCCGAGCTGCGCGATGCGGGGGCGGCTCTCGAAGTAGGCGTCGTTCTCCGACTCGGTCAGTCGGGAGGCCCGCCCGGCGATACGCACCTGGCGCTCCATCTCCTGCCAGGGGAAGAGCACCGAGCACCGTGGCTCGACGAGAAGGTCGCGCCCCTTCGCCGAGTCGTAGTTGGTGAAGAAGACCAGGCCCTGCGCGTCGACCCCCTTGAGCAGCACCAGCCGTGCCGACGGGCTCCCCTCGTCGTCCACGGTCGCCAGCACCATCGCGTTCGGCTCGTAGAGTCCCGCCTCGATGGCTTCGTCCATCCAGCGTCCGAGCATGTCGTACGGGCTGGCGTCGGCGCTCGCCTCGTCCAGGCCGTCGCGCTCGTACTCCCGCCGGAGGGCCTTGAAATCCTTCACACCGACAATCTAGGAGCAATCAACGGGTCCGGACACCGGCGATCGTCACGATCCGGCGTCAGAGTCGCTTGCCGAAGGAGAGCGACTTGGGGCTCTGCGAGTAGTGCCCGAACGGGCTGGTGGGTGCGTACCCCTCACGCAGGTAGAACGCCACCGCCTCTGGCTGCTCGTCCCCGGTCTCCAGAATCATGACGTCGGCCCCCGCCACCTTGGCAGTCAGCTCGAGGTGCGCCAACAGCTGCCGCGCCAAGCCGTGCCGACGATGGTCGGGCTGGACGTACATCCGCTTGAGCTCGGCGGGATGCTCGCCCTGCACCGCCTCGACGTCCGGTCGCATCCTCCATCCCCCCATCGCGACCGGTGCGCCGTCGAGGTAGCCGACGAAGAAGGCGCCGGCCGGGGGAAGGAACTGGGTAGGGTCCAGCGGCGTGTCGTCCGGGCCGCCGTACCGCTGGACGTACTCCTGCTGGACCTCACCGGTCAGGGCGGCGGCATCGGGGTCGGCGTAGGCGACCTGGCGGATCTCCATCACCGGCAGCGCCTTGGAGGCCAACCAGGACGCCTGCAGGATCCAGACCCCGATGCCGAGCATGGGCAGCCCGAGCAGGACCCACCCCGCGCGGTTGGGTGCCTGGGTGGCGGTGGTCGAGTTCGCGGCCGTGAAGAAGTCCACGAGCCCGGAGACGACGAGGTAGGCGCCGACAGCAGTCAGAGCGATCGCGACGGTCAACCGGATCCGTCGCTCGCGCTGCCTCTCCGATGTGGCGTTGATCATTGTCTCCCGGACCTGAGCACTGGGTGTCAGGTGACAGAATAGGGGTGCTTCTCGTTCTGACAGAGCCGTCAGGTCACCCTCACCCACTCGATCGAGGTACATCGTCGTGACCGACACCATCACCATCCCCGAATCCCTCAAGCCCGCCGACGGCCGGTTCGGCTCCGGTCCGTCCAAGGTCCGCGTGGAGGCGCTCGACGCTCTCGCTGCCACCGGAGCATCACTGATGGGCACGTCCCACCGGCGCCCCGCGGTCAAGAACCTGGTCGGCCGGGTTCAGGACGGGATCGCCTCGCTGTTCTCCCTCCCCGAGGGGTACGAGGTCGTCCTCGGCAACGGCGGCGCCACCGCCTTCTGGGACATCGCCACCTACGGTCTGATCCGCGAGCGGAGCCAGCACCTGTCCTTCGGCGAGTTCTCCAGCAAGTTCGCGACCGCCGCCAAGAAGGCCCCCTGGCTCGCCGAGCCGGGCATCATCACCTCCGAGACCGGCACCCGCCCGTCCCCGGCCGCCGAGGCCGGCGTCGACGTCTACGCCTGGGCGCACAACGAGACGTCGACCGGCGTGATGGCCCCGGTACGCCGGGTCGCGGGCGCCGACGACGGCGCGCTCGTCCTGGTCGACGCCACCAGCGGAGCCGGCGGCCTGCCCGTCGACGTCAGCGAGGTGGACGCCTACTACTTCGCGCCGCAGAAGAACTTCGCCTCCGACGGCGGTCTCTGGGTCGCGGTGATGTCACCGGCCGCGATCGCGCGCGCCGCCGAGATCAAGGAGAGCGGTCGCTTCATCCCGGCCTTCTTCGACCTGCAGACCGCGATCGACAACTCGCGACTCAACCAGACCTACAACACCCCGGCCGTGGCGACACTGTTCCTGCTCGCCGAGCAGCTGGACTGGCTCAACGGCCAGGGCGGCCTGGACTTCGCCGTCTCGCGGACCTCGGACAGCTCGAGTCGGCTCTACACCTGGGCCGAGAAGGTCAGCTATGCCACGCCGTACGTCGCGGCGCCCGAGGAGCGCTCCCTCGTCGTGGGGACGATCGACTTCTCCGACGACGTCGACGCGGCCGAGATCGCCAAGACGCTGCGGGCGAACGGGATCCTCGACGTCGAGCCCTATCGCAAGCTCGGTCGCAACCAGCTCCGCGTCGCGATGTTCCCGGCCATCGACCCGGCCGACGTCGAGGCGCTGACCTCCTGCATCGACTACGTGGTCGAGCGTCTCTGACCTGATCCTGTCGACCGCTCCGGGCGCAACGACGCGTCCGGAGCCCACCACCCCGGACGCGCATGGCTGTCCGGCGGTGAGGGCCCTGGCGCGGCCCTGGACGGCGCGCCCGTGCGATGTCAGGCTCGCAGGAACGTCGGGCGCGGGGATGCGCCCGACCGACCAGGGGGTTCTTATGAATCAGTCCCATTGGCGTGTCATCAGCGTCGCCCTCGCGGCAGGCGTGCTGGTCCTCGGCTACAACATGGTGTCGTTCGCGGCGACCGGCAGCAGCCTGATACTGGGCCACCGCAACACTGCCGGATCACTCACGACCGTCAAGCGCACGACGTCCGGTCCCGCGCTGAAGCTCGCGACCAAGCACGGGTCGCCCCCACTGGTGGTGACCTCCGGCAAGAAGGTCAAGCACCTCAATGCTGACAAGGTGGACGGTGCCGGCCTCTCGAAGCTGGAACCGGCGGCGACCGTGTACTCCGTCGCAGAGACGGGGGACATCGGCACCGACGCGGGATTCTGGCTGCTTCCTTCAGGCCTCTCCGGCCCCTACCGGGTGGAGATCAACGCAGAGATCCACAGCTCGGACGCGAGCGACACATGGGGCTACTGCGGGCTCGGGAACGTCAGCGACCAGGGGAACATCATGGGCAACACCGCGCCGCTCGACGACGGCACAGGGACGTCCGCGAGTGTGAGCGCGACCAAGATCATCGCGTTCGATCCGGCCAAGTCCTACGCGCTCGTCTGCGCGGTCGCCTCGGGGAACGCGGTGATCGACTACGCACCGTCGGTGGCCCTGACACCCGTGCGCAAGGTCTCCGACGGAGGGGACCTGACCTGGTCTCCCTGAGTGCGCACCGTCCGCCGCCGTCCCTGGAGTCCGCAGGCTGACGGGTCCCCGAGGGCGAGGACAGGAGCTACAGCCGGCTCACGAGCAGCTCCACGAGCTTCGGGCGGACGTGCCAGGCCGCGGAGAGCTCGTCGAGCTCGGCACGCGACCGCGTGGCCTCGTCGGTCGCCGGCTCGACCACGCGCACCGCTCGTAGCAGAGTGTTGCGCGGGGTGTGCTTGGACTCCACGAACTCCATCACGTCCACCCGGTACCCGACGCGCGCGCAGCGCGGTGGCCCGCAGGGCGTCGGTGAGGGTGTCGGCGAACCGCTCGCGCAGGATGCCGTCGCCGGGTCAGGGCTTCGTACGGCGCCGGGGTCCGCCGCCTTGCGCAGCTGCGCCGACACGT
Organism: uncultured Actinomycetota bacterium; assembly: GCA_963805655.1. Taxonomy (GTDB): domain Bacteria; phylum Actinomycetota; class Actinomycetes; order Propionibacteriales; family Nocardioidaceae; genus CAWDVB01. Next base: position 94,337 of record CAWDVB010000003.1, on the reverse strand, counting down.
CGTGGTGGCAGCAGGGGGCGGCGAGGATGAGCGCCGCGTCCCACTCGATCCCCCGGGCAAGGGCGTCGTCGGTGGCGGTGTCGCAGGCGTGGAGCGCCAGGACGACGTCCGGCGGCCGGTCCGGCTGGTAGCCGCCGATCGCGGAGCGGACGAACCGGACCTCCCCCGCGACCGAGATCCGCTCGGCCACCTCCGCGTTGTGGTCCAGGGACTGCTGCTTGGAGTCGACGCCGACCAGCGACGCCGGCAGCCCGAGCACCGCGGTCAGGTACGCGTGAGCGGCGAAGGTGAGGTAGGCGTTGCCGCACCCGAGGTCGACGACGCGCAGAGGATCGTCGGCGGTGGGAGTGCGCAACGCGCCCTTCTCCAGGGCCTCGGTCACGGCCGGCCCGAGGATGCGAAGGAACTCCTCCACCTGGCGGTACTTCGCCTGCCGGCTCGGCTTGACCCGGCCGTCGGCCGTGGAGATGCCGAGCGCCACGAGAGCGGGGTGGTCCTGCGGCAGCAACCGCTCCTTGGCCCGGTCGTGGGAGGTGTCGGCCTCGACGGGCGCTTCGCGAGCCCGGCTGTGGACCAGGGCCTCCCCCTTCTTGGTGACCCGGAGCTGGAGGGTGCGGTCGCTGGTCTCGACGTGCCAGTTCCCGAACGGCGCGGTGAGGAGCTCGTCGAGCACGGCCGGTACGTCGGCGGGCCCGTGGTTCGCGACGTGAGCCTGGGTCTGGTCGTAACGGGTCACCTGCAGCCTGCGCCCGGCCCGGAGGTCGACGTACCGGAGCTCGACCCTGCGCCACGCCGGGGCCGCTGACCGCCGCCGGCCGGAGGCAACGGCTCGCACCAGGGAGCTCTCGTCACAGATCAGCTCCCTGACCTGGGCGAACGCACGGTCAAGGGGCTCAGCCACGGACCACCGCCGCGATCACGACGACCAGGATCAGCGCCGCGAGGGCGAACGGGATCACCAGGCGGCGGTAGCGGGGATTCACGGCCTGGAGTCTACGGTCCAGCCTGTATTCACAACCGCACTAGTCAGCCCGCGCTATGGGAAACCCCGGACACGGCGCCTACCGTCGAAGTTTGCGGCCGACTCCCGCGACGCCCCCCGCGCGCGGGCGAAGGAAAGGGATTGTCATGTTCATCCAGGTCATCCAGGCACCGGTCCAGGACAAGGAGGGGGCGCGCAGGCTCGCCGAGCGATGGGACGACGAGCTTGCCCCGGACGCCACCGGCTGGCTCGGCAGCACCTTCGGGTTCACCGACGACGGCCAGGTCATCGGCGTGGTGCGTTTCACCGACCGGGCCGCCGCCGCGGCGAACAGCGACCGGCCCGAGCAGGCGGCCTGGTGGGCCGAGTTCGAGGGCTGCCTCTCCGGACCAGCCACGTTCCACGACACCGAGGACGTCACCGTGATGCTCGACGGAGGCTCTGACGACGCCGGCTTCGTGCAGGTGATCCAGGGCAAGGTCACCGACGCCGGCGAGCTGCGCTCGGTCATGGAGATGAACGACGACGTGCGGCGACTCCGCCCCGACATCATCGGCGCCACCCTCGCCATCGACGACGACGGGACCTTCACCGAGACCGTCGCCTTCACCAGTGAGGCCGCGGCCCGCACCGGCGAGAACGGGGAGATGCCGCCCGAGATCGCGAGTCTCTGGGACGAGGCCGCCAGCGAGGTCAGCTTCTACGACCTGCGCTCACCCTGGTTCTCCAGCACCCACTGAGCCGGGGCGGCTCAGCTCGCCACCGCACGCCCCGGCTCGGAGGCCTGCCGGTGGCCCGTCAGGGGGTGTGACATCACCTGGAGGGCCGCGTGACGCCGCTGGACAGGGTCGAGGCCGAGTCGGCGTGCGTAGTAGACGGCGGCTATGACGGCACCGAGGGCAGACACCGCGCCGCCCACGATGAGCGTCCAGCGCGCGCCGAACTGCTCCCCGACCACCCCGATGAGCGGCGCTCCGATGGGAGTCCCGCCGATGAACACCATCAGGTAGAGCGCCAGCACCCGGCCGCGCAGCGGCCCGGACACCGAGGTCTGGATGGTGGCGTTGGCGCTGGTGATCGTGGTCAGCGCGGTGATGCCCAGGAGTGGCGTCATCACGGCGAAGGCGACGTAGGTCGGCATCAGACCCGCAGTGACCTCCAGCGCGCCGAAGGCAATGGCCGCGAAGATCACCAGCCCGAGCCGGGGCTTGCCGATCCGGGCGACGAGCAGCGCGCCGGCCAGGGAGCCGACGGCCATGTAGGAGCCGAGCATGCCGTACTCCCCCGCGCCCTTGCCGTAGACGGTGGTGGCCATCAACGCGGACGTCATCTGGAAGTTCAACCCGAAGGTGCCCGTGAAGAACACCACCAGCAGCAAGGCGATGATGTCCGGCCGGCCGCGCACGTACCGGACCCCCTCGCGGATCATCCCCGGGGTGCGGGGAACGATCTCCAGGCGGTCCGACTCGGGGAATCGCAGGAACTGCAGCGACACGATGACGGCGCCGAAGCTCAGCCCGTTGATGATCACCACCCAGCCCGTCGCGGCGATTCCCGAGCCGAGCGCGACGATGGTCCAGCCGGCAATGGCCGGCCCGATCATCCGTGCGGCGTGGAAGGACGCGGCGTTGAGCCCCACGGCATTGGTGAGGTCGTCCTCGATGACCAGGTCGCTCACGAACGCCTGGCGGGCGGGGGCGTCGAAGGCGGCACCGACGCCGGAGACGAAGGCGAGCAGGTACACGTGCCAGATCTGCACCTGTCCGGTGATCGCGAGGACGCCGAGGACCAGAGCGGGGAGCCCCAGCATCACCTGGGTGACCTGGAGCAGGCGGCGCTTGGGAAAGCGATCGGCGACGAGCCCCGCGTACGGCGAGAGCAGCAGCATGGGCAGGAACTGCAGTCCCGTGGTGATGCCCACCGCGGATCCGCTGTTCCCGGTCAGCTGCAGGACCATCCAGTCCTGGGCCACCCGCTGCATCCAGGTCCCGACGTTGGAGACGATGGCGCCGGTGGCGTAGAGGCGGAAGTTGCGGTGGCGGAGGGCCTTGAACGTCGGGCTCAACCGGCACCTAGCCTCTCCAGGATCGGGCGCGGCGTCGCGGAGCACCGCCCTCTCCTCCGCGGTGAGCTCGGCCAGTCGGAGGGCGAGCCAGGCGTCGCGCCGCTTGCGGTCCTGGGCGAGCGTCCCCTTCCCCTTGTCCGCCAGCCGCACGAGGACCTGACGGCCGTCGTCGGGGTGCTCCTCACGGGTGACGTACCCGCACTCCTCGAGCAAGGTCACCGTTCGCGTCATGGACGGAGGCTGCACGCGCTCCTGGCGGGCCAGCTCGGAGATCGTGCAGTCGCCCTCCCGCTTGAGCGCCATCAGCACGGCCAGCTGACCGACGCTGAGCTGGTTCTCCGGGTCGCGCTCGTTGCGGATCCGACGCGACAACCGGCCGACGGAGACGCGCAACGCGGACGCGAGCCCCGCGTCCGTCTTGGCGATCTGCTCCACACTCGACTGCATGTACTTAGCCTATCTCATTAGCATTGCTAAGCAAATCGCGTGGTCGAGGCTCCGAGGAGGGGGCGGGACCGGTTCCCGACCTCAGCCGACGTTCAGCAGGGCCTTGATCGGGACGATGGCGAAGTAGACGACGAAGAGCCCCGACACCACCCACATCAGCGCGTGGACCTGGGCGGCCTTGCCGCGGACCAGCTTGATCAGCACCCACGCGACGAAGCCCGCGCCGATGCCGACGGTGATGCTGTAGGTGAACGGCATCAGGATGATCGTGAGGAAAGCAGGGATCGCCATCTCGGGGTTGTCCCACTCGATGCTCTTGACCTGCGTCATCATCAGGAAGCCGACCAGGACCAGCGCAGGCGTCGCGGCCTCGTTCGGGATGATCTCGACCAGAGGCGTGAAGATCGTCGCCAGCAGGAACATCAGTCCCGTGACGATGCTCGCGAGCCCGGTCCGGGCGCCCTCACCGACCCCCGACGCAGACTCGATGTACGACGTGTTGGAGGAGACCGACGCCGCTCCACCCAGGGCAGCCGCGACGGAGTCCCACACCAGGATCCGCTTCGGGTTCGGGGGGACGCCCTCCTCGTCGAGCAGCCCGGCCTCTGCCCCGATCGCGGTCATCGTCCCCATCGTGTCGAAGAAGTCGGAGAGCATCAGGGTGAAGATCAGGAGCGCGATCGCGATGTACGCGGTGGCCCCGTAGTTCGACAGCGTGCCCCAGAACCCGCCGATGTTGTCCAGGATCGACAGGTGCCACAGGTCGCTGAGCGCCCCTGCCCCCGGGACGTCGACGAGCTTGCTCGGGATGTCCGGCACGTTGAGGTTCCAGCCGGTCGGGTTGTCCGCCGGTGCCCACCCCGACCGAGAAGAGCCTCTGCACGACGATCGCCAGCACGGTGGCGCCGAGGATCGCGATGAGGATCGCGCCCTTGACCCGGCGGACGTACAGGGCAACCATCAGGCCGAGGCCGAAGAGGAAGACCAGCACGGGCCAGCCGTCGAGGTTCCCGCCGACTCCCAGCTCCACCGGCACCGGTCCCGAGCCGGGCTTGCGTACGATCCCGGAGTCGACCAGCCCGATGAGCGCGATGAACAGGCCGATGCCCACGCTGATCGCCGTCTTGAGCTCCGCCGGGACGGCCCGGAAGACCGCGGTCCGGAAGCCGGTCAGCACCAGGACCAGGATGATCAGCCCTCGAGGAACACGAACGCCATCGCCTCGTTCCAGGTGTACTTGGTGGCGATCGAGTAGGTCACGAAGGCGTTCAGACCCAGCCCGGTGGCCAGGGCCAGCGGGTAGTTGGCGAAGGCCCCCATGAACAGGGTGGCGATCCCGGCCACCACGGCCGTCGCCAGGGCGATGAGCGTCGAGGTTCGGCGAGTCGCCGCCGCCGAGGTAGCTTGCCCGTGCTGTCCTGCACGGTCCCGATGATGAACGGGTTCAGCACGATGATGTAGGCCATCGTGAGGAAGGTGACGAGCCCACCTCGCACCTCCCGGCCCACGGTCGAGCCTCGTGCAGTGATGCTGAAGAAGCGGTCCACGCCCTTTGTGTCCTTTCCGAACAGGTCCCCTCAGGCCCGTGCGCCTGACCGTCAGCACTCTGGCAGCAGCGGGGGCTGGTCCGTCACGCACCCGGGATCGGCTATTTTTCTCACGTGGCGAAGGTCAAGCAGGGGGCGGGCATCACCGACGAGGAGCCGTTCCGCGTCGACCCCTCCGAGGTCGAGCCTCTGGACAGCCACGGGGTCACGACGTTCGTCGTCGGATCGATCGCGTGGCTGGTCGCCTTCGTCCTGCTGCTGCCGTTCTACTCCCAGCTCGAGAGCGCCGGGCGGCTGTGGTGGCTGTGGACCTGTCTGGCCGGGTTCGGCCTCGGCATGTACGGCATCGAGGTGGCCCGCTGGCGCCGCAAACGGGAGCACGGTCCCGAGGTCCCGCCTCAGCAAGACCGAGCGCCCGCCACGCGCCGGGCGCCGGCGGCGCCGCTGAGCCGACCGGTCAGAAGCGTCCAGGTCGTCCCAGGTCAGGGTGTCGAGCACCGGGTCGGGCAGCGGCTGCGACGCGGGGGCGCTTGTTGATCTTCGCCTCGGAGTGGGCGCCGCAGCCGTGGTCGACCGACACCACGCTTGCCGTCGTCGTTGGCGAAGGCGTTCGCGCAGACGCCGAACATCTGGGACAGCGGCCCGGAGAGCCGGACGAAGAAGCCGCACCCCGAGCAGACGCCCGGGGCCGACTGGGCGAGCGGAACGTTCGGGCCCTGCTCGCCGTCGTACCAGCGCTCCGCCGCCTCCTCCCGCCCCTCCCGGGACAGCACGCGCGGCCGGCCGAGCCCGAGCTCCTCCGCACACGCCTTGACCGCTGGCCCGGTCGACGATCTCGTCCGCGGCGGTGTAGGCCGGCGCCAGCCGTGGGTCGTCCTCCTCGGTGGGCAGGATGTCGCCCGGGCTGAGGTCGCCGGGCTGGACCCGCTCACGCCACGGCACCCAGGCAGGGGCGACGATCGCGCCGTCCCCCGGGAGCAGCACGATCTCGTCGACCGTCACCGACTTCTGCCGCGAGGCACGCGCGACGCGTCACCGACCAGCGCCAGCCGCGGTAGCCGGCCTGCAGGCAGGCGAAGTAATGGGTGACGACGCGGTCGTCCTCGGCGACGCAGCCCAGGTGCTCACCGACGTCGGCGGCTCCCACCAGCTCGGCGACGGCGTCGCGCGCCACGTCGACCGCGTCGGCGCCGGTCGGAGTCGAGCTTGGGTGTTGCCTTGGCCGTCACGCGCGCGATTGTCCCTCATCCGGGCGGGTCGTGTCGCCCCGGGACGAGATCTGCCGCCGGGGACGGCAAGATAGGGGACATGTCCGAACCGCCCCTCCCGCCGCGCTCCGAGCGGGCGCGGACCTCCGGACAGCGGGTCGGCCGTGCTCTCGGGCGGGGCGGCGCCAGCACGGCCGAGGGCGTCGGCACGGGCGCCCGGGCACTGGGCCGCGGCGCCCGGGCGACGTCCGCGGAGCCCAGCGGGTGGCGCGGGTCGCGCGGCGCGCCGCCGAGGCGGAGGGCGCCGGCGAGTCCGGGCTCGCCCGCATGATCGAGATGCACGCGGCCAGCGCCGCCGGGCGACGCCGCGATCACGATCTCCCTTGCCGGGCACGCTGTTCTTCCAGGTGCCCACCGGCGAGGCACGCGACAAGGTCGCGCTCTTCCTGGGCCTGACGATGCTCCCCTTCGCGCTCATCGCGCCGCTCGTCGGCCCGTTCCTGGACCGGTTCAGCCACGGCCGGCGCTGGGCCATCGGCGGCGCCATGGCCTTCCGGGCGTTCCTCGCGTGGAACCTCGCCCTGGCCGTCCAGGCCGACTCGATCCTGTTCTTCCCTGCGGCCCTCGGCGTGCTGGTCGCCAGCAAGGGCTACACGCGTGGCCCGCGCCGCCGGCGGTCCCCCGGGTGGCCCCGGCCTCCCTCGGGCTGGTCAAGTCGAACTCACGGGTGTCGCTGGCCGGCGGTCCTGGGCGCCGCGGTGTCCGCGCCCATCGCCTTCGTCGCCTCACTGTTCGGCCCGGAGTGGTCGCTGCGCTACGCCTTCGTCCTCTTCGTGCTCGGCCACGGTGCTCGCCATCCTGCTGCCCGCGCGAGATCGACAGCGAGGCCCCGAGGAGCGGGTCGTTCCGCCGCGACCGATCTCCAAGGTCTGAGCTCCTCGGGCCACGTCGTCATGGGGCTGCGCAGCAACGCCGGACTGCGCATGCTCTCCGGGTTCCTGCTGTTCTTCATGGCGTTCCTGCTGCGCACCCACCAGCTTCCCGGGTGGAACATCAGATCCGACGCTGGCCGATCGCCCTGGTCGCCGGGGCGGCCGCGGTCGGCAGCACCTCCGGCATCGCCCTGGGATCGCTGCTGAAGTCGCTCGACCCGCGACGCGCCGTCGTGGTGTCACTCGCCACGGCCACCCTGACGGTGATCGTGATCGCGATCTTCTACTCGGCGGCCACCGCGCTGCATCCTCGGTCTCGATCACCGGGCTGACCCAGACCTACGGCAAGCTCAGCCTCGACTCGCTGATCCAGCGCGAGGTGCCCGAGCCGGGCGCGACCAGCGCCTTCGCCAGGTCCGAGACGCTGCTGCAGTTCGCCTGGGTCATCGGCGGCTTCATCGGCATCGCCGTACCGCTCGTCCCCTGGGCAGGTCTCAGCATCATCGCGGTGGCGCTGGTCGCGGTGCTGGTCTGGGTGGTCCGGCCCGAGCGCGGCCGCCGCCCGACACCCCGACCGGGCCGACCACGGGCTGATCGCCGGGGTCAGAGCTCGAGCTCGTCGGCGAGGGCGCGCAGCAGCTTCGCGGTCGGCTTCGCCGTCTTCGGGTCCGGGTGGCGGTCGTTGCGGTAGCCGCGCTCGATCCCCTCGAGCAGGCGGTAGAGGTCCTCGATGATGTTGACCATCTCGGCGGGCTTCTTGCGCAGCCCTTGCTCACCGACTGGGTCGGCTCCAGCACCCGCACCTGCAGCGCCTGGTCGCCCCGGCGGCCCTGGGCGACGCCGAACTCCACGCGGGTCCCGGACTTGAGCGTGGTCACGTCCTTGGGCAGCGCGGAGGACGGACAGTAGACGTCGTCTCCGTCGTCCTGGGAGATGAACCCGAAGCCCTTCTCCGCGTCGTACCACTTGACCTTGCCGGTGGGCACAGCATCGACCTCACTCGTCCGGGCCCCGGGTGGGCCTGCGTCGTCGTGCAAAGAGACAAGCCTACGGGGAGGCGCCGACACGGCACCAACGGATAGGCGCCGGACGCGAGACGGTCAGGCAGGAGGTGAGGTTCGAGCGAGCCGGACCGGAAGCCGGTCCGGGCGACAGCCGCCTCGTCGAAGCCCGCCCGACGCACGCCGTGGCGAACGTCCTCCTCGCAGCTCCGGGTCGGCCAGGACTGCGGCCAGAGCAGCTCCGTCGACCTCGACCGACGCGCGCGTCCCCGAGGTCCCGCACCCGGAGGTCGCGCACCGGCACGCCGCGCGCCGCCAGTGTCGTCGCGCACCGACCGCCTCGGCCCGCTCGACCCGGGCCAGCCGTAGCGGAGTCACCTCGATGCCGTAGGCGAGCGCGCGACGAGAGGCAGGGCGCGGCCGGCTTGTCCCACGTCGGCAGCCCCCAGCGCGCGCGACGCCTCGCGCACCTGCTCCTTGGTCAGCCCGACGTCGGCCAGCGGAGCCACCGCACCGCGCTCCGCAGCCGCGCCGATGCCGGGCCGGAAGCCGGCCACGAGGTCGTCGGCGTTGGTGCCGGTCGCGACCGCGGTCGAACCCGTGGGCGCGGGCCAGCGGGAGCAGGGTCTCGATCAGCTCGGCCTTGCAGTGGTAGCAGCGGTCCGGGCCGTTGGCCCGGTAGCCGGGGCGCTCGAGCTCGTGGGTCTCCGGGGTGAACCAGCGCACGCCGAGCGACTCGGCGAGCTCCCGTGCCGGGTCGCGCTCGACCCGCGCCAGCGCGTCGGAGTGGCCGGTGGCGGCGGCGACGTTCTCCGGCCCGAGGGCGCGCACCGCGGCCCCGAGCAGGAACGCGCTGTCGGCGCCGCCGGAGAAGGCGACCAGCACCGAGCCGAGCTCGCGGAGCCGTGCGTCGCAGCGCGTGCCAGCCGCAGATCGAGCAGGTGGTCCTCGAGCCAGTCCGGGAACTCCTCCAGGGTCGGCCAGCACGTGGTCGGTCCCCGCGTCGACGAGCTCCTCTCGCGCAGCAGCCACCGGTCAGCACGCTCACCGAGATGACCCCGGCAGCGAGCGCCCCCTCGACGTCGTGGACGTGGTCGCCGACATAGACGTCGGCTCCGAAGCTCGGCCAGCGCCGTCGGCCTTCCCCGCGCCCTAGACCTCGCCGACGAGCTCGTCGATGTCGAAGCCGAGGGCCTCGGTGTGCAGGCAGCGCGTTGCGGGGGTACTTCCCGGTGACCACGAGCGTGCGACCGCCGTGCCGCCGCACCGCCGCGAGCGCCGCCTGGGCACCGGGCAGCGCCGGCGTCGCCGCGACGGCGTGGTGGGGGTAGAGCTCACGGAACCGGTCGACGAGGAGCTCGACCTGCCCCGCCGGGAAGTACGGCTCGAGCACCACCGACAGGGGCGGCCCCAGACCGGCCGTCATCGCCTCGACGTCGAACTCGACGCCGGCCTCCTGCCCGAGGGCCCGAAGCGTGGCCTGGAAGCCCGGCCGGGTGTCGATCAGCGTCATGTCGAGGTCGAAGCCGACCCCGATCCCGTCAGGCATCGCGTCTCCGGAGCAGCACCAGGCTGGCGACCGTGACCACGGCGACGTACGCCGCCGAACACCAGACCCGCCGTCGAGACGGTCAGCTGGTGCGGAAGACCGGCGAGCCCCCGCCGTCCCGTCGCCGACGGCCCCCGCACCTGGACGTCTCGAGCGCCTTGAACATCGCGCGGAACGGCAGGTAGCTGAGGAAGTCGTTGTAGTCGCGCAGCGAGGGGAAGCCGATGAAGACCACGAACACGATGCTCTCGATGATCAGCGGCCAGATGAAGAGCAGCACCAGGGCAGCGGTCTGGTGCCGCAGGACGGCGGTCATGCTCATCGTGAAGGCGACGAGCAGCACGCCGACGAGCAGGGCCCTGCCCTCGGTCTTGAAGACGTCGGAGCTGAAGAACGAGATGCCGTTCTTGGAGAGGAAGAGCCAGCCGGCGATCGAGGAGAGCACGAAGTCACGACCATGGTCACCACGACCCAGACCAGGATCACGACGTACTTCGCCATCCAGATCGCGGTCCGGGAGGGGACGGCGGTGAAGGTGGCCCGGATCATGCCGTGGCGGTACTCGTGGCCCCAGCCGAGGACCCCGATGATCGCCATCACGAACGCGACGATGTACGGCGGCGCCGCAGCCGCGGCCTGTGTGACGACGATGGACCCGAGGAACGAGATGTCGAACCCGGGGTTGGCTGAAGTCGGCGTGGCGTCGGAGAACCCCCAGGCGATCAGCGTCGAGATGCCGGTCCGGCAACCAGGACGGCGATGGCTGAGCCAGTAGCTGGAGCGGATCGTGGTGATCCGCATCCACTCGTACCGCAGCGCGGCGATCATCGGACGCTCCCCTCGTCGGACGCCTGGACCAGCTCGTCGGCGCCGACCTCGGCGTTGTACTCCTGATAGCCGCCCGTCGCCTCGAGGAAGGCCTCCTCCAGGGTCGCCTCCCGCGACGCCAGCTCGTGCAACCGCACGCCGTTCTGAACGCCAGGTCGCCGATCTGCTCCGCGGTCATCCCCCGGACGGCCAGGGATCCGTCGGCGGCAGGCTCGACCGTGGCCCCGTCCGCGGCGAGCAGCGGCACGAGGCGGGCGGCGTCGGGCGTGCGCACCACCACCCAGCCACCGGTGGAGGACTTGATGAAGTCCTCGATCGGGCCGCTGGCGATGAGCTGGCCCTTGCCGATGACCACCAGGCTGTCGGCCATCAGCGCCATCTCGCGAGAGCAGGTGCGACGAGACCAGCACCGACCGGCCCTCCCCGGCCAGGTACTTGAGCAGCTGCCGCAGCCACTGGATGCCCTGCGGGTCGAGCCCGTTGGCGGGCTCGTCGAGGATCAGCGTGTCCGGATCGCCGAGCAGCGCGGCCGCCAGGCCGAGCCGCTGCCCCATGCCGAGCGAGAAGGTCTTCGGCTGCTTCTTGGCCACCGTGGTCGAGCCCGAGCTGCTCGAGCACCTCGTCGACGCGCCGGGTGGAGATCCCGTTGGCCGACGGCGAGCATGCGCAGGTGGCTGCGTGCCTTGCGGGTCGGGTGGAACGGCTTGGCCTCCAGCAGCGAGCCGATCCGGGTCATCGGGTGCTTGAGCTGGTCGAACGTCTTGCCGTCGAACGTCGTACGGCCCTCGCCACGGTCCAGGCCCAGCATCAGTCGCATCGTCGTCGACTTGCCCGCGCCGTTCGGACCGAGGAAGCCGGTCACCACACCGGGCTTCACGTCGAAGCTCAGATCGACGACCGCCGGCTTGCCCTTGAAGCTCTTGCTCAGCCCGTGCGCCTCGATGACCGCCATGCGCCACCCCCTCCATCCGCCTCCCGGCGGGCCGGTTGCTCCGTTGCTACTTCGCCTTGTGAGCCTAGCCAACACGTCGGCGCCCCTGCTGGGGGGCGGGCGGTACCGTGGGAAGGATGTCCGAGGGATCGCCCCGCAGCCTCGCCGACCAGCTCCGCAGCTGGTCCGACGAGCGGGTCGTCGCGCTGCTCGGCAAGCCGCCCGGATCTGATGTCCCCCGCCCCTCAGGACTCGTCCGGTCTCGCGTCCCGCGTCACCGCCAAGGCCTCGGTGATGCGCGCGCTCGATGAGCTCACCGGCGCTCCAGCTGGCGGTCGCCGAAGCCTTCACGTTGTTCCCCCGGCCCTGCTCCGGCCACGAGGTCGCGGCGATCCTGAATGCCCGGGACACGAGCGTCGCGGAGGCGACCGAGGCACTGCGGGAGCTGGCACTGATCTGGGGCGAGGAACCCGAGCTGCACCCGGTCGGGACGCTGGCCGAGGCGATCGGCGAGTCGGTCAGCGGACTCGGTCCGTCACTGGCCACCCTGCTCCGGCCGCGGGGCCCGGCGCACGTTCGCAGCCTCCTCGACGAGCTCGGCCTGACCCCGTCCGGCGACGTCGAGACAGATCTCGCGGTGCTCACCGAGCGGCTGAGCCAGCCGTCATTCGTGGCCGGGGTGGCCGCCACCGCGACCGAGAAGACCCGCGCCCTCCTCGAGGCCGTCGCCCGAGCCGGGGGCCGGTGGGACGGATCGCGCGGTGCCGGACCTTCGCTGGCTGCAGCAGCGGGGTCTGGTGGCCAGCGAGGCCCCCGGGCGCATCGTCCTGCCCCGCGAGGTGGCCATGGCTCTGCGCGGCGGGCACACCACGCAGAGCCCGGTCGACGAGCTGCCCGAGATCGCCACCGTGGCCCGCGAGCGACCGGTCGTCGACCGGGCCGGAGCGGCGGCCTCCGCCGAGTTCGTCCGCCACCTCGAGCTGCTGCTCGAGCACTGGGGGAGCGACCCGCCGAAGGTGCTCCGGGCCGGCGGGCTCGGCGTGCGCGACGTCAGGGCCGCTGCCGAGCTGCTCCACGTGGGCGTGGAGGAGGCAGCGCACATCGTCGAGTGCGCCCACGCCACCGAGCTGGTCGCCGACGCATACGACGGCGACGACCACGTGTGGATGCCGACCGAGACCTTCGACGTGTGGCTCGACCGGTCGGTCTCCGAGCGCTGGGCCCTCGTCGTCAGCGCATGGCTGCGCAGCGACCGTGTCTTCGGGCTCACCGGGAGGGCGCCGGCCGACCGCCGCCAGAACGTGCTGGCGGCCGACGTCGAGCGCCCCTGGATCGCCACGACCCGTCGGCAGGTGCTCGAGTGCCTGGCCGGCCTGCCCGAGGACACCGCGCTGGCTTCGGGGACCGGCGTCCCGTCACTGGTGCAGCTGGTCCGCTGGCAGCGCCCGCGTCGACCCTCCCTGCGCTCCGAGGCGGCCGCCTGGATCGTGGCGGAGGCCTCCTCGCTGGGAGTGGTCGGAGCCGGGCGCCCTGACCGCCCACGGCCGCGCCGCGCTCGAGGCGCCGACGGAGATCGCCAAGACCCTCGACCCGCTCCTGCCGGTCCCGGTCGACCACATCCTGCTGCAGGCCGACCTGACCGCGGTCGCACCCGGCCCGCTGGAGTCCCGCTGGCGCGCGGTCTCGGCCTGCTCGCCGACATCGAGTCGCGCGGCGGAGCCACGGTCTACCGGTTCACCGAGGAGTCCCTGCGGCGGGGCTTCGACGCCGGGTGGGGCGCGAACGACATCCACGAGTTCCTTGCGCTCCTCGTCGCGCACCGAGATCCCGCAGCCGCTCACCTACCTGGTCGACGACGTCGCGCGCCGGTTCGGCTCGGTCCGCGTCGGCGTCGCCATCCGCTTCATCCGCAGCGACGACGAGCATGCCCTGCTCGAGCTGCTCCACCAGCCGTGGGCCGCGGCGCTGCGGCTGCACCGGATCGCCCCGACCGTGGTGGTCAGCCAGTCGCCGGCCGACGTCGTCCTGGCCCGGATCCGCGAGTCGGGCCATGGCCCCGGTCGTCGAGGGCGCCGACGGGTCGGTCCACCTCATCCGGCCGGCCACGCTGCGCGCACCCTCGACCACGCCGGCCCCCGCGCCGTCCGCAGGGGCTCGACGAGGCCCGCCGTACGGCGCAGGCGCTGGCGACCGTCAACGCGATCCGGGTCGGGGACCGCGCCATCGGCCTCGCGCCCCCGCTCGGCCGCGGCCACCGCGCCGGACCGGATCATCGCGGTGCTCCGTGAGGCGGCCGAGACCAAGGGCTCGGTCTGGCTGGACTACCTCGACCGCGACGGGGCGATGACCCAGCGTCTCGTCGACCCGGTACGGGTCGAGGGCGGGTGGCTCGCCGCCCACGACGAGCGGGCGGGCGAGCCGCGCCGTTTCGCCCTCCACCGCATCCAGGCGGTGCATCCGGAAGGATGACCGCATGACGCACGACGGGCCGCTCATCGTCCAGTCGGACCGCACCCTGCTGCTCGAGGTCGAGCACCCGCGCGCCGACGAGTGCCGCCACGCCATCGCGCCGTTCGCCGAGCTCGAGCGCTCCCCCGAGCACGTCCACACCTACCGGCTCACGCCGCTCGCGCTCTGGAACGCCCGGGCCGCCGGGCACGACGCCGAGCAGGTGGTCGACGCGCTCGTGTCGTTCTCCCGCTATGCGGTCCCGCACTCGCTGCTGGTCGACGTCGCCGAGACGATGGACCGCTTCGGCCGGCTGCGGCTCGACAAGCACCCGACGCACGGGCTCGTGCTCTCCACCACCGACCGGCCCGGTGCTCGAGGAGGTCATCCGCGCCAAGCGCGTCGCAGGGATGCTCGGCGAACGCATCGACGACCTCACCGTCGCCGTTCATCCGTCCGAGCGCGGGAACCTCAAGCAGGCGCTGCTCAAGCTCGGCTGGCCGGCGGAGGACCGGGCCGGCTACGTCGACGGGGAGGCGCATGCGATCGCCCTGCGGGAGGAGGGCTGGTCGCTGCGCCGCTACCAGAAGGAGGCGGCCGAGGCCTTCTGGCACGGCGGGTCCGGCGTGGTGGTGCTCCCCTGCGGCGCGGGCAAGACGCTCGTCGGCGCCGCGGCGATGGCCACCGCCCAGGCGACGACGCTGATCCTGGTGACCAACACGGTCTCGGCGCGGCAGTGGAAGTCCGAGCTGGTCCGCCGCACGTCGCTGACCGCGGACGAGATCGGCGAGTACTCCGGCAGCGTCAAGGAGATCCGGCCGGTCACCATCGCGACGTACCAGGTGATGACCACCCGCCGGAAGGGCGTCTACCACCACCTCGAGCTGTTCGACGCGCGCGACTGGGGGCTGATCGTCTACGACGAGGTGCACCTGCTTCCCGCGCCGATCTTCCGCATGACCGCCGACCTGCAGGCCCGACGCCGGCTCGGGCTCACCGCCACCTTGGTGCGCGAGGACGGCCGCGAGGGGGACGTGTTCAGCCTGATCGGCCCGAAGCGGTACGACGCGCCGTGGAAGGACATCGAGGCACAGGGCTACATCGCGCCCGCCGACTGCGTCGAGGTGCGGGTGACCCTGCCCGAGTCCGAGCGGCTGGTCTACGCCACAGCCGAGCCGGACGAGCGCTACCGGCTCGCGTCGTGCACCCACCACAAGATCGATGTCGTCGAGCGCCTGCTCGAACGGCACCAGGGGCAGCCCACCCTGGTGATCGGGCAGTACCTCGACCAGCTCGACGAGATCGCCGAGCGCACCGGCGCGCCGGTGATCAAGGGCGAGACGAAGGTGGCCGAGCGGGAGCGGCTCTTCGAGGCGTTCCGCACCGGCGAGATCGACCTGCTGGTGGTGTCCAAGGTGGCGAACTTCTCCGTCGATCTGCCGTCGGCGGAGGTGGCGATCCAGGTCTCCGGCTCGTTCGGCTCGCGCCAGGAGGAGGCGCAGCGGCTCGGCCGGCTGCTGCGGCCCAAGACCGAGGGCAGGTCGGCCCACTTCTACGCCGTCGTCTCCCGCGACACCCTGGACGCCGACTACGCCCAGCACCGCCAGCGCTTCCTCGCCGAGCAGGGCTACGCCTACCGCATCGTCGACTCCCACGACCTCTGACCCGCAAGCCGACCCGTCGCTCGGGCCCGGTTGGCCCACCGGAACGTCGTCAGTCGACGGCTGGAGTCCGCCAGGCGGAGCACGCCGTCGGTCAGGGTGACCTCGGCGCCGAGCGGGAAGGCGAGGTTCTCGTCGAGGTGGCCGAATCCGGCGCCCCACAGGACCGGGATCCCCAGTGGCTCCAGCCGGCGGCGGAAGAGCTCGCGCAGCTCGGCGTCGTCGCCGCAGTCGGTGAACCCTCCGCAGACGACCCCGCGGGCGCCGTCCATCCAGCCGCTGCGGGTCAGTTGGGTCAGCAGACGGTCGATCCGGTACGGCGTCTCGGCGACGTCCTCGAGCGCGACGACCGTTCCCTCCGCCGAGCCCGCGTCAGGGGTGCCGATGCTCGTCGCCAGCATGGCCAGGTTGCCGCCGACCAAGGGGCCGACTGCGGCGCCGGGGAGGATCTGCTCCCCCACGAGCAGCGACCGGAGCGACTGAGGCTCGAAGAGCACATCGCGCAGGCGTCCCAGGGCGGCATCCGTCGCGTCGCCGAGGCTGGTCACGACCGGACCGTGCACCGACCCCCAGCCCACCCGTAGCCGAAGCGCCTGGTGCAGCGCGGTGACGTCGGAGAAGCCGACCACCTGACGCGGGCGGGCCCGTGACACCGCCCCCCAGTCGATCCCGTCGAGGATCCGCTGGGTCCCGAAACCCCCTCGGGCGATCACGACGGCCTGATAGCCGTCGTCGACCAGCGCCCGCTGCAGATCGGAGCGGCGCAGCGAGTCCGGGCCGGCCAGATAGCCGTCGACCGATCCGACCGACTCGAGGACGTCGAACCTGAGCCCCCAGGACGCGAGCACGGCGAGACCGGCCGCCAGTCGGTCCGGCGCGGGCGGGCCCGAGGTGGCGGTGACGGCCACCGTGGCGCCTTCGGACAGCGGCGCGGGGCTGATCATCCGGCCGCCCGCACGGCGTCGTCGATCAGCAGCCGCCAGGACCGGACGTAGCCGGCGTCGGGGTAGGACCGCCAGGAGCGCCCAGGACGGGCGCTCCTGGCGAGCAGGAAGGAGCGAACGCCGGCGCGCGCGAGCCACGGCACCATCTCGGACACGAGACCACATCCTGCCACGAGGAGCCGGGCTGCCTCGGAGCTCTGCTCGGCACGCTCGCACAGCTCGTCGACCCCGGCACCGAGTCCGCGGGTAGAGCCGGAGCTGATCACCGAGTCCATCCCCGCCAGATGGACGATCTGACGCCACGCCCGGTCATGGTCGAGGGTTGCGTCGATGGCGGTGCTGAATGTCCAGGGGATCGCCGCCAGCGAGTCGGCGAGGTAGGCGCAGACCTCCACGTCGACCTCGAGCTGCGCATCGAGGAAACCGAAGACGAGACCCTCCGCGCCCACCGAGAGGTAGTCCTCGGCCAGCCCGACCAGACGTGTCAGCTCGCCACCTGTAGTACTGAACCCGTCGTTGAGCCGGACCAGGACCCGCACCGGAAGCTCGGACTCCCGGCACATCGCGGACACGACCGCCGGCTCCGGCGAGAGCCCGCCGTCGTCCGGCGATGCCAGGGCGAGGAGCCGGTCGGCGCCCCCTGACGCCGCGCGGTCCACGTCGGCCGCACCGGTGGCGACGACCCACAGCGTCGGAAACTGAGACATGACGCCATCGTCGCACCGTGGTCAGCCTTCCCACTGACGGAACGCCGTGAGCCCGAGCGCGTTCACCACGACGGCGCCCAGAAAGACGACGGCGATGGCGGGGTGACCTGCCGCAGCCAGTGCGCCCGAGGAGAGCAGGAACACGCCCAGCTCCAACGGCACTCGCCACCGGGTCGGGAGCCGTCTCGTCGCGCGGGGCGCCGCGAACAGGCCCCAGACGACGACGGCGACAGCAGGGGCGGCCACCGCCAGCACGAGGCCCACGAGCAGGCTCCCCGTCTGCCAGCCCCAGACAGCCAGAGCGGCGAAGGCGGCGAGCTCGAGCAGGAACTTCAGGGCCAGGTTGAGGGCGCGCACGACCTGATCCTGCCGGACCGGACACGGTGTCGCCCATCGCGTGCCTCGACGAGCTTGATCCGCCCTTCCATCCTTGAGCATGCCCTCCCTCGACGACGTCGTCCTGAACGCCCGGGCCATCGTGCTCCATGACCTCACCGCGACGAGCGTCGCCGACGCCACGGTGGTCTCCCACCTCGAGGACGCGGTGTCGACTCGCCGTTGGTGGGCATCGCAGTGGAAGGAGGGCTTGCCGTACGTCGCCGGGCTCGTCGCCCAGGACATCCAGGACGCGCTCATGGACGAGGGACGGCGCTGGCCCGAGTGCCCTCGCTGCGAGGGGCCCATCCACACCTTGACGATCGAGCCGGAGCTCGGGGGACCCGACCCGGTATGGGTCTGCGAGCAGGCCGGCATGGTGGTCGCGCCTCTGGGGAAGCTGGGACCGGGTCAGTCCTGGGCGCCGCGCAGCAGCGAGTAGCGGACCGTGTAACGGTCCGCGCGGTACGCCGAGCGCGACACGACAGCGGGAAGCCGCCCGGCGAACGTCCGTCGCGCGAGGCGCAGCACCGGGTCGCCCGCCCCGATCCCGAGCAGTGCCGACTCCTCCTCCGAGCAGGACCCGGCCTCCACCGAGTCCTCGACGCGCGACGGCGTGAGACCGAGCCGTCCCAGCTCCGCGTAGAGCGACTCGGGAGGCGATCCCCGGTCCAGCCCGGGGGCCAGGGCCGACGGAAGGTAGGAGTCTTCGACGCACATGGAGATCCCGTCGGCATACCGCACGCGGGCCCAGTGCACCACCGTGGCGCCCGGCGGCATCTCGAGCGCGGACGCCACGGACGCCACGGGGCGCTCGGTCCGCAGCAGCAGCGTGCGCGACTCCGGTCGAAGTCCGCGTCGGGTCATGTCCTCGGTGAAGGAGACGAACTGACAGGAGCCCCAGCCGCGGGAGACGAACGTGCCGCGGCCGCGCGACCTCTCGACCACTCCCTCGACGACCAGTGCATCGATCGCCTGGCGGACGGTCATGCGGGAGACGCCGAACTGCTCGGCGAGCTCCCGCTCGGAGGGTGCGCGAGTCCCCGGCGGCTCGTGGGAGAGCAGCGCCCTCAGGTGCTCACGGATCTCGATGTGCTTGTGCACCTCGACCTCCTTCAGATCGAGGCTAGGCCATCCGGTCGGCTACTCGGTGGTGATGGCGCGGATCACGTCGAACCTCGACGCACGGCGTGCGGGGAAGTGTGCGGCGAAGACGCCGACGAGACCCGCCGCGAGCACGAAGACGATCACCTGCGCCCACGGGACGACGAGCACGGAGAGGCCCTGTCCGCCGAGCGACGCGATGAGGGCCACGCCGAAGCCGACGCCCATGACGGTGCCCAGTACGGCGCCGTACACGCTGATGAGCACCGACTCCCAGCGGATGGCCCGACGCAGCTGCCGGCGGTCCAACCCGATCGCCCGCAGAAGCCCGATCTCGCGGGTGCGCTCGATCACCGACAACGCGAGCGTGTTCACGATGCCCAGGATCGCGATCACGATCGCCAGACCGAGCAGTCCGTAGACGAGATTGAGCAGCGCGTCGAACAGCCCCTGCTGCTCCGCGACGTAGCCGGCCTGGTCCTTGATCGTGACCATGGGCAGGTCCGAGGTCCGGTCCTCCAGCTGCTTCTGGACCACCGCCGTGTCCACCCCGGGCGCGACCAGGACGTAGAGGATGTTGTCCGCCGGCGGGAAGCCGAGCGCAGCGAGCGTGTCCAGCGAGACGACCCAGTCGGAGTTGGCCAGGACGTTGCGCTCGTAGACCCCGGTGATCGGGAACTCCCGCGTGCCCGAGGGCACGTCCAGGGAGAGCGAGTCGCCGACCGCAAGCTGGTGCGCCTCCGCGTAGGCCGAGGAGATCGCGACGGTGCCCTCCGCCAGGTCGCTGATCGCTCCCTGGGTGAAGGTCGTCTGCACCACGGAGTCGAACGTCGCGGGGTCGATCGCCGGCAGGATCGTGCTCTGCTGTCCCGGTGCGCTGATGAAGCCGAAGCGCAGGCGCGAGACAGCCTGCACCCCGTCGATGTCCTGCGCGATGTCGCCGACCGACGTCGAGAACGACTGGCCGGTGATGTTGGAGACGACCAGATCCCCCGCGAACGACGAGCTCAGCTCGTCGGCGATGCTCGCCTTGGCCGACGCGCCCAGCGTCGCGATCGTCGTGACCAGGGTCAGCCCGATCATGAGCGCTGACGCCGTGATGGCCGTGCGGGCAGGGTTGCGTCGCGCGTTCTCGGCCGCGATGCCCCCGACCGCGCCGAACATGCGCCGGTAGGCGTGCCCGAAGAGGGCCGAGAACGGCCCCGTCAGCACGACACTGAGCAGGACGACACCCAGCAGGACACCGCCGATGCCGCCGGTCACCCACCAGACCTGCCCCGAGCCCACGAGCTCGAGGCCGACGACCAGGCTCACCACGCCGGCCAGGAAGAGTCCGCCGCCGAGATAGGTCAGCACGTGCGCGGGGGTCCTGGTCACGGCCATCTCGTCGCGCATGGCGGCGAGGGGTGACACCCGGCTCGCCTTCCAGGCCGGGATCGCAGCGCCGACCACGGTCGTGACCACGCCCGCAGCGAGCGAGTAGACGACCGTCGAGATGGTGATGACGACGGGCTGGCTCGTGATGTCCAGACCGAACAGGCCGAAGAGGAACATGATCGCCTTGGCCAGGCCGAGGCCGGCCGCAATGCCGAGCAGGCCGCCGACGAGCCCCAGAGCTGCCGCCTCCACGACCACGGAGCCGGACACCTGCAGCTTCGAGGCGCCCAGCGCCCGCATCAGACCCATCTCCCGCGTCCGCTGGGCGACCAGCATCAGGAAGGTGTTGACGATCAGGAACACCCCGACCACGAGGGAGATCACGGCGAAGACCAGGAGGAAGGTCTGCAGGAAGCCGGTCGCCTGTTTGATCTGTCCGCCGATGCGGTCAGCCTGCTCGTCACCGGTCTCGATCTCGAATCCGGAGGGCAGCGCCCGCTGGACGTTCGCCTTCAGCTGCTCCTGGCTCACGCCGTCGGCGGCGGCAACCCACACCGTGTTGAAGGCATCCTGTCCGCCGAGGAACAGGTCCTGGGCCGTCTTGGTGTCGAAGGCGACGAAGCTCGCGCCGTTCAACGACCCGCCCTGCTCGTAGCCGATGATCCCCACCAGCGTCACGTGCATGACCGGGTTCTCCGGCAGGGTCGTCGCGAGGGTGATCTCGTCGCCGATCTGGTAGCCCGCCTTGTCGACGGTGGTCCTGTCGACCGCGACCTCTCCGGGACCGGTGGGCTCGGAGCCCTCCAGCAGGGTGAGCCCCTGAAGGCCGTGCGCTGCGGGCGCGTCGGTGACGTTCCCGGCGAGGGCGGGAGCACCGAGGCCGCCGACCAGCTTCCCGTTGGCGCCGACCACGTACACGCCGACCGCCGACACGTTCCCGTCGGCGCGGGCGGCACCGTCCACCCGGGAGAGCTGGTCGACCACGGAGGCAGGCACGGCCTTGTCCGTCGGGGATCCGTCGGCGGTCACCCCGCCGACGCGGTTGACGTTCACGTCGCCGACCGCGGAGGCGAAGATCGCAGTGAAGCTGCGGTCGAGCGTGTCGGTGAAGATGAAGGTGCCGGCCACGAAGGCGACGCCCATGACGATCGCGGAGATGCTCATCACCAGTCGCCACGGGCGACCCAGCAGGCTCCTCAGGTTGGCCTTGAACACCTCAGCCGCCGATCGGGGCGCCCGGAGCGTCCATCGTCGCCATGCGCTCGAGCACGAGGTCACGAGTGGGCCCGCGCATCTCGTCGACGACGCGGCCGTCGGCGAGGAAGACCACACGGTCGCAGTACGACGCGGCCACGGGATCGTGGGTGACCATCACGATCGTCTGGCCGTAGGCGTCGACCGAGCGCCTCAACAGCGACAGCACCTCGGCCCCGGAGCGGGAGTCGAGGTTCCCGGTGGGCTCGTCGGCGAAGACGATCGCCGGACGGGCGACCAGGGCCCGGGCGATCGCGACCCGCTGTTGCTGGCCGCCGGAGAGCTGGTTGGGCCGGTGGTCGAGACGGTCGGCCAGGCCGACCGTGCGGATGACCGAGTCGTACCACTCCTGGTCCGGCTTCTGGCCCGCGATGCTCATGGGGAGGCGGATGTTCTCCTCGGCGGTCAGCATGGGAAGCAGGTTGAATGCCTGGAAGACGAAGCCGATCTTCTCCCGGCGGACCTTCGTGAGGGCCGCGTCGTCGAGCTCCGACAGGTCGAGGTCGCCGATGAGGACCTTGCCCGAGCTGGCGGTGTCCAGTGCCGCGCACAGATGCATCAGGGTGGACTTGCCCGAACCGGACGGCCCCATGATGGCGGTGAACTCTCCCTGGTAGATCTGGAGATCGACGCCGGAGAGGGCGAGCACTGCCGCCTCACCCGCGCCGTAGACCTTCGTAAGCCCGACGGCGTGCGCTGCCGCGACCCTGGTGGCGACTTCCGCCATGACTCATCCCCTTGACTCTCGATCGACTCCCCGGCACGACGCTAGTGAGGCGCCGGCCCGAGGGGGATCGGGGATCACCCCGACTCGACCCTGAAAGAGTCGAGCGGCTCTCCGGTGGCTCACCCCCCTCGACAACGCCTGTTCGGCAAAAGAGTGAGATAGCGGGTGGGAAATGTGCCCCTGTTGTCCGCGGGGAAGGGGCGTTCAGACTGCGGCGCGCAACCGGTGCTCCTGTGGCTGCGGCCTGCACCAGGGGAGCCATGGGAGAACGAGCAGATGCATCCGGACATGCCCGACGTGCGGGCGTCGGCTCACCGAAGTTGAAGGCGGGATCCTATTTCCGCTTCAAGCCGCGCCTTCAAGTACCCGAACGCGGGATCGACGTCGAGCCAGAGGAACTTGTAGCTCCTGCCCGTGTGCGTCTTGATTGAGAGGCGGGAGGTGGTGTGGCCCTCTCGCAGGGATGCTGAAGCGATGTCACGAATCAGGACGTACTTGTTGGTGAGGCTCCGTGACAGGACCCTCTGTGGCGTGAACATTGGGTCGTGGGGATCGGCATGCCAAGCCTTGAGCAGGGTGACCGACGAGCCGTGCTGAATCGTCATCCACCACCCGAGGCTGTATCGCACCAGGGCGTCCGGGGTGATCCACAGATCCCCGTGAACCCAGTCCAACCAGCCCGTTGTGCAACTACGAGTGACCAGCAGCGCATCGGAGTTCACGCCCGAAAGAGTAGAGCCTCACCTCCGAGCAAGACCCGGCATTGAAGTCATCCCCCCAACAGCGACGCTCCTTCTTCCGCGCCGAGTCGCGGCGAGGCGTGTGAAAATGCTGAGGTGAACTTGCCCCCACGGAGCCTTCCATTGGCTCGGCTCCTCGGCTGGGGCGTAGTCGCCTTCGCAGGATTCACTCTCTGGATGAGCTGGCCCCTTCTGGCCGCAGCCTCTATCGCGTTCACCGGGCTTTGTCTCACCCTTGTTGGGAAACGATGGCGGTGGAGCACCTGGACTCTCTACCTCGCGACGCCCGCGCTCGCCTTCTTGGCCCACCCGCTTGCGAACGAAGCCCGGCGGGCGACTGGCTCGGATTCCGTGCGGAAGATCGTCGTGATCGGGCTTCCCATGACTGTTCTTCTCCTCCTACAGCTCGCGATCCGCCGGGACCGGGTACGGGCCGTCGGCAGGGATCGCCCCTTTCTCCCCTACGCCGACTGATCCACCAGGAGTCCCGGACTACTGCGAGTTCCCCCGCGCAAGCGAGTGCGAGAGCGTTCGACGCTACGCGGATCACCGCCGAGCCCCTTCGGGCACACCAGACCGGCACCACGTCATCGTTGATCGCAGGCGGTACTTTTCCCACCCGTATCTCACTCTTTGCCGAACAGGCGACAACGAAGAACCGGGCGCGAGGGTAACCCTCGCGCCCGGTTCCTGTGCTGATCGTCGAGCAGCCGGACTGCGTCAGAAGTCCATGCCGCCCATTCCACCCATGTCGCCGCCGCCCGGCATGGCCGGCGTGGGCTCGGGCTTGTCCGCCACGACCGCCTCGGTCGTGAGGAACAGGGCCGCGATCGATGCGGCGTTCTGCAGCGCGGAGCGCGTCACCTTGGCGGGGTCGATGATGCCGCTGGCAATCATGTCGACGTACTCGCCGGTGGCGGCGTTCAGGCCCCACCCGGGCTCGAGGGAAAGCACCTTCTCCGCCACGACTCCGCCTTCGAGACCCGCGTTGATGGCGATCTGCTTGAGCGGGGCAGAGGTGGCCCACCGGACGATCGCGGCGCCGACGGCCTCGTCGCCGACCAGCTCGAGCTTCTCGAACGCTGCGGCGGCCGCCTGGAGCAGAGCGACGCCACCACCGGCGACGATGCCCTCCTCGACGGCGGCCTTCGCGTTGCGCACCGCGTCCTCGATGCGGTGCTTGCGCTCCTTGAGCTCGACCTCGGTGGCCGCGCCGACCTTGATCACCGCAACACCGCCGGCCAGCTTGGCCAGGCGCTCCTGCAGCTTCTCGCGGTCGTAGTCGGAGTCGCTGTTCTCGATCTCGTTGCGGATCTGGTTGACCCGGCCGGCGATCTGGTCGGCGTCGCCCGCACCCTCGACGATCGTGGTCTCGTCCTTGGTCAGGACGACCTTGCGGGCCTGACCGAGCAGCTCCAGGCCGGCGGACTCGAGCTTGAGGCCGACGTCCTCGCTGATCACCTGGCCACCGGTCAGGATCGCGATGTCCTGCAGCATGGCCTTGCGGCGGTCACCGAAGCCGGGCGCCTTGACGGCGGCGGACTTGAACGTGCCACGGATCTTGTTGACGACCAGGGTCGCCAGCGCCTCGCCCTCGACGTCCTCGGCGATGATCAGCAGCGGCTTGCCCGACTGCATGACCTTCTCCAGGACCGGAAGCATGTCCTTGACGTTGGAGATCTTCTGGTTGGCGATCAGGATGTAGGCGTCCTCGAGGACGGTCTCCATCCGCTCCGGGTCGGTCATGAAGTACTGCGAGATGTAGCCCTTGTCGAAGCGCATGCCCTCGGTGAGCTCCAGGTCGAGCCCGAAGGTGTTGCTCTCCTCGACAGTGATGACGCCTTCCTTGCCGACCTTGTCCATGGCCTCGGCGATGAGCTCGCCGACCTGAGTGTCGGCCGCGGAGATCGACGCAGTGGACGCGATCTGCTCCTTGGTCTCGACATCCTTGGCCATGTTCAGCAGCTGCTCGCAGACCGCCTCGACGGCCTGCTCGATGCCGCGCTTGAGGCCCATCGGGTTCGCGCCCGCGGCCACGTTGCGCAGGCCCTCACGGACCATGGCCTGTGCCAGGACGGTCGCCGTCGTCGTGCCGTCTCCGGCCACGTCGTCGGTCTTCTTGGCGACCTCCTTGACCAGCTCGGCGCCGATCTTCTCGTACGGCTCCTCCAGCTCGATCTCCTTGGCGATGGACACACCATCGTTGGTGATCGTGGGGGCACCCCACTTCTTCTCCAGGACGACATTGCGGCCCTTGGGGCCGAGGGTGACCTTGACGGCGTCGGCGAGGGTGTTCATTCCCCGCTCGAGACCGCGTCGGGCCTCCTCATCAAAAGCTATGAGCTTCGACATGACTCCTACGATTTCCTCACGCGTAGAAGATGGACGGCTCGGTCGACGCCCGCGACGGACGGACCCTCCGGTCGGCGATCCCGTCTCGCCGGCCGTCCGGCCCTCGTCTCCCGAGGCCATGACAGGCGCCCGCGCTGGGCGCGGGCTGTCACTCTCGCAGGGAGAGTGCTAACGCAAGTATTAGCACTCGGCCCTAGCGAGTGCAAGGCGAGAGGGCCCCACCGGCCACCGGTGAGCCCGGAGGAGGCGCTCCTGCGGGAGAGGCTGCGGGTGCCCGGCCGTGCGGGGTCCGGCGACCCGGGCCATTGACCCATTCCGACGGTGAATCTATGGTGTTTCCAACCTCGTGGGTGCGACGAGGTCTGGACCGGAGGCGTTCCTGACACAGGCGCGTCTCCGGTCTCATGTCCGGGCTGAATCCCGCTGCTCGCCCCGGTGCGTCTGGCATTTCAGGGGAAGATGAGGGGCGTCTTGCGCCGATTTGATGTCGCGGAGCGCCGAGCCGCGGATACTCGGGGCCATGAAGCTTCTCGTGGGAGCAGCAGCAGCGGCAGCAGCCCTGGCGATCGCGGCGGTGCCCGCGTCCTTCACCCTGACCAGCGGCGACACCGCACCCCCCGCGCTCGACCCGACGACGTCCACCACCGCGGCCAGTACCGCGACGGAGACGTCGGCCACCGACCCGACGACGGATCCCACCGTGGACCCGACGCGCGGGTGGGAGGTCGAGCACCCGAACAACGGGCAGCACAAGGGCTGGGAGAACGGCCACCACGCGTACGGCGAGTCCGTCCGCGAGTGGGCCAGGTGTGTGAGCACGCAGGGCAAGGACAACTGCGACGCCAAACCGGAGCCGTACGGCCAGTCCAAGAAGCAGACCGACACCACCGAGTCGACAACCGACCCGACCGAGGCTCCCTGATCGGACACCGGGATGGCCTGAGCAGTCCGGCGCCCCCTCGCTCAGCGAGGGGGCGCCGACTCAGTCTCGCGGAGGTCCGGTGCCGCTTCATCCGCTCCAGGACCACCAGGACGAGGATCGTCGGAATCCAGGAGATCACGGCCCACAGGGCGACGCGGCCGGCGATGCCCAGCGACCACGATCCCGCCTCTCCGGTGAGGCTGGGCGCCGTGACGGCCAGGTAGACCAGGGCGACCGCAAGAGCGACCGACAGCCCTGACGCGATCACGAAGAGGATCACCGCGAGCCCCTGTACCAGTCTCGTCCCGCGGCGGGAGGAACGCCCGACGGACGGGAGAGGCACCTGACGCACGGCCTGGTCAGAGGTCGGCACGAATCGTCACCCCACAGAGGATCGGAGGGCTGCCCCAGACGGCGGCCCGACTCCTTCCACCGTCCGACGCCGGGTCGGCGGGAGCAAGAGACCAACGTCCTGCGTGTGGACGCCGGACGCCGCCCCGCGGTCAGCTGCGGCGCCAGGACCTGACCAGGAAGACCGTGGTCACCCAGAGCGCCAGAGCGAGCACGCCGAGCCAGGCAATGGTCGTGCCCGTCGCGGAGGACGGCGGTAACCCCGTTGGCCCACCGGTCGGCCACGAGCCAGGCCCACCACACCGTCACCGCCCCCGCCGGCAGCTCCGGAGAGCCAGGCCGCCACCGCGCTGAGCGTGCGGACGTGGGTGGGCTTCTCCGTGTGCTCGGACCCGAAGAAGGGGGGCGCGACGGGCGCGTGTCGTAGTTCGTGTTCGGCATCATCCACCACCTTGTAGACGATTCACGGGGCACCGCGAGGACGGTGAAGTCCTCGGGACTCACCCCCACGGTGCGCGGCCGAACCGCCCCCCCACCAGGGGCGAACGTCCGTCAGCGGCGGGGCCGGTGGCTTCGGCGGGGCATCAGCCGCCGGCCACGGCCGGGATGACCGAGATCTGCGCCCCGTCCGCGGTGGCGGTGCCGAGACCGTCGAGGAACCGCACGTCGTCGTTGCCGACGTAGACGTTGACGAAGCGGCGGATCTCCCCCTGGTCGTCGAGGATCCTGGCCCGGATACCCGGGTACCGCGCCTCCAGGTCGACGAGCACGTCGCCGAGAGTCGGGCCCTCGGCGACTCACCTCGGACTCACCAGCGGTGTAGCTGCGCAGGATCGTCGGGATGCGCACGCGAACGCTCATGCCTGGCCCTCCTCAGACCAGTCCGGTGGCTCGAGGAACTCGCTGAAGTGCGGCTCGATCGTCGCGGTCGGGCCGACGCGGTCGGCGACGGCGTCGAGGGTCTTCAGCCCGTCACCGGTATTGAAGACCACGGTCTCCAGCGACGGGTCGAGCTGCCCGGAGGCGACCAGCTTGGCCAGCGTCGCGATCGTGACGCCCGCCGGCGGTCTCGGCGAAGACCCCCTCGGTGCGCGCGAGGAGCCGGATGCCGTCGCGGATCTCCTCGTCGGTCACGTCCTCGACCGCACCTCCGGTCCGGCGGGCGACGTCGAGGACGTAGGGTCCGTCCGCCGGGTTCCCGATCGCCAGTGACTTCGCGATGGTGTCCGGGCGCACCGGACGGACCACCGTGCGCCCCTCCTTGTACGCCGAGGAGACCGGCGCGCACCCCGCCGCCTGGGCGCCGAAGATCCGGTAGGGCTTCTCCTCGACGAGTCCGAGCTCGATCAGCTCCTGCAGGCCCTTGTCGACCTTGGTGAGCTGCGACCCCGACGCGACCGGGATCACGATCTGGTCGGGGATCCGCCAGCCGAGCTGCTCGGCCACCTCGAACGCCAGGGTCTTGGAGCCCTCGGCGTAGTAGGGACGGACGTTGACGTTGGCGAACGCCCAGTCCTCCTCCTCGCCGGCGATCTCCGACGCGAGCCGGTTCACGTCGTCGTAGTTGCCCTTGACCGCGACGAGCGACGCCGCCGTAGACGGCGGTGGTGATCACCTTGGGCCGCTCGAGGTCCTCCGGGATGAAGACGACGGTCCGCATGCCGGCGCGAGCGCCGGCGGCCGCGACGGCGTTGGCGAGGTTGCCGGTGGACGGACAGGCGAAGACCTGCATGCCGAGCTCGCGCGCCGCCGACAGCGCGACCGCGACGACGCGGTCCTTGAAGCTGTGGGTGGGGTTGCCGGAGTCGTCCTTCACCCAGAGCCGGTCGATGCCCAGCTCGCGCCCCAGATTGTGCGCCCGGAGCAGCCGGGTCATGCCAGGCTCGGTGTTCGGGCTGGCGGCGATGTCGGCGGGTACCGGCAGAAGCGGCTGGTAGCGCCAGATGTTCTTCGGGCCCGCCTCGATCTGCTCCCGGGTGACGGCCGGGAAGTCGTAGCCGACCTCCAGCGGACCGAAGCACTCCGGACAGGCGTAGAAGGGACCCAGCGGCGACGACGTGGCCGCACTCGCGGCAGACCAGCCGGTGGCGTTGCCGAAGGCGCCGACTCGATGCGGGGTCGGTGGATCGATGGCCTGGATGCTCAAGGAGACCTCCTTCTCATCTTCCCCGTGCGGCCTTCGCCCGGGACGGACTTAGCACCCTTCCAACGCCGGCCGGACCTGGGTCCGGCCACTGGGAGGTGTCGCAGCGGTGGCGCTGGCGGGTTGCCGGGGCTTCGTCGGGCCGTGTCCCTCTGCCCCTCTCGATGAGCAGTGTCAGCCTAGGACCTGTCGTCTCAGCTATGCGTAATCCGCGCCCGGATGCTGAGACGTCAGAGCGTGGGCCGTCAGGGAAGCGGCCCGGTCAGGATCAGCGAGAGCGCACGCGACGGGCATCGCCGCGGTGGCCCGGTGGACCCGCTTCAGGCCCAGGTCCGCGGCAAGCAGCTCGGCCGCGGCGCGGGAGCCGGGCGGATAGTAGACCGTGCTCGTCGGGATCGACGCCGGACCAGTTGTCCACCGTCGACGACGTTCCATCCGAGCTTGCGCACCGTGGTCGCCGTGCTCGCGGCGAGCCCGGCGACCGTGCTGTTGTTGTAGACGCCCACGCGGTAGGAGCTCCGGTCGATCGCGGGCCGGCGCGGCCGTGGGCTCGACGGACGGGGTGTCGCGCGGTCGTCGGCGTGGCCGTCGGGCTCGGCGTCGCCGTGGCCGGTGGTGCGCGGACGACGTCGCTCGTCGCGGACGGGAGGCGGCCCCGCCGGTCCGGGACGCCATCCCTCCCGGGCCGCCGGTCAGCGCGTAGTAGACCAGGGCGGCGAGGACGACGACGGCCGCCGCGGCGGCGACGCTCGAGGAGAGCGCGCCACGCTCGTCCCGACGGTGGGCCGCCGGCCGGCTCATCTCAGATCTCGAAGCCCAACCGCCGCGCGGCGCGGGCGCGCTGCCGGGCGGCGCGCAGCCGGCGCAGCCGGCGCACGAGCAGCGGGTCGTGCTCGAGCGCCTCCGGTCGGTCGATGAGAGCGTTGAGAACCTGGTAGTAGCGGGTCGACGACATCTGGAACTTCTCCCGGAACGCCTGCTCCTTGGCCCCGGAGTACTTCCACCAGTGCCGCTCGAACTCCAGGATCTCCCGATCGCGCTGGGACAGACCGCCTTCGGCGTCGTGGTCCCCGGCCGGCGGCAGCTGGTTGGCGGCATCCATCGGTGTTCCTCGACCCTCTCTGTCGACCTGCGTCTCCCCCGTGCAGGCAACCCCGTACCGGGCCCGCTGATCGGTGGCCACCATCCTAGGCACCGAATGACAGCGGTGTCATTCGCCTCGGACGTGTTGTGGCAGATGTGGCTCATGGGGCAAATGAGTCATCTCCTCCGGCCTCCGCGGCCGGCGGAGTCGACCACAGCGTACGGGCGGGTCCCCACCAGTAGGGTGCGCCCATGAGGACGGCGGACCGATGACCGGCACCCTCGCCGCGCTGGTCGCTCGGGGCCTGGTCGCCCAGGACTGGGCACGGGCCCTGGCGCCCGCGGAGCCGACCATCACCCGGATGGGGGAGTTCCTGCGCGCCGAGGTCGCCGCCGGGCGCAGCTACCTCCCGGCCGGAGACAGCATCCTGCGCGCGTTCGCCCGCCCCCTGGCCGAGGTCAAGGTGCTGATCGTGGGGCAGGACCCCTACCCCACTCCCGGGCATCCGGTCGGGCCTCAGCTTCTCGGTGGCGCCGCACGTACGCCCCATCCCGCGCAGCCTGGCCAACATCTACAGCGAGCTCCAGGGACGACCTGGGCATCACGCCTCCCGAGCACGGAGACCTGACAGCCTGGGCCGACCAGGGGGTACTGCTGCTGAACCGGGTCCTCACCGTGCGACCCGGGGGCCCCGGGCTCACACCGGGGGCGCGGGTGGGAGGAGGTCACCGACGTGGCCATCGCCGCCCTGGCCGCCCGCGGCGGCCCGCTGGCCGCCATCCTGTGGGGTCGCGACGCCCAGTCGCTGAAGCCTCAGCTCGGGCCGATCCCCTGGGTCGAGTCCGCGCACCCGAGCCCGATGTCGGCCGCACGCGGGTTCTTCGGCTCACGCCCGTTCAGCCGGGTCAACACGCTGCTGGAGCAGCTCGGGGGCACGCCCGTCGACTGGACCGCTGCCCTGACGTCGCCGGACGCGGGTCAGCACGTGGTCTTGAGGTCGGTCTCCTCCAGCGCTCGTGGCGATGTGGCCGGCCACCCGCTCGAGATCGCGGCGACGTCCTGCTCGCTCATACCGTCGAAGACCAGCTCGCGCACCGCCTCCACATGGCCCGGCGCCGCGGCGACCACGACCTTCCACCCGGCTCTCGGTCAGCCGGGCCAAGGTCACCCGACGGCTGTCCGGGCTCGGCCGGCGCTCGACCCAGCCTCGGCTCTCGAGCTTGGTGACCACATGGGAGAGCCGGGACAGCGACGAGTTCACGACGGCTGCCAGCTCGCTCATGGTGCGCGTGCGGTCCTCCGCCTCGGAGAGCATCGCCAGGGTCAGGTAGTCGAAGTGGGTCAGGCCCGAGTCGCGCTGCAGCTGGGCGTCCAGCGCCGGGCTGAGCTTGAGCATGACAGCAGCGAGCTTGAGCCAGGCGGCCCTCTCCTGGTCGTTCAGCCAGCGAGTCATGGGTCCATCCTACAAACTTGAAGTCTCAAGTGTACGCCCTTTACCCTCTCCTCAGTATGACTGACGCCACGCTGCCGGCTCTGTACCTCGGACACGGAGCGCCCCCACTCCTCGACGACCCCCTCTGGAGCGCCGAGCTCGCCGCCTGGGCACGGGACCTGCCCCGCCCCGAGGCCATCCTGGTCGTCTCGGCGCACTGGGAGTCCGCACCGGTCAGCATCAGCGCGCCGGCGGCCGGGACTCCCCTGGTCTACGACTTCTGGGGCTTCCCCCAGCACTACTACGAGATCACCTACGGACCCCGACGCCTCCGGGCTGGCCGCGCAGATCACCTCGATCCTCCCCGGGCCGGTGCACCAGCACCCGCGGCGCGGCCTCGACCACGGCGCCTGGGTGCCGTTGAAGATCATGTACCCCGAGGCGGACATCCCGGTGCTCCAGATGTCGCTGCCGACCAGCGACCCGGCCGGACTCCTCGCGCTGGGCGAGCGGTTCCGCCCGCTCCGGGACGAGGGGGTGCTCGATCATGGGGTCCGGCTTCCTGACGCACGGCCTGCCCTTCCTCACCGAGTTCCGGACCGACGCGACCCCGCCGGGATGGTCGACCGAGTTCGACGCGTGGGCCGCCGAGACGCTCGCCCGTGGCGACGTCGACGAGCTGGCGGCGTACGCCGAGCGCGCGCCGGGACTGCCGTACGCCCACCCGACGGTCGAGCACCTCACCCCGCTGTTCGTGGCGATGGGCGCGGGGATGGACCCGGTCGGGGACCAGCGCATCGACGGGTTCTGGATGGGCCTGTCCAAGCGCTCCTACGCCTTCAGCTGAGACACCGGGCGACGCGCGCGGCGTCCGGGGCCGCAGAGCCGCTTGTCGGGGTCGAACCGACGACCTTTCGCTTACAAGGCGAGTGCTCTACCACTGAGCTAAAGCGGCGCGGGCACCATCGTACGGATGCCCGCTCCGCCTCTACGCCAGGTGCCGCGCCTGGGCGATCGCGTAGAGCGCGATCCCGGCCGCCACCCCGGCGTTGAGCGACTCGAGCTCGGCGACATCGGAACCGACAGCAGCTGGTCGCAGGTGTCGGCCACCAGGCGCGACAGCCCGTCGCCCTCGGATCCGACCACCACGACGAGCGGGCCGTCGGCGAGCTCGAAGTCGGGCAGGGACACGTCGCCGTCGGCCGCGAGCCCGACCACCATGCAGCCCGCCTCCTGGAAGGCCTTGAGCTGCCGGGTCAGGTTGGTGACCTGGGCGACCGGGACCCGCGCCGCCGCGCCGGCCGAGGTCTTCCACGCCGAGGCGGTCATCCCCGCCGAGCGACGCTCCGGGATCACCACGCCGTGCACTCCGAACGCCGCGGCCGAGCGGACGACCGCACCGAGGTTGCGAGGATCGGTCACCGCGTCCAGCGCGACGAGCAAGGGGCGGCTCCCCGCTGTTCGGCCGCCGCGGCCAGCAGGTCGTCGGGGTGGGCGTACTCGTACGGCGGGACGCGGACCGCGATCCCCTGGTGGACCGCACCGTCGGTCACCTTGTCGAGCTCGTGGCGCGGCACCTCGAGCAGGGAGACGCCCTGCTCCGCCGCGAGCCGGAACGCCTCGCGGAGCCGGCCGTCCCTGCTCGGCCCCCTCGGCCACGTAGAGCGCGGTCGCGGGCATGCGCGCGCGGAGCGCCTCGACGACGGAGTTCCGTCCGGCCACCCACTCGGAGTCGCTGCCACGCGCGGACTCCCGCCCGGCCGGGGAGCCGGGCCGCTCGGTCTTCTTCTTGGCCTTGTACGCCTTGTGGCCCTCGCGCTCGGCCGCCTTCGGGGTCGGGCCCCTGCCCTCCAGCCCGCGGCGACGGCGGCCGCCGGAGCCCGCGGTGGGGTTGCCCTTGGCGGTCTTGCGGACAGCGCCGCGGCGTGACGAGTTGCCGGCCATCAGCTCGCTCCTGCTTCGTTGTGACTCAGACGGACCACTGTGGGCCCTGGGGGGTGTCCTCGATCTCGACCCCGGCGGCCTTCAGCTGGTCCCGGATCGCGTCGGCCGCGGCGAAGTCCCTCGCCTCCCGGGCGGCGGTCCGCTGAGCCAGCAGTCGCGGAGACCAGGCTGTCGACGACGGCGCGCGAGCTTCGCGTCCCGGCGACCCGCCGTCGCCCCAGTGGGGATCCAGCGGATCGCAGCCGAGCACGGCGAGCATCCCCCGCACCGACGAGGCCGAGCCGCGGATCGCGTCGTCGTTGCCCGGCCGCGATCGCCTTGTTGCCTTCGCGCACCACGTCGAAGATCGCGCCCGACCGCGGCCGGCGTGCCGAGGTCGTCGTCCATGCGCCTCCTCGAACTCCGCGCAGTGGATCCCCACCGGGATGTCGCCGACGAGCTCGGCCGCCCGCTGCAGGAAGTTCTCGATCCGGGCGAATCCGGCCGCCGCCTCCGCGAGCGCCTCGAAGGAGAACTCCACGTGGGATCGGTAGTGCATCGAGACGATGTAGAAGCGCAGGTCGATGCCGCGGTAGCTCTCGCAGCACCGCCGGGATGCTCAGCGAGTTGCCCAGCGACTTCGACATCTTCTCGCCGGCCGTGGTGATCCAGGCGTTGTGCATCCAGTACGACGCGAAGCCGTAGCCCGGCCGCGCGCGACTGGGCCTGCTCGTTCTCGTGGTGCGGGAAGCGCAGGTCGATCCCGCCGCCGTGGATGTCGAAGGAGCCGCCGAGGTACTTGCGGGCCATCGCCGAGCACTCGATGTGCCAGCCGGGCCGGCCCGGCCCCCACGGGCGACGGCCAGGCGGCGGTCTCCGGCTCGGTCTCCTTCTTGTGCCCCTTCCAGAGGGCGAAGTCGCGCGGGTCCCGCTTGCCGCGCGGGTCGGCGTCCTCGGCCGGCTCCATCTCGTCGACCCGCTGACCGGACAGCTCGCCGTAGGCGGGCCACGACATCACGTCGAAGTACACGTCTCCCGGAGCCGTCCTCGGCCGCGTAGGCGTGCCCGCGCGCGATCAGCTGGGCGATCAGCTCGATCATCTCCGGGATGTGCCCGGTGGCGGCCGGCTCGTACGTCGGAGGCAGCACGTTCAGGGCGTCGTAGGCCCTGTCGAGCTCGCGCCGCATCGCGTAGGCGAGGTTGTACCAGGGCCTGCCCTGCTCGGCCGACTTGATCAGGATCTTGTCGTCGATGTCGGTGATGTTCCGGATGAACGTCACGTCGTACCCGCGGGCGACCAGCCACCGGCGCAGCACGTCGAAGCAGACCGCGGACCGGACATGACCCACGTGCGGCTCGGACTGCACCGTCAGGCCGCACAGGTAGATGCCCGCGTGGCCCTCCTGCAGCGGCACGAAGTCGCGGACCCCGCGCGTCGCGCTGTCGTAGAGGCGGATGGTCACCGGTCAATGCTATCGGCGGGGCCGCAGCTGGTCCGGCCGTTCAGCCGGCTGCGAAGGAGATCGTGTGCCACCCGGTCGCGCCGTCGGGCGCGCAGCGAGGTGCGCACCGCCGGTCTGGGTGTAGCCGGACTTGTCGGTCGCGCGGACGGCGAGCTTGTGGCTGCCCTGCGGGACCGAGATCGTCCCGGCCCACTGCACCCAGGTGTCGTTGTTCATCGTCGCGCCGAGCGACATCTCCTGCCAGTCGCCGCCGTCGAGCCGCACCTCGACCTTGGCGATGCCGGTGTGCTGCGCCCAGGCGACGCCGCCGATGACCACGATCACCGGCTCTCAGCCGGCGCCCGTCCGGGGCACGTCGATGCGCGACTCGGTCTTGACCGGCCCCTGCGCCGCCCAGCCGCGCTTGGTCCAGTAGGCGGTGAAGTCCGAGAACCGGGTGCACCTCCATGTCGACGACCCACTTGGTGGCCGACACGTAGCCGTAGAGCCCGGGGACCACCAAGCGGACCGGGAAGCCGTGCTCGACCGGCAGCGGCTCGCCGTTCATCGCGATCGCGAGCATGGCGTTGCGGTCGTCGGTCAGCGCCTCGAGCGGGGTACCGCAGTTCCACCCGTCGTGGGAGGTCTGCAGCACCGCGTCCGCACCCGGCAGCGGACCGGCCTCGGCGAGCAGGTCGGCGATCCTGACCCCGCTCCACCAGGCGTTGCCGATCAGGTCGCCGCCGACCGGGTTGGACACGCAGCACAGCGTCACCCAGCCCTCGGTGAGGGGCCGTGCCACCAGGTCGTCGTAGGTGACGGTGACCTCCCGCTCCACCATGCCGTGGATGCGCAGCGACCAGGTGGCGGGGTCCACGTTCGGCGGCACCAGGGCGGTGTCGATGCGGTAGAAGGTCTCGTTCGGCGTGCGGAAGCTCGCCACCCCTCGGGCGCGATGTCGGCGCCGGCGGGAACCACCCGCCGGTCACCGGGAGCTTCAGCGCCGACCGGGCCTTCTCGACCACCTGGCGGGCTCCGTCGATGAGCGTGCCCGCGTAGGCCATGACCACGGCGGCACCGCCCACGAAGGCGACGCGCTGGAGGAAGGCACGCCGCGCCAGGGGCTCGACGGCTGGGCCGCGGTCCCATCAGGACGGGAAGGACCAGGATCCAGGCCAGCGTCCCGACGATCGGCGACACGACCGCCAGCGGTCCCGAGTCGGCTCTGGCCAGCTCCGCCACCACGCCGACGGTGCCGAGGGCCAGGAAGAGCAGGGTCGCGTAGAGCGGGTTGCGCAGGAACAGCCGGGCCGCGAGGGCGCCGAGGGCGAGCAGCGCGAGCACCGACCCCGGCGACCAGCAGCGGCTTGTCCCACTGTCCGACCAGATGGATGAGCGCCTCGGCGACCGGCCCGGGGGTGAGCTTGATGACCCCCTCGGCGACGGAAACGACCGGGTCGGCGCGCTGGCTGGTCATCGCGGACACGAGGAGGCTCAGCGCCGCTCCACCGGCGACGGTGACCACTCCTGCGGCGCGGATCGGGCCCAGGACGTCTGCATGGCGTCCATACTGCTCGACCGGCCAACGCCACCCGGCCCGGAGTTCTTACGAATGAGGGATGATTCGTTGCGTGACCAGGATCGGGATCGGGACCGACGTGCACCGGTTGGCGCCCGGCGTGCCGATGCACTGTGCCGGCCTGCACTTCCCCGACGAGCCGGCGGGGCTCGAGGGCCACTCCGACGGCGACGTCGCCGCGCACGCGGCCTGCGACGCTCTGCTCTCCGCCGCCGGGCTCGGCGACCTCGGCTCGAACTTCGGCACGTCGGACCCGCGGTGGGCGGGAGCCTCCGGCGAGACCCTGCTCCGGGAGACCGCCCGGCGGGTGGCGGCGGCGGGGTTCGCGGTCGGGCAACGTCGCCGTGCAGGTGATCGGCAACCGGCCCAGGATCGCCGATCGGCGCGAGGAGGCCGAGCGCGTCCTGTCGGCCGCCGTCGGCGCCCCGGTGAGCGTGGCGGCGACCACGACCGACGGGCTGGGGCTCACCGGACGGGGCGAAGGCGTCGCTGCGATCGCGACCGCCCTGCTCGTCTCCGTCGCCCTCGATCAGCGTCCGCCCGGTGAGCCGGGAGCGTCGTGACCGGCGCCGGGGGGTCGACCGACCGGGACGGGTCCGTCGCCACCGGTGTCGCCCCTGGCGACGCGGACGAGGCGCGGTTCTCGATCTGCGCCTGACTCCCGGGGAGGAGGCGCGGCCCGACGTACACCAGTCCGTCCTCGACCTTCACCCCGTAGACCGGGACATGGATCTGTCCTCGGTCAGGCAGATCCCGGTGTCCAGGTCGTAGGACCGCTTGGTCCGGGTAGAGGCGACGAAGGCCACGCCATCCCGGCGCCCACGATCCCGTGGGAGAGCACCGCCGCCTTGTCGAGCGGGTCGGTGTTCCCCACCGCGTGGATCCGCCCGTCCTCGGAACGGATGACGGCGACCGCGTGGCCCGCGACGAGGGCGGCGATGCCACGTCCCGCCTCGAGTCGTCGACGGGACAGACCGGTGACCAGGTCGCCCGGTCCCGCCGGTCGTCCCCTGGTCGTCATGGAGGGACCGTAGGGGGAGTTCTTTGTCCCTAGGTTTCGCGGTGTTTCCGGCGTGCTAACGATCGCCGCCCTCGGGTTGCCGCGGGGTGAACGCGTCGGCTACGGTTTCCTCCATGGCCGTTGCCGTCGTCGTGCTCGCCGCCGGCGAGGGATCGCGCGTCGGCGCGGGCCGCAACAAGGCGCTGCTGCCCGTGGGTGGAGCGCCGCTCTTCGTGCACTCGTTGCGGACCGCGTCCCGGCTGGCCGACGTGTCCCGGCTGGTCCTGGTCGTCCGGGAGGCGCGACCACGAGGAGTTCCGGCACGTCGCTCGGGGACGGCCAGCGTGCGCGCCGAGATCGTCGACGGCGGGCAGACCCGCCACGACTCGGAGTGGCAGGCACTGCGCCTGCTGGCCGGCGACATCGAGTCCGGCACCATCGACGTGGTCGCGATCCACGACGCGGCACGCCCCCTCGCCCCGGCGTGGCTCTTCACCGACGTCGTCGCGCTCGCACGCCAGCGTCGGCGGAGCGATCCCCGGGCGCCATCAGACCGCGATCATCCGGCGCAGCGACGCCTCGCCGGTAGGCCCGGTCATCGCCGTCCAGACGCCCCAGGCGTTCCGGGCACCCGCGCTGCTGGAGGCCTACCGGCAGGCGGAGCGCGACGGCTTCACCGGCACCGACACCGCCTCCTGCCTCGAGGCCTACTCCGACCTGGAGATCGGCTGGGTCGAGGCGCCGCGCTCCAACCTCAAGGTCACCTTCGCCGGCGACCTGGCCCTCGCCGAGCGGCTCCTGCGGGATCGCTCCTGAGCGACCCCTACGGAACCGGGGAGTACGTCAGCTGGTTCGAGGACGTCAGCGAGTTGATCCGGGTGAGCGAGAGCTGGAGCGGGTTGCGGGCGCCGATCGTGAACTTGTGCGTCGCGGACCCGTCGGTGACCTGGCATCCGAGGAGGTAGTCGCCCGTGGCAGCCAGATGGACTGCCCGGGAGCCGGAGAGCTCCGCAGGGATGGAGTCCCCCGCCATCGGTGCGGACACGACCATCGGGTAGTCGAGGACCGTCGTGTGGGCGTCGTTGACGTGGACGAGGAAGCATACCGGACTCGGTGTCGGAGCTTCCTGACAGACCGAAGAGCTCGCCGGTGATGTCCACCCGGTAGTCACCGGCGGCCGGCACCGGGAACGACCAGTAGGCGGCCGCCGCGTCGAACTGGGTGACCGAGTCGCTGTCGGCGTAGGACACGGTGTTGGTGGCCAGCGCCTTGCCCTGGTACCCGTCGACCTTGTCGGCGTTCAGCTTGCGCACCTTCTGTGCCGAGGTCACCGCGAACGGCGCGCCGCCCGCGTCTTGAACATCATTGCCGGGCCACTGGTCGTGCGCTGCACGGTGGTCACCCCGGCCGCCCTGTTCAGGCGGCCCAGGATCAGGCTGCTGCCGGTGCTCGCGAAGGCGACCGCGTCGTACCCGATCACCAGGAGCGCCGCCGCCAGCGTCGCCGTCGCCACCTTCCATGCCTCTGTTGCCCATCGGTGTCCCCGTCCTCTCGCGGCGGGGCGGAGCGCGCCCGCTCGAGCAGCACGGTTTCACCAACGGCGCTCAGCGTCCAGATCCGGTCACTCGCGGGGGGCGAAGAGCGCCGCGTCCCCGGCGCCCTCGGTCAGGCGCAGCAACCCGGCGGGGCGGGGACCAGGTCGACCCCGTGCCGGGTCCGCACGGCGTCGACGAGCCCCGCCGCATCGACGACGCCGCGCGCGGACCCCGGGCGGCAGCACGATCGGCGACGCCACCTGACGAGCAGGCCGTCGCGGTCGAGGGTCACGCCGCACGGTCGGCCCGTGCGTCTCCTTGATCGTGTCGGTCACCGGGAGAACGCGCGACCTGCGGCCGGCCGGTGGCGGCGCAGGCGTCCACCAGGGACCGGACGAAACCCCCGGTCGACCCCGGCGCAGGCCGGATCGGGACGACCAGCACCGCGTCGTCCGGCACCTGGTCCGGCCCGACGACCGGGAACCCCGCCACCGCGTCCCGCGCGCGGTCCAGCAACGATCGCCCGTCGATGACGACCGCGTCGACCGGGCTGGCGAGGAGAACAGCGACGACCGGGGTGGGCACAGCCCCATCAAAGCGAAGACCCCCGGTGCCGCCGGCACCGGGGGTCTTCGCCTCAGCTGTTCAGGAGGCGAGGACCTCGTCGAGAAGAGTCTCGGCCTTGTCCTCGTTGGTGTGCTCGGCGAGCGCCAGCTCGGAGACCAGGATCTGGCGGGCCTTGGCGAGCATCCGCTTCTCGCCGGCCGACAGGCCGCGGTCACGCTCACGACGCCACAGGTCGCGGACGACCTCGGAGACCTTCATGACGTCACCGGAGTGGAGCTTCTCCAGGTTGGCCTTGTAGCGGCGCGACCAGTTGGTCGGCTCCTCGACGTACGGCTCGCGCAGGATGCTGAACACCCGGTCCAGGCCGTCCTTGTCGACGACGTCGCGCACCCCGACCAGGTCGAGATTCGCTGCGGGGACGCGGACCACCAGGTCCTGCTGGGCGACGATGCGAAGGACGAGGTACTGCTTGTCCTCCCCCTTGATCGTCCGAGTTTCGATGTCCTCGATAACGGCAGCCCCATGATTCGGGTAGACGACCGTTTCACCGACCGTGAAAGACATATGCAAGTAACCCCTTTCCAGGACCACCAGTTTAACACGCCAATCGGACATACTGAAGAGCGTTTATGCAGGTCAGAGGCCAGATTGGGGCTTGACAGATGTCGTGTGAGTGTGCCGGGCGAGCGTCCGGAACGCCGGATCCGCGCGGTTCCACGTACCGCCTCGGACACCGGCGGGCCCCAGGGGCCACCGGAGATGACACGGCCCGCTGCAGCACGCCCCACGCGCGCAACCGGGCCCCGCCGGGGTGCCGAGTCCCGGAATGGCCGGGTAACAGCGCCCCGATAGACTCCGGCTGCGCCCGTCCGCGTGACCGAGAGGAATCACCGTGTCGCTCTCCCGTTCCCTGCGCCTCCTCGCCGTCGGAGGTCTGCTGCCACTCCTGGCCGCCTGCACCAGCGTCGGCCTCGGCGCCCAGACCGGGCAGGTCTACATCCCCGCGGACGGTGCCAACAACCGCACGGGCACCGTCTACGTCCTGAACGCCGTCGTGGTCTCCGGCCGGGTCGGCGCCGGCACGCTGGTGACCACCTTCGTCGACACCGACACCCAGAGCCCCGACACGGTGTCCAGCATCACCGGCACCGGGCTCACCGTCACCGGCACACTGCCGACGGTCCCGGCCGGTGGGCACGTGAACCTCGCCACGATCGCCGCCGATCTTCGTCACCGGCACCGGCGTCAAGGCAGGCGGCTACGTCACCCTCACCTTCGAGTTCCAGAACGGCAGCCCGGTGACCATGGACATCCCGGTGGTGGACACCACCGGACCGTGGGCGTCGATCACTCTCCCGCCTGCGACGCTATGACCATGACGCTGATCCTGCTGCGCCACGGCGAGAGCGAGTGGAACGCCAAGAACCTGTTCACCGGCTGGGTGGACGTCCCGCTGAGCGACAAGGGGCAGGCCGAGGCGGTCCGCGGCGGACAGCTGCTCGCCGACGCGGGCCTGCTCCCCGACGTGCTGCACACCTCGGTGCTGCGGCGCGCCATCACCACGGCACACCTCGCTCTCGACGCGTGCGAGCGGCACTGGATCCCGGTACGCCGCTCCTGGCGGCTCAACGAGCGGCACTACGGGGCACTGCAGGGCAAGGACAAGAAGGCGACCCTCGAGGCGTACGGCGAGGAGCAGTTCATGCTCTGGCGCCGCTCCTACTCCACGCCCCCGCCCAAGATCGCCGACGACGACGAGTGGTCCCAGGTCGGGGATCCGCGCTACGCCGACCTCCCCGACGAGCTGATGCCGCGCAGTGAGTGCCTCGCCGACGTGGTGGAGCGCATGCTGCCCTACTGGTACGACGCGA
Organism: uncultured Actinomycetota bacterium; assembly: GCA_963805655.1. Taxonomy (GTDB): domain Bacteria; phylum Actinomycetota; class Actinomycetes; order Propionibacteriales; family Nocardioidaceae; genus CAWDVB01. The sequence continues at coordinate 53,309 of CAWDVB010000003.1, read as the reverse complement.
TCGTGCCGGACCTGCGCTCGGGCCGCACCGTCTGCGTCGCCGCGCACGGAAACTCGCTGCGGGCCCTGGTCAAGCACCTCGACGACATGTTGGAGGAGGACGTCGTCGGGCTCAACATCCCGACCGGCATCCCGCTGGTGTACGCCCTCGACGACCGGATGCGGCCCACGGTGACCGGCGGCCGGTACCTCGACCCCGATGCCGCGGCGTCGGCCATCCAGGCTGTCGCGAACCAGGGCCGCTGACCGCGGCTCAGGCCGGGTGGCCCTCGCCGGTGACCAGGAAGACGATCCGGCGGGCGATAGAGACCGCGTGGTCGGCGATCCGCTCGTAGTAGCGACCGAGCAGCGCGAGATCCACCGCCGGCTCGACGCCGTACCTCCACTCGGGGCTCAGCATCATCTCGAAGCCACGGCGGCGGATCAGGTCGATCTCCTCGTCGGCCGCGATGAGCGACTCGACCTTCTCCAGGTCACGGTCGCGGATGACCTCGCCGGTCATCCGCACCATCGCCTGGGTCACCTCTCCGGCCCGCTCGAACATGGGGCGCAGCTCGTCGGGGATCGCCAGGCCCGGGACGCGCATCCGGGCGATCTTGGCGACATGGACCGCGAGGTCACCCATGCGCTCGAAGTCGGCGACGATGCGCAGCGAGGAGACGAGCATGCGCAGGTCCGTGGCGACAGGCTGCTGCAGGGCCATCAGCTCGAAGGACTGCTCCTCGATCTGCACCCGGAGCCGGTCGAGCTCCTCGTCCTCGGAGATGACCGACTCGGCGACGTGTGCGTCGGCGTTGAGCAAGGCCTCCGTGGACAGGCCGACGGCCTTCTCCACGTGCTGGGACATCTCGATGATCTCGTCGACGATGGCGTCGAGCTGTTGAGCGTAGGCCTCGCGCATGTCTGAACCCTAAGTCCTGGGCGTGTACAGATCGCGCAGGCGCATGAATTGGACGTGAACTGTCGGCGAACCTGCTGGTCAGGGTTGGCCTCCGAGGGCCTGATCGGGACCTGCGCCACGTACGATCGGCGACGTGGAGCTTTGGACCGACCTGGCCTTGCTCGTCCTCGGGGCGGTTGCCGGATCGGCCGTCGCGGTCGGGCTGCTGATGAGCCGCCGCCTGACCCGGCCGCAGCCCGGCCCGCCGCGCATGGTCGTGCCCGAGGGCGCGCTGACCGTCCTCGGCGCGCTCAAGTCCAGCACGGTGATCCTCGACCCGGACGGCTCGGTGCTCCACGCCTCCGCGCACGCCTACCAGATGGGCATCGTCCGCGGGAACCGGATCACCAACGCCGAGATCACGGCCCTCGTCCGCCAGGCGCACGACGAGCAGGTCATCCGCGACACCGAGCTCACCCTCGACCCCGACTCGCGCCGGCCGGTCTTCGCGACGGCCCGGGTCGCACCGCTCGGCAAGGACCTCGTGCTGGTCCTCGTCGAGGACCGCACCAAGGAGCACCGGGTCGAGATGATCCGCCGCGACTTCGTCGCCAACGTGTCGCACGAGCTGAAGACCCCGGTCGGCGCCATGAACCTGCTGGCGGAGGCGATCCAGGAGGCTTCCGACGACCCCGAGGCGGTCGTCCGGTTCTCACAGCGGATGCAGCAGGAGTCCGAGCGCCTCACGAACCTGGTGCAGCAGATCATCGAGCTGAGCCGGCTCCAGGGGGACGACCCGGTGTCGGTGTCCGGGCAGGTCGACGTCAACGCGGTGATCGCCCGGTCCATCGACCGCAGCATCATCGAGGCCGACCGCAAGAAGATCGCCCTGGTCCAGGACACGGCCGGCCCGATCACGGTCGAGGGCAACGCCGACCAGCTCGCCCTGGCCCTGGGCAACCTCGTCTCCAACGCGGTCACCTACTCACCGGAGCGCAGCACCGTCGTCGTCGCGGCCCGGCCACGCGACGACAGCGTCGACCTCAGCGTCACCGACCAGGGCATCGGCATCCCCGAGGGCGAGCTGCCCCGCATCTTCGAGCGGTTCTACCGGGTCGATCCGGCACGACACCGGTCCACCGGCGGCACCGGCCTCGGGCTGTCCATCGTCAAGCACATCGCGGCGTCCCACGGGGGCGAGGTGCGGGTCTGGTCCAAGGAGGGCCAGGGATCGACGTTTACGGTGTCGCTGCCGCGTCACCACGCGCAGGAGGAGAGCTCATGACCCGGGTGCTCGTCGTCGAGGACGAGGAGAGCTACAGCGACGCGCTGGCGTACATGCTCCGCAAGGAGGGGTTCGACGTGGCGATCGCCAACACCGGGCCGGATGCCCTCGAGGAGTTCGAGCGGGCCGGAGCCGACATCGTCCTGCTCGACCTGATGCTCCCGGGACTTCCCGGGACCGAGGTGTGCCGTCAGATCCGGCAGACCTCCAACGTCCCGGTGATCATGGTCAGCGCCAAGGACTCCGAGGTCGACAAGGTCGTCGGCCTGGAGCTCGGCGCCGACGACTACGTCACCAAGCCCTACTCGCCGCGCGAGCTGGTCGCCCGGATCCGCGCGGTACTGCGGCGCGGAGCCGACCAGGAGCTCGCCCCGGCCACCCTGGAGGCAGGGCCGGTGCGGATGGACGTCGACCGGCACCACGTCACCGTGAACAACGTGGCGGTGAAGCTGCCGCTCAAGGAGTTCGAGCTGCTCGAGATGTTCCTGCGCAACCCGGGGCGGGTGCTGACCCGTGGCCAGCTCATCGACCGGGTCTGGGGCTCGGACTACGTCGGGGACACCAAGACCCTCGACGTCCACGTCAAGCGACTGCGCGCCAAGGTCGAGCCCGACCCGGCGAACCCGGTCTACCTCACGACCGTCCGGGGCCTGGGCTACAAGTTCGAGGTCTGACCGCGTCGTCGGATACCCGCGTGCGGCGGGTCGTCGGCGAGCCCTAGGTTGTGCGCATGCCTGTGCACCGGCCGGCCGTCGCCGCGCTCGCGACCACCCTGGTGCTGTGGGCCAGCGCCTTCGTCGCGATCCGGCACCTCGGGGTCACTCTGTCCCCCGTCACGATCTCGCTGGCCCGGCAGGCGGTTGCCGCTCTCGCCCTCGGGGCGATCGCCTTCACCCGCGGCTTCACGATGCCGTCGCGGCGCGACTGGCCGCCGCTCATCGCGGTCGGGATCCTGTGGTTCGCCGTCTACCACGTCGCGCTCAACGCCGCCGAGCGCCGGATCGACGCCGGCACGGCCTCCTGCTCATGCAGCTCTCGCCGATCCTGGTCGCGGTCCTCGCGTTCGCCCGGCTCGGCGAGCGGGTCGGGAGGCTGTTCGGGGTCGGGCTGGTCGTGGCGCTGGCCGGGGTCGCCCTCATCTCCTGCGCCAGCCAGCAGGCGGACGCCCGCGACGTCTGGGCGGTTCTCCTGGTTCTGGTCAGCGCGGCGTCGTACTCGGTGAGTGTGATCCTGCAGAAGCCGGTGCTGCGACGGGTCTCGGCTCTGGACGCGACCTTCGTCTCGTCGGTGGTGGGGGTCCTCGTGGTGCTGCCGTTCGCCGGCTCCACCCCGGGCGAGATCGCGCACGCGTCGCCGACGGACCTCGGCTGGCTGGTCTACCTGGGGCTGCTGCCGACCGCGCTGGCCTTCACCACCTGGGCGTTCGCGCTCAGTCATCTCCCGGCCACACCTGATGGGGGTCTCCACCTACCTCGTGCCCCCGATCACCGTCGTGATCGCCTGGGTCACGCTGGCGGAGACGCCGCCTCCCCTGGTGTACGTCGGTGGGGCGCTCTGCCTGGCCGGGGTGTGGCTCGCCCGCAGACCGACCCGGTCACAGGTCGCCTGACTCCAGCCGCGGCCGGAACGCCTCCAGGTTGGCCAGCGACTCCCCCCGCGCGATGCGCCACTCGTACTCCCGCCGGATCGAGTCGGCGAAGCCGAGCTCCAGCAGGGTGTTGAACGACTCGTCGGCGTAGGTGAGCACCGGACCCGAGCAGCCGGTCGAGCTCGTCGGCGGTCACGACCGACAGCGGCAGCCGGCCGTCGAGGTAGACGTCGCCGTTGTGGTCGACCGCGAACGCGACGCCGAACATCCGCAGGTTGCGCTCCAGCATCCAGCGGTAGACCCGCTCGTGGTCCTGCTCGGGATTGCGGATGACGAAGGCGTGCAGCGACGAGGGCGTGCGGGCCGACCTCGATGCGGCACGAGGTCGTCAGCTTGCGCCGGCCCGGCAGCTCCACGACGAAGACGCTCTCGGAGACGCGCTCGAACTCCAGGCCGCTCTGCTCGAGCGCCTCGCGGACGAGCTCGGCGGGGGTCACGCCGTCTCGACGAGCTCGTCCGCGAGGTGGGCGTACACGCGCCCGCCGGTAGACGCCGAGCAGCTGGTCGGCGGTCTGCTCCCAGCCGAACATCCGGGCGTGGTGACGGGCCGACCGGGACAGGTCCTCGCGCAGGGCCGGGGAGCCGATGATGCGTCTCATCGCGTCCGCGTAGTCCGCGGGGTCGTGCCCGTCGACGAGCAGGCCGGTCGCACGGTGCTTGACCGCCGTGGTCAGCCCGCCTACCGCCGCGGCCACCACCGGCGTCCCCGAGGCCTGGGCCTCGATCGCCACCAGCCCGAACGACTCGCTGTACGACGGGACGCAGACCAGCGTCGCCGCGCGGTACCAGTCGGCGAGGGTCTGCTGGTCGACCGGGGGCACGAACCGGACCACCCCGTCGCAGGCCCAGGGAGGCGGCCAGCTCGGCCATCGCGTCGGGGTGCTCCAGCCCGCTGCCGGACGGGCCGCCGACGATCGGCACGACCAGCCGCTCGCGCAGCGACGGGTCGCGCTGGAGCATCAGCGCGACCGCGCGGATCAGGATGTCGGGCGCCTTCAGGGGCTGGATCCGGCCGGCGAAGAGCGGGACGACGGCGTCGAGCGGGAGCCCGAGCCGGCGACGGGCCTCGGCGGCGTCACCGGGACGGAAGACCGAGAGGTCGACCCCGGGGTGCACCATCGCCACCCTCGCCGGGTCCGCGTCGTAGAGGCTCGACCAGCTGGCGGGCCTCGCTGCCGGTGTTGGCCACCAGCATGTCGGCGCTCTCCACGACCTGCTCCTCGCCCAGCACGCCGGGCGGCCGGCTCCGGGGAGTCCCCGTCGGCGAGGGCCTGGTTCTTCACCTTGGCCATCGTGTGCATGGTGTGGACCAGGGGCACCTGCCAGCGGTCGCGCAGCAGGGCGCCGACCTGGCCGGAGAGCCAGTAGTGCGAGTGCACGACGTCGTACCGGCCCCTCGCCCCGGTCCGCGCGGTCGCAGCAGGTGGCGGGCGAAGGTGCACATCTGGCCGGGGAGCTCGGACTTGGGCAGGCCCTCGTAGGGACCGGCCGGGACGTGGTGGACCGAGACGCCGGCGAACGGCTCGACCACCGCGGGGAGCCGGGAGGAGGTGGCCCGGGTGAAGATGTCGACCTCGACGTCCCGCCGGGCGAGCTTCTTGGCCACCTCGAGGACATAGACGTTCATGCCGCCGGCGTCGCCGGTGCCGGGCTGGTCGAGCGGGGAGGTGTGCAGCGAGATCAGCGCGACGCGACGCAGACCCGGCGTCGTTCGCGACATACGGCGTGGGCCGATGCTTGTTGGTCACTGCAGATACACCTCCGTGGGCACAACCACGCGGGATTCTGCCTCATTCCCCCAGCCGGTCCGGGACTCCGACCGAATGTTCGACATATTCCCAGGAGTTCTGGCGCGTCCTCCCAGGCTGACCCCCGCTCGCGGACGGGCGGGGCCCCCGCTCCCCAGTAGACTCTGACGGTCCCTCCTCCTCGACCCGAAGCGGTTACCCATGCCTGACAGGCTCCAGCGCAACGACCTGCGCAACGTCGCGATCGTCGCCCACGTCGACCACGGCAAGACCACGCTGGTTGACGCCATGCTGTGGCAGTCCGGCACCTTCGGTGAGCACGCGCACGTCGAGGACCGTGTCATGGACTCCGGCGAGCTGGAGCGGGAGAAGGGGATCACCATCCTCGCGAAGAACACCGCGATCCGGTACGGCGACGCGATGACCATCAACATCATCGACACCCCGGGCCACGCCGACTTCGGCGGCGAGGTCGAGCGCGGGTCTGTCCATGGTCGACGGGATCGTGCTGCTGGTCGACGCCTCGGAGGGCCCGCTGCCGCAGACCCGGTTCGTGCTGCGCAAGGCGCTCAACGCCGACCTGCCCGTCGTGCTCGTGGTCAACAAGGTGGACCGCTCCGACGCTCGCATCGCCGAGGTGGTCGACGAGACGTACGAGCTGTTCTTGGACCTGCTCGACGAGTCGCACAACCCCGACGCCCTCGACTTCCCCGTCGTCTACGCCAGCGCGAAGGCCGGCCGGGCCTCGACCGAGATGCCCGCCGACGGGGCGATGCCCGACTCCCCCGACCTCGGGCCGCTGTTCCGCACCATCATCGAGACGATCCCTGCGCCGACCTACGAGGCCGACGCGCCGCTGCAGGCTCACGTCACCAACCTGGACGCCAGTCCCTTCCTCGGCCGGCTGGCGCTGCTGCGGATCCACGAGGGGACGCTGCGCAAGGGACAGCAGGTGGCCTGGATGCGCCGCGACGGATCGGTGCAGAACGTCCGGGTCTCCGAGCTGCTGGTGACCAAGGGACTCGAGCGCGTGCCCGGCGAGTCCGCCGGGCCGGGCGACATCGTCGCGATCGCCGGCATCCCCGACATCATGATCGGCGAGACCCTGGCCGACCCGGAGAACCCGATCGCGCTGCCGCTGATCAGCGTGGACGAGCCGGCGATCTCCATGACGATCGGCATCAACACGTCCCCACTGGCAGGCCGGGTGAAGGGCGCCAAGGTGACCGCGCGCCTGGTGAAGGACCGCATCGACAAGGAGCTGGTCGGCAACGTCTCGATCAAGGTGCTGCCCACCGAGCGGCCCGACACGTGGGAGGTGCAGGGCCGCGGTGAGCTCGCCCTGGCGATCCTGGTCGAGCAGATGCGCCGAGAGGGCTACGAGCTGACCGTCGGCAAGCCGCAGGTCGTCACCCGCACCGTCGACGGCACGGTGCACGAGCCGGTGGAGCGGCTCACCATCGACGCGCCCGAGGAGTACCTCGGCGCCGATCACCCAGCTGCTGGCGGTGCGCAAGGGCCGGATGGAGCAGATGACCAACCACGGCACCGGCTGGGTGCGCCTGGAGTTCCTGGTGCCGGCACGCGGCCTGATCGGGTTCCGCACCGAGTTCCTCACCGACACCCGGGGCACCGGCATCGCCCACCACGTGTTCGAGGGCTACGAGCCGTGGGCGGGCGAGATCCGCTCCCGCGCCACCGGATCGCTGGTGGCGGATCGTGCGGGCGCGGCGACGTCGTACGCGATGACCAACCTGCAGGAGCGGGGCGTGCTCTTCGTGGACCCGACGACCGAGGTCTACGAGGGCATGATCGTCGGCGAGAACTCCCGCGACGACGACATGGACGTCAACATCACCCGGGAGAAGAAGCAGACCAACGTGCGGTCCTCGACGTCGGACAACTTCGAGAAGCTGATCCCGCCGAAGAAGCTCTCGCTCGAGCAGTGCCTGGAGTTCTGCCGGGAGGACGAGTGCGTCGAGGTGACCCCGGAGAGCGTGCGGCTGCGCAAGGTGGTCCTCGACCAGACCGAGCGTGCCAAGGTCGCAGCCCGGGCCCGCCGCAACTGACCCGCACCGTTCGAGCATCCGCCCGAGCACGGCGTCACCCCATGCGGGCCGAATCCACCCTGGACGGCCGTACAGAGGGGGAATGGGGCGACCGCGTGCACGCATCATCGCCGTCGGCGCGGCCGCGCGGCACGCTCCAGCACCGACCGCACCCGGTCCAGTTGGCACATCACCGCCGCGTAGCTGAACCGGAGCACTGTCCATCCCGCGAGAGTGAGCTCGTTGTAGCGCTCGCAGTCCCCGGCGAACTCCCGGCTCCTCCGTGGAACTCCCACGAGTCTGCCTCGAGCGCGAATCGGCACCGGACGTCCACACGATCCGGGTGGCACCGGAACGCAGGCAGGTCGACTGCCACCTGAGGCTCCACGTCCAGATGGTCGACGGCGAGCGCTCGCAGCACGGACTCGAACGGATTGGCCGCTCGGCCGTCGACATGGTGCGCGACTCTCAGGCACGCCGTCCGGCCACGGGTGCGCACCGACTCGCGGGCGCACCTCGCCTCGGAAAGCCCCACGGAGCCGGTTCGGACCGCAGAGCCCGCGACAGCGAGGGCTGCGTCGAAGGGCAGGGCCTTCGCGCAGTCGAGCAGCGTAGTGACCGGATCGGTGAAGGCCCCGCCGGTGCTGACGCCCGCATCGAGGCGCCGGGACCGCAGCCGCACTCCCTCGGGTGCCCGAACGTGCCGTCCCTTGCTGACCAGGATCGACACCTCGTCCGGGATCTGCTTCACGGCCCACCCATGCTGGAGTGCCGCGCTCTCAGGGGACAGCACGCCTCCGATGCCGGCCGCCGCCCGCAGGTCGGCCGAGAGGGTCGGAACCACGTACGGGCGACCGGCGCGAATGATCTCGCCGGAGGCGACCGCGGCAGCGACCTTCCTCCGCGAGGTCACGGCGTCGAGCTGGCCGGGTCGGGCAGCGCCACCGAGCCTCATGAGAGCCATGCGAACGTCCATGACCTGTGAGGTTGCTGGGGGCTCCCCCGATCCCTGCCGTGGGGGCCCGCTGCTGTGGAAGAGTGCCGAGCATGTTGAGCAGCTGGGAGCGTGAGCCCTTCACCGCCGAGGGCATCACCCATGACGTGTACCGCAAGGGGACCGGCCCCGGTGTGATCGTGATCCACGAGATCCCCGGGATGACACCGAAGGTGATCGAGTTCGCCGAGGAGGTGGTCGGGCGGGGCTTCCGCGTGGCCATGCCGCACCTGTTCGGGCCTGCGGGCGAGGGCGGGGGGATGCTCGGCACCATGGCGCGGCTGTGCGTCAACAACGAGTTCACCAAGCTCGCCCTGAACCGCACCTCACCGGTGACGCTGTGGCTGCGGGCGCTGACGCGGACCATGCACGACGAGTGCGGCGGGCCGGGGGTCGGTGCGATCGGCATGTGCTTCACCGGCGGGTACGCCCTCGCCATGCTCGCCGACGCCCCGGTGGCGGCACCGGTGCTCTCCCAGCCCGCGGCGCCCTTCCCCCTGGGGAGGACCCGCGGCGCCGACCTGGGCATGTCGGAGGACGACTGGCAGCGGGCGAAGGCCAAGGTCGACTCCGGCTGCCAGGTGATGGGACTGCGCTACCGGGAGGACGCCTCGATCGGGGGACGCTTCGACCGGCTGAAGGCGGAGCTCGGCGACAACTTCATCGCAGTCGAGTTCGCGGGCCGGGGGCACTCGGTGCTGACCGAGCACCGGCAGCAGGAGGGGGTCGACCGGGTCCTGGACTTCCTCGCGTCGAAGCTGGCCTGACCTGACCTGCCCGGCGTCATGGCCTACGCTCGCGGCATGAAGATCGCGGTCGCCGGGACCGGGTACGTCGGGCTGTCCAACGCCGTCATCCTGGCTCAGCATCACCAGGTCGTCGCCTTCGACATCGACTCCGAGAAGGTCACGAAGGTCAACCGGCGAGAGTCACCGATCGTCGACCGGGAGCTGCAGGAGTATCTCGCCGGCCGCGAGCTCGACCTCACCGCCACACTCATCCCCGAGGAGGCGTTCGCCGGCGCTCACTTCGTGGTCGTGGCCACGCCGACCGACTACGACCCCGAGTTCGAACTACTTCAACACCGACTCCGTCGAGCTGGTCATCGCCCAGGCGCTCGAGATCCAGCCATCGACGTCGATCGTGATCAAGTCGACGGTCCCCGTGGGGTTCACCGCGCACATGCGCGAGCGGTACCCGGACGCGTCGATCATCTTCTCCCCGGAGTTCCTCCGGGAGGGTCGCGCGCTCTACGACAACCTGCACCCGTCGCGGATCGTCGTCGGGTCCGACCACCCCGAGGCCCACACCTTCGCCGACCTGATGCTCAAGGGCGCCCTGGACGACGACGTACCCGTGCTCTTCACCGGGTCGACCGAGGCCGAGGCGATCAAGCTGTTCGCCAACACCTACCTCGCCCTGCGCGTGGCCTACTTCAACGAGCTCGACACCTATGCGGTGACCCACGGCCTGGACACCGCACAGATCATCGAGGGCGTCGGGCTCGACCCGCGGATCGGGACGCACTACAACAACCCGTCGTTCGGCTACGGCGGCTACTGCCTGCCCAAGGACACCAGGCAGCTGCAGGCGAACTACCGGGACGTGCCGCAGAACCTGATCAGCGCCATCGTCGCCGCCAACACGACCCGCAAGGACTTCGTGGCCGCCGACATTCTGCGCCGGAAGCCGCGCACGGTCGGGGTGTACCGGCTGATCATGAAGTCCGGCTCGGACAACTTCCGGATGTCGTCGATCCAGGGCGTCATGAAGCGGATCAAGGCGAAGGGCGTGACCGTCATCGTCTACGAGCCGGAGCTCGGTCAGGACGACTTCTTCCACTCCGAGGTCGTGGCCGACCTCGAGGAGTTCAAGCGGCGCTCCGACGTCATCGTGGCCAACCGGCGCAGCGATGCCCTTGCCGACGTCGCGGACAAGGTCTACACCCGCGACATCTACGGGCGCGACTGACCCCCGAACGCCGGCTTCTCCTTGGCGAGGAAAGCGCGCACGCCCTCGGCGAAGTCGGGGCCGGCATACACGCCGGCCAGGCGCTCCGCGTCGTCGTCCGGCGCAGCCTCCAGCGCACGTGACCGCACCAGCAGCTGCTCCTTGGTGGCCCGCACCGTCGCCGGCGAGGCGGCCAGGAGACCGCTGAGCAGCGGCTCGAGCCCGGCGTCGAGGTCCTCGACGACCTCCATGACCGCTCCCACGGCGTACGCGCGGTCGGCGGCGACGAGGCGGGACGCGAGCAACATCTCGCGCGCGATCGACTCGCCGAACACGGCGGCGCAGCGGTAGACGATCGGGGAGGAGAGCGCGTTGCCCAGCGTGCGGGCGATCGGGTAGCCGAAGCGCGAGTGCGCGGTGGCGATGCGCAGGTCGCAGTGCGTGGCCAGCGCCAGGCCCCCGCCGACACAGACCCCGTCGACCGCGGCAACCGTGACCTGCGGCAGAGCGGCGACGGCCGCGAACAGGCGCCCCAGTCGCGCCTCGAACGCCGCCGTGCGCGGGCCCAGCTCGACGAACTCGGAGATCTCGTTGCCTGCGGCGAACGCCCGGCCGCCCGCTCCGCGGAACACGACGACGTGGACCTCGTCCCGGGCAGGAAGCCCCGCCACGACGGCCTCGAGGGCGTCGTACATCGCTGCGGTGATCGCGTTGTGGCGCTCCGGACGGTTGAGCACGACCTCGACGACGCCGGGCTCCTCACTCACCAGGAGAGCCCCCTCTGCCAGGACCTGTTGCATGGTCGGTGAGAGTAACGGGCCGCTCAGGCCAGCCCGCGCACGGTGCGCGCCGGCGGACGGATGCCCCGGATCGACGCGACCATGTCGAGCACCTGGCGGGTCTCGGGCACCTGGTGGACCCGGTAGATGCGGGCACCCTGCCAGGCGCAGATCGCCGTGGCCGCCAGCGTCCCGATGAGGCGCTCCCCGACGGGCAGGTCGAGCGTCTCCCCGACGAAGTCCTTGTTGGAGAGGCTGACCAGCACGGGCCAGCCCGTGGCAGTCATCTCGTCGAGACGCCGGGTGACCTCCAGCGAGTGGCGGGTGTTCTTCCCGAAGTCGTGCGCAGGGTCGATGATGACCGACTCCGCGGAGACACCGGCGGCGACCGCACGCTCGGCGTAGGCCACGGTGTCGGCGATCACGGACGCCATCACGTCGTCGTACGCCATACGGTGCGGGTCGGTACGCGGCGCGAGGCCCCCGGTGTGCGTGCAGATGATCGCCGCGCCGTACTCGGCGGCGACGTCGACGAGGCCGGGGTCGTAGCCGGCCCAGGCGTCGTTGACGAGGTCGGCCCCCTCCGCGCACACCGCGCGCGCGACCTCCGATCTCCAGGTGTCGACCGAGATGACCAGCTGCGGGTGAGCCGCCCTGACCTTCGCCACGAACGGCGCCACGCGCCGGATCTCCTCGTCCGTGTCGACCGGCTCGCCGTACCCGGCGCGGACACCGCCGATGTCGACGATCTGCGCGCCCTGCTCCACCGCCGTGGCGACCCGCTCGAGCGCCGCCTCCTCGGCCCAGGTGGCCCCGCGGTCGTAGAACGAGTCTCGCGTCCGGTTGACGATCGCCATCACCAGGAGCTCGTCGTCGCCGAAGTGCTTGTCGCGCAGCGCCAGGACCACACTCATCTCCTCGCTCGGGTCGATGAGGCCGATTGTCCCCCACCGGGCGTGGGCCCCGGCGCCGGCAAATCCGGCCTTCCCACCGTGTCGGGCGGTAAACGCGGATACCCTTCGAGGCATGGAGATGACATCGCCCGCGGGTGCTCTGGAGTCGGAGACCCGCCCGTGGGGCTCCTGGCACGTCATCGACGTCGAACGGGGCTTCAAGATCAAGCGGATCCACGTGCATCCCGGTGCCCGTCTGTCGTACCAGACGCACCAGCACCGGTCCGAGCACTGGGTCGTCGTCTACGGCATCGCGACCTGCACCATCGACGACGAGACGATCATCGCCGGTCCCGGGGAGTCCGTGGACGTGCCGCTGGGCGCCAAGCACCGGCTCGCCAACAACGGCGAGGAGGAGCTGGTCATCGTCGAGGTCCAGCGCGGCTCGTACACGGGCGAGGACGACATCGTCCGGCTCGAGGACGACTACGGCCGCGACAACGTCTCGCACTGACCGACCTTCCGCACGCGGACACGTCGGCCGGCACCCGCACGGGTTCAGTAGCATCCACGGTGGTTGCGGCGCGCAGTGAGCCCGCTGCCGCCCAGACCGACACCCGGACGGAAGGACCCTCATGCAGCTCGCCACCACCGCGGCCATCGTCACCGGCGGAGCCTCCGGGCTCGGGGCGGCGACGGCCCGGGCCCTCGCGGCCCGGGGATCGTCGGTGTTCGCCTTCGACCTCCCGGCTCAGATCGAGGCCGCCGACACGGTGGACGGGATCACCTACGTCGCGGTCGACGTGACCGACCCGGCGCAGGTGCAGGCCGGGGTGGACCAGGCGGCAGGCTCCGGCGTCCCCCTGCGCGTGGTGGTGAACTGCGCCGGGATCGGGCCCTCGCAGCGGATCCTCAGCAGGGGCAAGGTCCACGACCTCGACCTGTATGCCAAGGTCATCCAGATCAACCTCGTCGGGTCCTTCAACGTGCTGGCCCTCGCGTCGGCGCGGATCGCCGAGACCGAGCCCGCGGACGAGCACGACCAACGTGGGGTGATCATCAACACCGCCTCCATCGCGGCGTACGAGGGCCAGGTCGGACAGGTCGCCTACGCGTCGTCCAAGGGCGGCATCGTCGGGCTCAACCTTCCGGCGGCCCGCGACCTCTCCCAGTACGGCATCCGGGTCAACACGATCGCCCCGGGCATCGTGGACACGCCGATGCTGGCCACGGTGTCGGAGGAGTTCCGTGCAGCGCTCGCGTCGGGAGTGCCGTTCCCGAAGCGGCTCGCGCGCCCCGACGAGTACGCCCAGCTCGCACTGGCCATCATCGACCACGACTACATCAACGGCGAGGTCGTCCGGATGGACGGCGCGCTGCGGATGGCCCCCCGCTGAACAGCGGCTGAGGAGGTCGCACCGCGACCGTCTCCCCCGGTGGTTGAGGAGGCCGCGCAGCGACCGTCTCCCCCGGTGGTTGAGGAGGCCGCGCAGCGACCGTCTCCCCCGGTGGTTGAGGAGGTCGCGCAGCGACCGTCTCGAAACCACCACCGACCTTCCACAGGGCTGCTCCGACGACCGTGCGTTCGTCCATGCCGCGGGCGATCGTGCGGGATGGCCTATTGCTACATCCTGCGTTGCGCCGACGGGACCTACTACGTCGGCAGCACGACCGATATGGCGCAGCGACTCTCCCAGCACCAGGAGGGGCTCGGCGCCGAGTACACACGCCGGAGACGGCCGTTGGAGCTGGCTTGGGTCGGCGAGTTCGAGTCGATTGCTGACGCATTCCGGTTCGAGAAACGGGTCCAGGGCTGGCGAAGGGCCAAACGCGAAGCACTGATCGATGGCCGACTGGGGGAACTCCCGTCGCTGTCGAGCCGGCGAAAGGGAGCGTGAGGTCGACGGTGGTTTCGAGACGGTCGCTGCGCGACCTCCTCAACCACCGGGGGCCTCCTCAACCACCGGGGGCGACCTCCTCAACCACCGAGGTGGCTGAGGGAGGCAGCGACCATGCCGTAGGTCGCGGCGTCGAAGGCGACGATGCGTGCTTCCTCGACCCGGCTGCGCGTCGAGGTCAGCGAGTCGACCGCGCAGCGGATCGCGTCGTCCTTCGGCCAGCCGTAGATGCCCGCAGAGACCAAGGGGAAGGCGATCGTCCGCACGCCGAGCTCGTCGGCGACGTGCAGTGCGTTGGCGTAGCAGGACTCCAGCAGGTGGCGGTTCGACCCGACGCCGTCGTAGACGGGGCCGACGACGTGGATCACGTAGCGGGCCGGGAGGTCGTGCCCCGTCGACCAGCCCGCCTGACCGGTGGGCAGCCCCCGGGGGAAGCGCTCCGTCAGCTCGGCCAGCAGGCCGGGGCCGGCGGCCCGGTGGATGGCACCGTCGACGCCGCCGCCGCCGCGCATCCGTTCGTTCGCGGCGTTGACGATGGCGTCGACCTGCTGGTCGACGATGTCGCCGTGGACAGCGACCAGGCGCATCAGCGGCGTCGGGACATCGAGCGCAGCACCGGCATGACGTCGACGAGATAGACGATTGCGGCGACGGTGCCGGCGAGGTTGAGCAGCGAGAACGGCTGCTGGAAGACGAACGCCACCACGAAGCTCAAGCCCAGGATGATCAACCATCCGGTTTTGGTCAGCTTGCCCGCGGCGACGAAGACGGCGGGGCGGCGCAGCGCAGCGTCGACCAGGGCCCAGCCCTTCAGGACGATCGTGAAGAGCCACAGCAGATAGAGCACCCAGCCGGCGAGGGCGAAGATGTTGAACACCCCGCAAGGCTACTTGCAGACGACCGAGGGCGCCCTCCCCCCTCGGGAGAGAGCGCCCTCGTCGTCGTGCTGCGGCGGTGCGATCACGCCTCGTCGGGCTTGGCCTCCGTGGGACCGTCGGCGGGCGCCTCGGCGACCGGGGTCGCCGCAGCCTTCTCGGCCGGCTTCGCCGCCGGCTTCTTGGCCGGTGCCTTCTTGGCGGTGCTCTTCTTCGCCGGTGCCTTCTTGGCAGTGCTCTTCTTCGCCGGTGCCTTCTTGGCTGCCGGCTTGGGAGCTGCGTCGACCGGGCCTGCCTCCTCGGGCTTGCCGGTCACCACGGCCTCGCCGTGGTCGGCGAACTTCTCGTAGGCAGCGCCGAGCTCGGTCAGCGTCTTCTTGAGGTCGGCGACGACCTCGGCGTAGACCGAGCCGGCCTTGCTCTGCATGGCCTTCGCGTCGAAGTCGTGCACCATGTCCTGTGCCTTGGCAGGCCAGGTCTTGGCCTGCTCCTGGCAGCTCTTCGACCAGGCCCTCGACGGCGGCCGGGAGGAGCTTGGCCTGCTCCTGCAGGTCGGCGACCAGGCTCTCCATCCTCGCCCGGGCGGCCTGGGCGTCCATCGACTTGGCACCCTCGGCGGCCTTGGCCTGGTAGTCCACGGCGTGCTTCTGCAGGTCCGAGACGAGCGACTCGGCGCGGGCCCGCGCCGCCTTGGGATCGAAGTCCTCGATCAGTGCGCGCGCCTTCTTGTAGGCGATGTCCCCGGCGCCCGCGACCGCGTACAACGGCCGGGTGGCGTCGAACTTGCGCTGGGTGGTCTTGACCATCTCAGTCTCCTTCTGTGGCTTCTTGCTCGTGCGACTCTGTTTCTGCGGCGGCGTTGGCGCTCCGGAACGACGCGTAGACGTCCAGCAGCGACTGCTTCTGCCGCTCGGTCAGGCCGGTGTCGGCGAGGATCGCCAACTCGACCGACCGGACATCGTGGTCCTCCAGACGTAGGATCCCCGCCCTGACGTAGAGGGTCTCCGCGGAGATCCGCAACGCCTTGGCCAGTTGCTGGAGTACCTCGGCGGAGGGCTTGCGAAGTCCCCGCTCGATCTGGCTGAGGTACGGGTTGGAGAGCCCGGTCTGGGCCGCGAGCTGCCGCAGCGAGAGCTTCGCCGCCGTTCGCTGCTCCTTGAGGTAGTCGCCCACGTTCCCGACCGCATCCCCGATCCTGGTCATGCTCCCATGGTGCTAACTATTGCTAGCACAATCAAGGGACCAAAGTAGGGAAATGCTCCACAGAAGGCTGAAATTCCGGGAAATCGGCGCTATCCAGCCGCTAGCACAGGGCGCGCAGCCTGGAACGGCAGCTAGAAGGTCGCGCGGATCTCCCCCACCGGCACCCCGCCGCCGAGGACCTGCACACGACCGATGTCGCGCACGGCGTCGGCGTCGACTCCGGGCAGCTCGAGGACCCCGAGCCGCTCGAGCGCGGCGACCATCAGCACCGGCCGGACCCGGGCAGCTCCGTCGTCCACCTTGACGACGATCCCCGTGCCGTCCGGCAGCCCCACCGCGTAGACCGACTCCGCCCCGGCCTTGGCGACGCTGCCGGGGATCGCCCGGATGAGCCGCGCCTCGTCCCGGCGGCTGCCCGACGACCATCTCCGGGTGCGCCCGGATGGCGTCGGCCAGGCGCTTCTCCTCACCGTCCGTCGCCGCGGCCAGGCGGCCGAAGGCCCGCGCCAGGCCGGCCAGGCTGGTGCCACAGCAGCGGCGCTCCGCAGCCGTCGACGGCGACGTGCGCGACCGGCTCACCGGTCAGGCTCCGCGAACGTCGCGGCGATGTGCCGCTGCAGCGGATGGTCGGGCGCGAGGTACGTCGCGGTGTCCCAGCCGTTGACGACGCAGGTGGCCAGCATCGCCGCGTGCTTGCCCGAGCAGTTCATCAGGATCCGCTCGACGGCCGCCGCCTCCGCGCGACCACCTCGTCGCGGGCGGCGTCGTCGAGGGGATAGTCCGCCGGCGTCTGCAGCGCGCCGGCGTCCAGCCCGGCAGAGGCGAGGATCTCCCGCACTCCGTCGACGTGCATCGGCTCCCCGGAGTGCGACGCGGCCGCGAGCGCCAGCAGCCGGTCGGGGAGGTCGAGCCCGGCCCGCATCATCGCCAGAGCCTGCAGCGGCTTGTTGGAGCTGCGCGGCAGGAACGGCGAGCGGGTGCTGCCGAAGTCGAGGAGGCGGCCGCCGTCCGCGTCGACCGCCAGGACCGAGCCGTAGTGATGGCCTTCGACGAATCCGCTGCGGGTGATCTCGGCGATCCGGACAGGCATGGCGTCGGGCGCGGCATCGGGCACGGCCGCAGGCTACTCCTGGCCCTGGGGGGTCTCCGCGGCATCCCGGCAGTTGCGGCACAGCCCGAAGATCGCGAGGTGTCCGACGTCCACCGAGAACCCCTGCTCGGCCTCGATCGCCTGCAGCGCCGGGCCGAGCTGCTCGGGTGTCACCTCGGCGACGGACCCGCACGAACGGCACACCAGGTGGGCGTGCTGCGGGCCCACGGTCGAGTGGTACGTCGGCGCCCGATCGCTCAGGTGGGAGTGCCGGACCAGGCCGAGGCTCTCCAGCAGCTCGAGGGTGCGATAGACCGTGGAGATGTTGAGGGCACCGGACTCCTCCCGCACCGCCTGGAGCACCTCGTCGGGAGTGGCGTGACCCAGCCTGTCGACGGCGCGCAGCACCATCTCGCGCTGCGGGGTGAGCCGGTGGCCCTCTCTCCCGGAGCAGCTCCTGCCATCCGTCGTGGGTCTGCTCGTGGCCGTGCGAGGAGTCGCTCATGGCGGCTGTTCGGTCAGCCGAGCCGGGGGCGGACGTGGAGCCCGACCTCGGGGTCGACGAGAATCTCCTGGCTGGCCGGGATGCCGTCGGCGTCGAGCTGGGCGTCGACGGACACACTGCGCTTGATCAGCCCGAGCGCGACCGGGCCGAGCTCGTGGTGCCGGGCGCTGCTGCCGACGAAACCGACGGCCTTGCCCTGGTCGAGCAGGTCGGCACCCACCTCGGGGAGCCGGTTGACCGACCCGTCGAGGTGCAGCAGCGTGAGCCGGCGCGGCGGCCGGCCGAGCGTGTGCACCCGGGCCACCGTCTCCTGCCCGCGGTAGCAGCCCTTCTGCAGGTGGACGGCAGTCCCGACCCAGCCGACCTCGTTGGGGATGGTGCGGGCGTCGGTGTCGAAGCCGAGACGGGGCTCGCCCGCGGGCGATGCGCAGCGCGTCGTACGCCCAGAGGCCGCACGGCTCTCCGGCGGACCCGGCATACCGGCCGAGCTCGGTGCGCGGCACCAGGTCGAAGACCGCCGGCGCTGCGCTCCGTGGCCGCCAGCAGACCGCCAGGTCGGGCTCGGGGCGCACCTCGACGCGCATCATGAAGCGCATCGAGTCCAAGAAGGCGACCAGGTCCGCTGCCCGCCCGGGCTCGGTGTGGCCGAGGAACGACTCCCCGTCGTCCACCCCGAAGAAGTGGTGCTCCACGTGACCCTGCGGGCTGAGCACCAGCGCCTGCGTCGGCGTGCCCGGCTCGAGGTGCTCGAAGTCCTGGCGTGGTCAGCGAGTGCAGGAAGGCGATCCGGTCGGCCCCGGAGACGACGAAGGCCTCCCGGTGCGACAGGTCCACGAACCCGTCGGCCTCCTCCAGCCGGCGCTGCTCGTGCACGAACGAGCCGTAGTGGGCGGCGACCCCGGCGTCCACGCCGTCGCCGGCGACGGCGCCCGGCAGGTCGAGGAGCGGGCTGCGATACGGCTCGGTCATGGGGCCATTGTCACCCACGCGGCAATGCTCAGTAGGCCCCGGAACCGGCGAGGACCGCGCGGACGGTCTTCGCGATGATGATCAGGTCCGAGGTCAGCGACCAGTTGTCCACGTAGTAGAGGTCGAGCCGGAGGGACTCCTCCCAGGTCAGATCCGAGCGTCCGGAGACCTGCCACAGCCCGGTCATACCCGGCCGGACGGCAAGCCGGCGGTAGGCGTCCTCGCCGTACTGCTCCACCTCCGCGGGCAGCGGGGGCCGGGGACCGACCAGGCTCATCGCGCCGTCGAGGACGTTGAGAAGCTGCGGCAGCTCGTCGAGCGAGTAGCGGCGGAGGAACCGGCCCGCCCGCGTGACCCGGGGGTCCTTCCTCGCCTTGAACACGACGCCGTCGGCCTCGTTCAGGTGCTGCACCTGGTCGAGCATGTGGTGCGCGCCGACCACCATCGACCGGAACTTCAGCATCGCGAACGGCTCGCCGAAGCGGCCCACCCGCTCCTGCGCGAAGAGGACGGATCCGCGGTCCTGGAGCTTGATCACCAGGGAGACGACCAGGAACACCGGCGAGAGCAGGACCAGCAGCGCGATCGAGCCGGCCAGGTCGAAGAGCCGCTTCTGCCACCGCCCGGCCGAGCGCGCGGTCGGCCTCTCCACGTGCAGCAGAGGCAGCCCGGCGACGGGCCGCATCTGCAGCCGCTGGCCGGCCACGTCGGTGAGCGACGGCACGATGACCACGTCGAGCCCGGAGTCCTCCAGCTCCCAGGTCACCCGACGCAGCTCCGCGGCCGTCTCGAACCCCCCTCGGGCCACGAGCACGGTGTCCACCTCGTGCTCCCGGGCGATCGCGAGCAGGTCGTCCACCGGCCCCAGCAGCGGGACGGACAGCTCCACCGACGCGTCCCCGGTCAGGCAGGCGCCGACCACCCTCATCCCGACGTATCTCTCCCGCTCCAGCACGGACGCGACCTCGGCGATACTCGGCGCCTCCCCGATCGCCAGCACGCGATGGGTCAGCCTCCCGTGGCGTCTGGCCCGGTGGAGCAGCTTGCGTCCGACATACCGCTCGAGGTGGAGGGCGGGGATGCCGAGCACGAAGGCGGACAGGACGAAGCCCCGCGACAGCGGGTAGTGGGCGAGGTAGAAGATCATCGCCACCGTTCCCGCCGTGAGCAGAGAGGCCCGGGTGATCCGGCGGGTCTCCTCCGCACCCTCCCCGAGGACGCGCAGCGAGTAGGAGCCCTCTGCCAGGAGCATCACCAGCCAGGTGAGGAGGATCAGCGCCCAGGTGAAGTTGGGGGGGAAGAGCGCCGGGGTGACCTCCTGGGTCCAGATGGGGAGCCGCACGCGCAGGCCCCACGCCGCCCAGATGACCAGTGCCAGCACGAGGATGTCGGCCAGAGCGATCCGGAGCACGACGCGTCGGAGGGCACTCCTCAGCTGCTCCACTGGAGTTGTCTCCTCGTCCCGACGCACGGCTGGGTCCAGTCCCTGTCCAGTATGGCGAAGCGGCGCCTGTTCCTGGGGAACGGCGCGGCGTGGGCCAACTTGACATCGGCCCTCGGGTCGGTCGAATGTCCGTTGTCATGACGGACCTCCCCGAGTCCTGGCCGCAGCACTGCCCCTCCCCCCGCGAGCTCGACGACCTGGAGCTGCTGACCCACGGGGCTCTCCCGCCCCTTGAGGGTTTCGAGGGACCGGGTGGAGCGGTCACCCTCGTCGTGCCGTCCTCGGTCGCCGAGCAGCTGCACGGCGGTCTCGAGCTGGTCGACCCCGAGGGTCTCCCCCTCGCCCGGGTGGCGGTGGAGAGCACCTACGCCGCCGCGGGCGGCACCGGGATCGTCGGCCGGGTGGAGGTGCTCACCCACCACCAGTTCGGCCCGTTCCGCGACCGCTACCTGTCGCCCCGGGACGTGGCCGACCGCTACCCGGGAGCGCTCACCGTCCCCGTTGCCGGCCCGCTCACCGACGCCGACCTCGCGGGCATCCGTGCCGCTGCGAACGGCGGGTCCGTCGTGCTTCTCGCCCTGGCCGGAACCGGCACCCCCGAGGATCTGTCCCCCGTGGGACTGATCCGGACGACCAAGGCCGCCGCCGACCTCCTCGACGACGCGGCCGTCGTCGCCGTCCCCCTGGCGAGCCGGGGCGACGCCGAGCGGGACCACGAGCTGGGCCTGCGTGTCGTCAGCGCCTACGCCACCGGCGACGTCTACGCGCCCACCGGCGAGGGCGAGCTCCCCGCGGCCGTGGCCGCCGCCTACGACCGGGAGCACCCCGGGCCGGACGAGCAGGGCCTGGTCCTCTTCTTCACCGGCCTGTCCGGCAGCGGCAAGTCGACGCTCGCACGCGCTCTCCACGACCTGCTGCTGGAGGACGGCTCCCGCACGGTCACCAGCCTCGACGGGGACGTCGTCCGCAGGAACCTCTCCGCCGGGCTCACCTTCTCCAAGGAGGACCGCGAGACCAACATCCGCCGGATCGGCTGGGTCGCCGCCGAGATCGCGCGGCACGGCGGCGTTGCCATCTGCAGCCCGATCGCGCCCTTCGACCAGACCCGCAAGCAGGTCCGCCGGATGGTCGACGACGCCGGCGGCGCGTTCTTCCTCGTCCATGTCGCGACTCCGCTCGAGGAGTGCGAGCGCCGCGACCGCAAGGGCCTGTACGCCAAGGCCCGGCGCGGAGAGATCCCCGAGTTCACCGGCATCTCCAGCCCGTACGAGGCTCCCGACGACGCGAACGTCGTCGTGGACACCACCGGCCGGACCATCGAGGACGCCCTCGGCGACGTCCTCGCCGAGCTGCGCAACCAGGGCTACCTCGACCTGCACGCAGCGGGTTGAGGTAGCGACTGTCGAGGCTGCGCAGCGGCGGTCTGCCGAAGCACCTCAGGGTGACACCGTGCACGAACTCCTCACGACCGACGCCCTGGCCATCCTGGTGGTCAGCTTCGGCGTCGGCATCGTCGTCGGCCTGACCGGAATGGGCGGCGGCGCGCTGATGACCCCGGCGCTGATCTTCCTGGGCGTCAGCCCGACCATGGCGGTCACCAACGACCTGGTGGCCGCGGCGGTCAACCGGCCGGTCGGCGCCCTGGTCCACCTCCGCCGCGGGTCACCGAACCTCAAGCTCGTCATGTGGCTGGTGATCGGCTCGGTCCCCACGGCCTTCCTGGGTGCCTTCCTCATCAAGGCGCTGGGGACCACCGACCAGCAGGAGAGCTTCCTTCGCAACGCCATCGGCGCGGCTCTCCTCTTCACGGCCGTGACCTACGCCTTCCGGATGTACATGCAGATGCGCTACCTCACCGGCGGGAACGTCATCAAGTTCGACGAGGTCACCGTCAAGCCCATCCCGACCCTTCTGATCGGGCTCGTCGGCGGCCTGCTCGTCGGCGTGACCTCGGTCGGGGCCGGCTCCCTGATGATGGTCTCCCTGCTCCTGCTCTACCCGACCCTCTCGGCGGTGAAGCTGGTCGGCACCGACCTCATGCAGGCCGTGCCCGCTCGTCGTGGCTGCCGCCGCCGGCCACGTGATCGTCGGCGGAGCCGCCTGGGCCGTGCTCATCCCGCTCATCGTCGGCGGCACGCCCGGCACCTACCTCGGGGCCCGGATCGCGCACTGGGTCTCCCAGTCGGTCATCCGACGGGGCATCGTCGACGGTGCTCAGCCTGACCGGGCTGACCCTCCTCGGCATGCCCCCGGTCGGGGTCGGGATCTCCGGCGCAGCCATGCTGCTGCTCGGCCCGCTCATCTGGGGCTGGCTCCGCCACACCCGCGGGCTGCCGCGCCTTCGACAACGACCTGTCCGCCTGGAGACTCCCGAATCGGGGCAACCACGACACCTGAGCGGCCGTCACCCGCTCGATTCGGCCCAGCCGCCCGTCGTGACTACCATGACCCTGGCTGTTCCAACGAAGGGTCCCCTCTGCAGATGTCCACCACGCATGCCGACTACCGGCTGAGCCAGCTCGACGAGCTGGAGGCCGAGTCGATCCACATCTTCCGCGAGGTCGCGGCGGAGTTCGAGAAGCCGGTGCTGATGTTCTCCGGCGGCAAGGACTCCATCGTCATGATGCGGCTGGCCGAGAAGGCCTTCTACCCGGCGAAGATCCCCTTCCCCGTCCTCCAGGTCGACACCGGCTACGACTTCCCCGAGGTCCTCGCCACCCGCGACAACTGGATCAACCGTCTCGGCGTCCGCCTGATCGTCGCCAGCGTCGAGCAGGCCATCAAGGACGGCGTCGTCGTCGACGACGGCAAGACCTCGCGCAACCGGCTGCAGATCGGCACCCTGCTCAACGCCATCGAGGAGAACGGCTTCACCGCCGCCTTCGGCGGTGGCCGCCGCGACGAGGAGAAGGCCCGCGCCAAGGAGCGCGTCTACTCCCACCGCGACGAGTTCGGCCAGTGGGACCCGAAGAACCAGCGCCCCGAGCTGTGGAGCCTCTACAACGGCCGGATCCACGAGGGCGAGCACATGCGGATCTTCCCGATCTCCAACTGGACCGAGCTGGACATCTGGGCCTACATCGGCCGCGAGGGCATCGAGATCCCGAGCATCTACTACGCCCACCAGCGCCGGGTCTTCCGGCGCGACGGGATGCTGCTCACCGAGAGCGAGTACAACCCGTGCCGCCCGGGCGAGGAGGTCGAGGAGCGCACCGTCCGCTTCCGCACCGTCGGCGACCTGACCCTGACCGGCTGCGTGGAGAGCACCGCCTCCACCATCGACGAGATCATCGACGAGATCGCGGTCGCCCGGGTCACCGAGCGCGGCGCGACCCGCGGCGACGACCGCTTCTCCGAGGCCGCCATGGAGGACCGCAAGCGAGAGGGCTACTTCTGATGGCCGACCACACCCAGGGCAAGGGCCAGATGGACCTGCTCCGCTTCGCCACCGCCGGCTCCGTCGACGACGGCAAGTCGACCCTGATCGGCCGGCTCCTGCTGGACTCCAAGGCGATCTTCGAGGACCAGCTCGAGGCCGTCGAGGCGACCAGCCAGTCCCGCGGCTACGACTACACCGACCTGGCGCTGCTCACCGACGGCCTCCGCTCCGAGCGCGAGCAGGGCATCACCATCGACGTCGCCTACCGCTACTTCGCGACGCCGAACCGGAAGTTCATCATCGCCGACACCCCCGGCCACGTGCAGTACACGCGCAACATGGTCACCGGCGCGAGCACCGCCGACCTCGGTCTGGTGCTGGTCGACGCCCGCCAGGGCCTCACCGAGCAGTCGCGGCGTCACGCCGTCATCCTGAGCCTGCTGCGGGTCCCCCACCTCGTCCTCGCGGTCAACAAGATGGACCTCGTCGACTACGACGAGAAGATCTACAAGGAGATCTACGAGGAGTTCACGTCCTTCGCGACGAAGCTCTCGACCCCCGACCTCGAGGTCATCCCGATCTCGGCGCTCCAGGGCGACAACGTCGTCCACCGCAGCGAGAACATGCCCTGGTACAACGGTCCCGAGCCTGATGCACCACCTCGAGCACGTCCACGTCGCCTCCGACCGCGACCTGGTCGACGCTCGCTTCCCCGTGCAGTACGTCATCCGGCCGAAGTCCGACGACTTCCACGACTACCGCGGCTACGGCGGCAGGGTCGCCGGCGGCGTCCTCAAGAAGGGGGACGAGGTCCTCGTCCTCCCCAGCGGCATGTCCTCGAAGATCGCCGGGATCGACCTCTTCGACACGGAGATCAACGAGGCCTTCCCGCCGATGAGCGTCACCATCCGGCTCGAGGACGACGTCGACGTCAGCCGCGGCGACATGATCTGCCGCGCCGCAGAACGCGCCCACGCCGAGCCAGGACATCGACGCGATGATCTGCTGGATGGTCAACGAGCCGCTGCGCCCCCGCCAGAAGCTCGCCATCAAGCACACCACCCGCACCGGGCAAGGCCCTGGTCAAGGACGTCCAGTACCGCCTCGACGTCAACACGCTCCACCGCGACCAGGAGACCAAGGAGCTCGGCCTCAACGAGATCGGCACGCGTCCAGCTCCGCACCACCGTCCCGCTGCTGTGCGACCCCTACGAGAAGAACCGCACCACCGGCTCCTTCATCCTCATCGACGAGGCCACCGGCGTCACCGTCGGCGCAGGCATGATCAACGGCTAGGTCGCAACAGCCGAGGATTCGGACGATCCTCACCCGCTTTCGGGCGGCAGTTGCCTCGGAAACGTGTTCGCCCGGATCCGCCATGACAGTCGGCGGACCCTCGCGCGGTCGATGCCCAGCGATGAGGAAGCGATCCGCCGCCGGGAGTTACACCGATTTGATGGTGCGGTAGACCGCCATGGCCTGGGCAAGAAGCAGGTCTTCATCGCGCACCCGGCATTCGCGCGAGTCTTGATCCGCCTCCCTGCTCTTGGACGGGAGGGGCAGCCGGGCCGGGTCGGCGTGTCCGACGAACCGAGTATGCATCTCGTGCACGAACCCACGGCACCACTCTTCGTTCTCCGGCGTCGGCACATACTCGGAGAACCCTGTGCCGAAACGTCCGTTCACTCGGCGCACCGTGGTACCAAAACCGCGAATTACCTCGTCAAACTCCGCCAAGACGACGCCGTCGCGGTGGCGGAGAACCTTCCTATAGAAGGAGATGTAGCGCATCAAGCCATACCGAGCAGTGACACCCTGGAACTGCATGAACGACGCCACTGCGTAGAGAGGCGTCCGTACCAGGACGACCGTCGGGACGCGGTGCCGAAGTGCCCAGACGATGTTCCCCGCCGCATGGACGTGGTGTGACACCTTGATGTCGGGGCCGTTCGATCGGCGGAAAGCGGCGTACGCGTAGGAGTTCGCCGACCGAGGGAATCCATCCAGGACGAGCGCAGTGTCGTGGCCAACCAGGTTCTCTCTCAAACGCGGGCGCACCCAGCCATAGACCACTCGGGTCGGAGCGGTTGAGCTCAACGCCAGATGCGTGTCGAACCGCCGTTCACCCGGGGTAGCCCAGATCATCGACGCACCACCTTTGAACCGAGCGTGAGATAGGTCAGCAGGTCCACGACGAGGAAGGAGGCTATGAGCGAGGCCACTGTGCCAACACTGCCGAACGCCACCGTGAGCAGCCATGCCGACGGGAGTAGGACCATCAGACCGGCGACCGAGCTCACCAGTAGCGAGGAGACCAGTTGGCCCACACTTTGCGCCAGACGCAGCGGGCGTAGCGCTGACATCACGAATGCGGCGACAGCCCACACCACCGCGAGGCCCCACCCCAATCGGTACGGCGTCAGTGACAGCGCGTGTGCGATCCACCACGCACCTAGGGCGCCCGCCGCCAGCACCCCTCCCGCGGCACCGAGTTTGAGACCATCCGTCACGACGTCGCGGCGCGGCAGCACTTCTCTGCTGGAGTAACCCCGCCACCAAGCGGTCGCAGCCGAGGTGGTGACACTCAGTACGGGCTGCATGACCTGGTAGCTGAAGGCGAAAAGAGCGACCTCCGAAACGGGAGCGACGAGTGCCATCAACGGCCTGGCAACCCACAGGGACACCATGCCCGCGATCTCTGCTGCGGCAAATGAGGAGCCCGTGCCGCGACGCGGACGCCAGTCGGCACCACCCGCGCCGAGGTCGTGCCCGAGAGTGCGCATGACCCGCCCTCCCAAGAGAGCGAGAATCACACCCGACACGAGATTGCCGAACCAGAAGGCGGAAACCCACCACCACGACGGCTCACTCATCAAGGCAAAGAGCCACACCACCGCAAGGGTCACCGGCCCGGTGGCAGCCGCCGCAACGATGGCCTGAACGACACGACCGCGTCCGATGAGGAGCCGCTCGAACACGATTGTGGGAATCCAGGCAGCCACCATCGTGGCTGAGACGAGGACCGCTCCGTCAAGGTTGAATCCCGCGAACTTGCTACCGAAGATCAACGACCAGAATCCGAGCGTCGACGTGATCAAGCCGAGCGCGACCAGGCCGACCGCGACCACGACAGTACTGATCAGGGTTCTTCGGAACTGTCGACGCACTGCCTCTGCGCCATGGGGGAAGGCCAGCACGATCGGTGCTCCGAGGGATCGCGCAGAGGAGCTCACCACCATCGGGAGGCCCTGCGCCAAGGCGATGCCGGCGAAGACCTGCGTGGGCGCCTCATGGGACAGCAACAACCAGGCCAGGAGCGTGGGGATGCCCGAGACCAGAAGGGAGCCGAAACGGACGGCACCGGCCGTCATACCCGTGGAGGACCCGGCTGTCAGATACCTGAGTCGCGAAGCCGCCTCGCTCACCGCGTCGTGCCCCCGGGCGGAGGGGTACGACGCGATGCACGCTCTCTGATGACCTTCCACATGAAGCGCGGGTTTCCCACCAGGTAGCGACGCCACAGCCGCCGCGGCTCCTGGGCGAGCCGGTAGATCCACTCGAGGCCGGTTCCCTGGAGCCACGTCGGTGCCATCTTCACGGTGCCCGCCCAGAAGTCGAACGCCGCCCCCACGGGTACGACGACCGCGTGCGGCAGTCGCTCTGCGAGTCCGGGGACGGCGAGGTCCTGTTTTGGTGTGCCCAGTCCGACCCACACGATGCGGGCTCCGGACTCCCGGACCTGCCGGGCTGCCTCGTCGAGCAGCTCCGGGCTGAGTGGGCCGAAGGGCGGAGACACGCAACCGGACACCACGAGCCCGGGGTGTCGCTCCTCGAGTGCCCGCGCCGCCCTCTGGGCCACGCCCTCGGCTCCACCCCAGAAGAAGTGGCCCACCCCGGTGCCGACCGAGTCACGCGCCACGTGGTCGACGAGGTCCGGCCCGCGCACGGGTCCACGTGTCCCGGCGCGACGGCCCAGCCAGGCGACCGGCGTGCCGTCGGGAAGATTGAGATCGGCGTTCTGCAAGGCGCCTCGCAGCTGCGGTTCGTCGACCAGCGAGAGGGTGAATGCGTTGCACAGGTGCGCCTGGGTCCCCGTCCCGGCGACCGCTCGCTGCACGACCAACCGGGAGGCCTGCTCAGGTGTCACGGCCGCGATTCGCACACCACACACGACGTACGTGGCGGGATCCGCCGCGTCCGCCGTCGATCCACCGTCTCGCCCAGTCACCGCGTCCCTATCCATGCTCGCCGCCGGTCGTCGTCAGCCTAGGGCCTGCCGATCGACGGCTCCGGCAGATCGTGGTCAGTAGGATCCGCGTGTGGGCAAGACGGCCGAGGCGCAGGGCGAGACCGGGTGCGCACGAGCGGTCGCCCCATGAAGGTCGCCCTCCTGCACGCGCGCTACGCCGAAGCGGTGCCCTCCGGTGAGAACGCCGTCGTGGATGCCGAGCTCGCTGCGCTCCGTTCTGCGGGCGTCGACGTCCGGTTGTTCCAGACCGATACCGGGCAGGACCGAGGATCACTGCTGTATCCGGTCTCCGCCGCCCTGCGGGTGACCACCGGACGGGGACCGTCCTTCGCCCAGGAGCTGGCCGCGTTCGACCCGGACCTGGTCCACGTCCACAACGTCTTCCCGGACCTCGGCGAGAGGTCGGTCGCCGAGCTGGACCACCGGCTCGTCGTGACCGCGCACAACTACCGCTGGGCCTGCGCCAACGGGCTCTTCTTCCGGGACGGGCATACGTGCACCGACTGTGTGAGCGGGTCGACCATGAATGCGGTCCGACACGGCTGCTACCACGGGCCACTGGGCAGTCTCCCGCTCGCGCTGGCGCACCGGCGCGGGCCCGCGGCCATTCCCCTGGTGAACAACGCGGCCCGGATCCTGTCGCCGTCGGACTTCCACCGCAGGACGCTGGTGAGCGCGGGACTGCCCCCCGACCGCGTGCGGGTGAGCCCGCACTTCCTCCCCGACGGGCTCGTGCCGGCGCTCTCCTCCGACGGCGACCGATCCCGGTTCCTGTTCGTCGGGCGGCTCGACGACTACAAGGGAGTGCTGGAATTGGTGAGCGGCTGGCCCCTGCATGGCCCGCAACTGGACGTCGTCGGCGACGGCCCCCTGGCCGGGCGGGTGGCCGCCGCGGCGGCGGGAAGGCCCGTGACGATGCACGGCTCCCTCCCACGGTCCACGGTCGTCGAGATGATGGCGGCCGCACGCGGGGTCGTCTTCACCAGCCGGGTCTGGGAGAGCTTCGGCCTGGTCGCGATCGAGGCGCTCGCCGCGGGGGCACCGCTGCTGGCCTGGGGCGAGCACGCGGTCAGTGACCTGGTGCGCGAGCACCTGGTCGGGATGATCATCACCGGACCCGATGACCTCGAGCCGGGCATCGAGACGATCCTCGCGGAGGCTGCGGACGTCTGGGCGTCGCGAACCCGTGACGTGTTCGACCGGCACTACTCCGAGAGCGTCTGGGTCCGGCGAAGGCTGAGTGAGTACGACGAGGTCGTCGGCGGCTGACCGCGCGCAGCAGTCGACGAGGAGTCGCGGTCGATAGGATCCGGCGTGGGAGTTCGCCCAGCGAGAGGGATGAGACTGGTGACCAAGAAGGCCCTCGTCACGGGGATCACCGGGCAGGACGGCTCGTACCTCGCCGAGCTGCTGCTCAACAAGGGCTACGAGGTCCACGGGCTGATCCGCCGGGCGTCGACGTTCAACACCAGCAGGATCGACCACCTCTACCGGGATCCCCATGATCCGGACGCGCGGCTGTTCCTCCACTACGGGGACCTGACCGACGGCACCCGGCTGGTCACCCTGCTGCACAGGATCCAGCCCGACGAGGTCTACAACCTGGCGGCCCAGTCGCACGTCCGGGTGTCCTTCGACGAGCCGGAGTACACCGGGGAGACGGTGGGCATGGGCGCGCTGCGGCTGCTGGAGGCGGTGCGGACCGCCGGGATCGAGTGCCGCTACTACCAGGCGTCCTCGTCGGAGATGTTCGGCGCGACCACGCCCCCGCAGAACGAGGAGACCCCGTTCTATCCGCGCTCGCCGTACGGGGCGGCGAAGGTCTACGCCTACTGGGTGACGCGCAACTACCGCGAGGCGTACGGGATGTTCGCGGTCAACGGGATCCTGTTCAACCACGAGTCACCCCGCCGGGGCGAGACGTTCGTGACCCGCAAGATCACCCGGGCCGTGGCGCGGATCAAGGCGGGCGTGCAGGACGCGGTGTATCTGGGCAACCTCGACGCGGTCCGCGACTGGGGCTACGCACCCGAGTACGTCGAGGGCATGTGGCGGATGCTGCAGGCCGACGAGCCGACCGACTTCGCGCTGGCGACCGGCGGGTCGTTCACGGTCCGCGACTTCGTCCGGGCGGCCTTCGAGCGGGCCGGCCTCGACTGGGAGGAGCACGTGCGGTTCGACGAGCGCTACCTGCGGCCGACCGAGGTCGACGCGCTGATCGGTGACGCCTCCAAGGCCGAGAGGATCCTCGGCTGGAAGGCCACCGTGGACACCGCCGAGCTCGCCCGGATCATGGTCGACGCCGACATCGAGGCCCTGAAGCACGAGGGCAACGAGTGGATCGACACGGTCAGGCTTCCCGGCTGGGCGGCCGGGGAGGCCGGATGAGCGACCTCGACTTCGTCCCGGGCTCACTGGACCGCTCCGCCCCCTTCTACGTCGCCGGGCACCGCGGACTCGTCGGCTCGGCCATCTGGCGCCGGCTGGAGGCCGAAGGATTCACCGGGCTGATCGGGCGGACCCACGCCGAGCTGGATCTGACCGACCGCGCGGCGGTCTCCGACTTCTTCGCCGAGACCCGGCCGACGTACGTCGTGCTGGCGGCGGCCAAGGTGGGCGGGATCATGGCCAACTCCACCTACCCCGTCGACTTCCTCACCGAGAATCTCCGCATCCAGCTCAACGTCATGGAGGCGGCCCTGGAGCAGCGGGTGGGACGGCTGCTGTTCCTGGGGTCGTCGTGCATCTATCCCAAGTTCGCCCCACAGCCGATCCCCGAGGACGCCCTGATGACGGGACACCTCGAGCCGACCAACGACGCGTATGCGATCGCCAAGATCGCGGGCATCATGCAGGTCCAGTCGGTGCGGCGGCAGCACGGGCTGCCGTGGATCTCGGCGATGCCGACCAACCTCTACGGGCCCCACGACAACTTCTCGCGCCAGGGATCACACCTCGTCCCCGCGCTGATCCGCCGCTACTGCGAGGCGGTCGAGGCGGGCAGCCCCTCGGTCACCAACTGGGGCACCGGGACGCCGCGGCGGGAGCTCCTCCACGTCGACGACATGGCACGTGCCTGCCTCCATCTGCTGGAGCACTACGACGGCCCGTCGCAGGTCAACGTCGGAACCGGCACCGACGTGACCATCAAGGAGATCGCCGAGCTGGTGGCCCACGCCGTCGGCTACACCGGCGAGACCCGCTGGGACGACTCGTATCCCGACGGCACACCGCAGAAGCTCCTCGACGTCTCCTTGATCAGGAGCCTGCAGTGGGAGCCCAGGATCGGGCTGGCCGAGGGACTGGCCGATGCGGTGGCCTGGTTCCGGGAGCACGTGCCCACCGACGACGAGACTCGATGAAGCGCGCGTTCATCACCGGCATCACCGGGCAGGACGGCTCCTACCTGGCCGAGCTGCTGCTCTCCAAGGGCTACGAGGTGCACGGTCTGGTGCACCAGCGATCCTGGGAGGCGGTGGTCGGTCGCCCCGGCGGAGAGGCCGATGTCGCCGAGCACCTGCATCTGCATCCGGGCGACCTCAACGACGGGGCGGCCCTCACCAACCTGGTGCACGAGCTGCGGCCCGACGAGGTGTACAACCTGGGCGCACAGAGCCACGTGCGGATGTCCTTCGAGATGCCGGTCTACACCGAGTCGACCAACAGCGGCGGCACCGTCCGACTCCTCGAGGCGTTGCGGTCGGCGAAGCTGGACGCTCGCTTCTTCCAGGCGACCACGTCGGACATGTTCGGGCTGACCCCTCCCCCGCAGAGCGAGTCGTCGCCGTTCCACCCGCGGTCGCCGTACGGGGTGTCGAAGCTCTTCAGCCACTGGTGCACGGTCAACTACCGCGAGGCCTACGACATGTTCGCGGTGTCCGGGATCCTCTTCAACCACGAGTCGCCGCGGCGCAGTGAGGACTTCCTCAGCCGGAAGGTCAGCCTCGCGGCCGCACGGATCGCGGCGGGTCTGCAGGACGGTGTGGAGCTGGGCAACCTCAGCGCCGTGCGGGACTGGGGGTATGCGCCCGAGTACGTCGAGGGCATGTGGCTGATGCTGCAGCAGGAGGAGCCGACCGACTTCGTGCTGGCGACCGGTCGGGGCACGTCGGTGCAGGAGTACGTCGAGGCGGCGTTCTCCCATGCCGGGCTGGACTGGACCGACCACGTCCGGCACAACGCGGTGCACGAGCGCCCCGCGGAGGTGCACGCGCTGATCGGCGACGCGTCCCGGGCCCACGAGCTGCTGGGCTGGAAGGCGCAGACCGACGCCTCGGAGCTGGCCCGGCTGATGGTGGACGCGGACCGGGAGCTGGTCGGACGGGCCGGTCAGGCGCGCTGAGCGAAGACCCGGTCCAGGGTCGCGAGCACCTGCGGAAGGGTCGGCACGCCGTCGGCGCGGGCGACCTCCCTGCCGCCCGGGTCGAGGATCAGCGTCGTCGGGGTGCCCGTGATGCCCGCCCGGTCGGCGAGGTCGGGGTGGTCGGCGACGTCGATCTCGAGGTGAACGACGCCGGGGAGCGAGGCGGCAGCGCGGCTCAGCACCTGGCGGGCCGCCCGGCAGGGTGCGCAGAAGGTGGAGGAGAGCTGCAGCAGCGTGGCGCGCTCACCGAGCCCGTCGACCCACAGCGCTCCGCTCATGCCCGGGACCATCCGACGCTCACCCGCCGGCGAAGGGCGGGAGGACCTCGACGGTGTCGCCCGCGCGGACGACGACGTCGGCGACCTGGCGGGGGCCGACGGGGCGGTCACCGATGAGATAGGAGCAGACGTCGAGGAGCGCGGGCAGGCGGTCGGCCTCGGGATGGGTCCTGGTCACCAGCGCGAGCAGGTCGGCGAGAGAGCCCTCGGACAGCTCGTACTCCTCGGCGGACACCCCCAGCTGGGCGCGCGCGGAGGCCCAGTAGTGGATGCGGATCTTCGAGACGGATCCGTCGGTCGGCTGCCATGTCGGATATTCTCTCGTACTGCCGGTGAGCGGCCCTGGCCGACCCGGCGCAGCCCGGCGGCTCGACGATGAGGCGCAGCGACCCTCACGTGAGGAGGTGCCGTGAGTCAGATCCTGCTTCTCACGAGCGCCCTGCAACCCTCGGTCGAGGTGCTGCCCTCGCTCGCGCTCCTCCCCCACAACGTGAAGATCCTCCCCGCCGAGGGCAGCGCCCTGCTGGACGCGCCCGAGGTCGACCTGGTCCTCGTCGACGGCCGTCAGGAGCTCGCCCACGCTCGCGACCTGTGCCGGCTGATCCGCACCACCGGCTCCGACGCCCCGGTGCTGATCGTGCTCGGCGAGGGCGGGCTGTCGGTAGTCGCGGTCGACTGGGGCATGGACGACTTCGTGATGAGCACCGCCGGGCCGGCCGAGCTGGAGGCCCGGATCCGGATGTCCATCGCACGCATCGCGGCGCGGCGGGAGGAAGAGGACCCGGACGCGCACATCATCAGGTCCGGCGACGTGATGGTCGACGACGCGACGTACACGGCGAAGATCGGCGGCAGGGCGCTCGACCTGACGTTCAAGGAGTTCGAGCTGCTGAAGTACCTCGCCCAGCACCCGGGCCGGGTCTTCTCCCGCGAACAGCTGTTGCAGGAGGTCTGGGGCTACGACTACTTCGGGGGCACCCGGACGGTCGACGTGCACGTGCGGCGTCTCCGGGCCAAGCTCGGCCCGGAGAACGAGCAGCTGATCGGCACGGTCCGCAACGTGGGCTACCGCTTCGTCCTCCCGCCCAAGGAGCCGACCGAGCGCGAGTCCGTCAGCTCCTGATGCCGGACTTCGACCTCGACCTCCTCGACCTGACTGCGACGGCCGACCCGTCCGCGCTGGACAGGGTGCGAGAGATCGTCACGGACGCCACGGAGGCCGACGGAGTCGCCCCGGTCAACGAGGAGTTCCTGCTGTCGCTGTCGGGCGGGGCCGAGGGGTCGCGACTGGCGATCGAGCGGGGCGGGTCGGGCTTCGCGATGGCCACCGGCGACGAGCTGGTGGTCGTGGTCCGTGCCGCTGCGCGGGGTGAGGGGCTGGGGCGTGCGCTGGCCTCCGCGCTGGTCTCCCCCTCGCCCGACCGTCCCTGGTCCGCGTGGGCGCACGGCGACCTCCCCGCGGCCCGGCGCCTCCTGACCGGGCTCGGGTTCGAGCCCGTCCGGGTGCTGCTGCGGATGGGGCGGGATCTGGCTGGTGTCGAGACGGCCGCCGACCGGTCACCGCAACCACCGCCGGGGGTGGTGATCCGGTCGTTCCGGGTCGGGGAGGACGAGGAGCGCTTCCTGGCGGCGAACGCCGCCGCCTTCGCCGAGCATCCCGAGCAGGGTGCGCTGGACCTCGCGGGGCTGCGGGCACGGATGGCGACCTCGTGGTTCGACCCGGACGGTCTGTTGCTGGCCGAGGACGGGACCGGAGAGCTGCTCGGCTTCCACTGGACCAAGCGGGTCAGCCCGTCGGTCGGCGAGGTGTACGTCCTCGGACTGGTGCCCGCAAGCCGCGGCCGGGGCCTGGCCGGCGTGCTGCTGAGCAGGGGGCTGTCGTACCTGCACCGGACCGGAGCGCGGGAGGTCGAGCTGTACGTCGACGAGGACAATTCCGCCGCCGTTCGGCTCTACGAAGGGCTCGGGTTCATCGAGCTTGACCGAGATGTCCGGTATGTCCGAAAGATTCATCGGTAGGTAAGACCATTCGCCGGACGCGGCGTCCGGTGCCGTCCTAGATTCGGCATGTCGGCCGGAACCCCCCCATCCGGTCGCAGCGGCCCAGATGGCTAACCCCCCTGGATCGAGCCGCGAAGCACACGAGGGGCGCCGCACACCCCCCATGGGCGGCGCCCCTCAGCCATGTCCGGAGCATTCCGCGGCGTCGATGCCGGAGCCCTCCGATCACGAGAATCGTCACTCGGCCTTCGCGCACGGGTGCGAGGATGGGACACATGTCGACTCACGAGACGCAAGAAGACTGGGAGACCGAGGCCCTCCCGTCAGGCGGCGTCCCCGAGAGCCACAGCCCGCTCACGGAGTACGAGTCGGAGACCTTCGAGGTCGACGTCCCGTACGTCGACAACGCCCCCGACCTGCCCGAGGGACGCTTCCTCGACCGGGAGCTCTCGTGGCTGCGGTTCAACCAGCGCGTGCTCGAGCTGGCGGAGGACCCGGCCCTGCCCCTGCTGGAGCGGGCCCGCTTCCTGGCGATCTTCTCGTCCAACCTCGACGAGTTCTTCATGGTGCGGGTCGCGGGGCTCAAGCGCCGGATCAAGACCGGGGTCGCGGTGCAGGCCGCCTCGGGCCTGATGCCGCGCCAGGTCCTCGACCTGATCTGGGAGACCACCAACGAGCTGATGCCGCGGGCGGCCGATCTGGTCCACAACGACATCATCCCGTCGCTGTCGAAGGAAGGGATCCAGCTGCTGCGCTGGATCGACCTCGACGAGGCCGAGCAGGCCGAGTGCCGCCAGCTCTTCGAGGATCGGCTCTTCCCGGTGCTGACGCCGCTCGCCTTCGACCCGGCGCACCCCTTCCCGTACATCTCGGGCCTCTCGCTCAACCTGGCCGTGCTGGTGCGCGACCCGATGACGCACAAGGAGCACTTCGCCCGGGTCAAGGTGCCGCCGGTCTTCGCGCGCTTCATCCCCGTCGGCGGCGACCGCTTCGTCCCGCTCGAGGACGTGATCGCGGCCCAGCTGCCGCCGCTGTTCCCGGGCATGGACGTCGTGGCGGTGCACGCCTTCCGGGTCACCCGCAACGAGGACCTCGAGGTCGAGGAGGACGAGGCAGAGAACCTCCTCGACGCCCTCGAGAAGGAGCTGCTGCGCCGCCGGTTCGGCCCCCCGGTCCGGCTCGAGGTCGAGGAGGACATCGACGAGCACGTCCTCGCCCTGCTGGTCACCGAGCTCGGCATCGAGGGCGACGAGGTGTTCCGCGTTCCCGGACCACTCGACCTGCGCGCGCTGCACGAGATCGCCGACCTCGACCGGGAGGAGCTGAAGTTCGCCAACTTCGTCCCGTCCACGCACCGGCAGCTGTCCGAGGTGGAGACGGCCTCGCCGGTCGACGTGTTCAAGGCGACCCGGCGCCGCGACGTGCTGCTGCACCACCCGTACGACTCGTTCTCCACCTCCGTCGTCCGGTTCATCGAGCAGGCGGCGAACGACCCGAACGTGCTGGCGATCAAGCAGACCCTCTACCGCACCTCCGGTGACTCCCCGATCATCGACGCCCTGATCGACGCGGCCGAGGCCGGGAAGCAGGTGCTGGTCCTGGTCGAGATCAAGGCGCGCTTCGACGAGCAGGCCAACATCCGCTGGGCCCGCAAGCTCGAGGCCGCCGGCTGCCACGTCGTCTACGGCCTGGTCGGGCTGAAGACCCACTGCAAGCTCGCGCTCGTCGTGCGCGACGAGGGCGACCGGATACGCCGGTACGTCCACATCGGCACCGGCAACTACAACCCGAAGACCGCGCGTCTCTACGAGGACTTCGGCCTGCTCACCACCAACGAGACGATCACCCTCGACGTGGCGCACCTGTTCAACCACCTGTCCGGATTCGCCCGGGACCCCGACTACAACCAGCTGCTCGTCGCGCCGCGATCGATCCGCGACGGGATTCTCAAGCGGAT
Source organism: uncultured Actinomycetota bacterium (assembly GCA_963805655.1). Lineage (GTDB taxonomy): Bacteria > Actinomycetota > Actinomycetes > Propionibacteriales > Nocardioidaceae > CAWDVB01. The sequence continues at coordinate 16,874 of CAWDVB010000003.1, read as the reverse complement.
CAAGCGCGAGGTGAAGAACCACCGCAAGGGCCTGCCCGCGCGGATCCGCTTCAAGGCCAACGCGATCGTCGACGAGGCGATCATCGACGCCCTCTACCGCGCCTCCATCGCGGGCGTTCCGGTAGACCTGGTCACCCGCGGGATCTGCGCGATCCGGCCCGGGGTCCCCGACCTGTCCCCCACCATCCGGGTCCGGTCGGTGCTGGGCCGCTTCCTCGAGCACAGCCGGGTCTTCTGGTTCGAGAACGGCGGCGAGCCGCAGGTGTGGATCGGCTCCGCCGACCTGATGCACCGCAACCTCGACCGTCGCATCGAGGTGCTGGTGCAGCTCCCCGGCCAGGCCCAGGTCGAGCAGGTCGGGGCTCTCCTCGACCTCGCCATGGACGACACGACCGCCAGCTGGTGGCTCGACGCGGACGGCACCTGGGTCCAGCACCGGCAGGACGCCGACGGTGCTCCGCTGCTGGACATGCAGGAAGCGCTGATCCAGCAGCATCGTCGCCGCTGACCGTCGGCGTGCGGGCTACTCGCCCCGTCCGAGCCCGGCCTCTCTGGCCCGGACGATCGCCTCGGCCCGGTGCGCGAGCTGGAGCTTGCCGAGGATCACCGTGACGTTGTTCGCCACCGTCTTGGGCGACAGGAAGAGCCGCTCGCCGATCTCGGTGTTGGTCAGACCGGCCGCGACGCCGTCGAGGATCTCCCGCTCGCGGGCCGTGAGCTCCGGGAAGGGCTCCTCCGCCGGGCCGGCCCGGCGACCGAACCAGCTCTGCATCCGCCGGGCCAACGTCGAGCCGAAGACCGCCTGCCCCGCTGCCGCCGCGCGCACCGCGGCGACGATGTCGCCCCCGTCCGAGCCCTTCAGCAGGTAGCCGGACGCGCCGGCCGAGACAGCGGCGAACACGGTGTCGTCGTCGTCGAACATGGTCAGCACCAGCACCCGGGTGTCCGGCGCGGACCGCAGCACCTCCCGGGTCGCGTCGATCCCGTGCAGGCCCGGCATCTGCAGGTCCATCAGGATCACGTCCGGCCGCAGCTCGACGCACAGCCGCACGGCGTCCCTGCCGTCCTCGCACTCGCCCGCGACGACGAGGTCGTCGGTCGCCTCGATCACCGCGCGGAGCCCCTGCCGCACCAGCGGATGGTCGTCGGCGATCACGATGCTGGTCACGACGTGCCTCCCAGGGGGTAGGTGGCGCGGACGACGCTGCCTCCAGCGGCGGCGCCGGCGCGGAAAGTCCCGCCGAGCTCCTCGGCGCGCTCACGCATGCCAGCCAGGCCGTGGCCGGGGACCCACTCCCCCGCGCCGGACCCGTCGTCGCCGACCGTCACCGTGAGAGTGTCCCCCTCGACCACGACCTCGACACGGACCTGTCGCGCGTGTGCGTGCCGGGCCGCGTTGGTGACCGCCTCGACGACGGTCCGGTAGGCCGCGACCTCGACGGCCGCGGGCAGGGTCACGATCTCCGGGACCCGCAGGTCCAGCGCGAGACCCGCGTCCGCCACGAGCCGCTCCACCCGGAGCCGCAGCGCGCCGAGCAGGCCGAGCTCGTCGAGCGCGGGGGGTCGCAGGCCGTCGACCAGGTCGCGCAGGCTGTCGATCACCTCCGTGGAGGCCGCCTTGGCGTTGTCGAGGTAGAGGGCGGCCTTGTCGTCGGCCCTCCCCAGGTGGGACGAGGCGGCATCCAGGTTCAGCCCCAGGCCGGTGAGCAGGGGCCCGAGCCCGTCGTGCAGGTCGCGTCGCAGACGTCGTCGCTCCTCCTCGCGCGCGGTCACCAGGCGCTGCCGGGCGTCCCGCAGGTCGGCGGTGAGGTACTCCGCCCGCACCGAGCCGCCGATCAGCTGGGCCAGGGACGCGAGGATCTCCCGGTCCGGTGCGGCGACGGAGGTGTAGCCGTGTCGGGGGGCGGCCACGAGCTCGCCGACGACGGTCCCGTCGAGCACGAGGGGCCAGGTCTCGACCGACTCGGTGGGCTCCCCTGCCGAGGCGAGGACGCCGGCTCCCCGGCGCACCGCGACGTACGGCAGGCGGAGCATCTCCGCCGTCGTCCGGGTGAGGTTCTCGACCACGGTGCCCGGGGCGGTGAGGGTGGAGACCGCCGACCGGCGGATGATCGAGTCGATCGCCCACAGGTCGTAGCGGAGCACCGGGATCGCCAGCGTCGCCACGAACCACAGTGGCTCGACGTCGCCGATCACCGTGGGCAGCGTCTCGGTCACCGCGAACGGGAAGGCGACGAGCGCGCCGACGACCCCGATCGCCCGCCACTTCAGCTGCTGGCGCTCGAGCCCCTCGGACCTCAGGAAGCGAATCACCACGCCGATGCCCGCCAGGACGCCGAGGAGGATCACGAGCGGGACCGCGGAGGCCGCCACGTTGCCGATCGTCACGAGCGGCGTCCCGGCGACCACTCGATCGTCCACGACGCCCGGCGGAGCGAGCGCGGTGACGGTCGAGTCGCCCAGGACGCCGCCCAGCAGCGCGACCAGCGTTCCCCCCGCGATGACCCGGTCGAGCAGCCGGCCCCACCTCCCGGTCGGGGAGCCGGAGGGGAACCGGACGTTGACGATCCCCTCGATGGCGGTGGGGACGAACAGCAGGCTGCCCGCCGTCAGACCCCAGAGGGCGAGCCGGCCGCCGTGCCCGTGGTCCAGCGCCGCGAACGACGGGCTCGCGACGACGAGCATGACGGTCAGGGACATGGCGCCCAGCGCCAGCAGCCACCCGAACGGAAGGTCGGGGCGCCGGGCCAGCAGGACGGCCCCGACGACACCGAACGGGAGCACCTGGCAGGCCACGAAGACCAGATCCGCCGCGGAGGCCCGCTCCGAGCCGGTGAAGACGCTCGCCGCTGCCAGCGCGCCGACCGCCGCGGCCACGCTGAGGACGAGGACGACCCCCGCGATCACCGGCGCACGCCGCGCCGCGAGGAGCCGGAGTTTCCGGATCACGATGCTGTGAGCATCCCCCCTTTCCCGGGACCCGGCAATCGGCCGGATTCCCGGGCGCCCGGGATCCGGTTCCCGGATGTCCGGGACCGGGCGGCCCGCGAGCGTGACCGCGACCTCTGGGAGCGGGACCCCCGGGGGAGGAACGTCGGCGACGTCCAACCCGGAAGGAGATCGTCATGAAGATCGTCAAGTGGGCCGCCGTCCTCGTCACCGCCCTCTTCGCGCTGATGAACCTCGGCGCCGTGCAGCAGAGCTCGGCCGACACGTGGCTGCGCATCGTCGGTGCCCTGATGGCCGCGGCCGGAGCTGCCGCCGCGGTCGGGCTCGCCGCGAACCTCGCCTGGGGCCGCGCCGCCGTCATCGGCGTCGGGTCCGTGAACGTCGCGGTCGCGGTGATCAGCCTGATCACCGGCGCCGAGGGCGCCGCCATCGGCCTGGTCGTCGGGGGTCTGGGAGTCGCGCTCGGCCTGCTCACGCCTGCGCGGGAGACCCGCCCGGTCGAGGCGTGACGATGACCGCGTCACTCACGCAGGCCCGGGGGGTGCGCACGGCGCGCGACGTCCGTGGCTACTGGCGGACGACGCTCGCGCTGAGCGCCCCCCTCGGCTGGGTCACCGTCGGGGTGAGCAACGCCCTGATGCCGTACCCGCTCGACGGCACGGTGGCGGAGAACATCGCAGGCATCGACGCGCACCGCGAGACGATGACCGCGCTCGGGGCCGTCTACCCGTTGTTCGTGTTCACCTTCGTGCCCGGGGTGATCGCCCTGACCGTGGCCTGCCGGCGGCGCACGCCGCTCTTCGCGGCGGTCCTCGGAACCTTCGGGGTCCTCGGAGCCCTGGCCGGGACCGCGAACCCGCCGCTGGACCTGTTCATCCTCAAGGGTCTGCAGCAGGGCCTCGACCCCAGCGCCCTCGCCGGGGTCGTGAACGCCATGGACTCCACCGCCGTCACCTGGCCGCTGGTCTTCACGCTGCTGTTCATCACCCTCGGGCGCATCGCCACCGGGGTGCTGCTGTGGAAGGCGTCCGTCGGCCCGCGGGCGCTGGCGGTGCTCATGGCGCTGACGCCGTTCGTGGAGTTCGGCGGCTTCGCCCTCGGTTGGGGCAATTTCGCACCGGCCCTCGCGTGGACGCTGTCCGGCGTCGCGATGGTGGGCGTCTCGATCGAGCTGCTGCGCATGCCGAACGCGGAGTTCGACCTCCCGCCGGTGCCGTCCTGAGGCACCGACGGGAGGAGCCCGCCGGGCCGCCCACGATCCCGGCGGGCCGCTGGTCGTGATCACCGCCGCCGCGGGCCCGGCGCTGCGGCGGCGGTGATCGCTGAGGCTAGGATCGGAGATGTGGAAGCCGTCTTCATCACCCTCATGGCCCTGGTCGTCGTCTTCGCGGGCGCAGTGTCCGTGCTCGTGCTCTGGCGCCTGCTCCGACCCACGGAGCGCTGACCGGGCGTGCCGTTCGAGATCCCGGAGAATCTCCACCCGCAGTGCGCGCCGGTGGCGTGGCTGCTGGGCAGCTGGTTCGGCAGCGGGTACGGCGAGTATCCCGACGTGCCACGCTTCTCCTTCGGCCAGGAGGTCATCTTCGCCCACGACGGCCGGCCGTTCTTCCACTACATGAGCCGGTCGTGGATCGTCGACGACGACGGCAACAAGGTCCGCGAGAGCGCCCTCGAGACCGGCTTCCTGCGCTGCCTGCCCACCAAGGAGCTCGAGTTCCTGCTGGTGCACAACACCGGGATCGCCGAGGTCTACCTCGGCAGCGTCGACGGAGCCAAGATCGAGCTGACCACCGATGCCGTCGCGCGGACCTCCACCGCCAAGGAGGTCAACGCCGGCCACCGGATGTTCGGGCTCGTCGAAGGCGACCTGCTGTGGACCTACGACATGGCCGCGATGGGCAAGCCGCTGCAGTCACACCTCTGGGGCCGCCTCGTCCGCCAGTAGGGGTGGTGTCGAGACGGTCGCTTCGCGGCCTCCTCAACCCTTGGTCAGACCTCAGCCCTGGGCCGGGCGGGTGTTGAGCAGCTCCCGCGCCTCGGCCGGGGTCATCGGCTCGCGCTGGGCGATCCGGCCCATGGCCACCGCGCGCTCGACGAGCTGGACGTTGTGCTCGACCGGCACACCCTTGGCGAGGGTCAGCACGTCCTCCATGCCCACCCGCAGGTGCCCACCCTTCGACAAGCGCAGCGAGCCCGACTGCCAGGGTCGACCGGCCGATGCCGGTCGCCGACCAGCTGGTCACCTGCGGGGGCAGGGCGTTGACCGCGGCCACCAGCGCGTCGGCGGTGCCAGGCATCGCGCCGGGCACGTTCATCACCAGGTCACAGTGGACGCGCCCGCCGTACGGGAGGCCGTAGGTGTCGAGCAGCCGCCGCAGCGAGCTGACGTGACCCAGATCGAACAGCTCGAACTCCGGGACCACCTGACGCTCCTGGCTCAGCTGGTAGAGGTCGCCGATGAAGCCCCACGGGTTCATGAACACGTCGTCGCCGAAGTTCGTGGTGCCCATGGTCAGGCTGCACGAGTCGGGCTCGGCGTCGAGCACCTTCAGCCGGGCGTCCAGCGGGTCGTGCACCGAGCCGCCGGTCGACAGCTGGACGACCAGCGAGGTCCCCTCGCGCAGCGCCGCGACGGTGTCCTTGAGGCGCGCCGGGTCCAGCGTCGGGCGATGCTCGTCGTCGCGGATGTGCACGTGGATCATCGCCGCGCCCGGCGGCCTCGCACCGCTGCGCGGTCTCGACCAGCTCGGTCAGGGTGGTGGGCAGCTGGGGCACGTCCTCCTTGGTCGGACTCCGCGCCGGTCGGGGCGACGGTGACCAGGAGCTTGGCTTGGGTCGGAGAGCTCACGGACGCATCGTGGCAGACTTCCCCAGGCCACGACACCCGACCCCCCGAGAGGAGAGACGTCTCCGCATGAGAGCCGTCGTCCAGCGCGTCCTCCGGGCGTCGGTCACCGTCGACGGCGAGGTCGTCGGATCGATCGACCGGCCCGGCCTGCTGGTGCTGCTCGGCGTCACCCACAGCGACGACGAGTCCGCCGCCCGCTGGGTCGCCGGCCAAGACGTGGGGGCTGCGGATCCTCGAGGACGAGTCGTCCGCCTCCGACATCGGCGCCCCCATCCTGGTGGTCAGCCAGTTCACGCTGTACGGCGACGCCCGCAAGGGGCGCCGCCCGACCTGGATCGCGGCCGCGCCCGGCGAGGTCTCCGAGCCGCTCTACGAGGCGTACTGCCGTGGCCTCGAGGAGCTCGGCGCCCAGGTCGAGCGCGGCGTCTTCGGCGCGCAGATGGAGGTCGCGTCGGTCAACGACGGGCCGATGACGGTGATCATCGAGAGCTGAGGGCTCTCGTGGTCCGCTACGGAGCGGTTTCTGTTTGACTAGGCGCATGGCTCTGCGGGTCGACATCGAAGCCGCGGGAGCCGTCGTATCCCGGGGGCCGTCGAAGTCCCCGGAGATCCTGCTGATCCACCGGCCGAAGTACAACGACTGGTCCTTTCCCAAGGGGAAGGTCGACCCCGGCGAGCACGTGGTTGCCGCCGCCGTCCGCGAGGTCGCCGAGGAGACCGGTTTCGACGTGCGACTGAGCAAGCCGCTGCCCTCGCAGTACTACTCGGTGTTCCCCGCCGGCAAGGAGCGGATCAAGCGGGTCCAGTACTGGAGCGGGATCCTCGTCGGCGGCGACGACCTCGACGGCTTCCGGCCCAACTCCGAGGTCGACGAGCTGGTGTGGGCGAGCGTCGAGCGAGGCCCACCAGCCTGCTGACCTACCCGCACGACCGACGCACGCTCGACGACTTCCTGCTGCTGCACAAGAAGTCCTACCCGCTGATCATCCTGCGCCACGCCAAGGCGCGGTCGCGCAAGTCGTGGCGGGGCAACGACAAGAAGCGCCCGCTGACCCTCATCGGCGAGTACCAGGCCGAGCAGCTGGTGCCCCTGCTGAACGCCTACGGCGCGACCCGGCTGGTCTCCTCCGACAGCATGCGGTGCTGGACCACGCTCGTGCCGTACGCCGAGTCGCCGACCTCGAGATCGAGCACGCGCCCGGGCGTGTCGGAGGAGGACGCGACCGCCGAGTCGGTGGCGGCGCAGGTCCAGGCGCTGATGGACGCCAAGGAGCCGGCCGTGCTGTGCACGCACCGGCCCGTGCTGCCGATGGTCTTCGAGGCCGCCGGGGTCGAGACGCGCGCGCTGGAGCCCGGTGGCTTCCTGGTGGTGCACCACCGCAAGAGGCGGGTGCTCGCCACCGAGGAGCACGTTCCGCCGTCGGGGCGGTGAGCAAACAGCGCGAGGGCCCCGGCCGAAGCCGGGGCCCTCGTCGTTCGACTGATGCGACAGATCAGGCGAGGCGGACGTTCTCCGCCTGCGGACCCTTCGGTCCCTGCGTCACGTCGAACTCAACCTTCTGGTTCTCTTCGAGGGCCTTGTAGCCCTGCATCTGGATGGCCGAGTAGTGGACGAAGACGTCGGCGCCGCCGTCGTCCTGGGCGATGAACCCGTAGCCCTTCTCAGCGTTGAACCACTTGACAGTCCCCAGAGCCATGCTTTCCTTCTCCTCCGATGGGGCGAAGGACCGTCACTTCGACGGCCCACAACATCTGCGTTGTGACGTACAGCCCCCTCGAGAGGCACGATGGCTTTCTCAAGAGCTAACGCCGTCGGAGTCACAAGACTCCTCGGACGTTGGTGACGCGTTGGACCTTGCATCTGTTGCACGCACAGAGACTACCAATCTCCGGGCCGGGCTGCCCCCTCCAGCCGGCAACTTTCCCGGAACCGCAGAGTGAACCGGCTCACGGCCGGACCGCCTCCGCCGCTTCGATCCGCTCGGCCGCGGGGTCGCTCACCCTGTAGCGTGTCCACCATGCTGGTCCTGAGCAGACGGGTCGGGGAGAGCATCGTCGTGGGCGACGATGTGACCGTCACCGTGCTCGAGGTCCGCGGCGACGTCGTACGGATCGGCATCCAGGCCCCCCGGTCGGTGGCCGTCCACCGCGAGGAGCTGCTGCGCGAGCTGGAGGCCGCCAACAAGGAGGCAGCCTCCGCCGACGACGACGCGGTCGCCGCGCTCGCCGAGGCGGTCAAGAAGCGCGGCAGAGTAGCCCGACACCGGGTCGACCTCACCGGGTCGCCTCGGGACGCCGTCCGGTCAGCCGGCCGCCTGGAGCGGCGCGCGCACCGGCAGCGCCTCGTCGAGCACCACCTGCATGCCGCGGTTGGTCCGCGTGTTGAGCAGCACCGGGCGCCAGCAGGTTCGCCGTCGCCGCCCCGGCCGTCGCTCCCGGGGTTCACCACGACCAGGGCCAGCGCGTCCTCGGCCGACGTGAGGTCCAGCGCCGCGACGGTCTCGTCGTCGATCTCGACCTCGTAGTCCGGGGAAGTAGGCGGCCGGCAGCACGAGGAAGCGCACGTGCGCGTCCTCCAGGCTCCGCAACGCGCCCAGCACCCCGCCGTCGTCGAGCTGCACCAGCGCGAAGCGGGTCAGCCCCGGGAAGCCGGGCATCGGCGCGACGAGATCGATCACCGGAACGTCCACGTCGTCTCGCTCATCTCGCCCTCCGCCCTCGGAGCCCGCCGGTGGAGCATCGCTGTCCCGATCATCGCAGGAAGTCCAGGAGCGAGGGCTGCACGACCTTCGCGGTGGCGCCGAGTGCCGCCTGGTAGGCCACCTGCTGCATCTGCAGCTCGACCGTCGCGCGAGGCAGATCGACGTTCTCCAGCTCGGACAGCTGGTTGGACAGGCCGAGATCGGCGTCCTGCGCCTTCTGGACGGCGGACTCGATCCGCGCCGCCCTGGTGCCGACGTCGGAGAGCGCCGAGGTCGCCTGGGCCTGGCCGGCCTTCATGTTGGTGATCCCGGCCTCGATCCCGGCCTGGTTGCCGGTGCGCAGATCGGTGGACAGTGCGGCGAGCTGGTCGAAGATGTTGTTCCCCGGCGGCCCGTAGGCAGTGGTCCCGTCGACGTTCACCTGGATCTGCACGCCCGTGCCGACGGTGCGGTTGACCGCGCCGGTCACCCCGACGTACTGGCCGTTCGCGTCGAAGGCGGCGGCACCGGAGGTGATGCCGCCGAAGACCGGCCGGTCGAGGTAGGTGGTGTTGGCGTCGGCGATGAGCCCCTCGCGGATCTGGTCGATCTCCGCGGCCAGGGCGTCGCGGGATCCCGGGCTCGAGGTAGCGGCGTTGGCCCCCTGCAGCGCGAGCTGCTGGGCGCGCTGCAGCTTGCCGATGACCGTCTGCAGAGTCGAGTCGATCGTGTTGAGCCAGCCGAGGCCGTCCTGTCCGTTGCGCGCGTACTGCTGCTGGTCGGCGCGCGCGGAGCGGATGCGCATCGCCGAGGTGGTGTCCGTCGGGTTGTCGGAGGGCCGGTTCAGCACCCTCCCGGTCGACAGCTGCTCCTGGGTCCGCGACAGCGCCCCGAGGGTGCCCTGGATCGCGGTCAGGGCACGGGTCGACAGCATGGTCTGGGTCACTCGTGTGATGGGCATCAGCGCAACAGCCCCGTCCTGTTGATCAGCGTGTCGAGTACGGAGTCCATGACGGTGATCACCTTCGACGCGGCCTCGTAGCCGTGCTGGGCCTGGACGATGCTGAGCATCTCCTCGTCGAGGTTGACCCCGGCCTGCTGATCCCGCGAGGCGTCCACCTGGTTGGTCAGCACCTGCTGGTTCGCGGCGAGCCGATTCACCGAGGCGACCTGGGTGCCGAAGCCGTTGACCAGCCGCTGGTAGGCACCGTCGGCACCGTTCAGTCCCGCCATCAGATCGGCGTTCGACCCGTCGATGACCCCTCCGGGCAGGCCCGACGCGGCGACCAGGGTCGGGTCGGCGATGCCCACCGAGAGGGACGCCGCGGGATCGGCCGGGTCGTACGCGAACAGCGGGGTGCCCGGGGCACCGCTCTGGTCGAAGCCGGCGGTGTGCTGGGCGTTGAAGTCGTCGGCCAGCGTCCGGGCGACGCCGTCGAGGCCCGACTGGTAGCCAGGAAGAGTCACGTTCAGCAGATCGGTGATCGCCCCGGCCTCGCCCTTGAACCCTGCCGGGACGGCGGTCGTTCCCGAGGTCGGGTCCACGACGGCGACGGTGACCGGGTTCCCGTCCGAGGACCCGTCGGGCAGCACGCCGCTGGTGATCTGGAGGGTCCCCGCGACATCGGCCGTGACGAGCGGCACGCCGTTCACGGTGAGGTCGAGGCCGCCGTCGGCGTTGACCGTCCCGGTAGCCCCGGTCAGCTCGGCCAGCCGCTGGCCGAGCACGTCGCGCTGGTCGAGCAGCGAGCCGGCGTCGGTCCCGTTGAGGTTGGCGACGCGGATGTTGTTGTTCGTCTTGGCCAGGTCGGACGCCACCGTGTTGATCTCGGCCACGGTCGACAACAGCTTGGACCGCTGGTCCGACGCCTCGGTCGAGATGTTGTGCGACTGCACGTTGATCGCCGTGGCCAGGGTCTGCGCCGAGGCCAGGAACTGACTGCGGGCGGCGCCGCTGTCGGGGTTGTTGGCCAGGTCACCCGCCGCGGCGCGGAGCTTCTGCATCGCGGCCGCGACGCCGTTGTCACTGGGCTCACCGATGCCGCTCTCGACCCGTTGGAGCACGCTGGCCTGCAGATCCAGGTAGTGCTGGTTGCCGTGCTCGATCCGTGCCCGCGCGGTCAGGAAGGGGTCGGTCATGCGGGTGATGCCGGCGACCGACACACCCTCGCCCGTCGACGTGCCGCGGGACCACAGTGCCGGGGTGACGTCACCTCCGGCGGTGACGCCGTCGACCCGACGCCGGGCGTACCCGTCGGTCCGCGCGTTGGCGATGTTCCCACTCGCCACGTCCATCACGACCTGGTTGTAGCGCAGGGCCGAGAGCGCGGTGTTGAACGACGAGAAGGTGCCGGTCATCAGATGCTCCGATCGACCAGGCGGGACCGCTGCTCGGCCGACACCGCGGACCCGGACGCCGAGTAGGACTGGGTGCTGTCGCCCAGACTCATCAGGGTCTCGCGGGCCGCGTGGTAGCCCGCCGTCAGCAGCTCCCGGTTTGCCGTGGCGAGCTCCTCGATCTCGCGGGTGATGCTCACGAAGGCGGTGCGGTGGTCCATCAGGATCGCGCGCCACGGCTCGACCACCGCGTCGGCCAGCTCGCGCAGGCTCGGGTTGGCGCTCAGCCCCACCGCGCGAGCGGCCTCGTCGGCCGCGATCGCCCGCAGCACCTCGGTCTCGCGGAGCGTCTGAGGACGGTCTCGACCTCGCGCGCCGCGCGCGCGAGCCACCGCGTCCTGCCGGAGGCGAGAACCAGCTGCTCCTGCTCCAGCTTGTAGAGCAGGGTCTCCAGCAGCTCGCGCTCACGCCACAGGATCAGCGAGAGATCTTCCACGATCCGTCCTTCCGTCGCCGGTCACATCGGCCGCGCGGCAGGTCGCCTGAGAAGTTCACTCACCGGGAGAAACCACATCAGATCAGGCACTCGTCCCACGAGGGCCGGGGCCCGAGATGAGCGGAGCTCTGAGCCGGGGTGGGACACGATCAAGGCCCCGGCTCATGCCAGAAAGCGCCCAAATGCGCACATTTTCGCTGAAAGATAGCCCTTTATAGGCTACTTGCCATGACCTGTCTACCTCAGATGGCCGTGACCCGATCGGGCATACTCGGTCATGATCTTGCATCCTCAGTTTTCTCTCAGGTCTTCCCAATCTCAGTCTCAGTAAGCACCCTGTTCCGGGTGACGACATCGCCTTCTTCCCGTCCGACCCACCGGGCGGAGCGGCCGGCGACGGACTCGGAGCACGACGAGCTGATCACCGAGCACATCCCCCTGGTCGGTCACCTCGTGCGAGAGACGATGGGCCGCCTCCCCGGCCACATCAACCGTGACGACCTGACCTCCGCCGGTCTCACCGCCCTGGTCCAGGCGGCGCAGGCCTTCGACCCCGACCGCGGCGTGACCTTCGCCCGGTACGCCGCGACCCGCATCCGCGGGGCCATCCTCGACGAGCTGCGGGGCGTCGACTGGGCCAGCCGCTCGGTCCGCCGCCGGGCCCGCCTCCTGGAGTCCACCCGGGCTCCCGATGGCCAGCGAGCTCGGCCGGGCCCCGTCGGACGCCGAGGTCGCCTCCGCTCTCGGCATGACGCCCGACGAGGTCGCCGCCAACGACGGCGACGTCAACCGCGCCGCGGTGATGTCCCTCCAGGGGTTCGGCGACACCAGCGTCGAGGACCTGCTGCCCTCGACGGGCCCGAGCCCCGAGCAGCTGATCGAGCACCGCGAGCAGCTCGCCTACCTGGTCGACGCCGTCGCCGAGCTCCCCGAGCGGCTGCGCATCGTCGTCGAGGACTACTTCTTCGCCGAGCGCCCGATGGCCGACATCGCCGGCGATCTGGGCGTGACGGAGTCCCGCATCTCCCAGATGCGTGCCGAGGCACTCGTCCTGCTCCGCGACGCGATGAACTCGGCGCTCGACCCCGACCTGGTCGAGCCGCCCGGGCGGCCCGACGGCTGTGCGTCACGCCGGCGCGAGGCCTACTACGCGTCCGTCGCCTCCCGTCGCTCGCCGCACGCCCGCCTCACCCTGGCGCCGCCCCTGGACCAGTCCGCCTGAGTCCGTCCCGCAACAAGCCTCCTCGGCGAATTCGCTTGCCGGAGCGCGCAATATCCCGGAACTGCTCAGGGCGCGCGCGCGCCCGATGAGACACGCAACGGTGCCCACGGATGGGCCCGGGTCAGAGACTCACGATCCAGGAGGGAACCCCCATGAGTCTTCGCATCATGCAGAACATCGACGCCCTCAACGCCTACCGCAACCTGTCGGTCACGCAGGGCCAGATGTCCAAGTCGCTCGAGAAGCTGTCGAGCGGATACCGCATCAACCGCGCGGCCGACGACGCCGCCGGCCTCGCGATCTCCGAGGGCCTGCGCTCGCAGATCGGTGGCCTGAAGGTCGCCGTCCGCAACGCCCAGGACGGCGTCTCGGTCGTGCAGACCGCCGAAGGCGCGCTGACCGAGGTGCACAGCATCCTGCAGCGGGTCCGCGACCTGTCGGTCCAGGCGGCCAACGAGGGCTCCAACAACCTCGCCTCCGAGGGCGCGATCGCCTCCGAGATGAGCGAGCTGGGCTCCGCGCTGACCGACATCGCGAGCCGCACGGAGTTCAACGGCACCAAGCTGCTCGACGGCAGCACCGCCTCGCTCACCTTCCAGGTCGGCGCCAACGCCGGTGACACGGTGACGGTGAACCTGGCCGACATCTCGGCGGTCGGGACCGCGGTGTCCACCCTCGCGACGTCCATCAGCGGCGCCGCGAGCGTGACCACGGCGGCGACCGCCGCGTCGGGTGGCATCACGACGGTGGACGGGCAGATCAGCGCCGTCTCCACCGCCCGCGCCGGGCCTCGGCGCCTCGCAGAACCGCTTCGAGCACACCATCAACTCCCTGAACGTCGCCGTGGAGAACCTGTCGGCGTCGGAGAGCCGGATCCGGGACACCGACATGGCCCAGGAGATGATGAACTTCACCCGCTCGCAGATCCTCTCCCAGGCCGGCACCGCGATGCTGGCTCAGGCGAACGCTGCGCCGCAGGGTGTGCTGAAGCTCCTGCAGTGACCCACTCCGGCAGCTGAGCGCGACCCGGGTGGGGCGAGGCGACCCTCACCCCACCCGGGTCCGAGCCGGCACCGCGACCACCGGACACCCATCCTGGAGCAGGAGCGACCAGATGACCGCCAGCATCAGCGGGCTCGTCAGCGGGCTCGACACCACCTCGATCATCAGCCAGCTGATGCAGATCGAGGCGCAGCCGCAGACGATGCTCAAGAGCCGCCAGTCGACCGAGCAGTCCGAGCTCAAGGCACTGCAGGACCTCAACTCCGCGGTGCTCGGCCTCTACAACTCCGCGACCGGCCTGGCGAAGACCTCCTCGTGGCAGGGATACACCGCCACCAGCTCCAACCAGTACGTCACCGCGACCACGACCTCGACGGCTGCCCCGGGCACGCTGTCGTTCACGGTCAACTCGCTGGCCCGGGCGCAGAGCACGACCTTCACCACCTCGGCGAACCTGGCCGACTACGTCTCCGGCGCCTCCACCACCGTCCAGCTCACCCTGGGCGGCAGCACCGTGAACATCGACACCGGCGACGGATCCCTGCAGGGGCTGGTCAACGGCATCAACACCGCCAACGCCGGGGTGCACGCGTCCACCGTCAAGCTCAACGACGGCACCTACCGCCTCACCGTCTCCGCGGACCAGACCGGCACCGCCTCCGCCTTCACCCTCACCGACTCGGCCGGCGCCGCCCTGCTCGGCGGCTCGACCACCACCGCCGCGCAGGACGCCTCCATCACGGCCGGACCGGACACCCTGACCTCGTCCACCAACTCGTTCACGGGCGTCTTCTCCGGCGTCGACGTCACCCTGGGCGCCGGCACCGCGGTCGGCGACACCGTCACCGTCACCGTCGCCCAGGACGCCTCCCAGGTCGGCGACCAGATCCAGAGCCTCGTCGACCAGGTCAACAAGGTGCTCGACCAGATCGACAAGGACACCGCGTACGACGCCACCAGCAAGACCCAGGGGATCCTCGGCGGTGAGACCAGCCTGATCAGCCTGCGCAGCGCCCTCGTCGACTCCGTCTTCCCCGGCGGCACGTCCTCGATGTCGCAGTACGGCCTCCAGGTGGACCGCTACGGCAAGCTCACCTTCGACCGCACCACCTTCGACTCGGCCTATGCTGCCGACCCGACCGCGACCCGGACCGCCTTCACCGACGGGGCCGGGAACGGCTTCGTCGCCCGCCTCGCGGCCGCCGCCGACCTGGGCAGCAACGCCGGGCACCGGCCTGCTCACCACCGCCATCACCAGCCGCAGCTCCGGCATCAAGGACCTGCAGGACCAGATCGACAGCTGGGACATCCGGCTCGCCCTGAAGAAGCAGAACCTGCAGACCCAGTTCACCAACCTGGAGACCGCGATGTCCCAGATGCAGAGCCAGAGCCAGTGGCTGGCCGCTCAGCTGGCCGGGCTGGCGACCCACGTCCTCGTCGAGCACGAGCAGCACCGGAGGCTAAGATGACGATGAACGCCGACGCCCGAGCCGCCTACGTGGGCAACTCCGTCACGACCGCGAGCCCCGCACGCCTGCTGGTGATGCTCTTCGACCGACTGGTCCTCGACGTACCAGCGCGGCCTCGACGCCCTCGAGGCGGGCGACCGCCAGGAGTCGCACAACCACCTGCTCCACGCCCAGGACATCGTGATGGAGCTGCGCAGCTCCCTCAAGGTCGAGGACTGGGACGGCGGACCCGGACTGGCCAGCATCTACGACTGGCTGCACACCCAGCTGATCAAGGCCAACATGAGCAAGAACGTCACCATCGCCGAGAACTGCCTGCAGCTGGTCACCGACCTGGCCGAGACCTGGCGCGAGGCCGCGCTCTCGTCCTACGCCGAGACCCCGGCAGCCGCGAGCTGAACGCGCGACCGATGCAGGACTTCCATGCCGACTGGGTCGGCGAGCTCGACCGGCTCGAGCTCGACGTCGACGTCGCCGAGCGGATGCTCGCCGACCACCAGGAGAGCGGGCCGATCGCCTGGGCGGAGCCGGACGCTGCGCGCCCCGCTGCCGGAGGACCTGGTCCCCCGGGCCCGGCTGATCCACGAGCGCCAGCTCGTCGTCGCCGACGCCCTGACCCGCCGGGCATCCTCGACCGCGCAGCAGCTGGCACTGACCCGTCAAGATGCGCACCCTGGTCGTCCCCGACGTCCCGGTCTACGTGGACCTGTCCGCCTGACGCCTCGGAGGAAAACGGACAAAACGGCCGAGTCGACCTGCTCAGATCCAGCGGGCACGAGCCGACGTAGAACACGAGCACGGAGAGCTCGCCCCGCCGATGGACCGGCATCACCCCCGATCGATGTGGGAGCGTCCGTGTCCCCCTTCGCGTCCGACCCCGTGGTCGCGGTGCTGAGCACCGCACTCGACGGCGTCGCCTTCCGCCAGTCCGTGATCGCGAACAACATCGCGAACGTCGACACCCCCGGCTTCCGGGCCGGCAGCGTCGACTTCGAGACGTCGCTCAAGGCCGCGATCTCCGACGGAAGCCTCTTCTCCGGACAGCCCGGCGCCGTGCCCGATCACCGCGACCCCGACGCAGACCCCGGTCGGGGCGAACAACAACAACGTGGACCTCCGCAAGGAGACGATGGCGGCGCTCCAGTCCACGTTCCAGTACCAGATGCTCAGCCGCGCCACGACCGACCACTTCGCGACGATCCGCACCGCGGCGGAGGCGTTCTGATGGGCGCCTTCGACATGCTGGCGATCGCCAACACCTCCCTGGGGATGCACCAGACCTGGCTCGACGCGCTCGCCAACAACATCGCGAACATCAACACCGCGCGGCCCGATGTCCCAGTCGGCGTTCCAGGCCCAGATGGTGATCGCCCAGGTCCCGCCCCGACGGCACCGGGGTCGACGTCGCCGGCGTCGCGCTGAGCGACCCGAACGGGCGGGTCGTCAACGACCCGTCCAACCCGCTGGCCGACGCGAACGGCAACGTGCGCATGCCCGACATCGACATGGCCAGCCAGATGAGCCAGCTGATCATGGCGCAGCGCGGGTTCCAGGCGTCCGCCTCGGTGACCAAGAACGCGCAGGACACCTACCAGGCCGCCCTGCAGATCGGATCCCGATGAGCATCAACGCGATCCCTCCCGTGAGCGGACTGACCCCCTCGACCCCGCTGGCCGGCGTCTCCGGGACGACGGTCGGCTCCCTCGGCGCGCCCCAGGGTCCGTCCGGTGAGTTCGGCACCCTCGTCTCCAACGGCATCGACCAGCTGCAGGCGCTGCAGACGAAGACCGACAACCTCGCCGTGCAGGCGGCGACCGGTGACCTGACGAGCATCCACGACTACACGATCGCGGCCACCGAGTCCTCGGTT
>CAWDVB010000002.1:0-628142 GCA_963805655.1 uncultured Actinomycetota bacterium | reverse complement strand
TCGACGGCTACGACCCCGACAGCACCCCGAACGACAACGTCGCGTACCTCGGCTTCGCGGAGAACGAGGGCTCCTTCCTGGTCGGTGTCGCAGCGGCTCTCAAGACGCAGACCAACAACGTCGGCTTCGTCGGCGGCGTCCACAACGACCTGATCAAGAAGTTCGAGGCCGGCTACACCGCTGGTGTGCACGCCGTGAACCCGGACATCACGGTCCAGGTCAAGTACATCGAGGAGAGCAACCTGAGCGGCTTCGCCGACCCGGCCGGCGGCCAGGCCGCCGCGACGGCCGAGTACGACGCGGGCGCGGACATCGTGTACCACGCCGCGGGCGGCTCGGGCGCTGGTGTCTTCGACGCAGCGGTCGCGGCCGGTGACGGTCACTGGGCCATCGGGGTCGACTCCGACCAGTACCTCACCGCGTCGGCCGACGCGCAGAAGCACATCCTCACCTCGATGATCAAGCGCGTCGACGTGGCGACGTACAACGAGATCAAGTCCGTGGCCGACGGCAGCCCGCTGACCAGCTACCAGACCTACGACCTGGCTGCCGGCGGCGTCGGCTACTCGACCTCGGGTGGCTACGTCGACGACATCAAGTCGCAGATCGACGACTACGCGCAGAAGATCATCAACGGCGAGATCAAGGTCCCGACCGCGCCGTGATCTGAGCAGCAGAGTCGGGTCCGGGGCCAGACGGTAGCGTGTGGTCCCGGACCCGTCCTGTGTCCGTCCTCCAGGGCCTGCTGCGGCCCGATCGACGACGAGGGAGCGTGCATGACTCTCGGCCAGGACGCCGCGAACGTCATCGAGGTGCGCGGCGTGACCAAGCGCTTCCCGGGCGTGATCGCCAACCAGGGCGTCGACATCACCATCCGCGGCGGCACGGTGCACGCGCTGATCGGGGAGAACGGCGCCGGTAAGTCGACGCTGATGAAGATCCTCTACGGCGTGCAGAAGCCCGATGACGGCACGCTCGCGGTCAACGGGAAGCAGGTGTCCTTCTCCTCGCCGTCCGACGCGATCGAGGCCGGCATCGGGATGGTCTTCCAGCACTTCATGCTCGCCGACAACCTCACCGTCCTCGAGAACGTCGTCCTGGGTGCCGAGAAGCTGCACGGCATCGGCGCGGAGGCCCGGCAGGAGATCCGGTCGATCTCCGACACCTACGGGTTCGACCTCGACCCCGACCAGCTCGTGGAGGAGCTGGGCGTGGGCGCTCGCCAGCGGGTCGAGATCCTCAAAGTGCTCTACCGGGGCGCGAAGATCATCATCCTCGATGAGCCGACCGCGGTCCTGGTCCCCCAGGAGGTGGACGCGCTCTTCGAGAACCTGCGCGGGCTGCGCGAGTCCGGCCGCACCCTCTTGTTCATCTCGCACAAGCTCGACGAAGTGCTCGCCATCGCCGACGACATCACCGTGATGCGCCGGGGCCGCACCGTCGGGGAGGCCAAGCCCGAGGGCACCACCAAGCACCAGCTCGCCGAGCTGATGGTCGGCTCCGAGCTGCCGTCCCCGGAGACGGAGAAGTCGACGGTCACCGACCAGGTGTTGTTGGACGTCTCGGGCCTCACGCTCGTCGACCCGCGCGGCAGAGCGTTGCTGCTCCGGCATCGACCTGACCATCCACCGGGGGGAGGTCCTCGGGATCGCGGGTGTGGAGGGCAACGGGCAGGCGGAGCTGGTCGAGACGTTGATCGGACTGCATCGGCCGACCTCCGGCACCATCCGGCTGAACGATCACGACATCACCCACACCTCGACGCGGGACCGCCGGGCCGTCGGGCATCGGGTTCATCCCCGAGGACCGGCAGCGCCAGGGCCTGCTGCTCGGCGCCCCGCTCTGGGAGAACCGCATGCTCGGCCACCAGACCCAGCAGCCGTGCGCGAAGGGCCCGTGGATCGACCGGAAGGGCGCCCGGGCCGACACCGAGCGGATCATGGCCGAGTACGACGTACGGGCGCCCGGCATCGACACCACGAGCGGCGCCCTGTCGGGAGGAAACCAGCAGAAGTTCATCGTCGGCCGCGAGATGAGCGGGAACCCGGTGCTGCTCCTGGCGGCGCACCCCACCCGCGGCGTCGACGTCGGGGCGCAGGCCGCCATCTGGGACCACATCCGTGAGGCCCGGCAGGCCGGCCTCGGGGTGCTGCTCATCTCGGCCGACCTGGATGAGCTGATCGGCCTGTCCGACACGCATCACGGTGCTGCTGCGAGGCCGGCTCGTCGGCACCTTCGACCCGCAGTCGGTCACCCCCCAGGAGCTCGGGACCGCGATGACGGGCGGCGGACAGGAGCGGGGGATCGCGTCATGAGCGTGCTGCGCAAGATCCTGACGGCCCTGACCGCGCCGCTCGTGGCCGTGGTCGCCGCCGTGATCATCACCAGCCTGGTCGTCATGATGGTGGGCAGCTCGCCCGGCGACTTCTGGAGCGTGATCCTGTCGCGGCCCCCGGACCGCGCGTGGGTCAACATCACCAACCAGACGTCGATGCTCTACCTCTCGGCGATCGCCGCCGCCATCGGGTTCAAGATGAACCTGTTCAACATCGGCGTCGAGGGCCAGTACCGGATCGCTTCGGTCACCGCCGCGGCGTTCGCCGGGATGGCCTGGCTGCCCGGGCCCGATCAACATCGTGGTCGCCCTGCTGATCGCGATGCTGGTCGGGGCGGCCTGGGCGGGGATCGCGGCGATCCTGCGGGTGACCCGCGGCGTCAGCGAGGTCATCTCGACCATCATGCTCAACGCCATCGCGGTGAGCCTGGCGGGGTACTTCCTCAACACCTACGGGCAGAAGTACGGCAGCGGACGGCGCACCGTCCCGCTGCTGCCGTCCAGCGAGCTCGCCGGCTGGCGCCCGCCCTTCCTCGCAGGCCTCGGGCAGCGTCTGGGCGCTCGACATCCTCGCGGTGCTGGTCGGCGTCGCGTTCTGGGTCCTGCTGACCCGCACCCGGTTCGGCTTCGACCTGCGGGCCTCGGGCATGTCCGAGACCGCCGCCGTGGCCAGCGGGGTCAACCCCAAGAAGATGATCCTGGTCGCCATGCTGATGTCCGGAGCGGTGGCGGGGCTCATCTGGATGCCGGCCCTGTTCAACGGCACCACGCACTACTACGGGCCGACCTTCCAGGACCAGCTCGGCTTCACCGGCATCGCAGTCGCCCTGCTCGGGCGCAACCAGCCGCTGGGCATCACCTTCGGTGCCGTGCTCTTCGCCTTCCTCAACGAGCAGTCCAACCGGCTCACCCTGGAGACCAACATCAACCCCGACGTCATCCAGATCTCCCAGGGGGTCATCGTGCTGGCCGTCGTCATCGCCTACGCGGTGGTCCGCCGCCGGGCGGACGCGGCCGAGCAGCGCGCCGTGATGCAGAAGCTCGAGGGCCGACCGAGGCGGTGCCGGCATGAGCGCGCCGACGACCACCCAGGTGGAGCGGACCAGCCGGGCGCTGTCGGCCGGCTACCTCTGGCTGATCATGGTCCTGGGCGGCCTGGCGGTGGTCTCCCTGGTCCGGTGCGGTGACCGGTGCCCACGAGATCGACTCGGTCGGCAGCATCCGGGCCGCCGTGCTGGCCACGTGCCCGATCCTGATGGCCGCCCTCGGCGGCCTGTGGAGCGAGCGTGCCGGCGTGGTGAACATCGGGCTCGAGGGCCAGATGATCCTCGGCACCTGGGGTGCGGGCTACTTCACCTACTACTACGGCCCGTGGGCCGGGCATCGCGGGCGCTGCCCTGCTCGGCCTCGTCGGCGGGCTCATCCACGCCGTCGCGACGGTGACCTTCGGGGTCGACCACATCGTCTCCGGCGTCGCGATCAACCTGATCGGCGCCGGTGCGGCCAAGTTCCTCGCGGAGGCCTACTTCTCCGGCCTCAAGAGCGACCGCGGCACCGGCGGCATCAAGCAGCTCACCGGACTGCAGAAACCCCCGACGTTCAGCATCCCCTGGGTCTCGGACGCGCTGGGAAGCCTGGCGGACAAGCACTGGTTCCTGGTCTCCGACATCGCCGGGATCCTCGGGGGCCTGGTCACCGGCACCTCCTGGGTGACCGTGCTGGTCTTCGTCATCCTCGGGCTGACCGCGTGGGTGCTGTGGCGCACCACGTTCGGCCTGCGGCTGCGCTCCTGCGGCGAGAACCCGGTCGCGGCGGAGACGCCTGGGCGTGAACGTGATCCTGCACAAGTACGCCGCGGTGCTGGTCTCCGGCGCGATGGCCGGCATCGGCGGCGGCTACCTGGTGCTGGTGACCTCGAGCGGCTTCGTCACGGGTCAGACCGGGGGCCGCGGCTTCATCGGCCTGGCTGCGATGATCTTCGGCAACTGGCGTCCCGGCGGCATCCTCATGGGAGCGTCGATGTTCGGCTACACCAACAGCCTGCCGCTGCGGAGCAACGACACGATCCACGCGCTCCTGCTGCTGATCGCCATCGGGCTGGTGCTGCTGGCGGGCCTGCGCGCCTACCGGAAGAAGCTGCGTCCGGCCGCGGTGCTGGCCGTCTTCGCCGGGCTGTTCATGTCGTGGTGGATCGCGACGAGCTCGGTGCCCAGTGACTTCACCAGCATGACGCCGTACGTCGTGACGCTCCTGGTGCTCGCCTTCTCCGCGCAACGGCTGCGCATGCCGGCCGCGGACGGCAAGCCGTATCGCAAGGGAGCCGGTGAGGCATGACGGTGGAATGGGACCGACTCCAGGGTGCCGCGACGGAGGTCATGGGGCACGCCTATGCGCCGTACTCCTGCTTCCCCGTCGGAGCCGCGGCCCTGGTCGACGACGGGCGGATCGTCACCGGCTGCAACGTGGAGAACGCCTCGTACGGCCTCGGCCTGTGCGCCGAGTGCGGGCTGGTCTCCGAGCTGCACCGCACCGGCGGCGGGCGGCTCACCCACTTCGTCTGCGTCGACGGCCACGGCGAGCTGCTGATGCCGTGCGGCCGCTGCCGCCAGCTTCTGTGGGAGCAGGGCGGCCCCGACCTGGTGCTGCTGACCACGCAGGGCCCCCGGCCGATGTCGGAGATCCTGCCGGACGCGTTCGGACCTGATGATCTTCACCGGGATTGACCTCACCGACCCGTCGGTGGTCGCCGACCCGTACCCGCACTTCGCCGAGGAGCGACGTCGCGGGGACGTGGCCTGGCACGAGCCGTCGGGGATGTGGCTGACCTTCAGCCACGCCGCGGCCAACGCGGTGCTCCGGCACCGGGGCCTGGGCCGGATCTGGCGGGACCGCGAGCCGGCCGCCTACCTCGAGCCGTTCAACCTGCTCCACCGCAACCAGATGATGGAGAACGAGCCGCCCGAGCACACGCGCCTGCGGCGGCTGGTCGCGTCGGCGTTCAACCGGGGTCACGTCGAGCGGCTGCGGCCGCGGGTCCGGGAGATCGCCGTCGGGGCTGCTCGACGAGGTGGACCCGGCGCGCTTCGACGTGATCGGCGACTTACGCCGAGCCGCTCCCCGTCCTGGTCATCGCCGAGCTGCTCGGCGTCCCGAGCAGCCTGGTGCCGCACCTGCGGGAGTGGTCCCAGGCCATCGTCCGGATGTACGAGGTCGACCCGGGCCCGCGCACCGTCGAGGACGCGGTCAGGGCCGCGACCGACTTCGCCGAGGCGGTCCGCGAGCTCGCCCGCGCTCGTTCCGCCGAGCCGCGCGACGACCTGATCACCGACCTGGTCCGGGCCAGCGAGGAGCGGCAACGGCTGACCGAGGACGAGGTGGTGGCCTCGGCAGTGCTGCTGCTCAACGCGGGCCACGAGGCCTCGGTCAACGCCTTCGGCAACGGCCTGGTCGCGATGCTGCGCGCGGGGCACCGGCTTCCCGGCGGACACGTGTCGACCTCGCGGTCGAGGAGATGCTCCGCTACGACTCTCCGCTGCAGCTGTTCGAGCGGACGGCGACCGAGCACGTGACGATCCACGGCGCGGTGGTGGAGCCGGGGCAGAAGATCGCCGCCCTCCTCGGGGCCGCCAACCGCGATCCTGCGGTCTTCGAGGACGCCGACACCTTCCGCCCCGATCGGGACCCCAACCCGCACCTGGCCTTCGGGGTCGGGCTGCACCACTGCCTCGGGTCGCCGATGGCCCGGATGGAGCTGGTCGAGTCGCTGGCCCTGCTGCAGCAACGGATGCCGGACCTGCGCCTCGTCGGCGAGCCGGAGACACGCGATACGTTCGTGCTCCGGGGATATCGATCCGTTTTCGTGGGGAGCACGCGTTGACCGAGAAGCACGACGCCGTCGAGGTAATCATCGCCAAGCGGGACGGGGGTGAGCTCACCGACTCCCAGATCGACTGGGTCATGGACGCCTACACCCGTGGCGTCATCGCCGACGAGCAGATGTCGGCACTGGCCATGGCGATCGTGTTCCGTGGCATGAGCCGTCGCGAGCTCTTCCGCTGGACCACGGCGATGATCGAGTCCGGCGAGCGGATGAGCTTCGCCCATCTGTCGCGACCGACCGTGGACAAGCACTCGACGGGAGGCGTGGGCGACAAGATCACGCTCCCGTTGGCTCCCCTCGTCGCGGCCTGCGGCCCGGCGGTCCCGCAGCTCTCCGGTCGCGGGCTGCTGCACACCGGGGGAACCCTCGACAAGCTGGACTCGATCCCCGGCTGGGAGGCCCAGATGAGCATGGACCAGATGCTCGCCCAGCTCGAGTCGATCGGGGCGGTCGTCTGCGCCGCCGGGCAGGGTCTCGCGCCGGCGGACCGGAAGCTCTACGCCCTGCGCGACGTCACCGGCACCGTCGAGTCCATCCCGCTGATCGCCAGCTCGATCATGAGCAAGAAGCTCGCCGAGGGCACCGGGGCCCTGGTCCTGGATGTCAAGGTCGGCTCGGGCGCGTTCATGAAGGACGTGGACTCCGCCACGGAGCTCGCCGAGACCATGGTCGAACTCGGGACCGAGGCCGGGCTGAAGACCACCGCCCTCCTCACCGACATGGACACCCCGCTCGGCATGACTGCGGGCAACGCTTTGGAGGTACGCGAGTCGGTCGCCGTGCTCGGCGGTGGAGGGCCGGCCGACGTCGTCGAGCTGACCTTGGCCCTGGCGCGCGAGATGCTTGCTGTGGCCGGCGTGCACGACGTGGACCCGGCCGACAAGCTCGCCGACGGCAGCGCGATGGATGTCTGGCGCAAGATGATCTCCGCGCAGGGTGGCGACCCGACTGCGCCGCTCCCGGTGGCCAAGGAGCAGCACGTGATCGCGCCGACGCGTCGGGGACGCTCACCCGGCTCGACGCGTGGGCGGTCGGCATCGCGGCCTGGCGGCTGGGCGCCGGCCGGGAGCGCAAGGAGCACCCGGTGCAGTCGGCGGCCGGTGTCGAGATGCACGCCAAGCCGGGCGACCGCGTGGTCGCGGGCCAGCCGCTGCTCACGCTGCACACCGACACCCCGGAGCGCTTCGACCGCGCGATCGCGTCGCTCGACGGGGCCTTCTCCATCGGGGACGGCACCGAGTGGACCCCGAGCCCGCTCGTCCTCAAGCGCATCGCGCGGTAGCAGCCGGCAGATGTGGCGCCTCCGAGCGAGGCTCCGGGGTGAACGTCCAAGGTGCTGACCTCGGCGGGCAGGCGCATCGGCCACTACGGCAGCACGGGGGCAAGACGGCATACCTGTTGAGCACCGGGACTGGGTGCGGGCATAGCCCTGCACTCATGAGCCGGCTACACCGGCTGAGGCGCCGAGCGCCGGGGAGCGATGACTACGTAGGGGGATCAGCCGGGACCGCTTCGGCAGTCGAGCCCGAAGCCGGGGCCATAGACCGGTGTCCTACGAGCTCCGGGCAGCACTATAGGAGCCCTCAAGGGGTCACCGGAAGCTTCCGGATCTGCCGAGTTCCGGCCGACCCGTCAGGAATGGGGGCTCGACACGCCGCGTAGAGCATCATCTTCGACGGTTCGGCCCGGAGCTGTTTACCGGATCTGCCGAAAGTCGGATGCTTGTCTGGCAACAACGGGCCTGGGGACGCCAGACGTCGATGCGTCGACGATGGGTCGGCTGAACTTCCAGCCCGAGCGCTGGAATCGAGATCGAGCGGAATCAACCGCTCGGCGGACGGTCGACCCGTTCCCGCCCAAGGCCGGATCACGCGCTCCACTTTTCCAGTTCCAGGAGGTCGAAGCCCCAGCGGCGAGCACCTTCTTCAGCCAGGGGCTGTCGACCCCATGACCACGAAAACACTCCTTGTGGCGCCGCGGTATTCAGTTCGGGGGCAGCGAGTCGGTCGAGGTACTTCTGCGAGCGGGCGCCGACCCGAGCCTCGCCAACGCCTCGGGAGTCTCCCCACGTGCGCTCGCCGAGCGGATGGGCGCCCAGGACGTTCTGGAACAGATGAGCCTGAGCGGGCCCGGCTTGGCATCCGCATATGCCGCTGTCAGTGCGCGATCCTGCCGATGTGAGAGCCCCCGGCGACGTCCGGCGTGACCGGGATCCTCAGTCTGGACCAGATGGCTGACTGAAGACGACACTGGTGGCCCACTCGAACTGGCCTTCGGGCGCCGCCCATTCCAACTCGGCGGTGGCGGTCTTGACGCGCACCAACTTCATCCGAGGATTGATCGACCAGGACTCCTTGGCTGTGGGACTACGAACCGAGGTCAGGTCGTATGACTCCACGAGGATGCTGGCCTGGCGCATGTCGATGCGTCGCGGTCGTAGGTCCGCAGTGCCCCGGCTCCATTTCGACGAAAGCCCTTGTTGCATGCCGTCCAGGACCCGAACGGCACATTCGACCCGACTCTGCTGCGCTAGTCGGCGCGCATCGTTCTCAAGAGCTCGGTCACCGACCGAGCGACCAAACAGGGCACCTACAAGACCGCCAATCACGTCGCCGAGCATCACGCCTCCGCTCACCCATCGCTCCCCCAGTATCTCTGCGCCCCGCGGCCGAAACCCGATCTGCCGTCAATGAAAGTAGAAGCCGCTGAGCGTGGATCGTTAGGGCCGCGCGGGTAGCTGAAGCAGCTGTCCCGCGGCAGGGGACGCGTGCCGCTCGTGTGCGATTCTGGGTGCCGGGCAGGGGTACGTGGACGCCGTCTTCCCCCGACTGTTGCCGTGGTGGCGCGTCGGGAGACAGCCCGGTTGCGTGCACTGTGGTCAGGCGGGGAGCAGGACGAGCGCCTCGGCGACGCACGCGGGCTTCGGCATGCGCAGCCCATCGGCCTGCTTCAGCTCGACCTCGTGGCGGATCGTGAGCAGGTGTCCGTGCGCCGTCTCCTCGACGTCGAGAAGGGTGCTGACGCAGCGGATGTGCGAGCCGACCCCGACCGGTGTGGGGAAGCGCACCGAGCTCACCCCGTAGTTCAGGCGGGGCCCCGGCACCGCGATCTCGAAGATCTGCGATGACAGGAACGGGATGAGCGACAAGGTGAGGTAGCCGTGCGCGATGGTGTGCCCGAACGGTCCCACCGCCGCGCGCGTCGGGTCGACGTGGATCCACTGGTGGTCCTCGGTGGCGCGGGCGAACTCGTCGATGCGGTCCTGGGTGATCGTGAACCACGGACTGGCGCCGAGCTCGTCTCCCTTGGCCGCGGCGAGCGACTCGAGGGTGTCGAAGGTGCGCATCGCTTGGTCCCTCCTGTTTGATGAGCCTCATGCCCTCTGACTCGATCATCCCCAGCAGGGACGTGATCCGTCGAGCGCCGAAGGTCCTCTTGCACGACCACCTCGACGGAGGCTTGCGGCCGGAGACGATCCTCGAGCTCGCCGGGGACGTCGGCCACGATCTGCCGGTCTCGGATCCCGAGGGACTCCAGCGCTGGTTCACCGAGTCGGCGGACTCGGGGTTCTCGAGCGCTACCTGGAGACGTTCGCCCACACGCTCGCGGTGATGCAGACCCCGGAGCAGCTGGTGCGGGTGGCGCGCGAGTGCGCCCTCGACCTTGCCCACGACGGGGTGGTGTATGCCGAGGTCCGCTACGCCCCCGAGCTCCACCTCGAGCGCGGGCTCGCTCCCGACGAGGTCGTGGACGCCGTTCGGGAGGGTTTCGAGCAGGGTGCGCAAGAGGCGGAGCGCAACGGCCATCGGATCACCATCCGTCAGCTCCTCACCGCGATGCGCACGGCCCACCGGTCCCGCGAGATCGCCGAGCTCGCCGTCGCCCACCGGGACCGCGGGGTCGCCGGCTTCGACATCGCCGGGGCGGAGGCCGGCTACCCGCCGAGCATGCACCTGTCCGCCTTCGAGCACCTGCGCCGGGAGAACGCGCACTTCACGATCCATGCGGGCGAGGGCTACGGCCTGCCGTCGATCTGGGAGGCGATCCAGGTCTGCGGCACCGAGCGGCTCGGGCACGGGGTGCGGCTGGTCGACGACGTCACCGTCGACGAGGAGGGGGTGGCGCACCTCGGGCGGCTCGCGGCGTACGTGCGCGACCGCCGGATCCCGCTGGAGCTGTGCCCGACCTCCAACATCCAGACCGGCGCGGCCGCCTCGTATGTCGAGCACCCCATCGGGCTGCTGGCCGACCTGAGGTTCCGGGTCACGGTGAACACCGACAACCGGCTGATGAGCGACACCTCCATGACCGAGGAGATGGCGCGGCTCGTCGAGGCCTTCGACTACGACCTGGCGAAGCTGCGCTGGCTCACCCTCAACGCGATGAAGAGCGCCTTCCTGCCGTTCGACGAGAGACTTGCCCTGATCGACGACGTGATCAAGCCCGGCTACGCAGCCTTGGGCGCGCCCTGACCACGCACCGGTGGCAAGGCCTCCGGGGCGCGGTCCCCGGCGTCGACCACGTCGGCGCAGGAAGCTGCGGGTTCAGGCGGTCTCGCTAGCCTGAGGGCGGGCGCAACGCCGCCTGCTCAACACAGGTTCGGGGGAACGATGAGGCTCAAGGATTCTCGAGCGGGCCGCGTGTGGCTGGTCTGCGTTCTGGCTGGGTCCCTGGCCATGGCTGGTTGCACCACGCCGACCACGGCATCGACTGTCACGCCGACCACAGCGCCTGCCTCGACGACGACATCGGCGACTACGCCGGCACAGTCCCCCGACGCGGGCACCGTCTACCTCGCCTATCCGACCCTCACCAAGGTATGGGTCTTCCCGCCTGGCGCCACGTCGCCGGAGGCCACCATCGAGCTGGGCAAGCACCCCGTGAACCTCGTCGTCGCGCCGGCCGGAACCCCGGATGCGGGCACTCTCTACGTCAGCACCGACGACGACGCCGTCTCGATCATCCCTCCCGGTGCCACCCAGGTGAAGGCCACCGTCACGCTCGGCCAGGATCCCCTCGCCCTCTCCTTCGCGCCCGCCGGCACTCCCAACGCCGGCACCATCTACGTGCCCAACAACGGGGAACGCACCGTCTCGGTCATCGCTCCGGGCGCCATCGTTGCCAGCACCATCACCGTCGGTGATCAACCAGACCCGGTCGCGATCGCCCCCGCCGGCACGCCCAACGCGGGCACTGCCTACGTCCCGAGCCGTATCGGCACCATCTCGGTCATCCCTCCGGGCGCCACGACCGCCGCTTCCATCCGCGCCGGGGGTGAGGCGTCCTTCCTGGTCTTCGCACCTGCCGGCGTCCCGAATGCAGGCACCCTCTATTTCAGCTACTCGAACGGCAGCCGCACCGCCATCGCGGCACTCCCACCGGGCGCCACCAGCGCGACGCCCGTTCTCGACCCCGGAACCGGCCTCAGTCAGATCCTCATCGCGCCTGCCGGCACCCCCGAGGCGGGCACCCTCTACGTCGGGAACTCAGACGAAGGCACCATCACCGTCATACCGCCGGGAGGCTCCGCGGCGACGTCCACCATCACCGTCGGGCACATGCCGATGAGCGTGGTCATCGCGCCCGCCGGCACCCCCAACGCGGGCACCCTGTACGTCCAGGCCCGCGACGAGACCATCTCGGTCATCCCACCCGGCGCAAGTCGCGTGACGTCCACCATCCCCGTCCCGGGCATCCCCCAGGAGGCCCGCTTCGCCCCGGCCGGCACCCCGGACGCCGGCACCCTCTACGTCCTGGACTTCAGCGATCACACGCTCGATGTCATCCCGCCCGGCGCAACTCGCGTGAAGACCACCGTCGAACTCCCCAAGACCGCTCAGGACTACGGCCCGTATGCCTACGAGATCGCGCCCGCGGGCACCCCCGACGCAGGCACCCTCTACTTCAGCTACGACAAGAGCGACACCGTCTCGGTCATCCCGCCCGGGGCCACCACAGCCACCGCCCTCAACGCCATGAGCGACCGCGGAATCATCGCGATCGCCCCTTAGGGACGCAACCGCCCCGGTACCCCTCAGGCCGTGGTCTCCGCCACCTGGCGCCTGGTTGCAGACATCTGGGGGCCTTGTTCTCGCCCGATTCAATACCTAAAGTGTCTAGGTATGGGAACAGAGCTGCTGCGCGGACACCTGGACATGCTGTTGCTAGGCCTGCTCCGCGACCGTCCTCGGCACGGCTACGAGGTGATCACCGCGCTGCGCGAGCGCAGTGACGGTGTCCTCGACATGACCGAGGGCGCGGTGTATCCGGCGCTGCACCGGCTCGAGGCCCGCGGGCTGCTCTCCAGCGAGTGGGTCCCGGTGTCGGGCCGACGGCGTCGCGTCTACGAGGTCACCGAGGACGGGCTGGCCGCCCTGGCCCGGGAGGGCCGGGAGTGGCGCAGGCTCACTGCCGCGGTGGACGCCGTGCTGGGCGCGTCCGAGCTCCCCGCCCGGGTGGCGGTGCGACCGGGGTGGAGCCCGGCATGAGCGGGTCGCTGGGCGACAGCCCGATCGAGGTCTATCTCGACGAGCTTGTGATGCGGCACTCGCGGCGTGACCCCCGTGCGCTGCGAGACCTGCTCGCCGAGGCGGAGGGCCACCTGCGCAGCGACGCCGAGGCGTCGATCGAGGCGGGGATGGATCCTCGGCAGGCGGAGACACTCGCGGTGGAGCGGTTCGGCTCCGCCGGGGGGATCGTCGCGGCCGACGAGCGGGCGAGGGCACTGTCCACCGGGACCATCGCCCGGCAGGTGCTCGGCAGCGGCCTGCTGCTCGGCGGCATCGGCGCGCTGGCGGTGGGGCTGAGCGGCCTGATCGCCGGGATCGTCGCCCTGGCCGGAGGAGCGCGTGCGGTGGTGGACGTCGCCCCGGGCCAGGCGCTCGCCGCGGCGGACTGCAGCCGGTGGCTCGCCCTGGACCCCTCCGCCGGCAGCTGTCAGGACGCGGCAGTCTCGGACTGGATCGGCGAGGTGATCGGCTCCCGGTTGGCGGTGGGACTTCTCGGAGTCCTCGCGCTCGCGCTGTTCGCCCTGTTCCGGCGAGCCCGGGGCGATCGCCCGGGAGGCATTCTGCTGCCGACGGCCGTCAACCACACGATCGCCGTCGCCGCCTTCGGGGCGGCCGGAGTCGTGACGCTCGTGCTCTCCGCGTCGTGGGCGGTCCAGGCGCAGGGTCACGGATGGGGCCAGTGGGCGAGCGCGGCCCCCCTCGCTCTCGCCGCGGCGGCGTTCTTCGGCGTGCGCCTCGTCGGCGACCTCCGTCGCGGCGCCGGCTGAGCCCCGGTCAGAAGTCGATGTTCGTGTCGTTCGGCATGGGGGGCTTGGCGTTGGGGCCCCAGCACTGGACGTTGGTGTGGCGGCCGTCCACGTCGGTGACCTGCACGCAGTACTTCGTGTCCTGGAGCGTGATCACGACCGTGTTCCCGGGCGACGGGGTGAAGGGCTGGGACCCGATCGTGGCCGTCTGACCAGGGGTGATGGTGGCGGGAGCGATCGTCCCGCCCTTGAGCTTCTCCTCGTACAGCAGCCACACGGCCATCTGCCGGTCCGTGTAGAGCGGCCGCCGGGCGTCGATCCGGGCGTCGATCCAGCGCGTGACCGGGATCGATGCCGCGATCAGCGCCAGGATGAGCACGCTGATGGCCAGGAAGGCCCTGTTCCTCCAGATCGCGTCGCGCAACGACCGTGCTCCTCCACTGCTGCTCGATTCGGGTGGGGTTTCCGCCGCGAGACGTTAGCACGCGGACCCGGCCGGCTCAGATCCCCATCGGGTGCCAGACCGTCTTCGTCTCCAGCGCCCAGGTCATCCGGTCGAGGCCCGGAGTCTCGTCGAATCCGCCGGCGGTGGGGCGCCGCACCCGCTTGAGGTTCTCCGCCGCCGCCGACTCCAGCTCGGAGGCGAGCGCCGGGTCCTCGACGCCGGTGAGGTCGAGGGCGTTGACGTCCATGTGCGAGGCGAGCCACGGCGCGACCTCGGCCGCGGACCCGGTGAGCAGGTTCACCACCCCTCCGGGCACGTCGGAGGCGGCCATCACCTCGGCGAGGGAGACCGCGGGGACGGGCCGGGACTCACTGGTCACGGCCACCACGACGTTGCCGACGGTGATCACCGGCGCAAGAACCTCCACCAGGCCCAGCAGGCTGGACCGCTGCGGCGCGACGGCGGCCACGATCCCGGTGGGCTCGGGGAGGGAGAAGTTGAAGTACGGCGCGGCGACCGGGTTGGTGCCACCGACCACCTGGGCCAGCTTGTCGGCCCACCCGGCGTACCAGACCAGCCGGTCGACGGCGAGATCGACCTGGCGTGAGGCCGCCTCCGAGGTGCCGCCCTCCGCGGCCAGGACCTCGGCGGCGAGCTGCTCGTGACGTCCCTCGAGCACCTCGGCGATCCGGTACAGGATCTGGCCACGGTTGTAGGCGGTACGGGAGGCCCAGCCGGGCTGAGCCCTGTACGCGGCGCCTACGGCGTCGCGGGCGTCCTTGCGCGACGCCTTCGCGACGTTGGCGAGGAACTCGCCGGTCCCGTCGGTCACCTCGTAGGTGCGGCCGGACTCCGAGCGGGGGAACTGACCCCCGATGAAGAGCTTGTGCGTCCTGCGGACGTCGACCCGGGAGCTCATCGGACGTAGGCCTCCAACCCGTGGCGGCCGCCCTCGCGGCCGTAGCCGGACTCCTTGTAGCCGCCGAACGGCGACGTGGGGTCGAACTTGTTGAACGTGTTGGCCCACACCACCCCGGCACGCAGCTTGTCGGCCATCCAGAGGATCCGCGAGCCCTTGTCGGTCCAGATCCCCGCCGACAGCCCGTACGGGGTGTTGTTCGCCTTCTCCACCGCCTCGGCAGGCGTCCGGAAGGTC
Source organism: uncultured Actinomycetota bacterium (assembly GCA_963805655.1). GTDB lineage: Bacteria > Actinomycetota > Actinomycetes > Propionibacteriales > Nocardioidaceae > CAWDVB01. Next base: position 613,071 of record CAWDVB010000002.1, on the reverse strand, counting down.
AGCACGGACAGGACCGGGCCGAAGATCTCCTCGCGCGCGATCCGGTGGGCCTGGGTGACGCCGGTGAAGATCGTCGGGGGGAACCAGAAGCCGGAGGTCGGCAGGTCGCAGGCCGACGACCAGCGGTCCGCACCCTCGGCGTCGCCGGTGTCCGCGAGCTCCCGGATCTTGGCCAGCTGGACGGCGGAGTTGATCGCGCCGACGTCGGTGTTCTTGTCGAGCGGGTCCCCGACCCGCAGCGTGCCCATCCGGCGCCGCAGCCGCTCGAGCAGCTCGTCGGCCACGGACTCCTGCACGAGGAGCCGGGAGCCCGCGCAGCAGACGTGACCCTGGTTGAAGAAGATCCCGTCGATGATCCCCTCGACCGCCTGGTCGACGGGGGAGTCGTCGAACACGATGTTGGCACCCTTGCCGCCCAGCTCGAGGGTGACCTTCTTGCGCGTCCCCGCCACCGCCTTGGCGATCTGCCGGCCGACGTCGGTCGAGCCGGTGAAGGCGACCTTGTCGACGTCGGGGTGGGCCACCAGCCACCGCCCTGTCTCTCCGGCGCCGGTGATGATGTTGACCACGCCCGGGGGGAGGTCGGCCTGCTGGCAGACCTCTGCGAAGAGCAGCGCCGTCAGCGGGGTGGTCTCGGCCGGCTTGAGCACCACGGTGTTGCCGCAGGCGAGGGCCGGGGCGACCTTCCAGGCCAGCATGAGCAGCGGGAAGTTCCACGGGATGACCTGGGCGGCGACACCGAGGGGCTGTGGGTCGCGGGTGGACAGTCCGGCGTACGCCAGCTTGTCCGCCCAGCCTGCGTAGTAGAAGAAGTGGGCCGCGACCAACGGGATGTCGATGTCACGGGTCTCGCGGATCGGCTTGCCGTTGTCCAGCGACTCGAGGACGGCGAACTCGCGGGCCCTCTCCTGGATGATCCGGGCGATCCGGAAGAGGTACTTGCCCCGCTCGGCGCCGGACATCCGGGACCAGACCTGGTCGTACGCCGTTCGGGCGGCCCGCACTGCGGTGTCCACGTCCTGCTCGGTGGCCTCGGTGACCTCGCTCAGCACCTCCTCGGTGGCGGGGCTCACCGTCTTGAAGGCGCCGCCGGAGCCGCCGACGAACTCGCCGCCGATGAACAGGCCGTACGACGACTTGATGTCGACGACGGCCCGGGACTCGGGGGCGGGTGCGTACTCGAACGGGTCGGGGTGTTCGGGTGTCGAAGCCATATCTGTCCCGTCAGTCCAAGGTGAAGTAGTCGTGGCCGGAGTAGCGCCCGGTCCTCAGCTTCGTCCGCTGCATCAGCAGGTCGTTCAGCAGGGACGACGCTCCGAACCGGAACCACGCGGAGGTCAGCCAGTCCGGGCCTGCGGTCTCGTTGACCAGGACCAGGTAGCGGATCGCGTCCTTGGCGGTGCGGATGCCGCCGGCGGGCTTGACCCCGATCATCGTGCCGGTCGCCTCGCGGAAGTCGCGTACCGCCTCGAGCATGACGAGGGTCACCGGCAGGGTCGCGGCCGGGCTCACCTTGCCCGTCGACGTCTTGATGAAGTGCGCGCCGGCCAGCATGGCCAGCCACGAGGCACGGCGCACGTTGTCGTAGGTCTGCAGCTCCCCGGTCTCGAAGATGACCTTCAGGTGCGCCTCGGTGCCGTCCGGGCGCACGCAGGCGGCACGCACCGCCGCGATCTCCTCGAAGACGTCGAGGTAGTGACCCGAGAGGAACGCTCCCCGGTCGATCACCATGTCGATCTCGTCGGCGCCCGCCTCGACGGCGTACGCGGTATCGGCGAGCTTGACCTGCCGGGACGCCCGCCCGCTGGGGAACGCGGTGGCGACCGACGCCACCCGGACGCCCGACCCCGCCACGGTGTGCTTGGCTGTCCCGACCAGGTCGGGGTAGACGCAGACCGCCGCTGCCGACGGGCAGGTCGGGTCCGCCGGGTCGGGTCGCATCGCCTTGGTGCTGAGCGCGCGGACCTTGCCGTGGGTGTCGGCCCCCTCCAGAGTGGTCAGATCCACCATCGAGATCGCCAGGTCGAGCGCGAACTCCTTGGCCGTGGTCTTGATCGACCGGGTTGCCAGTCTCGCGGCTCTGGCCTCCGCCCCGACCTGGTCGACCCCGGGCAGGCCGTGCAGGAAGCGGGTCAGGCTCGTGTTCGAGGACGCGATCTCATCGAGATCGAGTCCTGGAACGGAGGCCGGGCCGGTCGTCGGGGAAGTCAGGGACACCACGTTCGACAGCATAGGACGCTCCGCTCGCGGCCTCACCTCGCCCGCCCTGGGCCGAGCAGGGCACAATCGGGGCCATGTCCCCCCGCGCCAGTGAAATCCACCGCTTCCCGCCGAACACCGGCAGGACCGTGGGGTACCTCGGTCTCGGGCTGGCCCTCGGTGTGATCGTGGTCGGCTTCTTCTACATTCCCTTGCGGCCGTGGGTCATCCTCTCCCTCGGGAGCGTCGCGGCCGGGATCGCGGTGTGGATCGTCCTGCTGCGCCCGCGCGCTTACGCGACGAGCGAGGACCTGGTCCTGCTCAACATGGTCACCGACTCCTGGATCCCGCTGGCCGCGATCGAGCGAGTCGAGCCCAAGTACGCCCTGATCATCTGGGCGCACGGCAGGAAGCACCACTGCGTGGGGATCGCCAAGTCCCGTCGGGCGGCAACCGCGGGGCTGCGGTCGCGGGTCCAGTCGGGCAACAGCTCGATCTTCAGCCGGGCCGGGTGGATGCAGCCCCAGTCCGACACGGGCGAGAAGATCGTCTACGAGAACTTCGTGGCGGAGCGGATCGAGGATCTGGCCAAGAACGCCCGCGCCCGAGGCCTCGAGCCCGGTCCGGTCCGGCGGAGGCCCGCGACCCTGGAGATCGGCCTTCTCGTGGTGTCCCTCGCGGTGTTCGCCGCTGCCTTCTTCGTCTAGCTCTCGCGGTGAGTCATCGAGCGCGGGCGATCGCGTGTCCGACCGCTGCCCGCGTCGCCGGGCTCAGCTGCCGACTCACGTAGAAGCTGTCCTTGTCGGCGGTTCCCTCGAGCTGGTAGTGGCTGAGCAGGATGCGGAACGCGTGCGTGGGGGGAGAGTCCTTTCCCCAGACGATCAGGTCCGGGGCCTGCGCGTCGATCCTGTGCACGTAGGTCGAGAAGCCTCCGGGATACATCGTGTTGAGGTAGGACTTCCATGTCTCGTTCCAGTACTGCACCTGGACGCCCGGGAGGTCCGGCCTGTCCGCGATGGCCAGCAGGTTCGGAGCGAAGTACGACAGAACGGAGGCCTGTGCCGGAAGCGCGTTCAGCACGGAGTGGATGATCCTGCGTTGCATGGCCAGGCCTTGTGACCCGGCGCTGCTGAACGCGAACGAACCTGCGACGGCCGTGAGCCCGAGGACCAGGAGGATCGCCACCGCGGGGACGTACCTCGCCTGGAAGAGTCCCCACGAGGAGACCATCCACCCGAGGCCGAGGGCGGCGAACGGGAGGAAGACGAAGAGGTCGGGCCAGTTCTGGAAGTCGAGCAGGGACCAGACCAGGACCAGCACCAGCATGACGCCGCCCGCGACGACGGAGCCGTTGAGGGGAGCGCCCCTCCGCTTCCGCGTGAGGGTCAGCAGGGAGGCGACGAGGAACGTGAGGACCCCCGCGACCACCAGCCAGATGGAGGCGCCGAATCCCTGGACCACGAAGCCGATCACCTGACCGAGACGGCCGTTGAGGGGGCCGGGCTGGGGCGTGTGCTGGGGGGCGATCACGAAGCAGCCGAGGAAGGTGCGCAGGTGCCCGGTCACCAGATAGGGGAGGAGCACCAGTCCCGTGGTGGCGGCGCCGCCGGTCACGACGAGTCCGAGAGCCTTCGCTTTCGGCGCCCAGCCGGGGACGAACACGGCGATGAGGACCAGGACGCCAGCCATCGCGTAGAGGAACTGGGGCTGCCAGGTCAGCGTGGCCAGCGCGATGGTGACCCCGATGCCGATCCAGCTCCGTCGGGCGAGGGCGACCATGAGCAGCAGTACGAACAAGACCATCAAGGTCTTCTCGCGGGGTCCCCAGGTCGCGTAGCGGGAGAAACCCTCGAAGCTGAGCAACCCGAACGCCGAGACGGCCCCGGCCAGCCGGGAGGACCACAGCGCCTTCCCGGCAAGGTACGCGGCGCCGATCGCAGCGACCGAGACGACCATCATCGTGATGCGCGTGGAGAGCAGAGCGCCGACGCCGACCTGGCCCCCGACCCACACCCCGATGCCGGGCACGAGCTGGCCCAGTGGCCCGGTCTGGTTGAACACGCCGAGGTAGGGCAAGTAGCCGCGGGCGACCTGCTCGGCGCCGTAGGCGAAGACGCCGGGGTCGTGGGCCAGTGGCCCCCCGAACCCCTTGGCCAGGTAGAGGAAGGTGGCTGTCTCCATGGCGAGCCATCCCGGCCAGTTCGCCGTGAAGTGCCGAACGATCGGCCGGGTGAGGGAGCGGGGGCCCCGGGTTCCGGGCCCCGTCCTCGGGGGGTTCGGCCACGTTGACCGGGCTCGTCCGGCCCGATCGGAGAACAGTCGCCGTACTGAGAACAGCTGGCTCGTCATCTCCGGTATCCCCCTCCCGTCCCGCCGTGGACGGGACCGGACGCTCTTCGGTTGTTCGACGTGGATAGTAGAGCGGAGGGGGAAATCGCCGGAGGCACGCGGGGGTCCTCGGGGAGGGGCGCCCGGCGATCCCGTCGGAAGCTACCCGCGCGACCGCGCCCACCACGTGGCGGCCAGCACCTCGGCGACGGTGACCTCGGTCAGCAGGGCCACCTCGGGGTCGGAATCATCGGGGTAGCGCACCGTGTGGCGCGGCAGGTCGCTGTCGAGGAGTCCGCCGACGGCGACCACGGTCGAACCGCGTTGCCGCAGCCAGTCGACGGCCTGCCCGTCGTACGCCGATCCGCCGAGCACGAGGGCGCGGTAGTCGCGAGTCTTGGTGAGATACACGTCTACGTGCGCCCAGTCGGCGGTCTCGCAGGCGACGGCGGGCACGCGCGGTCCCTCGCGGAGCATGAGAGCGGACTGGGCAGCCGACGACCACCGTTCGACGGGGGCGAGCACGGAGACGCCGTCCGGCCCGGCCAGGAGCTCGTCGACCCTCGGGAGCCAGGTGTCGCGGGAGCTCAGCAGTGCCTCGGTCGCGTCCGCGGCACGCAGGCACAGGTCGGCGACCTGGCTGCGCGACCCATCCGTCAGCCGCGCCTCGAGCGCGAGCAGCTGGACCACCGTGTGCAAGAACGACACCGAGGCGACCCCTCCCGCCTCCGGTCCGGCGGAGAGTGCCACCACCCGCTCGGCCCGCTGCGCCAGAGCCGACTCGGGCCGGTTGGTCAGCGCGAGGACGCGGGTGCCCGGGGACAGCCGGTCCACTGCCTCGAGGGTCTCGAGGCTGCCCCCGCTGGCAGAGATCGCCACCACCACGCCGCCGGGAGGGGCGACGACGGTTCGGGCGCTGGCCCACTCCGCCACCGCCCAGCGACCGTGCGCGCGCAGCCTCCTGGCCCCGACCTCCGCCGCGTAGGTCGAGCTCCCCATGCCCACGAAGGTCACGGAGGTCACCGAGGAGTCGACGCCCTCCCAGGGGTCGTCGTCGCGCAGTCGTTCGGCGAGGCCTCGAAGGAACGCGGGCTTGCTGTCGATGTCTTGGCGGAAGAGCTCCGGGTCCATGGTCAGTCCTCTCCGAACCGTGCGGCGAGCGCTCCGACAGGGGCATAGGCCCAGCGAGGGAGGTAGCGGGCGGCGTAGATGAGCTCGCGACACTCCTGCTCGACCTCGAAGCCGCCGAGGAGGCGGTCGTCGAAGAGCGCGGAGCGTCCCTGGCCGGCCAGGGCGCCCGTGTACCCGGCCAGGAAGCTCGCCCGGGAGTGCACGATCCACTCCTCGACCCGGATGCGATGTCGGCCCTCGGTGCGTCGGCCGGCGATCCGTCCCACGTGGTCGATGCTGCACGTCATCTGGGCGGCGTCGCGGGCGGGAGGCTCGGCGAGCTGCTGCTCGCCCAGTGTCGGGTTGCCGTCGAAGTCGATGAGAGCCAGACCGCCGTCCCACCGGAGCACCTGACCTACGTGCAGGTCCCCGTGCACCGGAGCGACCAGGACCGCCCCGTCCCCGGGCAGGGTGCGGAACGCCCGGCGCAGCTGCTCGGCGTGCGAGGAGAGCCAGGTCGAAGTCTCTCCCCGGGCAGCCGCCAACGCGCCGTCGAGAGCGCCGTCGGCGCGGCGGACCAGGCCGCGTGCCGTCTCCTCCCCGACCGGCTCCGGCAGGATCGTCGACGGGGTGGCGAGCGCCGTGTGGAGGCCCGCGGTGAGGGCCCCCAGATCCGCGCCGAACCACGCCCGGCACCGGGGTCCCGCAGCGACGCAGCCCGGCGGGCAGTCCTCGAGGTGCGCGAGCAGGTCGTCGACGCACCAGGTGTAGCCGTCCACCGCGCCGCGCAGGAAGCCGTCCACGTGCGCGAGTGCCACCTCCGCTCCGGAGGGAGGGCGCCAGACGAGGACGCCGAGCGGGCGGGGTGTCCCGGTGAACCCGACCGCGGCCAGATGGGCGGTCAGGGTCAGGGCCCGTGAGGTGTCCTCCGGGACCGGGCGCAGCCACTTCACGACCGCCGCATCGCCCACGACGACCGACTCGTTGGTCTGGTCCCCGGTGATGGCCCGCTCGCCCTCAGTCTCCCCCTCGGGTCGGCCCCACGACCGTACGGCGAGCGAACCCGCCGGCTCGGAACCGAGGCGAGCCACCAGGAGCGTGCTCACCCCGTCGCCGGCATCGGCCCGCCGCCAGCCCGTCGGGTCCTCGATGAGTGGGATCGCCTGCACTCGGGAGACCCCGGGAAGCTCAGCGACGGCAATCGCGGCTCGCCGCGACCCGGCTCGGCCGAGATCGAGGACGTCGAGCACGACCGTGCCGTCGAGGTCCTCACGGCCGGTGGCGGGACCGGCTCCGGAGTCCGTGGGCGGCCAGGCTGCACGGACTGCGTCGAGCAGCACCTGCGAGCGGTGGGCAATGTCCACGTCCCGGTCCACGTCCCGGTCCACCTCCTGCTCGGCCAGGGGCACTCTACGGGGGCCCGCGGGAGTCTCCCTGCGCTGGTTGTGTCGGCACAACCCGTCCCCGGCGCGGTTTCCTTGACGCCTCGTCCGGGCTCCCGTTGAATCACCGCAGCCGCCTCGGGGGATCGAACGGAAGGGAACGTCTGTGTCGGATCAGCTCACCGTCCTGTTCTGGCCGGAGTCTGCCTACGGGCCGACCAACAACTGCATCGGCATCGGCAACGTGCTCCGGCAGCGCGGACACCGCGTGGTCTTCGCAGCGGAGAGCTCCTGGGCGGGAAGGCTCGCGCCGCTGGGGTTCGAGGAGGAGCTTGTCGACCTGGCCGAGCCGGCGCCGGAGGGGCCGGAGGAGTCCGAGCAGGACGCGGGCGCATTCTGGAAGGAGTACATCCGTGAGATCAAGGGGGAGTTCCAGCGTCCCACGATCGACCAGCTCGACACCTTCATCAGGCCGACCTTCCAGGCGCTGATCGACGGCGCGAAGTACTGCGAGCCGCGGCTGCGGGAGATCATCGAGCGGGTCAAGCCGGACATCGTCGTCGAGGACAACGTGGTCTGCTTCCCCGCGTTGATGACCGCGGGCGTGCCGTACGTCCGCATCGTCTCCTGCAACCCCCTGGAGATGCGCGGACCCGACATCGCTCCCGTCTTCTCCGGCTACCCGGCCGACGACCGGACCGGCTGGGAGGAGTTCCGCGCCGAGTTCGTACGCAGCCACCGCCCGATGTGGGAGGACTTCAATGCCTGGTGCCAGGAGCAGGGCGCCCCGCCGCTGCACGACATGGAGTTCATCCACACCTCCGAGCACCTGAACCTCTACATCTACCCGGAGGCCGTCGACTACACCGACCGCCGCCCGCTCGACCCCACCTGGCAGCGGATCCCCTCCAGCGTCCGCGGGACGGAGGAGCGGATCGCGCTGCCGTCGATGATCGCCGACCGCCCTGAGGGCTCGGCGCTGATCTACCTCTCACTCGGCTCGCTGGGCAGCGCCGACGTCGCGCTCATGGAGCGGCTGGTCGACTCGCTGTCCCGCACGCCGCACCGCTACATCGTCTCCACGGGCCCCTGCCATCAGGACTACGAGCTCGCCGAGAACATGTGGGGTGCGGAATTCCTGCCGCAGACCACGATCCTGCCCGAGGTGGACCTGGTCATCACCCATGGCGGCAACAACACCACCGTGGAGTCGCTGCACTTCGGCAAGCCGATGATCGTGCTGCCGCTCTTCTGGGACCAGTACGACAACGCCCAACGGATGGACGAGACAGGCTTCGGCATCCGCCTCGACACCTACACCTTCACCGACGAGCAGATGCACAGGGCCATCGAGCGGCTGCTGGACGACGAGGCAGCAGCGGCTCGTCGCGCGGCGCTGGCGGCCGAGCTGCAGAGCCACGACGGGGTAGCCCGCGCGGCCGAGCGCATCGAGCAGGTCGTCCGACCGGGCTGACGCGCCGATGTACCATTTGGTACATGCGCTTCAGTCACTCCGAGGAACTGCCGTGTGACCCGGCCACGGCCTACGCCGCGATCAGCGACGTCGCCTGCTGGCCGTCGTGGCTCGACACCGTCACCTCGCTCGATCTGCTGGACCCGGGCGGGCTCCACGTCGGCCAGCGCGCGGTCATCCGCCTGCCGAAGCTGCCGCGGGCGGTCTGGACGGTGACCGCCGTCGAGCCCGGCACGGGGTTCACCTGGCAGACCGGCTCACCGGGCATCACGGTGATCGCGGACCACCGCTTGGTCCCGACCGCGAACGGGTGCCTGGCGACGCTCAGCATCGACCAGCAGGGGCCGCTGAGTGGCCTGGCGAAGCTGCTGCGCGGACGCCTGACCCGGGAGTACCTGCAGCGTGAGGGTGCCTGCCTCCGTCGCCGGGTCGCGGATGCCTGAGCAGGCGCGGGAGCCGGCGCCGGAACCGGGCCCCCGGGAGCGACTGTTGCGCGCGGCTGTCGAGCTGCTCGGACGTTCGGGTCTCGGGGACCGCAGCCTGCGGGCGATCGCAGACGCGCTCGGGACCAGCCACCGCATGCTGCTGTATCACTTCGGGTCCCGCGCAGGTCTGGTTGCCGCGGTGTCCCTCGAGGTCGAGCGACAGCAGCGGGAGCTGGTGGTGTCGGGCTACGACACGACCAGCCCTGCGGCGATGGCCGGCTACTGGGACCAGCTCGTGGAGGCGACGACCCGCTACGGGCCGCTGTTCTTCGAGCTTGCCGCGCAGGCGGCGCAGCACCGGCCCGAAGCCGGGGAGTTCGCCGCCTCGATGGTGGCCGACTGGCTGCCCCCGCTCACCGGCCTCTTCCGCACCCTGGACCTGCCGACCGACGAGGCGGGGACGTACGCGCGCCTCGCCCTGGCCGCGACCCGCGGACTGCTGCTCGACCTGCTGGTCACCGGCGAGCGGGAGGAGGTCGACGCGGCTCAGCAGCTGCTGGGCAGGCTGCTGACCGGGCCCGCCCCGCCTCCCTGATGTTGCGCCTAGGGGTCGCAGGTGCCACTGCCGAGCAGGGCGAGGCCCGCCAGGTCGCCGGTGCCGTAGTCGGTCTGCCCCACGTTCTTCGAGTACATCAGCTGGGTGGGGTCCGGGACGTGGCCGAGCCCGACGACGTGCCCCAGCTCGTGCATCACCACCGCTTGCTCGGCCTGGGTCCGGTGCTCTGCGCTCGCCTCGTTGAACCACGAGCGCAGCAGCCCGATCTGACCGGTCACGTAGTGCAGGTGCAGGGTGACGCCCGAGTCGAGGTAGGTGCTTCCGCCGAGCCCGACCGTGTCCCCTGTGGCAATTGTGGGGTCGAGCGTCGCGGGGAAGCTGATCAGCACCGACTCCGCTTTCGTCGCCTCGGCGTGCTGAGCGAAGGTCTCGCTGGAAACTCCGTCGTAGACGAACTCCAGTCCCGTGGCGGCCTGCGCTCGCTGCACCGCGGGCTGGACGAAGGACAGGTAGTCGGCCGGGGCGCCCTCCGGGTTGATCACGTAGTGGATCGGCTTGCAGGGGTCGTAGGTCACGGGATTGCCCGCCGAGTCGGTGTTCTCGACGGTGAAGTCGGTCGAGGACACGGCCGGTGTCACGGCAGGCAGCACCCGCTGGGGCCGTCCGATCCCGAGCGACTCCGCGAGTGCCCTGGTCGGCCCGAGCCTGGTGAGATACAAGATGGCCATGAGCCCCGTGAGGCCCACGAGCGAGGCCGCGATGAGGGCGAGCGCTCGCGCACGATGACGTCGACGTCTCCGGTGGGTCTGGGTGACCAGATCGGCCATGAGCGCGCCGGCCTCGCTGGGAGTCCCTCGGGTGACCCCTGTCCAGCGCGTGCCGTCGTGCCAGCGCTCCCCGTTCCCCTGGGGATCGGGATGCCAACCCCGCTCCGTCACCTGCGGCCCCTCGTACGCATCGACACGATCCGGTGGCCAGCGTAGTCGAGGGGACGGCCCGCGGGCCGTGTCGCGGGTGCCCGTGCGTGGGTGAACGGTGCGCGACACGGAGGTGCGGCCGGTGCCCTCGGCCCGCGATCTGGGCCACACTGCAGGGTGTGACCGGGGGTGCGGTGCGGGTGAGCCGGAGGGCGCTGCTGCTCGGCGCGGGCGCGGTCGTCGCCGGCACGGCCGGCGTGGCCACCGGCGTGATGACCGGGGCGATCCGGGGCCGTGGCTGGGTGATCCGTCATCTGGGACTGGACGGTCCCGCCGGGGTGATCCCCGATGTCGCGGCGGGTCCGCAGCTCGAACGGCACCTTCGTGTCCCAGGCACGCGGCGGAGTTCCCGTGGGGTGGACCATTGCCTACCCGCCGGGCCCGGTGCGACGCCTGCCGGTGGCCGTGGTCCTCCACGGCTGGGGAGCCGACCACACCTCGGCGTTCAGTTCCGACTACCTGGGGCTCGGGCGGTTCCTGGCCGCCGCCGTCGCCCAGGGGGCTGCGCCGTTCGCCCTGGCCAGCGTCGACGGCGGGGACACCTACTGGCATGCGCGCTCCGACGGAGGGGACTCCGGAGCGATGGTGACCGACGAGTTCCTCCCGCTGCTCGCGACCTACGACCTGGACGTGGGGCGGATCGGGTTCCTCGGCTGGTCCATGGGCGGGTACGGCGCGCTGCGGCTGGCGGGTCTCCTGGGGACGGCACAGGTGGCGGCCGTCGGGACGATGAGCGCCGCGCTGTGGGAGTCCTACGACCGGACCGCGCCGGGCGCCTTCGACAGCGTGGCCGACTTCGCCGCCCACACGGTCTTCGGCCGCCAGGCGAGCCTCGAGGGCGTCGCCGTGCGGGTCGACTGCGGCACCGACGATCCGTTCATCGGCGCCGACCGTGACTACGTGTCGGGCTTTGCCAGCCCGCCCGACGGCGTCTTCGAGCCCGGTAGCCACGATCTCGGATACTGGCGCCGGATGGCTCCGGCCCAGGTGCGCTTCCTCGCCGGCGCTCTCGGCTGACCCCTCCCGGTGGTCCTGGTGGCGTCGTCCCTCGACCCTGGCGGCGGCTCACCAGGTCACGCCGGCACACCGCGAGCGTGCCTAGACTCTGGTCATGGCGGCTCAGGCGCGTCCTTTCCTCATGTTCCAGGGCGGTGTGGCGCGCGCGGCCCTCGACTTCTACACCTCCCTCTTCGACGACGGAGCGATCGTCTCCCTGCAGGAGTACGGCCCGGAGGGCCCCGGCCCGCAAGGGACCGTGGTCCGGGCCCACTTCCGGATCGCGGCGCAGGACTTCTACGCCTCGGACAGCTTCGTCACCCACGACTTCGACTTCACCCCTTCCCTGTCGTTGTGGATCGAGACGGAGTCGGACGCGCAACTCGAGGACCTCTTCGCACGACTCTGCGAGGACGGACAGGTACTCATGCCCCTGGGCGACTACGGCTTCAGCTCGCGGTTCGGGTGGGTCGACGACCGGTTCGGCGTCTCCTGGCAGCTGAACCTGGCCTGAGCCCCGGCTCGTCCCTGCGGCCGGTCAGGACATCAGCCTTCTCAGCCTGCCGAGCGCACGGTGGTGGGCGACCCGGACGGCCGTCGTGGAGATGCCCAGCGCGGCCGCGGTCGAGGCCGTGTCCAGACCGACGACGTCCAGGCAGGCGACGACCTCCGCCTCACGCTGGGGGAGCCTGCTGAGGAGCCGGCCCACGGCGTCGTGGCCCGAGATCTGAACCGTCGGATCCTCCGCGACACCCAGGACCCAGGTGTCTGCGGCGTCGAACGCGATGGGGTCCGTACGGCGCCGGGCCGCCCGCCGACTGGAGTTGACGGCCATGTTCCGCGCGATCCCGAAGAGCCAACCCGCGAAGGCATCGCCGTCGCCGTGGAAGTCGGCGATCCTGCGCGCAGCGGTGAGCCAGGCGTCGGCGGCGATGTCCTCCGGTCCGGTGGAGGCATCGGCATGCCGCAGGGAGCCGAGCCAGAGTACGAGCCGTCCCGCGTGGGCCTCGTAGAGCTCGCGCCAGGCCTGCTGGTCCCCGCTGCGGGCGCGGGCGATCACGTCCTCGTCCGGACCGTCGTCGCTCACGCCGTACCTCACCTCGGTGGAGCCCTCATTGTGGTGGTATCGAGGGAATTCGCCAATGCGGGGAAGAGCACGTAACGCTCTGCCCCTCTCGCGACATGTTCTGGGTGTGAAGCGTCGTCGTCCCTCGGCACAGGAAGTCCGTGCAACCCTGCGCACGGCCCCCCCGCCTGTCACCCCGGACGACGAGTTCATCGCGGCGCTCGCGTCGATGGCGTCGCACTCGACACCCTTGGGAGGAAGCATGAACCCGATCCGATTGCCGATCCGCGCCGCGGCTGCCGTGGGCAGCGTGGTGCTGGTCGCCGGGGGCGCGTCCTACGGCGCGTTCCAGATGGTCTCGTCGAACGAGCAGCCCCCGGCTGTGACGCAGACTCCGCCCGCGACGACCGGGACGCCGGAGGCTACCGAGACCGGGACGCCGGAGGCCACCGAGACCGTGACGCCGGAGGCTACCGAGACCGGGACGCCGGAGGCCACCGAGACCAAGACTCCGAAGGCCAAGGAGACGAAGACGGCCTCGGTCGAGGACACCCAGGGCGAGAACGAGGACAGCCAGGGCCAGACCAGCCACGAGACGCACACCTCCTCGCCGGAGGACTCGCAGGGCAACGAGGACCTGTCCGACGACTGACCCGCGTTCCTTGAGCAAGGCCCTCCCGCGGACCGCGGGAGGGCCTTCGTGTTGTTCGGTGGGGCCAGGGCCGCAACGCAGCCCGAACGAGGCCAGGTGGAGGCCGGCTCAGCCGCGCACGCGAGCCGCGAGGTCGTTCTTCAGCTCGGAGAGCTGAAGACGCGCCGTCGCACGCGCCTCGGTCAGGTCGCGAGCGGAGGCCTCGGGTGAGATCACGACCTCGAGGTAGCACTTGAGCTTCGGCTCGGTGCCGGACGGGCGCATGATCAGACGGGCACCGCCGGAGAGCCGGAAGCGAAGGCCGTTGGTGGGCGGGAGATCCGGCGAGCCGGTCGCGAGGTCGTCCATGCCCTCGACGGTCAGACCGCCCAGTGACGCCGGGGGGTCGGCGCGGAAGCGGTCGATGATGGCGGGGATGACGGCGAGATCCGAGACGCGCACGCTGACCTGGTCCGTGGCGTGGACGCCGTAGGTGCGGGAGACCTCGTCGAGGCGGTCCTGGAGCGTCAGCCCGTCCGCCTTCAAGAGGGCGGCGAGCTCGACCACCCGCAGCAGGGCGGACACCCCATCCTTGTCCTTGACGTGTGCCGGGTCGACGCAGTAGCCGAGCGCCTCCTCGTAGCCGTAGGCGAGTCCGGGGATCCGTCCGATCCACTTGAACCCGGTCAGGGTCTCGCGGTACGGCTGGCCGTACGCGGCGGCCATCTTGCCGAGCAGTGACGACGAGACGATCGACGTGGCGTAGACGCCCTCGACCCCGGTGCGCAGCAGGAAGTCGGCGAGCAGGACGCCGACCTCGTCACCGCGCAGCATCCGCCAGCCGCCGGCGGCCGGGATCGCGACCGCGCACCGGTCGGCGTCGGGGTCATTGGCGACCACGAGCTCCGCGTCGGCCTCGGCGGCCAGCCGGAGTGCGAGGTCCATCGCCCCGGGCTCCTCCGGGTTCGGGAACGCCACCGTCGGGAAGTCGGGATCGGGCTCGGCCTGGGCTGGGGTCATCCGCGGCTCATGGAAGCCGGCGACCCGCATCGCCGCCTCGACCGTCGCTCCGCCGACACCGTGCAGCGGCGTGTAGACCACACTGATGTCACGCGGCCCGTCGGGGTCGACGATGGACGCGGCCGCATGCAGGTACTCGCGGCAGACACCCTCGCCGAGCCGGCGGTACGTGGAGCGGCGGGGGACGTCCGCCATGACCCCCACCGCCGCGATTCGCGCGGAGATCTCGGTATCGGCCGGAGGCACGATCTGACTGCCGTCGCCGAGGTAGACCTTGTAGCCGTTGTCCTGGGGCGGGTTGTGCGAGGCCGTGACCATCACTCCGGCGGCGCAGCCGAGGCTTCTGATGGCGAAGGCAAGCACCGGGGTCGGCAGCGGGCGGGGGAGGAGCAGTGGCTTGAGGCCAGCTCCTGCGACGATCTCGGCGGTGTCGACCGCGAAGACGTCGGACTTGTGGCGGGCGTCGTAGCCGATCACGACCGAGTCGGACTCGGTGGCACCCTGGTCGATCAGGTAGCGGACGAGCCCGGCAGCCGCTCGGGACACCACCACGCGGTTCATCCGGTTGGGACCGGCTCCGAGGGCGCCGCGCAGGCCGGCGGTGCCGAACTCGAGCGTGCCGGCGAACCGGTCCTGCAGCTCGGCGGCTGCGTCCGACTCGGACCCCTTCTCCTCGGCGGCGAGGATCAGCTCGTCCAGCTCGGCCACGGTGTCGGGGTCGGGATCGTCGTCCAGCCAGGCCCTGGCGTCGGCCAGCAGTGTGTCCAGATCGCGGCTCATGCCCGGCAGGCTACCGCCCGGCCCGTCCTGGCGGCAGCCGGGCCGAGGGCTCTGGCCGGGGGCGTGACGAGGTGGCGGGAGGGGCGGGCCGTCCGTGCTAGAGGCCCGTGGAGCGGCAGGGGAACGACCGGATCCGATGCACGTAGTCGTAGGGGGCGTCGGCTGACTCGGCAGCGTCGGCGAGCATCCCGACATAGGAGGCGGAGGGCAGTCCCCCCTCGTAGGCGTCGAGCACGTAGATCCAGGCGACCGCATCGCCGTCCATCGTGGAGACCCGCACCTTCATCTTGCGGTAGACGCCGGTGTCGGCACCCTCCCAGCCGTCGAGGCTGGAGACGTCCTCCTCGGTGATGTCGTAGATCGCGACGAAGACCTGCTCGAAGGGGTCCTCGACGATGGTGGCCATGGCGCCGTCCCAGCCGAGGTCCTCACCGCCGAAGGTGAGTCGCCACCCCTGGAGCCAGCCGGTCCCTTGGAGCGGGGAGTGCGGGCAGCGCTCACTCATCCGGTGGGGGTCGAGGTTGGACCCGTAGGCGGCATAGAGCGACATCGGGACGAAGTCTAGGTCTGGGAGGGCACCGCTGTGGGCGCCCGACACGACGATGGAACAATGTCGCGGGTGAACCGGGTGGCGATCGTCGGCGGCGGTCCGGGCGGCTACGAGGCGGCCCTGGTCGCCGCGCAGCTGGGCGCCGAGGTGACCGTGGTCGATCGTGACGGCATCGGCGGATCTGCGGTCCTGACCGACTGCGTGCCCAGCAAGACCCTGATCGCCACCGCCGAGCTCATGGCGGACACGGAGGCGGCGCGCGAGCTGGGCCTGCACTTCGGCAGCGTCGGCCGGGCCGCGATCGACCTGCCGGCGATCAACCGGCGGGTCAAGGAGCTGGCCCTGGCCCAGTCCTCCGACATCGGCCGACGTCTCGAGCGCGAGGGCGTTCGGATCGTGACCGGCCGCGGGAGACTCGAGGGTACTGGTCGGGTCGTGGTCGAGACCGCCCAGGGCAGCCAGACCATCGACGCCGACGCCGTCATGGTCTCGACCGGCACCGCGCCGCGGACCCTCCCGACGGCGCAGCCCGACGGCGAGCGGATCCTCACCTGGGAGCAGATCTACGACCTGACCGACGTCCCCGACCACCTGGTCGTGGTGGGGTCGGGCGTGACCGGGGCGGAGTTCGCCAGCGCGTACAACGCCCTCGGGATCCGGGTGACTCTCGTCTCCAGCCGTGACCGGGTGCTGCCCGGAGAGGACCCGGACGCCGCCGAGCTCATCGAAGAGGTCTTCCGGCGGCGAGGCATGACCGTGCTCGACCGCTCCCGGATGGCATCGGTGACCCGCGAGGGCGATCTGGTGACGGTCCGCCTCGAGGACGGCCGCGAAGTCGTCGGATCCCACTGTCTGCTCGCGCTCGGGTCCATCCCCAACACCGCCGACATGGGGCTCGAGGAAGCAGGCGTCGCTCTCGACGACGGTGGCTTCGTCCGCGTCGACCGGGTCTCCCGGACGACCGCTCGCGGCGTGTACGCCGCCGGCGACTGCACCGGCGTGTTCATGCTCGCCTCCGTCGCGGCGATGCAAGGCCGGATCGCCATGTGGCACTTCCTGGGCGACGCGGTGGCGCCGCTCGACCTCAAGACGGTCTCGTCGACGATCTTCACCGCACCCGAGATCGCCACGGTGGGCTGGTCGCAGCGCGCCATCGACGCCGGTGAGATCGTCGCCGAGGTGGTGCGGCTGCCGTTGGCCACCAACGCACGGGCCAAGATGCAGGGTGTGCACGACGGCTTCGTGAAGCTCTTCTGCCGTCCCGGCACGGGCATCATCGTGGGCGGGGTAGTCGTGGCGCCGCGCGCGTCGGAGCTGGTTCACCCGATCTCGCTGGCGGTCTCGGAGAACCTCACCGCCGATCAGCTTGCCAAGGCGTTCACCGTGTACCCGTCGATGAGCGGGTCCGTCGCCGAGGCTGCCCTGCGGCTGCGCCGCGTCGAGGGCTGAGCCCGGTCCGCGAGGACCTCTGGCGGGGTCGACGGCGCTACCGCCGGGCAATTCTGTCGTTCGGCTGAAATCCGGCGGATTCCTTCCTAGTGTCGTGTCACGGGAGATCAATTCCGTCACACAAGTCACATAAGTCACACAGGCCGTTGCCTCACCGCACGGTCGAGCCGCACGAAGGGGAAGGCGATGCGGGTCTGGATCCGAGCAACCCTTGCCGCCGTCCTGGTGGCAGGGCTGGGCACGGTGCCTTCGGCGACCGCCGCCACGAACGGGCAGGTCTACTGGACGCCGGTCGGCGGGAAGCTGGTCATCGACGGCCACGGCTTCGGGCACGGGCACGGCATGAGCCAGTACGGCGCCCAGGGCGCCGCTCTCCAGGGGCTGACCCACGAGCAGATCCTCGCCTTCTACTACCCGGGCACCACCCTGTCCACGACGCGCGGCAAGATCCGGGTGCTCATCACCGCGGACACCGACGACGTCCTGACCGTCAAGCCGGTGGACGGGCTCAAGGTCCGCGACCTGAGCGCCAAGGCCAACTACGCGCTGCCGACCGTCTCCAACGTCAAGGCGTGGAGGATCAAGCCGACCTCGTCCACGACCGTCCGCGTCGCCTACAAGACCAGCACGTGGCACAAGGTCGCCTTCAACGGCAGCAAGGACCTGTCCGGCGACGTCCAGTTCGCCGCCCCGAGCCCGATCAAGCTGGTGCTGCCCCACCACGTGAAGCGCGTCTACCGGGGTGCTCTTCGGCTGGCCAGCGACGGCAGGGGCGGCTGGTCCACGGTCAACGTGCTCCCACTCGAGAGCTACGTGAAGGGGGTCGTGTCCAGCGAGATGCCGCCGTCCTGGGAGCCCGAGGCTGTGCAGTCGCAGGCGGTCGCCGCCCGCACGTACGCGGCCTGGGAGCGCAAGGCCTACTACCACCGCTACTACCAGGTGTGTGACACGTCGGCCTGCCAGGTGTACGGAGGAGTGGGCGCGGAGGACTCGCGCGGCAATGCGGCCGTCGACGCCACCAAGAAGCAGATCCTGACCTTCAAGGGAGCCCCGGCCTTCACCCAGTTCGCGTCGTCCAACGGCGGCTGGGAGACCGCGGGATCCCAGCCGTACCTGGTCTCGCAGGACGACCCCTACGACGGCTGGTCCGGCAACCCCAACCACGACTGGACCGTCACCGCCAACGCGTCCAGGCTCGAAGCCGCCTACCCGGCGATCGGAACCCTGCAAAGCATCCAGACCAACCAGCGCGACGGCAACGGGCAATGGGGCGGACGGGTCGGCAAGGTCGTGCTCGCCGGCACCAACGGACAGGTCGAGATCTACGGCTCGACGTTCGCCTACCTCCTGGGTCTGAAGACCACGTGGTTCAACATCCGGCCGACTCCGATCATCAAGCGCTGGACCCAGCTCGGCGGCAGCACCTCACCCCTCGGGGACCCTGTCGCGGCGGAGTCGGCCGTGGGCAGCGGAGCGCAACAGCAGTTCCAGAGCGGCTGGATCTACTACACGTCTGCGATCGGTGCCCACGAGCTCTACGGCGCGGTGGGCAACAAGTACCGCAACTACGGGGGGCCGAGCTCCGACCTCGGCTTCCCCCTCGGCGGACCGCAGACGCTGAGCGGCGGCTCCTCGGCCGACTTCGAGAACGGCGCGATCTACGCCCACACCGGTCAGGGCAAGTTCGTGCTGACCGGCGACCTGGCCGCGCGCTACATCGAGCACGGCGAGACCACCAGCGACCTGGGCTGGCCGACCTCGGACATGTCTCCGACCGACTACGGCTACCGCGCCACCTTCGAGCACGGCTACATCGACTACTTCGCAGCGACCAAGAGCACCCGCGTCGTCATCAGCTGATCCGACTCCTGCGCCCCCCGTCCGGACCATGGCCCGCTCACTCGTTGGTCCCGTCGGGGGGCGCGGTCAGCTGTCGCAGACCGGCCTCTCCATCCGGAGCGGGGAGCCTCCCGCCAGCGGCTCCCACTCACCGGTGGAGACGAAGCCGATGCCCACGTAGAGGCCCCGTCCCGCCCGGGTGTCCCCGGGGCGGTCCACTTGCTCCACACCATCGACCGGTCCTCGGAGGTGGCGACCTGGAACCGAACCTGCACCGCGACCGCCTGGTCGCCTCGGCCGGCCCGGAGCGTCATCGCGGTCCGCACAGCCGCAGGGCTGCGGAACGGGCGTGGGGACCTGCAGCGGAGTCGGGTTCGCAGGGGTGGTGTCGCTGTCGGTAGCCGCCGCGGCTGACCGTGGGCGCTCTCGCCCCAGCACCACAGAGAGTGGTAGACGAACGTGCCGGGCGCCTGGGCCGTGGCGCTAGGTGATCTCGCAGAGGACGGCGCCGTGAGTGACCGTGCGGCCCACGGCCGCGTCGAGGCCGGTGACGGTGCCGGACTTGTGCGCCTTGAGCGGCTGCTCCATCTTCATCGCCTCCAGGACGACGATCACGTCGCCCTCGTCGACCGCCTGGCCCTCCTCGACGGCGATCTTGACGATGGTCCCCTGCATGGGCGAGGTGACGGCGTCGCCGCTGACCGCCGACCCGGACTTGCGGGCCGCGGTGCGTCGCGGCTTCTTCTGCCCGTCGCCTCCACCCATGCCGCCTGCTCCGAAGCCGCTCGGGAAGCTGACCTCCAGCCGCCGGCCCCCCACCTCGACGGTGACCGACTCACGCGGCTCCGGACCGGCGGCCTCCGCGTCCCCGGTAAAGGGGGCGATGGTGTTGTCGAACTCGGTCTCGATCCAGGTCGTGTGCACCTCGAAGGACGTGCCGTCCCCGAGGAACGCCGGGTGCTCGACGATCGTGGCGTGGAAGGGGATGACCGTGGGCATGCCCCCGACCTCGAACTCGTGGAGGGCCCGGCTCGAGCGCTCCAGTGCCTGGGTGCGGTCGCTGCCGGAGATGATCAGCTTGGCCACCAGGGAGTCGAACGCTCCGGGCACGGTCTCGCCCTGCTCGTAGCCGTCGTCGAGCCTGACGCCGGGGCCGGACGGCGGGTGCCAGCGGGTCAGCGTGCCCGGGGCCGGCATGAAGTTGCGGCCGGCGTCCTCGGCGTTGATCCGGAACTCGAAGGCGTGCCCACGGATCTCGGGGTCGCCGTAGCCGATCTCCTCACCGGCGGCGACCCGGAACATCTCGCGGACCAGGTCGATGCCGGTGACCTGCTCGGTCACCGGGTGCTCGACCTGGAGACGCGTGTTGACCTCCAGGAACGAGATCGTCCCGTCCTGTCCGACCAGGAACTCGCACGTACCCGCGCCGACGTACCCGGCCTCCCGCAAGATGGCCTTGGACGAGGCGTAGAGGGTGGCGACCTGCTCGTCGGTGAGGAAGGGCGCGGGGGCCTCCTCCACCAGCTTCTGGTGCCGCCGTTGGAGCGAGCAGTCGCGGGTGCTGACCACGATCACGTTGCCGTGCTGGTCGGCCAGGCACTGGGTCTCCACGTGGCGCGGTCTGTCGAGGAATCGTTCCACGAAGCACTCGCCGCGCCCGAACGCGGCGACCGCCTCACGGACCGCGGACTCGTAGAGATCGGCGACCTCGTCCTCGGAACGGGCGACCTTCATCCCGCGGCCTCCGCCGCCGAAAGCGGCTTTGATCGCGATCGGCAGGCCGTGCTCGCGGGCGAAGGCCAGCACCTCGTCGGCGCCGGACACGGGATCTGCCGTGCCGGGCACGAGCGGTGCGCCCACCTTCTGCGCGATGTGGCGGGCCTGCACCTTGTCGCCGAGGGAGTCGATGGCGTGGGGAGGGGGGCCGATCCAGACCAGGCCCGCGTCGATGACGGCCTGGGCGAAGCCCGCGTTCTCGGCGAGGAAGCCGTACCCGGGGTGGACCGAGTCGGCGCCCGAGCGGCGTGCGGTCTCGATGATCTTGGCGATGTCGAGGTAGGAGTCGGCGGGGGTGCTCCCGCCCAGGCTGAAGGCCTCGTCGGCCAGCCGCACGAAGAGTGCGTCGCGGTCGGGCTCGGCGTAGACGGCCACGCTGGGGATGCCGGCATCCCGGCAGGCACGGATAACTCGTACGGCGATCTCGCCTCGGTTGGCGACCAGCACCTTCTGGAGCGGCTTGATGTCCGGCACGCGTGCTCCTACCTCTGTTCGGCTCCGGTCATCCTAGGGGCGCTCCGGCCGCCGGGCCCTGTCGGATGGATCACATGGTCGCGCCGTGGTCAGTCGGGCTGGAGGTCCCGGTTGCGGAATGCCCAGATCCCGGCCAGCGCGAGCACGAGGCTGAGGAGGGTGAGCCAGACCAGCGGCTGGATGTGGAAGGCGCCGCCCGGCAGCGCGGGGGTGTGCGCGAACGGCGAGATGTCGAGGGTCCAGTCCGGGAACCTCATCAGCGGGCCGAACTCGCCGACGACGATGATCCCCACGAGCACGACCCAGGCGAATACCGTGAGGCGCCCGGCGACCCCGAAGAGCATCATCACCAGTGCGGTCATCACCCAGGCCGCGGGCAGCCTGACCAGTGATGCCCCGAGGATGGCGAGGATCTCTCCGTTGGTGTTGGTGGCGGCCGCGTCCGAGATCCCCACGCTCAGCCCTCCGAGGATCATCAGCACCGTGGTGCCGGCCAGGGCGACGCCGAGGTGGGCGAGCGCGTACGACACCCGGCTGGTGGATGTGGCCAGCAGCGCCTCGGCCCGGCCCTGGGCCTCCTCGCTGCGCATCCTGGCCGCTGCGCTGATCCCGAACGCCGCTGCGCCGATCGCCATGAAGCTGAGCTCGGTCGACAAGAAGGCGTCCTCGTAGCCCTGGACCCGGCCGAGCTGCTCCAGAAGGCTCTGGAACTGACTGCTGTCGAACATGTCGGCGATCGTGGAGGCGATGCCGCCCAGCGCACCGCCGACGACCACGAACCCGACTCCCCAGCCCAGCAGGGCGAGACGCTGCTGACGCCAGGCGAGCGCGGGCATCGAGGTCAGCCGCGGCCCGGTGGCCGGGCCGGGCCGGTCGGTGAGCACGCCCGCGCCGAGGTCGCGCGACCGGAGCAGGAGAGCCGTGACGCCCATCAGCACCAGCGCTCCCAGCGCGGCCGGGACGAGGGCCCAGAAGCGGTCACCGGCGAACGGCCGCACCTGCTGTGCCCAGCCGATCGGAGAGAGCCACGAGATCCACCGAGCGCCGTTGTCGGGCTGGGTGTCGCCGATCGCGCGGACGAGGTAGGTGAGGGCGAGGATCGCCGCTCCCAGGCCGCGTGCCGCGCGCGCGGTCACGGCGAGCTGGGCGGCGACGGCCCCGATCACGGCAAAGACCGTGCCCACCCCCATCCAGGCGAGCGCGAAGGCCATCGAGCCCGCCGCCGGCAGCCCGGCGCCGATCTGCCACAGGCCGCTGGCGATGCTCAGCGCCCACACGGTCCCGACCGACACGAACAGCGCTGCCGAGACCGCCGCGTACCGGCCCACCCGCCCGGCGGCGGCGAGCTCGTACCGGCCGACCTCCTCGTCGGCGCGGGTGTGGCGAATCACGAGGAGGACGGCGAGCAGGGCGACGAACAGGGTGCCGAACCCGGTCATCTTGACCATCGCCGCGGACCCGAACGACGTGGGGTCCCAGATCCGCCCGTGCAGGGCGACGAGTGCCGCGCTGGCGTTCCATCCCTTGGCCGCCAGCTCGATGGACGCGGTGTCCGGCCAGATGTCCCGGCTCGCCGAGGCGGACAGGCCGGTGACCGCCGCGAAGGTGAGAATCCACGCCGGAAGCATCCAGCGGTCCCGGCGCAGAGCCAGCCGGGTCAGCTGCCACGTGCCGGCGAAGGCGCTCACGGCTCCACCTGGGCTGCGGTGGAGGTACGGGCCGCTTCCTGGTGGAACCCGTCGTAGTGGCGGAGGAACAGCTGCTCGAGGGTCGGGGGCTGGCTGGTGAGGCTCTCGATGCCGGCCTGCCCGACCACGGTGAGGAACCGGCCCAGGTCCTGGGTCGGCACCAGGCACCGGACCCGGTTGCCGTCGATCTCCAGGTCCTTGATGTCACCCAGCCCCTCGAGGGAGGGGAGGGGGCCGGCCAGGGTCACGTCGACCGAGGTCTCCGTGAGGTGGCGCAGCTCCTTCAGGCTCCCCGACTCGACGTTCCTTCCCTCGCGGATGATGCTCACCCGGTCGCAGAGCGCCTCGACCTCGGACAGGATGTGGCTGGACAGCAGCACCGTCCGGCCGCGGTCCCGCTCCTCGTCGATGGCGGACCGGAAGATCTCCTCCATCAGCGGGTCCAGTCCGGCCGTCGGCTCGTCCAGAAGGAGCAGCTCGACGTCGCTGGCGAGCGCCGCCACCAGGGCGACCTTCTGCCGGTTCCCTTTGGAGTACGCCCGGCCCTTCTTGGTCGGGTCGAGGTCGAAGCGCTGCAGCAGGCGTGCCCGGCGCTCCGGATCGATCCCGCCGCGGAGTCGGCCCAGGAGGTCGATCGCCTCGCCGCCGGTCAGCTGCGGCCACAGGTTCACGTCACCGGGGACGTACGCGAGCCGCTGGTGCAGCTCCGTGGCGTCCTGCCACGGGTCCCCGCCGAGCAGCGATACCGACCCCGAGTCCGCCTTCATGAGACCGAGCAGGATGCGGATCGTGGTGGACTTCCCCGCTCCGTTCGGGCCGAGGAACCCGTGCACCTCGCCGGCGTCGACCTCGAGATCCAGACCGTCCAGCGCGCGGGTGCTGCCGAACGTCTTCACCAGGTCGTGGACCGCGATGACAGTGCTCATACGACCACGCTAGTCCTGTCGAGGCGCTGCCTTGAGCGAGGCCACGGTCGCGGTGAGCCCCGCCTCCATCGGGCGGGCGGACCACCCCAGCTCCCGCTCGGCTCGGGCCGGTGAGCCCAGGTAGGACGCGAGGCCGGACCGCATCGACTCCGGGTGGTAGTGCGGGGGCAGGGGGACGACCTTCCCGACCACGTCGAGGAGCCGGGCGACGGGGATGAGCACCGCTCCGGGCACGACGATGGGTCCCTTCGTCCCCGCGATGCGGGCGACCATCCTGAGCCCGTCCGCCAGGGTGGACGGGGGCCCGGTGAGGAAGTAGGTGCGTCCGGCCCGGCCGTGCTCCATGGCCAGGATGTGTCCGCGCGCGACATCACCGACGTGCGTCCAGCACACGCCCCCGCCGGAGGGGACCTGCGGCCGCTTCCCGGCGACCACCTGCGCGATGAGCTCACCGGTGAGGGCGGTGTCGCCGGGGCCGTAGATCAGTCCGGGCTGGACGACGACCACGTCGAGCCCGTCGTCGGCGTGCTGCAGTGCCGTCTTGTGCGCCGCGGCCTTGGTCCGCTCGTAGTGGGAGAGGTAGGGGCCGTCGAATCGGTACTCCTCGTCGACGATCCGGCCCTGGGTGTCGGAGTTGACCCCGACCGTGCTGGTGTGGACCACCCGGGGCACGGAGCTGCGCCGGGCGGCCTCCATCACGTTCCGCGTGCCGACGACGTTCGTCCGGTGGGCGGTCTCCGCGCCGCCGCGGACCCCGACCTTGTACCACCCGGCAACGTGGAAGAGCCCGTCGACGCCGGAGCACAGGGCGTCGAGGGCCTCGCTGTCGTCGAGGTCTCCGGGGACCAGCTCGACGCCGGCCAGGCCTCCGGCCTTCGCCGGGTCGCGGACGAGCGCAACCACGTCGTGCCCGTCCTCGCGCAGCTGCCGGGCGAGCTCTCCGCCGAGGAAGCCGGTGGCGCCGGTGATCGCATATCTCATGCCGACGAGTGAACCATCGCCGCGCGGATCCGCACAGGGTCCGCCAGGCTCCATGACGCGTCGGTCGGCTAGGTGCTCTCGGGCCTCGGCCGCTCCATCACGGTGACACCGGCCGGCTCGAAGCCGTACTCCGCGTAGAGGCTGTGCGCGTCCTGGGTGTGCAACAGCCACCGGAACGAGGAGCCCGGGCCGCCGTCGATCATCGCTGTCACCAGCGCGCGGCCGAGCCCCTGCCCCCGGTGGCCGGCGAGGACGTAGACATCGGCGAGGTAGGCCATGCTCACCCCGTCGGAGAAGGCACGGGCGAAGCCGACCTGGCGACCGTCGGCCGCGTAGGCGCCGACCACCCGCCACGCTCGCGCGATCTGGGCGGCCACGTCGTCGCGGCTACGCCAGCGGGCCCAGTACGCCTCGGTGGACAGGTACGCCCACACCGCGTCGACGTCGATGCGGGCGGGGTCGTCGTCGATCTCGTACCCGTCCTGTCGGCTGATCACCAGCGTTCGCCCCCCTGCCCGGCCGGGGCCGCCTCGAGCCGGGACAGCTCGGCGCGGCAGCGTTCCTCGACCTGGTCCAGCTCGCGCAGCGTGGCGTTGATGTCGCGCCGTCTTTGGTGCAGGTCCGCGCGGCGCACGGCGCACTGATCGATCAGGAAGCGGAGCTGCCCGGCCTCGCCGGGCGGCTCGTCGTACATGTTGACGATGACCGCGATCTCCTCGAGGGAGAACCCGAGCCGCTTCCCGCGCAGGATGAGCTCGATCCGGGTCCGCTCGCGGGCGCCGTACCGGCGCTGGGTGCCGACCCACTCGGGATCGAGGAGGGAGTGCTCCTCCCAGTGACGCAGCGTCCGCAGGGTCAGCCCGAAGTGGTCGGCGGTGCGCCGGATGCCCCAGCCCCGCTCCGCCTGCTCCGTCATCGATGCCACCTTGCCTTACGTTGACGTAAGCCTAGAAGACTGGTGGAGACCCGTCACGGAGGAACACCATGTCGATGTCGTCCACCCCCTTCTCCCTGAGTCCCGAGCACGAGGACTTCCGCCGCGTCGTCCGCTCGTTCGCGGAGACAGAGATCGCGCCCCACGTCGCCGAGTGGGACCGCAAGCACCACTTCCCTGCCGAGGTCGTCCCGAAGCTGGGCGAGCTCGGGCTCTTCGGTCTCACCGCACCCGAGGAGTACGGCGGGGCCGGAGGCGACTTCACCAGCCTCTGCATCGCGATCGAGGAGCTCGGCCGGGTCGACCAGTCGATCGGCATCACGCTGGAGGCCGGTGTGGGCCTGGGGATCAACCCGATCCTCACCTTCGGCAGCGACGAGCAGAAGCAGCGATGGCTCCCCGATCTGGTGGCCGGCCGGGCCCTTGCGGGCTTCGGCCTCACCGAGCCGGGGTCGGGCTCGGACGCCGGCTCGACCAGGACCCGTGCCGAGCTCGACGGTGACGAGTGGGTCATCAACGGGTCCAAGCAGTTCATCACCAACTCGGGATCGACCATCACGTCGGTGGTGACCGTGACCGCACGCACCGGGACCCGCCCCGACGGCAAGGCCGAGATCAGCTCGATCATCGTGCCGACCGGTACCGACGGGTTCGTCGCCGAGCCCGCCTACGACAAGCTCGGCTGGCACATCTCCGACACCCACCCCCTGACCTTCACCGACGCCCGCGTCCCGGCGGAGAACCTGCTGGGTGAGCGAGGCCGGGGTTACGCGCAGTTCCTCGCCACCCTCGACGACGGCCGGGTCGCCATTGCCGCCCTCGCGGTCGGCTGCATCCAGGCGATGCTCGACCTGTCGGTCCAGTACGCCGGTGAGCGGGAGACCTTCGGTGTCCCGATCGGCACCAAGCAGGGCGTTTCCTTCCAGATCGCCGACCTGGAGGTCATGCTGCAGGCCTCCCGCATGCTCACCTACAAGGCGGCCGCGATGAAGGACGCGGGTGCCCCGGTCAAGGAGTTCAAGCAGGCCGCCGCGGTCGCCAAGCTGTACGCCACCGAGTCGGCGGTCACCGCGACCCGGATCGCGACCCAGGTCTTCGGCGGCTACGGGTTCATGGAGGAGTACCCCGTCGCACGGTTCTACCGGGACGCCAAGATCCTGGAGATCGGCGAGGGCACCTCGGAGGTCCAGCGGATGCTGATCGCGCGGGGCCTCGGCCTGCCGGTCGAGTAGTGCCAGACTGAGCGCACCGGCGACGCGTCGGGGCGTCGCCCCCGTGTGCCGCGAGGTGCGCCATGAACCGAACCGACTCGGTCATCGTCGGCATCGCTCTGCTGTCGGTCCTCCCGATCGTCCTCGCCCTCGAGGGCCCGATCAGCATGCCGGGCCGGTACGACGGCCGGTTCTGGGCGGGCTCCCTGGACGACAAGCTCGACCACATCGCCACCGATCCCTCCGGTTTCCGCAGGATCGGTCTGGTCTGGGTGCCGACCCTCGGCATCGTCGTGGCCGGGATGACTGCGTTCACCCACCAGGTGAGCGCCGCGGGCTCGGCGACCTGGCCGTGGCTCGCCTTCGGCCTGTACACGGTCGCGGCGATGGCGTGGTTCGTGGGGGTGGTGGTGCAGACCTCCGTGGTCGGTCACGCGGCCGAGGTCCGTGCCGCCTCCGGCCGGACGCCGGAGTGGCTGCCCGGCCTCTGGTCCGTCGGCTGGTGGTGCGAGGTGACGTTCGTCGTCGCCGGCAATGTGGCTGCGGCCCTGTGGGGCATCGGGATGCTGCAGGCCGGATACCCCGCACGGTGGATGGGGTGGACCGCGATCGCGCTGGCCGCGGTCGTCCTGGGCGCCGCAGCGGCGATGCGGTCGGTCTTCCCCCACCTGGGCATCGCCATGCCGCTGGTCCTCGGGGTCGCTCTGCTGGTCAGCTGATCCCTAGCGCGACCACAGCGTGTGCCAGGGGACGCCCAGCTCGGCGAAGAGCTCGCGCAGCAGCGGCAGGGAGATGCCCACCACCGTGTGCGGGTCGCCCTCGATGCCGGTGACGTAGGCACCGCCCAGGCCGTCGATGGTGAAGGCTCCGGCCACGTTGAGCGGCTCGCCCGCCGCGACGTACGCCGCGATCTCCTCGTCGTCGATGTGGGCGAAGTGCACGACCGTGTCCGCCGACCGGGCGATCTCCTGGCCGTCGCCGGCGTCGATGATGCAGTGCCCGGTGTGCAGTACGCCGCTGCGGCCGCGCATCGCCCGCCAGCGACTGGTCGCCTCGGCGGCGTCGGCGGGCTTGCCGTGGATCAGGCCGTCGAGCTCCAGGACGGAGTCGCACCCGATCACGTAGCCCTCGCGATGGTGTCCCGCCACCGTCCGCGCCTTGAGCCGGGCCAGCTCGACGGAGAGGTCCCTCGGACCGGTGTGCTTGACGGTGGTCTCGTCGACGCCGGACACCTCCACCAAGGGGTCGAGGCCGGCCGCGCGCAGCGTCGCGAGCCGGGCCGGCGATGCCGAGGCGAGAATGATCCGGGTCATCGGATCGTGGCCAGCTCGGCCATGAACGGGTCGAGCCCGAGGCTGCCGAGGTTGAGCGCGGCGGTGTGGAACTGCCGGAGGTCGAACGCGGCGCCCATGCGCTGCTTGGCGTCCTCGCGGGCCTGGAGCCACAGTCGCTCGCCGACCTTGTACGACGGCGCCTGACCCGGCCAGCCGCGATACCGGCTGGCCTCGGAGTGGAGCATCGCGTCGTCGAGCAGTGTGTACGTGCGCAGGAACTCGTAGACCATGTCGGCGTTCCACGTCTCGCCCGGGCGGTAGCCGAACGGATTGTCAACGGGGACGGTCAGCCCGAGATGGAAGCCGATGTCGACGACCACCCGGCCCGCGCGCAGAGCCTGGGCGTCGAGCATGCCGAGCTTGTCGCCCGGGTCGTCGAGGTAGCCGAGCTCGTCCATCAGCCGCTCGGCGTAAAGAGCCCACCCCTCACCGTGGCCCGACACCCAGGACATGCTGCGCTGCCAGCGGTTCAGCAGCTCGCGCCGGTACATGGTCTGCGCGACCTGCAGATGATGACCGGGCACACCCTCGTGGTAGACCGTCGTCGTCTCCCGCCAGGTGGAGAACGTGTCCATGCCGGCGGGAACCGACCACCACATCCGGCCGGGCCGGGAGAAGTCCTCGCTCGGGCCGGTGTAGTAGATGGCACCGTCGTCGGTCGGGGCGATGCATGCCTCGATCCGCCGGATGGGCTCGGGGATCTCGAAGTGGGTCCCGGCCATCTCCGCGATGGTTCGGTCCGCCAGGTCCTGCATCCAGACGCGGAAGCTCTCGGAGTCGTCGAAGATGCGAGCCGGGTCGGCTTCCAGGGCCGCGACCGCGTCGGCGATGCTCCCGCCGGGCACGATCCGCTGCGCGGTCTCCTCCATGGCGTCGACCAGTCGCTTCAGCTCCGCGATACCCCAGAGGTAGGTCTCCTCCAGGTCGACGGCCGCGCCGAGGAAGTAGCGGCTCTGCAGCTCGTACCGCTCTCGTCCCACTGCCTCGGTCTCGGCGCCCTGGGGGGCGAGCTCCAGCTGGAGGAACTCTCCGAACTCGAACAGCGCCTTCGTGGCGGCCCGGGAGCTGTCGTCGAGCTCGGTGGCGAGAGCGCCGTCCCCGCTGTGCTTCGCCACCAGGTCGAAGAAGACCCCGGTGCCATGGCCGGTGAGCCCGCTCCAGGAACGGGTCTGCTTGGCGACCTCGGTGAGCTGGCGCGCGGGCGCGACGTTGCCGCGAGCGGCCTCCTCGCGCAGCGTGGTCGCGAGCTGCTCCAGCGTGGCAGGGACCTTGCCCAGCCGGACGGCGATATCGGACCAGCCCTGCTCCGATCCGGTGTCCATCAGGTCGAAGACACTCCGGACGTCGTGCAGGCTGCTCGCGATGACCGACATCTCGGCCTGCGGCAGATGCGCGTCGTAGCGCTCGACCTGGAGACCGACCCGTTCGAGGAACGCGGACTTCGCCACGGACTCGTGCTGGTCGACCGGGGTCGCCGCAGCGACTGCCGTGCGGGCCGTGGCCAGCAGGTCGCGGCGGGCGGCGAAGCCGTCCGGGGAGAGGTCGGGCATCTCGCTCTCATGACCGGCGATGCCTCGCTCGGTGGCGGTGATCGGGTCGAGTGCGGCGTAGTCGTCGACGAACCGGTCGCACAGTGCGTCGATCTTTCGTGGGGGAGGAGTCACGGTCGCACCTTAGTTCGGCGACCGGACGGCCGCAGCCGGGTTAGGGACCAGGCGCTCACGTTCCGGCCCGCCGGGCGTGGATCCGGCCGGCTATTGACGTCGCTGGAGCGTCCATCCGGCCGGGGTCCTGGAGAGGTGGTGGGTGTGCTCCCGCTGGTGGGTGAGCGTGTGGTGACGGGGACAGAGCAGCACGCCGTTCTCGACCGTGGTGGGGCCGCCGCTGGCCCAACCGGTGACGTGGTGGGCGTCGGCCCAGGCGGCGGGGGTGTCGCAGTCGTGGATGCCGCACGTGCCGCCCTGCTCGACGGTCATGGCGATGCGCTGGGGGCGGGTGTGCAGTCGCGTGCGGTGGCCGAGATCCAGCACGGCGGAGTCACCGCCCAGCACCGCGGGGATGACACCCGCCTGGCAGGCGAGCCTGCGAGCGGCCGGGCCGGACAGCCGGTGACGGGAGCCGAGCAGCTCGGCGGTGCCCAGCCGGCCCTCGAGGACCTGGAGGGGGATGGTGACCACGACATACGCGTTGAGCCCACCGGTGGAGGGGAGCGCCTCGGGCGGGATCCGCTCGACCAGCCGGGCGAGCGCCTGCCCCATCACCTCAGCACCTGCGAGCGCCCTGCCGTCGGAGTCGGTGCGTGGCACGGGCCCGGGAAGCGCGGGGTTGGCGATCGCCTGGAGCGCCGTCGTCAGCATTCGCGCCTGCAGGGTGGGGAGGACGAACCGGCCCTGGGTGGTCCCCCTGCCGGTGTCGGACATGCTCAGCGTGGTCCTCTGCTCGGCACGCCTCTCCTCGGCCTCCAGCCGCCGGGAGAGGGCCTCGTCCGCGCCCCCGGGGTCGATGACCTCCCAGAGGTACGTGCCCAGAGCCTTCAGCGCATCGGCGTCGTGCACGGCTGCCTCTCCGATGAGGTGGTCCTCGGCCCGCCGGCGCTCGGCCGGCCCGATGTGGGCCGGCAGCGCATCGACCGCATCGGCGACCACACGCGCCTGGTCGGCCCGCAGCGACCCGTCCGCCAGGCCCGCGGCCAGTGCGGGGTGCGAGTCGAGCTGGGCGGCCAGCGCCACCATCTGCCGGGCATCCCGGCGGGTCCTTGCCGGCCCGATGCTTCCCAGCCACGCCGCGGTCGACACGAACGGTGTCGGCGCCTGGCCGGATGTCGCCACGCCGCGGCGGTCGGCCTCACCCACGGTCCTCAGGAGGAGACTCTGCAGGCGCGTGCTCGCGTCGTCGAGCAGGCGGACGGTCCGGGCGATCTCGGCGTCGGAGAGCGACCAGAGCGCGGCGCCCTGCGCCCGCTCCAGCACCTCCTGGAGCTCCTGGGCCACCCCGCACAGGCCACGGCCGGACGGCAGGGCCGCTGCCCGGGGTGTCGGGGGCGCCAACGTGATCGCCATGCCCTGAAGCTAGCGGTCACCACCGACAGTCGATGCGGCTCGTCGGGACGAGCTTCCCCAGTCCTGGTTGGGAATTCTCGCTCCCGAGCGATGACGCGATCAGCAGTTCGGGCCGCAGTTGAAGACGGCCCCGATCACGAACACGATGAAGCCGATGTAGACGATCAGCAACAGCGTCCCGAGGATGAGCAAGGCAGTGCCGACGATGCCCAGGACGTAGCCCGCCTTGGCGCTGCTGCGCCCCCCGAGCATGCCCCCGGAGGCGTCGATCTCGCGGACCGCCCGGCCTCCGATCACCCAGGCGAAGGGCGAGAGCACCAGCGGGAGGCCGAGGGCCAGGCCCCCGGCGAGGCCCACGATGCCCAGGACCATCGCGGTTGTCGCCTGGGGGTGCTCGGGCGGAACGGGAGGCGGCCAGGGAGGGGGCGGGGTGCCCCAGCCGGGGTACGCGCCGGGAGGGCGCAGCGGGGAATTCGAGGGCTCCGACACCCGATGATCGTCCCACGTTCGGCCGATGCCGTCCTCGGCCGCTCGGCCCGAATGCGTCCTTGCGGCAGGGTAATCGCGCGGCACCGCGCGTCAGCTGTTCCCAACCGGCCCCCGGCACCCGAGTATCGAGGGGGCTCCCACGGGAGTCAGCCCGGAAGGGCGCTTGCCCTCCACGCGTTCGGACCCGGGTGGAGGACCGGCCGCAACCGGCGCTGGGGCGATGCCCAGGCGGACCGCGGTGGCTTGACGGGGGGAGCCGCCGCGGCCGCCGCGGCGCGCAGGACGGCGGCCACCGCCGCAATCTCCTCGTCGTTCGCCTCCCCTCTGACCACGAACAAGGCAGCGCGGTTCCGACCAGGGTCGTTCTCGTCGGCGCTCACAGCGGGATGTTCCCGTGCTTCTTCGGCGGCAGGCTGGCCCGCTTGGTCCGCAGGATCCTCAGTCCGCGCACGACCTCCGCGCGCGTCTCGCGCGGGAGGATCACCCGGTCCACGTAGCCGCGCTCGGCGGCGATGTACGGGTTGGCGAGAGCATCCTCGTACTCGGTGATCAGCGCGGCCCGCACCGCTTCGGGATCCTCGGCGGCAGCCAGCTCCTTGCGGTAGAGGATGTTGACCGCGCCCTGGGCTCCCATGACCGCGATCTGGGCGGTCGGCCAGGCGAGGTTGAGGTCCGCACCGAGGCTCTTGGACCCCATCACGTCGAATGCGCCCCCGTAGGCCTTGCGGGTGATCACCGTGACCAGCGGGACGGTCGCCTCGGCATAGGCGTAGATCAGCTTCGCGCCGCGACGGATGATGCCGTTCCACTCCTGATCGGTGCCGGGGAGGAAGCCCGGGACGTCGACGAACGTCAGCACCGGGATCCCGAACGCGTCGCAGAAGCGGACGAAGCGAGCGGCCTTCTCCGAGGCGTCGATGTCGAGCGTGCCCGCCAGCTGCATCGGCTGGTTGGCCACCACCCCGACCGAGCAGCCCTCGACGCGACCGAAGCCGACCACGATGTTCGGCGCGAAGAGCGCCTGCACCTCGAGGAAGTCGCCGTCGTCGAGGACGGCCTCGATCGCCTGGTGCATGTCGTAGGGCTGGTTCGGGGAGTCCGGGATCAAGGTGTCCAGCGCCAGATCGGTCTCGTCGGGCTCGAGGTCCGCCTCCTCCGGGTATGCCGGAGGCTCGTCGAGGTTGTTCTGCGGAAGGTACGACAGCAGCGCCTTGACGTACTCGATGGCGTCGTCCTCGTCGGAGCCCATGTAGTGGGCGTTGCCCGACTTGGTGTTGTGGGTCCGGGCGCCACCGAGATCCTCCATCGTGACGTCCTGACCGGTCACCGTCTTGATCACGTCGGGACCGGTGATGAACATGTTCGAGGTGCCGTCGACCATCACGGTGAAGTCGGTGACCGCGGGGGAGTAGACGTGCCCGCCGGCGCACGAGCCCATGATCATGCTGATCTGCGGGATCACTCCGGAGGCATGCACGTTGCGCTTGAAGATCTCGGCGTAGAGGGCGAGCGAGACGACGCCCTCCTGGATCCGCGCACCGGCTCCCTCGTTGATGCCGATGATGGGGCACCCGGTCCGCATCGCCAGGTCCATCACCTTGGTGATCTTCTCGCCGTAGACCTCCCCGAGGGAGCCGCCGAAGATGGTGAAGTCCTGGGAGAACACGCACACCTGGCGGCCGTCGATGGTGCCGAATCCGGTGATCACGCCGTCGCCGTACGGCCGACGGGCCTCCTGACCGAAGGCGGTCGAGCGGTGACGTGCCAGGTCGTCGAGCTCGACGAAGGACCCCTCGTCGAAGAGCTTGGCGATCCGCTCGCGGGCGGTCATCTTGCCCTTCGCGTGCTGCTTCTCGACGGCGCGCTCGGAGGCAGCGTGCGTGGCCTCGTACCTGCGCGTCTCCAGGTCCGCGGCCTTGCCGGCAGTGGTGTGGATGTCCGGCGCGCTCGCGGCGGAGCCTTCGTCCGGTCCTGTGGTCACGGTCGTTTCCCTTCCTGCCGATTGTGGGCAAATCTAGTGGCTGTGAGTGATCTCGTGGGTGGCCCGCAGCGTGGCGCTTCTAACACGTCAGGGGCTCCCCTGCGCCCCTCTGGACCGTGTCCGCCTGCTGGATCTGGTGCAGCGGGAACGGCCCTGGAGTGACCTGGTGGTCCTCGAGGAAGCCGGCTCCACCAACGCGGTCGCCGCGGCTCGTGCGGACGCGGCCCCACCCGGCCTGGTGGTCGTGGCCGAGCACCAGACGGCGGGACGCGGCCGGCTCGACCGCGTCTGGGTGACCCCGCCTCGCTCGTCGGTGACGGTGTCGGTCCTGCTCCGCCCCTCCGTGCCCGCGCGTCGCTGGCTCTGGTTGCCCCTGCTCGCCGGCGTGGCCACGGTCGAGGCGCTGCGTCGTTCCTGCGGTGTGGAGGCCCGGCTCAAGTGGCCCAACGACGTGCAGATCGCGGGTCTCAAGACCGGCGGCATCCTGGTGGAGCGTCTCGAGCGGACGACTGCACCGGTCGCCGTCGTCGGCATCGGGATCAACGTGTCCCTGACGCGTGATCAGCTTCCGGTGCCCGAGGCCACCTCGCTCTCGCTGGCATCGGGGCAGGCGGTGGACCGGACCGACGTGCTCGCGACGCTGCTGGCCGAGCTCGGCCGGGAGTATCTCGACTGGGAAGCCGTCGGCGGGGACCCTGACCGGGGCCTCCGCGAGCGCTACTCCTCGCGGTGCGCGACCCTGGGCGCGCGGGTCACGGCGTCGCTCCCCTCCGGGGAGACCATCACCGGCACCGCGCGCGACGTTGACGCGGAAGGGATGCTGGTCATCGAGACGCCGAGCGGCGTCGAGACCGTGGCCGCAGGGGATGTGACGCACCTTCGCCCCGTGGAATGATCGTGGGATGGCCATCTCACCGAAGCTGCTGGGCACGGGCGAGGAAGTCGTCATCGACACACGCACCCACGTGAAGGTGCTCTTCGTCCCCGCGCTGCTGCTGATCCTCTTCGCGGCACTGACCGGCTTCCTGCTGACCCTTCCGAGTGGGAACGGCACGGCCGCCACGGTGGTCCGCTGGGCGATCGTCATCGTCGCCGTGGTGGTGACCGTCTGGTTCGTGCTCCTGCCCTTCCTCCAGTGGCTGGCCGCGACGTACACGCTGACCAATCGCCGGCTGATCACCCGCGGCGGGATCATCACCCGTCGTGGCAGGGACATCCCGCTGGCCCGGATCAGCGACGTGAACTTCGAGAAGAGCGTCCTCGACCGCATCCTGGGGTGCGGCACGCTGATCGTCTCCGACGCCACGGAGCAGTCGGGGGTCGTCCTGACCGACATCCCCGACGTGGAGGCGTTCCACCTGACGCTCAACGAGATGCTCTTCCCCACGGCACCGGGACACCAGGCGGGCCCTCGAGCCGCGGGCGCGGAGGACGAGGGGGCGCAGGGCGACGTGGAGCACACTCGACGGTTCGATGACGGCACCTAGATTTCTCAGGTTTTCCTGCGGTGCACCTGTGGCCCCCCCTACATTCGATCCATGGTCGCGATGCGCGGAATCACCGCCGATCCCTCCACCAGACAGGTGTGGAAGGACGGCGATGAGGTCGTTCTCTCGCGCAAGGAGTTCGACCTCCTCTTCGCGCTGATGTCCCGCCCGGGCGAGGTGGTCACCCGCACCGAGCTGATGCGCGACGTGTGGGGAACCACCTTCT
This sequence comes from uncultured Actinomycetota bacterium, assembly GCA_963805655.1. GTDB lineage: Bacteria > Actinomycetota > Actinomycetes > Propionibacteriales > Nocardioidaceae > CAWDVB01. The sequence goes on along the minus strand of CAWDVB010000002.1, from coordinate 577,723 downwards.
TCACGTCGGCCAAGACGATCGACGTCCACCTCGGCTGGCTGCGCCGCAAGATCGGCGACGACAGTCGCAACCCGACGTACATCTCGACCATCCGGGGGCGGGGCCTGCGTTTCGAGGCGCGCCCGCCGCTGCGGCAGGCCGCGTCCGCCTGAGCGGCGCCACGCAGACTCTTCCCACTAGGCTCGGTCCGTGACCGGCGCCGACTCCACCCCGACGCTCGCCATCATCGGTGGCGGCCAGCTGGCCCGGATGATGGCGCAGTCAGCCGTCGCGCTCGGCGTCCCGCTGCGCCTGCTCGCCGAGGCCGACGGCGTCTCCGCAGCCCAGGTGATCCCCGACTCGATCGTGGGCGACTATCGGGACCTCGACACCCTGCGACGGTCGCCGAGGGCTGCGCGGTGGTCACCTTCGACCACGAGCACGTGCCGCCCCGGCACCTGGAGACCCTGGCTGCCGAGGGCCACGCGTGCCGCCCCGGTCCCGGAGCCCTCTTCCACGCGCAGGACAAGATCGTCATGCGCAACCGGCTCGAGTCCCTCGGCGTGCCCGTTCCGCACCACAGCGTGGTCGATTCGGTCGACGACGCGACCGCGTTCGCCGCCCGGGCGGGTGGGTTCCCCATCGTCCTGAAGACCGCGCGAGGTGGGTACGACGGCAAGGGCGTGTGGTTCGTGGAGTCCGCCGAGCGGGCCGCCGACGTGCTGGCGATCGCGCGGGAAGGCGGGCTGGAGATCCTGGCCGAGGAGAAGGTGGACTTCCGCCGCGAGCTGTCCGCTCTCGTCGCCCGATCGCCCTCGGGTCAGGTGGCCGCCTACCCGGTCGTCGAGTCCGTACAGCAGGACGGCATCTGCTGGGAGGTCGTCGCCCCTGCCCCGGGTCTCGACGCCGACCTGGCGGCCGAGGCGCAGCAGATCGCCATGCGCCTGGCCGCCGAGCTCGACGTCACCGGCATCCTGGCCGTCGAGCTCTTCGAGACCCGGGACGGCCGGGTCCTGGTCAACGAGCTGGCGATGCGCCCGCACAACACCGGTCACTGGACGATGGACGGTGCCACGACCAGCCAGTTCGAGAACCATCTACGTGCCGTCCTCGACCTGCCCCTCGGGGCACCGCACGCCCGTGCCCCGTGGACCGTGATGGTCAACATCCTGGGCGGGGACCACGGGCCCCGCTCCGAGGACCTGTACGCCGGCTACCCGCACGTGTTCGCCCGCGACCCGCGGTTGAAGGTGCACCTGTACGGCAAGCAGGTCAGGCCCGGCCGCAAGGTCGGCCACGTCAACGCCTACGGCGACGACCTCGAGGAGGTCCGCGCCCGGGCCCAGCACGCCGCGGCCTGGTTCCGCGGCGATCTCGGTGAGGAGAGCCAATGAGCGACGAGCCCCGGGTCGGGATCGTGATGGGGTCGGACTCGGACTGGCCGACCATGAAGGCGGCGGCCGACGCACTCGGCGAGTTCGGCGTCCCCTTCGAGGCCGACGTGGTGTCCGCGCACCGGATGCCCGACGAGATGCTGGCCTACGGCAAGCAGGCCGCGGGCCGGGGGCTGCAGGTGATCATCGCCGGCGCCGGGGGAGCCGCCCATCTGCCCGGCATGCTCGCCGCCGTCACCCCGCTGCCCGTGATCGGCGTCCCGGTGCCGCTGTCCTACCTGGACGGGATGGACTCGCTGCTGTCGATCGTGCAGATGCCGGGGGGAGTCCCCGTGGCGACCGTCGCGATCGGCAACGCACGGAACGCCGGCCTGCTCGCCGTGCGGATCCTGGCCGCGGCCGACGAGCCGTTGCGGGCGAAGATGGTCGAGTTCCAGCAGGCTCTCGGCGACTCCGCGCGTGAGAAGGGGCGGAACGTGCGCGGCGCGTCGCCCCGCACCGCCGGATTCTGATCCGCGGCCGGGGCTTCCGACACCGAGAGAGACGCACACCACAGACCGAAGGGCCCTACTCAGGCGGCACCCCGTTCGTAGACTCGGGGCATGGCCGATGAGTACCCGATGTTCGCCCTGTCCGAGGAGCACCGTGCGGTGCGCGAAGCCGTCCGCGAGCTGTGCGACGCGAAGATCGCCCCGTTCGCCGCGGCGGTCGACGAGGAGGCTCGCTTCCCGCAGGAGGCGCACGACGCGCTCGCGGCGTCGGACTTCCTCGCTCCGCACATCCCCGAGGAGTACGGCGGGGCCGGAGCAGACGCGCTCGCGACCGTGATCGTGATCGAGGAAGTGGCCCGCGCGTGCGTGTCCTCCTCGCTGCTGCCGGGGGTGAACAAGCTCGGGTCGCTGCCGCTGATGCTGGCCGGGTCCGAGGAGCTGAAGAAGAAGTACCTCCCGCCGCTGGCCGACGGGTCGGCGATGTTCTCCTACTGCCTGTCGGAGCCCGATGCGGGGTCGGACGCCCTCGCGATGAAGACCCGCGCGGTCCGCGACGGTGACACGTGGGTGATCAACGGGGTCAAGCGCTGGATCACCAACGCCGGAGCGTCGGACTTCTACACCGTTTTCGCCGTGACCGACCCGGACAACCGGCGCAAGGGCATCTCGGCGTTCGTCGTGGAGAAGTCCGACCCGGGTGTCTCGTTCGGGGCGCCGGAGAAGAAGCTGGGCATCAAGGGCTCTCCGACACGCGAGGTCTATCTCGACGACGTCCGCATCCCGGCCGATCGCATCATCGGCGAGGAGGGTTCCGGCTTCGCCCTCGCCATGCGGACGCTCGACCACACCCGGATCACCATCGCCGCCCAGGCCCTCGGCGTGGCGCAGGGGGCGTTGGACTATGCCCTCGACTACGCCAAGCAGCGTGAGCAGTTCGGCAAGCCGATCGCCGACTTCCAGGGTCTGCAGTTCATGCTCGCCGACATGGGCATGAAGATCGAGGCGGCCCGCCAGCTCACCTATGCCGCTGCCGGACGCTCCGAGCGCGGCGACGACGACCTGACCTTCTTCGGGGCCGCGGCGAAGTGCTTCGCCTCCGACGTCGCCATGGAGGTCACGACCGACGCCGTGCAGATCCTCGGCGGCTACGGCTACACCCACGACTACCCGGTCGAGCGGATGATGCGCGACGCGAAGATCACCCAGATCTATGAAGGCACCAACCAGGTGCAGCGCATCGTGATGGCACGACAGCTCCTTTCGGGAGTGCAGTCGGAGCTCTGAGCCCGACGTCGGCCACTCGCCGGGCGAACAGATTGACCCCAACCGCCCGGGCGGATTGACTGCCAGGGCTCCACGGCCCGGCGAAGGGGGAGCGGCGTGAGTGCAGCAGGTGGGGGAGCGGGCCGACGGCCTGCGGGATGCGTGTGCGCAAGCCGGAGTGACCGTCGCGGTGCGTGGACTCGAGGCGACGTCTTCGGCGTCGGCGGCGACGCCCCACGCTTCCGAGACCAGACCTCGCCTGCGGCTCACGCTTTCGCGGAGCTCAGCCTGGCCGATGTTGAAGGAGAGCGGGTCCTGGGCACGACGCGCGGCTGGCTCGGCTGAGCGTGACCGTGCGACGCGTCGCGAGCAGCGCCACTGGGCACCGGGCAGCGCGGACAGTACGGTCATAGGAATGGATGGAAACCGGGGGAGAGACATGGGGGAGCAGTCGGTCGGCGGCCTGCGGCGCGACCACCCGCCGCAGAGCAGGGAGGCCATCCTCGTGGCCGCGATCGAGGTGATCGCCGAGCGCGGGTTCGAGTCGTCACGGTTCAGTGACATCAGTGACAAGAGCGGAGTCCCGGTCAGCACGCTGCAGTACCAGTTCGGCAGCCGCGAGGACCTGCTCCACGCGGCCTTCCAGTACCTCGCCTTCCAGGAGCTGGGGGAGATCGCGGCTGCGATGCGGGCCGGCACCGACGCCTGGGCCCAGCTGAAGCTGCTGATGGAGATCTCGATGATGGAGAACGAGGACTCCTGGATCGTGTGGCGGGCGTGGGTGGAGTTCTGGAGGGCGGCGGTCCGCGACCCGCGGGTCCGCGAGGAGGCCACCGAGGTCTACCGGCAGTGGCGTGGATACGTGGAGCAGGTGATCCGCGTGGGCGTCGCTCAAGGGCGCTTCTCGGTGGGCCTGGAGCCGGAGGCGGTGGCGTTGCAGGTCTCGGCCCTCATCGACGGGATGGCGGTCCCGTTGGTGACCGGCGACGGTCTCGTCCGCGAGCTGCGTTCCCCGGTGACGGCCATCGTCATCGACGCGGCCCGGCGCATCGTGGGCCTGCGAACCGAGGACGGTACAGCCGCATCCTGAGGCCGCGTCGCTCCTGTCGGGTGCGGCGAGTGGGTGAACAATGGCACCCATGGCCGGGATCGAGCACTTCGTGTGGTTCGGAGTCGGCCTCCTTGTCCTGAGCGGCGTGACGATCTCCTTGCTCCGGTGGCAGCGCGTGGGGATCGGAGTCTTCCCGCTGTGGGCGCTGATCCGCGCGACCGCCCAGCTCGCCGTGATCGCACTGCTGCTCCGCGGGATCCTCGCAGTGCCTTGGACCGTGGTCGGCTTCCTCGTGCTGATGCTCACCACCGCGACGTGGACGGCGAACCGGCGGCTCACCGAGCTGTGGCACGGTCGGCGCGCTGCGCTGATCGGAGTGGCGCTGGGCAGCTCGGTGGCCCTCGGCCTCGTCTTCGGCCTGGGGCTGGTGCCGTTCGGAGCCAGGTACCTGGTGGCGACGGCGGGCATCGTCATCGGCAACTCCATGACCGGCTCGACCCTGGCGGGGCGCAACTTCCTGCGCTCGGCACGGACCAGGTCGCTGGAGGTGGAGTCGTGGTTCGCGTTGGGAGCCACGCCGGCGCAGGCCCATGCCGAGATCGGGCGGGAGGCGGTGCGGGAGTCCCTGCTGCCGACCCTCGACCAGACCAAGTCGACCGGCCTGGTGACCCTGCCGGGGGCCTTCGTCGGGGCTCTCTTCGGGGGTGCGACCCCGGTGGAGGCGGCGCAGTTCCAGCTCGTGGTGCTCGCGTCCGTGCTGTTGGCGATGGCGATCACGGGCATCGTGGTGACGCGGATCGTCGGCGGTACGCCGTATCTGGCGCAGCAGCCGGTCTCGTCCTGACCGGCCATCTGCCGAGACGGACGCGGCGCGCCCCGCCGTTTCGTACGGCCATACCGTATGGTCATATGAATGGGGAGCCCTGCGCCTGTCCGGACGACACCACGACACCACGAGCGCCGGGTGCGCCGCGCCGGGCGCCACCGGATCGAGGTCCTCGTTGCTGCCGCGGACGTGATCGCCGCGCGCGGGGCGGACGCGACGCGCTTCTCCGACGTCAGCGACGCGAGCGGAGTGCCGGTCGGCACCTTGCAGTACAACTTCGGCAGTCGCGACGACCTGCTGCACGCGGCCTTCACGCATCTCGCCGACCACGAGCTGCAGGTGATGCGGGACGCCGTCCGCGCCGCCACGGACCCGTGGGACCAGCTCCGACAACTGCTGGTGGCCGTCATTCCGGAAGGTGACCGCGCCGGAACGGTATGGCGGGTCTGGGTCGAGTACTGGCGCGCCGGCATCCGCGACGCCGAGCTCCGTGAGGGGGCCAACGAGCTGTACCGGGCCTGGCGGGACCTGATGGAGAGCCTGCTCGTCGCCGGAAGGGAGGCAGGCCGGTTCGACCGTCACCTGGACCCCGCGGTCGCGTCCTTCCAGATCGCCGCGCTCGTCGACGGGATCGGCGTGCCCATCGTCCTCGAGGACCAGGGGCTCGCGGAGGGAGCGCGTCCCCCGAGCGAGATGGTGGTCGACGCGGTCGCGCGGCTTCTCGGTGTCACCGACGCCACACGGGCCGGCTGAGGAACGGAGTGAACCATGGGACGCGAACTCCCCGCCCGGGCGCGGGTCGTCATCGTCGGAGGCGGGATCGTCGGGTGCAGCATCGCCTACCACCTGGCCAGGCGGGGCGAGACCGACGTCGTCCTGCTCGAGCGCGCGGAGCTGACCAGCGGCACCACCTGGCACGCGGCCGGCCTGGTGGGCCAGCTGCGTGCGACCCAGAACCTCACCCGGCTCGCGCAGTACACCACCGAGCTCTTCTCGTCCCTGGAGGCCGAGACCGGGCAGGCCACCGGGTTTCGGCAGACCGGCTCGGTGAGCATCGCCACCACCGAGGAGCGACGCGAGGAGCTACAGCGCCAGGCATCGATGGCTCGGCTGTTCGGTCTGGAGGTCGAGGAGATCGACTCCCGGGCCGTCCGGGAGCTCGTGCCGCACGCCCGGGTCGACGACGTCGTCGGCGGGGTCTTCCTGCCGGGCGACGGCGTCACGAACCCCGTGGACACGACACGAGCTCTGGCTGCCGGAGCGCGGTCGGCCGGCGTCGTCGTCGCCGAGCACGTCCCCGTTCAGCAGATCGTGGTGGAGGCAGGCAGGGCCGTCGGCGTGGACTGCCTCGTCGACGGTGAGCCGCACCGGATCGGGTGCGACGTCGTGGTCAACGCGGCGGGCATGTGGGGTCGCGAGCTCGGAGGCGCCGCCGGCGCCGTGGTGCCGCTGCACGCGGCCGAGCACTACTACGTGGTCACCGAGCCGGTGGACGGACTGTCACCGCAGATGCCGGTGCTGCGCGACCAGGACGGCTTCGGCTACTTCAAGCAGGACGCCGGCAAGCTGCTGATCGGCTGGTTCGAGCCGCGGGCCACGCCCTGGCCGCCCGAGGGGAGTGACGGCAGGCGTCGGGTCCCCCGGGACTTCACCTTCGGGACGCTGCCGGCCGACTTCGAGCACCTCGAGCCGCTGCTGGCAGCGGCCACCCGCCGGATGCCCGTCCTGGAGTCCACCGGGATCCAGCTGTTCTTCAACGGACCCGAGTCGTTCACCCCGGACGACCGCTACCTTCTCGGGGAGTCCCCGGACGTCCGGGGACTGTTCCTGGCCTGCGGCTTCAACTCCATCGGGATCCAGTCCTCGGGAGGGGCCGGCAAGGTCATGGCCGACTGGATCGTGGACGGCCATCCGCCGATGGACCTGTGGGATGTCGACGTCCGCCGGATGATGCCCTTCCAGCACAACGCTGCGTACCTGCGTGACCGCACCGTCGAGGCGCTCGGCCTGCTCTACGCGATGCACTGGCCGTACCGGCAGCCCGAGACGGCACGGGGCGCCCGCCGCTCGGTCCTGCACGACCGGCTCGCCGACCGAGGCGCCTGCTTCGGGGTCGTGGCCGGCTGGGAGAGGCCCACCTGGTACGCCCCCGAGGGCGTCGAGCCCGTCTACCGATACACCTACGGGCGCCCGGACTGGCTCGCGCACTCGGGCGAGGAGCACCGCGCCGTGCGCGAGGGCGTCGGCATGTTCGACCTGTCGTCGTTCGGCAAGTTCCTGGTCCAGGGCCCCGACTCCGAGCGTGTGCTCAACCGGGTGTGCGCCAACGACGTCGCGGTGCCGGTGGGGAAGATCGTGTACACGCAGTGGCTCAACGAGCGGGGCACGATCGAGGCCGACGTCACGGTCACCCGCGAGGCGGAGGACCGCTTCCTGGTCGTCACCGCCGCGGCCACGCAGATCCGCGACCTCGCCTGGCTCAACGACCACATCCCCGCGGACGCACGCTGCACGGCGACCGACGTCACCTCCGGGTATGCGGTGCTGAGCGTGATGGGCCCCCGTTCCCGGGAGCTGCTCCAAGGCCTGGTGGACGTCGAGCTCGACAACGAGCACTTTCCCTTCGGCACCTCACAGGTCGTCGATCTCGGATATGCCCGCGTCCGGGCAAACCGGATCACCTACGTCGGCGAGCTGGGGTGGGAGCTGTTCATGCCCACCGAGTTCGCCGCCGGCGTCTTCGACGTCCTCGAGGACGCGGGGCGCCCGTACGACCTGCGGCTCTGCGGCTACCACGCCCTGGACTCGCTGCGGATGGAGAAGGCCTACCGCAGCTGGGGCCATGACCTCGGCACCGACGAGTCGCCTCTCGAGGCGGGCCTGGGCTTCGCCGTCGCCTGGGACAAGCAGGGGGGATTCCTGGGGCGCGAGGCACTGACCGCCCAGCGCGAGGCCGGCCCGGCGCAGCGTCTGCTCCAGTTCCGGCTCGAGCCCGACGCCGCCCTGATGTACCACAACGAGCCGATCTGGGCCGGCGACCGGATCGTCGGCCGGATCACCTCCGGGTCCTACGGGCACACGATCGGTGCGCCGCTCGGGCTCGGTTACGTCTCCACCGAGGAGGGACGCTCGACGCCGACGCGCTGGTCTCGCGCGACTACCACGTCGAGGTTGCCTGCCGGCGTCTGCCGGCTGCCGCGTCCCTCCGCCCTCTCTACGACCCTTCCAGCAAGCGAGTGAGGTCATGACCGACAACACCCCCGGTACGGCGTCGCCGTACGACATCCTGTTCGAGCCGGTCCGCATCGGGCCACTGACGACCAAGAACCGCTTCTTCCAGGTTCCCCACTGCAACGGCATGGGCTACCGGGACCCGAGCGCGCAGGCGGCGATGCGGCGCGTGAAGGCGGAGGGCGGCTGGGGGGTCGTCTGCACCGAGGAGGTCGAGATCCATCCGACCTCCGACCTGACCCCCTACATCGAGCTGCGCGCGTGGGACGACAAGGACCTGCCCTCGCTGTCGCTGATCGCGTCGGAGATCCACGCCGGCGGGGCACTGGCGGGGATCGAGCTGGTGCACGGCGGGCTCAACGCCGCGAACCTCACCACCCGGGAGACACCGCTCGCGCCGCACCACCTGCCGGTGGTGACCTACGGCTACCCGCCGGTGCAGGCCCGCGCGATGACCAAGCAGGACATCGCCGACCTGCGGCAGTGGCACCGCAACGCCGTGGAGCTCTCCCTGCGCGCGGGCTACGACCTGATCTACGTCTACGGCGGGCACAGCATGGGCAGCCCGCACCACTTCCTCTCCCCGCGCTACAACCAGCGCACCGACGAGTACGGCGGCAGCGCCCGCAACCGCACCCGGTTCCTGCGCGAGCTCCTCGAGGACGCCCTGGAGGTCGCCGACGGCAGGGCCGCGATCGCGTGCCGGATGAGCGTCGACGAGCCCTGGGCGGACGGCATCCGCCGTGAGCACGTCGAGGAGATGCTGGCCGAGCTCGGCGAGCTGCCGGACCTCTGGGACTTCGTCCGTGGGACCTGGGACGAGGACTCCAACACCTCCCGCTTCGGGCCGGAGGGCGAGCACGAGCAGTTCGTCGCCGGCCTGAAGCAGCTCACCAGCAAGCCGGTCGTCGGGGTGGGCCGGTTCACCTCCCCGGACCTGATGGTGCAACAGGTGCGGTCGGGCGTGATGGACCTGATCGGTGCGGCCCGTCCGTCCATCGCCGACCCCTTCCTGCCGAACAAGATCCGGGACGGTCAGGCGGACCTGATCCGGGAGTGCATCGGCTGCAACACCTGCGTCACGGGCGACATGACCATGGCGACCATCCGGTGTACGCAGAACCCGAGCATGGGCGAGGAGTTCCGCCGCGGATGGCATCCGGAGCGGATCCGTCCCCGCCACGCCGACGAGCGCGTGCTGATCGTCGGCTCCGGCCCCGCGGGGCTGGAGGCCGCCCGCGCACTCGGGGTGCGTGGGTACCAGGTGGTGCTCGCGGAGGCGAGCCGCGAGGTGGGCGGCCGGGTACTCGCCGAGGCCGCCCTACCGGGGCTGGCCGCGTGGCGCCGGGTGGTGGACTACCGGATGCGGACCCTCGCGGACCTTCCGAACGTCGAGGTCCACCGGGAGAGTCGCTTTGCCGCCGACGACGTCCTCGAGTTCGGCTTCCGGCACGTGGCCGTCGCGACGGGGTCCGCGTGGCGTGCCGACGGCGTCGCCCGCTGGCACACCACCCCGATCCCGATCGATCCGGCCGTCCCGGTGCTGACGCCCGACGACCTGATGGCCGGGAAGCGCCCGCCGGGGAGCAAGGTCGTCCTCTACGACGACGACCACTACTACCTCGGCGGCATCCTGGCGGGCTGCTGCGGTCGGAGGGCTACGAGGTCGTCCTGGTGACTCCCGCCGCGCTCGCCTCCGCCTGGACGGAGATGACGCTGGAGGTCGAGAAGATCCAGCGCGACCTGCTCGACGCGGGCGTCGGGCTGCTCACCAGCCAGGTGGTGACCTCGGTCGGACTCCGGATTCGTGGTGGCCGACAACGTCTTCACCGGCGAGCCGTCCGAGATCGCGTGCGACGCCGTGGTGATGGTGACCGCACGGCTGCCGGAGGACGGGCTCTACCGCGAGCTCACCTCGCACCCTTCCGCCGGCGAGCTGCTGACGGTCCGCGCCATCGGCGACGCATGGGCGCCGGGAACCATCGCGTCGGCGGTGTGGTCGGGCCGGAAGTTCGCCGAGGAGCTCGGTCTCGAGGAGGCCCCCGCGCGCACGCCGCGAGGTCACCGAGCTGTACGTGGGGCAGGTCGGCGGGTAGTCCGACGGTGCGGAGTGGGTGGCGGTAGCGTGCGAGCCATGGACCTCCCGCCCGTCCCGCCCTCGCACGGGCGTGTGTCGCTCGCGCTCTTCACCGAGCAGACCCACGTCAACATGCTCGGAAACGTCCACGGCGGCGTGGTCATGCAGCTGGTCGACAGCACGGCCGGCGCGATCGCCCAGCGGCACAGCGGCGGTCCCGCCGTGACCGCCGCGATGGACGAGATGGCGTTCCTCCACCCGGTCTACGTCGGCGACATCATCACCACGAGGGGCCAGGTCAACTGGGTGGGGCGCACCTCGATGGAGATCGGCGTCCGGGTCGAGGCCGAGCCGTGGAACGAGGCCGGCCGCGAGCCGCTGCATGTCGCCTCGGCGTACCTCGTCTTCGTCGCCATCGACGAGGACGGCCAGCCCCGCGAGGTCCGGGGGCTGACCCCCGAGACGCCCGACGAGCAGCGTCGCTGGCAGGAGGCGGAGATCCGCCGCTCCCACCGTCTCAGCCGCAAGCAGGCGATCGAGCAGGGCAGGGCGACCGGCTCCTGAGCGGCGCGCCTCCGTTCCGGATGCCCGTACAGCGGAGATACTGGCCCGGCGGGTGGTCTCGCCTTGGGCCGCCCACTTCCCTCGCAGGAAAGGCATCACGACGTGCGGCCCGTTACTTCCCCCGGGTTCTCGTCGGAGCCGCTCCGCGTGCGTGACGCACGCCGGGTCCGGCTCCGCCGTGCGGTGACCCTCCTCCTCATGACCCTCGCTCCTCCCCGGGTCCGCCCAGATCGCGTCGGGCAACAAGCGTCTCGGCCGCATCGCGCTGCGCACCTGGGGCGTCCTCTGGCTGCTCGCGATCGCCGGCGGTGGTGGTCGGCGCTCCTCGACCGGACGGCCATCTTCACGCTGGCCAGCAACCCGACCGCCCTGCTCGTCGGTCGCACCGCCCTGTGGGCGATGGCTGCCGGGTGGACGCTGCTGTTCGTCGACGCCTGGAGGCTCGGATCACCTCGGCGCGCTCGACCGCGGGCCACGCATCCTCATGGTGGGTCTGAGCGGCCTGCTCACCGTCGCCGTCGCGGCCACCCTGCTCTTCGCCGGTCATCTGGTGACGGTGCAGCGGCAGTTCATCACCACGACGTTCGGCAGCCACGCAGTCACCCCCGCCACCGAGGGCCGCTACAACATCCTGCTGCTCGGCGGGGACTCCGGAAAGAGCCGGTGGGGTCTGCGCCCCGACAGCATCAACGTCGCGAGCATCGACGCGGCGACCGGCCGGACGGTGATCTTCGGGCTGCCGCGCAACATGCTGAACTTCCCCTTCCCGAAGGGGTCGCCGATGGCGGCGTACTTCCCGAAGGGCTACGACTGCGGCACCGACTGCGAGCTGAACAGCCTGGTCACCTGGACGACCAACCACCCCGACGCGCTCAAGGGCTACGACGACCCGGGCGTGGAGGCCACGACCGAGGCAGTCGAGGGGATCACCGGGCTGACGATCAACTACTACGCGATGGTGAACCTCCAGGGCTTCAAGAGCATGGTCGACGCGGTCGGCGGGATCACCCTGAACGTCCGGTCCCCGATCCCGATCGGGAAGACCGGGGCCGTCAGCGGCTACGTCCAGCCCGGGGTCCGTCATCTCGACGGGTACCAGGCGCTGTGGTTCGCCCGGTCGCGCGCCAACTCCGACGACTACTCCCGGATGGCCCGGCAGAAGTGCGTGATGAGTGCGATGCTGCAGCAGCTCAACCCGCAGACCGTGGTGATGAAGTACCAGCAGATCACCTCCGCGGGCCAGAGCCTGGTGACCACGAACCTGCCCGCGTCCCAGCTGGGCACCTTCATCGACCTCGCGCTCAAGGCCCGGTCCCAGAAGCTGACCACCGTGTCCTTCGTGCCGCCCGCGATCAACCCGTCCAAGCCGAACATCGCCAAGATCCAGGCGATGATCTCCAAGGCGCTCGACAAGAGCAGCGGGGCGTCGAGCGGCGGGCAGGGCTTCAGCACCAAGGACAAGAGTCCACGGTCGGAGGCTCGATCGGCGACATCCAGAAGGGGTACGCGGCGAACAAGTCCAGCAACCTGTCCAACGTCTGCTGAGCGGTTAGGGGCGGGCCGTGAGCGGTGACGAGGGCGTCGACGGGGACGCCCCGCTGGAGAAGCAGTCCCCGCTCCGCTGGCTGAAGGGCTTCGTGATCGTCGCGTCCCGGACCGTCGCGGGGCTCGTCGTCATCGGACTGGGGCTGTACGTGTACCACGGCTTCACCGATGTGCCGACGATCACCGGCGTCGTCTCCTACTGCGGCACCGACTACTACTCCGGGACCAATACGGGTCTGCCCCTGGCCGAGGTGCAGGGGCGCGTGGAGTCGGAGCAGCCCTCCGGCCAGACGGCGTTGTCCCAGGTGGGCAGGGCTCCGTGGATCTTCGGTGAGCGCGTGTACGCCTCGCAGTCGTCGCCCGGAGGCACCTGCCCTCCCCGGGTCTGGGTGCGAAGCGGGGCCGACTCGTACGTCGAGTTCGACCTCCCCAGCCCGCCGCCGACCTGATCCCCACCCTCCACCCGGCGGCGGATAGGGTCGGGCCTCGTGGACCCCCGGATCGTCGCCGTCGTCGTGACGTACAACCGTGCGGCGCTGGCCGAGCGGATCGTGCGGGCGATCGCCGGGTGCGCCCCGGCCCCCGACCTGATCCTGGTGGTCGACAACGCCTCCACCGACGACACGACAGCAGTCCTGTCATCGCTCTCGGTGGCCGTCCCGGTGGAGGTGCTGACCCAGTCGTCGAACACCGGGGGGGCGGGCGGGTTCGCCGCCGGTCTGGCGGCGGCGCTGGAACGCGACGCCGACCTGGTCTGGCTGATGGACGACGACGGGGTCCCCACGCCGGACTCGCTCGGGCTGCTCCTGCCGCACGTCGGTGCCTGCGACTTCGTCGGGCCCGCGGTGGTCACCGAGGGGAGGCCCGAGGAGCTCTGCTTCCCGGTCCGCGTCCCGGGACGGGCGACCGTGCTCCGGACGACCACGGCGCTCGAGGCCGCCGCGACCGACGGGCTGCTGCGCGGCGTCATCATCCCGTTCAACGGGGTGCTGGTCACCCGCAGCCTGGTCGAGCGGATCGGGCTGCCCCGGGCCGAGTTCTTCATCTGGGGTGACGACGTCGAGTACCTGTGGCGGGCACGCGAGGCGGGTGCTCGGATCGCGACGGTCGTCGCGGCACGCTTCTCCCACCCGTCGATCGGCGACCTCGGGTCGCCGATGATGTTCGGGCGCACGTCGTACAACCACACGCCGTCCGACCTCAAGCACTACTGCATGGTCCGCAACAACATCACCAACCTGCGCACCTACGTCGGCCGGCTCGGCGTGCTGGCCTTCCTGGTCAAGACCCTGTGGTTCTACTCCTTCACCAGGCCGTCGTGGAGCCGCCTGCGGCTGTCCGCATCCTCCGCGCTCGCCGCGTTCCGCGGCGACTTCACCGGCCACCTGAGGTACGTGTCATGACCGAGTCCGTCGCGATCGTGATCGTCACCTACAACAGGGCCGACCTGCTGTCGCTGTGCCTCGACGGGCTGGCGCGGCAGTCGCGGCCGGCGGACGCGATCTACATCGTCAACAACGCCAGCGAGGACCACACCCGCGAGGTGATCGACGCCCGCGACGACCTCCCGATCGTCGCTCTGCACTCGGAGGAGAACCTCGGCGGGGCCGGCGGCTTCCGGATGGGACTGGAGAGGGCCTACGTCGACGGCCACAACCGGGTCTGGCTGATGGACGACGACGTCGTCCCGGCGACGGACTGCCTGGAGGTCCTGCTGGGCCACGACGCTCCCGGCGCTGATCGCGGTGCGCGAGGACCTGCGCGGCGTGCTGGTCGAGAAGGCCGCGGTGCGGTTCAACCTCTCCAACCCGCTCGCGATCCGGCCGAAGCGCGCGGCGGTCGATGCGGTGTACCCGAGCCGCGAGTCGATGCCGGAGACCTTTCCGGTCGAGAACGTCTCCTTCGAGGGGTTCCTGGTCCGCCGGGATGTCGTGGCCCGGATCGGCCTCCCCGACCCGGCGTTCTTCATCTTCTACGACGACGCGGACTACGCCCTGCGCGCCCGCCGGGCGGGCTTCCCCGTGGCCGCGGTCCGCGATGCCGTGCTGGTGCGCCAGATGGACTTCGACCAGCAGCACGACACGCGGTCCTGGAAGGGCTACTACATGTACCGGAACCTGTTCGTGGTGCACCTGCGCTACGGGGAGAACGTGCTGGTGAGGCTGAAGCCCTATCTCATCGCGCTGGCCGTGCTCGGGCTGAGTCCGGTGCGCGGGGGCCGGGCCGAGGCACGCAACGTCTGGAAGGCGATACGGGACGCGCGCGGAATCGCACGAGTGGGGCCGCCGGAGGCTCCGGGGGGCCCGAGCGGGGGTCCGCGTGGGGAGTCCGGGGTGGCACCAGCCGGCAGTTAGACTCCTCGGTGGCTCGCCCGCCCCCGCCCCCAGTGCCGTACAGGAGTAGTCCCCTCGTGAACGCAGACGTCGTCGTCGTCGGCTCGGGGCTGTTCGGACTCACCATCGCCGAGCGGTGCGCGAGCGACCTCGGCCTCCGGGTCCGGATCGTGGAGCGCCGCCACCACATCGGCGGGAACGCCTACAGCGAGCCGGAGCCGGAGACCGGCATCGAGGTGCACACGTACGGCGCCCACCTGTTCCACACCTCCAACGAGCGGGTGTGGGAGTACGTCAACCGGTTCACCGCGTTCACCGGCTACCAGCACCGGGTCTTCGGCAAGTTCCAGGACCAGGTCTATCCGCTGCCGATGAACCTGGCTCTGATCAACCAGTTCTTCGGGCGCTCGTTCACCCCCGACGAGGCCCGCGCGCTCATCGCCGAGCAGGCCAGTGAGGTGCCCCCCGGCGAGGCGACCAATCTGGAGGAGAAGGCCATCTCGCTGATCGGGCGACCGCTCTACGAGGCCTTCATCAAGGGCTACACCGCCAAGCAGTGGCAGACCGACCCCACCGAGCTCAGCCCGGACATCATCACCCGGCTGCCGGTCCGCTACTCCTTCGACAACCGCTACTTCAGCGACACCTATCGAAGGGCTGCCGGTCGACGGCTATACGGCGTGGCTGACCCGGATGGCCGACCATCCCGCGGATCGAGGTGCTGCTGGAGACCGACTTCCTGCAGGACCGCGGCGACGTACGTCGGGCAGGTCCCGGTCGTCTACACGGGCCCGGTCGACGCCTACTTCGACCACCGGGCCGGCCGGCTGTCCTGGCGTACCGTCGACCTGGTGCCCGAGGTGCTGCCGGTCGGCGACTTCCAGGGCACCTCGGTGATGAACTACAACGACATCGACGTGCCCTACACCCGGATCCACGAGTTCCGGCACTTCCACCCCGAGCGGGACTGGTACCCCCAGGACAAGACGGTCATCGTCCGCGAGTACTCACGGTTCGCCGAGGAGAAGGACGAGCCCTATTATCCGATCAACACCGCGGAGGACCGGGCCAAGCTGCTGCAGTACCGCGATCTGGCCCGGACCGAGCCCGACGTCTTGTTCGGTGGCCGCCTCGGGACCTACAAGTACCTCGACATGCACATGGCCATCGGGTCGGCACTGTCGATGTTCGACAACAAGCTGAAGCCGCACTTCGCGGACGGCAAGCCGCTGCAGAGCGGAGGGATCGACGCATGACCGCCACGGAGCCTAGGGTGCGCCGGGTGCTGCAGCGACTCGTGATGCCGTCCCAGCCGGACCCCGACGTGCTCGCCCTCTACGTCGACACGGAGGCCCGGCACCCGCTCGAGCCCGGCCAGATCGTCAACCGGCGGTCCGTCCGGGTCCCCTCGGGACGACAGCTCTCCTTCGGGACGTACTTCAACGCCTTCCCGGCGAGCTACTGGCGCCGCTGGACCGTGGTCGACCACGTCACTCTGACGCTGACCGTTCAGGGCGCCGGCGCCGTGGTCGCGGTGGTCAGGTCCTCGGCCGAGGGGGTCACCCGGCGCGTCGACCGTGCCGTCGTCGGGGAGTCGGGCTCGGCCACCGTCGTGTTCGAGCTGCCGCTTGCGCCGTTCGTGGACGGCGGCTGGTACTGGTTCGACGTGGTGGCCGGCGACGCCGACGCCGTGGTGGGGGAGGTCGAGTGGTCGGCGCTGGTGCCGGAGTCCCGGGCCGGCGCACGGCACGGTCGCGATCGGGATCACGACGATGAACCGTCCCGACTTCTGCGCCGAGCTGCTCTCCCAGATCGGTGGGGACCCCGACCTCCGGCCGTACCTCGACGAGGTCTTCGTGGCCGATCAGGGGACACGGAAGGTGAGCGAGTCCGCGTCGTTCGCGAAGGCGGAAGCCTCCCTCGACGGCCTCCTGAGAGTCGTCGACCAGGCCAACCTCGGCGGATCGGGCGGCTATGCGCGCGGCCAGCTCGAAGCGTTGAACCGGGGCTCCGCCGACTACTTCATGTGCATGGACGACGACGTGGTCTGCGAGCCGGAGGGGATCATCAGGGCGGTCACCTTCGGCGACCTCGCCCGCCGTCCCACCATCGTCGGCGGCCACATGTTCAGCCTGTATGCCAAGACCCGGCTGCACAGCTTCGGCGAGGTCGTCGAGCCGTGGCGCTTCTGGTGGCAGTCGGCGAAGAACGTCGTCGGAGACTGGGACTTCGGCGCCCGCACCCTGCGCTCCACCCCCTGGCTGCACGCGCGGGTGGACGTCGACTTCAACCCGTGGTTCATGGCGCTGATCCCGCTGTCGACGCTCCGGGCGGTCGGCCTCTCGCTCCCGCTGTTCATCAAGTGGGACGACCTGGAGTTCGGACTGCGTGCCCAGGAGGCGGGCATCCCGACGGTGACCCTGCCGGGTGCGGCGGTGTGGCACATCCCCTGGACGGACAAGAACGATGGGCTGGACTGGCAGTCCTACTTCCACCAGCGCAACCGCTTCGTGTCCGCGCTGCTCCACGGCCGCCACCGCCGGGGCGGGATTCTCGTCGCGGAGTCCTTCGCCCACCAGATGGCTCACCTCGTGGCGATGCAGTACTCCACCGTCGCGCTGCAGCAGAGGGCGCTCGACGACGTGTTCCGTGGGCCTGAGTACCTCCACGAGGAGCTCGGCTCGAAGCTGGGAGAGGTCCGGGAGCTGACCTCGGGCTACCTCGACGCCCAGCTGCAGCCGGACGCCGACGCCTTCCCGCCGGTCCGCACCGCGCAGCGTCTCGCGACTGGGCGACGTCCTCCACCGGGTCCCGGGCCGGGTGGGGACGCTGGCCGCCGTGGCGGCCGCCCCGGTGCGTCACTTTCTCCGCCCACGGGCGGGTTCCCGGCAGCATCCCGAGGCGGAGATCCCCGCCGCGCGCGGGGAACTGGAAGCGCATCGCCCGCTACGACTCGGCCGTCGTCTCGATGCCCGACGGAACAGCGTCGGCGCTCTACCGTCGCGACCACGGGTACCTACCGGCGGCTGCTTCGGCGGACCATGGACATCCACCTGAGGCTCTACCGCGAGTGGCCGCGACTGGCCCGCCGCTACCGCAGCCACCTGGGCGAGCTCAGCTCGCCGGAGACCTGGGGGAAGACATTCGATCTGGGAGGCGAACGTGACTGACACCCACGCCATGCGGGTGGTATCCGCCCCGCTCGTCGAACCGACCGCTGACACCGGGCTGATCGCGGTCTTCCGCAAGCGATACCTGCTGCGGCTACTGGTGCAGCGGGAGCTCAGCGCCCGCTACCAGGCGTCGGTACTCGGCCTGCTGTGGTCCTACATCCAACCGGCCACCCGGTTCCTGATGTACTACTTCGTCATCGGCGGCATCCTCGGCCTGCACAAGAACGTCGAGAACTTCGGCATCCACATCTTCGTCGGCCTGGTGCTCGTGCACTACTTCACGGAGACCTTCGGAGCAGGGACCCGGTCGATCGTCGGGAACCGCGCCCTGGTGCAGAAGATGGCGATGCCCCGGGAGATGTTCCCGGTCGCGTCGATGCTCGTGTCGCTCTACCACACGCTTCCCCAGCTGCTGATCCTGATCGTGGCCTGCGGGTTGACCGGCTGGCGTCCCGACCCGGTCGGGCTCGTCTCGGGCGTGCTGGCGTTCGTCATCGTGATGACCTTCGGCACGGCATGTGCGCTGCTGTTCAGTGCGTTGAACGTGATGGTCCGTGACTTCCAGAACTTCGTCGGCACGCTTGGTCACCTTCATCCACTTCAGCGTGCCGATGATCTACACCTACGACATGGTGTCCACCCGGTTCGGCGCCGGCCACGAGTGGATCTACCTGCTCAACCCGATCGCCAATGCCGTGCTCCTCGGGCAGCGCTGCTTCTGGAGCGGGACGACCAGCGACCCGGCGCAGACCAATGCGCTCGGTATGCCGCCGGACCTGCTCACCCGTGGCGTGGTCATCGTGCTGGTCTCGTTCGTGCTGCTGCTGGTCGCCCAGCTCATCTTCAGCCGTCTCGAGCGCCGATTCCCGGAGAACCTCTGATGGCCGAGTCGATCGTCTGCCGCAACGTCGTCAAGGACTTCCGGCTGCAGTACCACCGCACGGTCAAGCAGATGGCCGTCGCGGCAGCGAAGCGCAAGCAGCTGAGTGAGCGCTTCCTCGCCGTCAACGACGTGTCCTTCACCGTCGAGCAGGGTGAGTCGGTGGGTCTCATGGGGCTCAACGGCTCGGGCAAGAGCACCCTGCTCAAGCTGATCAACGGGGTGATGCGCCCCGACAAGGGCCAGGTGCTCACCCGGGGACGGATCGCCGGGCTGATCGCGACAGGAGCCGGCTTCCACCCGCAGCTCACCGGCCGGGAGAACCTCTTCCTCAACGCGGCGATCCTCGGGATGTCCGAGGCCGAGACCAAGCGCAAGTTCGACGCCATCGCCGACTTCGCCGACATCGGACGATTCCTCGACGTGCCCGTAGGCCGCTACTCCTCGGGCATGTACGCCCGGTTGGGCTTCGCGATCGCCATCCACGTCGACAGCGACATCTTCCTGGTCGACGAGGCGCTCGCGGTCGGCGACAAGCCGTTCAAGCGCAAGTGCCTGGCCCGGATGGACGAGGTGCGCCAGGAGGGCCGCACCATGTTCTACGTGAGCCACGCCTCCGAGTCCGTCCGCCGCATGTGCGACCGGGTCCTCGTCCTCGAGAGCGGCCGGCTGGTGTACGACGGCGAGGTCGACGGGGGGATCAAGTACCTCCACTACGACGAGGGCGAGGACGGCGAGGAGTTCAGCGAGGAGCTCGAGGAGGAGCTCGGCGCCGACATCTAGTGCGGCATCCGGTCGGGGCGCCTCCGCGGCACGCACTTCGACCGTCGCCCGCTCGGCCCTGCGCGCCCCTCCCACCCGGCCGTCGTCGCATCCGCCGCACCAGACGGTCGTGCCCTCGCCGAGGAGCGGCCCGAGCAGCAGCTCGGGTCTCGCCCGGCCGGGACGTCGGTGAGGGTCCGCGTCCCCGGCCGGCACGGCCCGCGCGCGGGCTCATCACGTCGGCCATCGTCTCCTCCTGCTGGCCGACGGCGCGGACGGTGTCGTCCGCGGTCGGCGGGTCGTAGGGGACGAACGCGTCCGGCTGCCCGAACACGTCTGCGCCGAAGTCGACGACCCCGCCCGCGAGGCGGCGTGTCGAAGCGCAGTGCGAACGGGTGCAGGCTGGTCGCCACGACCTGAGCGTCGTACGGCACGCCCACCCCCTCGGGGCCGACCACCACCAGATCCGGCGACTCGTCGCTGAGGACGAGCCCGACGTTCAGCGCGGCCCCCACCCACACGACCTCGAGCCAGTGCACCGGCAGCTCCAGACGAAGCCGGTCGCCGCGGCCGAGGCCGAGCTCGTCCACGACCAGCGCGGACGTCTTGGCCACCCAGTTCGCGAACGTGGTGGCGCTCAGCTCGACCCGGCTCCCTGCTGTCTGGTCGTAGTGGACCACCAGCGGGGTGCCTGCTCCGGCACGCAGCCGCAGGGCGAGAGCCTCGGAGAAGGTCGACGGATGCACCCCGGCAGCGTAGGCGATGGCGGGTGCCGAGGCTCACGGGATGGCAGGATGGCGCGCGTGACTGCGACCGAGGCGATCATCGTCGCCGGAGGCTTCGGCACCCGGCTCCTTCCCCTGACCGAGCGACGCCCCAAGCACCTGTTGGACGTCGGCGGCGTCCCGTTCCTCACCCATCAGATCACCAAGCTCGCCGACGCCGGCATCGAGCACGTGGTGATGGCGACGTCCTACCGGGCCGACGCCTTCGTGCCTGTGCTGGGCGACGGCTCCCGGTTCGGTCTGCGGATCACCTATGTCCGCGAGGAGGTGCCCCTCGGCACAGGGGGTGCGCTCCGCAACGTGGCATCCGTGCTGGATGACGATCCCGAGGCCGCGATCGTCATCCTCAACGGGGACGTGGTGTCGGGCCACTCGATACGCGCCCAGGTCGCCGACTTCGGCACGGCCCGCGCCGGCCGCCTCCCCGATGTCTCCTTGCACCTGGTGGAGGTCCCGGACGCGCGCGCGTTCGGATGCGTGCCCACCGACGCCGAGGGAAGAGTCACCGCGTTCGTCGAGAAGTCCGACAATCCCGGTCACCCGGCAGATCAACGCCGGCTGCTACGTGTTCCGTCGCCGCGTTCTCGACTCCATCCCCGCCGGGCGCGAGGTGTCGGTCGAGCGGGAGACGTTCCCGGGGCTCATCGACGCAGGGGGTGCTGATCGTGGGCTACGTCGAGAACGCCTACTGGCGCGACGTCGGCACACCGGAGGCGTTGGTCGCGGCCTCCCGCGATCTGGTGACCGGGCTGGCACCGCGCTACGACGGCGAGACCGCGTCCGACCGCGTCGTCGACCCGGAGGCCCTGGTCGCGGGGGAGGTCGCCGACGGCTCGGTGGTC
The DNA here is from genome assembly GCA_963805655.1 of uncultured Actinomycetota bacterium. Lineage (GTDB taxonomy): Bacteria > Actinomycetota > Actinomycetes > Propionibacteriales > Nocardioidaceae > CAWDVB01. Next base: position 556,527 of record CAWDVB010000002.1, on the reverse strand, counting down.
GAGCAGGGCGCGGTGGTCGAGTCCGGTGCGCGCGTCGAGGGGAGCATCGTCATGGCCCACGCGCACGTCGGTCGCGGCGCCCTCGTGTCCGGCAGTGTGGTCGGGCCCGGCGCCTACGTCGGCCCGTCCGCCCGTCTGGAGGGCGCCACGGTGGGGGACGAGGGCCGGGTCCCCGCCTCGGCGGTCGTCCCTCCGGGCACCCGGGTGGGGTGCGGGGACACCTACGACGGCTGACCAGTCAGAGTGCGCCCGGCTCCGGGGAGTCCGAGTAGGGGTACTGCGTCATGAAGGTGCTCACCGCGGGCCCGCTGACCGCATCGCAGTACTGCCACACCCCCTGCTGTCCGGACCGGTTCCCGTGGGTGCCGCCCAGCGACCAGTGGGTCAGCGCGAGGTGCGCTCCGTCTGGGAAGGCAGCCCCGTCGGTGCCGAGCCACGGGACCACGAGGAACTTCTGGGAGAGGTCGGTCGTGCTCGGGAAGTCCGCGGCCAGGCTGCGCAGCTGGTCCATCTGTCGCCGGGTCAGCTGCCACCGTGGCGTCGTACCAGAGGATGGTGAAGCCGTGCTCCTCGTTGTGCACGAGGTACTCCAGCGCAGGACGGTCCTCCGGGGAGTAGAACTTGCGGCTCATCGGCAACCAGACCGGCCAGTGCGGCCCGAAGGCGGGCGGGGCGTGGGTGTAGTCGATGACCTGGCCCACGGGCCGGTGGTCGGCGCCACCGGTGGCCGGGCTCGTGACCATCGACCGGCAGCCTGCCGCGGCGGAGGAGACCCCGATCGAGGCGAGATCCGGCGGCGGCCCGGAAGACGGCCGGAGCAGGACGACCAGGGCGACGGCGACCAGCGCGACCCCGAGGACGAGCGCGGGCAGGGCCACGCGCAGCCTGCTGCGCGCCGAGGGCGCGTCCTCCGCCCCGCTCTCCGTGCCGTCGGTCACGCGCCTCTCCCGTCGTCCGCCTGTTCGTCCGGAGTCTAGGCAGGCGCCAGCAGTCCCGAGGCCGATCCGTCCGACAGGGCTGTCCACCCGACCGCCCAGCCGCACCCCGTGGCGAGGATCTCGACCCGGGCCATCGCGCGGCCGAGCTCCCGCGCCGAGGGCGCGTCGACGGTGACCGCGACTCGGTCCTGCTGATCCTCAGCAGCCACCGGGGCGTCCGTGCCGGACAACCGACCGAGGAGGCCCCGCAGCGCGTCGGCAGACGCCGCCTCGCCGAACGCGATCGGCGGGGCAGGCTCCAGGCCGATCGCGGCGAGGACAGCCTGCCGTGACCCCAGCCCGAACAGGTCCTCGCCCTCGGGGCGGATCAGGGCAGTCGCGCCCGGCCCGTCGTCGCCGGTGACCAGGTGGGGCAGGCCCCGGACGATCGCGACGGGGCAGCGCGACAGCTTGCCCTTCACCAGATCACCGGCCGCGGCCAGCTCGTCGGCGATCGCCGGCTCGGTGACGGCGAGCAGGTTGCCGTACGGGTCGAGGCGCCCTGCGTGGCTGTCGGTCACGACGACACCGGCCGCGCCGATCGCGATGTCGGTCTGGCCGCGACGCCACGCGCGACCGGCGGTGTCGGAGACGACGACGCCGACCCGCAGGCCGGTGGCGTCGCGCAGGCCGGCCCGCAGCTGCCGGGCGGAGGCATCGGGGTCCCGGGGCAACAGCAGGCTGGACCCCGACTCGGTGTTGGAGGCGTCGATGCCGGCACCGGCCATCACCAGGCCGAGCCGGTTGCGCACGACGAGCAGCGGGTCGCGGCTGGCCACCACGCGTGCGGTCTCGGAGCCGACCAGATCCGTGCGAGGGGCCTTCACCGCACGGCCCTCGGCCTTGCTGACGATCTTGCTGGTCACCACCACGATGTCGTCCGGGCGCAGATCCACCGCCCCGGCGACGAGCTGCGCAAGGTCGTCGCCGGCACGGACCTCGCCGATCCCGTCGACCGGGACCACGGCCACGGGCCCGCTCCCGGGGCCCCCCACGTGGCCGCCCACGGGGCCGCCCAGGAGGCCGTTCACTTGCGCACGGCCTCGGCCAGGCTCAGCGCGTCGGCCGCCATCGTCGTCGTCGCCTCCAGGTCCGTCATCATCAGCGGGACCGCCCGGCATGCGATCCCCGCCTTCTCGACCGTCGCGGTCAGGGACTCGTCGCGGAGGTCGACCAGCCACCCGTCCAGGATCCCGCCCTCGGACCTGGCGCCGTAGTGCCCGGCCACCCCCGAGGCGGAGACCTCGACTCCGATCGACTCGAGCAGCTGCGCGGCCATGCCCCGCACGTGCGCGCCCGCGACGATCGGAGACAGGCCCACCACCGGTGCATTGGTCGCCCGGAGGGCGTCGCGGACCCCGGGCACGGCGAGGATCGGGCCGACCGAGACCACGGGATTGGACGGCGGCAGGATGACCACGTCCGCACCGAGGATCGCCTCGACGACGCCGGGGGCGGGCCGGGCTTCGTCGAGGCCGACGCCAACCACCGCCCGGGCGGGGACCCGGGCACCGAGCCTGATCCAGTACTCCTGGAAGTGGACGACTCGCTTGCCCGATGGCTCGTCGGGGTCGTCCACGACGATGTGGGTCTCCACCCGTTCGTCGGACATCGGCAGCAGCGTGACGCCCGGCTGCCAGCGCCGGCAGAGCGCCTCGGTCACCTGGCTGAGCCGGTAGCCGGCCTCGAGCATCTGGGTGCGGACCAGATGGGTTGCCAGGTCACGGTCGCCGAGACCGAACCAGGTGGGCTCGACGCCATAGGAGGCGAGCTCCTCCTTGGCGTTCCAGGTCTCCCCGGAGCGACCCCAGCCACGCTCGGTGTCGATGCCGCCGCCCAGGGTGTACATCACCGTGTCCAGGTCCGGGCAGACCTTGAGCCCGTGCAACCACAGGTCGTCCCCGGTGTTGGCGACGACGGTGATCGGAGAGGGGGGGCCGGAGAGGATCCGCTCCGCAGGCCGAGCAGGAACCGGGCTCCTCCCACCCCGCCGCTCAGCACGGTGACCTGCGGGGCGGAGGTGCGGTGGACCTCGGCGGTAGTGCTCATGAGGGCCTTGTATCGGTTCGCGGACGCCCGGGTCAACTCGGGATCGAATTCGAGCCCTTTACCAGATCAGGGCTTGACGGAGTGGAAAAGACAGGGGTGTAATTCCAAACGTGTCGTTCGGTCCTGCCGATCAGGCAGGCGTCCCGGGCCTACCGGGAGCCGGATCGAGGTCCGGGCAGACATGCACACCATTCAGGGGTCGCGCACGTGGGCCCCGCGGGTCGAGAGGCGAAAACCGTGGCAGAGCTGCTAGTGCTCGACAGCGAAGCCGAAGTGCTGGGGTGGCAAGAGCGCGCTCTGTGCGCCGAGACCGACCCGGAGGCGTTCTTCCCCGAGAAGGGCGGTTCGACCAGGGAGGCCAAGCGGGTCTGCCTGACGTGCGAGGTTCGCGATGAGTGCCTCGAGTACGCCCTGGCGCATGACGAGCGCTTCGGGATCTGGGGCGGCCTCTCCGAGCGTGAGCGCCGCAAGCTGAAGAAGCGGGCCGTCTAGTCCCCGTCCTTGGTCCCGGCCCGGTTGGCACACCCCGACCCTCCCGGGCCGCGCCCCCCCCGGCCGATCGATCCCTTCTCCTGAGGAGTACCCCACTACAGTGGGGCGCCGTGACGCATGTGACGGCGCTGCTGGTCAGCCACGACGGTGAGCGCTGGCTCGGCCAGGTCCTCGACGGCCTGGACCGGCAGACCCGCCCGGTCGACCGTGTCACCGCCGTCGAGAGCGGATCGGGTGTCGCGTCCCTGTCCCTGCTGCGCCGCCGGCTCCCCGCGGACGCGGTCCGTACGGTCACCTCGGCGACGACCTACGGCGGCTGTGTCGCGGCCGGTCTGGCTGCCAGCGAACCGTCCGGGGACGGGTGACGACTGGGTCTGGCTGCTGCACGACGACAGCCGACCCGCCGACGATTGCCTCGAGCAGCTGCTCGCCACCCGGGAGCTTCACCCCAGCGCGACGATGTCGGCCCCAAGCTGCGCGAGTGGCCCTCGCTGCGCAGGTTGCTGGAGATGGGCGTCTCCTTGTCCCACACGGGCCACCGGGAGACCGGGCTCGAACGCGGCGAGTACGACCAGGGGCAGCACGATCAGATCCGTCGGGTCCTCGCGGTCAACACCGCCGGGATGCTGGTCCGGCGCGATGTGGTGGAACGCCTCGGCTTCGACCGGGCGCTTCCCGTGGCCGGCGCCGACATCGACTTCGGCTGGCGCGCAGCCCGGGCCGGCTACACGACGATCGTGGCTCCGGACGCCGTGGTCTTCCATGCCGAGGCCGCCCACCGCGGGCTGAGGGCCTCCACGATCACCCGTCACATGCGCCGGTCCGAGCGCTGCGCCGCGCACTACATCCTCGCTACCAACGTGTCCGCCCGATGGCTGCCCCTGCTGTTGCTGCGGATGGTCGTGTTCGGCCTCCTCCGGGCCGCCGGTCTGTTGCTCATCCGGGCGCCGGCGGAGGCATGGGACGAGCTCGCTGCGCTCCTGCTCACCGTGGCCCGCCCCTGGCGCATCGTGGCCGGCCGGTTCCGGCGGCGTCGGACCAGCGTGCTCACCGGCCGGGAGATCGCCACTCTGCTGCCTCCCTGGTGGCTGCCGCTGCGCACGAGCCTGGACCACGCGCTCGAGGCGGCCCGCGCACTCTTCGCGCTGACCTTCAGCAGCACCGAGCCGGCCGTCTCCTGGGAGGTCGAGGAGGAGGAGGAACCAGACGTCACCGATGGCGCCTTCGTCACCGTGGTGCGGGTCCTGACCAGCCGCGCCCTGCTGGTGGGCACGGCGCTCACCATCGCGGCGGTGTTCGCGGCCCGGGGCCTGATCCACGGCGTTCCCGTCGGGGGGGCGCTGCCCCCGGTCCTCAACGGGCCGGCGCACCTGTGGTCCACCTACCTCGAGTCCTGGCACCTCCTGGGCACCGGCACCGCGGCCCCGGTCACTCCGTACGTGCTTCCGTTGGCCGCGGCAGGCGCCGTGCTGGGCGGCCACGTCGACTGGGTCGTCCAGATCCTGCTGCTGCTGTCCGTTCCCCTGGCCGCGCTGGGCGCGCTCCGGCTCGGCAGGCGTCTCCTCGACTCCGGCCCCCTCGTGGTGTGGGCGGCGGTGACCTACGGGCTGGTGCCCGTGGCCACGGGCTCGGTGCAGCAGGGTCGGCTCGGCACGGTGGTGTTCCTGCTGGTCCTGCCGCACCTGGCCTTCGTGCTCATCGATCTCATCGGCCATCCCGACCGAGACCGGCGCCGCCGGGCGATGTGGCGGGCCGCCTTGTGGCTCGCGCTGGCGGGAGCCTTCGCTCCGGTTGTGATCGTCCTGGCGTTCGCCGCTCTGGTCGTCGCCGTGCTGGTGATGGTGCCGGCCGCCGGTGGCCCGGGCCTGCGCGCCGTGCTGCCGGCGGTGGGGGCCGTTCTGGCGGCGTTGGTCCTGCTGGCCCCCTGGAGCCTGACCGTCTGGTACCTCGGCGACCCGCTCTCGTGGTTGCGGGAGGCGGGGTGGCAGGCACCGGAGCTGATCGGGTCCCGGGGGCCGTGGGACCTCCTCCTGGGCCGTCCGGCGACGGTCGGCGCCCTGCCCGGATGGCTGTCGGTGGGCGTGCTCGCGGCAGCTCTGGCAGCCCTCCTGAGGACCACCGCCCGGGCGGCGACGGTCACCGGGTGGGCCGTCGCCGTGTTCGGGCTGGTGGCGGCTGCCGCTATGTCGTACCTGCGGGTGGTCCCCGTCGGCGGCACCCAGGCGCTGCCGCTGTGGCCGGGCGTGCCGACGGGGCTTGCGTTCGCTGCGCTGATCTTCACCGCCGCCATGGCCGGTGCCGGCGGGCGGGCCGCGCTGTCGGGGCGGTCCTTCGGATGGGGGCAGCCGGTCGCAGTGGTCGTGGTGCTGGCGGCGCTCGCCGCCCCCCTCGTCACGCTCGGCTACTGGGTGCACCTGGGCAGCGGGGGGCCGCTCACGGTCCAGCCGAGCCGGACGGTGCCGGTGTACATGCTGCAGGCCGGCAAGGACCGTGCGACCGACGGGACGCTGCAGGTCGAGGGAGGCCCGGACGATTTCTCCTACGTTCTGCTGCATGGCTACGAGGTCGGTCTGGGAGACGAGTCCGTCCTCCCTGACGTCGCGGCACAGCGTCCGCTCACCGCCGCCGTCGCCGACCTCCTCGCTCAGCCGACGGAGGCGGCGGCCGGCGCGGTCGCGGGCTTCGGAGTGAGGTACGTATACCTTCCACCGCCCGCGGACCCCGCGCTGAGCGCGTCGTTCGACTCGGCGACGGGAGCGTTCTCGCCGGCGAGCGCGCTGCGGGTCGACTCGCGAGCCTGGGAGCTGTCCCCACCGCCGAGCACCGCCGAGCTGTCGCCCGCTCCCGACCCCTATCGGTCGTGGATGGTCGGGGGTCAGCTGGTGGCACTGTTCGTCGTCGTCATCTTGGCGGCACCGTCGAGGAGGCGGAGCCGATGAGCGGGCCCGACCCCCGTGCCACCGCCCCTGCGGCAGTCTCGGGCGCGCTCGCGATCGTGGTGCTGGCGGCCCTGGCCATGACCGCCTCGGGACTCGCCGACCACACGGTGGAGCCTGCCGCACCCGTCGCGACCGTGACGCAGGTACCCATTCAGCAGCGCGAGCTGGTCTGCCCGGATCTCTCCACCCCGGGCGCGAGCGTCGTGGAGGTCTCCTCGGCGGGAGCCGGCGGTGGCTCGCTTCTCGCGGGTGTGGACCAGATGACGGATCTGCCCGGGAAGGGTGGCCTCGCCACCGTCAAGGACCAGGCGGGCTCCGGTGTCAGGGTCGCGGCGGGCGGGGCCGCCGCTGCGGGGCTGCTGGCCATCAGGCACGACACCACCTCCGACACGTCCGCGTCGGTCGACTGTGTCAGCCCGGGTGCCTCATGGTGGTTCGCCGGGGGAGGCGCCTCGGTCGCCCATCGGTCGTTCCTGCTGCTGCGCAACCTGGATCCGGGGGACGCCGCCCTGCAGCTGCGCGTCTTCACCGCGCAGGGCGAGATCGAGCCGGTGGTCGACGCGCAGGTCGTCGTCCCGGGCAGCTCCCAGCGCCGGATCGACCTGTCGCTGCTCACCTCCTTCAAGCAGGAGCTGACGATCTCGGTCGTCGCCGAGCGCGGGCTGGTTGCCGCGTCGATGCACGACTCGATCTCCGCCGAGGGCGCCTCCGTGGCCGGGCAGTCGTGGCTCGGCGGCCTGATGTCGCCAGAGCGGACCCTTGTCTTCGGGGTGGACAGAGGCGGCGACAAGCTCGACGAGCTGGTGATCACCAACCCGTCGGGCCAGAGCGCGAACGTGGGTATCGAGGTGGCCTCGGACAACGGATGGTTCGCTCCCCAGGAGGTGACCTCGTTCGCCCTGGGGGCCGGCCAGGTCACCAGCGTCGATCTCGCAGGGGTGCTCGACGGGGGGGTGAACGCGGTCCGGGTCGTCTCGACGCGACCGGTCGTCGGCATCCTGCGCCGCGGGCTGCGCACCGACATGACGGAGGTGGAACCGCTTCCGGAGCTCACCGTGCCCGCGGCGGTGGTCGTCCCGGACGCCCGCGCCGCCCGCCTCGTCGTCGTGGGGGGGCCGCAGGGCGGGACCGTCGAGGTCACCTACCGGGACGGTGACGGTCAGGTCGTGACCAACCGGCAGGTAGGGCTGAGCGACGGCCAGACGACCGTGCTGGAGCTTCCCGGGGCGGTGCGCCGCGTCGACCTGTCCCCGGTGGCCGGGAGCGTCTACGCCGGGATCACGGTGCGAGGCCCGGGCATCGACTCCCTCCCGGTGCGCGGCGTCGTAGCCACCGTTCGTCAGCCCAACGTGACGCCCGTCTTCCACTAGGGGACGGCCCGCCGGGCCAGGGGGCGTCACAGGTGCGGGTCGATGTCCTCGGGAGAGCGGCCCAGCACCTCGGCGATCTGCTCCACGAGAACGGTGTGGACCAGTGCCATGAGCTCCTCGGTCGAGTCGCAGCGGAGCTCGATCGGGCGCCGGAAGAAGACGATCCGGGCAGGTTTGCTGCCACTCGGAGGGACCAGGGTGGCCAGAGGCACCGAGGGCGTGTGCCAGTCGTCGGGCAGGATCGGCGTCTCCTCGACCGCGAACTCCACGAACCCGAGCTGGCGGTGCCAGCGGTCGTCGATGTCCTCCACCGCGTCGAGAACGATCTTGTCGAACTCCTGCCGCGCAGTGCGCGTCGACGGGACTCCGTGCGGGGACAGAGGCCCGGGCAGCACCGTCGGTCCGCGCGCGCCCGCGCGCGTGCCGGTCGCGCCGCCGGCCGACGCGTCGGGGCACTGGTCGACCGGTCACGGATCGAGCCTACTGGAGCCCCGGGCTGCCGTGCATGCTCCCGCGAGCCTTACCGGTGCGGGCCGGGCCGAGAGGTAGCGTTCAGCACGTGAGCCCGGTCCGTCGTTGTTCTCGCACCGCCTGCCCTCGTCCGGCGATCGCGACGCTGACCTACGTGTACTCCGACCAGACCGCAGTCCTCGGCCCGCTGGCCACCTTCGCCGAGCCGCATGCCTACGACCTCTGCGAGGAGCACAGCGAGCGGCTGATCGCGCCCCGCGGGCTGGGAGGTGCTGAGGCTGGCGCCCGACCCCTCCTCCTCGGAGCCCACCCACGACGACCTGGCAGCGCTGGCCGACGCCGTGCGCGAGGCGGCCCGCCCGGTGACCGCTCCACGCGGAGCCGGCTCCGGCGCGGCATGCGCGAGGAGACGCGGAGGGGACACCTACGGGTGCTTCGACCCGTCGACGGCTGACGCCCCGTGTCGCCCAGCTCGGACGCGCCGGACCCGGCCCCTGCACCCGGCTCGACTTCGCCGACGCGGTGCTCGATCTCGTCGAGACCGATTCCCTCCCGGCCGGGTCACGACGTACGGCGCGTCGCCGACCGGCTCGGTACCGGTGGTCCCCGGCAGGTGGGCCGCGGCGATGGCCACGCTCGGGGGCTCGGTCCCCTGGTGGCGCGATCGTCCGGGCCGACGGCAGCCTGCCCGAGCATCTGCGTGACGAGGCCCGACCGGCGTACCTGCGGGAAGGGACGCCCCTGCTTCGCATCCGGTCGCGTCGACCTCCGTCGGGCCTTTGCCCTGCCCGGGCCGTGAGTCAGCCGACCGTGTCGGAGCCATCTGCTGAGATGTCCGGGTGAGCACTACCGACTTCGCACCCCGCCCGGCGCCGGCCGTCGCGCCGACGCTGGACGCCAGCCAGTCTGCCGTCGTGCGGCACGAGGGCGGACCGCCCTGGTGCTCGCCGGGCCCGGCACCGGCAAGACCACGACGCTCGTCGAGAGCGTGGTCGACCTCGTCGACGCGCCGCGGGGTGGATCCGGCCTCGATCCTGGTGCTGACCTTCGGGCGCAAGGCCGCCGAGCAGCTGCGCGACCGCATCTCGGCGCGGCTCGGCCGCACCCTCGCCGGCGGCCTGGCCACGACCTTCCACAGCTTCGCGTACGCGCTGATGCGCACCCACACGCCGCCCTGACCTCTTCGCCGATCCGCTCCAGCTGCTCAGCTCGGCGGAGCGCGACGTGGCGGTGCGGGACCTGTTGCACGACACGCCGGAGGCGGTGCCGTGGCCGGAGGGCTTCGCGCTCGCCCGCCGAACCCGGGGGTTCGCAGCCGAGGTCGGCGGCTTCCTCGACCGCGCCCGCGAGCGCGGGGTCGACTCGCCGGACCTCGACCGGCTCGGCGCCGAGCATGGGCTGCCCGCCGTGGCAGTCGGCCGCCCGCTTCTTCGACCAGTACCTCGAGGTTCTCGACCTGCCTGGGCGCGGTCGACTACGCGGGCCTGATCGCCCGCGCGATCGACCTGCTCGACGACCCAGTGGTGGCTGCTGCACCTCCGCAAGCGCTTCACCCACGTCTTCGTCGACGAGTACCAGGACACCGACCCGGGCCAGGTCGAGCTGCTCCGCCGACTGGCCGGTGACGGCCGCCACCTGGTCGTCGTCGGCGACCCCGACCAGTCGATCTACGGATTCCGGGGCGCCGACGTCGGCGGCATCCTGCAGTTCCCCGACCAGTTCCGCACCGGCGCGGGTGAGCCGGCGCCGGTCTCGCCCTCGGCACCACGCGGCGGTTCGGCCCGGCGCTGCTGGCCGCATCCCGGCGGCTCGCCGACGGGCTCGGCGATGCCCGGCGCGATCCCGCCGTCCGCCGTCAGTCCTTCCGCCACCCGGAGTCGGCCGCCGCCGGGCCGGGGTCGGTGGAGGTCCGGCTGTACGAGCACGAGCGGGCCGAGCTCGACCACATTGCCGACCTGCTGCGCCGGGCCCACCTCGAGGACGGCATCCCCTGGCGCGAGATGGCGGTGCTGGTCCGCTCGGGAGCCGGACGATCCCGACCGCGCGCCGGGCCCTCGTGGCGGCAGGTGTCCCGGTCGCGACCGCCCGCGAGGAGACGTCGCTGGTGTCCGAGCCTGCGCGGCGCTCTCCTCGACGCGCTCGGGTTGCCATGGCGCCCTCCGGACGAGCCCGGACCGCCGCGCGCGAGCCGTCGGCGCTGCTCCTCTCCCCGCTCGGCGGGAGCCGACGCGACCGTGGTCCGCGCGCTCGGCCGGACCTGGTCCCGCGGAGCGAGCCGCCGCCAAGCGGGAGGGCCGCCCGGCCCGTACCTCCGAGGAGATGGTCGGCGCCGCGATCCTCGACCCGGCGCTGGTGGAGGGCGTGCCCGGTGCCGAGCGCCGCGCGAGGCCCTGGGGCTCACGCTCTCCCGGGCCCGGCGGGCCGTCGAGCGGGGAGCCACCGCCGAGGAGGCGCTGTGGGAGATCTGGTCCGGCAGCGCCTGGCCGCGACCGGCTGCGCCGCACCGCCCTCGATCGCTCTGCCGGGGACCTCCTCGGCCCTGGCCAACCGCGACCTCGACGCGGTGTGCGCGCTGTTCGACGCCGCCTCGCGGGTCGAGCACCGCCGTGGTCACGCCGGCGTGGCGGCCTTCCTCGAGGGTCTGCTGGCCCAGCAGCTTCCGGCGGACACCCTCGCCGAGACGGGGCTGCCGGACGACGGCGTGAGGCTGATGACCGCGCACCGGTCCAAGGGCCTCGAGTGGCGGCTGGTGGTGGTCGCCCACGTCCAGCACGGAGCCTGGCCGGACCTGCGCCCGCGCTCCACCCTGCTGGGTACCGAGGAGCTCGGCGCGCGGAGAGCTGCTGCCGCCCGGTCACGTCCCGCCAGCTGCTGGCGGAGGAGCGCCGTCTCTTCTACGTCGCGTGCACCCGGGCCCGGGAGCGGCTGCGTCGTGACCGCCGTCAGGTCCCCCGACGACGACGGCGAGCAGCCGTCCCGGTTCCTGCACGAGCTGGTCGACGACGCGCTCCACCGGGAGGAGCCGGCCCGCTCCCGGCGTGCGCTGCGCCTCGACGCCCTGGTCGCCGAGCTGCGCCAGGTGGTCTGCGATCCGGGTGAGCCGGACGACGTCCGTGGGGCGGCCGCCGTGCGCCTGGCGCGGCTGGCCGGCGAGTCAGTCGGTGGCAGGGCGGTTGCTCCGGCCGCCCACCCCGACCGGTGGTGGGGCATCGGCGAGCGGACCTCCTCGGCCGAGCCGCTCCATCGAGCACGGCGCGCCCGTGCGGGTGCGCGCCAGCGACCTGACCGCCATGACCGACTGTCCGACCAGGTGGTTCCTCGCGCGCCGCGCGGGCGGGAGCGAGCAGTCCACCGCCAGCCAGGCTTTCGGCACCCTGGTGCACGCGATCGCCGAGGCGGTCGGCCGCGACGAGATCGACCCGCCGATGCCGACCTCATGGGCTTCGTCGACCAGGTGTGGCACCAGCTGCCGCTTCGATACGCCCTGGTCCTCGGGCAGGGAGCGCGACGAGGCGAAGCAGGCTCTGGCCCGCTTCACCGCCTGGCACACCGCGGACCGTGGTCGCGAGCTGCTCGCGGTCGAGCAGTCGATCCGGGTCCCGCCTCGAGCTTCCGGACGGTCGGTCCGGTCGAGATCCACCGGCTACGCCGACCGACTGGAGCTGGATGTCGACGGCAGGGTCGTCACGGTCGACCTCAAGACCTCCGGCAGGGCGCCGACCGAGAAGAAGGCCCTCACCCACCCGCAGCTGGGCCTCTACCAGCTCGCGGTCGACACGGGGAGCCCTCGACGACCTGCGACCCGGGAGCCGTTCGGGGGGCGCCGAGCTGGTCCAGCTCCGCCAGAGCGCGCGGGGCGGTGCGGTCAAGGTCGTCTCCCAGCAGCCCCCGCAGCCCGATCCCGAGGGCTGGCTCCCGGTCGAGCGCACCATCGCCGGCGCGGTCGACGCCCTGACCGAGGAGCGGTTCGCGGCGACCCCGGGCACCCACTGCCGCTGGTGCGCCTTCGACCGCTTCTGCCCGGCGATCACCGAGGGGCGGGTGCTGACGTGAGGGTCGACTCGCCGCAGGACCTGCAGCGGCTGATGGGCACGGGGTTCGCGCCGACCGAGCAGCAGTGGTCCGCCATCACCGAGGGGCTGGAGCCCGTGGTGGTGCTGGCCGGCGCCGGGTCGGGCAAGACCACGCTGATGGCTGCCCGGGTGGTGTACCTCGTCGCCACCGCAGCGGGCCACGCCGGACCAGGTCCTGGGCCTGACGTTCACCAACAAGGCGGCCGCCCAGCTTCGCGAGCGGGTCCGCGCGGTGCTGGAGAGGTCCGGGCTGCTGCCGCGCCCGGGCGAGGCCCACGACGAGACCGTCGTCGGGCCGACCGTGTCCACCTACAACTCCTACGCCGCGCCCTGCTACGCGACCATGCGACCCGGATCGGCCGCGAGCCCGACCTGCGGCTGATCTCGCCGGCAGCGGCCGCCCAGCTCGCCGCGTCGGTGATCGCCCGGCACCGCGCGCCGGTCGAGGCAGCTCGACGCCCGCCGGAGCACCGTGGTCACGCAGCTGCTCCATCTCGACGGGCAGCTCAACGAGCACCTGGTCACACCCGAGAGGTCCGCGCGGGGCAGAGCCGCTCCCTCGACACCTGGCGGGAACTGCGCCCGGGCCGGCGCACGGCGAGCAACCCGGTCGACGCGCCCTCCTCGCGGCGCTGCAGCGCCGCGAGGCTGCTCGGCCTCGTGGAGGAGTACCGCGACGCCAAGGCCGCGCCTCGGGCTGATCGAGTTCTCCGACCAGATCGCGCTGGCGGCGAGGATCGCTGACGACTGCCCGGACGTGGCAGCGGCCGAGCGGGCCCGGTTCCCGGTGGTCCTGCTCGACGAGTTCCAGGACACGTCGGTGGCCCAGGCCCGGCTGCTGGCGCCGGCTCTTCTCGCCCGGCGGGCGGTGGTCACGGAGTGATGGCGGTCGGGCGACCCGAACCAGGCGATCTACGGCTGGCGCGGCGCCTCGGTCGCCAACATCCGGCGCATTTCGCCGACACCTTCCCCCGCTCCGACGGGGCAGCGCCGCGACCCGCTGCCGCTGTCGGTCAGCATGCGGCTCGGGCCAGGAGATCCTCGACCTCGCCAACGCGCTCTCCCGACCGCTCTACGAGGCGACCCCCGGGCAGCGAGCCGCTGACCGTACGGCCCGGTGCCGGGCCGGGGCGGGTGGAGGTCGCGCTGTACGAGACCGACGTCGACGAGATCGCCGCACTTCCCGCCCTGGTGCGCTCAGCCCACGCAGGAGGAGGCCGCGGGGCGCTGGCGCTCGATCGGCGTGCTGACCCGCGACAACAAGACGGCCAGCCTGCTCTACGACGCCCTGCTCGCCGCAGCGCATCCCGGTCGAGATCGTCGGCCTGAAGGGCCTGCTGGGCCGCCCGGAGGTCAGCGCGGTCGTCGACGTCCTGCGGGTCCTCGAGGACCCGACCGCCAACGGCGCCGCACTCAACCTGCTCAGCGGCCCGCGCTGGCGGATCGGCCCGCGCGACCTGCGGCTGCTGGCCGGCGTGCGCGAGCAGCTCGCCGGAGGGTCGCGCAGGTGACGAGGTGCCGCCGTGCCGGTGCGGGTCCCGCCGGCGCTCGACGAGCACCTCGACGAGCTCGCCGGGGCAGCCGATCCTGCCGAGCTGCTGCCCTGCTGGACGCCGTCGAGGAGCCCGGGCGAGCTGCGCTACTCGGCCGAGGCCCGGACCCGGCTTCCGCCAGCTCGCCGACGAGCTGCGCGACCTGCGCCGCCACCTCGGCGACCCGGTCGCCGACCTGGTCCGCCGTGTCATCGCGGTCACCGGCATCGACGTCGAGTTGGCGGCGGCCGGCTCGGGGACCCGCCGCGACAACCTCGACGCCTTCCTCTCGGTCGTCGAGGAGTTCCGCGCCGTAGACGGGTCGAGCGATCTGTCGGCGCTGCTCGCTTACCTGGACGCGGAGAGCTCCTCGGGGCAGGGGTTGGATCAGGAGACGGCGCGAGCCCGCGGACGCGGTCCAGCTGCTGACCGTCCACCGGGCCAAGGGACTGGAGTTCGGGGCGGTCTTCGTGGTGGGTCTGACCGAGACGGTCTTCCCCGACACCACCGCCCCCTCCCGGTGGACCCGGTCACCGTCCGAGCTGCCGACATCGGTCCGGCGGGGACGCCGCGCATCTGCCCTCCCTGCGCGGCTTCGACGCCTCCGCCCTGGAGGCGTTCGGTGAGCTGCTGCTGCAGCACCAGGCGACCGAGGAGCTGCGCCTCGGCTACGTCGCCTTCACCCGGGCCAAGCGCCTACTGGTGCTCAGCGGCTGCTGGTGGCGCAAGGAGAACAAGAAGCCGAACGGGCCGTCTCGATTCCTCGAGCGGGCCCACGAGTTCGTGCTCGCGCAGGGGCGGGAGCCACTCGTGTGGTGGCCGGAGCCTGAGGAGGGTGCGGTCAACCCCGGGACGGAGACCGTCACGACCGTGCTCTGGCCGGCCGACGAGGATGCCGACGAGGTGGCGCGACGGCACGACGGGGCTGCCCTGGTGCGTGCGGCCCTGGCTCCCGCAGCGCCCGTCGGCCGCCCCCTCGGACGACCCCCGGGTGGCGGTGTGGGACGCCGAGCTCGAGCGGCTCGTCGCTGAGCAGGAGCGCATGGCGCGCGCCGAGGCTGCGGTGCCCTGGCCGGGGTCGGTCAGCGCCACGGGCGTGATGGCCTATCTCCGCGATCCGGACGAGTTCCTTCTCTCGGTGGTCCGTCCGATGCCCCGTCAACCGTCGCGGTCGGCGCGGTTCGGGACCCGGTTCCACGAGTGGATCGAGCGGCAGCTCGCACCGGGGGCGTCGCAGGCGCTGGTCGACCTGGATCTCGTCCCCGGACGCGAGGACGCCGAGGTCCGGGACGAGGCCGAGCTGGCCGAGCTGTCGGCCGCCTTCCTCGCGTCGCCGTTCGGTCAGCGCGCGGACGGTCGGCTGGAGATCCCGTTCGCCCTGTCCCTGGGCGGCCAGGTCGTCCGGGGGCGGATCGACGCGGTCTTCCCCGACGGCGACGGCTGGTTGGTCGTCGACTGGAAGACCAACCGCTCCCACGACGCCGATCCGCTGCAGCTCGCGATCTACCGCGAGGCCTGGGCCGACCTTCAGGACGTTCCCCCCAGCCGGGTCCGAGCAGCCTTCTACTACGTGCGTGACGATGCCTTGGTCGAGCCGGACGAGCTGCCGGATCGAGACTGGTTGGAGGAGCTGCTGGGCGGGGGCGATCGCTGAACCCGGCCCGGGCAGGGCAGGATGCACCCGTGGTCACCGTGCTCCTGATGGCAGTCGGGGTCCTCGCCGTGTCGATGTCGGCACCGCTCGTCGCGGCGATGACGGTCCCCGCCCTCGCGGTCGCCTTCTGGCGTACCGGGCTGGCGACCGCGCTCACCTCCCCGGCCGCATGGCACCGCCGGGAGGAGTGGCGCATGACGACCGGCTCGACCAAGCGGCTGGTCGTGCTAGCCGGTATCGCCCTGGCGGTGCACTTCGCCACCTGGTTGACCTCGCTGCGATTGACCTCCGTCGCGAGCGCGACGGCGATCAACGCGCTGCAGCTCGTGTGGGTGGTGCTCTGGGAGCGCAGCCGTGGGCGGCGGTTCCCCTGGGTCGTCACCGCAGGCGTGACGCTGGCCCTGGGAGGCGTGCTGGTGGTGAGCGGCGTCGACCTGTCCATCTCCGGGCGGGCGTTGCTGGGAGACCTGCTCGCGCTCCTGGGCGGACTCGCGGTGAGCGTCTACATGGTGGCCGGGGCCCGGGTCCGACTCCGGCTGAGCACCGCGTCGTACACCTTTGCGTGCTACGGCACCTGCGCCGGGCTGCTGTTGGTCGCCTCGGTGGTGGCCGGTCAGCCGCTGGCCGGCTATCCGGCCCGCCAGTGGGGGATGCTCCTCGCCCTCACGGTGAGCGCCCAGCTCCTCGGTCACTCGGTGTTCAACCACCTGCTCGCCACGTCGAGCCCGACGCTGGTGGCGCTGGTGCTGTTGCTCGAGGTGCCGGGCGCCTCGGTCATCGCCGCGGCGTTCCTCGGTCAGGTGCCTGCGGTCGTGGCGCTGCTCGGCCTGGTGCTCATCCTCGGCGGCATGGTCCTGGTGATCCGCGGCGGCGGTGCCCGGGTCGAGGCCGGTGTGGAAGATCTCTCACGGTGACATTCGCCACGCTGCGACGCCTCCCCGCCCGGCGGGACCACCGGTAGGCTCGCCGCCACCGAAGGGAGATCGCCCATGTCCGGTGCACTGCGTTCCCGCCGCTCGTGTATGGCGGTACCCGGGTCGAACACCCGCTTCCTCGAGAAGGCCCAAGGACTCGCCTCGGACCAGGTGTTCCTCGACATCGAGGACTCGGTCGCGCCGCTGGCCAAGCCCGGGGCCCGCAAGAACATCGTCGAGGTGCTCAATACCGGTGACTGGGGCAGCCGCGTCCGCACGGTGCGGGTCAACGACTGGACCACCCCGTGGACGTACACCGATGTCATCGAGGTGGTCGAAGGGGCGGGTGCCAACCTGGACTGCATCATGCTGCCGAAGGTCCAGACCGCCGAGCAGGTCGTCGCGCTGGACCTGCTGCTCACCCAGATCGAGACCACGATGGGCTACGAGGTGGGCGGGATCGGCATCGAGGCGCAGATCGAGAACGCGCTGGGGCTGATCAACGTCGACCAGATCGCCACCGCCAGCCCGCGCGTCGAGACGATCATCTTCGGCCCGGCCGACTTCATGGCAAGCATCAACATGAAGTCGCTGGTCGTGGGGGAGCAGCCTCCCGGGTACGAGGAGGGCGACGCCTACCACTACATCCTCATGCGGATCCTGATGGCGGCCCGGGCCCACGACAAGCAGGCGATCGACGGACCGTACCTGCAGATCCGCGACACCGAGGGCTTCACCCGGGTGGCACGGCGCTCCGCGGCCCTGGGGTTCGACGGCAAGTGGACGTTGCACCCCGACCAGGTCGCTGCGGCCAACGAGGTGTACTCGCCATTGCAGTCGGACTACGAGCACGCCGAGAACATCCTCGATGCCTATGCATGGTTCACGTCCGCGGAGGGCGGAGCGACGGGGGCCGCCATGCTGGGCGACGAGATGATCGACGAGGCCTCGCGGAAGATGGCGCTGGTCGTCGCGGCCAAAGGCCGGGCGGCGGGAATGAGCCGGTCGCACGTCTGGTCGCCGCCGGAAGCCTGAGGGACAGTGACCGCCTCGTCGGAGACCGGAGCCTCGCGCGCCACGCCGCGCCGGGTGTACCTCCACATCGGTACGCCGAAGAGCGGGACCACCTACCTCCAACGGATTCTGTCCGGCAACACTGCCCGGCTGCGCAGACGTGGCTACGTCTACCCGCTTCCCGAGCCGGAGGCGATGTTCCACGCCGCCGTCGACGTCGTGGGCTCCTACGACGAGTGGGGCCTGGACCGCGGGAGGGTGCAGGGCATCTGGGGCCGGATGTGCGCAGAGATCCAGGCTGCCGGGCACGACGGCATCATCAGCCACGAGATCCTCAGCTCCGCGACTCCGGAGCAGATCCAGGCAGCGGTCGCCCCTCTGGCCGGTCTGGAGATCCACCTCCTGGTGACCTCACGGGACCTGGGCCGCCAGCTCACCGCCGGCTGGCAGGAGGGGATCAAGAACGGTGGGCGGCTGACCTTCGCGCAGTTCGAGCAGCGCGAGCTGCCCGCGGCCGTCGACGAGTGGCCGGAGACCGAGTTCTGGCGCTACCAGGACCTCGGCGCGATCCTGGAGCGTTGGGCGGTGGTCACCGCGCCCGAGCGGGTCCACGTGGTCACGGCCCCGCCACCCGGGGCCCCGAAGAGCGAGCTGTGGGAGCGCTTCGCCGACGCGATCGGGCTCGACCCGTTCGTCTACGACCTGGAGACCACGGGGTCCGGCAACGAGTCCCTCGGCGCGGCACCCGTGGCGCTTCTCCGCGAGGTCAACCAGGCCGCTCGACGGCGGCATCCCCCAGCCGCTGTACGAGCACGTGGTCAAGCGATTGTTCGCCCAGGGGATCCTGCGTGGCTTCCCCTCGGGCAGGCTGACGTTCCCCGCCGAGCTGCACGAGCGGCTCGTGGGGATCTCGCGCGGGTGGACGGCCGACATCGAGAGGGCTGGGTTCACCGTGCACGGCGACCTCGCCGACCTTGTGCCGCTCCTGCCCGACCCCGGCGCGCGGCACCCCGACGACGTGACGGTGGAGGAGAAGTACGACGTCGCGCTCGGTGCGATCACCGAGCTGCTCATCTCCATTCGCCCGGCAGCGGGGAACGCTGCCGGGCGACCCCAGCCCGACTGCGGTCGCTGGTTCGACGCGCACTGCGCAAGGCGGGCCGGATCCTCACCGGCCTCGTCCGACGTTGACCCGGAAGGAGTCGCCATGCCACGCCTGTGCCAGACGGAGGGCTTGACCGAGGTTCAGGAGGAGATCCTGAAGACCGTCCGGGTCTTCGTCGACGAGAAGATCATCCCGGTCGCCCAGCAGCTGGAGCACGACGACGAGTACCCGACCCAGATCGTCGAGGGGATGAAGGAGCTGGGCCTGTTCGGCCTGACCATCCCCGAGGAGTACGGCGGGCTGGGCGAGTCGCTGCTCACGTATGCCCTTGTCGTCGAGGAGATCGCCCGGGGCTGGATGAGCATCTCGGGCATCGTCAACACGCACTTCATCGTGGCGTACATGCTGATGCAGCACGGCACGGAGGAGCAGAGGCAGCGCTACCTGCCCCGGATGGCCGAGGGAGAGATTCGCGGCGCGTTCTCGATGTCCGAGCCGGGGTGCGGGTCTGACGTCGCCGCCATCACCTCCAAGGCGGTCCGCACCGACGCCGGCTACGTGCTCGACGGTCAGAAGATGTGGCTGACGAACGGTGGCAGCTCGTCGCTCGTTGCCGTGCTGGTCAAGACCGACGTGGGCGCGGACTCGGTGTACAAGAACATGTCGACGTTCCTCATCGAGAAGCCTGCCGGGTTCGGTGAGGTGCTGCCGGGCCTGACCATCCCCGGCAAGATCGAGAAGATGGGCTACAAGGGCGTCGACACCACCGAGCTGATCATGGACGGATTCGAGGCCGGTGCCGACCAGCTGTTGGGCGGGGAGCCGGGGCGCGGCTTCTACCAGATGATGGACGGGGTCGAGGTGGGGCGGGTCAACGTCGCCGCCCGTGGGTGCGGGGTGTCATGGCGTGCCTTCGAGCTTGCTGCGTCGTACGCCCAGCAGCGGGAGGCCTTCGGGAAGAAGATCGCGGACCACCAGGCCGTCCTCTTCCGGCTCGCCGAGATGGGAACGAAGGTCGAGGCCGCCCACCAGATGATGGTCCGCGCCGCGCGCAAGAAGGACAGCGGGGAGCGCAACGACCTCGAGGCCGGGATGGCGAAGTACCTGGCCTCGGAGTACTGCGCCCAGGTGGTCGAGGACTCGTTCCGCATCCACGGAGGGTACGGATACTCCAAGGAGTACGAGATCGAGCGCCTCTATCGGGAAGCGCCGATGCTCCTGATCGGTGAGGGCACGGCCGACATCCAACGGATGATCATCGGGCGCAGGCTTCTGGCCGACTGACCGGCCCGCCCCTCAGCGTGCACGGGCTGCGGCCACCCGCGTCGAACATCTGCTGCCACTCGTCGGTCACCGACTCGATCTGGAAGCTCTCGGCGGTCTTGAGGGCGGCGTGAGCCAGCCGGTGACGCATCGCGTCATCGCCCATCAGCGTGGCGAGCCCCTCGCGGAACGCCTCGATGTCTCCATCGGGGATGAGGAGGCCGTCCACGCCGTCCTCGATCAGCTGGCTCGGCCCCGTGGGGCAGTCGAAGCTGATCCGGGGGATGCCCTGGCTCATCGCCTCGAGCAGCACCATCGGCATTCCTTCGTGACGCGAGGACAGCGCGAAGATCGAGACCTCGCGCAGACGGCTGAGGAACTGGTCGCTGAACCCCATGAGCAGGACGTTCTTCTCGAGCCCGAGCTCGTGGATCTGCTGCTCCAGCGTCTTGCGGATGGGGCCCTCGCCGTAGATGTGCACCTGCCAGTCGGGGAACTTCTCGGCGAGCGGGGCGTAGGCGTCGATGAGCAGGTCGAAGCCCTTCTGCGGCACGAGCCGGCCCGCCGCGAGAACGATCTTGTTCTCGAGCGGTGCCGGATCGGCGACGGGGAACGGAGAGGCGTTCGGGATGTGCGCGACGATCGTCTGAGACCCGGCGGCAGTCCCACTCCAGCGCTTCTCGTCGGCCTCGGTGAGTGCAAGGAGGGCGTCGAGCCGGGGCGAGACCGCGACCAGGTCCTGCAGCAGCTCCGGCGCCCGCGAGGAGAAGGCCAGATGCTCCTGGTGGATGCGGAGCACGTTCGGCCGGGTCCAGCGGGCGGCGGCGATCCCGAGCTCGGCGCGGGTGGTGACCACGATCCCGTCCTGGATGCTGCGCATCTTGCGGCGCAGCCGGACGTCGGCCAGCCGCGAGAAGATCTTGCCGGTGCCCTTCCCGAGCCCGCTGGGCAGCCGGTCCAGGATGCCGGCGACGGAGAGCATGCTCCGTAGTCTCTTGCGCGGCCTGCGCTTGATCCCCTCGGGGTTGTCGGGGTCGAAGCGGTCGATCAGGAAGCTGACCCGGACGCCTGGCTCGACCGGGAACCGGGGCTCCTTGGCCTCGCGGATGCCGGAGACGACCTCGACCGGATGACCCCTCCGGTGCAGCTCGTCGGCCACCGCGAACACCGTGCGGGCGACGCCCCCCGTGCCGTATCCCCGGAACACGAAGAAGGTGACCGGGTCCCGGCGGGCCTGGTCTTGCGGCATCTGTCTCCTCTTTCTCGAGGGGCGGCGATGGGCTGGCACACGCGTCTCGAGCGAGCCGGTGGGGTGAGCCGGTGGGGTGAGCCGGTTGCTCCCGGCCACGCGGGGTCACAATATCCGACGCCTCCAGAGCGAAATCCCACAGGCCGCCGGCCCGATCCGGGCGTGCCGCTGCTGCCCTGACGGGCCCTGGCGCCGCTCCGGCACCGGGGAGTTCGGGACGTCTCCGCCGCGTATACTCCAGCCCGCGTAGCAATTGAGGAGGTCCCTTCGTGGGCGAGGATGTCGTCGGCTCCAGCGGCCGTCTGGTGGTGGTGGCCGGCTCGGGTCGCAGCGGTACCAGCTCGGCCGCAGGTGTCCTCCACATGCTGGGTCTGGGCATTCCCGGCGAGCTCATCGAGGGGGACCGCACCAACCCGCGCGGATTCTACGAACCGGCGTGGGTCGTCGACTTCCAGCAGCGCCTCCTGGACCGTGCCCGGGTGCGCCTCACCGATGCCCGGCCGAGCGCGTTCACGGCCACCCACCGCCTCGCCGACAACCTCAAGGTCCGCGCCGAGCTCACCGAGATGCTGAGGGAGCGGGTCGACGGGCTCACCGAGCTGGTGGTCAAGGACCCGCGCAACTCGTGGTTCCTGCCGCTGTGGCGTCATGCCTCTCTCGACCTCGGCTTCACGCCCGTCTTCCTCACCATGTTGCGTCACCCGGCCGAGGTGATCGAGAGCAAGGCCACCTACTACGGGAAGGCATCCCAGGACGCCTCCACCCGCGCCCGTGGCCCCCAGAGCACGCGCGCGGCCGGATGGCTGAACGTGATGCTCTACGGCGAGCTGGAGACCCGGGGCTCGCTGCGTACCTTCATCCGGTACGACGAGCTCCTCCTCGACTGGCGGGCGGAGATGCGCCGAGCCGCCCGGGAGCTGGAGCTGACGTCGATCGCCGAGTTCTCCGAGCAGGGGAGCGCCGAGGTCGACGACTTCCTCGACCCTGACCTCCACCGGGTCCGGGCGGACCTGGACCAGATCGACCTGCCCGACCAGCTGCGCGCCCTGTGCTCCACGGTCTGGGACCTGGTCAACGAGCTGCGCGACAGCGACCGTGACCCGGTCGCGATCCAGAAGGACCTGGACCGGGCGCGGGAGGAGTACGTCGACCTCTATGCCGACGCGGAGGCGATTGCGGACTCCTCGATCCTTGCCGCACGGATGATCAAGGGGGCTCCCGCCCCGAACCCGATGCGCGAGCGCTTCGGCAGGCTGATGCGGGAGCCGCACAAGGTGCTGGCCCGGAAGCTGGCCCGTCTGTCCCGCGCTGCCTGACACGCTCCGCCCCCCGAGAGAGAGGCCCACCGTGCAATTCGGACGCAGCTACGAGGAGTTCGAGGTCGGTGCCGTCTACAAGCACTGGCCCGGCAAGACCGTCACCGAGTACGACGACCATCTCTTCTGCCTGCTGACCATGAACCACCATCCCCTGCACCTGGACGCGCACTACGCGGGGAGCACGACGCAGTTCGGCCAGAACGTCGTAGTCGGCAACTACATCTACTCACTGTTGCTCGGCATGAGCGTGCCCGACGTGTCGGGCAAGGCGATCGCGAACCTGGAGATCGAGTCTCTGCGACACGTCGCCCCGACGTTCCACGGGGACACGATCTATGGGGAGACGACCGTCCTCGACAAGTGGGAGTCGACGTCGAAGGACGACCGGGGCATCGTGTACGTCGAGACCAAGGGCTACAAGCAGGACGGAACCGTGGTGTGCATCTTCCGGCGCAAGGTGATGGTCCCGAAGAACAGCTATCTGGAGTCGCGTGGCGGCGAGCAGCCGGCGAGGCCCGAGCCCGCGGAAGGGCCCTGATGGTGTCCGCTCCGGGGACCCGTACGCCGGTCTTCCTCCACATCGGAACCCGCAAGTCGGGCACCACCTACGTGCAGGCCACGGCACGCCAGTCCAAGAAGGAGCTGGCCAGGCGCGGGCTGGCCGTCCCGTTCGGCATGTGGGAGGGGCACTTCGCGGTCCTCAACCCCGAGGCGGCCGACGCCGACCGGGCCCGCGGGTTGCAGCGGTTCCGGGAAGGCTGCCTGGAGGCTGCGGGCGATCGGATCCTGATCAGCTACGAGGGCCTGGCGCTCTCCGACGACGCGTTCGCCGCGGACGTCCTGGCATCCCTCGACGGCTTCGACGTCCAGGTGATGATCACGGCCCGTGACCTCGGCCGGCAGATCCCCTCGGAGTGGCAGCAGGGTGTCAAGGAGCGCCTCACGACGTCGTTCCCCGACTACCTGGAGGCGCTGCGCACCCGTACCGGCGTCGATGCCGAGGTCTTCTGGCGGCGGCAGGACGTGGCGGCGCTCATCGACCGGTGGGCCCCGGGAGGCGACCCGTCCCGGGTCACCGTCCTCCCCACCCCACCCCCCTCGCCGGACCCGCTCTCGTGGCCGCGTGCCTTCTTCGGCGTGATGGGGATCGATGCCACCGGTCTGACACCTCCGCAGAAGACGATCAACTCGACCTTGGGCTACCCCGAGGCGGAGATGTTGCGCCGGTTCAACGTCGCCCTCGGCGATCGTCTGACGAACAGGTTCACCGGCTACCGGCTGGTCATGCGCGAGGTCGTGAACAAGCCGGTGCGCGGAAGCCGGGGCCGCAAGCTGCTGATCCCCGAGACGTACCACTCGTGGGTGCGGGAGGAGTCGGCCGCCATGGCCGACAGGGTGCTGGCCAGCGGATGTGCCGTGGTCGGCGACCCGCAGGACCTCCTCGTGGGCGAGCTGGAGGGCGGACCGTCCGAGCTGACGGTGCCGGAGGTGTCCGCCGTGGCGACACGCGTCCTCGGCGAGATCGCCGCCTCCGACCCGGCGGTCTCCCGTGTCCTACTCGACGCGGAGACGACGTGGGGCGCGGACCTCACCCAGGAGCTTGTCGGTCGACTCCGGACTCCGGCCGACCCTCCGGCGGACGATGCTGCGCTGCGACGTGAGAGCGAGCTTCTCGACCTCGCGGTGTCCGTCATCGCCGACGTGGCCGTCGCGCATGCCGCCGAGCTCGAAGCAACGGACACCGGTGACGCCACGGCCTCCGTCGTCCGCCGCGCGGGATCCGTCGCGCGTCGTGGGCTCGGTCGCCTGCGCCGGGGGCTGACCGGCTGAGCCTGGGGCCGCCGGGCGCGCCACGAAGGCGGGCACGGGACCATCGGCGCTTGACCGTCGGTCGTCGCGGGGACGACAGTCGTGCCATGAGCCTGACCGCCACCTGCCCGCGATGCGGCGAGCCGGCGGTCGACCAACGCGGCTGGGCGTGTCCGCTGCACGGGGTGATCTCGCCGCTGTGGGGGCCCGAGACACCCGACTACGACGCGTTGATCGAGCACCTCGGACGGGCGGGCGGGCTCCCCAGCTGGATCCCGTGGCCCTTGAAGGAGGGTGGGGCGATCTCGGACTTCGGCTCCGTGGTCGGGCCGAGTGCCAGCTTCGCGACCTGCACGTTCATGTCCGACGTGGAGGGCCTGGTCGAGTTCACGGTGCTCACCGAGGAGCCCGGGGTCGGCCTGGGCGCCCGGTGCGCGGGGGTTCCCGGCTGGCAGCCTTCGCCCGATCTCCGCGTGCAGCCACGAGCCGCCAGCGTGCGCATCGACGGGCATCCGATTGCCCTCTGGCCGGTTTCCACGGCCGCGTCGGCCGACGACGCCGCGGACTTCGCTCGGGGGCCCGCGCCGTCCGACGAGCTCCTCGATCGCTCCGTGTTCGTCGGCGAGGCCGAGGGACGCTGGCTCTGGGTGGTGCTGCGGCCGGCGTCGGCCGCGCTGCTGCTGCTGGACGACTGGAGCCTGCAGGACCTCGGCGCGCTCGGGGCCGCCGCGCTGCTCGATCTGCCCTTCCGAACCGCTCCGCGCGGTTGGTAACGGTCCACCGGGACGGATCGGGGGTGGTTTCCCCTTAGGCTTGCGCCCGATGCGCATCGACCTGCACACCCACACGTTGCGCTCGGACGGCACCTTCACGCCGTCCGGGCTGATGGCGCATGCGGCGGAGGTCGGTCTGGACGTGCTGGCCCTCACCGACCACGACAATGCCGACGGCTGGGCCGAAGCCGCCGAAGCCGCCCGGTCCGTCGGCGTCGGGCTGATCCCCGGGATGGAGATCAGCTGCCGCCACCGGGGGCGCCCGGTCCATCTGCTGGCCTACCTGATGGATCCGGAGCTGCCCGCCCTCGCCGAGGAGCTGCGCGCCATCGTCGAGGGGCGGGAGCGGAGGCTGCCCCGGATGATCGCGCAGATGAACGCCGCGGGGGTCGAGATCACCGAGCCCGACGTCCGGGCCGTGTCGACCAGCGCCCGCGCGGTCGGTCGACCGCATGTCGCCGACGCGCTGGTCAGGCGCGGGGTGGTGGCCGATCGTGACGAGGCATTTCGCACCCTGCTGGCACCCGGGGGACCGGGGTACGTCGAGCGCCGGGCGGCGAACCTCGAGTCGATGGTCCGGATCATCACCGAGGCCGGTGGCGTCTCCGTGATCGCCCACCCCTGGGCCCGGCGGCAGAGCCGGAGCGGTCGATGGACGGCCGACGACTTCGCCACGATGGCGCGGTGGGGTCTCGCCGGCATCGAGGTGGATCACCAGGATCACGACGAGGCGGCCCGCGCGGAGCTGCGCGTCATCGCCCGCGAGCTGGATCTGGTCGTCACCGGGTCCAGTGACTTCCACGGGGAGGGCAAGACCGACCACGATCTCGGGTGCAACCTGACGGCGGAAGCCGAGCTGGACCGATTGCTCGCCCTCGCCGGCCGGGCCGCCCGGGCGAGCGGCCGCCCGGTACCCGAGGTGGTCGGCCCGTGAGCGACCCTCTGCCCTGGACCCTGTTCGTCTCGGTCTTCGTCACCCTGTTCGTCATCATGGACCCGGTCGGGACGGTCCCGATCTTCCTCTCGCTGACGCGAGGGTCGCTCCCCTCGGACCATGCGCCGGGCGGCCTGGCAGGCGGTCGCGGTGTCGTTCTTCGTGATCAGCGCGTTCGCCTTCTTCGGTCAGCAGATCCTGAACTACCTGGGGATCTCCCTGGCCGCTCTGCAGGGAGCCGGCGGTCTCCTGCTGCTGCTCGTCGCCCTCCAGCTGCTCACCGGGCAGGAGCAGATGCCGACCGCGAACGACGATGTCAACGTCGCGCTGGTGCCGCTGGGCACGCCTCTGCTGGCCGGACCGGGCGCCATCGTCGCCACCATGGTCTTCTCCCGGGGGGTCCACCACTGGCCCCAGTTCGCCGCGGTCGCCCTGGGTGTCATCGCCGTTCACCTGGTGCTCTGGCTGGTGATGATGTTCGCGGTCCCGATCCTGCGCGTGATCCGGGAGAGCGGAGTCACCCTGGTGACGCGGATCGCCGGCCTGCTGCTGTCCGCGATCGCGGTCCAGCTGATCGCCGACTCGGTGCGGGCCTTCATCGTGGGGAACGGCTGAGTGACGCTTCCGGGGATGCCGCGCCGTCTCTACTCGGCCTCGCCGAGCCGTTTGACGACCTACCAGGACTGCCCGCGCCGCTACCGGCTGCAGTACCTCGACACGCCGCGTCCTCCGTCCGGGCCGCCCTGGGCACACAACGCGCTCGGCTCCTCGGTGCACGCAGCCCTGCTGGCGTGGTGGGACCTGCCTGCCGATCAGAGGACTCCCGAGTCGGGCGGCCGGCTGGTGGAGGAGCGATGGATCGACCAGGGATACCGTGACGCCCGACAGTCCGACATCCTCCGGGCCCGCGCCCGAGCCGATGTCGAGGCCTACCTCGTCGGGGTGGATCCGTCCCAGGAGCCGATCGGGCGGGAGCGGACCGTCGCGGTGCGGACCGAGCACGCGGCGTTGAGCGGCCGGGTGGACCGCATCGACGAGGCCGGCGACGCCTGGTCGTGGTCGACTACAAGACCGGTCGGACGCCGTCGACCACCGATGACGCCCGCAGCTCGGTGGCCCTCTCGGTGTACGCCGCCGGCGCGGAGACGGTGTTCCATCGCCGCTGTGTGCGGGTCGAGCTGCACCACCTGCCGACGACGACCGTGGTCGCCTGGGAGTCGTCCCCGGAGTGGATCGCGCGCCACCTGGGGCGGCTGGACTCGCTGTGCACCGAGCTGCAGGCCGCCGACGACACGGCCCGCTCGGGCATCGCCCCCGAGGCGGCCGACGAGCTCTTCCCGGCCAACGTGGGCCCGCTGTGCGGCTGGTGCGACTTCCGTGAGTCCTGCGCGGAAGGATCCTCGGTGCCCCGCCGTCCGTCGTGGGCCGGCGTGGTGGAGCGGGGTGAGGAGTCGAGCGCCGGATCGGGTCAGCGCCGACCGAGTGACTGGGCCTTCGCGATCAGTCCGGTCGGCACGTACCGCGCGAATGCGGCGATGGCCTTGTACCGCTTCCCGGGGATGCTGGTACGCCTGCCCTTGGCATAGTCGGCCAGCGCGTCGCGGACGAGCCGTTCGGCGTCCAGCCAGAGCCAGCGCGGAGCCGACGAGCGGCTGACGCCCATCCTCTGGTGCATCTCGGTCTTCGTGAACCCGGGCAGCAGCGTCATGATGTGCACGCCCTGCGCGCGATACGTGGCGTCCGCCCACTGGCTCAGCGTGGTGACGTAGGCCTTCGCCGCCCCGTAGGTGCCGCGCGGCAGCAGGCTTGCCACGCTCGAGACGTTGATGATCCCGCCCCCCTGGCGGTCGATCATCCCGGGCAGCGCAGCGTGGGACAGCCGCATCACCGCGGTGACCAGGACGTCGAGCATCTCCTGCTCGGCCTCGACGGGATTGTCCAGGAATCTGCCCTTGAGTCCGAACCCGGCATTGTTCACGAGCAGGCTGACGGGGGAGTCGCCGTCGCGGAGCCGGGCGGCAACCCGGTCGACATCGGCACGGACGGCCAGATCGGCGGGCAGCACCTCGGTGCGCACGCGGTGCCGGCCGGCGAGCTCCTCGGCGGTCTGCGACAAGCGCTCCGCGTCGCGAGCCACCAGCACCAGGTCGTGGCCGGACGCCGCCAGCTGTTCGGCGAACTCACGGCCGATCCCGGACGACGCGCCGGTGATCAAAGCCAGCGGTGTGGGCATGTCGGCACTATGGCACGCGGCTGCAAGGATCGGCGCCGAGGGCGGCTCGGGCACAATGACGGGGGAGGGAGGCGGATGACTCAGATGGCTCGGACACCGAGGATCCTCGCAGTCGCCAACCAGAAGGGCGGGGTCGCGAAGACGACGACCGTCGCCTCGCTCGGGGTGGCGCTCACCGAGCTGGGTCACAGGGTGCTCCTGGTCGACCTCGACCCGCAGGCCTGTCTCACCTTCTCGCTGGGGATCGACCCGGAGGACCTCAGGAGATCGGTCCACGAGGTGCTGAGCCAGGGCCTGGACCCCAGGAAGGCCGTCGTGCCGGCGACGGGCGGTGTCGACCTGCTGCCCGCGACGATCGACCTGGCGCGCAGCGAGGCCGACCTGCTGACCCGGACCGGTCGCGAGTTCGTCGTCCGTACGGCGCTCGAGGACCTCGACGGCTACGACTGGGTGCTGCTCGACTGCCCGCCCTCGCTGGGCGTGCTCACGGTGGCGGCACTCACGGCGGCCGGCGAGGTGCTCATCCCGCTGCAGTGCGAGACGCTGGCACACCGCGGGGTGGGCCAGCTGCTGGACACGGTGCACGACGTGCGGCGCTACACCAACCCGGACCTTCGCGTCCTCGGCGTGCTGCCGACCCTCTTCGACTCGCGGACCAAGCACGCCCACGCCGTGATCGACGACATCTCAACGACGTACGGCCTGGACGTGCTCGGACCACCGATCCCGAAGTCGATCAGGTTCGCCGAGGCACCTGCGGGAGGCAGGTCGCTGCTGCAGTCCCATCGCTCCCACCCGGGGTCGCAGGCCTATCGGCTGGTGGCCCGCTCCCTCGTCGCGGGAGCGAACGGGAACGCCCAGCCGTCCTGAGGCCGGGACTCACTCGCTGGTCGGGGCCGTCGACTGGCCTCCGCGGGTGCGGCGCCTGCGGCGCCTCCGCTGACCGGCGACCTCGCCGGCAGGCGCGGCGGTCCCGCTCGACGTCCCCTCCGAGGCGCTCTGCCCACTGCGCGTGCGCTGGCGCTGGCGGCTGCCTCCGCCCTTGTTCGAGCCCTGACTCCCGCCCCGGCCACCCCTGCCGTCGCTTTGGCCCCGGGGCTCGCGCGCCTCGCGCGGTGTCGCCTCCTTGATCCGGCCCTTCACCCCGTGCGGGATGCCCTGGTCGTGCAGGAAGTGCTCGGAGGTCGAGTAGGTCTCGAGGATCTCGTCGAACGGCAGGCCGAGGGTCTTGTTGATCACCTTCCACCGCGTGACGTCCGGCCAGTCGACGAACGTGATCGCGATCCCGGTGGCTCCGGCTCGCCCGGTCCGGCCGATCCGGTGGACGTAGGTCGAGTCGTCCTCGGGGCAGCTGTAGTTGACCACGTGGGTGACGTCGGCCACGTCGATGCCGCGAGCCGCGACATCGGTGGCGACCAGGACGCGCACGGCGCCCTCCCGGAATCGCTTCAGGGCCTTCTCCCGTGCCGTCTGGGCCATGTCGCCGTGCAGCGGGCTGGCGGGGAAGCCACGGTCGACGAGCTCGTCGGCAACCCGCTGCGCCTGTCGCTTGGTGCGGGTGAAGACGATGGTGCGCCCGGAGTCCTCGGCCTGCAGCAGCCGGCCGATCATCTCCTCCTTGTCGAGGTCGTGGACCTGGTAGATGAACTGCGCCGTCGCCGGGACGGTCTGCTGGTCCTCGTGGGACTCCGCGCGGATGTTCACCGGATGACGCATGTGGGTGCGTGCGAGGGAGACGATCGCGGCCGGCATGGTCGCAGAGAAGAGCATCGTCTGGCGCATCTCGGGCGTCTTCGCGAGCAGCTTCTCGACGTCGGGCAGGAAGCCCAGGTCGAGCATCTCGTCGGCCTCGTCCAGGACGAGCACCTTCACGTGGGTGAGGTCGAGGGAGCGGCGGTTCATCAGGTCGATGAGGCGGCCCGGTGTGCCGACGACGACCTCCACGCCGGTGGCGAGGGCCTCGAGCTGTCCCTCGTAGGGCACACCGCCGTACACGGTGAGGATCCGGTTGCCCCTCTCCTTGCTGGCCAGCACGAGGTCTCCGGTCACCTGCAGCGCCAGCTCGCGTGTGGGCGCCACGACCAGGGCTTGCGGCTTGCCGGGTGCCGCGAGGTCCTCGAAGTCGGGGTCACGCGGCGACAGGGTGCGCTGCAGCAGCGGGACGCCGAAGGCGAGGGTCTTGCCGGTGCCCGTGCGGGCCTGGCCGATCAGGTCGGTGCCCAGGAGCGCGACGGGAAGCGCCATCTCCTGGATCGGGAAGGGGTTGACGATGCCGACGGCTTCGAGCGCATCGGCGATCTCGGGGAGCACCCCGAGCTCTCGGAACGTGGTCAGGATCTTGCCTGTCTCTGTGGAGCTTCGGCCCGAGCCGCCGGAAGAGTCGGCGCTGAACATCGGCTGGATCCCCGGTGATGATCCCGGGGGATGAATCCTGGGGCGAACACCGGGGAGCCCTCCGCGGCGCGAGGCGCCGTCGGGCCCTGGTGGGAAGCAGTCTATCGGTAGGCTGCCGATATGACCGACTCCTCGCCCGTGTCCGGCGCTGCGGACGTGCCGGACACCGACCCGGCGGACGATCCGGTCACGGGCCCGTTCGCCGATCCGGAGTACCGCGCCGCCGTCATCGACCTTCTCGCGCTGATTGCCTATGGCGAGCTCTCGGCCTTCGAACGGCTGGCCGAGGACGCGAAGCTCGCCCCGACGCTGCTGGACCGGGCCGAGCTGGCCGGCATGGCGGCCAACGAGTTCGGGCACTACCGACGGCTGGCCGACCGGCTTGTCGAGCTGGAGGTCGATCCGATCGAGTCGATGCTCCCGTTCGTGCGGGCCTTCGAGGACTTCCACGCCCGCACCGCCCCGTCGGACTGGCTGGAGGGCCTCGTCAAGGCCTACGTCGGCGACGGTCTCGCGGCGGACTTCAACCGGGAGATCGCGGCGTTCCTCGACAATGAGAGCCGCACCCTGATCATCGAGAGCATGGCCGACGGCGGTCAGGCGGACTTCGCCGTGGACCGGGTGGTACGGGCCATCGCGGCCGATCCGAGGATCGGAGGCAGGCTCGCACTCTGGGCCCGTCGGCTGATGGGGGAGGCGCTGTCCCAGGCGCAGCGCGTCGCAGCGGAGCGGGACACACTGGCCGCGCTGCTGGCGGGGGGTGTCGAGGTGCCCGGGCTGGATCTCGCCGCGATCGGTCGGCTCTTCACCCGGCTGACCGAGAACCACATCCGCCGCATGGAGCGGATGGGTCTGGCCTCCTGATCCGCCCGCGCCCGGAGCCCCCGGGTCAGGAGCGGAAGCCGACCTGTCCCGCGGTCGGCGAGCCGATCTCCACGTAGGCGACCTTGTCGCTGGCGACCAGGACCTTGCGTCCTTTGGCGTCGACGAGCGTCAGGGTAGGCCCGGACGTCAGCGCCGCGATGACGGCCTGCTCCACGTCGTCGCCGGCCATCTCGACGTCGACGACGATCTCTCGGGAGACGTTCTGCATCCCGATCTTGACCTCCACGGCCCCTCCGATTGCTCAGGCTTGTTCCAGCGGGAAACCCCGGATGCCTCGCCAGGCGAGGCTCGCCACGAGCCTAGCGGCATCCTCCTGGGGGATCGGCCGTCCCTCGGCCAACCAGACTCGTGCGCTCACCTGCGCCATGCCCACCAGCGAGACCGCGACGATGCGGGACTCGGCCTCGCCCAGGTTCGTGTCCTCGCGGATGACCTTGGCGATCTCGTCGGCGCACACGTCGGTGACCCGGTCCACCTGGGCGCGCACCTGGGGCTCGCTGGTCAGGTCCGACTCGAACACCAGACGGAACGCGCCATCCGGGGCGGCCACGTAGTCGAAGAAGACGTGCATGGTCGCCTGCACCCGCAGCTTGTTGTCGTGGGTGGAGGCGAGAGCCTCGTGGATCGCGGAGGTGACCGTGTCGACCGCCTGCTCCAGCAGCGCCAGATACAGGTCGAGCTTGCCCGGGAAGTGCTGGTAGAGAACCGGCTTGGAGACGCCGGCCCGGTCGGCGATGTCGTCCATGGCGGCGGCGTGGTACCCCTGGGCGACGAACACCTCGAGCGCGGAGGCGAGCAGTTGCGCCCGGCGTGCCTGGCGGGGAAGGCGTGTTCCTCGTTGCCGCCCCTGCTCGTCGTGCTGCATCCTCGCCGTTCCCTTCTCTCGCCCCGCTGCCGTCGGACTCCCGTACCCGCGGTGAGGTGGCGCGATCCTACCGCCGGGTAGTCCCGGGTCCTGCGTACCGAATTGGGACGTTCGGAACTTACCGACATACCGGACATCTCAGTACGGTGAGGGTGATGGCCGAGGGGTCGGCCACCAACCGATTGGGTGGGGGCCCCAGGGAGGGGAACGGGCCACCGGGGGGTGCAGGGCTGCACCGGAGAATTCGAGTCCGGAGTGCCCTGTCCGGCCGTGGAGTTGCCCGCAGGGCTCCACCCGGAATGGGGTGGGATCAATGGCTTCGCGCATCTTCGTCCATGGACACCGGGGTGAACGGATCCGGCACGCGGTTGCCGCGCTTGTCGCTGCGGCGGGGGTGGCGGCACTGGTGACCGGGTCCCTGCTGGGGATCCTGAGCTCCGCAGGCGCCGCTCCTGCAGGCGACTCTCCGGGCAACGACGGTTTCGTCAAGATCGAGGGCAGCCCCTCGACGGGGTGCCCAACAACGAGCCTCATGTCGGGTGCAGCTTCACCGTCGAGTGGTACAACTACGCGGCGGTTCCCGACGGTCGGCTCCGTGGTGACCTTCGAGTTGCAGCCGCCCACCGGTCCGCAGAGCCGCACGCTCACGGTGGCAACGGGTGACCTGACCCCGTCGTGGACCACCGTGATCACGTCCGGTCCTGCCAGCCAACTCGTCCACAGCGAGGCGTACACGCTCGCCTTCACGGGCGCTCCGCACCCGGTGCAGGGCTACCACGTGAAGATCTCCGTCGCGACGACTCTCAGTCAGGGATCGGACATGAAGTACAAGGTCTTCTGGGTGGGGCCGTGCGGAGAGTCCAGCTCCTCGAGCTCGTCAAGTGAGCCCAGCTCCTCGAGCTCGTCAAGTGAGTCGAGCTCGTCGAGTTCCTCGAGCGAGTCGAGTCAGTCGAGCTCGTCGAGTTCCTCGAGCAGCGTGCTGCCGAGCAGCGTCACGAAGACGCCGGTGGTTCTGCCGACCCACGTCAGCGCCGGTCTGTCGGCGTCCGACACGTCGGGATCCAGCGGCACCGGGTTGATCGTGGCCGGCGCGGTGATGGTCTTCGCCGCGGTGAGCATCCTGCTCGGCGGCCGTCAGCGGGGCACGCGGAGGGCATGATCTCGAGCCGGGTCTTCCGGCGCCGGAAGCGGGGCCCGCCGGCCGTGTCGGCGGGCCCCGCCACGCGTAGGTGCCATGGATCGGCCAGGGACTCCTGCGCATCGCGGCCCGGACGCTTCGATGGGTGGCGAGAAGCCGGCTGTGGCGGCCGCGAAGGACCCCTGCGTGCCTCCCGAGGAAGGCCGATCGTCAACCCTTCTTGCGCCGCGGGCAACGTGCTAGCGTGACCGCAATGGCCGAGGGGTCGGCCGTGAACGAGTGGGTAGGGACCTGTGGGGGGTTCGAGTCGCTGACGCATCCGGGCGGTCTGTGCAGCCCGGAAGCGCCCGGGGCCGCCATGGGGCTTCACCCGGATTGGGGTGGATTCCAGTGACTCTGCGCATCTTCGGAACGCGCAAGGGGGATCGGATCCGGCGGACTGTCGCCTGCTGTTTTGGCGTCGACGGGCTTGCTTGCCCTGACGGCCGGCATGCTCGTCAGCGCGAGTGCCTCGTCCGCGAACGCTGTGGCCGTGGTTGCCGTCGCGCCACCTGCGCCCGTGTACGCCACGGTCACCGGCCATGCGTCGTTCTCCTCGGACGGCCAACCACGCGAGCTACGGGGCGTCCGATCTGCACCAAGATCCGGACGACCCGGGTCGGCATTCGCTACTGTCCTGCCGCACGGGACGTACACGCAAGGTCATCGTGAAGGCTGGAAGCCAGAACGTCGACCGCGAACACGAACACGATCTTCGGTGAGCCGCCCACGGCTGGTCGACCGTGTGGGCCGACATCAACGGGACGGGTCTACGACCCGGGTGGCCGAGACGGTGACAAGGGGATCTCGCACATCATCTTCTGCCACGGGGAGGAGTCCTCCTCAAGCAGCTCGTCCAGCTCGTCGTCGAGCAGCTCCAGCAGCAGCTCGTCCAGCTCGTCGTCGAGCAGCAGCTCGTCCAGTGAGTCGAGCAGCTCCAGCAGCAGCTCGTCCAGCTCGTCGTCGAGCAGCAGCTCGTCCAGTGAGTCGAGCAGCTCCAGCAGCAGCTCGCCGAGCTCGTCGTCGTCCAGCGAGTCGTCCAGCTCGTCGTCGAGCAGCGTCCTGCCGACCGAGGTCACCAAGACCCCGAGGGTCCTGCCGACCCACGTCAACGCCGGTCTGTCGATCGCTCCGACCTCGTCGGGCTCCAGCGGGACCGGCCTGATCGTCGCCGGCCTGGTGATGGTGTTCGCCGCGATGAGCCTCGTGGTGGGACGTCAACGGGGCAGGCACCGGGCCTGAGCCCGGCCCACACCACGAGGGGCGCGCTCCCACCGGTTCCGGACCGGGAGAGCGTGCCTGTCGTGGGCCCGGCCTGGAACGCTGATCGGGGTGCCCGAGCACGCGATTTCTTTACCTTCTCGGGCGGAATGCGGACTTTCGTGCATATCGGACATCGTGCTAGCGTGACTTGCGATGGCCGAGGGGTCGGCCATGCAAATCTAGTGGGTGGGGACCTGTGGGGGGTTCGAGCCGCTGACTCAGGCATGACTGCTGCTATGCAGTCGTGCGGGCGTCGCGGTGACGCCATGAGGCTCCACCCGGAATGGGGTGGATTTCAATGACTTTGCGCATCTTCGGAACGCGCAAGGGGGATCGGATCCGGCGGTCCATTGCCGCCGTTCTCGCGTCCTCGGGCCTGGTAGCCCTGATCGCCGGCATGTTGGTGGGTGCGAGTGCCTCGTCCGCGAACGCTGTGGCCGTGGTCGCCGTCGCGCCACCTGCGCCCGTGTACGCCACGGTCACCGGCCATGCGTCGTTCTCCTCGGACGCCAACCACGCGAGCTACTGGGGCTCCGACTGCACCAAGATCGACGACCCGGGTGGCAGTTCGTACTGTCCTGCCGCAAGGGACGTACACCAAGGTCATCGTGAAGGCTGGAAGCCAGAACGTCGACCCGAACACGAACACGATCTTCGGCGAGCCGCCCACGGCTGGTCAGACCGTGTGGGCCGACACCAACGGGAACGGGATCTACGACCCGGGTGGCCGAGACGGTGACAAGGGGATCTCGCACATCATCTTCTGCCACGGGGAGGAGTCCTCCTCAAGCAGCTCGTCCAGCTCGTCGTCGAGCGAGCTCCAGCAGCAGCTCGTCCAGCTCGTCGTCGAGCAGCAGCTCGTCCAGTGAGTCGAGCAGCTCCAGCAGCAGCTCGCCAGCTCGTCGTCGAGCAGCTCCAGCAGCAGCTCGTCGAGCTCGTCGTCGAGCAGCAGCTCGTCCAGCGAGTCGTCCAGCTCGTCGTCGAGCAGCTCCAGCAGCAGCTCGTCCAGTGAGTCGAGCAGCTCCAGCAGCAGCTCGTCCAGCTCGTCGTCGAGCAGCAGCTCGTCCAGTGAGTCGAGCAGCTCGTCGAGCTCGTCGAGCAGCGCCCTGCCGACCGAGGTCACCAAGACTCCGAAGGCCCTGCCGACCGACGTCAACGCCGGCCTGTCGATCGCGCCGAGCCAGTCGGGCTCCAGCGGGACCGGTCTGGTGGTCGCCGGCCTGGTGATGCTCTTCGCAGCCGCCAGCATCCTGCTCGGCGGACGCCAGCGGGGCACGCGCCAGGCCTGAGCCTGACGCGTAGGGCATAGCACGGTCGAGGCCCGCCGGGATTCCGGCGGGCCTCGACTCGTCGGTTCGGTTGTTGCGGTTCCGAGGGCAGCGGAGAATGGACTCATGAGTCGCGTGATGGGCTTGGCCGCGAGTGCGCTGGTGGGCGCGATCGCCGTGGCGCCGCTGGTGGCGTCGGCGGCCGCCCCGCCCCGGCCAGGACCGGTCGTGGCCGCTGACGGGCGATCCGTCCCCAGCGGGTCGGTGTCATCGCCGGGCGCCGGCGGTCGTGGTCGCCGGCGCTGCCGAAGTTCGTCCAGGCTCCGGTCACCATCATCAATCCGCTGGAGGCTCACAAGGTCCGCGACCCGTCAGCCGGCCGGCCGGTTCGCGTGTCCATCCCCTCCCTCGGGGTCACCGCGCCGGTGATCCCGATCGCGGCGGCGGCCGGCACGCTCGAGCCCCCGAACGACCCGTACGTCTGGGGATGGTGGAATGACGGCGCCGATGCCGGCGCGGCCGTCGGGAGCGCGCTGATCACCGGGCACACCGTGCACAACGGCCCGGCGCCGATGAACAACCTCGACACCATCAAGCTCGGAGCGAAGGTCAACGTGCACGACCACCCAGGGAGGCATTCCGTATCGCGTGATCATGGTCCGCATCTTCCGGAAGGCGAGCCTGGCCCGGTCCGCGGGCACGGTGTTCAGTCAGACCGTTCCGGGCAGGCTGGTCCTGGTCACCTGCGATGACTGGAACGGCACGGAGTACCTCAGCAACGCCGTGGTGATCGCGGTTCCTGCCGGTCCAGATGATGGGACCAGGCGGCCGCGATGCGGCGGCGGGGGAACATGGGGGCTGACTCGGTGGTTGTCCAGTCAGTCGCCCCTTTCCAACCATCCCTCGAGGAGGAACCGTGTCGCTCCCGCCGCTGGTCGAGCCGGCCGCTGAGCTCACCCGTGACGAGGTCCGGCGCTACAGCCGACACCTGATCATCCCTGACGTGGGTATGACGGGTCAGAAGCGGCTCAAGAACGCCAAGGTCCTGGTCATCGGTGCGGGCGGCCTCGGTAGTCCGGCGCTGCTGTATCTGGCGGCGGCCGGTGTGGGAACCATCGGCATCGCCGAGTTCGACGAGGTCGACGAGTCGAATCTGCAGCGCCAGATCATCCACGGCCAGAGCGATATCGGCCGTCCGAAGGCGATCTCCGCCCAGGAGTCCATCGCCGAGGTGAACCCGCTGGTCGACGTGATCGTGCACAACGAGCGGCTCGACAACGACAACGTCATGGAGATCTTCGCCGGCTACGACCTGATCGTCGACGGCACCGACAACTTCGCTACCCGGTACATGGTCAATGACGCCGCGGTTCTGCTGAAGAAGCCGTACGTGTGGGGGTCGATCTATCGGTTCGACGGCCAGGCTTCGGTGTTCTGGGCCGAGCACGGCCCCTGCTACCGCTGCCTCTACCCTGAGCCGCCTCCGCCCGGCATGGTGCCCTCCTGCGCCGAGGGCGGTGTCCTCGGTGTGCTGTGCGCCTCGATCGGCTCGATCCAGGTCACCGAGGCGATCAAGCTGCTCACCGGGATGGGCGAGCCGCTGCTCGGCAGGCTGATGATCTACGACGGCCTCGAGATGGAGTACCGCAAGCTGCCGATCCGCAAGGACCCCAACTGCGCCATCTGCGGGGAGAACCCGACGATCACCGAGCTGATCGACTACGACACGTTCTGCGGGGCGATCAGCGAGGAGGCCGCCGAGGCGGTCGCCGACTCGACGATCACGGTCGGGACCCTGGAGCAGTGGCTCAAGGAGCGGGAGAACGGCGAGCGGGACTTCGTGCTGATCGACGTGCGTGAGCCGATGGAGTACGAGATCAACCGCATTCCGGGGTCGGTGCTGATCCCCAAGGACCAGTTCCTGAACGGCTCGGCCATCGAGCAGCTCCCCCAGGACAAGCAGGTGGTCCTTCACTGCAAGGTGGGCGCACGCTCCGCGGAGTGCCTGGCGATCGTCAAGGGGGCGGGGTTCGCCGACGCGGTCCATGTCGGTGGCGGTTCGGCGGCGTGGGTCGACCAGATCGATCCCTCGCAGCCCTGGTACTGACCTGACGTCCGACTCCGACCGCGGCTCGGGCCCGGACGCCGCCCTCGCAGGCAGCGTCCCCGAGAAGGGTTCCGAGTAGGGTTCGGGGCATGGAGAACACGGGGACCTTGTCGTCGGCCAACCTCGACGGTGTCTTCAAGGCGTACGACGTGAGGGGCACCGTCCCCGACCAGATCGATGAGCATCTCGCCCGGGCGACCGGCAACGCCTTCGTGCAGGTCGTGGGTGCAGACCGGGTCGTGGTCGGCTACGACATGAGACCCTCGAGCCCGGCTCTCGCGGACGCGTTCGCGGAGGGCGCGTCGCGGGCCGGGGCGGACGTCACCCTCATCGGGCTGGCCTCCACCGACGAGCTCTACTTCGCCTCCGGGCACCTGGAGTGTCCCGGCGCGATGTTCACCGCCAGCCACAACCCGGCCCAGTACAACGGCATCAAGCTGTGCCGCAGCCTCGCCCAGCCCGTCGGGCCTGGAGTCCGGGCTGCGCCAGATCCGTGACCTGGTGGAGAGCCGGCGAGACCTTCACCGCGGAGCAGTTCGGGTCGATCGAGGACGACCGACGTGCTGGCCGACTACGCCGACCACCTCATCGGTCTGTCGCCGGTGCGGGCGAAGGCACTGAAGGTCGTCGTCGACGCGGGCAACGGGATGGCCGGCCATACGTCGCCGGCGGTCCTGGACAAGCTGGACCTCGAGGTCGTGCCGCTCTTCTTCGAGCTCGACGGGACCTTCCCGAACCACGAGGCGAACCCGATCGAGCCCGAGAACCTCCGCGACCTGTCTGCCGAGGTGATCCGCACCGGTGCCGACATCGGGCTGGCCTTCGACGGCGACGCGGACCGGTGCTTCGTGGTCGACGAGACGGGATCCCCCGTGTCGCCGAGCGTCCTGACCGCGCTGATCGCCGAGCCGCGAGCTGGCCAAGGAGCCGGGCGCCAGGGTCATCCACAACCTGATCACCAGCCGCGGCGTGCCCGAGATCATCGCCGAGTCCGGGGGCATTCCGGTCCGCACGCGCGTCGGCCACTCGTTCATCAAGGCGACGATGGCCGAGACCGGTGCGGTCTTCGGCGGCGAGCACAGCGGTCACTTCTACTTCCGCGACTTCTGGCGCGCCGACTCGGGCATGCTGGCCGCGCTGTACGTGCTGGCCGCGCTCGCGGAGGCGTGACGAGCCGCTGAGCTACCTGCTGTCGCGCTACTCCCGCTACGCGGCGTCCGGGGAGATCAACACCCGCGTCCCCGATCAGCAGGCGGTGCTGGAGCGCATCCGCGCCGCCTTCCGCGACGAGCCCGGTGTCACCCTCGACGAGCTCGACGGTCTGACGGTCACCCATGACGACTGGTGGTTCAACGTCCGGGCCTCCAACACCGAGCCCCTGCTCCGCCTCAACGCCGAGGCCGCCGACGAAACGGCCCTGATCGCACTGCGCGACCGGGTCCTCCGACTGATCAGGAGTGAAGCGTGAAGATCGATCCGGTTCTCCTCGAGGTGATCGTCTGCCCCGACTGCAAGGGCGCGCTCGAGGTCCGCGAAGCCGAGGAGGAGCTCCGCTGCGTCTCCTGCGGGCTGATCTACTCGACTGTCGACGGCATCCCCGCACTGCTGGTGGACGAAGCCCGCCGCGGCGAGTGAGCCGGATCCAGCGCGCATGGGGGACTTCTTCGACGACTCGGTGCTCGACGACCCGCTCGCCCTGGACCGCATCGACCCGGTCCTGCGCTCGATCGCAGAGGCCGGTGCGCGGGTGCGCCGGCAGGCGGCGGAGGCAGCCGAGGCGACCGAGGCTGCCATCTCCTCCGGGGTCGGCGATCCGCCCCCGCGGGCGATCGTGGCCGCGGGCCCGGACTCCCGTCTGCTGCGTGCGGTGCTCGAGCCCTGGTGCCCGGTTCCCTTCGTCGCCTGGCCCAACCCGAGCCTTCCCGGGTGGGCCGGTGCCCTCGACCTGGTGCTGGTGCTCGCGCCCGTCGGCTCGGACGTCGGGCACGGCTTCGGCCGTGGCCGAGGCGGTCCGCCGAGGGTGCCGGGTCGTGGTGGCGTGCCCACGTCGCTCGCTTGGTGGCCGAGCACGCGGTGGGACGCGACGCCGTAGCTGCTCCCCGCCGACAGTGGAGACCAGCTGGCCACCGCGGTGATCATGCTGCTGTTCCTCGCCCGGGTCGGCCTCGGGCCGGAGACCAGCGCCGAGTCCGTTGCAGCCGCGCTCGACGACGTCGCGGTCTCGTGCTCGCCCTCAGCGCGATCTGGCGGTGAACCCGGCGAAGACCCTGGCGATCGCACTCGCCGAGGGCAGCCCGCTGCTGTGGGGAGGAACCGCGCTGGCGGCCCGGGCGGCCCGACGGGTGGCCGAGGCGATCCGCAGGTCGAGCTGGCCGTGCCGCGATCGCGGCGGACGCCGAGCACCTGCTACCGCTGATCCGTTCGGCTCCCGAGCGGGACGTGTTCGCCGACCCGTTCGCCGACGACGGGCCCGGCCGAACGACCTCCGGTGCTGGTGATCTTCGACGATGGCTCGGCCGAGGCGGCCGTGCGCGACAGCCGCGGCAGGCTCGACGGAGGCAGCCGAGGCCGCGGGGGTCCGGCTCGAGGTCGATCACCTCCGAGGAGTCCGACGACGTCGCGAAGTACGCCGCACTGCTCGCCACGGGCAGCTATGTCGCGGCCTACCTGGGACTCGGGCTGAGCCGCTGATCCCCGTAGGCTGCTGCCATGGCGACCGAGGGCGGCACCAAGGCGGTCATTGCCGCGCTGGCTGGCCAATGCCGGCATCGCCGTCCTGAAGTTCCTGGCGTTCCTGCTCACCGGAGCCTCGTCGCTCCTCGCCGAGTCGATCCACTCGGTGGCTGACTCGGGCAACCAGATCCTCCTGCTGGTCGGTGGTCGCCGCTCCCGGGCCTTGGCGACCGAGGAGCACCAGTTCGGCTTCGGCCGGGCCCGCTACCTGTACGGCTTTCTCGTCTCGGTGATCCTCTTCTCCCTCGGCGGCCTCTTCGCGCTCTACGAGGCCTACCACAAGCTGCACGAGGTGAGGGCGGGCCACCCCAACGGGCTGATCGACAGTGGCTGGGGATGGGTGCCGCTCGTGGTCCTGGTGGGCGGACTGGTGATGGAAGGCCTGTCCCTGCGGACCGCGGTCCGGGAGTCACAGCCTCTGCGGGGGTCGGCGTCCTGGTCGACGTTCATCCGCAGGGCGAAGTCTCCGGAGCTCCCGGTGATTCTGCTCGAGGACTTCGCGGCGCTGATCGGGCTCGTCCTGGCGCTTGCGGGCGTCTCCATCACCCTGGTCACCGGCAACGGGTACGCCGACGTGGCAGCGACCGCCGGGATCGGCATCCTGCTGGTCCTGGTCGCAATCGTGCTGGGCATCGAGATGAGCAGCCTGCTGCTCGGGGAGGCGGCCTCACCGGAGAGTCAAGGGCTGATCTCGGCCGCCATCCTCGGCCACCCGGGTGTCGACGGCCTGATCCATCTGCGCACGCTGCACCTCGGCCCCGACGAGATCCTGGTCGCGGCCAAGATCGGCGTCGCAGGAGACGCCACCGGGCAGCAGATCGCAACCCTGATCGACGAGGTCGAGGTCCGGCTCCGGACCGCGGTGCCCACCGCGACGCTTGATCTACCTGGAGCCGGACATCAGACGCCTCGGCGCGTCTGCGCCCGCTCTGCCGCCCCCTGGGGACCGCTCCGAGGCAGCCCTAGCTCAGGAGCTCTGGCGTAATCTGAGTGCTCGCCGGACAGTTGCACCACTCGAACGATGGGATGACGATGGACTTCAAGGTTGCCGACCTCGGACTCGCCGCCTTCGGGCGCACGGAGATCGAGCTGGCCCAGCACGAGATGCCCGGGCTGATGGCGATGCGTGAGCGCTACGCGGCCGACCAGCCGCTGGCCGGTGCCCGGATCGCGGGATCCCTCCACATGACCATCCAGACCGCGGTGCTGATCGAGACCCTGGTGGCGCTCGGCGCCGACGTCCGCTGGGCCTCGTGCAACATCTTCTCGACCCAGGACCACGCCGCCGCAGCGGTCGCGGTCGGGCCGACCGGCACCGTCGAGAAGCCCGCCGGCGTCCCCGTCTTCGCCTGGAAGGGCGAGACGCTCGACGAGTACTGGTGGTGCACCCAGCAGATCCTGCAGTGGCCGGACGGCACGTTCGCCAACATGATCCTCGACGACGGCGGGGACGCCACGCTTCTCGTCCA
This sequence comes from uncultured Actinomycetota bacterium, assembly GCA_963805655.1. Taxonomy (GTDB): domain Bacteria; phylum Actinomycetota; class Actinomycetes; order Propionibacteriales; family Nocardioidaceae; genus CAWDVB01. The sequence continues at coordinate 514,196 of CAWDVB010000002.1, read as the reverse complement.
CCTCGGCGTCGCGGCGGAGAAGGAGGGCAAGGCGCCGGACATCGAGTCCGCCACCAGCGCCGAGCAGCGGGTCATCTTCAGGGTCCTCAACGAGTCGCTCGCCGCCGACCCGAACCGCTGGACCCAGGTCGCGAACGAGATCAAGGGAGTCACCGAGGAGACGACCACCGGCGTGCACCGCCTTTACGACATGCTGCGCGAGGGCTCGCTGCTCTTCCCCGGCATCAACGTCAACGACTCCGTCACCAAGAGCAAGTTCGACAACAAGTACGGCTGCCGCCACTCGCTCATCGACGGCATCAACCGGGCGACCGACGTGCTCATCGGCGGCAAGGTCGCGGTCGTCTGCGGCTATGGCGACGTCGGCAAGGGCTGCGCCGAGTCGCTGCAGGGTCAGGGCGCGCGGGTCATCGTCACCGAGATCGACCCGATCTGCGCGCTCCAGGCGGCCATGGACGGCTTCCAGGTCGCCACCTTGGAGAGCGTCCTGCCGGTGGCCGACATCGTCATCACTGCCACGGGCAACCGGGACGTCATCAGCGTCGACCAGATGAGCCGGATGAAGCACCAGGCGATCGTCGGCAACATCGGCCACTTCGACAACGAGATCGACATGGCCGGGCTCGAGTCCTACCCCGGCATCGTGCGCAAGAACGTCAAGCCACAGGTCGACCTGTGGACCTTCCCGGGCGGCAGGTCGATCATCGTGCTCTCGGAGGGCCGCCTGATGAACCTCGGCAACGCCACCGGCCACCCGTCGTTCGTCATGTCGAACTCCTTCACCAACCAGGTGCTGGCACAGATCGAGCTGTTCACCAGGGGCGAGGCCTATCCGATCGGCGTCTACACGCTGCCCAAGCACCTGGACGAGGAGGTGGCCCGCCTGCACCTGGCGTCGTTGGGAGCGGAGCTGACCGAGCTGAGCCCGGCACAGGCCGACTACCTCGGCGTGCCCGTCGAAGGACCGTACAAGCCTGATCACTACCGCTACTGAGAGCTGCCATGGACGTTGCGGGCAAGGGGCGGGTCCTCGTCGTCGACGACGACCCCGCCCTGTCGGAGATGCTGACGATCGTCCTCGGCAACGAGGGGTTCGAGACGTCGGTGTGCGCCTCGGGGGACAAGGCCCTGGACCAGTTCAGGGACTTCCGCCCCGACCTCGTCCTGCTCGACCTGATGCTGCCCGGTCGGGACGGCATCGACGTCTGTCGTGACATCCGCCTGGAGTCCGGCGTGCCCATCGTCATGCTGACAGCCAAGAGCGACACCGTGGATGTCGTCCTCGGCCTGGAGTCCGGGGCCGACGACTACATCGTGAAGCCCTTCAAGCCGAAGGAGCTCGTCGCCCGGGTGCGTGCCCGGGTGCGCCGCCACGACGTGGGCGAGAACGAGGAGATCTCGATCGCGGACCTGGTGATCGACGTGGCCGGTCACTCCGTCCGTCGGGGTGGCCAGCCCATCTCGCTGACGCCGCTGGAGTTCGACCTGCTCGCGTGCCTGGCGCGCAAGCCGTGGCAGGTCTTCACCCGGGAGGTGCTGCTGGAGCAGGTGTGGGGCTACCGTCACGCTGCCGACACCCGCCTGGTCAACGTGCACGTCCAGCGGCTGCGGTCGAAGATCGAGAAGGATCCGGAGAACCCGGAGATCGTGCTGACTGTTCGGGGTGTGGGCTACCGCGCCGGAACGAGCTAGCGGCTGATGAGGGTCGGAAGATCGCTGGGGCACGCGGCCACCTTCTGGCGCCGCTCGATCCAGGCGCGGGTGGTGGTCAGTGTGCTCGTCCTGACCGCCATCGTCTCGTCCGTCATCGGATACACGCTGATGAAGCAGATCGCCGACGGCATCGTCGAGGCCAAGGTGAAGTCGTCTGTCGATCTGGTGGTCAGCGAGACCTCGGACGCCCAGGCACGCCTGTCGGCCGCGGCGGGGACGCACATCGACGCCAACTCCCAGCTATCCCAGCTGGTGTCCACCGTGGTCCAACGAGGGTCCGTGCAGGGATACGACGTCCTGCTCACCGGGCCGTCGGTGGCAGGGTCCGTGGGCGCCGCGGAGATCCGCAAGTCGCCGGGGCTGGACATCCAGACGGTGCCCCCGGGCCTGATCACCACGCTGCAGGGCCCGAGCGCCCCCGGGGTCGCCTGGACCTACTCCCGGGCCGTCTACGACGACTCCTCGGACCTCAACGGCGTACCGGTCCTGGTGGCGGGGTCGTTGCTCCACCTGCAGTCCACCGACGCGACCTACACCCTCTACTTCGTCTTCCCGTTGAACCACGAGCAGGCGACGATCGACCTGGTACGCAGCTCGCTGATCACCAGCGGGACGCTGCTCCTTCCCCTGATCGCGGGCGTCACCTGGCTGGTGACTCGTCAGGTCGTCAGCCCTGTCCGGCTGGCCCGCCGGGTCGCGGAGCGGCTCTCGGCCGGCCGGCTCGAGGAGCGCATGCACGTGCGCGGCGACGACGACATCGCGCGGCTGGCCTGTCGTTCAATGCGATGGCGGCGAACCTGCAGCGGCAGATCCGGCAGCTGGAGGAGATGTCTGCCACCCAACGTCGGTTCGTGGCCGACGTGTCTCACGAGCTGCGGACCCCGCTGACCACGGTCCGGATGGCCGGCGACGTCCTGCACGACGCACGCGACCGCTTCGACCCCGCGACCGCTCGCGCGGCCGAGCTGCTGCAGAAGGAGCTGGACCGCTTCGAGGCCCTCCTCGCCGACCTGCTGGAGATCAGCCGGTTCGACGCGGGGGCCGCCTCGCTGGACCTCGAGGATGTCAACATCACCGACGTCGTGCGGCGGGTCGTCGAGTCCCTGGCGCCGCTGGCCGCTCAGCGCAACGTCAACACCCGGATCATCGCCCCGCAGTCGCCGTGCGTGGCCCAGGTGGACCGGCGCCGTGTCGAGCGGATCGTGCTGAACCTGGTCACGAATGCGATCGACTACTCGGACTCTCCCGAGGTCGTCATCAGGGTGAGGTCCTCCGAGGACGCCACCGCGGTCGCGGTCCGCGACTACGGCGTCGGGCTGGCGCCGGGCGACGAGATCAAGGTGTTCAACCGCTTCTGGCGGGCCGACCCGTCCCGCACCCGGCTCACCGGGGGCACGGGTCTGGGACTGCCCATCTCCCGGGAGGACGCGGTGCTCCACGGTGGGACGCTCCAGGCCTGGGGCAGCCCGGCCAAGGGCGCACAGTTCGTGTTGACCCTCCCGCGACGGGCGGGTGACCCGATCACCTCGGTGCCCCTGCCCCTCGAGCCCCGGGACGCCGATGCCGGAGCATTGGCGGACGTGCCATGAGCGGGCGTCGCAGGATTCCTCTCCGGGTCGTCAGCACGAGCCTGCTCGCGCTGCTGGCCGGCTGCGCCAGCATCCCCACCAGCGGTCCGATCGAGACCCTGGACCAGCCGCAGCAGCAGTCCCAGGCGGCACCGTTCGACTTCACGCCGGCGGGGCCTCGTCCCGGCGCGACTCCCGCCGAGATCGTGCAGGGCTTCATGACCGCCCAGCTGGCCACCCCGGTCAACAGCTTCGTCGCCCGCGAGTACCTCACCACGGACTCCGCAACGGCCTGGGCCCCCGACTCCGAGACGCTCGTCTTCGACGACAGCCGCACGGTGGTCAATGGGTCCAAGGCCCAGATCTCGCTGGACAACCCGATCGTTCTCGACAAGCAGGGGCGGTGGATGGGTCCGGCCCCCAGCGACACGGTGGTTCTCCACCTCGAGCAGGTGGGAGGGCAGTGGCGGATCTCCTCCCCGCCCAACGCCCTGATGATCCCGCGAAGTCACTTCGATCAACGGTTCCAGCGCTACTCGCTGTACTTCTTCGACCGCACCGGGAAGGTGATGGTTCCCGAGTCGGTCTACCTTCCGTGGGGACTCCAGGCACCGACACGGCTGATGTCCGCACTCCTCCTCGGCCCTCCGGCGGACCTGACCTCGGTGGAGCGCACCTACTTGCCGCGGGGAGCTCAGGTCGACCTGTCGGTCCCGGTGGACTCCAGCGGAGTTGCGGTCGTGCCGTTGACCTCGGCGTCGTCGTTGACCGGTCAGGACCTGGAGCACGCCGTGGCTCAGGTCGCCACCACGCTCGGCCAGCTCACCAACGTCTCGCGGGTGCGCCTGACGGCCGATGGCCAGCCGGTCGACTACCCCGGCATGGCCGACGGGGTCAGCGTGAACACCTGGAACGGGTTCGACGCCAACTCGGTCCGCTCCGCCAACGACGTCTACGGGCTGGTCGGCGGGGCCGTGCTGACCCTGACCGACACCCCCGAGACCGCGAGCGCCTTCCCGGCATTCCCCGTCGACGTGGGGGACCGGTCCCTGGCTGTCTCCTTGAACGGCCAGCGGGCCGCGGTGGCCGCGGGCCAGGACCTGTACGGCGCGACCCAGGGCGACTCCGAGGCCAAGGTGATCTACCAGGGAACCGACCTGGCAGCCCCGCACTTCGACCTGTACGACGACCTCTGGGTCTACGACAAGGGTTCGCCGTCCCGGGTCCAGGTCGTGGACCCCGCGGGGCGCACGGTGACGTTCACCATCAAGCTCCCCGGTCAGTTCCGACCGCAGGACACCGCTCTGTCCATCGACGGCACCCGGTGGGTCATCGCCGGCGACGGCGGGATCCTCACGTTCCGGATTCGACGCAGCGCCGACGGGACGCCGCTCGGGCTGACTCCGGGCCGGCTGATCGAGCCGGGTGCGGACTACACGTCGGTCGCCTTCGTCTCCTCGACCCGTCTGATCGCCGTGCGGCTCCTGTCCGGGACCTCCGACATCCCGTTCCTCCAGTTCGACGGCTCGCCGGACGGCGCCTCGACGATGACGGCGCCGCGGCCCGGCGCGCGGGTGTTCACGCTCCCGAACGATCCGCCGGTGATCTACGCCGAGGCCGACGGTCGGCTGTTCACGGCTCCCTCGCCCGGGACGTGGGTCCGGGTCGTGACCAACGGCAAGCTGGACTACCCGACGACCGCCGGCTGAGGTCCGTCCACAGGACCGCACTCGCGTGCCCCGCACGGAGGCCACCTTTCGCCATGATCGGCGGGTGCGAGACGCCGTCCACGACCTTCTGTTCGGCAGCCGGTGCGCCGTCTGCGGCCGCCCCGGGCGGCCTCTGTGCCGGGGCTGTCGCAACGACCTGCCCGCCTCGGGCTTTCCGGCGTGGCCCGACCCGGTGCCGCCCGGACTGATCGCCCCCGTGGCCGCAGGCCCTTACGAGGCTCCGCTCCGACCGCTCCTCCTCGACTTCAAGGAGCGCGGCTGTCTGGGTCACGCGGAGCCCCTGGGGGCCGTGCTCGCGGGAGCGGTGGCCTCGCTGGCCGGTGCTCCGAGGAGTGCGGTGGCTCTCGTGCCGGTCCCCTCGACCGCGGCGGCCCGGCGCCGGCGCGGCTTCGATCCGGTGCTCGTGCTCGCCCGCGCGGCAGCCGCCTCCCTTCGCAACGCCGGACGACCCGCCCGCGTCGTGCCGGCGCTGCGTCCCCGGGGCCGGTCAGCGGACCAGGGCGGGCTGACCCGGGACGAGCGGGCGACCAACGCGCAGGGACGTTTCGGCACGGTGGGCTCAGCCGTCCGGCTGCTCCACGGGTGCCCGGTGGTGGTGGTCGACGACATCATCACGACGGGCAGCACGCTCCGGGAGGCGCAGCAGACCCTCGTCGCGTCGGGGGTGACACCTCGGGGCGCCGGCGTGGTCGCCGCCACCCGTCGACGTGCCGCCCGATAAGCAGAGGGCCCGGCGCTGAAGTCCCGCCCGGCAGGGCCCGCTCGCCCTACCGCTTCAACGGACTGCGGGATACCGTCGTTGCATGGAGTCCGTCCGGGTCCGTGGTTGCGGTGAGTCGGCAGTCTGGGAACGGACGGTCGATCGCCTAGCCGATGCCAGTCGCAGGCGAAGCGGCCCACGTAAGCCCGAGAGTCGCCGTGGGGTCTCCCCGCAGGTGCCTTCCGGGCGATCACGGTGCGGCTTAGAAGTAAGACCTGCCTCCCTGTGGCCATCCGACGTGGCCGGACGGGGGGAGAGGGCCGGTAGTGGCGGAGAAGCTGCGGAAGCTCCAGCAGGCGATTGTGGGGTCGAAGACCAGGTCGGCCGGACGGACTCCATCCCCCCAGGACTCCCGTCGCCCGGGGGCCCTCACGTCAGGGCTTCCTCGTCGAGGGAGTCATCGCCCACCCCCACGAGCTGCCAGGAGGGCACCATGGAGATCGTCGTCAAGAGCCGTCACATCGACGTGTCCGACACGTTTCGTCAGCACGTCGAGGACAAGCTCAGCCGATTGGAGAAGCACGACCACAGCCTGATCCGGGTCGAGGTCGAGATCGACATGGAACGCAACCCGCGGCTGCAGGACCAGGCAGTGAAGGTCGAGCTGACCGCCTTCTCCAAGGGGCCGGTGATCCGGGCGGAGGCGGCCGCCGAGGACAAGATGACGGCCCTGGACCTTGCCCTGGACCGGATGACCGGCCAGATGCGACGGGCCAGTGACCGGCGCCGGGTCCACCGGGGTCGGCGCTCGCCGGAGTCCCTGCGCGACGGCACGGTGCTCACCGACGAGCGGATCGAAGTCGAGGAGACGGTCGACGAGACGCGGAAGGTCGGCCCGGTGGCTGTCACGGGGGATGGGCCGCTTGTCGTACGGGAGAAGATCCACAGCACCACGCCGATGACGCTGGAGCAGGCGCTGTACGAGATGGAGCTCGTCGGGCACGACTTCTTCCTGTTCGTCGACAAGGAGAGCGATCGCCCGTCGGTCGTCTATCGCCGCCGTGGGTACGACTACGGGGTCATCGCGCTCGAGCTGACCTGACGACAGGCCGACGTGAATCGTCGACCGGATAGCCAATTCGTGCCATCATCGGTGGCATGTCCGAGCCAGGAGGTCCCGTACGGGTCCTGATCGTCGACGATCAGGAGCTGTTCCGGCGTGGTCTCGCCATGCTGCTCGACGCCGAGACGGACATCGACGTGGTCGGCGAGGCCGGGGGAGTGGACGAGGCGATGGAGCAGACCGCCGCCTTGTCGCCGCAGGTGGTGCTGATCGACGTCGAGCTCACCGACGGGTCCGGGATCTCCTTCTGCCGGACCATCACGGACTCGGAGATGTCCACCCGCGTCATCATGCTCACGGTGAGCGACGAGGAGTCCCACCTGTACGACTCGCTGAAGAGCGGCGCCTCCGGCTACCTCCTCAAGAGCGCGAGCATCGGCGAGGTGGCTCACGCCATCCGTCTGGTGTCAGAGGGGCAGAGCCTGATCAGTCCGAGCATGACCGCCAAGCTGCTCGGCCAGTTCAAGTCGATGTCCCGGGGTGAGTCGGAGGCGGATCACGGCCCCCGGCTGACCACCCGGGAGATCGAGGTGCTCAAGCTCGTCGCGGACGGGCTGAAGAACGGCGAGATCGCCCGGGAGCTGTTCATCAGTGAGAACACCGTGAAGAACCATGTGCGCAACATCTTGGAGAAGCTCCAGCTGCACTCGCGGATGCAGGCCGTCAGGTACGCCATCCGGGAGAACATCCTCGAGATCTCGTGAGGGAGCTCCAACCGGGCCAGGCCCGGCGCGTCGCGCTGGCGGCCCAGGGCTTCGCCGACCGACGACACGACGCGGTGACCATGCGGACCCTCGACCGGGTCATCGGTCGGACCGGCGTCTTCCAGATCGACTCGGTCAACGTGCTGCAGCGGGCCCACTACATGCCGCTGTTCAGCCGGCAGGGCGCCTACGACACCGAGCTCCTGCACCGGGCCGCGGCGCGCCGGCCGCGCCGGCTCTTCGAGTACTGGGCCCACGAGGCTGCGTTCGTCCCGGTCGAGCTGTGGCCGTACCTGCAGCACCGGATGGCGATGGCTGCCACGCATGCGTGGGGCGGTCCGCGGCAGGTGGCCGAGGAACGTCCCGACCTCGTCGACTGGGTTATGCGCGAGGTCCGCGACCGCGGGCCGGTCACCGCGCGCGACATCGAGCTGGACCTGCCCCGGACCCGTGACGACTGGGGCTGGAACTGGTCGCTGACCAAGCAGGCGCTCGAGTACCTCTTCTACGCCGGCGAGGTCACCGTCGCCGGCCGGAACGCGCAGTTCGAGCGGCTGTACGACGTACCCGAGCGGGTCATCCCCGACGACGTGCTGAGGCTCCCGACCCCGGCGCCCGCCGACGCTCGCCGCGAGCTGGTCGCGCGTGCCGCGCGCTCCCTCGGGGTCGGGTCCGCCAAGTGCCTGCGCGACTACTACCGGATGCCGGTCGACGGCTTCGCCCAGGCCCTTGCCGAGCTGGTGGAGTCCGGGGAGCTGATCCCGGTCTCGGTCGCCGGCTGGACCAAGAAGGCCTATCTGCACCGGGATGCTGTCCTCCCCCGCAAGGTCGAGGCCCGTGCCCTGCTCAGCCCCTTCGACCCCGTGGTGTGGGAACGGAGCCGGACGGAGGGGCTGTTCGGCTTCCGCTACCGGATCGAGATCTACGTTCCGGAGCGGGATCGCGTGCACGGCTACTACGTGCTGCCGTTCCTCCTCGGCGACCGGCTCGTCGCCCGCGCAGACCTCAAGGCGGACCGTGCCGCCGGGGTGTTGTGGGTTCCGGGCGCCTTCGCCGAGCAGGACGCTCCCGACGCGACCGTCGCCGAGCTGGCCCACACCCTGCGCGAGCTGGCGGACTGGCTCGGCCTGGGCGCCGTCGCGGTTGGACACAAGGGCGACCTCGCCCGTCCCCTCGCCGAGGCCGTGAGACGTGAGTGAGGCACGATGGTGGGGCGCTCGGCCGCCACCTGACCTCGCGGCGAGCCGCCCAGGACGAGCCAGGGGGCTGAGGTGACCGATCCGGACACGCGGCGCCGGTTCCCCGCCGCCTGGCCGAGGCTGTCGGCACGCGCTGACATCCAGGGCCTCCGCGCGCGTCGCCGTGGCGCTGGTCATCCTCGACCATGCGGGGGTCCCGTACCTCTCGGGCGGCTTCGTCGGCGTCGATGTCTTCTTCGTCGTCTCGGGCTACCTGATCAGCATGCTGCTGCTCCGGGAGGCCGACTCGACCAGCGCGGTGAGCGTGCTGTCGTTCTATGCCCGCCGGGCGCAGGCGCATCCTCCCGGCGGCCACCGTGGTGCTGGTGGCGGTGGCGGTGTACGCCGCGCTCTTCATGCCGCTGTTCTCGGCCCGGCAGACACTCGTCGACGTGGTGTGGGCCGCCCTGTTCGGAGCCAACATCCACTTCGGGCTGCAGGGCACCGACTACTTCCAGCAGGGCCTGTCGCTGTCGCCCGTCCAGCACTTCTGGTCCCTGGCCGTCGAGGAGCAGTTCTACCTGGTGTGGCCAGCCCTGCTCGCCCTGGTTCTCCTCGCTGCGCGCCGTTCGGGTCGGACTGAGGGAGCCCTGACCCGGATCCTGCCCTGGGTGACCGGGATCGTCGGCTTCGCCTGGGTCGCGTCGCTGGGCTGGTCGGTCTACGACACCGCGCGAATGCCGTCCTCCGCCTACTTCTCGACCTTCACGCGTGCGTGGGAGCTGGCGACCGGTGCGTTGCTGGCGCTGGCCGCACCCCGGCTTATCCGGCTCGGCTCGCCCGGTCCGCTACGTGCTCGGGACCGTCCGGTCTCCTCGCCATCGGCGTCGCCGCGGTCGTGATCACCCCGGACATGGGCTTCCCCGGCTTGGTGGCGCTGCTGCCCGTTCTCGGCACGGCTGCCGTGGTGGCGGCCGGGGCCGCAGGGGAGGCGCTCGGGCCGGTCCGCATGATCACTGTGCGGCCGGTGACCTGGGTCGGGGACGTCTCCTACTCGCTGTACCTGTGGCACTGGCCGGCCCTGGTGCTCGGGGCGACCTATGTCGGGAAGAGACAGATCCCGCTCGAGACGGCGGTCCTGGTCGGAGCGACCGTCGTCGCCTCCGCGATGAGCTACTACGCTGATCGAGAACCCGCTCCGGCAGCGTCGCGGGGGCCGCTGGCTCTCCGGCCGGCGCGGGGTGGTGCTGTGGCCGGTCGCGCTGGGCCTCACCCTGGCCGCCGCGCTGGGATCGGGCACGTACGTCGACCACCAGTTCGCCGCCCTGGAGCAGGTCCGGGCTCGCATGTCGACCTGAGCGGCCTGCCGCGGGACCAGCGGGTCGCCAGGACGGGCGACCCGATCCACGACGCGCTGGCGGAGTCGGTGGAGGAGGCCCGGGCGCGACGCGCCGATCCCGTTCCCGCTGAAGACGGACCTCCAGCGTCTCGCGGCCGACTACTGGCACATCAAGACCGGCTGCACCGCCCGGCACCTCGAGACCGAGCAGTCGCTGTGCTCGCTGGGCGACCCCGAGCGGGACGACGACCGTCGTCGTGTTCGGGGACTCCCACGCCAAGATGTGGATGCCGGCCCTGAACCGCTACGTCAAGGCCCGTCACGTGCGGATGATCCCCCTCGTCAAGCTGGGCTGCGCGCCGTACGACGTCCCGCCCGACAGACCCCCTTCGGCGAGTCGTGCGCGGCCTACCGCTCCTGGGCCCTCGACCAGATCCGCGCGCTCCATCCCGACCTGGTGCTGGTCTCCGCCGAGTCGCCGAAGTCGACGCCACCAGCGGACAACGTGAGCCGATCTGGCAGCAGGCGGTCGGGGACCTGGTCGCCCGCCTCGATCCGCTGACGCCCCGGATCCGGGTGTCGGCGACGTCAGCCAGCAGAAGCTGCTTCCCCCGGAGTGCCTCAGCTCCCGGTCCTCGACGATGGCGACCTGCACGGCTCGGGTGTCCCGCAGGATCGTCGGCCTTCGACAGGGCGGCGTCGAAGGCGGCGTCGGCCCAGGGTGTTCCCTATGTCGACGTCCTCGATCTGGTCTGCGTCGAGGGCCTCTGCCCGATGGTCGCCGACGGGATCCCGATCTTCCGGGACCAGAACCACGTCACCCGGACGTGGGCGGCTCCACGTGTCCGATGAGTTCGTGGCGAGGCTGAGGATCGGCGGCCTGTCATCTGCTTCCTAGCCACCTCAGCGGCCGCAGGAGCGGCTGTCCGGGCCTGATCGGTCTTGCCCGTCGTCTAGCATGGCGGTTGGCCCGGCGGTGTCGTCGTGGCCGAACCCGGGCCGTACGCGCCGACCGATCCGACTCAGGAGTCCCGCCTCGTGGCTTCCATCCTCGACAAGATCCTCCGCATGGGCGAAGGACGGATCCTTCGCGAGCTCGAGCGCGTCGCGAAGGACATCAATGCCATCGAGGACACCTACGTCGCGATGAGCGACGACGAGCTCAAGATGCAGACCGAGCTCTTCAAGCAGCGGCTCGCCGACGGCGAGGAGCTCGACGACCTGCTGGTCGAGGCGTTCGCGACCGTTCGCGAGGCCGCCAAGCGGGTCCTCGGGCAGCGCCACTTCGACGTTCAGCTGATGGGTGGGGCCGCGCTCCACCTGGGCAACATCGCCGAGATGAAGACCGGTGAGGGCAAGACCCTGGTCTCGACGCTCCCGACCTACCTGAACGCCCTCACCGGCGACGGCGTGCACATCGTCACGGTCAACGACTACCTCGCGAAGTACCAGTCGGAGTGGATGGGCCGGATCTACCACTTCCTCGGCATGAGCGTCGGGGTGATCCTCTCCGAGATGACGCCTGCCGAGCGGCGCGAGGCCTACGCCAGCCGACGTCACCTACGGCACCAACAACGAGCTCGGCTTCGACTACCTGCGCGACAACATGGCCAGCCGGCTGGAGGACTGCGTCCAGCGGGGCCACCACTTCGCCATCGTCGACGAGGTCGACTCCATCCTGATCGACGAGGCGCGGACGCCGCTGATCATCTCCGGCCCGACCCAGGACGAGGTCAAGTGGTACGGCGAGTTCGCCGCGCTCGTCCGCGGGATGGAGCTCGACGTCGACTACGAGGTCGACGAGAAGAAGCGCACCGTCTCGGTGCTCGAGCCCGGCATCACGAAGGTGGAGAACCACCTCGGCATCGAGAACCTCTACGACGCGGTCAACACGCCGCTGATCTCGTTCATGAACAACGCGATCAAGGCCAAGGAGCTGTTCCGCCGCGACAAGGAGTACGTCGTCCTCAACGGCGAGGTGCTCATCGTCGACGAGCACACCGGCCGCATGCTGCACGGCCGCCGCTACAACGACGGCCTGCACCAGGCGATCGAGGCCAAGGAGGGGGTGACCGTCCGCGAGGAGTACCAGACCCTCGCGACGATCACCCTGCAGAACTACTTCCGGATGTACGAGAAGCTCTCCGGCATGACCGGCACGGCGATGACCGAGGCCTCGGAATTCGACAAGATCTACGGTCTGGGGGTCGTGCCGATCCCGACCAACATGCCGATGGCCCGCATCGACCAGCGCGACCTGGTGTACCGCACCGAGGTCGCCAAGTACGAGGCCGTGGTCGCCGACATCGCGGAGCGCAACGCCAAGGGGCAGCCGGTCCTGGTCGGCACCATCTCGGTCGAGAAGTCCGAGTACCTCTCCGGCCTGCTCACGCGGTCCGGCATCCCGCACGCGGTGCTGAACGCCAAGCACCACGGCGACGAGGCGAAGATCGTCGCGGTCGCCGGCCACAAGGGAGCCGTGACCGTCGCGACCAACATGGCCGGCCGCGGCACCGACATCATGCTGGGTGGCTCGGTGGAGTTCCTGGCCGACCAGGAGCTGCGCCAGCAGGGACTCGACCCGGTCGAGACCATCGAGGAGTACGAAGCCGCCTGGCCGGCGACGGTCGAGCGGGTCAAGGCCCGGGTCTCGGCCGAGCACGACGAGGTCAAGGCAGCTCGGCGGCCTCTACGTCGTCGGCACCGAGCGGCACGAGTCCCGGCGCATCGACAACCAGCTGCGTGGGCGCTCGGGCCGCCAGGGCGACCCGGGCGAGTCCCGCTTCTACCTGTCGCTGCAAGACGACCTGATGCGGCTGTTCAAGTCGGATCTGGTCGACCGCGTGATGACGGCGCTGAAGATCCCCGACGACGTCCCGATCGAGAACAAGTCGGTCACGAACGCGATCGCCTCGGCACAGTCGCAGGTGGAGGCGCAGAACTTCGACTCCCGCAAGAACGTCCTCAAGTACGACGACGTGATGAACCGCCAGCGCGAGGTCATCTACGGCGAGCGGCGGGCCGTCCTCGAGGGCGCGGACCTGCGCGAGCAGGTGACCGAGATGTTCAACGAGGTTGTCACCAGCTACGTGACCGAGGCGACGCAGGGCTTCCCGGAGGAGTGGGACCTCGAGGGCCTGTGGGCGGCGCTCAAGCAGCTGTACCCGATCAGCCTCGACGTGAACGCCCTCGAAGAGGAGGCCGGCGGCCGGGAAGGGATCGACCGCGACGAGCTCATCGAGCAGATCCAGCAGGACGTGGCCCGTGCGTACGAGGCGCGCGAGGCCGAGACCGGATCCGAGATCATGCGCGAGCTGGAGCGCCGCGATCGTGCTCTCCGTGCTCGACCGCAAGTGGCGCGAGCACCTCTACGAGATGGACTACCTCCGCGAGGGCATCGGCCTGCGTGCGTACTCTCAGCGCGACCCGCTGGTGGAGTACCAGCGCGAGGGCTTCGAGATGTTCAAGATCATGATGGACGGGATCCGGGAGGAGTCGGTCGGCTTCCTGTTCAACCTCGACGTCACCATCGAGAGGAGGAGCCGGAAGGCCCCGACGAGGCGGCGCTGTTGTTCGCCGGTCCCCAGGGCGGAGCCGAAGGTGGTGCGGAGGACGGGGACCGGGCCGCCGGGCCTCTGCTCGTCGCTCCCGGGCCTGGCCGACCCTCGCCGTCCGCAGCAGCTGACCTACTCCGCTCCCGAGCGAGACCGGCGAGGCCGAGGTCTCCGCGCGCCAGCCGGCGAGCAACGCCGACGACCCGTACGCCACCGTGGGCCGCAACGAGCTGTGCCCCTGTGGATCGGGCAAGAAGTTCAAGCGCTGCCACGGGGCGCCCGGGTGGCCCGACGGGGCTCATCGCCGAGCGGCGCTGACCGGACCGGGGCGAGCGCGGCCCCGGCTCGCTTGTCCGGGTTGCCGGGGTCACGGTGCCGAGGGACGATCGCAGCGTGACCTCGTATCGCTCGATCCGCGACCAGGCGGCTGAGGCCCTGCGGTCAGCCATGAAGAGCGGCGATCGGGAGTCCGTCGCCGCCCTGCGGATCCTGCTCGGCGAGTTCTCCAACGCCGAGGCCGTGCCCGCCCACGAGATCGCGGGTCCGATCGAGCTCGCCGCGCCCCTGGGGCTCCACGAGCGCTCGAGGCGGGAGCTCACCGAGGACGACCTCCTGGCGATAGCCCGGCGCGAACACGCCGAGGTGACTCGTCACCTCAGATGCGCCGAGGAGGTCGACGACGTCGATGCTGCTGCCGGGTGGGGGCGGCGCGCCGAGGCCCTGGGCCGGTTGCTCTAGGGGCATCGCGGCGTGCGGTGGCTCAGCCGAGCTCGAGTGCGGTGCAACACCACAGGTCGCGGCGAAACTCCAGCCGTGCTGCCAGGGCTCGGGTCCGCTGCCCATGGCGGACCGTGACGGCGACTTCGGCGACGCCGGGGGACGGGTGGCACACGCGCACACTCGCCACCTGAGGCCGGACCAGCGACGCCACCCGTCCGCCGTGCCGCGCTTCGGAGAGCACCCGGACCCGCCGCTCGAGGTCCCGGTAGACCGACCTCGCTCGTCCACCGCACCAGCTGGCTGACCGGCCGGACCCCTCCGATCGCCTCGACCACCGCCTGGGAGAAACGGTGTGCCCAGGGCTCGACCGGGGGAATCTCGGTCTCCTGCTCCTCCTCGTCTCCCCACAGGTCCAGGGCCAGTGCACCCTCGCTGGCCGGGATCGGCACCTCCCGTGCCGCCGGCTCGAACAGGCGCCGCACCTCGGCGGCCGGGGGGACTGCCACCCGACCGACACCGGCGCCCAGCGCCGCGGACGGATCGACGGCCGGCGAAGTCACCATGAGAACCCCCTTGTTTGACAGTGTTTGACATATTTAGGGGTCTTTTAGCAGAGATGTCAATGGTTGATACCGATTGACTTGCCGGCGACGAGGGGAGACCGTCGGACTCATGGATGTCCCCTGGGCGGACCGGCTGCTGTCGGACCTGGAGCGTCAGGCCGAGACCGAGCGCCTGCTCGACCGCGACGCCGAGGTGGAGCAGCTCACCCAGGACGTCTACCGCGCGGTCGAGTGGGTCGACCGGCTGCGCGCAGCCCGCGGCACCGCTGTGGCGGTCTCCGTGCTCGGCTACGGACCGTTCTCCGGCACCGTGGACCGGGTCGGCCGCGACTGGTGCGTGCTGCGGTCCGCGGAGGTGGATCTGGTGGTCTCGCTCGAGGCGGTGCTGACCCTCCGTGGCCTGCGCGACGCGGTGATCGACCCGGGCGCCCGACCCGGTCTGGTCCCGGCTTGGGGATCGGGGCCGTGCTCCGGGAGGCGATCCAGGAGCGCTGGATCATGCGGGTGTTCCTGCGCGACGGATCACAGGCCCAGGGCGTGGTGCTGCGTGCGGGAGCGGACTTCTGCGAGCTGGCCCGACGACGGTCTCACGACCGGCCCGGTGGTGCTGCCCTGGCGACAGTTGGCGGCATTCACTGCGCGCTGAGCGCGGTCAGTGTGTGCTGTTGTACTCCTCGACGTCCTTGGCTGCCCGCTCGTACATCCGCGCGATGAAGCTTCTCCAGCTCGGCGGTCTCCACGCGCCACTGTCCGCGGCCCGCCCAGCTTGAGCGCGCGCAGCTCGCCGCGGCGGACCAGGGCGGTGACCTGGGCCAGCGAGGTGTTCAGCACCTCGGCCACGTCGGTGAGGGTGAGCATCCGCGGGGCCTTCTCGTCGTCCATGGCCGCAGTATGGCCTCGTTTGACAGTGATTGGAAGCGTTACGCGGTCGGGAACCGCCTCGAAGGGTGGCTCAGCGTGTCGCGACCGCGGCCGATGGACTGTGCGTGAGACTCGCTCCCGCCCTCTGGCGCCAGCCCCGCTTCGCCGTGGGTCTGATGCTCGTCCTGGGCTCGGTGCTGCTCGGAGCCCGGATCGTCGCCGCGGCCGACGACTCGGTTCCGGTCTGGACGGTCCGGGTGGACGTGGCGGCGGGCCAGGAGATCACGGCGGCCATGGTGGAGGTCAGGCAGGTCCGGTTCGGCGATGCCCAGCAGGCCGACCGCTATCTGTCCGGTGACGAGGCGCTGCCGCTGCCGTCAGCCGCGACCCGACAGCTCGAGGCCGGCGAGCTGCTTCCGCGCGGCGCGCTCGGCCTGACCGAGCTGTTGGTGGAGGTACCGCTCCGGACGAGTGCCGGCAACGTGCCGTCCACCGTCCGGGTCGGGGATGTCGTCGACGTGTGGGTGAAGGACCGCGCGGCCCCGGGGCGCTCGATGCTGGAGGGGGTCCGCGTGCTGGCGCTGGTGCAGACCGACGCCGGGGTCCGCATGGTGGTCGGACTCGACCAGCAGCAGGCCGAGGCGATGCCGTCGCTGTTCGGGGTCCTCGACTCGGCCACGGTCTTCGTGGTCAGGAGACCCGTCGCGTGAGGCGTGTGCTGCTGGCGGGCGACGGACCCTGGGTCGTCGGGGTGGAGGACGCGATCCGCGCCGGCCGCGGCGTGAGCCTGGCGTCCCGGTGCGACGGACTCGCCGAGCTCCTCGCCCTGGCCGTCGCCGGGATCGGCGACGTTGCGGTCCTCGGAGGAGAGCTGGACGGGCTGGACCTGGACAGTGTCCACACGCTCCGCCGCACGGGAGTGCTGGTCGTCGGTGTGGCCGCGTCGCCGGATGCACAGGAGTGGCTGACCCGCCTGGGAGTGGACCTGGCGGTCCCTCCGTACGGCGTCTCCTGGGCGGACCTGCTTGCCGGGCTCGCGCGGCCCGATCGGCCTGGGACCGGCTCCTGCCTCGCGGTGTGGGGTCCGCCCGGCGGGCCAGGCTCGACCACCGTGGCCCTCGCCCTGGCCCTCGCGTCGGCCGCCTCCGGGGCGAGCACGGTGCTGATGGACCTCGACCCTGACGGCGCCAGCGTCGCGCAGCAGCTGGGGCTCGCCGACTCGGGCTCCGGGGTCGAGCGGGCCTGCCGTGCCGCGCAGTCGGGGACGCTCACGGCCGCCGCGTTGGACTCGCTGACCGTCACGAGCTCCCACGGCCTGAACGTGCTCACCGGGGTGCTGCGCCCCGACCGGTGGGCCGACCTGCGCAGGCCGGCTCTGGAGGCTGTCGTCGAGGTCGCCCGCGGTCACTTCGACCGGGTCGTCTGCGACGTGGGCTCGGATCTGTACGACGTGGCAGACGACTCCGGTGCTCCGCGTCCCAGCACGGCCACCAGGGTCGGGCTCGACGCGGCCGACCACCTCGTTCTCGTCGGATCTGCCGACCCGGTGGGGGTGGCACGGCTGCTGCGCGGGGTCGACCGGCTCGTCTGCGGCACGGAGAGGCCCCGGCGGTGCGATCTCGTGATCAACCGGTGGCGAGCGACGGTGGGCTGGAGCCGGAGCGAGCTGGTCGGCCTGCTCGGTCAGGTCGCGGCAGGAGCTCCGGTGACGGTTCTCCCGCTGGACGTGGCGGCGGCGGATGCGGCCGTCGTGCGGGGAGGCTCACCCTGGCTGTGCCGGGCTGTCCCGGGGAGCGGAAGCCCGACGGCCCTGGGCACGGCGCTGCACGAGCTGACGAGCCGGCTGCTCGCGGTCGACTGCTGCGGCGCGCCCCCGCGACGCGCGCCGCTCAGACACTGAACAGCAGCCAGATCCCGGCCACCGTGTAGACGACCATCACCATCAGCAGCGGCAGCTGCCCGGTGAGCTGGTGACGCTTCGGCAGCAGCCGCACCGCCCGGTCGTGGCTGGAGACGACGCCGAGCAGGTGGCCGACGACGACCGCGATGATCTTGATCAGGGCGAGTGTCAGCGGCCGGGTGGACAGCCAGAAGTGCACCTGCCAGTCCGCGGTGCCCAGCAGGTTCGCTCCGGTGCCCATCGGGTCGCTCAGCAGCTTGAACGTCTCCTGGCCGGTCTCGACGAGGTAGCTGAGGTAGTGGGCGAACACGTAGCCCGCGATGATCGGCACCACCGCGTGCGCGAACCGTCCGGCAGCTCGATCCGGCGGTGCCGGTCGTGGACCCCGGTCATCATGGTGGCCGCCACGAACAGCAGCCCGATCACCAGCGGCAGGCCGATCAGCCCCAGGGTGTTCAGCCAGGTGGAGTCGACGCTCGAGCCCTGGACGAAGCTCAGCCAGACCGTCGAGCCCTTGAAGCTGTCGAACGCGGTGGAGCCGAACAGCACCGACACCACCGCCACCAGCCCCGGCTGGGCCGGAGTGTCGTCGAGGTTGACCAGCGGGTTGCGGACGACGAGGGTCCCGTCGCCGCGGCGGCCGAAGACGGACAGCCGGCCGACCAGGGTCGAGAACACCTCGAACGGATCCGCCTGCGCGATCCACCGGTCGCCGAAGAGCGCGGCGCCGACCAGGATCACGCCGGCGTACAGGGCGAACCAGATCCGCACCGGCCCGAGGTAGGCCCCCTCGGGGTAGACCAGCTCCATCCAGACGAAGGCGAGCAGGCCGAGCGCCGCCGGCCAGAGCCCGACCCAGGCGGGCAGGCGGCAGCAGCCCGTCGGCGGGGTCGCCGCCGGTGGCCCGGGTGAGCAGCCGGTGCACGGTGCGCAGCGGGTTGAGCGACCGGTAGACCGGCCCGAGCAGCAGCGAGAGGATCGGGACGCCGACCCACAGCCACACGTAGACGACCCCGAACGTCGGGTTGATCAGCGTGTCCGGCCCCGCGAGCGGCCGCCCACGCGACGTACCCGGTGAAGGCGAGCCCGAGGACGCGCAGCGTCCAGGACCAGACGCGCCGAGTCGAGCGCGAGCGCCACCGGGCGAGGCAGCGCGCGGCCGCCCCTTGACGGGATCGAAGCGGGGGGTGCGCCAGGCCACCGCGAGGACCGTGAAGGAGAGCGCGAGCGCGGCGGCGGCACCCGCCATGGCGTAGGAGAGGGGGAGGGGGAGGTCCTGGGCGCCACCGAACCCGTGTGCGAAGACCAGCATCCGGCTCTCTCCCTCGCGCCGTGTCCCCGCAACTCGACGTCCTCTGAAAGAATCCCATGGACGCCTTCGTGCGCGTGTACCTAGGGGTGGCTATGGCAGATCGGCTCCGACCCGGAGACCTGGCCTACCTCCGCGCCGAGACGTCGTCCACCCCGATGCACAACATCACGCTCGAGATCTTCGAGCCGGGGGAGAGGGGCTTCGACTACGAGCGCCTGGTGAGCCTGATCGAGGACCGGCTCGCCTACGTGCCGCGCTACCGGCAGCGGCTGCGCACCGTCGTGAACGGGCTGGGCACGCCGGTCTGGGTCGACGACCGAGACTTCGACATCACCTTCCACGTCCGCCGGTCGGCGATCCCGACGCCCGGCGGGATGCAGCAGCTGCGCGAGCTGGTGGCCCGCCTCGCCGCCCGGCGGCTCGACCGGGGCCGCCCGCTGTGGGAGATGTACCTGATCGAGGGGCTGGCCGGGGGCAGGTTCGCGATCCTGTCCAAGTCGCACCAGATCCTCGTCGACGGGATCTCCACCATCGACCTCGGGCAGGTGATCCTCGACGTCGACGAGGCGCCGCGTCCCCGCGTGCACGACGAGTGGACGCCCGCCCCGGCGCCCACCGCGGCGTCGCTGCTCACCCAGGCCGTGTCCGAGAACGGTGCGCAACCCGTGGATGGCTCTGGAGACCGTGCGCGATCTCAGCGGTCCGTTGCTCAAGGTCGCAGAGCCGGCCCTGGACCGGATCACCGAGATCGCCGGGTCGCTGACCAGCCGCCGGGCCGCGCCGGACTCGCCGCTGAACGTGCCGCTGTCCCGCCAGCGGCTGTTCGTGGCCGTGAAGACCGACCTGGAGGACTTCCGCACGGTCCGCCGCGAGCACGGCGGCACGGTGAACGACGTCGTGCTGGCGACAGTCACCGGCGCGCTGCGCAGCTGGCTGATGACGCGCGCCGAGTCGGTGGACGGCGGCCGCTACCTGCGAGCGATGGTGCCGATGAGCGTGATCGACCACGACCTCGAGCCGACCTCGCTCGGCAGCCAGGTGGTGGGTCACCTGCTCAACCTGCCCGTGTCGGAGAGCAGCCCGGTGGTCCGTCTGCACCAGGTCTCGTACGCCCTCAAGGCGCACCAGGAGGCCGGGCGCGCGGTGGCGGCGGAGCGGCTGCTGCACGTCGCCGGGTTCGCGCCCACGACGTTCCATGCTCTGGGCTCGCGGGTGGCGATGGAGAGCTGGCCGCGCGGCTTCAACCTCGCGATCACCAACGTCCCCGGGCCGCAGTTCCCCCTGTTCGCCGCCGGCGCCCGGATGCTGGAGTCCTACCCGGTGCAGCCGCTGATCGCCGAGCACGCGCTGGCGATCGGCGTGACGTCGTACGACGGCTCGGTCTACTTCGGGCTGAACGCCGACCGGGAGGTCGTGCCCGACGTCGATGTGATCGGCCAGTGCCTGGTCGACGCGCTGGCGGAGCTGGTCGACACCGCGAGCCCGCAGCGCCAGCAGGCCAGGCGCGGAGCCAAGGCGTCGGGAGGCGCCAAGGCCCCGGCCAGGAAGAGCGCGAGCAAGAAGGACGCCGGCCGCAAGGGCACGACGTGACCCGCGTCTACGTCGGAACCTCGCTGGAGGATGTGGCGCGTTGGAGGGCCGCCGGCGCGGTGCCCGCGGGCACCGACGCCCGTGCGGTCACCGACGACGTCGTCCGCGAGCTCGCCGACTCCGACGACGAGGAGCGCGAGTACGCCGTCACCGCGCTGGCCGCCGCGGACGCCCTGGAGGCGCTGCGTGCGGGTGGCGGCCGCGGCGACCGGAGGGTCGTCCTGGTGGCCGAGCGCGCCGCCACCGAGCCCGGAGCGGACCCGGGCTCGGTCCGGCTCAGTGCCGACCTGGGCTGGCGCGACGTGACCGCGATCCTGGTCGACGAGGAGGCGGCGCGGGAGCGGATCCGGGCGGCCGTCGCCGACCCTGCGGCGGAGCTCGACGACTGCGAGCTCGCCTGGTACACCCCCGCGGAGGTCGACACCCTGACCCGAGGTGACGGCTAGCCGGGCGCATGTCACGATCGGGGTATGGACGCCATCACACTCCCACCTCCTCCGGTCAACGAGCCGACGCTGAACTACGCCCCGGGCAGTGCGGAGCGTGATGACGTGGTCGCCGAGCTCAAGCTGCGCGAGAGCGCGGAGCCGGTCGAGCTGACCGCCACCATCGGCGGCCGGAAGGTGATGGGGCGCGGCGAGCCCTTCGAGGTGGTCGAGCCGCACAACCACGCGCACGTGCTCGGCGTGGCCCGTGCCGCGAGCGGCGCGGACACCAAGAAAGCGATCGCCGCGGCCGCCGACGCGGCCCCCGAGTGGCGCAGCCTGTCGATGGACGACCGGGCCGCGGTCTTCCTGCGGGCAGCCGACCTGCTGGCGGGACCCTGGCGGCAGAAGCTCAACGCCGCGACCATGCTCGGTCAGTCCAAGACCGTCTGGCAGGCCGAGATCGACGCCGCCTGCGAGCTGATCGACTTCCTGCGCTTCAACGTCCACTACGCCCGCGAGATCGCGGCCGAGCAGCCGATGATCTCCTCGCGCGGGGTCTGGAACAGGTCCGACCACCGCCCCCTGGAGGGCTTCGTCTACGCGATCACGCCGTTCAACTTCACCGCGATCGCCGGCAACCTCCCGACGGCACCGGCCCTCATGGGCAACACGGTGCTCTGGAAGCCGTCCACCACCCAGCAGTACGCCGCCCATCTGTTCATGGAGCTGCTGGAGGAGGCGGGCCTCCCGCCCGGCGTCATCAACATGCTGCCCGGCACCGGCCCCGAGATCTCCGAGGTGGCGCTCAAGCACCCGGACCTCGCCGGCATCCACTTCACCGGCTCGACCGCGACCTTCCAGCACCTGTGGGGTGAGGTCGCCGGCAACATCACCCGCTACCGCAGCTACCCGCGGATCGTCGGAGAGACCGGTGGCAAGGACTTCGTCATCGCCCATCCGTCGGCCGACCCGGACGTGGTCCGCACCGCGCTGATCCGCGGAGCCTTCGAGTACCAGGGCCAGAAGTGCTCGGCGGCCTCCCGCGCCTACATCGCCAAGTCGGTGTGGCGGAAGATGCGCAAGCAGTTCCTGGCCGAGGTCGAGGCCATCACCATGGGCGACCCGGCCGACCTGTCCAACTTCATGGGCGCGGTCATCGACGCGCGGGCGTTCTCCAAGCACAAGGCCGCGATCGCCCGGGCCAAGCGGTCCACCAAGCTCGACGTGCTCGCCGGCGGCGTGGTCGACGACGAGGTCGGCTACTTCGTCCGGCCGACGGTCATCGAGGCCGGCGACCCGACCGACGCGATGTTCAAGACCGAGTACTTCGGGCCGATCCTCGTGGTCCACGTCTTCGACGACGCGAAGTTCGAGGAGACGGTCCTGCAGATGGAGTCGTTCGCGCCGTACGCGCTCACCGGGTCGATCATGGCGCGCGACCGGCGGGCCATCGCCTGGGCGACCGAGGCACTGCGCTTCGCGGCCGGCAACTTCTACATCAACGACAAGCCCACCGGGGCTGTCGTCGGGCAGCAGCCCTTCGGTGGCGCCGGGCCTCCGGCACCAACGACAAGGCCGGCGCGGCGTCCAACCTGCTGCGCTGGACCTCGCCCCGCTCGATCAAGGAGACCTTCGTGCCGCCGACCGACTACCGCTACCCGCACATGGGGTGAGCATGGGGAACTGGCTCGACTGGCTCAACGCAACCGGTGCGCTGGTGCCGCTGCACTACGGCGCGCTCCACACCTACGAGAAGTGGCTGGTGCCCATCGTGGGCATCGGCCCCTTCGTCGTGATGTTCGTGGTCGTCTACTTCGTGCGCAAGCGCGACAACGACGAGAGGCATGAAGCATAGGTGGGGCGCCGAGGACCCGCGTTCTGGTACACCTTGCTGGAGCCGGACGGCCGCGATGGATCCAGAGCCTGATGTCGATTCCTTGATCTCGGGCTACCAAGCGATCTCGGCGGCGTGAACACCCTCACCACGCTGAGCCCCGAGCAGCCGGAACTCCTCGAGCCGACGTGCGGGTCGAGAGAGCACCTTCAGCGCGACCCGGACGCCCGGGTCCCGAAGACCCGGGCACCAGGGTGGAGAATCGAGTCCTGGTACCGGGAGTCACGGTTGCGAGAACGTGCTGATGATGGCGATGCTTTGGCCGTAGACCCCGTTCGGGTCGACCTTCTGGACGCCCCAGGCCACCTGGTTGCCCGCCACACTGATTCCGCATGGCACGCATACATGGGTTTGCGGGGGGAGCGTGAGGTAGTCGGGTGTGTGCGTGGGATCGCTCACCTGGATGATGCGGACGGTTTGTCCTAGTGGCCCGTGGGCGAGGTCGGCGACGAAGCCGTCGCCGGCGGTGAGGAAGCCTTGGTCGCCTCCGGCCAGGACAACAGGGTCCCCGTCGGGAAGCTCGAGTGCGGCGATGCGACCGGAAAGGCCGTCGCGGAACGCCAACGTGTTGTGGTCGATCGTTGGCTGGTCCGTGTTGCCGAGGTGGGTCAGTCGAACGGGGTCCGGGTCGCCCTTGAACAGGGCGTAGAGATCGGTGCGGTAGGTGTGTCGGCCAGGGTGGAACTGCTCGGTCAGGTTGTAGACCAGCACGTCTGCGTTAGCTGCCGTTTGTCCGGTCCGTACCTGGGTGAGGACCCGGCTGCGCCGTCCGGTCTTCAGGTTCTGCTTCCAGAGGTCGGCCGCCTTGACGCGGAAGCCCAGGAACTGCGCCCAGTAGACGGTGTTGTTGAAGAGCCTGGGCAGGGGGGGCAGCGTTGAGACTCCTTCGCCAAGGAGGCTGGCCTTGCTTGTCTGGAGGTCGTAGGAGTACATCTTCCATGCAACCTTCGCGGTGGGATTCTGCTGCACCTCGGCTTGCTGGCCCCATGCGAGGTAGCGCGAACTCGCGGAAAGCCACGTCAAACCACCGAGGGGTAGGTCGGCAATCACGGACTGCTTCTTCGTGGTGGTGTTGTAGAGATAGATGTGCTTCTGACCGCCGGCGTGGCCGGATTCGTAGGCGAGTCCTATTCCGGGCACCAGGGTCACCCACTCCGGTTGGTCCCCGGTCAGCGGAACTTCGATGCGTGTGGACTCGGCGAGCGTCTGTTGGGTGGGCTTCACGGGTGGGGTTGGGGTGCTGGAGGAAACTGCTGGGGCGCTGGGAGATGTCCTCGAACCCGACGGTCCCTGTGGGTCGGCGGGCGGCTGGCATCCGGCCTGAGAAAGGACAACCAGCATGAGGACGCTGGCCGGCAGGAGCCGAGATACTCGACGCTTGAGCGTCATTCGATCACATACTGGCCACTGGGCGAGTAGTGGACAGCGTTGAACGAGTTGGTCTGGTCAACGTCGGGGTGGAGGCAATGGGGGTTCCCATCGGAGCTGAATCCCCAGGTCCATAGCGGGTCCCATTCCTCAGCGATGCCGACTCTCCCCCTATTTCTGGCCCGACTGGAGAATGCCAGGCTGTCATAGGTTAGCGCGGCGGGGGGCGCGACAACCCCCCTGGATCCGTGGGGATCTGGAGTGTCGGCCCCAGCTCCTGCTCGCTGCGCCTCGGAGGTGCCCGGAGTGGGATCAAGGCTGGCCTTGGGTCACCCCGACGGCTCGGCCCCAACGCCACGAGGACGCCTCCGCGCTTGGGGTGCGTGTGCCGGGACGTTCATCGGCCGCATCCTTCACCTGCTCCGGATCGCTGGTCCTCAGCGCGAACTTCTCGCCGACCAGGGAATCGATCCCGGCCTCCTGGCATCGCCGGTGCGCTTCAGCAGCTCCGAGCGGGTGCTCTTGCGCGTCTGCGGCGGAGCCTTGGTCTATGCCAGTCTGCGGAGGCCGACGCGCTCCTCGGCCTCCATGGCGGAGATCATGAGCCCGGCGACGAGGCTCTCGATCTTGGCCGCCGATGAGCGGGACATTGACCCTGAGCTCGCCGTCGAGGGTCTCGACGGTGCCGTCGCCGTCCTGCTCCAGGACGATGGTGCCCCTCAGGTGACCGGGCTTGCCGGGGATGCTGATCTCCAGCTCGGCACTGGTCGGGGTCTGCCAGGTCTCGTGCTGCTCGATGAGGATCTCGTCGCCGACCATCTTCTTCGCGAAGGTCGGGATGTCGTCGGTGTCCTGGCGGTGGACGACGAGGACGTTCATGGAGTTGCCGACTCGGTCGATCTCGACCCGGACTCCGGTGGAGTCGATCTCGATGCAGACCGCTTCCCGGAACTCCGGGTCGGCGAGCATCTCGAAGACCTCGTCGGGCGGGGCCGGATAGTGCATCTGATGGCGGACGCGCATGGGGCTCATCATGGCGTACCTGCGCTCGCTGGCGGTGTGGTGGTCGCCCGGGGCGCGTAGTGTGCGGCGGGTGACTGACGAGAACTCCCAGGTGGACGACGAGGCGCCGACGTGGTGGGCGAGTGGGGCGGGGTGGACGTCTCCTTCGGCGAGCAGGGCGCGAAGCTGACGTACGGCAGCTATCTGCAGCTGGACCGGCTGCTCACCTCGCAGAAGTGCGAGACGTCGCCCCCGGCGCACGACGAGCTGCTGTTCATCACCATCCACCAGGTCTACGAGCTGTGGTTCCAGCAGCTGCTGCACGAGGCGACCGCGGTGCGCGACGCGATGATGTCAGGGGAGCTGTGGTGGGCCGGGCACCTGCTGTCGCGGATGGCGGTGATCGAGCGGGTGCTGGTGTCGCAGATCGACGTGCTGGAGACGATGACCCCCCAGGACTTCCTGCAGTTCCGGCAGCGGCTGTCGCCGGCGAGCGGTTTCCAGAGCGTGCAGTTCCGGGAGTTCGAGTTCCTGTCGGGCGCCAAGGACCCGTCGTTCGTGGAGCGCTTCCGGGGGCTGACCGACGACGAGCGCGGACGGCTGCGGGCGCGGCTCGAGGAGCCGACGCTGTGGGACGCGTTCCTGACGGCGATGTCCTCACGTGGGCTGTCCGTCTCCTCCGACGAGGAGGTCCTGGCATCGCTGCGGACGGCCGCGCACGACCGTCGCTCGTACGCCGAGGTGTGGTCGCTGGCCGAGGCGCTGCTGCAGCACGATGAGCTGGCCGCGGCGTGGCGCGCACGGCATGTGGTGATGGTGGAGAGGATGATCGGGACGAAGACGGGGACCGGCGGTTCCTCCGGCGCGGGATACCTGCGCAGCCGGCTACCGCTGCGTTTCTTCCCCCTTCTGTGGGAGCTCCGGTCCCGGCTGTAATCTTCGAATTGCCGGCGCAATGAGGCGCCGGCAGGAGAGGACGGCTGCACGTGACCACGCCAGTGGTGGAGACGAACGAGGACCTGATCGAGCGGGCGGTGGCCTTGGCTGCCAGCCAGGAATCCACCGGCGGACCACCGCCCGAGGTCGCCGCGGCGCTCGTCCGCCTCTACTACCGGCACGTTCCGGTCCGAGGAGATCGCCGACCGCTCCGAGATCGACATCCTCGGCGCGGCGTTGAGCCACTACGGGCTCGCCGAAGCAGCGCCGACAGGGGACCGCGAACGTCCGGGCGAGCACTCCGGGGAGCGACACCGACGGCTGGTCCGCCTACGGGCACACCGTCGTCGAGATCGTCACCGACGACATGCCGTTCCTCGTGGACTCCGCGCTCATGGTGCTCAACGAGCAGGAGCGCGACACCCACCTGGTCATCCACCCCCAGCTCCTGGTCCGGCGGGACCTCGAGGGCAACCTGCTCGAGGTGCTCGACGAGGTCGTGCACGACGGGACCCACGAGGTCTTCCGCGAGTCGTGGATGCACGTCGAGATCGACCGCGAGACCGACCCCGACGACCTCGAGGCCCATCGAGCAGGCGCTGCAGGCCGTGCTGGTCGACGTTCGGGAGAGCGTCGAGGACTGGGAGAAGATGCACGCCCAGGCCCTGGAGATCATCGGCGAGCTCGCGCACAACCCGCCACCGCTGGACCCCCTGGAGATCCAGGAGGGACGGGCCCTGCTGGAGTGGCTCGCCCAGGACCACTACACCTTCCTCGGCTACCGGGAGTACCGGCTCGAGGAGGTCGACGGCGAGGACGCGCTGCGCGCCGTGCCCGGTACCGGGCTGGGCATCCTGCGCTCCGACCAGGACATGTCGGAGTCCTTCGGCAAGCTGCCGCCGCTGGTGCGGGCCAACGCGCGCAAGAAGTTCCTGCTCAACCTCGCCAAGGCGAACTCCCGCTCTACGGTCCACCGCGCGGCGTACCTGGACTATGTCGGGGTCAAGACCTTCGACGAGAACGGCGAGGTCACGGGGGAGCGCCGGTTCCTCGGGCTGTTCGCCTCCACCGCCTATACCGAGTCGCTGACCCGGATCCCGGTGCTGCGCCGCAAGGCCCGCCAGGTCATCGACGCCTCCGGCTTCGACTCGCGCAGCCACACCGGCAAGGCGCTGATGGACGTCCTGGAGAACTACCCGCGCGACGAGCTGTTCCAGATGGCGCCCGAGGAGCTGCTGCCGATCGCGCTCGCGGTGCTGCAGACGCGGGACCGGCGCCAGCTCAAGCTCTTCATCCGCCGCGACCAGTACGCGCGCTTCCTGTCCTGCCTGGTCTACCTGCCGCGTGACCGGTACAACACGACGGTCCGCGAGAAGATGTCGGAGATCCTCCTCGACGGGCTCGGTGGGGAGTCCGTCGAGTTCACCGCGCGGATCACCGAGTCGCACCTGGCCCGCCTCCACTTCGTGGTGCGCCCACCCAAGGGCGAGCTGGTGCCCGAAGAGGTCGACGTTCCCGACCTCGAGCGACGGCTCGCCGAGGCGGCCCGGTCGTGGCGCGACGACTTCGTCCGTGGAGTGCTGGAGAACTTCGGCGAGGAGCGCGGGGTGCATCTCGCCCGCGAGTACGCCGACGCCTACCCCGAGGCGTACAAGGAGGACTACGACCCGCTGACCGGCGCCCTCGACCTGGCCCGCTTCGAGGCGATCGAGGGGGACGAGGGCGTCGCCCTCGCCTACTACCACGACCCTCTGGCCGATCCCCTCGACGCCCGCCTGAAGATCTACCGGGTCGGCGAGATCCTGTCGTTGAGCCGGGTTCTGCCGGTCCTGTCCACGATGGGTGTCGAGGTCATCGACGAACGGCCCTACGAGCTCGAGGGCCTCCCGCGGACCTCGCACCTCTACGACTTCGGCCTGCGGCACAGCCGACCGCTGCCCGAGGGTGGTCGCGAGCTCTTCCAGGACGCGGTCGCTGCGGTCTGGGAGGGGCTGAACGAGCCGGACGGCTTCAACGGCCTGGTGCTCGCCGTCGGGCTGACCTGGCGCGAGGCCACCCTGCTGCGCGCCATCGCGAAGTACATGCGGCAGGGCGGCACGCCGTTCGCGCACGACTACATCGAGGACGCGCTCAAGAACAACGTCGACATCACGCGCCTGCTGGTCACGCTCTTCCAGACCCGGTTCGACCCCGAGCAGTACGTCGACGACCTGGAGGGCCGTGCGGCCGCCGTCGACAAGATCGAGACCAAGCTTCTCGCCGCGCTGGACGAGGTGGTCAGCCTCGACCACGACCGCATCCTGCGGTCCTACCTCACGATCATCAAGGCGACGCTGCGCACCAGCTACTACCAGGCCGACGAGGACGGCAACCCGAAGCCGTACATCTCGTTCAAGGTGGAGCCGAAGGCGATCCCGGACCTGCCCGAGCCGCGGCCGCTGTACGAGATCTTCGTCTACTCGCCGCGGGTCGAGGGCGTGCACCTGCGGTTCGGGCCGGTGGCCCGCGGTGGGCTGCGCTGGTCGGACCGCCGCGACGACTTCCGCACGGAGATCCTCGGCCTGGTCAAGGCGCAGATGGTCAAGAACGCCGTGATCGTCCCGGTCGGCTCCAAGGGCGGCTTCTTCTGCAAGCAGCTGCCCGACCCCGGTCAGCGTGACGCGTGGCTCGCCGAAGGCGTGGCCTGCTACACGATGTTCGTCTCCGGCATGCTCGACATCACCGACAACCTGCTCGACGGCGACGTCGTCCATCCCGCGTCGGTGATCTGCCACGACGGCGACGACCCGTACCTCGTGGTCGCGGCCGACAAGGGCACGGCGACCTTCTCCGACATCGCCAACGGCATCGCGCAGAAGTACGGCTACTGGCTCGGCGACGCCTTCGCCTCCGGCGGCTCGGTCGGCTACGACCACAAGGCGATGGGCATCACCGCCCGCGGTGCCTGGGAGTCGGTCAAGCGGCACTTCCGCGAGATGGACATCGACTGCCAATCCGAGGACTTCACCTGCGTGGGCATCGGCGACATGTCCGGTGACGTCTTCGGGAACGGGATGCTCCTCTCGGAGCACATCAAGCTGGTCGCGGCGTTCGACCATCGCGACATCTTCCTCGACCCCGACCCCGATCCGGCGAAGTCCTTCGCCGAGCGCAAGCGGATGTTCGACCTGCCGCGCTCGAGCTGGCAGGACTACGACGCGTCCCTCATCTCGGAGGGCGGCGGGGTCTTCTCCCGTAAGGCCAAGTCGATCCCGATCGACGAGCGGGTCCGCGCGGCGCTCGGCCTCGACGAGGACGTGGTCCGGCTGTCTCCACAGGAGCTCATGCGGGCCATCTTGCTGGCCCCGGTCGACCTGCTGTGGAACGGCGGCATCGGGACCTACGTCAAGGCCGAGTCCGAGACGCACGCCGACGCCGGGGACAAGGCCAACGACGCGATCCGGGTCAACGGCAGCGAGCTGCGGGCGCGCTGCGTCGGCGAGGGCGGGAACCTGGGCCTGACCCAGCGCGGCCGGGTCGAGTACGCGTTGGCAGGCGGCCGGGTGAACACCGACTTCATCGACAACTCCGCCGGCGTGGACACCTCCGACCACGAGGTGAACATCAAGATCCTTCTCGACGGCGTGGTGCGCGGTGGCTCGCTCAGCGAGAGCGGACGCAATGAGCTGCTCGCCTCGATGACCGACGAGGTGGCCGAGCTGGTCCTCGAGGACAACTACGAGCAGAACGTCGCCCTGGCGTCGTCGTCGTACCAGGCGCCCGGGCTGCTCCACGTCCACGAGGACTGGATGCGCCGGCTCGAGCAGTCCGGGGAGCTCGACCGCGGTCTGGAGGGCCTGCCCAGCTCCAAGCAGGTGGCCGACCGGCTGGAGAAGCGGCAGGGGCTCACCGTCCCCGAGCTGTCGGTGCTGCTCGCCTACACGAAGATCGTGCTCGCCAAGGAGCTGCTCGAGTCGGATCTCGGCGAGGACCCGTACCTGCGCGCGGACCTCTACCGCTACTTCCCGACCAAGATGCGCAACGCCTACCGCCGGGAGATGGACGCCCACCCGCTGCGTCAGCAGATCATCATCACCCAGGTGGTCAACGACCTGGTCAACACGGCCGGGATCACCTACTTCCACCGACTGTCCGGCGAGACAGGGGCGTCGCCGGTCGACCTGGTCCGGGCCAACTTCGTCGCCAGCGAGATCTTCGGCGAGATGGAGCTGCTCAGCCTGATCCGCGGGCTGGACACCAGGGTGTCGTCGGAGATCCAGACCCGCATGCGGCTCGCGTCGCGGACCCTCATCGAGCGCGCCAGCCGGTGGATGGTCAACAACCGGCGGCCGCCCCTGCAGTCCGAGGAGACGGTCGACTACTTCCAGTCCGCGGTCGAGAAGGTCCTGGTCGCCCTGCCGAAGCTCCTGAAGGGCCGGGAGCTGGAGGCCTACGAGGCGCGGTTCACCGAGCTGGTCGCGGCCGACGTGCCGGACGGGCTGGCCTCGCGGGTGGCGTCGCTGCCCCCGGCGTACCCGATCCTCGGGGTCGTCCAGGTCGCCAAGCAGCTCGACATGGACCCGGTCGAGGTCGCGCGCCTGCACTTCGAGCTCGGCGAGCGGCTGCGACTCTCGTCGCTGGTCGCCCGGATCGTCACCCTGCCCCGTGACGACCGATGGGCCACCATGGCGCGGGCCGCGCTGCGTGATGATCTCTACAACGTGCACGCTCAGCTCACCGGTCAGGTGATCTCCGAGACCGCGACGGACGCCACGCCGGAGGACCGGGTCGAGGAGTGGGTCTCCCGCGACGCCGGACAGATCAACCGAGGCGTCGCGACGATCGCGGAGATCTGCAGTGAGGATCGCACCGACCTGGCTCGGCTCTCGGTCGGGTTGCGTGTGGTGCGGACGATGCTCGCTCCGGGCTCGGCGGCCACCTAGCTCCTCGCCCGTAGCCGGCGGCGGTGACCGTCGTTGGGCCCGTGGGGTCGCACGACCCCCGGACCCACCTGGAGGCGGCCTTGGGCGCTGCTGTCGGCCTGATGCTCGGCGTCGGTCTCCTCGTGCTCGGCTCGGCAGTCACGGCGAGCCGTCGTCCTCCCCGGGAGCGGCGGCCGAGGCTGGCCGGAGACCGGCTGCTCACGACTCTGGCCGGCGCGGTGGGCGCGGGCGTGTCGGCGGGCTGGCTGACCTCCGATCAGACGGCCGCAGTCGTCGTGGGACTTCTCGGCGGCAGCGGCGCATTGCTGGCCCGGGAGGTGAGAGAGAGGCGCCGTCGACGCGCGCTGCTGGTCGCCTGGCCGGTTGCCGTCGACGCCCTGCTCGATGCGCTGCAGGCGGGACTGGCGCCTCAGGAGGCCTGGGCCACGGCCGGGCGGCACGCGCCGCTCGTCCTGCGTGGCCACCTCGCCGTCGCGGCGCTCGAGATCGACGCCACCGGGGACCCGGTCCGGTCCCTGCAGGGCGTGAGGGAACGGCTCGGCGACCCACACACCGACCGGGTGGTGGAGGCGATCCTTCTCGGCCTGGCCACCGGGCAGACGGTGCGGCTGCTGCGGCTGCTCGCCGACGAGCTGCGCCGGGACGCGGCCGCCTCCTCACGGGGCGCCGCGCCGCGCGCGGGAACCCGGGCGGCGCTCGCTGCAGGGGCGCTCGGCCCCTGGGCCCTGCTCGCCGCGCACGGGGACCCGGTGCCGTGGAGCCCCGTGTCCTGGAGCCCCGTGTCCCTCGGGCTCGCCGCAGCCCTGGTCGCCGCCGCGGTGCTCGCCGACCGCCTGCTCCTGGGTCCCCCTGCCCCGCGGGTGTGGCAGTGAGCCTGGTCGTGCTCGGCCCGGTCGTGGGTCTGCTCTTCGGCGCGGGGGCGAGCCTCGTGGCGACCGCAACCTTGCCGGGGCGGCCGGGCCTGGCGAGCCGGGTGCTGCCGTATGTGCCCGAGGTCGCGGCGAGGCTGGGCGTGTCGGGGACCCGGGCCGGGAGCCGGTCGGTGGCGATCCTCGGGGGGAACGGCGGGTCCCCGCGCGACGGCCTCGCACGCCGACTGGCGAGGGCCGGGCGTGCCGCCTCCGTCGCGGAGTACCGGGTCGAGCGACTGCGCTGGGGGGCGGTCGGGCTCGCGCTGGCGACAGTGGGGTGGCTGGCGGCAGGGCTCGATCCGCTGCGGGACGGTGACCTGCTCCTGCTCTGCCTGGGCAGCGGGTTCGTGCTGGGAGCGGGGACGTGTGAGATCCGGCTGGTCCGGTCTGCCCGCGCGCGGCAGCGCCGGATGGCCGACGAGCTGGCCACGGTCGCCGAGCAGATCGCCTGGGCCCTGGTGGCGGGCCTGCCGCTCGACGTCGCCGTGGACCGGGTCGTCACGCGCGGCCACGGGACGCTCGTCGACCAGCTGGCCCGCGTCTGCCGGCTCCGGGCCGACGGCGTGAGGCTCTCCGCTGCGCTGCGCCGGGTCGGGCACGGGCCCGTTCCGCCCCCGGTGGAGCGCTACCTGGACTCACTCGGCATCGCCCTGGAGCGAGGGGCTCCGGTGACCGATGTGGCTCTCGACCGGGCGGTGGCGCTGCAGGCGACCCGGCGGGATCGCGCGCACCCGGGGTGGGCCGTGGTGACCGCCGTCGCCGGCGTGGCCGCTTTCTCGTCGGTGCTGGCCCTGGGCTCTGCCGGGGCGCTGGGCTGACGGCTCCGGCCGTCGGGGTCGGACCTGTCCGCTGCGGGTAGTGTTGCCTCTCGTGGCAGGACCCGACTTCGACACCGAGCTCAAGCAGCTCCAGGCGACCATGGGGACCATCGAGAAGGTCCTCGATCTCGACGCGATGCGCGCCGAGATCGCCGAGCTGGGGGAGCAGGTCGCCGCGCCCGACCTCTGGGACGACCAGGCCAACGCCCAGCGGGTGACCAGCCGGCTGTCCACCCTGCAGGGGGAGATCGAGCGGTTCACCTCGCTGCAGGGACGGCTGGACGACCTCGAGGTGCTGGTCCAGCTGGCCAAGGAGGAGGCCGACGCGGACACGCTGGCCGAGGCCGAGACCGAGCTCGGCCGCGTGCACAAGGCCGTCGAGGGTCTCGAGGTGCGGACCCTGCTGTCCGGCGAGTACGACGTCCGCGATGCCCTGCGTCACCATCCGCTCCGGCGCCGGCGGGGTCGACGCCGCCGACTTCGCCGAGATGCTGCTGCGCATGTACACCCGGTGGGCGGAGCGGCAGAAGTACTCCGTCGAGGTCTTCGACACCTCCTACGCCGAGGAGGCCGGGATCAAGTCGGCGACGTTCGCGGTCCACGCGCCGTACGCCTACGGCACCCTCTCGGTCGAGTCCGGCACCCACCGGCTGGTGCGGATCAGCCCGTTCGACAACCAGGGCCGCCGGCAGACGTCGTTCGCCGCCGTCGAGGTGGTCCCGGTCCTGGAGCAGACCGACGCCATCGAGGTCCCCGAGGAGGAGATCCGGGTCGACGTCTACCGGTCCAGCGGGCCCGGGCGGTCAGTGGGTGAACACCACCGACTCCGCGGTGCGGATCACCCACCTGCCGACCGGCATCGTCGTCTCCTGCCAGAACGAGAAGAGCCAGCTGCAGAACAAGGCCAGCGCGATGGTGATCCTCAAGGCCAAGCTCCTCGCCAGGAAGCGCGAGGAGGAGAAGGCCCAGCTCGACGAGCTGCGCGGGCGACGTCGCCGGGTCGTGGGGCGACCAGATGCGCTCCTACGTGCTGCACCCGTACCAGATGGTCAAGGACCTGCGCACCGAGTACGAGACCGGCAACACCTCCGCGGTCTTCGACGGCGACATCGACGCGTTCCTCGAGGCCGGGATCCGCTGGCGCCGCGGCGCCGAGCGGGCGGCGCGCACCTCCTCCT
The DNA here is from genome assembly GCA_963805655.1 of uncultured Actinomycetota bacterium. Taxonomy (GTDB): domain Bacteria; phylum Actinomycetota; class Actinomycetes; order Propionibacteriales; family Nocardioidaceae; genus CAWDVB01. The sequence continues at coordinate 480,184 of CAWDVB010000002.1, read as the reverse complement.
GACCCAGGTCGGGCAGCGCGCGACCCCGGGCCCCGGCCTGCACGTGGAGGCTGTGAGCGAGGTCATCTCGCGCGATGCCGAGCGCCCCGTCGCGCCTCACCGGCCGGCTTTGCCGGTTCACCTAGACTCACGTCTGGCCTGGCACACGTTGCCACCTTCGACGACGGCGGGCGAGCGTGATCAAGTTCGAGCATGTGACGGTGAACTACCCGGGGCAGCAGCGCCCGGCCCTCGACGACGTGACGGTCGAGGTCGAGAAGGGTGAGTTCGTCTTCCTCGTCGGCGCCTCCGGCTCCGGCAAGTCGACCTTCCTGCGGCTGGTGCTGCGCGAGACCCGCCCCAACACCGGCCGGGTCTACGTCGCCGGCAAGGAGATCAACCGGCTCGCCGGCTGGAAGGTCCCCACGCTGCGCCGCCAGATCGGCACCGTCTTCCAGGACTTCCGGCTGCTGCCCAACAAGACCGTGGAGGAGAACGTCGCCTTCGCGCTGCAGGTGATCGGCAAGTCCCGCGCCCACATCAAGCGGGTCGTCCCGCAGACCCTCGAGCTGGTCGGCCTGGGCGGCAAGGGCGACCGGATGCCCGACGAGCTCTCCGGCGGCGAGCAGCAGCGGGTCGCGGTCGCCCGCGCCTTCGTCAACCGTCCGGTGATCCTCATCGCCGACGAGCCGACCGGGAACCTCGACCCCAACACCTCGGTGGGGATCATGAAGCTGCTCGACCGGATCAACCGCACCGGCACGACGGTGGTGATGGCCACGCACGACGCCGGCATCGTCGACCAGATGCGCAAGCGCGTCATCGAGCTGTCGTCGGGCCACGTCGTGCGCGACCAGGTCCGCGGCGTCTACGGATACCAGCACTGAGGCCGCCGGATGCAACTGTCGTACATCTTCTCCGAGGTCGCCAAGGGCCTGCGGCGCAACCTGTCCATGACCGTCGCGGTGGTCGTCACCATCTCCGTCTCGCTGACCCTGGTCGGCATGGGCCTGCTGCTGAACGCGCAGGCGGTCAAGGCGGAGAACTACTGGGGCAGCAGGCTGCAGATCACCATCTTCATGTGCGCCGACAGCTCACCGCAGGCGGCCTGCGTCGACGGCAAGGCCACCGCGGACGAGGAGGCGGCGGTCGAGGCGGCGCTGAAGACCAACCCCGAGGTCGCCGACTTCACCTACGAGACCGCGCAGATGGCGTACGACAAGTGGCAGGCCAGCGCGGTCACCAGCAACGACACGCTCAAGCAGGCCTACCAGGCGGTGAAGCCCAGCGACTTCTCCGACTCCTACTGGGTCACCCTGAAGGACCCGAACAACTTCCTCCCGCTGGAGACCCAGGTGAAGGGCCTGCCGGGAGTCAAGGACGTGCGCGACCTGCGTACGGTCCTGGAGCCGATCTACTTCTGGATCAGCGCGCTGAAGTGGGGCGCGATCTCGGTCGCGTTCTTCCTGGTCATCGCGGCGGTGCTCCAGGTCAGCAACACCATCCGGCTCGCCGCGCTGGCCCGGCGCCGGGAGATCGGCATCATGCGGCTGGTCGGCGCCTCCAACATCTACATCCAGCTGCCGTTCCTGATGGAGTCACTGGTCGCCGCGGTGGCCGGGCATCGCGATCGCCGGGCTCGGGCTGATGGGCTTCTTCAAGTTCGTGGTCTACGGACAAGCTGGTCGGCAATGTCACCCTGGTGCAGTGGGTGGACTACTCCGACGGGCTCACGGCGGTGCTCTGGGTCTCGCTGCTCGGGCTGGCGCTGACCCTCGTGCCGACACTCCTGCTGACGCGGAAATACCTCAAAGTCTGACCTGCCTGGGATACGGTCGAAGCTGCTCTCCTCCTGACCAGCAGAAGGCAGACCGGTGGTTAGACACTTCCCCCGTGCTACCCGTCGCCGAGCGGTAGCCCTCGTGGCGGCGCTTTTCGCGTTCGCCTCTCTCGTGGTGCCCGGAGCCACGGCCGACAACCTGCACCACAAGCAGCAAGTCGTGCAGAAGAAGCTCGCTACCGCGCAGACCGACTTCGACGAGTCCTCCAAGAAGGTACGCAACGCGACCGAGGCCGTCCTGAGCGCGGAAGCCCGGCTGAGCACGGCCCAGAACACGCTGCCAGCACCCGCGCCAAGCTGGCGGCCGCGCAGGCGCTCGACGCCCAGATGCAGACCAAGCTCAACGCCGCGACCGCCCGGCTCGACCCAGGCCAAGTCCGACTACGCCGACGGCCGGCAGCGGGTCGCCGACCAGTCCCAGCAGCTGGCGCAGATCGCGGTCGACCACTACGAGTCGGGCGACCCGTCGCTGCTCGGCCTGACCGCGGTCTTCAGCGGCCAGGACCCCACCGACATCACCTCCCAGCTGGAGTCGATGCAGTCGGTGATGGACAAGGAGCAGTCGATCTACGACTCGCTGCAGGCCTCGCGCATCGTGCTGCAGATCCGCAAGCAGCAGGTGGCAGATGCCGAGCAGGAGGTCGCCAGCGAGCGCAAGGCCGCTGCGGAGAACCTCGACACGATGCAGCAGCTCGAGCAGCAGGCGGCCGAGCAGGAGGCGCAAGTCGCCCAGCTCGTCGTCGACCGGCAGGCCGCGCTCGACAGCGCCCAGCAGGCGAAGAAGGCGGCCAAGAGGCAGATCGCGAAGTTCAAGAAAGAGCGCGAGAAGATCCAGAAGATGATCGAGCGCCGGACCCGGACCACGAACGGCAGCTACAACGGCCCCGGGGGCGGCAACGGCTTCTTCGACATGCCGGTCAACGGCCCGATCACCTCGCCGTACGGGTGGCGGATCCACCCGATCTGGGGCTACTACTCGCTCCACGACGGCATCGACATCGGCGCCGCCTGCGGCACGCCCATCCGGGCCCCCGCCGCCGGCAAGGTGGTCTCGGAGTACTACAACGTCGCCTGGGGCAACCGGCTGTTCCTCAGCCACGGCATCCACTACGGCGTCGGCCTCAGCACGATCTACAACCACCTGAGCAAGTACGCCGTCCACGTCGGACAGACCGTCCAGCGCGGCCAGATCATCGGCTACGTCGGCACCACCGGCTGGTCGACCGGCTGTCACCTGCACTGGACGGTCATGGAGAACGGGCAGACCGTCGACCCGATGAAGTGGCTGTGACCTGACCGCCGATCCGGCACGCACCTGAGGGGACCCCGCTCGACTGGGAGGCCGAGCGGGGAAACCAGGTGGACCCGACCTGAGAGAATGCTCGCCATGGCGAGGGAGCAGGGGCGCAAGGTCGTCGCGCAGAACAAGAAGGCGCGCCACGACTACCACATCGAGGACACCTACGAGGCCGGCCTGGTCCTCCAGGGCACCGAGGTGAAGTCGCTGCGTGCCGGTCGCGCCTCGCTGATCGACGGCTTCGCCGAGATCCACGAGCACGAGGCGTTCCTCCACGGCGTGCACATCCCCGTCTACACCGAGGGCACCTGGACCAACCACGAGCCCCGCAGGGTCCGCAAGCTCCTGCTCAACCGGCACGAGATCGACAAGATCGAGAGCCGGGTCAAGGAGCGCGGCTACACCCTCATCCCGCTCGCCCTCTACTTCAAGGACGGCCGCGCCAAGGTCGAGATCGGCCTGGCCCGGGGCAAGAAGACCTACGACAAGCGGCAGGCGATCGCCGAGCGCACCGCGAAGCGTGAAGCCGAGGTCGTGGCCGGCCGCCGCGCCAAGGGAATGGACTGATCTGTCGCAGCGGCGCGTGCCGGGAGCCTGGCCGTCGGAATATGCGGCCCCGGGCGTCGGTTCTGATGGGTACAGTTGCGTCATTGACAACTCAAGAGGGGCTGATCGGTTTCGACTTGGGACGTTTCGTTCCAGGGGAAGCGGGTCGAGGATCCAGGGTCATCTCGTGAACGATCCCTGGGAACCAATAACTGCCAACTCAAACCGCAGTTCGTTCGCTCTCGCCGCCTGAGGCGACTAGCGACGGGTCAGACTGAGGGCGCCTCCGCCTCAGAGCCTGGCCTCATCTAGGAGGCTTGCTGGTCCACCTGCGTCACAGGGGTGGGCCGGGACTTCACTGTGACTGAGTCCGTCGGTGACGCGTCCGTGCGAGCGCCGGGACTGAGAACACGCCACACGGACTGCACCCGGAGAAGCCCTGGACCGGCGCCGAAGGACGCGGGTTCGATTCCCGCCAGCTCCACTCAGAGGTCTTCGCAGATTGAAGCGGAGATCTTCGCAGAGCCGCCGGCCTGACCGGTGGTTCCAGCCCTCTTGAACGAGTGCCGCCCCGATCACGGTCGGGGCGGCACTCGTGCGTTCGGGGGATCAGCCCCGAATCTCCCCGAAGGCCGCCAGCCGAACGCGGTCTGGGCAATTCGGAACGACGTGCCGAGGAGTAGTCGGAACCTGGGGATCGGCGTGTCACGCAGCTTGAATGTCACCTCCTGACTCGTCGTCCGGCGGGTTACCTTCAGAGATGGACACCAATGCCTCGCCACGCGTCCTCGTGATCGGACTCGACCCGTCTCGGGTGCCCGGACCATGGGACCCCAAGCCGGTTGCCGAGGCGATCGAGGTGGGGCTGGCTGAGTTCGCCATGCATGGTGTTGGGGTCGAGACCTGCCTGATCGGTCTCGATGGAGGCGACGACGTGGAAGCGGTCGTCGGCAGTGCACTGCAATCCCACGCATGGGAGTGCGTCACTGTCGGCGGTGGCTTGCGGCACTCTGACGATCAGGTTGAGCTCCTGGAAGCCGTGATCAATCTGGTTCGACAGCACGCACCCGACGCGGCCATTGCGTTCAACAGGACCCCGGCAACTATCTACGAGGCCGCTGCCCGTTGGCTCGGCTGAGACATTGGCCGATGTCTTGCTGTGTGGGTGTCGATGAGTCTGGGACCCGTGCGACGACCGCTGCTGGGGTGAGTCTCCCCTTGTGACGACCAAGGCCCAGTGCGGTCCGTCGTGGCCTGTGAACCTGAGCGGCGACCCGGCACCACCCGCTTCGGCGTCCTGGGTGTGATCGATGAAGGCGACTTTCTGGTCGGAGGTCGTGTCGTCCTCGTCGTCGGGGTGGAGCGGAATCACGGTGCGCTCGCTCGTCGGCCGACCCACACGTGCTGCGCGGGCGGACGCGAAGTTCATGAGCCAGCATGTCGGTGTCGCGGAGAATCTCTTCGGTTGGCATCGACGGTCCCAGCGCGGTCAGGCGTGGTGCGCGACCAGGTCGTGCGCAGCCGCCGAGTCGTGCGCGAGAGGCTCGGCGTGGATGGTTGCCGAGGAGAGCCGTCGCACACCATGGACCAGCACGTGCTCGACCTCGTGGCTGAGGTGGTGGGCGTCGATCAGAGACATCGACGACTCCACCGTGATGCATGCCTCGGCCAGCAGTTTGTGACCGTGCCAGCGCAGCCGCACATCGCTCACCTCCACGACTCCGGGCGTGGACGCAGATGGCCTGCTCGGCCTGGTCGACCAGGTGGGGGTCGACGGCGTCCATGAGCCGTCGGTAGACCTCCCTGGCGGCGTCACGCAGGACGAAGAGGATGGCGATGGTGATGAGCACACCGATGATCGGATCGGCAAGCGGGAAGCCCGCCCAGGCGCCGGCGGCACTGATGACCACCGCCAGGCTGGTGAACCCGTCGGTGCGGGCGTGCAGGCCGTCGGCGACGAGCGCGGCGGACCCGATCCTGCGCCCGGTGCGGATCCGGTACTGCGCGACGATCTCGTTGCCGATGAAGCCGACGATTCCGGCGGCGACCAGAACGCCGAGGTGGTGCATGTCACCGGGGTTGCTGAACCGGCGGATCGCCTCGTACCCGGCGAGTGCGGCCGACAGCGCGATCAGTACCACGACGACGATCCCGGCCAGGTCCTCCGCGCGGCCGAAGCCGTAGGTGTAGCTGCGAGTGGCGATCCGGCGGCCGACGATGAAGGCGATGGCCAGCGGGACCGCGGTCAGCGCGTCGGCGTAGTTGTGCAAGGTGTCACCGAGCAGAGCCACCGAGTTGGTGTAGTAGACGATGACCGTCTGCACCAGTGCGGTCAGGAACAGGCCCGCGAAGCTGATCTTCAGGCAACGCATGCCCTCCTTGCTGGCTTCGAGCGCCGAGTCGACCTTGTCGGCGCTGTCGTGAGAGTGCGGGACGAAGATCTCCTTCAGCCAGCCCAGCACGCCACCCCGTCCGTGGTCGTGTCCGTGTCCGTGTCCGTGCCCATGTCCGTGCCCGGGCTCGGTGTGGCCGTCGGAGTGTTCGATCGCATCCGTGGTCGGATGAGGGTGGGGGTGTGCGTGAGGCTTCTCGTGCGGGCTCATCGTCGTCCTTGGTCTCTTGGGTTCGTTCGTGTCGCGACGGGTCTGGTGATCAGGTGGCTGCCCTCAGGCCGTGGTCATCGTCCAGGGGGAGTTCGTTGACTCCACCGCTGGCCCGGTGGTGCTCGGGGAAGCCCCCGCCGGCGTGCTCGGAGTGGAAGATCGCGTCCTCGACCAGCTGCCCGACGTGCTCGTTCTCGACCCGGTAGAAGACCTGGTTCCCCTGGCGCCGGGTGCGGACCAGGCCGGCGAGGCGAAGCTTGGCGAGGTGCTGGGAGACCCCGGCAGGCGCCTTGCGCACCAGCTCGGCGAGCTGGTTCACCGGCATCTCCCCGTCGCGGAGCGCCCACAGCAGGCGTCACCCGGGTGGCGTCGGCGAGCATGCGGAACACCTCGACGGCGAGGTCCACCTGCTCCGCATCCGGAAGCGTCCGGTGTCGTCCGCGTATCTGCATGCATACGCAGATACTAGAGCATCAGGACGGGCTGAACGCAAGACAATTGCTGATTGTTGATTGTTGACAATCGATGTGGTCGTGCGGCACCCTGGGGCGCATGACTCAGGCACAGTTCCGTCCGAAGTACGTGTCGTTCGACTGCTACGGCACGCTGATCAGCTGGCCGATGACTCCGATCACCGAGGAGCTGGTCGCCGGCCAGATCCCGCCCGAGAAGTGGCAGGCGTTCCTCGCCGAGTTCCGCGGCTACCGCTACGACCAGGTCTGCGGGGAGTACTACCCCTACGAGCAGGTGCTCCAGGACGCCTACGACCGGGTGTGCAAGAAGTGGGGGATCGAGTCCGACCCCACGGCGGGGAAGCGGTTCGCCGACGGCGTCCGCAGCTGGGGACCCCACCCCGGCGTGGTCGAGCCGCTGAAGAAGATGGCCGAGCACTACAAGCTCGTCATCTTGTCCAACGCCGAGGACTCCTTCCTCGCCGAGAGCGTGCCGCGCCTCGGGTGCCGACTTCCACGCGGTCTACACCGCCGAGGGCGCCGGCTACTACAAGCCGCGGTATGCCGCGTTCGAGTACATGCTCGACCAGCTCGACGCCCAGCCCGACGACTTCGTGCACGTCTCCTCCCACACCCGCTACGACCCCCTGCCCATGCACGACATGGGCTTCCGCAACCTCGTCCTGCTCGACCGCGGCTACGACCCGGTCCCACCGGGCTACGGCCTCACGGTGGTGAAGTCTCTGGACGAGCTCAACACCATGCTCGGGATCGACGCATGAGGCAGAGGCCGTGAAGTACGTGCACCAGCCGGCGGCTGTGGTCACCGGTCCGCTGGGACCCGTGGTCAGCGCCCCGGTGCTGACTCCGGCGACCCGCAGATCGCGTCGCTCGCGTTCGACTCTCCGTCGACGTGCGTGTCGGCGTCTGGGAGTGCCTGCCGGCGGCTGGCCCGTTGTGGACCGGCCGGACACCGAGACGTGCTACATCCTCAGCGGCCGAGCCACGATCACCGACGGCGCCTCGGTGAGCGCTACGAGGTCGGGGCCGGCGACGTGATCGTGCCAGCCCAAGGGATGGTCCGGTCGCTGGGACGTCACCGAGACGATCCGCAAGGTGTACAGCATCGGAGTAGAGACGAGAGAAGGATGACCAGAAACATCACTGCTGCCGAGCTCTCCGGCCCGGCCGAGGTCGGACCACATCCATGCCGACGTGTCCGGCGGTTGGCTGCGCGCCTCCGTGTTCGGCGCGATGGACGGCCTTGTCACCAACATCGCCCTGATCGCCGGAGTCGGTGCCGCGGGGGTCAGCCCCCGGTACATCATCCTGACCGGGATCGCCGGCCTCGTCGCCGGCGCGTTCTCCATGGCCATGGGTGAGTATGCGTCGGTGAAGACCCAGAACGAGCAGGTCGACCGGGAATGGAAGCGAGAGACTGAGGAGATCCGACGCAACGAGGCAGCCGAGGAGAGGGAGCTGGCCCACATGCTCCAGGACATGGGGATGAGCAAGGCGACCGCTCTGGCCGCGGCGCAGGAGATCCACGCCGACCCCGAGCGGGCGGCCCTGGTCCATGTCACCCAGGAGCTGGGCCTCGACCCGGAGGACAAGCCGTCCCCCAAGGTCGCAGCGATCTCCTCGTTCATCACGTTCTCAAGTGGTGCACTCGTGCCGCTGATCCCCTACCTGCTGGGCTTTGCGTCCCTGGCCGCCGGCTTGGCCGTCGGAGCCGTCGGCCTGCTCGTCGCGGGCGCGCTGGCTTCGCTCGCTACCGACCTCACCTGGTGGCGGAGTTCCATCCGTCAGCTGCTGTTCGGAGCGGTGGCGGCCGGAGCCACCTACCTCGTGGGTCTGGCGATCGGCGTGAACGTCTCCTGACCGGATTCACCCCTGCGAAGCACGGGGCGGGCTGAGCTGAGCTCAGCCCGCCCCGTGCTGCCGCGGCCCAACGCCCGTGTCGGTCGGGCAACTCGTGCCGATCTCGATGCGCCGGCCCGTCAGCGTCGGGCCGGGGCTCGTTCCGGGACTTCATGCCGACGGACTCGCCGCGCCCATGCCTTTCACCAACCATGCACCCGACAGGTACCGCCAGGCGACCGTGACCAGGCGGGCGAGCAGCCAGGCGGCCAGGGCCCACCAGAGCATCACCACGCCCGCGTCGGTGACCAGCACCGCCCAGGCGAGCGGAACGAAGGCCAGCAGCGCCACCACCATGGAGATCGCCAGCCAGATGGTGTCACCTCCGGCGATGAGCGTCGCGTCCAACACGTAGACAGCGGCTCCCACGGGCTGGGTCGCCGCGACGACCAGGGCGAGCGTCCCCACCAGGTCCCGCACTGCGACGTCGTTGGTGAACAACGGGATGTACAGCGGCCGCGCCACGATGAGCAGGACGGCCATCGCGAGGCCGGTTCCGAGGCCCCAGACCACCGCACGCCTGGCCACCAAGCGCGCTCCGTCGGGCGTGCCGGCCCCCAGAGCGTGGCCGACCATTGCCTGGCCGGCGATCGCGAAGGCCTCCGGTGTCATGGCGAGGAGGAACCACAGGGTCCAGGCGATCTGGTGGCTGGCGAGGGCGACGTCGCCCTGCGACGTGGCGACGAAGGTCATTGCGATCACCGCCACGCGCAGCAGGACGGTGCGAGCCACCAGCGGGACGCTGGCCGATGCCGCGGCGAGGATTCCCCGGCGGTCCGGGCGGAGTGGGGCCCGGTGCCGACGTGCTCCGCGAACGACCACGGTGCCGAGCCAGACCGCGCCGCCGGTCTGCGCGAGCACCGTGCCGAGCGCCGAGCCCGCCACCCCGAGGCCGGCAGGGTAGACGAGGAGCAGGTTGAGCACGATGTTGGCGAGCGACGCCGACACCGTGATCACGAGCGGAGTGCGCGTGTCCTTGAGACCGCGCGCCACCCCTGTGGCGGCCAGTACCGCCAGCATCGACGGAAGTCCGAACAGGCTGATGTGCAGATAGGTCACGGCGTACGGGGTGGCGCTGGCGGACGTGCCGAAGAGGTCGACCAGCACCGGCGTCAGCGGCAGGCCGACTGCCGCAAGGACGCTCCCGATGGCGAGCGCCAGCCAGATCCCGTCGATGCCTTGGCCCAGCGCCGCTCGCAGGTCCCCGGAGCCGGCGAGGCGCGCGACCGCGGCCGTGGTGCCGTAGGTGAGGAAGGTGCACAGCAGCACGGCGTTGAGGAGTACCGCCGACGCCACACCCAGCCCGGCGAGCTGGGCCGTGCCCAGGTGGCCGACGATCGCACTGTCGGCCAGCAGGAAGAGCGGCTCGGCGACCAGTGCCCCGAGCGCCGGCAGGGCAAGGCGCACCATCTCCCGGTCGACGTGCCGAACCGGTGCGGTGCGCGTCCTCACCACTCGAGTGGCTGCCTCTCGTAGAAGAAGCCTCCGGTCGGCCCGTCGGCGGGCAGGGTGGCCAGCCACACCGGCGTGTCCGCGCCCTGCTCGACCGACCGGGTCGCCTTCGGGCTCATGTCGGTCTTCGTGTAGCCCGGGGAGACGGCGTTGACCAGGATGCCGTCGTCCTTCAGCTCGGCGGCCAGCATGCGCGTGAGCATGTTGAGCGAGACCTTCGAGATCCGGTAGGCCGGGTGACTCCGGGGTGAGCGTCCGCTCCAGTGACGCCATCGTGGTGGAGAGGTTGACGATCCGCCCGTACCGCCTGTCGGCGCATGTGCGGGATCGCCGCCGCGCAGCAGCGCCAGGCGCCGTAGAGGTTGGTGGCCAGGGTGTCCTGGACCCGACCGAAGTCCGGGTCGCTGGGCCGGTGCTGCGGACCGTCGATGGCGATGCCGGCATTGTTGACCAGCACGTCCAGCGAGCCGTGCTGCTGCACCACGTCGTCGAACACCGCGGCGATGCCCGCTGCACGGTCCCGCACGTCGAGGGCGACGCCCACCGCGGGCAGAGGGCCGGCTCCGTCCAGGGTCGCGGCCGCCTCCTGGGCGCCCGTCTCGCTCCGGGCCGCCACGACCACCTGCAGGCCCGCGCGGGCGAGCTGCCGGCAGATCTCCAGACCGATCCCTCGGTTGCCTCCCGTGACCAGGGCGACGCGTGCTCTCAGTCGGAGCCTCGGGGATGTCCTGGCTCATGTCGCTCACCTCTCCGTCTCGAGTGCGCGTACGAAGTCGTCGATCAGCACGTCGGTCGGTTCGACGCCGCAGGAGACGCGGATCATGCCGTCGTCGATGCGGGCGGCCACGGCGCTCCTCCGGCGTCAGTGAGAAGTGCGAGGAGTTGAAGGGTGTGCTGACCAGCGTCTCCACCCCACCCAGGCTGGTCGCCTCGCAGGCCACCCGCAAGGCACGCATCACCCGCAGCGCCCGCTCGTCGCCTCCGGCGACGGTGAAGGTGACCATTCCGCCGGTCCGCAGGCCCGTCGTCGTCGCGACGCAGGACCCGGTCGGCGACCTCCGCCCGCTCGTACCCCGGGAGCGACGGGTGCCGCACGCTGACCACGTCGGCACGGTCGGCCAGGACGCTCGCCAGGGCCCGCGCCGTCTGGTTGGACCGGGCCATCCGGACCTCGAAGGTCTGCATCCCGCGCCACACCTGGTAGGCGGCGTGGGGGTCGAGGCAGGTACCCAGGGTGATGATCCGCTGCTGGACCGACCGGACCAGCTCGGCGTCTCCCGTGACCACTCCGGCGATCGCGTCGGAGTGGCCGTTGAGGAACTTGGTCGCCGAGTGCACGACCACGTCGGCGCCCAGGGTGAGCGGCTGCACGTTGTACGGGGTGGCGAAGGTGTTGTCGACCACGAGGAGAGCTCCGGCTTCGTGGGCGATCTCGGCGATGCCGGGCAGGTCGGCGAGGTCCAGCTGCGGGTTGGCGAGCGTCTCGACGTAGAGGAGCCGGGTCCGGCCGGGAACGACTGCGGCCCGCCACGCGTCGAGATCCAGCGCGTCGACCTGCACCACGTCGAAACCCCATGCCGGGAGGTCGCGCACCAGCAGGTCGCGGGTGTCCCCGTAGACCTGGCGTGCGGCCACGACGTGGTCGCCGTGGCGCAGCAGGGTCAGCAACGTGGTCGCGATCGCGCCCATGCCGGAGCTGGTCATGAAGGCCGCTTCCGCGCCCTCGAGCCGGGCCACCTCGTCGGCGGCGACGTCCACCGTCGGGTTGCGGAACCGGCCGTACCAGATCTCGTCCAGGCCGCCGTCCTGGATGTCCTTGTAGGCGAGGTCGTCCAGGAAGTAGGTGACCGACTGGTGGATCGGTGGCACCACGGGACGGGTGCGCGGCATGAACCGCTCGGACTGCCCGGGCCGTCCTGCAGTCATGTCAGCCGTCCCAGCACCGCCTCCGTGACCTGGTCCGTCGACGCGGTGCCTCCGACGTCCGCGGTCCGGGTCGCGGGGTCGCGCAGGGTGTCCTCGATGGCGGCCATCAGCCTCCCGGCCGCCTCGCTCGGCGTCGAGGTGGTTCAGCATCATGACCGCCGTCCACAGCATGCCCACCGGGTTGGCGATGCCCTTGCCGGCGATGTCGGGCGCCGAGCCGTGCACCGGCTCGAACATCGACGGGTGACGGCCGGTCGGGTCCAGGTTCGCCGAAGGGGCGATGCCGATGCTGCCGGTGATGCCCGGCGGCGAGGTCGCTGAGGATGTCGCCGAACAGGTTGCTCGCGACGATCACGTCGAAGCTCTCCGGTCGCAGGACCAGCTTGGCGGCGAGCGCGTCGACGTGCTCCTCGGTGAGGTCGACGTCCGGGTGGGCGGCAGCCCGCTCGCGCACGACCTCGTCCCAGAAGGGCATGGTGTGGATCAGGCCGTTGGACTTCGTGGCCGATGTCAGGCGCCGTTGCCGGCTCTCGGCGAGGTCCAGGGCATAGTCGGCGATCCGGGTGATGCCGTGCCGGGTGAAGACCGACTCCTGGATCGCGGTCTCGCTGGGAAGTCCCCGGTTGAAGCGGCCGCCGATCTCGCTGTACTCGCCCTCGTTGTTCTCCCGGACGACGAGGAAGTCGACCCGGCGCTCGTCGGCGCCGGCCAGGGGGCTGGGGATGCCGTCGAAGCTACGGACCGGTCGCAGATTGACGTACTGCTCGAAGACCCGCCGGATGGGGATCAGCAGTCCCCACAGCGAGACGTGGTCGGGGACGTCCGGTCTCCCGACCGCGCCCAGCAGGACCGCTCGGTACTTCGCCAGGGTGTCGAGCCCGTCGTCCGGCATCAGGGCGCCTTCGGCGAGGTAGCGCTCGCAGGACCAGTCGAACTCGTCGATGACCAGGCCGAGGTCGTGCTGTTCGTTCAGGCGCTCCAGCACGCGGACCGCCGAGCGCTGCGACCTCGATCCCGATGCCGTCACCCGGCACGAGGGCGATCCGGCGTTCGTGGTTCGTCATCGCGACCTCAGGCGTTCGTGGCGACGGCGACGTACTTGGTCTCGAGGAACTCCTCGATCCCCACGCGGCCGCCCTCGCGGCCCAGGCCGGAGTGCTTCACCCCGCCGAAGGGCGCGGCCGGGTTGGACACGATGCCCTGGTTGAGGCCGACCATGCCGGTCTCGAGCCGCTCGCAGACGCGCAGCGCCCGGTCGAGGTCGCGGGTGAAGACGTAGGCGACCAGGCCGAACTCGGTGTCGTTCGCCGCGGTGATCGCCTCCTCCTCGGTCTCGAAGGTGGTGATGGGGGCGACCGGTCCGAAGATCTCCTCGTGCCGCATCTTCGCGTCGTGCGGGACCCCCGACAGGACGGTGGGGGCGTAGAAGTAGCCGGCGCCGCCGACGGCGTCGCCGCCGGTCACGACCTTGGCGCCGCGGCGTGACCGCGTCCTGCACGAGGGTGCTGACCTTGACCCGGGCGTCCTCGTCGATGAGCGGGCCGACGGTGACGCCTTCGTCCGTGCCGCGCCCGACGGGCATGGCAGCCATGCGCTCGCCCAGCCGGCGGGCGAACTCGTCGGCGACCGACGTGTGCACGTAGAAGCGGTTCGCGGCGGTGCAGGCCTCACCGGTGTTGCGCATCTTGGCCAGCATCGCGCCGTCCACGGCGGCGTCGAGATCGGCGTCGTCGAAGACCAGGAAGGGGGCGTTGCCGCCGAGCTCGAGGGAAACCCGCATGACCTGGTCCGCGCACTGCCCGAGAAGCAGGCGTCCGACGGGGGTGGAGCCGGTGAAGGAGAGCTTGCGGGCGCGGCCGTCCTTGATCATCGGCTCCATCACGCCGGCGGGGTCCGAGGTGGTCACGACGTTGAGCACGCCCTCGGGGAGGCCGGCCTCCTGCATGATCCCGGCGAGCGCCAGCATCGACAGCGGCGTCTGCTCCGCGGGCTTGATGACCATGGTGCAGCCGGCCGCCACGGCCGGCCCGATCTTGCGGGTGCCCATGGCCATCGGGAAGTTCCACGGGGTGATCAGCAGGCAGGGCCCGACCGGCTGCCGCATGGTGAGCAGGCGGCCCTGGCCGTTGGGGCCACGGCGAAGGAGCCCTCGATCCGGACGGCCTCCTCGGCGAACCAACGGAAGAACTCCGCGGCGTAGGCGATCTCGCCGCGCGCCTCGGCGAGCGGCTTTCCCATCTCGAGCGTCATGAGCAGGGCCAGGTCGTCCTGTCGCTCCATGAGCAGCTCGTAGGCCCGGCGCAGGATCTCGCTGCGCTCGCGGGGGGCAACGGCTGCCCAGGACGCCTGGGCCTTGGCCGCGGCATCGAGCGCGCGCATGCCGTCGGCGGGGCTGGCGTCGGCGACCTCGGTGAGGGTCTTGCCGGTGGACGGGTCCTCGACGGGAAGCGTCCGACCGTTCTCGGCCGGTGCCCACTGGCCCCCGATGAACAGGCCCGTGGGCACCGCCCTCGACGACCTCGGTCTCACGCCCGTTCTCGCGCTCGCTGTTCTCGCCCACGCCAACTCCTGAAGATGCTGTAGGATTGTCTGTTGTCGACAGTCTACCAAGGAGTGCGCCGATGGCATACCTCTCTCCGTTGCTGAAGCAGGCCACGCCTGTTCTCGCCGCCCGAGGCGAGGGCGCCTACCTCTACGACGAGGACGACCGACGCTTCCTCGACTTCACCGCGGGCATCGGCGTGACGAGCACCGGCCACTGCCACCCCAAGGTGGTGGCGGCCGCTCAGGAGCAGGTCGGCAAGCTGATCCACGGCCAGTACACGACCGTCATGCACCGCCCGCTGCTGACCCTGGCCGAGCGGCTCGGCGAGGTGCTGCCCGAGCCGCTCGACTCGGTCTTCTTCATGAACTCGGGCAGTGAGGCCGTCGAGGCATCCGTCCGCCTGGCCCGGCACGCCACCGGTCGGCCGAACATCGTGGTGTTCCACGGCTCCTTCCACGGGCGCACGTTCGGCGCGGCCTCGATGACCACCTCGGGCACCCGTTTCCGCGCCGGCTTCTCGCCCCTGATGGGTGGGGTCGTCGTGTCGCCCTTCCCCACCGCGTTCCGGTACGGATGGGACGAGGAGACCGCCACCGACTTCGCCCTCAGAGAGCTCGACTACGTGCTGACCACGACGAGCGCTCCCGCCGAGACCGCTGCCTTCATCGTCGAGCCGGTGCTCGGCGAGGGCGGATACGTGCCGGCCAATCCGCGTTTCATGGCGGGCCTCCGGGAGCGGGCGGACCGCCACGGCATCCTGCTGATCGTCGACGAGGTGCAGACCGGCTGGGGACGCACCGGCCGATTCTGGGGGCACGACCACTTCGGCGTCGTGCCCGACATCCTGATCACCGCCAAGGGACTTGCCAGCGGCTTCCCGCTCTCCGGCATCGCCGCCCCCAAGGAGCTGATGGCCAAGGCCTGGCCGGGCTCGCAGGGTGGCACCTACGGGGGCAACGCCGTCGCGTGCGCGGCTGCGATCGCGACCCTTGACGTGATCACCGAGGAGAAGCTGGTCGACAACGCCCGCGACGTGGGCGCCCTGCTCGAAGAAGGCCTCCGCAAGGTCGCAGCCGAGCACCCGGTCATCGCCGACGTCCGCGGGCTGGGCCTGATGCTGGCCAGCGAGTTCACCACTCCGGACGGCCAGCCGAACGCGGCGGCGGCCGTCGCAGGCCCAGCAGGAGGCGGCGCGGCGCGGGCTGCTGCTGCTCACCTGCGGTCCCTTCGGCAACGTGGTCCGCATGATCCCGCCCCTGGTCATCAAGGAGCAGCAGGTCGAGGAAGCCCTGGCGATCTGGGTCGAGTCGGTGAAGTCGGCAGAGTCGGCCTGACCTGGGCCCGGGGTGGTCGAGGATGGCGCATGCGTGAGGCGCCTCGCCTCCTGGCAGTGAACACGAAGGGTGGAGCTGTGGTCTGGAGTTGAGCGCCCGAATGAAGGGCCGGACGCGTTCGGCCGGCCCTCCGCCGCCGTCCGACAACCCGTGGGCACGAAGCCTGTGGCTGGACGGCGTGGTCCACGACCTGACGCCGCGGGAGGCGCTGTCGGGCGATCACACGTGTGATGTCGCGATCGTCGGAGCAGGCTTCGGCGGGCTGTGGACCGCGTACTACCTCAAGAAGGCGGATCCCTCACTGCGGGTCACCGTGGTCGAGGCCGAGATCGCAGGGTTCGGTGGTGCCGGTCGCAACGGTGGTTTCGCCTCGACCGGCATCGCCGGCAGCGGATCGCGCTACGCACGACGGAGCGGGTGGGACAGCGTCCTGCGCGCCGAGCGCGAGGTCCAGCACGCGATCGACGAGATCGGCAGCGTCGTCTCGGACGAAGGCATCGACTGCGCTTACAAGAAGTCAGGCGCGCTCACCGTCGCGACCACCGAACCGCAGCTGCAGCGCCTCCGTGAGCGGGTCGCGGCAAAGCACCGTTTCGGGCTCGGCCCCGAGGACATCAGGCTGCTGAGCCCTGACGAGAGCCGCCGAGCTCGTCCGCGGGCCGGAAGGTCTTCTTGCCGCGTCCTTCACGCCGCACTGCGCCCGCGTCGACCCCGCTCGGCTGGCCCGGGGGCTGGCCGATGCCTGCGAGCGTCTCGGCGTCAAGATCTTCGAGCAGACGCCGGCAGAGCACCTTGGCCCGAAGGTGGTGCAGTGCAGGAACGGGCGGATCTCGGCCGACGTCGTGGTCCGGGCGACCGAGTCCTACACCATCAGGGAGCGGGGTCAACGACGCAAGTTCCTGCCGCTCTACTCCCTGATGATCGCCACCGAACCCCTTCCGCCAGAGGTCTGGGACGAGCTCGGGTGGAAGGACGGCCTCGGATTCGGCGACATGGGGCACCTCTACTACTACGTCATGCGAACCGAGGACGGCAGGATCGCCCTCGGGTGGCCGAGGCGCCCCCTACCGGCTGACCAAGCCGATCTCACCCGAGAACGAGCAGAACGTGGGCGTCTACGAGAGGCTGCGTCAGACCCTGCGCGAGGCGTTTCCTGCTGCGGCGCAGGCGCGGATCACCCACCACTGGGGCGGTCCCCTGGCGGTCCCGCGTGACTGGTGCATGAGAACGACCTACGACCGGGAGACGGGGATGGGCTTCGTCGGTGCGTTCGGTGGTCACGGCGTGACCGCCGCCAACATCTCGGGCCGCACGATGCGCGACCTGATCCTGGGTCAGAGCACGGATCTCACGTCGCTCCCGTGGGTCGGACACCACACCCGGAACTGGGAACCCGAGCCGCTGCGGTTCGTCGCCTCGCAGCTGATCCACAAGACGCTGGCATCGGCCGATGCCTACGAGGAGCGCACCGGGAAGTCGGCGAAGCGCGTACGGCTGGTGGCGCCGTTCCTCCCACCGGCGTAGCTGTGCTGCGCGGCGACGGAGATCCGGTCTGCAGAGTCGGGGCGCGGGAGGGAGTCGGGGTCGGCCTCGCGCGCCCCGGGTCAGTCAGGCGCTCCTGTTGATGGCGACGATCTTGGGTTCGGTCATCGCCTCAACTGCGAAGGGCACGCCCTCGCGGCCGACGCCGGAGCGCTTGCCGCCGCCGAAGGGCATTGCGTCGATCCGGAAGTCGCCGGTGTCGTTGATCATCACCCCACCGACACGCAGCGACTGGGCGACGTCGAGGGCGCGGTCGATGTCGCGGGTGAAGACGCCCGCCTGCAGGCCGTACTCGGAGGCGTTGATCTCAGCGACGGCCGACTCCACGCTGTCGAAGGGAGCGAGCGACACGACGGGGCCGAAGACCTCCTCGGTGACGACCTTGGAGCTCACGTGGCGGGTTGGTGAGGACCGTCGGCCAGTAGAAAGTGCCGTCGCGCTTGCCTCCGCAGTGCAGGACGGCTCCACCGTCCACCGCCTCCTGCACCCAGGCCTCGACACGCTGCGCGGCCGCTTCGTCGACCAGCGGTCCGACGTCCGTGGCGTCGTCGGCCTTGGTCCCTACCACGAGATCGCGCGTTCCTTCGACGACCAGGGCGAGCAGCCTCTCGAAGACGGTCCGCCGCCACGTGGACCCGCTGAACCGAGAGGCAGTTCTGGCCGGCATTGCCGAAGGCGCCGTCGACGATGGCCCGTGCTGCCCGGGACACGTCTGCGTCGTCGAGCACCAGGACGGCACCGTTGCCGCCGAGCTCCATCAGCGTCTTCTTGGCCCCGGCGCTGCGGGCGACCGCGTTTCCCGTGGAGTAGCCGCCCGTGAAGGACACCAGGTCGACCAGCGGATGGCTTACCAGGGTTTCGCCGATGATCGCGCCTCGTCCCGTCACTACTGCGATCCGGCCGGTGGGGACACCGGCATCCAGGAGGACCTCGGCGAACGCCAGCGCGGTCAGGGGAGTGTGCTCTGCGGGCTTGAGCACCACGCCGTTGCCGGCGACCAAGGCCGGGGCGAGCTTGTGGGCGACCAGGTTGAGCGGGTCGTTGAACGGCGTGATCGCGGCGACGACGCCGACGGGTTCACGGGTGAACCAGCCGAGTCGTTGCTCGCCGCGCGGAGTGTCGCCGAAGGGAAGGGTCCGGCCTTCGAGGAGGGCTGTCTGTTCCGAGGCCAGGCGCACGGTCTCGACGGCGCGGGCGACCTCTTTGCGCGCGTCCCGCACCGGCTTGCAGCCCTCGGCCGAGATCAGCTCGACGAACAGCTCTTCTCGCGCCCGGATGAGATCGGCGGCGCGGGCCAGGGCCTCGCGGCGCTGCCAGACCGGCCAGCCGGGACCAGCCGTGACCTCTCGATGGACTGCACGCACGGCCGCATCGGTGTCCTCGGGGGTGGCATCGGCGACGGCGCCGACGACGCGACCGTCCTCGGGATCGGTGACCTCGAGCTTCCCGGCCCCTTGCTGCCAGGCGCCGCACCAGAAGGCGTCCACCGGGGGGCGTCCAGCCGCTCCGCGTGATGTTGCTCATGCCCGCTACTGTGGCGGTCCGCGATCAGATTCGTCAACTGTTAGTTGTTGACAATCGACGTCGCCGATGCTTTGGTTGTGAAGTCCGACACACCCGAACAGCCGGTGCGGCCGGCGCAGTGCAAAGGATCTGGACAGATGACTCGACTTCGTTTAGCGGCCGTAGCGGCCCTCGTCGCCTTGACGGCGACCGCTTGCGGCATGGGCGGGGGCAGTAGCATGGCAGCAGCGGCGGTTCCGGCCGGCGGCCACCTCGTCTTTGACCAGCAGTTCACACCCAAGGCCGCCTGGGCGCTGGAGAGCGACGACGCGTTCCTGCTCTCGACCGCGGGCTGTCTCGAGACGCTCGCCAAGTACGGGTTCGACGGGCAGCTGGAGCCCATGCTGGCGACCAGCTGGAAGCAGGTCGACGACACCGACTGGGACTTCACCCTGCGTGACGGCGTGAAGTTCCAGGACGGCACACCGATGGATGCCGACGCGGTGGTGGGTGCTCTGAAGCACCTGCTCGCGGCGAAGACCCCGGCCAAGTCGTTCAACCCGACGGCGATCTCCGGCGTCGAAGCGGTCGATCCCACCACGGTGAGGATCACCACTCCCGCAGCCGACCCCCTGGTCCCGCTGCGCCTGGCCAGCCCGAACACGGGCATCCTCGCGCCGAAGGCCTTCGCCGGGGCGCAGACCGACATCATGGGAACCTGCACCGGTCCCTTCGAGGTGACCGGTGAGGTGCCCAACCAGTCGATCAGCCTCAAGGCGAACACCGACTACTGGGACGGCAAGCGTGAACCTGGACTCCGTCGAGGTCAGGTTCATCCCCGAAGGTGCCACCCGGGCGACCCAGCTGCAGGCAGGCGAGGCGCAGATCGCGCGTGACATTCCGGCCTCGAGCGTGAGCACCGTCAAGAGCGACGCCAACCTCGACGTCGTCGAGCGCGCGCAGGCGCGCACGACCGTGATGCTGCTGAACAACTCGCGACCGCCCTTCAACAACCCGCTGGTGCGCCAGGCCGTGCAGGTGGCGGTCAACACCCAGGCGATCGTCGACAGCGTCTACGAGGGGCTCGGCCAGCCGGCCGTGGGGCCGTTCAGCCCGGACAGCCCTTGGGCTCCTGAGGGTGCCGCAGGCGCTCAGCACCGGCAACCTGGACAAGGCCAAGCAGCTCTTCCAGCAGGCCGGGGTCGACCCCTCCAGCCTGACCATCCAGCTGCTCAGCTACACCGAGCGTGCCGAGTTCTCCGACGTCGCGGCGGTCATCCAGGACCAGCTGGGCAAGCTCGGGATCACAGGTCAAGATCAAGGCCGCCGACTACGCCTCGCTGGAGCCCGCCATGCTGTCGGGGAACTTCGACGCGACGCTCCTCTCGCGCGGGTACCTGGTCTACGTCGCAGACCCGGGCGGCTACCTGCAGTCGGACTTCACCTGTGACGGTGGGTACAACATCGCCCACTACTGCGACCCCGAGACCGACCAGATGATCAAGGACGCGGCCGCGACCGCGGACCAGACCGCCCGCAACCAGAAGTACGCGGAGATCGCCAAGCGGCTCGAGGACCAGGCGGCCAGCGTGTGGCTGCTCCACGAGCAGGCCGCATGGGGAGTCCAGAACACGGTCGCAGAACTTCAAGGTGCACCCGCTGGACTACTACGTCATCACCAAGGACCTGGCGCTGAGCAACTGATCGCACCGGTCACAGCACCGACAACCAGAGGAGCCTTGCAGCTGATGATCGACTTCGAGCCGAAGTACATCACCTTCGACTGCTACGGCACGCTGACCGCGTTCGGGATGTCCAAGCTGACGCGGACGCTGATCGCCGACCGGCTGCCGGAGGAGAAGATCGAGGACTTCCTCGACGACTTCGAGGCGTACCGAGGCGATGAGGTGGTGGGGCCGTACAAGCCCTACCACCAGATCATCAACGACGCGCTGCACCGGGCGTGTAACGCCTGGGGCATCGAGCACCGGGACCAGGACGGGGCGGCCATCTACGAGGCCGTCCCGACCTGGGGCCCGCACCCCGATGTGCCCGAGGCGCTCAAGGCCCTCGCGTCGAGGTATCCGCTCGTCATCCTCTCCAACGCGGCGGACGAGCAGATCCACTCCAACGTGGACAAGCTCGGGGCGCCGTTCCACGCGGTCTTCACGGCGGAGCAGGCGCAGGCCTACAAGCCACGCTTCCAGGCCTTCGAGTACATGCTCGACCAGCTCGGGGTCGGCCCCGGGGACGTCCTGCATGTCTCGTCGAGCCTGCGCTACGACCTGATGCCCGCGCACGACCTCCGCATCACCAACAAGGTCTACGTCAACCGTGGCTACGAGCCGAGCACGCCGTACTACGGCTACCACGAGGTCAAGGACCTGGGCGGGCTTCCCCCGCTCCTGGGCATCTGACCCACGTTCGACCCCTTCTTCAGCACCAAGAGGAGACCACGATGAAGTTCATCGCCTTACTGGCTCGACACCGCTCCGCAAGGGCCTGACCGTTCGACACACCCAGATCGGGGGCGACGCGGACGTGGCGGTGGTCGGGGCCGGTTTCACTGGCCTCTCCGCGGCGCTGCACCTGGCGAAGAAGGGGGCGAACGTCCACGTCTTCGAGCAGGAGACGGTGGGCTGGGGCGCTTCGGGACGGAACGGAGGGATGGCGACCACGGGGTTGTCCATCGGTTTCCGTGACGCCGTGAAGCGCTATGGCCCGTCCACGGCGAGTGCCTACTTCCTGGCCTACAACGACGCGATCGACTCGCTGGAGAAGATCGTTGCCGACGAGGCGATCGATTGCGACTTCGAGCGCACCGGGAAGATGAACCTGGCTGCGAAGCCGGCGCACTTCGAGGGCATGAAGAAGACCTCGGAGATGCTGGCTGAGCTGGTGGGCCAGGAGACGAGCTTGGTGGCCAAGAGCGAGATGCGTTCCGAGATCGGCTCGGACTACTACCACGGTGCGATGGTCGATCCGAAGGGAGCGGGTCTGCACGTGGGCAAGTTCGCCAAGGGTCTGGGGGAGGCCGCGGCCCGGCAGGGTGCTGTGATCCACGAGAAGGCGCCGGTGCAGCAGTTGCGCCGCCTTGAGGGGACCGCCCACGAGGTGGTCACTCCCCGCGGCAGCGTGCGAGCCGACCAGGTGCTGATCGCGACCAGCGGCTACACCCGACGGCCGTTCCGGTGGCAGCAGGTGCGGATCGCGCCCGTGGGCAGCTTCATCGTGGTGACCGAGCCGTTGGGCAAGGAGGTCTGCGACCAGCTGATGCCGACCAGGCGGATGGCGTCGGACTCCAAGAACCTGTTGTTCTACTTCCGGATCACCCCTGACCAGCGGATGCTGTTCGGTGGCCGAGCACGCTTCGCGATGTCGAACCCGCAGTCGGACGAGAAGAGCGGCCGGATCCTGCGGAAGTCCATGGTCGAGGTCTTCCCGCAGCTCGCCCAGGCCCGCATCGACTACTGCTGGGGCGGCCTGGTGGACATGAGCATGGACCAGATGGTGCATGCCGGGGAGCACGACGGCCTGTTCTACTCCCTGGGCTACTCCGGCCACGGGGTGCAGATGGCCACCCACATGGGCAAGCAGATGGCCGAGGTGCTCAACGGCAACCCCGAGGCGAACCCGTGGAGCGATCTGCCGTTCAAGAGGATCCCCGGCCACGTCGGCCCGCCGTGGTTCCTTCCGTTCGCTGGGGCTTACTACAAGTTCCAGGACATGATCAAGTAGGGCCATGGCGGTGCTGATGGAACTCCGGAGGGGCCAATGTTCGCGTTCCTGATCCGCCGAGCGGTGATGCTGGCCATCACCCTCGGAGTGGTTTCCGTGCTGGCCTTCCTCATTCCCTATGCCGGGGAGGGGGATCCGGCACGGAAGATCCTGCAGTCTCGCGTGCACGACCCTGCCCTGACTCAGGCGCAGATCGACTCACTCACCAAAGAGCTCGGCCTGGACCGCCCGCTCTACCAGCAGTACTTCGACTGGCTGGGGCACACCGTCAGGGGCGACTTCGGGTTCTCCTTCACCAGCCGCACCCCTGTCAACGAGCTGGTGTTCCCGGCGCTCGAGGTGTCGATCTCGCTCGCGCTGTCCGCCCTCCTCCTCGCCCTGATCCTGGCCATACCCTTAGGTGTCGCTTGCCGCCACCTCGCGTGGCGGCAAGGTGGACAGTTTGGTGACCTTCGTGTCGCAGAGCTCGGTCTCGGCGCCGGAGTACTGGGTCGGCCCGGTTCTGGTGCTGGTCTTCGCCCGCTACCTGGGTTGGCTGCCGTCGAGCGGCTGGGCGGGGCTGTCCTACATCGTGATGCCCGCCTCGGCGCTGGCGCTGCGCCCCCTGGGCTACTTCACGCAGGTGACCAGGGCGGCCATGAGCGACGTGCTGAACGCGCCCTACATCACCGCTGCGCGCAGCCGGGGCCTGAGCTTCCCCAGGACGCTGATGCGGCACGGCCTGCGCAACAGCATGCTGCCGGTGATGACGCTCTTCTCCTTCTGGTTCGCCGGACTGCTGGGCGGCTCGGTGGTGATCGAGGTCATCTTCAACATTCCTGGCATGGGCCGGCTGCTGTACACGTCCGTGGTCAACAACGACGTGCCGGTCATCCAGGGAGGGATGATGTGGATCCTCACCTTGGCGGTCGTGATCAACACCGTGACCGACCTGCTCTACGGCGTGCTCAATCCGGCGATGCGGGTGAACCGTGGCTAGCACGACAACGCGCCCGACACGCGGCGACCACTCGAGGCCACCTCAGCGGCGGGCGTCCTCCGACACCCGCCCTGGTGTCGTGCCACTGCTCATGCGAGGGGCGCGGAACCAGCACTGGACGTTCCTCACCGGAGCCTGCCTCCTGGGCTTCATCCTCCTCATCCTGGTCCTGACACCGTGGATCTCCCCGCACGACCCGGCCGCCCAGACGCTCGTCGGACCGCCTGGCCGGCCCCTCGGCGTCGCACTGGTTCGGCACCGACCACCTCGGCCGCGACGTGCTCTCCCGGCTGATGTCGGGCGGCCGCTTCTCGGTCACCATCGCCGCGATCACCCTCGTCATCTGCGCCATCTCGGGCAGCATCATCGGCGCGGTCGCCGCCCGGCGCGGTGGCTGGCTCGACGAGATCGTGATGCGCAGCGTCGACATGCTCATCTGCTTCCCCGACGTGGTCGTCGCCCTCTTCCTGATCTCGCTCTTCGGCGCGGGCTACGGCACGTTGATCGCCGCGCTGACCATCACCGGCTGGACGCCCTTCGCGAGGTTGATGCGAGGCCTAGCGCTCGAGATCAACTCCAAGGAGTTCGTCGAGGCAGCCGAGATCCTCGGCTCGCCCAGGTGGTTCATCCTGTTCCGGCACGTGATCCCCAACGCCCTGCGCCCGGTGATGGCGATGAGCTTCCTCCGCTTCGGGCACAAGCTCATCACGGTCGGAGCGCTCTCCTACCTGGGCCTGGGCGTGCAGCCGCCCGACTCCGACTGGGGCGCGATGCTGCTGGATGCCCAGCCGTACATGGAACGCGCGCCCTTGCTCGGGATCCTCCCCGGCGCCGCGATCTTCATCACCGCGCTCAGCGTGACCATGATCGGGCAGGGCCTCGACGTGAGGAAGCGCCCCCGATCGACGGCTCACAGGAGAGAATCGACAGAGCCCGAACCCGTCACTCCGAACACACTGGGAGAAACCGCATGAGCCCCGAACCCGTCAGCCCCGTGGGCATTCCCCGCGCCACCTACGCCTCGCTGGTGACCGAGCGGCTGCGGGACAGCATCATCAAGCGTGAGCTGGAGGCCGGGCAGCAGCTGAGCGAGGTGGAGCTCGCCAAGAGCTACGGCGTCAGCAGAGGACCGGTCCGCGAGGCGCTCCAGCGGCTGATCCAGGAGGGCCTCCTGATCAGCCAGCCCCATCGCGGGGTCTTCGTCCCCGTGCTCAGCGACGAGGACGTGGAGGACATCTACCTGGTCCGGGAGGCGCTGGAGTCGGCGGCCATGAAGCGGATCATCAGCCTGGGCCGACTCGAGGAGCGCCTACGACGGAGCTCGACAAGCACGTCACCGCGATGGAGGCGGCCGAGGCTGCCGGCGACTGGGAGGCCGTGGGCCAGCACGACCTGGACTTCCACGCCGCCCTCGTCGAGGCCAGCGGCAGCCTCGCGGCTGCAGCGGTCTTTCAGCACGCTGATCTCGGAGACCCGTCTCTGCCTCGGCGCGCTCACGACCTTCCCTGCGCGGGAGGACCTCGTCGCGGAGCACCGTCGGATCATCGAGCGGATGCGGGAGAACGACGCACCGGGGCGCTGGAGACGCTGAAGGTCCACTTCGACGATGCCGTCGTCACCCTGAAGACAGCCGTCGAGATGGATCGAAGCGTCGAGCGACGGTCCACGTCCTCGACGGGAGCGATCACATGAGTGAGCTGCTCTCAGCGAGCCGGCCACGAGCCCGCGGGCGTCCGACCGCGGCACGTCCCCTGCTGGAGATCAAGGGCCTGGGCGTGGACTTCCCCGAGGTCGGCGAGGGCGCCGGCGATCGAGTCGATGGACCTCACAGTCGGCCGCGGCGAGATCGTCGCGCTGGTCGGTGAGTCCGGCTCGGGCAAGAGCCTGACCGCGCTGACCGTGATGGGGCTGCTCCCGCCGGGGGCCGAGGTCACCGGCGGCTCGGCCGAGATCGACGGCGAGGACCTGCTCTCCATGTCGAACAAGCGGCGCGACGAGGTACGGGGCCGCAAGGTCGGGATGATCTTCCAGCAGCCGAAGGCGATGCTGGACCCGACCGCCAGGGTCGGCGGCCAGGTCGCCGAGGCGCTGCGCCGGCACCGCCACGTCGGACGGCGTGAGGCCAAGGGCCGCGTCGTCGAGATGCTCCGCGACGTGGGCATTCCGGAGCCGGCTCGACGGGCGTCTGCGTACTCGTTCCAGCTCTCCGGCGGCATGGCGCAAAGAGTCATGATCGCCGCGGCACTGAGCGCCGATCCGGAGCTGTTGATCGCGGACGAGCCGACGACCGCGCTCGACGTGACGGTGCAGGCACAGATCCTGGATCTGCTCAAGCGCAAGCGGGACGAGCTCGGCCTGTCCATCCTGCTGATCACCCATGATCTCGGCATCGTCTCCTCGATGGCCGACCGAGTCGCGGTCATGTACGCCGGCCGGGTCGTCGAGGACGGCGTCACCGCAGGACATCCTGAATGCCCCCCAGCACCCCTACACGCAGGCGCTGATGCGGTCCTCGCTGCTCGAGGGTGATCGCGGCAAGCTCTTCTCGATCCCGGGGAGCGTCAACCAGGCCAGGGAGCTCTCCCAGGGCTGCCGGTTCCTACCGCGGTGTCCCGTCGCCGCCGAGCTTGGGTATCACTGCCAAGTGTCGGCTCGGCAGAGCCGGACCTGCACACCTGCGGCGAGCACGAGCACCACAGCCGCTGCTATGCCGCACCCGACACCGTGGAGGCGGTATGACCAGCACCATGAGCACGCCGCAGCCGTCCCAGGCGACCACGCCGGCCCTGGAGCTGACCGACGTCGTCAAGCACTTCCCTGCGGGCCGGGGAAAGACGCGTGCACTCGGTCGATGGGGTCTCGCTCACCGTCCGCAAGGGTGAGGTGCTGGGCCTGGTCGGTGAGTCGGGCTGCGGAAAGAGCACACTCGCACGCACGATCCTCAGGGCGCTTCGGGTGAACTCCGGCCGCATCGAGTTCGACGGCAGCGACATCACGTCCATCAAGGGAAGTCAGCTCAAGGCGCTGCGTCGGTCGATGCAGTTCGTGTTCCAGGACCCCTACGGTGCGATGGACCCCAAGATGAGGCTGGGTACCAGCCTGGAGGCGCCGCTGCGTCACCACGGCATGAAGGACAAGGAGCAGCGTCGCGAACGGATCGCCGAGATGCTCGATCGGGTGGGGCTGGAGGACGAGATCCTCGACCGCTACCCACGGGAGTGCAGCGGCGGACAGCTGCAGCGGCTCGTGATCGCCCGGGCGCTCCTGCTGAACCCCAGATTCATCATCTGCGACGAGCCGACCTCGGCCCTGGACGCCTCCATCCGCGCGCAGATCCTGAACCTCCTGATCGAGCTGAAGGAGCAGTTCGATCTGACGCTCATGATGATCTCGCACGACCTCCGGGTGGTCCGCTACCTGTGCGACCGGATCGCGGTGATGTACCTCGGTGAGATCGTCGAGATCGGCACTCGTGACGAGATCTTCACCAATCCCCGCCACCCGTACACCCGCGTGCTCCTCGCGGCGAGCCTGGCCGAAGACCGTGGTGAAGAAGGCGACCTCGTCTCGAGGTTGAAGGGTGAGCCGCCGAGCCCCATCGATCCGCCGAGCGGTTGCCGGTTCCACCCGCGGTGCCCTCTCGCGCAAGACATCTGCACCACCAACGTGCCGACCGTCGCGCACGCGAGAGCGGAGCACACGGTCTCCTGCCACTTCTGGGACCAGCAGCACCCGGTTCATCACGAGGTCGCCGCGCACTGAGCGCCTGACCCGCCGGCCCCAGCACCACGTCCTCACCGAAGCGGAAAGGCATCCCGAGATGGGATCGAGACACGACCACCGAGACGACGCGTCGGAGCGACGGTCACGGACACGGGCACGGGCACGGGCACGGGCTGAACGCGCTCGACGCCGTGAACGCCGGCGCCCGCTACCGCCGCCCGCTCACGGCGGCGTTCGTACTCACGGTGCTCTTCGTCGGGGTCGAGTTCGTCACCGCCGTCGTGTCCGGATCGCTGGCCCTGCTCTCCGACGCCGGCCACATGCTCTCCGACGCGGGTGGTCTGGGCATGTCCTTGGCCGCGATCACGCTCGCCGTGAGGGGGTCGACTGCGGTGCACCGCACCTTCGGCTGGTACCGGCTGGAGATCCTCGCGGCGCTGGTGAACACCTTGCTGCTGTTCGCCGTCGCCGCTTACGTTCTTTATGAGGCGATCGAGCGCCTCGACGGCGAGCACACCGTTGCCTCGACGCCGATGATCGTCGTCGCGATCGCCGGACTGATCGTGAACCTCGTCTGCTTCCGCCTGCTGCAGGCCGGCGCCAAGGAGAGCCTGAACCTGCGTGGCGCCTACCTCGAGGTGGTCGCTGACGCCGTGGGGTCGGTGGGCGTACTGATCGGCGCGTCCATCATCGCCTTCACAGACTGGTTCTGGGTCGACTCGGTGATCGCTGTCGGCATCGGAGTCTTCATCCTGCCCCGGGCCTACCGCCTGGGCCGTGACGGTCTGCGCATCCTGGTCGAGTCGGCCCCCGCGCACATCGACGTCGATGCGCTGACCCACGACCTGGAGGATCTCGACGATGTGGTGGAGGTCCACGACCTTCACGTGTGGACCATCACTTCAGGCATGGACGCCGTCAGTGTGCACCTCCAGGTCCGGCCCGGCGCCGACACGCACTCGGTGCTTGATCGGTCCCGCGACCGGCTGCGGGAGCGGCACCACGTCACCCATGCCACCGTGCAGATCGAGCCCACCGACCACGTCGGCTGCAACCTCGTCCAGTGGTGAGCGAGGGAGCGTAGACGCCATGATCAGCACCGGAATCGGTCCGCAGGCCCGGGTCGAGCGCGACTTCCTCGGTCAGGTCCACATTCCACGGGGCGCCTACTGGGGGGTACACACGGCCCGCGCTCTGGAGAACTTCCCGATCAGCAAGACGCCGTTGTCGACACACCCCGAGCTGGTGGCGGCACTGGGGGCGGTGAAGCAGGCGGCCGTCCGGGCCAACCGAGAGCTGGGTCTGGTCGACGCCCGCCGAGCGGCGATCATCGACCGGGCCTGCCAGGACGTACGCGCCGGCCTCCTCGACGACCAGTTCGTCGTCGACGTGATCCAGGGCGGTGCCGGGACGTCGACGAACATGAACGCTAACGAGGTGGTGGCCAACCGGGCACTCGAGCTGCTCGGGCGCCCGGCGGGTCGCTACGACGAGATCCATCCGCTGGACCATGTGAACCGCAGCCAGAGCACCAACGACGTCTACCCGACCGCGGTAAGGCTGAGCCTGCTCACCGCTCTCGAGGGACTCTCCACGGCGGTGCGTCCGTCTGGGCGAGGCCTGCCAGCTGAAGGCCAACGAGTTCTGGTCGGTGCCGAAGATGGGACGCACCCAGCTGCAGGACGCCGTGCCGATGACCGTCGGCCAGGAGTTCGCCGCGTGGGGGGCCACGCTCGCCGAGGAGGATGCCCGCATCCGCGACTCCCGTGGACTGCTCAGCGAGATCAACCTGGGTGCGACGGCGATCGGCACCGGCATCACCACCGACCCGGCCTATCGGGACGTGGTCTGCCGCCATCTCCGGCAGGTCACCGGCCTGCCGCTCGTGACAGCGGCGAACCTGATCGAGGCGACCTCGGACACGGGCGTGTTCGTGCAGCTCTCCGGGGTGCTCAAGCGCACCGCGGTGAAGGTCTCGAAGATCTGCAACGATCTCCGTCTGCTGTCCTCGGGACCCCAGGCCGGCCTGGGCGAGCTCAGGCTTCCCGGCCCGGCAGGCCGGCTCCAGCATCATGCCGGGGAAGGTGAACCCGGTGATCCCGGAGGTGGTCAACCAGGTCGCCTTCGCCGTCGTCGGCAATGACGTCACGGTCACCATGGCGGCCGAGGGGGGCCAACTCCAGCTGAACGCCTTCGAACCGGTCATCGCCCACACGCTTCTGCAGAGCATCGGCTGGATGGCGTCGGCCTTCGAGCAGCTGGCCACGCTGTGCATCGCGGGCATCGAGGTCAACGACGACCATCTTCGCAGGACCTTGGCGGGCAGCGTCGGAGTGGTCACTGCGCTCACCCCGTACATCGGCTATGCGGCGGCAGCCGACATCGCCAAGGCCGCTCTCGCTGGCGGAGGCACCGTGCGCTCGCTCGTGCTGGCGACGGGAGCATTGTCGGAGGAGGTGCTGGATGACCTGCTGAGGCCCGAGCACCTGGCGGGCATGGCGACTGATCAGCCCCACCCGGAGGGGCTTGCGGGGCGATGAGACGCATCGCCATCGTCGGCGGCTCGCTCGCCGGCCACCACGCAGCCGCATCCCTACGTCAGATGGGTTACGACGGGACCGTCACCGTCATCGGTTCCGAGAGCCATCACCCCTACGACCGTTTTCCGCTGTCCAAGGCGTTCCTCACCGGAGAGACGGACCGGCAAGGGCATCGACCTGCCCCGTGGCATCCCCGACATCGACTGGCGACTCGGGGCGTCAGCCACGGGTGTCGATCTCGCGAACGGGCGGCTCGCCTTGGAGACAGGCGAGAAGCTTCGCTTCGACGGTCTCGTCGTTGCCACCGGCGCCCGTCCCCGCAATGTCGAGCAGGTCGCCGAGGTGGAGGGCGCCTTCACGTTCCGCGACGTCGAGGACGCGGTACTCCTCAAGGAAGCGCTCGCGGGGCCTGAGAGGCGAGTGGTGGTGGTCGGTGGCGGCCTGATCGGCGCGGAGATCGCGGCGACAGCGGTGGCCCAGGGGCACCCCACGACCCTCGTCCATCCCGGCGAGATCCCCACGCTCCACGCGGTGGGCCGCCCGGTGGCCGAGCACCTCCTGGGCCTGCACCGCGAGGCCGGGGTCGAGCTGGCTCCCCGATCGCGGGCCAAGGGCATTGACGCCGAGCAAGGACGAGCGACCGGTGTCGTGCTCGAGGACGGCAGCAGGATCCCCGCCGACGTCGTGGTGATGGCCACCGGCACCGAGCCGAACGTCGAGTGGCTCCGCGGCAACGGGCTGCGCACCGAGGGCGGGCTGCTGTGCACCGACACCCTGTTCGCCGTCGGCAGCAGCCGGGTCGTCGGGGCCGGTGACGCGGTGAGGGCGCCGCATCCGTTCCTCGGCCCCGAGCCGGTCCGGGTCGAGCACTGGGCGGCGACGCGTCAGCAGGCGGCGCTCGCGGTCGGCAACCTTCTGGCGGGGCCCGGAGCGGCTTGGCGTCAGACAGCGCTCCCAGACTTCGGCACCACCATCCACGGCGCTCGCATCCGCTGTGTGGGTTTCCCGCAGGCGGCGGACGAGAGTCGCCTCACCTGGGGATCCCTCGAGTCGGGTGCCGCCGTCTTCGAGCTGACCCGGCGGGGCCGGATCGTCGGTCTGATCTCGGTCAACGCGACCCCGGAGCTGGACCGCATCGCGGTCGATCTGTGGCCGGACAACCTTCCCGACCGCATCCGTGCCGGCCTGACTCGCCCTCAAGGCCTGCACGGACGTGGACCGGCGGCTGAGACCGCTATCGGTGGTAGCCGTATCGGTGGTTGAGCCCGTCGGATCCGCGCCGAGTACGGCTAGAACGCGGTGTAGCCTCCGTCGACGGGCAGCACTGCTCCGGTGATGTAGGAGGACTCCGAGGACGCGAGGAAGAGGATGGCGTTCGGCGACCTCCTCGGGGCGTGGCCAGGCGGTGGAGCGGGATCTGCGACTCGCGCTGCCGGCGGTAGGCCTCGGGGTCCGGGCGCCGTTGGAACGACGACTCGATGACCGGCGTCGCGGTCAGGCCCGGCGCGACCACGTTGACCCGGATGTTCCGCTGCGGCCCACTCGATCGCCGCGCCTTTGGCGAGCATGATCAGACCGCCCTTGGCTGCGGAGTACAGGACCTCTCCCGGCTTGCCCACCATGCCGAGCCGCGAGCCCACGCACACGAACGAGCCGCCGGCCCGCGGGCATCAGCGGCGCGAAGTGCTTCATCACCAGGAACGCAGCTGAGCAGGTTGCTGTGCAGGACGTCCTTGGCGTCGTCGTACGTCCATGTCGATCAGCGGGTCTGCTGGCCTGCAGGCCGTGGTTGAGCACGACGACGTCGACCGCACCGAACGCGGCCGCAGCCCGCTCGGCCAGGCCGGCGACGAACGCCTCGTCGTTGAGGTCCCCGGGGACGTAGAGGTCCTCGGGATGGACGGTGTCGAGCTGCTCCCGGCGGCCGGTGAGCAGCAGTCGCGCCCCCTCACGCCGGAAGTGGGAGCTCACCGCCTGACCGATCCCGCTGCTGGCGCCGGTAACCAGGGCGGTCAGGTTCTCGAGTCGCATCGTCGGCTTCTCCTGGGATCGGGTGACGGGAAGGTTCCTGGCAGGCGTCAGCTGAGCAGTGCCTCGGGCCGCGACCGCCCAGCGCTCCAGCGTGCCGGCTTCGGAGTCGGTCACGACCAGCTCCTCGAAGCTGGCGACGACGGGGCAGACGTGGTTCGGCACCACGGGCACGACGCTGCCGACGCTCGGGCGCGCATCGCCTGCGGGGATCGCCGCGAAGCCGTGGTACTCGTTGAGCTTCGCCAGCACGGCCTTACTCCCGGCCACGCCGCCGTATCCCTTGTCCGGGTTGCCCTCGCGTCCCAGGGCCTTGGTGCCGACGTCGAGGATCACCTGCTCGGCCACCCAGTCGCTGACCACCGTGGCGGCGACGAACAGCGCGACCTGGTCCTCCTCGCAGGCGCCGAGCCGGGTGTTGTCCAGGTCGCAGAAGACGTACTCGCCCGGGCGGATCTCGGTGACCACGCTGCCGGTGGAGAACGCGACCGTGGGTGTCGACCCTGCGCTCACCACCTCAGCGACGAGCCCGACATCCGCGAGGCTTCGGACGGCGCGGGTCAGCGCAGCTTCCTGGGCTCGTGCCGCCGGCTGACGGGCGTCCGGCCCGGCGCTGCCCTGCCCGGGGTAGGTGTAGACGCCGACCGGCACGAGCCCACGATCACGGGCCGCGCGGGCGATGTCACCGGCGAGCTCCGGGGGAGCGCCGGACCGTCGCGCACCGCAGTCGACCTCGACCACCACCTGGAGCCGGTCCGGCTCGTCCTGCATGGCCGTTGCGAGCGCCTCGACCGCCGCGACGTTGTCGACCCCCACGCGCAGGCGGGTGCGTTGCGCGAGGCGCCGGATCCGCTCGCCCTTCGTCCCCGACGGCCACACCGGGTAGGCGAGGAAGATGTCCTGGAACCCGGCGGAGGCGAACACCTCCACCTCACCGACGTTCCCGGCCGTGATGCCCGCCGCACCCGCGTCGATCTGCCGTTGCCCGATCTCGAGGCACTTGTGCGTCTTGACATGCGGCCGCAGGCTCACCCCGTGCGCGTCGGCGAACTCCTGCATCCGGTCGATGTTCCGCTGCATCACGTCGGCCAGCACGATGGGCACGGGCGTGTCGACCCGGCCGGCCAAGCCGGTGAGCACTCGCTGGAATCGATGCATGGTGGGTCCTAGGCCGGCTGGACGATCATCTGGATCTCGACCGGGGAGTCCGCCGGCAGTCCGGCCACCCCGATGGCCGTGCGAGCATGGCGTCCGTTCTCGCCGAGTACCTCCAGGAGCAGCTCGCTGGCCGCGTCGGCGACTCTCGACTGCTGGCCCCAGTCGGGCGGGCTGGCCACGAACACCAGCATCTGCACGACCTGGACATGCTCCAGGCCGCCGACGGCGTCGGCGGCGACGGCGAGCGCGTTGAGCGCGGCGTGACGCGCCAGCTCCCGACCGGTGTCCAGGTCGACGTCGCGCCCCACGACGCCCTGGCCCAGCAGCACACCGTCCTGATACGGAAGCTGGCCGGCGACGTGGATACTCGACCCCACCGCCCGGTGGTTGTCGTACGGGGAGGCTGGGCGGACGGGGGGAAGGTCCAGCCCCAGCGCCCTCAGACGCTCTGCGGCGGAGCCGCCGTGGCGTGATGTATCGGTCATGTCTCTCGCATCCTCCTCAGCGGTTGGCGGAGCACTCATCCGGCCCGGTCGTCGTCACTGGCGCGAAGCGCTGATGGGAAATGGCGCGCCACTTCGTCGGCGAAGCGCTCCACGTCGCCGTCGAGCACTGCGCTGACCAGCCCCTCGTGCTCGCGTGCGATCTCGTGTACGTCGCTGTAGGAGCGGTGGTCGGTCGCGAGGTAGAGGCGCAGCTTGCTCTCCCATCCGTTCCAGAGGTCCTGCAGGACCGTGTGGTCGGAGAAGTCGGTAGAAGAGGCCGTGGAGGCGGAGGTGAGCGTCGATGCTGGCCGGGATGTCGTTCTGCTCCGTGGCGAGCCGGAGGTCTTCGAGCGTGCGCAGCAGCAAGGGCCGCTCCCGGCCGCGCAGCGTCCCGATGGAGAGCTCCCCGGCGAGTGGCTCGACGCGGAGCCGGATCGAGGCGATCTCGGCGACGTCGCGCGCGCTCACCTCGACGACGAACGCCCCACGGAAGGGGATCTTCACGACGAGGCCCTCCTCCTCGAGCCTGCTCAGCGCCTCGCGCAGGGGCGACCTGCTGATTCCCAGATCCGCGGCGATGTGAGCCTCACGCAGCTGCCCTCCCTGGGGGACCGTGCCGTCGAGGATGGCGGTGCGCAGCACGCGGTAGACGCCCTCCGGTGTCGTCGTGCGTCCGCTCCGGCCCGTCGAAGGTGGTCCCCGCGTGGGCCGACGCGGACCAGCTCCCTCTCTGTCAAGGGCGCGGAAGACCGAACAGAACGGGCAGGTCGGCGATGTCGGTGATCCGCTCGTAGCCGAGCCAGTGCTCGTCGTGCTCGAAGCCCCGGTCGACGTACACCTTGTTCTCGATGCCCATGGCCGCCGCCGAACGCAGGTCGTACATCGGGCTGGCGGAGACGTGCACGAGCTCGTCGGGAGTCACCCCGAGCTTGGTGAACATGTACTCGAAGGCACCGAGCCGAGGCTTGTAGATGCCCATCTCCTCGGCGCTGATGACGACCTCGAACGGAGCCTGGAGGTTCTTCGCCAGGCGCTCGGCGTGCGGGGTGTCGCTGTTGGTGATGATGACCAGCGGCACCTTCTCGGCCAGCCGGTTCAGCGCCTCGGTGACACCGGGGTACGGTCCCCAGGTCGGGATGATCTCGTAGACCGCGCGCGCGTCCTCCTCCCGGTACTCAAGACCGACCCGGCGCGAGGCCCGTTCCATCGACCGGGCGACGATCTGGGAGAACGGCTGGTAGGCGCCCATGCACTCGTCGATGCGGTACCACTTGGCCGCCCGGAGGTACGCGTCGGCGAACTCGGCAGGGAGACGGTCGCCCAGCACCTGCTTGAGCGCGTCGTTGATGGCGAACTTGATCAGCGTTCCGTTCATGTCGAACGTCGCGAACTTCGGCGTGGTCTCGAATCCCATGACTTCCCTGGCCCATCGTGGTCGGCGTTGTCGATTGTCGACAATGTGACCTTACGAGGGAATCAGTCAACTGTCAACAATTAGCGGGATCCCATCTCAGAAGGCGGGGGCTGACCGCGCTGCAGGCTGGTCCTGCCGGTAGCCGAGCACCGCTTGGCGCAACCGGTCGCGCGTCAGCCGCAGCCCCTCGCTCACCGCTCCTCGCGCGACGGACAGCCCGAGAACCTGCGGCGGGGCCGTCACCTCGGGGCACCGCAGTCAGGATCTGGTCGAGCCGGGCCCGCACCTCGGGGAGGACCTCGTGCACCAGCGGTTGCAGCCGACCGACGAAATAGACCGACTTCGGGTCCAGCGTCACGGCCACGGCGGAGACCGCAGTCGTCATGGCCGTGGCGAAGGCATCCAGGATCTCCGCGCGCAACCCCTCGTCGTGCGGTTGCAGCCACAGGTCCTCGACCCGGTCCAGATCCAGTCCCCGCCCGCGGCAGAACGCCGAGAAGCCCGCTCGTGCTCATGAGCCCCTCGAGGGGAGCATCCCCCACGCCGGAGAGGAGCGCGCCCAGGTCACCGAAGGCAGGCGAGCGTGCCCCGCACGAGCTCGTGGTCGGCGCAGGTGGCGAAGCTCAGCATGCTGCTCGCGCTGAAGAGCGAGGCGCTGCCCAGGGCGGGGTCCTCGGCCAGGATCCCGAGCAAGGATGCATTGGCATCACTGTCGAGCAGGACCGGTGCATCGATGAGCGGTTCGAGGGCGTTGTGGAGATCGGGCCCGGCGAACGCCCTCTTCCCCTCGGCAGGGCCGAGGAGCCCCTGGGGGTCCCGAAGCTGGCCCGGGACCGCGACAACGACCTGACGGAGGGGTCCTTCTGCCGGCTGTCGTGCGTCTGCCATCAGGTCGACCAACCACGCGGCGGCGGCTCTCACCTCCTGGTGGTCCACGGTGGGGAGCAGAACATGCGCTATCTCCCGGCCCCTGAGGTCGGTGGCGAGGACACACGTGGTGCTGTACTCCGAAACTGATGCCCACCACGTGCCCCGAGGTCCCGGGCACGTCCAGATTGGTGGATCGACGGCCGCGGCCGGAGACCTCGTCGACCTCTCCGTCGACCACGAAGCCGGCCGACCGGAGCTCCTCCACCGCCCGGGAGACCGTCGCCTTGCTCAAGCCCGTCAGCTCGATGAGGTCGCTACGCGTCAAGGGCGCCGAGGAGAGAACCGCCTCCAGGATCGACGCCTTGTTGTGGTCGCGCGGCGTGGGGGTGACGGTCACTTCACGACCCTACCGAGCCCGACTCGCCGGCCGGGTCGATGCCGGGACGGCTTGCGCGGAGCTGCGCGACGACGTCCGCCAGGGGAACGGCCAGGGCCCGATCCACGTTGGTCCAGTCGTCCTTGGCATGGTCCAGCAAGTAGTCGCGTCTCTCGGGTACGCGCTCCGCACGCCAGTTGCTGACCAGCGCGCGCAGGGTGAGGCGAGTCACGCGCGGCGACGGGGAGCAGCGGAAGCTCCCGGTCCTTGATCGGGCCGCCGACTCTCGTAGCCGGCCACGAAGACACCGGCCTCCTTCCAGGGCTCGTCCGCTGTGCGCCCCAGTAGGTTCGCCATGGCCACGGCAGGGTCGAAGATCACGGCGCTGCGCATGGTGTCGCCGAAGTCGATGACCCCGGTGACGTAGCCGTCGCTGCTGCTTCGTCGACGACCACGTTGTACGGGCTGTAGTCCCCGTGGATCACTTGCGTCTCGAGCTCAGCCAGCTCGGGTACGACAGCGCTTCTCGAACAGCCGGAAGACCCTTTCGGCCAGCTCGCGGTGCTCGGCGGTTCGGGGTGTGCCCGATCAGCTCGCCGAGCTCGTGGAAGTGCCGAAGGTTCCACACCAGCCCTCGCCGGTCCGCAGGGTGTGCGAAGTCCTCGAGCGCCACGTCGACCCGGCCGAGCATCGCACCGACCTTCGCCGACCTGCTCCGGGGTCGGGTCCGCCTGGGCCCAGACCGCTCCCTGCACGAACTCGAAGACCCGAAGGACCCTCGCCCTGCCGTCATCCGTCGGCACGACGACGTTGTCGCGTCCGTCGGCGGTGAGCCTCACCCGCTGGACGGGAAGCTCGGGGGCGGCGCGCTTCGAGGAAGCGCATCGCGGCAGTCTGCAGCCCGACGACCAGTCCTCAGCCTCGTCGGGTGGGGAGACCTTCACCAGGTACTCCTTGCGACTCGTCCCGAGCCTGAACGTGTCGTCCTTCTCGGTCGGCACCGGTCGGAGTCGACCGGTCAGGTGGTAGTGCCTCTCGAGGAGCGCGCCCACCAGCCCCACGTCGATCGGGCACATGGGACGCAGCCCAGGCCGCTCTCGGCGAAGAGTCGCTGAGCCCGGCTGTGGGCTGGAGAGGCGTCCACGGCGGTCCGTTCAGGTGGTCAGAGACGGTCCTTCGCGACCTCGGCGAAGGTCTCGAGGAACCGGGTCACGTCGGCGGAGTCGAAGGCCAGCGGGGGACGGATCTTGAGAGTGTTCGCTCTCTCGCCGGTGCCGCTGATCAGAACTCGTCGATCGCGCATGTCGTTGATTATGTCCTCGGCGCGCGCGCGGTCGGGCGCGAGAGTCTCTCGGTCCTGCCACGATCTCCACGCCGACGTACAGGCCGCTGCCGCGCACCTCGGCAACGTAGCGGCGAGTCGCGCGTGATCTCCTCGATGCCGCAACGCAGGGCCTTGCCGTTCTCGAGGACGCGCTGCTGCACACCCTCCTCCTCGAAGACGTCCAGCACCGCGGCCCCGGCGGCGACCGGGATCGAGCTGCCGGCGAAGGTGTTGAAGTAGCGAACGCTGCGACCGAACTCGTCGGCGACCTCGGGCCGGAACACCACCCCGGAGATCGGAATCCCGTTGCCCATCGGCTTGCCCATGGTGACGATGTCGGGCAGCACGCCGTGGCGGCTGAAGCCCCACATCGAGTCGCCGAGCCGGGCGAATCCCGACTGCACCTCGTCGGCGATGTAGACGCCACCCGCGGCGTGGACCTCCTCCACGACAGCCTGCATGTAGCCGACCGGGTCGGTGAAGATTCCGTCGCTGCTGTGGGCGCAGTCGGTGACCAGCGCTGCGAGCCGGTAGCCGTGCCGCTCGAGGTCGTCGATCGCACCCCGCACCTGGTTGCGCATGTGCTCGTCCAGCGTGGATCCGCTGGGGACCAGCCTGCGGGTCGGGCGGGTCGATGAGCCGGACGTTGGGCCCCAGAGGCGAACCCTTGCCCAGGCTCGGGGAGAAGCTGGAGACCTCCCGCGTGATGCCGTGGTAGGCCCAGCGCGTGACGATGATGCCCTCCCCACCGGTGTGGAACCTCGCCACGCGCATCGCGAGATCGTTGGCCTCCGAACCGCTGCAGGCGAGGCTCAGCTTCGACAACCCCTCGGGGAACGTCGCCAGAAGCCGCTCCGCGTAGTCGACGAGGGCTTCCTCGACGTACCGCGTGTTGGTGTTGACCGCCGCCATCTG
Organism: uncultured Actinomycetota bacterium; assembly: GCA_963805655.1. Lineage (GTDB taxonomy): Bacteria > Actinomycetota > Actinomycetes > Propionibacteriales > Nocardioidaceae > CAWDVB01. The sequence continues at coordinate 441,695 of CAWDVB010000002.1, read as the reverse complement.
CCGGCAGACGGCTTCGACCACGCGCGGGTGGGCGTGTCCGACACACGGGACGTTGTTGTAGGCGTCGAGGTAGTCGTTGCCGTCGAGGTCGACCAGATGCGCTCCGTAACCGGAGACGAACTCGACCGGCTCCCGGTAGATCAGGGTGTAGCCGGGGCCGAGCACCTCGCTCCGCCTCCGGATCGTCTCCTGGAGGTATTCGGGCAACGCTGCTCAGCACACCGGGGTCGAAGCGGTTGGGGTAGCTGTCGATCGCTCGGCTGAGGCTGGAAGACATCGTGGCTCCTTCGTCCTTTCTGGCGGGTGGACGGTCTGCCGGCGCGCAGCGCGCCCTGGCAGTGGGCTCGGGTCAGATCCCGAGCATGGTGTTGAGCTCGTCGAGTGACTTGACCACCGTGAGGCCGTAGCCCGGTGGCACCGGGTCGTAGCCGCGGTCGAGCAGGACCAGGTTGCGGAAGCCCATGTCGTGCATCGGCAGGGGGTCGTAGCGGGTGTGGGAGGAGACGTGCACGAAGTCGTCGGGCTGGGCGTCGAGCTGGTCGAGCATGTACTCGAACGCGGCGTACCGCGGCTTGTAGTAGCCGGCCCCTCGGCGGTGTAGACCGCGTGGAAGTCGGCACCCAGGCGCGGCACGCTCTCGGCGAGGAAGGAGTCCTCGGCGTTGGACAAGATGACCAGCTTGTAGTGCTCGCCCATCTTCTTCAGCGGCTCGACCACACCGGGGTGGGGTCCCCAGCTGCGGACGCCGTCGGCGAACCGCTTCCCCGCGGTGGGGTCCGACTCGATCCCCCACTTCTTGCACACCCGGTCGTAGGCGTCCTGCAGCACCTGCTCGTAGGGGTAGTACTCCCCGCAGACCTGGTCGTAGCGGTAGCCGCGGAACTCGGCGAGGAACGCCTGCCACTTCTCGGACGGGATCTGGCCGGCGACCAGCTCCTCGGTGATCGGAGTCATGGGCCAGCTGATCAAGCGTGCCGTAGCAGTCGAACGACACGTACTTCGGGCGGAAGGAGGGGCTTGCTCATGGAGATCTTCCCTTTCGGTATGCGGGTCCGGGGACTGGACTGTCCTGCCACCCTAAAGCATTTTGTTCCAGATTGGAACTGAAACTATAATAAATCGCCGTCGGATCCCTCCTGCCTCGGTCCGGCGACCTTGGCTCCCCGCCGTGTGACGTCAGCCGCGCGTTCCGCGACGCGGCGGAGACAGTCCCATCTGGTGGCGGACCACCGGGATCGCGCTGCGCCACCGGGGGTCGACCGGCAGGCGGCGTGACCAGGGACAGGCGGGGGCCGCCCAGCCCCGGAGCGGCCAGCTCCCTCTCCCCGTCGGCGACGTAGGCGCGCAGCAGGGACCGCGGCAGCACCACCGGCTGACCGAGCAGGCGCCCCATGCGAACGGCCGTCTCCGCTGTGGCCATGCGCTGAGGGATCGCTCCCAGAGCGATCAGTCGTCTGTCGAGCTCCTCGCCGGAGCGGTCGGTCGTGTAGGTGACGACGGCCCGCCCGGCCAGCGCCCGTCGACCCGAGGCAGGTCGCAGCCGTGAGGGAGGAGGATCGCGATCCTGTCCGCCCCGCAGACCTGGTGGGTAACACCGCTGGGCAGCACCATCTGGCCGGCGATGGCGATGAAGGCGGCGTCGAGCGACCCCTCCGCGATCCATTCCACGAGCCGGGGGCCGTGGTCGGTGACCTGGCTGGTCCGAACCTCCGGCAGGGCGACTGTGCAGCGACGGGAAGACGAGCATGGCCAGGCTGGCGATGGTCCCGACGGAGATGGTCTCGGCCTGGCCGGCCGCTCGGCTTCGTTCGAACATCCCCTCGAGGTGGCCGAGGATGTGCTGGGCCTGGCTGACCATCTCCGCGCCGGCGGGAGTGGGTCGGGCGCCGGTGGTGTCGCGCTCGAACAGGCGGGCCCCGCATCTCCTCTCCAGGACGCTCAGCCGTTGGCTGGCGGAAGGTTGGCTGACCAGCAGCTCGCGTGCCGCGGCGCCGACCGAGCCGTGTCGCTCGATGGCCAGTACCAGCCGCAGATCCGCAACTTCAGGGTATGAGTCCATAGGTTCAGTCTATGAGCAGCGATCGTGGATCCGGCGTCTACCGAGCAGCATCTGCCGGCGCCCATCCTGGGAGCGTGAGAAAAGATCTGGTACGCATCCTGGTGGCGACGTTCGTGAGCTGGACGGGACTCCGCCTCACCGAGGTGGCCCTGCCCCTCATCGCGCTCCAGCAGACCGGCTCGGTGTGGGCCACGGGACTGGTTGCCGGCTGTTCGGGGATCGCACTGGTCACCTCGCCCTGGTGGGCGGCTCGCCTCCGCCACCGCCTGACTTCCGGTCCGTGCGCTTGCGGCGGTGCTGGCAGTGCAGGCGTGTCGGTCACCTCGTCGTGGCGGTAGCAGCGGCGCTGGACCGCCTGACGCTCGTGCACCTGTGCGCGAGCGGCCTGATCGTGGGCGGCGCGACCGCGGTGGGCGGGCCGGCGACCCGAGCGGTGATCGCCGATCTGGGGACCAGATCGGGCCCCATGCGGCGGTGCGGGCGCTGGCCTGGCAGGACCTCGCCCATCGGATCAGCATGGTGACCAGCCCGCCGGTGGCTGCGTGGGTGGTCACCCAGCACGGCGCGCTGCCCCTGATGTGGGCCGACTCGACCGGTGTCGCTCTCGCGGCCCTCCTCGTCCTGCCGGTGGCCGGATTCGCGAGGAAGCAGGACGTGGCCGCCCGGGCCGTCCGCGCCGCGCGGGAGGTCCTGCGCTCCCACCCGCTGGTCGCGGACGGGATCGCCATGGCGGGAGTCGGCTGGTACTGGTGGTTCGCCTTCGCCCTGGGCCTGGCGATCCTCGGCGTCGAGACCGGCCGGCCGGGCCAGCTGGTGGCAGCCGGAATGGCCGGCTACGGCATTGGTTCGCTCGTGGGCTCCCTGACCGGCTGCCCTCGCGGTCGCACGGCTGCCGCGCATGCCGATGATCATCGCCGCGTGGGTCATCCTTGGGGGCGGTCTTCCTGACGCTGCCGACGCTCGCTTCGTCGCTGTTCCTCCTCGCGGCCGCCTCCGCCGTCGGAGGTCTGGTCTCGCCCTTCGGGATCGCGGCCCTCAACGCCCTGATCACCGAGCGCACGAGCGGAGCCGACCGCCGTACCGCCTTCGCCACCCAGCAGATTGCCGGGAAGGTGGATCCTCGCTCGGCATGCTGAGCGGCGGGGCGGTGATCGGCCTGCTGGGGACGGCGAACGACCATGCACGTCGCCGGGGTCGTGCTGATGGTCGCTCCCGCTGCTGCTGGCACTCGCCCGCGCGCGGATCACACCGAACGACGGCGTCCGAGGCCGGTCGGAGCGTACGGCGAGGCGCCGACCGGTTCTCGAGGAGCCTGCCGGTGGCTGATGCAGGACCGACCACGCGTGTGGCGAACCGCGCTCGGCGACGGTGCGTCCCGACCCTTCGACGGGTGGTGCTGGTCTGCAGGCTCAGGCGGGCGACTCGTGCACTCTGTCCGTTGAGCGGCTGGAAGCGGCGCAGCCGGAGGCTGTTGCTCACCACGAAGACCGACGAGAACGCCATGGCAGCTCCGGCCAGCATGGGTTGAGCATCCCCGCTGCGGCGAGTGGCAGTGCCGCGACGTTGTAGGCGAAGGCCCAGAAGAGATTGCCCTTGATCGTGCCGAGGGTGCGGCGCGACAGCCGGATCGCGTCGGCAGCGACGCGGAGGTCACCGCGCACGAGACGTCAGGTCGCTTGCCTCGATGGCCACGTCTGTGCCGGTGCCCATGGAGAGGCCCAGGTCGGCCTGTGCCAGGGCGGCGGCGTCGTTCACGCCGTCGCCGACCATCGCGACCACGCGGCCCTCGCTCCTGCAAGCCGCTTGACCACGTCGACCTTGTCCGCGCGGCAGGACGTCGGCGATGACGGTGGCTCGGCGGACACGTCGATGCCGACCTCGCGGGCGACCGTCTCCGCGGTGGCCTGGTGGTCGCCGGTCAGCAGCACCGGTGTCAGGCCGAGCTTGCGCAGCTGGGCGATCGCCTCGGCCGAGGTGGGCTTGACCGCGTCGGCGACGACGAGCACTCCTCGGGCCTTGCCGTCCCAGCCGACGGCGATGGCCGTGGCTCCGTCGGCCTGCGCAGCGGCGAAGGCCCTCTGGAGGTCTTCCGGCATCCGCTGCGACCACTCCTCGAGAAGTCGCGGCCGGCCGACCAGCACGGCGTGGGTGCGGTCACCGTTCACGACGATGCCCTGCACGCCGAGCCCCTCGACGTTGGTGAAGTCCTCCACCTCGAGAAGGGTGCCGTTCCTCTCCTGCGCGGCGCTGGCGACGGCACGGGCGATGGGGTGCTCGGAGGAGTGCTCCAACGCTCCGGACGAGCCTGAGCACCTCGTCGGCGCTCTCCCCTTGTGCGGCGACGACGTCCTTCACCGTCATCTGGCCGGTGGTCACCGTTCCGGTCTTGTCGAGCACGATGGTGTCGACCCGGCGGGTGGACTCGAGAACCTCGGGGCCCTTGATCAGGATGCCGAGCTGGGCGCCGCGGCCGGTGCCGACCATCAGGGCCGTGGGCGTTGCCAGCCCGAGTGCGCAGGGGCAGGCGATGATCAGCACGGCGACCGCCGCGGTGAAGGCAGCCGAGGGGCCCTGGCCGAGGGCGAGCCAGAGGCCGAGGGTGGCGGCGGACAGGCCGATGACGATCGGCACGAAGATGCCGGAGATCCGGTCGGCGAGGCGCTGGACCTCGGCCTTGCCGTTCTGGGCGTCCTCGACGAGCCGCGCCATCTGCGCGAGCTGGGTGTCGGAGCCGATGCGGGTGGCGCGGACGACCAGGCGTCCACCGGCGTTGACGGTCGCCCCGACGACGGAGTCGTCCGGGCCTACCTCGACGGGCACGGACTCGCCGGTGAGCATCGAGGCGTCGACGGCGGAGCTGCCCTCCTCGACGACACCGTCAGTGGCGATCTTTTCTCCGGGGCGGACGACGAAGCGGTCGCCGACTGCGAGTTGGTCGGTGGGGATGCGGACCTCGGTGCCGTTCGGCCCGCAGTGACGGCGACCTCCTTGGCGCCCAGCTCGAGCAGCGCGCGGAGGGCCGCGCCCGAACGGCGCTTGGCCCTGGCCTCGAAGTAGCGGCCGGCCAGGATGAAGGTGGTGACGCCGGCGGCGGCCTCGAGGTAGATGTTTCCCGAGCCGTCGGAGCGGGAGATGGTCAGCTCGAAGGTGTGCTTCATCCCGGGCATCCCCGCTGTGCCCCAGAACAGCGCGTAGAGCGACCAGCCGAACGCGGCGAGCGTCCCCATCGACACCAGGGTGTCCATGGTGAAGCTGCCGTGCCGCAGGTTCACCCACGCCGCGCGGTGGAACGGGTAGGCGCCCCAGACGACGACCGGCGCGGCCAGGGTGAGGGAGAGCCACTGCCAGTTGGTGAACTGGAGGGCCGGCACCATGGCCATCGCGATGACCGGGACGGCCAGCACCGCGGAGACGACCACGCGCTGGAGGAGCGGGCGAGTGGGGTCGCTCTCGTCGCTCCTCGTCGCCGCTCGGCCTCGTCCTGCTTCGGGCGGGGCAGGGCCGCGCCGTAGCCGGCACCCTCCACGGTGCTGATCAGGTCGTCGGGGTCGATGCCCGACCGGGAAGCTGACCTTGGCCTTCTCGGTGGCGTAGTTGACCGTCGCGACGACCCCGTCGAGCTTGTTCAGCTTGCGCTCGATCCGGTTGGCGCACGAGGCGCAGGTCATGCCGGTGATCTCGAGCTCCACCTCGTTGGGCGGAGCTCTGGAACCGGGCCCGCGGAGGTCATCGGGTTCTCCTGGTGAGAGTGGGGGTCAGGCAGGCGAGGTTGCCTCCGAGGCTTGATCGGGGGACACCTCGGGTGTGGCCTGGGTTCTGCCTGATCATCGGATCCGCGACATCGACTCAGCGCAACTCAGCGCGTACTGGGGCTGGGACGAAGCTCAGATCGGCCCGACCGTTCACGGCAGCGCCGCGCAGTCAGACCTTCCCTCCCGCGGGGTCAGCTCTCCCGGATGGAGTACCCGATCCCGGCGACCGCGGCGCGGATGGCGACGGCGTCAGCCTCACCCACGACCTCGAGGGTCCCCGTCGCCAGATCGACGTCGATGGTCTCGACCCCGTCAACGCCTGTGACCGCGTTCGTGATCTTCGTGGCGCAGCCGTTGCAGCTCATGCCTTCGACGGTGTAAGTGGCGGCGTGGCTCATCGTCCAGTCCTTCCGTAGGTCCAACAGTGGAAGCACCATACGATACCCCCCTAGGGTATTGTCAACGATTTCGTCTCCGGGGTTGATGGGGGGCATCTGCGTTCGCGCGAGCTGGCGTGACGTTTGTCCAGTTCTGGATTACAATAGATCCAGAACTGGAGGAGCAATGAGTCTCGTCGATGTCCGGAGTCCCGCCCGCCGCGGTGAGGTCGGCACCTGGCCGGACCTGGCCGACCGGGCGCGGCGCGTGGCCCTGACGCCTGCCGCGGTCCGTGGCCTGGCCCGGCTGGCGGAGCGCTGGCGGCTGACCGTGCGGCAGGTCGGCGACCTGCTCGGCGGCGTTCCGGCCAGCACCTGGCACTCCTGGAAGGCGCGTCCTCCGGCCGAGCTGAGCATGGACCAGCTCACCCGGGTCTCGCTGCTGCTCGGCATCTACACCTCCCTGCACGTGCTCCACCCGGGGCCGCTGGCCGACGCGTGGGTCAGCAGGCCCAACGCCAACCCGCTCTTCGACGGGCGCACCCCGCTGGACGCGATGGCGGCCGGAGGGATCCCGGCGCTGGTCGCCGTCCGAGCGCTGCTCGACGGCCGGCGCGGGGGCCTGTGACGGCGTCGGACGGCTGGCCGCGGATGGCGCCGGTCGCGTACGACGACACGCACCGGCTCATCCCGGGGCGCTATACCGAGGACGCGGAGCACGCCCTGGGTGACCTGGCCGCCGACGAGGCCGACCGGGAGGACCTGATCGTGCTCGCGGCCGCCACCAACCCGCGACTCCAGGCTCAGGAGGAGCGTCACCCCGGGGGCCTGGGTCGAACCGACGTCGTGTTCGGGGTGCCGTACTCCAAGATCGTCAACGCCGCGTTCGCCTACCCGGGGGAGGGAGCGCGCTTCCACGGCCCGGACGGGCGAGGCGTCTGGTACTGCGCGCTGGACCTGGAGACCTGCCTGGCCGAGGTCGCCTACCACCGGGTCCGCCACCTGGCCGAGACCGGGCTGGCCGATGAGGACGACGTGCCCTACCGGCTCTTCCTCGCCGACGTCCACGGCCAGGACTTCGCGTGGCTGACCGACGACGACTCGGCCGCCGCACGGGCGTGCCTGGACCCGGACTCGTATTCCGCCGGGCAGCGTCTGGGCGCGCGGCTGCTCTCCGCCCAGGCGGGGGGCGTCGTCTATCCGGCGGTCCGCCGCCCGGGCGGGGTCAACGTCGCCGTCCTCGCGCCGGCCATCGTGGCCAACGTGCGCCGGGCCGCCCTCTACCGCCTGACGTTCCGGGGCGGCCGGCTGGCGTCGGCCGCGGCCGCCGTCGCCTGACGGAGTCGGGTGGTCAGGCGCAGAGGCTGACCGCCGCGACGGTGTAGTGGAGCAGGTTCGACGGTTCCGAGGAGCCGGCGTCGGTGTTCACCACGACCCAGGCGGTCCCGACCGAGATCAGCGACGTGATCGTGTGGCTGGTGCCGGTCACCTCGACCGTCCGGTCGCCGGCATCTCCGTAGTGCAGCGTGTAGCTGGTGGCTCCGGGGACCGCGGTCCAGGTCACCGTGACCGACGCGACCCCGAGCAGGCCGCACGCGGCGCTCGTCGGGGGCACGGAGACGGCGTCCGTCGTTCCGCCGCTGTCGGTGCCGCACGCGGATCCACCGCCGGATCCGCCCTTCCCGCCGCCGCTGCCTTTGCCGCGGGTCGCCGTCGACCCCGGACCCGCTCGTGGACCCGGACCCGTCGTCGACCCGTCGTTGTCGATCTCGTCGATCTCGTCATTCCTCTTCTTCTTGGTGGCGCGGTGGGTGGACCTGCCCCTCCGACGCCTCCTCCGCGGAGCCGTCCGCCTCGGGGGACGGAAGGGCCGACCGGTCCGGGGGGACTGATGCCGATCCGGCGTAGGAGTCTGCCTCGTCGCCCTCGACGAACGCCTCGAAGCCGATCGACCGCCAGGACCATGGCGACCACCAGGGACACCGGCCAGAGCACCGCGGTACGTCTGCGCACCGGGCTCACCTGCCTTCCTCGAACACCCGCCTGACCCGACGGACGGGGCGGACCCCGAGGCTCTTTGAATCGGCCGGGACAGGCCGGCGATGACCCAAACGAGGGAAGCGGTCGGGATTGCGGGGCGTCGGGCCCAGGGCGCCCTCAGTCCGAGGGCTCCTCATGGGCGAGCAACGCCGCCCCCACGATCCCCGCGGTGTTGCCCAGTGCCGCGGGCACGATCTCGGTGTCGATCTTCAGCAGTGGCAGGAAATGGTCGGCCTTCTTGCTGACCCCTCCGCCGACGACGAACAGGTCGGGGCTGAAGAGCTTCTCCAGGGTCCGGTAGTAGACGGTGAGCCGCTTGGCCCAGTCCTCCCACGAGAGGTCCTTCTCCTCCCGGGCGGCGTTGGAGGCCTTGGTCTCGGCGTCCTTGCCGTCGATCTCCAGGTGACCGAGCTCGGTGTTGGGAACCAGGCGTCCGTCGATGATGACGGCGGTCCCGATCCCGGTGCCGAGCGTGGTCACGATGACGACACCCTGGCGCCCCTTGGCGGCGCCGTACTTCGCCTCGGCGTACCCGGCGGCGTCGGCGTCGTTGACGACGTGGACCGGCCGCCCCAGCGTGGAGGTGAACAGGGCGTCTGCGTCGGTGCCGATCCAGGAATGATGGATGTTGGCGGCCGAGTGGACGACCCCGTGCTGCACCACGCCGGGGACAGTCACCCCCACCGGGGAGTGGTGGTCGGTCGTGGTCGCCGACTCGACCGCGTCGACGACGAGGGCCACGACCTTCGCGACGTCCTTGGGCTTGGCCTCGTCCGGGGTGGGCAGCTTGACCCACTCGGAGGTGAGCTCGCCGCGTGCTCAGGTCGACCTGTGCTCCCTTGGTGCCGGTGCCCCCCACGTCGACTCCGGTGGTGATCCACTGCTGCATGACTCCAGAGAACCGCATCCGGCAAGCGGGAGCGAGGCGACACGTCGCCCGGGCCGTCGGAGTCTGTGGTCGCGGCGGGGAATGCGACGACGCCCCGCCCCCGGGACCGGGGACGGGGCATGCGCTGATCAGCCGATCGGCCTCAGCTGCACCAGGGGTAGACGAACAGGCTGTTGTCTCCCGCGCGGTGATCGGCCAGGATCACCGACAGGGGCAGCGGGTCGGGAAGCGCCGACACGTCGGTGGTCGCGCGAGGCGCGACGCCGAGCGAGACGGCCACGCTGATCGGCAGACCGGAGCGGGCCACGTCGTCGAGCAATCCGGCGGACTGCAGCGTCTTGATGCCGGCCTGCATGCAACCGACGTCGGGCTTCGCCGGCTTCGCCTGGGCGGCGACCGGCACGAGGGCGGCGGTGGCGCCCAGGGCAGTGGCGGCGAAGGCTGCGGCGAGCCGGTTCCGGGTGGTGGTTCTCTTCATGGTGTCCTCCAGGTGGGTGCGATGGGAGAAACGTTAGAAGATTTGTCTAAGCTTTGTCAAGGGTCCGTCTAAAGTGATGCTAGGCTCGGCTCGTGAATCCCCCCCTCGACTCCCGGCTCCCGGGTGCGGATCGGTGAGCTCAGCCGGCGGACCGGTGTCAGCGACCACGTCCTGCGGGCATGGGAGCAGCGCTACGCCCTGCTCGAGCCTGCCCGCACCGACGTCGGGCTACCGCCTCTACTCCGCCGACGACGAGCGGCGGGTACGCCGGATGCTGGACCTGCTCGCGGGCGGGCTCTCCCCGGCCGAGGCGGCGCGCATCGCCCGGTCCTCGCCGGGGCCCGAATCGAGGGGCCGGCCAGGGTGGCGCCGATCCGCAGCTGGCGACCCGCATCCGGGCCGGCCTCGGTGCCGCTGTCGAGAGGCTTGGACCAGGCCGGGGGTCAGCGAGCCCTCGATGCGCTGTTCTCCTCGGTCACCGTGGAGAGCGCGGTGCGCGACGTGGTGATCCCCTTCCTCCACGACGTGGGGGAGCGATGGCAGAGCGGCGGCCTGTCGTCGCCCAGGAGCACTTCGCCAGCCAGCTGCTGCGCGCCAGGATCGCGGCCCTCGCCGCGAGTGGGACGGGGGGAGTCGGGCCCCGGGTTCTGCTCGCCTGCCCGCCCGGAGAGCGACACGACATCGCGCTGCTGTCGTTCGGCCTGGTCCTCGGTCGGCAGGGCTGGGCGGTGACCTTCCTGGGCGCCGACACTCCGGTAGAGTCGATCGCGGAGCTGCTCCACGGGGACGACTTCCACGCCGTGGTCCTGTCGGCGTCGGATCCGGACCGTTTCGTGGTCGTCTCCGACGCTCTGAGGGCGCTCGCAGGTCGCGCCCGGCTCTACCTCGCCGGCCCGGGAGCCACGCCGCAGGTCGTGTCCGACGTCGGTGCCCAGCGGCTCGAGGGGGATCCGGTCACGGCGGCACTGGGTCTGGCCGAGCGCTGACACGCAGGAGAGGGCCATGAAGTACCTCGGGATCGACCTGGCCTGGTCGACGGGTGCGACCGGGTTGGCCCTGCTGAACTCCAACGGCAACCTGGTGGCCTCCGGCCACGTGGTCACCGACACCGAGATCGACCGGTGGATCGACAACATGGCCGGGGCGCCCCTGGTCGTCGCGGTCGACGCGCCGCTCGTGGTGCCCAACGAGACCGGGGCCCGGGACGGGGAGAAGCAGCTGGCCTCGGAGTTCGGTGCGTTCGGCGCAGGCCCCTACTCGTCGAGCCACAAGACGCTCGGCGAGGGGCCGTCGCGGGCCATGCGGCTCGCCGCGCGGCACGGCTGGCGGGTCGACCCGGCCACCCCGATCGGGGTCGGGCGACCGACCGTGTGCCTCGAGGTCTATCCGCACCCGGCCCTGGTGAGTCTGTTCAACCTGCCGTACCGCCTCGCCTACAAGAAGGGGAGCGCTGCCCATCGCCGCTCGGGGCTGGAACAGATGGTGGAGCTCCTCGAGTCCCTCCCGGAGCTGCGCCTGGCCGAGTACTCCCGCTGGCCGGAGATCCGCCGCATCGTCGCCGACCCGACCCGAGGGTGAGCTGGCGCGGCTCGACGACGAGCTCGATGCGATCGTCTGCGCCTACGTGGCCTGGATGTGGCACCGGCGGCGCTCGGCGCTGCGGGTGTACGGGTCGGTGGCCGCGGGATACATCGTCGCGCCGCACCCACCCGCCCACCCCGCCGTACCGCCGCCCGACAGGGAGCCACTGGCCGAGCAGTTCGTCGCCGGCCGGCCGACCGGTCACGGCAGCGGACAGCACGAGAAGGCATGGCGGTCCTCGGTTGCCGACGCCTTCGCCGAGGCCCCGCCGCTGGGGGAGACCCCGGTCGAGGTCCTCCTGGAGTTCTTCCTCGACCCCGACCAGACCGGCGCCCACGAGCCCGACCTCGACAACATGGTCTCGGCGACCCTGGACGCCCTCGACCTCGACGTGGCCCGGATCGTCGCGTCGAAGGCGCCCGCTCCCGCCGGGAAGGGGCCGGGCGCGCTCATCGCCCTCCGGCCGGCCGCCCGCCCCTGACGCGCGCCGACGCTGCTTCGCTCCGGCCCGTACGCTGACGGGGTGAGCTGGTACGGCCGCTACCTCCTTCCCCGCGTGACCGACCTCGTGTGCGGCTACCCGGGCATCACGGGCCTGCGCGAGTCCGCCGTCGAGGGTCTCCGCGGCAAGGTCATCGAGCTGGGCTTCGGCTCGGGCCACAACCTCGGCGTGCTTCCGCCGGAGGTCACCGAGCTCGCGGCCGTCGAGCCGTCGGACACCGCCTGGGAGCTCGCCGCCCCCCGGGTCCTCGCCTCGCCCGTGCCGGTGAGCCGGGTGGGGCTGGACGCGCAGCGACTCGAGTCGGGGACGACTAGTACGACGCTGCCCTGGTCACCTTCGCGCTGTGCACGATCCCGGACCCGAGGGCCGCCCTCGCCGAGGTCCGACGGGTGCTCAGGCCGGGTGGCACGCTTCACTTCGTCGAGCACGGCCGCGCGCCGGATGCTCGGGTGGCGAGGATCCAACGGACGGTCCAGCCGGTCTGGGGGGCGATGGCCGGGGGCTGCCACACGGGTCGGCCGATCGCCGACCTGGTCCGCGACGCCGGCTTCGAGCTGGCCGTGAAGACCTTCTACGGAGCCCGCCCCAAGTTCGCGTCGTACTTCTACCTCGGCACCGGAACGCTCGTCTGAGACACCTTCGTCGGCCGTGTGGCGGCGCGGCCCTAGAGTGGCGGGCAGCAAGTCGGACGAGCAGGAGGATGGACACCATGAGCCGGTTCGCCGGGCGGGTCGCAGTGGTCACCGGAGGCGCGCGGGGTATCGGCGCGGCGACAGCGGCGAGGTTCGCCGCCGAGGGCGCGTCCGTCGCGGTCCTCGACCTGGACGAGGCCTCCGCCGCTGCCGCGGCCTCGACCCTCGGTGCCGAGAAGTCGGTCGGGATCGGCTGCGACGTCTCCCAGGCCGACAGCGTCGACGCCGCTGTCTCCCGTGTCGTCGAGGAGCTCGGCCGGTTGGACGTCCTGGTCAACAACGCCGGGATCACCCGCGACAACCTGCTGTACAAGATGAGCGAGCAGGACTGGGATGCGGTGCTCGGCGTCCACCTGAAGGGTGCCTTCCTGATGAGCCGGGCAGCGCAGAAGGCCATGGTCGCCCAGAAGTACGGCAAGATCGTCAGCCTCTCCAGCACCTCGGCGCTGGGCAACCGCGGTCAGGCCAACTACTCGGCCGCCAAGATGGGGATCCAGGGGCTCACCCGCACCCTCGCCCTCGAGCTCGGCCCGTTCGGGATCACCGCGAACGCGGTCGCGCCGGGCTTCGTCGTCACCGACATGACCGACGCCACCGCCGAGCGTCTCGGCCTCGAGCCGGAGGCGTTCCGCGAGGCGGCGGCACAGGCGAACCCGGTACGGCGGGTGGGCTACCCCGAGGACATCGCCGCCGCGGTCACCTTCCTCGCCAGCGACGAGGCCTCCTTCATCACCGGGCAGACCCTCTACGTCGACGGCGGAGCCAAGATCTGACCGTCGGCCCGGCTGGTCCTGTCCGGACCGGCTCCGCAAATGTCTAGACCGGGTCGTGTGACCTGGCTCTCATCGGTGTCGCCCGCGCACGCGGGAGTTCCCGATCCGCCTGTGATCTATCTGACATCGCGGCGCCCGCCGGCTTGGGTTGGTCCGGGGCCTCTGGCTCACTGGACCGTCGCCGGCGGGAAACCCCCGGACGGCACGCACCACGGCCGGGCACCCCCGGTCGGCTGTTCGGAAGGACCCCCCCGATGTCTGCACGTGTCCGCGCGCTGCTCCTGCGCGCGCTCGTCCTGCCCGTGACCGTCCTCGCGACCCTCGCCGGACTCGTTCTGGTCACCTCGTCCTCGGTCGGCGCCGCCACGCTGACCCGCACGCAGCGGGTGCATGAGGCGCTCACCGTCGCGTCGAACCAGATCGGCGACCCGTACGTGTACGGCGCCGACGGCCCCAACGCGTTCGACTGCTCCGGGCTGGTCTACTTCAGCTTCCAGAAGGCCGGCTTCAACCACATCCCGCGGACGGCGAGCAGCCAGGCCTCCTTCGCCCGGCACATCAAGAAGAAGCACCTGCGCAAGGGCGACTTCATCTTCTTCTACAACTCCACCGGGATCTACCACGTCGGGATCTTCGACGGCTGGCACAACGGCCACCGGAAGCTGCTCCACGCGCCGCGGCCCGGTCAGGACGTCAAGGTGGCCAAGCTGTGGACCAGCCGCTGGTTCGCCGCCACTCTGCGACCCAAGCGTTGACGTCGCCGGTGCCCGGCCGAGCGCCGTGGGGCGCTGCCCCGGTCACGCGCGGCCTGCGAGACTAGACCCGTGACAGCGGCACCCAGCATCAGCTACTCCATCACCGTCCGCCTCGACCTCCCCGCAGGGGGATCGGCGATCAGCGGCCTGACCACCCTGGTCGAGCGCGCCGGCGGCGCGGTCACCGCCCTGGACGTCACCGCGTCCGGACACGACCGGTTCCGGGTCGACGTCACCTGCGCCGCGTCCGACACCGACCACGCGGAGCGGATCGTCGAGGCCCTCGCGACGCTCGACGGGGTCGTCGTGCACAAGGTCTCCGACCGGACCTTCCTGATGCACCTGGGCGGCACCATCGAGATGGCGTCCAAGCATCCGATCCGCAACCGCGACGACCTCTCGATGGTCTACACCCCGGGCGTCGCCCGGGTCTGCGAGGCGATCGCCGAGCACCCGGAGGACGCCCGCCGCCTGACGGTCAAGCGCAACTCCGTCGCCGTCGTCACCGACGGATCCGCCGTGCTCGGTCTGGGCAACATCGGCCCGATGGCGGCGCTGCCGGTGATGGAGGGCAAGTCCGCGCTCTTCAAGCGCTTCGCCGGCATCGACGCCTGGCCGATCTGCCTCGACACCCAGGATCCTGACGAGATCGTCTCGATCGTGAAGGCGCTGTCGCCGGGCTTCGCGGGAATCAACCTGGAGGACATCTCCGCGCCTCGTTGCTTCGACATCGAGCGACGACTGCGCGACCTGCTCGACATCCCGGTCTTCCACGACGACCAGCACGGCACCGCGATCGTCGTCCTGGCCGCCCTGCGCAACGCTCTGCGCGTGGTCGGCAAGAACCTCGAGGGGATCCGGCTGGTCATGTCCGGCGCCGGCGCGGCCGGCACCGCGATCCTCCGGGTCCTGCTCGAGGCGGGCCTCAAGGACGTCGTCGTGGCCGATGTCGAAGGCATCGTGCACACCGGCCGCCAGCGACTCGATCCGTCGCTGCAGTGGGTCGCCGAGCACACGAACCCCCGTGAGATCACCGGGACCCTGCACGACGCGATGCGGGGGGCCGACGCCTTCATCGGTGTGTCGGCGCCCGACGTGATCACCGAGGATGACGTGGCCTCGATGGCGGAGGGATCCGTGGTCTTCGCACTGGCCAACCCGCGGCCCGAGATCGACCCCCGGATCGCGCGCGACCATGCCGCGGTGGTCGCGACCGGACGGTCGGACTACCCCAACCAGATCAACAACGTGCTCGCCTTCCCCGGCGTCTTCCGCGGGCTCCTCGACGCGTCCGCACGGCACATCGACCAGACCCTGCTGGTCTCTGCGGCCGACGCGATCGCCTCGACCGTGTCCGAGGAGGAGCTGAACGCGAACTACATCATCCCGAGCGTCTTCCATGCCGAGGTGCACACGGCGGTCGCGGCGGCGGTGAAGCAGGCCGCCGAGGTTGCGACGGCCCACGACGGGGCGAGGTCATGAAGCCCCCGGTCCTGAGCCCGCGGGCGGGACTGCTGCTGGTGGCCACCCCCGCGCTGATCGACCCCAACTTCGACCGGACGGTGATCCTGCTCCTGGACCACGACGCCGACGGGTCCCTCGGCGTCGTGCTCAACCGGCCGTCTCCGGTGGAGGTCTCGGCTGTCCTCCCCGACTGGGCGGCGGCAGCCAGCGCACCTGCCGTGCTCTTCCAGGGCGGGCCGGTGTCGAGGGACTCGGCCCTTGCCGTCGCCGTGCGCGACCCGGCGACGCCCCGCCTGCCCGACGGGTTCCGCGAGGTCGACGAGCGGTTCGCGATCGTCGACCTCGACGAGGAGGTCGACGGCATGCGCGCCGGGATGGTCGCCGTACGGGTGTTTGCCGGGTATGCCGGGTGGACCGCCGCTCAGCTGGAGGCCGAGATCGACGAGGGATCCTGGTTCGTCGTCGAGGCCGAGCCCGCAGACCTGGGGACCGACGACCCGGAGCGCATGTGGCAGCGCGTGCTCCGCCGCCAGCGCAACGAGCTCGCCTGGCTGTCGCTCATGCCCGAGGACCCGACGATGAACTGATCCCGGCCCGATCGCCCCGTCTCGCGCGGTAGACCTCCGCGTCCGGTGCTAGGTTCACTGAGGTGACTCCCGCACTCGTCACGCTGCTGTCCGACATGGGTTCCGCGGCCGTGGTGGTCGTGCTGTTCATCGCCCTGCTGGTCGTGCCCGTCGTCGTGCTCGCGCTGTTCCTCGCGTTCCTGCGGGCCGCGGGCCGCAAGAGCGGTCCCCCGGAGTAGCCCGGTCGCCGGGTCTTGCTGGGTTCGGCGCCGGCGGGGCAGACTCGAGGCTGGTCGACGCCCCTCGCATGAGCGCGCCGCATGATCTCGACCGGGTGAGGAGAGACCCATGGTGGGTCTGAGCCGTCGTTCGTGGATAGCAGCTGCAGCGGCTGCCTGCCTGCTCCTGGCCGGGGCGGCCGCGCCGGCGGACGCGAAGGGGAAGCCGCCCTCGAAACACCGTGCCGCGACCTACGTCGCGATGGGTGACTCGTACGCGTCGGGGAACGGCACCTTCGACGCCGACCTCAACGACGGCTGCTACCGCAGCAGCAAGGCCTACGCCCCGCTCGTGACCGCCGCGATGGGGAACACCAGCCTGAGCTTCGTCGCGTGCTCCGGGGCCACGACCGCCGACATCGTCGGCGGGCAGGACCGGGCCCTGTCCCGCAAGACGACCTACGTCACGATCAGCATCGGGGGCAACGACGTCGGCTTCACCGATCTGGTGACCAGCTGCGTCTTCGGCGGCGACTCCACCTGCAAGTCGGCCGTCGACTCGACCAACGCGGCGATCGCGAGCCGGCTGGCCGGGGCGCTGGCCGCCACGTATGCCGACATCAGGTCTCGAGCGCCCAAGGCGACGGTCGTCGTCGTCGGGTACCCGCGCGCGTTCGATCCCGCCAACGTGTCGTGCAGCGAGGCGAACGGGATCTCGTCCACCGAGGCAGGCTGGCTCAACGGGGTGAGTGACAACATCGACGCCGTGATCGACACTTCGGCGTCGAGCGCGGGCTTCGCGTACGTCGACCCGAACTCCACGTTCGGCGGCCACGACGTGTGTGCGGCCGACCCGTACGTCAACGGGATCGGCCCCCTGCTGACCGACTACCGCAGCGTCTACCACCCCACGGTCGACGGGCACGCGAAGGGCTTCGAGCCGCTGGTGCTCGCCGCTCTCCAGGGCTGAGCCCGGATCGACGTCGCCGCGCCTGGCCGCCGTTCGGCCGGCTGCTGAACGGTGCTGGGTAGACTCCCCGGCGTGAGCACCCAGCTGAGCCCCGGCGTCCAGACGGTCGAAGACCGCCGGACGCAGACGACCGACGACGGTGACCACGAGCGCTTCTCCCACTACGTGGAGAAGGACAAGCTCACCGAGGCGATGGTGATGGGCACCCCGGTCGTCGCCCTGTGCGGCAAGGTCTGGGTGCCCAGCCGCGACCCGGAGAAGTACCCGGTCTGCCCCGAGTGCAAGGAAGCCTGGGAGAGCCTGCGCGACGATGACCAGCAGTGACCGCGTCCGACGGGCGGCGCCAGGGACCAGCACAGTGGCGGGAGCGGTGTGAGCGAAGAGCCTGACCTCTTCTCGACCGCCCCCGACCAGCCAGACCAGCCCGAGCATCCGCGCCGCTGCCGCCCGCCTACCCGGACCGGGCCGCCTGGGGCACGGCGACCAGCCTGCGCGCCTGGCAGACCGAGGCGATGTCGGCCTACTTCGACGCCGACCCGCGCGACTTCCTCGCCGTGGCCACGCCGGGCGCCGGCAAGACCACCTTCGCCCTGTCGGTCGCGGCCGAGCTGCTGAACCGGCGCCAGGTCGACCGGCTGGTCGTCGTGGCGCCGACCGAGCACCTGAAGACGCAGTGGGCCGAGGCGGCGTCCCGGGCGGGCATCCCGATCGACCCGGCGTACTCCGCGGCACGGGCGGGTCGCCCCGGACTTCCTCGGGGTCGCGGTGACGTACGCCGGGGTGGCGGCCAACCCGCTCGCGATGCGGATCCGCACCGAGCGCTACAAGACGCTGGTCATCCTCGACGAGATCCACCATGCCGGCGACGCGCTGTCGTGGGGGGAGGCAGTGCGGGAGGCGTTCCAGCCTGCCCGGCGCCGGCTCAGCCTGACCGGCACGCCGTTCCGCTCCGACGTGAACCCCATCCCGTTCGTGTCGTACGCGCCCGGCGCCGACGGGGTGCCCACCAGCGCCGCCGACTACGCCTACGGCTACGACCGCGCGCTGGCCGACCATGTCGTGCGACCGGTCCTCTTCATGGCCTACAGCGGGCAGATGCAGTGGCGCACCCGGGCCGGCGACGAGATCTCCGCGCAGCTGGGAGAGCCGCTGACCAAGGACCAGCAGCAGCAGGCGCTGCGCACCGCGCTGGACCCGGAAGGGGTGTGGATCGCGTCGGTGCTCGCGGCTGCGGACACCCGGCTGACCGAGGTGCGCCGGCACGTGCCCGACGCGGGCGGACTGGTCATCGCCTCCGACCAGGACGCCGCCCGCGCCTACGCGGCGCTGCTGCGGAAGGTGTCGGGGGAGCGGCCGACCCTGGTCCTCTCCGACGAGAAGGGCTCGTCACGCCGGATCGCGGGCTTCGCCGCCGGGGAGTCGCGCTGGATGGTCGCGGTGCGCATGGTCAGCGAGGGCGTGGACATTCCGCGGCTGGCGGTAGGGGTGTACGCCACGGCGACGACCACGCCGCTCTTCTTCGCCCAGGCCATCGGCCGCTTCGTGCGGGCCCGGCGCCGCGGCGAGACCGCGTCGGTCTTCCTCCCGTCGGTGCCCGGGCTGCTCGGGCTCGCGGCCGAGCTGGAGGTGCAGCGCGACCACGTCCTCGGGCGGCCCATCGCGCGACGAGGACGACATCTTCGCCGCCGAGGCCGACCTGCTGGCGCAGGCCCAGGCGGGGGAGGGCGCCTCGGACGAGCTGCAGCTCGGCGCCTTCGAGGCGCTCGGGTCGGACGCCCGGCTTCGACCGGGTGCTGTACGACGGGGGCGAGTTCGGCCACGCCGGAGAGGTGCACGTCGGGTCGGAGGAGGAGATGGACTTCCTCGGCATCCCGGGCCTGCTGGAGCCGGACCAGGTCCGCGACCTGCTCCGCCACCGTCAGTCCCAGCGGAGCCGGGGGAGCACGGCTCGCTCGGCCGATGAGGCGCCGGCGGCGCCCTCCGACGTACCGGCGCATGTCCGGCTCGCCGCGCTGCGGCGTGAGCTCAACGGGCTGGTCTCCGCCTGGAACCACCGCACCGGGCAGGCGCACGGCGTCATCCACGCCGAGCTGCGCAAGGCGACCGGCGGCCCGCCCGCCGCCGTCGCCACCGCCGACCAGATCCGCTCCCGCATCGACCTGCTCCGGACCTGGGCCTCCCGCCGTTCCCGCTGACCCGTCAGAAATGGGGGCTGTTGCGGCGCGTGTCGCACCAATTTCGACGGGTCACCTCACCGTGGGTGCCGGGTCGGCGGACAGCAGGGGGAGGACGCGCGGGGAGATCTGGGTGGCCAGGCTGATCACGGTGGTGCAGCGCTCGGTGCCGGGGCCGTTGACCACGTCGTCGATCACCCGCTGCAGGTCGGCGTTGGACCGGGCCACCACCCGGCACCACAGGTCGCCGGCGCCGGTGATCGTGCACACCTCGATCACCTCGGGGATCCCGGCGAGGTGCTCGGCGACCCGGTCGTGACCGACGCCCTGGCGGATCTCGAGGGTCAGGAACGCCGTCACCGGGTAGCCCAGCGCCTCGGGGTCGATGCTCGGCGCCCACGAGGAGATCACGCCGTCGGCCCTGCAGCCGGTCGAGCCGGGCCTGGACCGTGCCCCGGGCGACCCCCAGGCGACGGGACGCCTCCAGCACACCGACCTTGGGGTGTTCGACTGAACAAGGTGAGGATGCGCCTGTCGAGACTGTCCAGTTCCATGAGCATCAGCCTGTCACTGACTGCACAAATTGCACAGTATGTTGCGCAACGATTGCTCAGGGTGCCCTTACTGGCCATGCTCGGACTCATGACCGACACCGCCCGCGCCCTGACCGCCGACGAGCTTCGCGCCGACCTGACCCTCGAGCAGCTCAAGGAGCTGGTCGGCCTGGTCGAGTACGACGACTCCCCGACCCGTTCCCGGTGACCGGGATGGACGGCATCGAGTTCGTCGTCGGCAACGCGACCCAGACCGCGACCTTCTACCAGCTCGCCTTCGGCATGGACCTGGTCGCCTACCGCGGCCCCGAGACCGGGCACCGCGAGACCAAGAGCTACGTGCTGCGGTCCGGCTCGGCCCGGTTCGTCTTCACCGGCGCCGTCGACCCGCACTGCGCCGTCGCCGACCACCACCGCGCGCACGGCGACGGGATCGTCGACCTGGCGCTCGAGGTGCCCGACGTCGACCGCTGCATCGCCCACGCCCGCGCGACCGGCGCGACCATCCTCGAGGAGCCGCACGACGTCAGCGACGAGCACGGCACCATCCGCCGTGCCGCCATCGCGACGTACGGCGAGACCCGGCACACCCTGATCGACCGCAGCCGCTACACCGGCCCGTTCCTCCCCGGCTACGAGGCCCGGTCCACCACCGTGCAGCGTCCGGAGGGCCACCCCAAGCGCCTGTTCCAGGCCGTGGACCACTGCGTCGGCAACGTCGAGCTCGGCCGGATGGACGAGTGGGTCGCCTTCTACAACAAGGTCATGGGCTTCACCAACATGGCCGAGTTCATCGGCGACGACATCGCCACCGACTACTCGGCGCTGATGTCGAAGGTCGTGGCCAGCGGCAACCACCGGGTGAAGTTCCCGCTCAACGAGCCGGCGATGGCGCGCAAGAAGTCGCAGATCGACGAGTACCTCGAGTTCTACGACGGCCCCGGCTGCCAGCACGTCGCACTGGCGACCAACGACATCCTGGCCACCGTCGACGTCCTGCGCGCCAACGGCATCGAGTTCCTCGACACTCCGGACTCCTACTACGACGACCCCGAGCTGCGCGAGCGGATCGGCAAGGTGCGGGTGCCGATCGAGGAGCTGAAGAGGCGCCGCATCCTCGTCGACCGCGACGAGGACGGCTACCTGCTGCAGATCTTCACCAAGCCGATCGGGGACCGGCCCACCGTCTTCTACGAGCTCATCGAGCGCCATGGCTCGCTCGGCTTCGGCAAGGGCAACTTCAAGGCGCTCTTCGAGGCGATCGAGCGCGAGCAGGAGATCCGCGGCAACCTCTGAGCCATCGCGCGTCGTTGTGGTTGAGTGTTCGTCGTGACCCAGACGCCCGCAGGGTGGTACCCCGACCCCTACGCCCCCGGCCAGCCGGTCCAGCGCTACTGGGACGGCGCGGTATGGACGCAGCATGCACAGTGGGTGCCGGGCGTCCCCCCACCGGCCACCACCCCGGACGGGGCGCCGCTCGCCGGGTTCGACAAGCGGGCGTGGGCCAAGATCATCGACTACCTGATCGTCACGGCTGTCGGATCCGTCCTCGAGGCCCCCTTCTTCATCGTGTGGTTCCGCGGCTACTTCGACTGGATCGGGACTCTGCAGAACACCGCAGCAGGCCCGGCGGACGTCTTCCCGGCCATGCTCCGCTTCGTCTTCCTGGCCGGGCTCATCGGCCTGATCGGCGGGGTCGTCACCATCCTCTACGAGGTCTGGATGATGCGGTGGAGGGCGGCCACCGTGGGCATGCGGGCACTGGGCATCCAGGTGCGCCTCCGGGAGGCGCCGGGCCCCCTGGAGTGGGGGACGATCGTGCGCCGTGTCGGGGCGATGTACTGGCCCTACCTGTTCGCCTGGATCCCCTTCGTCGGCTCGCTTGCCGGGATCTACATCTGGATCAACTACCTGTGGCCGTTGGGCAACCGCAACAAGCAGGCGCTCCACGACATCGCCGCCGGGACCAACGTCGTGCTGGCCGACCGCCCTGCCGGCTGAGCCGCTCCGCGGCCCTTCAGCCAGCGGTGGCAGGGCGGATGCGGCCGGTGACCTCACCCAGCGTGATGCGGCCGCCGTCCTCTCCCGGCGCGGAGGCCCGGAGGGTGACCGAGTCACCGTCCTCGAGGAACGTGCGCGTGGCGTCGCCGACGGCGAACGGCTCGCTGCCACCCCAGCTCAGCTCGAGGAACGAGCCGCGCTGATCCCGCTCGGGGCCGCTGATCGTGCCGCTGGCGTACAGGTCTCCGGTGCGCAGCGAGGCGCCGTTGACGGTCATATGGGCCAGCATCTGCGCGGGCGACCAGTACATCCTCCGGTACGGCGGGCGGGAGACGACCGTCGCCGTTGAGCACGACCTCGACGTCGATGTCGTAGCCGGCCGGCTCCTCCACCTGCAGGTAGGGCAGCGGCGCCGGGTCCTGACCCGGCAGCGGCACCCGGGCGCGGCGCCAGGGCGGACAGCGGCGTGACCCACGGCGAGATGCTGGTCGCGAACGACTTGCCGAGGAAGGGGCCGAGCGGCACGTACTCCCAGGCCTGGATGTCGCGTGCCGACCAGTCGTTGAGCAGCGTCACGCCGAAGACGTGCTCGGCGAAGTCGCGGGTCGGGACCGGGGTGCCCAGCTCGCGACGGGGCTGCCGACCACGAAGCCGAGCTCGGCCTCGATGTCGAGCCTGGTCGACGGGCCGAACAGGACCTCCTCGCTGCCCCGTGGCCGGCGCTGACCGTGCGGGCCGCACCACGTCGGTTCCCGAGACGACGACGGTGCCCGAGCGCCCGTGGTAGCCGATCGGCAGGTGCCGCCAGTTCGGGGTCAGCGGCTCGCCGTCGGGCCGGAAGATCCGGCCCACGTTGGTGGCGTGGTCGATCGAGCAGTAGAAGTCGACGTAGTCGGCCACCTCGAAGGGCATCGGCATCTGCACCGCCGACACGGGCCGGAGGTGACGGGCGGAGGTCGTCGGCGCGTCGACTCGTCGGTCGAGCAGCGCCTGCAGCCAGGCGCGCACGGCGCTGCCAGGTCGCGTGCCCCGCGGCCAGCAGGGGGTTCAGCGTCGGCGGCGCTGAAAAGATGGGCGAGGTCGAGCCTCTCCGCCTCCGCGAACGGGGCGAGGTCGACGACCTAGTCGCCGATGCGGACGCCGACCCGCGGCTGTCTCGGTCCCGTCGGGAAGACGCCGAACGGGAGGTGGTCGACGTCGAAGCCGGAGCCGGCGGCTCCGTCGACCCAGCAGCCGGGCCCCGGTCATCGCGATCCCTCCGACCAGGCCCAGGGCGACGAGGTCCTCCCAGGGGTCGAGCACGTCGCAGGTCCCGAAGGAGGTGAACCACCGGCGGGCGCTGCTGACGCCGGCCGGACCCAGCTCCACCACGGCGGCGGCGACCGCCGCCGGGTCCTGCAGCTCGAGCAGCCACGCCACCGACGTGGGCGGATCACCCTCGAGCACCGCGTGGGCGGCGAGCAGGACGTTGAGGAAGCCCTGGTGCTCGAAGCCGGTCTCGGGGTCGCGGTGACGTACGGCGTTGTGCAGCCCGGCGGTGCACTTGAAGGCGACCTCGCGGTCGAGGGCGGACCGGATCCAGTCGGCGAGGTCCTCCGCGGGCGGGAAGCGGTCGGCGGTCACCCCGCCGGTGCGGAACTTCGCCCGGTGACCGGCCGCGGCGACCTCGTCGAGGGCGGCCAGCCAGGAGTGGGTCGGCGCGCCGTGGGTGGGCGGCAGCTCGACGTAGACGTCGGCCTCGGCGCCGGCGGCCCGGTAGGCGGCGTCCGCCCGACGTACGGCGCCGGCCGGCTCCGCGTCGTCCAGCACCGGGATCTCGATGCCGCGCAGGTCGACCAGCCCGCGCCGGTCGGCCCAGCGGGCCACGCCGTCGAGCCCGCCGGCGCCGGTCGACATCACCACCGCGATGCCCAGCGGCTCGTCCGGGTCGTGGTCGCCGACGAGATCGACGAGCTCGGGCAGCCGGAGGTCGGCCACGACGAACGGCCCGACGAACGGGGCCCGGTCGGATGCCCGGCGCTGCAGGTGGTCGGCCACCGCCACGTCGAGCGGCGGCGTTGCCCGGGGGGAAGATCGCGGCGTCGTCGACGAGTGCGGCGAAGTGGTCGGGGACCGTCATCGAGCTCACGCGCTCGACCCTACCGCCGTGCGCGGGCGAGTCCCGGTTGACAGCACGGGGCGACCTCAGGAGGGTGGCGCCATGGCCTACTACCGCAGCGTCGGGGCGATCCCCCGCACGCGCCACACCCAGTTCCGCGACGACGTCCGGGGCGCTCCGCTACGAGGAGCTGATGGGGGAGGAGGGCTTCTCCTCGGACTCCTCCCTGCTCTACCACCGGGGGGTCCCCTCGGCGATCGTCGACAGCCAGGACTGGGAGCTGCCCGACCAGACCACGGTCGCCAACCACCCGCTCAAGCCGCGGCACCTGCGGCTGCACGATCTCGTCGCGCCAGGCTCCCGCCCGTCCCGACGCGGTCATGTCGCGCCGGCTCGTGCTCGGCAACGGCGACGTGCGGATCGGGTACGCGGTCGCGGACGTCGCCTCGCCGCTGTACCGCAACGCGGTCGGCGACGAGTGCGTCTACGTCGAGGCCGGGCACGGCACGGTCGAGACCGTCTTCGGCGTCCTGTCCTACCGCGCCGGCGACTACGTGGTGATCCCGCGGGCCACGACCCACCGCTGGATCCCCGCGGAGCGCAGCCTGCTCTACCCGATCGAGGCCAACAGCCACATCGCGCCTCCGAAGCGGTACCTGTCGCGCTACGGCCAGTTGCTCGAGCACGCCCCGTACTGCGAGCGCGACCTGCACGGGCCGTCCGAGCCGCTGCTCGAGGACGGCACCGACGTCGAGGTCCTCGTCAAGCACCGCGGCAGCCACGGCCTGGTCGGCTCCCGGCTGGTCCACGCCACCCACCCGTTCGACGTGGTCGGCTGGGACGGCTGCCTCTACCCCTACACGTTCAACATCGAGGACTACATGCCGATCACCGGCAAGGTGCACCAGCCGCCGCCGGTCCACCAGGTCTTCGAGGGCTACAACTTCGTGATCTGCAACTTCCTGCCGCGCAAGGTCGACTACCACCCGCTCGCCGTGCCGGTGCCCTACTACCACTCCAACGTCGACAGCGACGAGGTCATGTTCTACGTCGGCGGCGACTACGAGGCCCGCAAGGGGACGGCCATCGGACTGGGCTCGATCTCGCTGCACCCCGGCGGCCACGCCCACGGCCCGCAGCCCTCGGCCATCGAGGCGAGCCTCGGCGTCGAGTCCTTCGACGAGTCCGCGGTCATGGTCGACACGTTCCGGCCCCTGGAGCTCGGCGAGGCCGGTCTCGCCTGTGAGGACCCGACCTACGCCTGGTCGTGGGCGGGACGCGGGCCCCAGGATCCGGGCGAGCCCGGGACCCCGCCGATCTTCTCCAACAGCTGAGGGCCACGTGCCGACCTACGTCGCCCTCCTCCGGGCCGTGAACGTCGGGGGCCGCACGGTGAGGATGGCCGCCCTGCGCGACCACCTGACCGGAGCCGGCCTGGGCGACGTGGAGACCTACATCCAGACCGGCAACGTGCGCTTCACCACGACGCTGCGCTCGCAGCCGAAGGTCCGCTCGTTCCTGGAGGGCACCCTCGCGGAGCACTGCGGCTTCGACGTGGCCGGCATGGTCTACCGACCCGGTGACCTGCCCGGGATCCTCGCCGACGCCGAGGGGCTGCCGCAGCCCGTCGACGGCACCGACATCCGCCGCTACGTCACCTTCCTCGCCGAGGAGCCCGACGGGACCGCCGCGGACGCGGTGGCCGCCCTGGAGTATCCGGGCGAGCACGTCCGCGTGGTCGGGCGCGCGGCCCACTGGCCGATCAGGGCCCCTTCCACCAGGCCAAGCCCAGCAACGCCCGGCTCGAGAAGCTGCTCGGCCCCGGGACGACCCGGGACCTGAAGGTGGTCCGCACCCTGGCGGGGATGTGGGGCTGACCGCCGCCCGCCGGGCGGCCGCGTGAGGAGGTGAGGCGCCCCGTGTCGAAGTACGCCTGGATGTACCGGCTGGGGATCCGCCCGTGGGAGAGGTACGGGGCTGCGGCCGCGTCGAGCATCGCGGCGCTCCTGGACCGCGAGGAGAGTGATCGCACGCGTCCGCTGGGACGCGCGCTCGACCTGGGGTGCGGCCGCGGCCAGTACACCCCGGAGCTCGCGCGCCGGGGATGGCAGGCCGTGGGCGTCGACAACGTGCCGTCCGCCGTCGCGGACGCCGCTCGCCGGGATGCCGGCGGTGCGTCGTACGTCGTCGGGGACGTGACCGACCTGCCTGCCGCCGACCTGGGGACGTTCGACTTCTTCCTCGACGTCGGCTGCTTCCAGGGCCTCGATGCCGCGCAGCAGCAGGCGGAAGGCGCCGGTGTCACCGCCCTGGCCAACCCCGGCGCCACCGTGCTGATGCTCGCGTTCGGGCCCACGCGGCTGCGCTCCCTGGTCGAGGGCGTGTCCCAGGCGGAGGTCGAGCGCGCCTTCCCGGCGTGGGAGCTCCTCGCGGTCGACGCGGCCGACACGCGGGGTCTCGGATGGCCGATGAACCGGTCGCACCCACGGTGGTACCGACTCGGGCGACGCTCGGACTAGTGTCGGGCCGTGCACGAACACCAGCGATTCGACGACGCTGCCGCGACATGGGACGACGACCCGGGCCACGAGGAGCGGCAGGTGGCGGTCGCCCGGGCCATCGCCGAGAACGTGGCCCTCGACCGGCGGATGAGCGCCCTGGACATCGGCGGAGGCACCGGGCGGCTGAGCATCCTGCTGGCCGACCGTGTCGGCTCCGTGGTGGTCACCGACCCGTCCGCCGGAATGGTGAAGGTCGCGCACGAGCGGATCGAGGCGGCCGGGCTCAGCGGCCGGCTGCGCGCGGTCCAGGCCGACCTGACCACGGACCGGGTCGAGGGCTCCTACGACGTGGTGTGGAGCTCGATGGCCTTCCACCACGTCCCGGACCTCGAGGGACTGTTGCGTGCCGTGGCCGGCCTCCTGGTCGACGGCGGCCGGCTGTGCATCGCCGACCTCGACGAGGACCCCGACGGCAGCTTCCACGCGGGACTGCCCGACTTCGACGGCCATCACGGGTTCGACCGGCAGCGCCTTGCCGAGCACCTGGCCCGCGCGGGCTTCACCGACATCGGCTTCGCCGATGCCACGACCGTCCTCAAGGAGGGCCGTGACTTCGGGGTCTTCTTGTGCACCGCGACCAAGATGCACGACCCCCGTGAGAACGCCTGAGAGACCTGGCCCGGCCGCTCCGGGCCTGGCCGGGCCGCCCAGCCTGCCCACGGGTGCTGCCCCTAGCGGGCGGAGACCACCGCGCCTGCGACGTCCTCGAGCACCTCGACGGATCCGGCGTACGGGCCGTCCGGACGTGGCCAGTGCGCGATCACGTCGGTGAAGCCGAGGGTCTCGGCGCGCCCGGCCATCTCCTCGAAGAGGTCGCGGCTGGCGAGGGAGTACTGCGGTGACGAGTCGAGGTTGAGGTAGCGGGGGAACGACGACGGGTCCCGTCCGGACGCGACGAGCGCCTCGTCCACCGTGTGCCGCGCCTGGTCGAGCGCCTGCCACCACTCGGCGAGGGTCGCCACCTTCGGCCCGGTCGTGACCCAGGCATCGCCGGTGCGTGCTGCGAATCGCAGCGAGCGGGGGCCGTTGGCCGCCACGATCAGGGGCACGCCGCTCAGCGCCGGGAGGGTCCGGGCGTTGCGCGCGGAGAACCACTCGCCGTCGGCGTCGACGTGGTCCTCGGTGCGTAGACGCACCAGCAGCTCGACGAACTCCTGGAACCGGTCGACGCGCTCGCGCGTGGTGAGCTCCGGGCCGCCGAGGATGCGGGAGTCGAGGTCGCCGCCGGTGCCGACCCCGAGGAGGAAGCGGCCGCCCGAGACGTCGTCCAGCGACTGCACGTCGCGGTGCAGCACCACCGGGTGGTGGAAGTTCGGCGACGACACGAAGGTGCCCAGTCCCACCCGCTCGGTGACGAGGGCGGCGGCGGTGAGCGTGGGCATGGTGCCGTACCACGGCGAGTCGGGCAGCCCGCCCCAGACGATGTGGTCGTAGGTCCAGAGGTGGTCGAAGCCCATGGCCTCCGCGGCCTGCCACCGGGGGCGCAGCTCGGCCCAGGGGAGCTCGGGCAGGATCGTCAGTCCGAAGCGCATGGGACGACCGTAGCGGCACGCCGCGATCGCCTCGTGTGGCTTGTGCTGCCCGCAGCGGCTCCGACGTCTGCTCGTGCGGCAGAATCGGTCGGCGTGAGCCAGGGCGTGAGCGAGGCGGTGGCGGCTGCTCGGTACCGCGCCCAGTTGCTCGTGCCCCCGGGCGCCGGGACGGCCGAGGAGGTGGTCGACCGGCTCCTGGCGGTGCAGGCCCAGGACGCCCGTGCCTTCCGGCTCGCGGTGCGCGCCCGCAGCGACGGCCTGCCCGCGGGGGCCGTGGACGCGGCGCTCAGCGAGAGCCGGACGCTGGTGGTCTCCTGGCTGCTCCGCGGGACCCTCCACCTGGTCAGGTCGGCCGACTACTGGCTCCTCCACAGCCTGACCGCGCCCCGGCTGGTCGCGGGCAACGCCCGCCGGCTGGCGCAGCTGGGCCTGAGCGAAGCGGCCACCCGGCGGGGTGTGGACACGGTGCGCGCGGCGGTCGCCGACGGCCCCCGGACCCGGGGCGAGCTGCGCGACGCCCTGGACGCCGCCGGTGTGCCGACTGCCGGCCAGGCCCTCGTGCACCTCCTGGTCGCCACGACCCTGCGAAGTCCCCTGGTCCGCGGGCCGGTCCGCGACGGCGAGCACTGCTTCGTCGACGCGGAGCAGTGGCTCGGGCCGACCCCCGTACCCGATCGGGACGCCTGCCTGGAGATGCTCGCGCGGCGCTATCTGACCGGACACGGCCCGGCGGGCCACGCCGACCTGGCCGCGTACGCCGGCATCACCCTCACCGACGCCCGGCGCGGCCTCGACCTGATCGCCGACCGAGACCCGACCGGTCGAAGACGCCCTCTGGGCGCTCGCCGACGTCGACGACGCCGCCGAGCCTCCACCACCACGGCTGCTGGGCATGTTCGACCCCGTGCTGCACGGCTGGGCGGACCGGACGTTCGTCACCGGGGCCCACAGGGACGTCGTGACGACCAACGGCATGTTCAAGGCGACCGCGCTCGTCGGGGGCCGCGTCGCCGGAACCTGGACGATGCCCGACGGTGTGGTGACGCTCCGCGCGTTCCGACGGCTGACACGGCCGGAGCTGACCGCACTGCAAGGCGAGGCGGCCGACGTGCTCCGCTACCTCGACCTGCCGCCGGCGCCGCTCCGGGTGACCGGCCCCTGACGGCCCGGCCGCGACGCCGGCCCGCCCGCGGTGCTCTTCTCGCCGTTCGCGAGCCGGGGCCTAGGAGACCTGCTCGACCACCGTCACCACCTCGATGATCGTGGTCCCGTTCTTCCGCTTCAGCCGGTACGCCAGCATCTGCCCGTCCGCCGAGGCCATCAGGCTCAGGCCCCGGATCGGCGTTCTTCACCTCCAGCTCGGCGTCCGACGCCAGGGACGAGATCACCGGACGACCACCCGAGGACCACCAGGCGAAGCCGGAGCCCACGACGGGGTCCTCGGGCCTCATGATCCCCTGGTGGACGATCTGGGGCGTCCCCGCGCCGTCGGAGCGCAGCACCATCAGCTGGTAGGGGAGCTCGCCCACCTTGCGCCGCAGGGCACGCTCGGCCTGGTGGTCGATGTGCTCGGTCCACACCAGGTCGGTGCCGACCATGGTGCACTTCTCCGCCAGTCCGGACCGGGTCAGCTGCTGCGCCGGCCCGGAGCCGTCGAGGGGATACGACCAGCAGTTGCCGAGCCCCTGCACCTGGCCCCAGTGGTCGTCGGACCGGCGCTTGAAGATCAGCGCTCCGTCGACGATCGCCGAGGCGCCGTCGAAGCCCGAGAGCTGGAGAGGCAGGGTCCGGGGCTCGGTCCAGCCCGGCTGCCAGACGAGCTGGTGGACGAGCTGGTCGTCGCCCGTCTTCGCCCAGCCGACGTAGCCGTCGCCGCTGACCAGCGAGGGGGCGGCGACGTCGGGCCAGGGCTCGGCGGCCGTCCCGTTGCTGTCCAGCATGGTCGTCTGCCCGCTCACCCGGTTCTTGGCCCAGACCTCCCAGTGCACGCCACCGAGCTCCGATCCCGTCGGCGCCCGCCTCATGTCGACCCAGACGACCCAGTCGCCCACGGCGGCGACCCCGCCGATGGCTCCGGTGGGCCACTGGGTCTCGGCGACCACGGACTGCTCGCCGGTGGCGAGGTCGAGGAGCCGGATCTGTGTCGCCGCCGCACCGTCGGGCGCCGAGACCGGTGCCAGCACCTCGGTCGGGGTCAGGGTGAGGGGCCAGGACTCGCGCAGCCCGAGATCGAACCGCTGCACCTGCTCCAGCACCAGCGTCGGCGTCGGCGCCGGCGTGGTGGGCGAGCCACTGCTCGAGCTCGTCGGGGGAGTGGCGGAGCCGCCGGTGCCGGTGCAGCCGGTCAGCGTGACCAGGACGGCGAGGCTGAGGCTCGCCGTACGCAGCGCGTGCTTGATCACCACAGGGGCCCCCGCTCGGTCGGCCTCATGAGTCTAAGGACCGGGGCTCCCGCTCGGCACCGATTCCGGCCACCCCGCGCGGGGAAGGTTCCGCACCGAGCGGACGCCCAGGGTGACCAGGCACACCGCGATGTACACGACACCGCTGGTGAGGAGCACCGGCTGGTAGCCGAACCGCTCACCGAGCGGGCCGTAGGCCAGCTGGCCGATGGGCATGGCCACGAACGACCCCAGCGAGTCGTAGGAGTAGGCGCGGGCCAGCATCTCCTCGGGGATGTTCTCCTGCATCGCGAGGTTCCAGCCGAGGACGAAGACCTCGGTGCCGGCTCCGCCGATCGCCATCGCCACGAGGAGCCAGGGAAGTCCCAGCCCTCCGCCGAGGACCAGCATCGGCGGCCCGAGGGCGGCCACGGCGATCATCCCCGCCCGGAGCGGGTGCCGGAACCTCACCCGGAGCAGGAGGACCGTCATCACCAGGACGCCGACCGACTCCGCCGACAGGGCCAACCCCCAGCCCTGCTCGCCGAAGGTCTGCTTGGCCAGCGGCGGGCCGAGGGTCATGATCGCCCCGGAGTGGATCGCGTTGAGGATGCCGAAGGCGACGACGACGGTCCACAGCCAGGTCGTGGTGCGGAAGACGGTCCAGCCCTCGCGCAGCTCCCGCAGCGCGTTCGGGGCCGCGGCTCGCGCGCGGGTGTACGACGCCGGTCGCACCCGCGTCATGAGCACCGCCGCGATCGCCCAGGTGGCGGCGTCCACGGCGAGCGCCCAGCCGGGTCCCGCCGTGACGACCAGGACGCCGGCGACCGACGGGCCGATGATCGCCACGAACGCCCGGGTCATCGACAGCAGCACGTTGGCGCGCTGCAGGTCGCCGCGGGGGACCAGCTGCGGGACGATCGAGCTCATCGCCGGCATCCCCACCGCGGAGGTGACGCCGTGCAGCAGCTCGATGACGACCAGCATCCAGATCTCGGCCCGGCCGGTGATCACCAGCACGGCAGCGCCCGCCTGGAGGAGCGCGCTGGAGACGTTCGAGCCCTGGATCACCAGGGCGCGGGGCAGCCGGTCGGCGACGACGCCGCCGAGCAGCAGGAAGATCAGCAGCGGGATGGTGTGCGCGGCGAGCACCTGGCCGAGGGCGCTGGCGGAGTCGGTGATCTTGAGCACCGCGAAGGCCAGGGCGACCGAGGCCATCGCCGTTCCGGACATCGCGACGAGCCGTGCGAGGAAGTACCACCGGAACGCCGGGTCGGCCAGCGGCGACAGGGAGGCCGGGAGGCCGCGGGAGCTCACGGAGGGACCCTACGGCGGGCGCGGACCACAATCGACTGGGTTGCCGCACCCGTGGCTGCGAGGATCCCGCCATGGGCACTGATCCGACCGTCGCCCGGCTGCGTGCCGCGGGCTGCGTCTTCGCCGAGGAGGAGGCGGCGCTGCTGCGCGAGGCGGCCGGGCCCGGACTCGCCGGAGGAGGCACCTCGAGGCGCTGGTGGCGCGCCGCGTGAACGGCGAGCCCCTGGAGATCGTCCTCGGCTGGGCCGACTTCGCCGGCGTGCGGGTCGCATCTCGATCCGGGCGTCTTCGTGCCGCGTCAGCGCACCGCGTTCCTGGTCGAGCGGGCGGCGGACCTGGCCGGTCCCGGCGTCCTCGCCGCCGACCTGTGCTGCGGCTCCGGAGCGATCGCTCTCGCCCTGCTGGCCCGTCGCCCCGATCTCACCGTCGTGGCCGCGGATCTGGACCCCGTCGCGGTCACGTGTGCCGCCCGGAACCTGGAGGGGCGTGCGGACGTCCACACCGGGGACCTCTACGACGCGCTGCCGACGGAGCTCGCGGGCCGGCTTGGCCTCGTCACGGCCAACGTCCCCTACGTGCCCAGCGGCGACATCGCCCTGCTGCCGCCGGAGGCCCGCGAGCACGAGCCCCGCATGGCGCTCGACGGGGGCGCGGACGGACTCGACCTGGTGGCGCGGGTGGCGGAGGGTGCCGCGACGTGGCTCGCGCCGGGGGGATCGGTGCTCGTCGAGGTCGCCGAGCAGCAGGCGGAGTCGGCGTCGCGGGCGTTCACCCGGGTGGGCCTCGGCGTGGTCGCGGAGCGCGACGAGGAGAGCCGTACCGTCGTCATCGTGGGCACCCGGCGGTCAGCTCGGTCAGACGAAGACGGCTCCCGCGTCGGACATCTCCTTGAGCGCAGCCTCGGTCGTGCCCGGGGGCGACGCCCACCACCAGGTCGCCCAGGAGGCGGACCGTGAAACCGGCCTTGATCGCGTCGAGCGTCGTGGCCCGCACGCAGTAGTCGGTCGCGATCCCGCACATGTCGACGTCGGTGATCTTGTGGTTGCGCAGCCAGGCGCCAGGTCGGTCCCGTCGGCGGTGTGGCCCTCGAACCCGGAGTAGGCGGCCGAGTGCTCGCCCTTCAAGAAGACGGCGTCGAACGGCTGGGGGTCGAGGTTCGGGTGGAAGGCCTCCCCGTCGGTCCCGGCGACGCAGTGAGCCGGCCACGAGTCCACGAAGTCGGGGTCCGTGCTGAAGTGCGGACCCGGGTCGACGTGGTGGTCCTTCGTCGCCACCACGGCGGTGTAGTCGGGGGCCTTCGGGTCCCGCTCCGTCCAGTGGTGCAGCAGCGTGGCGATCCTCGCCGCGACCTCCGCGCCCCCGTGGACCGCGAGACTGCCGCCTTCACAGAAGTCGTTCTGGACATCCACCACGATCAGCGCGTGCTTCATGTCCTGAGCGTACGGTGCCGGGGCGGGGACCCCCTAGGCCCAGAGTCACTGGGTGCGCAGGACCACCAGACTGCGTTCGCGCAGGGTCAGCGTGGCCCCGGGATGCACCGGGGTCTCCGGCAGATGTGACGGGTCGGTGCTCAGCGCGACCTCCAGGCCGAACCGCCACGCGTCTACCGGCACGTGCACGGTCACCGGCTGCGGCAGGGCGTTGAACCAGATCAGGAACGACTTGTCGGTCAGCACCTCGCCGTGCCGCCCCGGCGCGCGCAACGGGGTGCCGGAGAGGAACATGCCGATCGCATGGTTGCCCTCGTCGTGCCAGTCCTCGACGGTCATCTCGTGACCCTGGGGGTGCAGCCACACCAGGTCCTTCGGCCCGCCCGGGCGGGTCGGCGTCCCCTCGAAGTGGTGCCGTTGCCGCAGCGCCGGGTGCTCGCGGCGCAGGGTCAGCAGGGCGCGGGTGAGGTCGTGCAGGTCGAGCCACCCGTCCGACCAGTCCATCCACGAGATCTCGTTGTCCTGGACATAGGCGTTGTTGTTCCCCCGCTGGGTCCGGCCACGCTCGTCGCCGGCGGTGATCATCGGCACTCCGGTGGCCAGACAGAGGGTGGCCATCAGATTGGCCGCCTGACGCTGCCGCAGCTCGAGGACCGCCGCGTCGTCGGTCTCGCCCTCGACGCCGCAGTTCCACGAGCGGTTGTTGTCGGAGCCGTCCCGGTTGGACTCGCCGTTGTCCTCGTTGTGCTTGTCGTTGTAGCTGACCAGGTCGCGCAGGGTGAACCCGTCGTGTGCCGTGACGAAGTTGATCGAGGCGTACGGCGAGCGGCCGTCGTCGGCATACATGTCGCTGGAGCCGGCGAGCCTGCTCGCGACCTCGCGGACACCGCCGGAGTCGCTGCGCCAGAAGTCGCGGACCGTGTCGCGGAAGCGGTCGTTCCACTCGCACCACGGGGGCGGGAACGAGCCGGTCAGGTGGCCGTCCATCGTGACGTCCCAGGGCTCTGCGATCAGCTTCACCCGGCGCAGCACGGGGTCCTGGCTCATCGCCATCAGGAAGTCCGACCCCATGTCCACCTTGGTGTCGGTCCGGGTGAGCGCGGACGTGAGGTCGAACCGGAAGCCGTCGACGTGCATCTCCTCGACCCAGTAGCGCAGCGAGTCGAGGATGAGGCGCAGCGCCGCCGGATGGGACGCGTCCAGGGTGTTGCCGCAGCCGGTGGTGTCGAAGTACCTGGTTGCTCTCGGTGTCCCCGGCGACGCGCATGTAGTAGCTCAGGTCGTCCAGGCCGCGGTAGGAGAGCACCGGGCCGTCGAAGGCTGCCTCCGCGGTGTGGTTGTAGACGACGTCGAGGATCACCTCGAGGCCTGCCCGGTGCAGACGCTTGACGAGGGTCTTGAAGTCGGAGATCTGACCGCCCCGGTCGCCACGGCTGGAGTAGTGCTGGTGGGGTGCGAAGTAGGCGATCGGGTTGTAGCCCCAGTAGTTGACCCGTCCGGCCGCCTGGAGGGCCGGCTCGGACACGAACTCCTGCACCGGGCAGCAGCTCGACCGCGGTCACGCCGAGGTCGCGCAGGTAGTCGACGACCGCAGGGTGGGCCATCCCCGCGAAGGTGCCGCGCAGCTCCTCGGGCACCTCCGGGTGGCGCATCGTGAGGCCGCGCACGTGGGCTTCGTAGATGACGGTCTCCGACCACGCGGTGCGGGGCGCCGTGTCGCCTTCCCAGTCGAAGGTGTTGTCGGTGACGACCGAACGGCCGACGTACGGCGCGGTGTCGGTCGCGTTCGGGCCACCGCTGCGCGAGGCCTTGACCGCGGCCAGGTCGGTGCGGAACTCCCCGCACACCGCCGTGGCGTACGGGTCGAGCAGCAGCTTCGCCGGGTTGAACACCCGGCCCTTGGTCGGCTCCCATGGGCCGTCGGCGCGGAAGCCGTAGCGCTGGCCCACCGCGACACCGGGCACCGCTCCGTGCCACACGCCCAGCGTCTGCTCGGTGAGTCGCCAGCGTGTCTCCGTGCCGTCCTCGTCGAAGAGGCAGACCCACAGGCTCGTTGCCTCCGGTGCCCACACGGCGAAGTTCGTCGCCTCCTCCGACCAACTGGCGCCCAGCGGGTCATGGGTCCCGGGCCAGGCCTCGGGGCCCCCTGTGGCGTCTGTCACGGGACCATTGTGACGGCAGTCCCCAGGCGCACGGGGTACTAGGCTCGACACGCTGACGGAAAGGACGGCGCATGGGTGAGTTCGTGAACCTCGAGGTGGCCGACGGAGTCGGGACGATCCGGATCGACAGGCCGAAGATGAACGCGCTGAACGCGCAGGTCCAGGAGGAGATCCGGGCCGCTGCGGTCGAGGCCTCCGAGCGGGAGGACGTGAAGGCCGTGGTCGTGTACGGCGGCGAGCGAGTCTTCGCGGCCGGAGCCGACATCAAGGAGATGGCCGACATGTCCTACACGGACATGGTCGAGCGGTCCGCCGCGCTGCAGTCCTCCTTCACCGCGGTCGCGAAGATCCCGAAGCCGGTTGTCGCCGCGGTGACCGGCTACGCCCTCGGCGGCGGGTGTGAGCTGGCGCTGTGCGCCGACTACCGGATCGCCGCGGACGACGCGACGCTCGGTCAGCCGGAGATCCTGCTCGGGATCATCCCCGGCGCCGGTGGCACCCAGCGGCTCACCCGGCTGGTGGGGCCGTCCAAGGCCAAGGACATCGTCTTCACCGGCAGGTTCGTCCAGGCCGAGGAGGCGCTGGCGATCGGGCTCGTCGACAAGCTGGTCCCGGCGGCGTCGGTCTACGACGAGGCGCTCCGCTGGGCGGGCCGGTTCGCCGACGCCGCGTCCTACGCGGTGCGCGCCGCCAAGGAGGCGATCGACCGGGGCCTGGAGGTCGAGCTCGACACCGGACTGGAGATCGAGCGGATCCAGTTCGCTGCACTGTTCGCCACCCGCGACCGCACCACCGGGATGCGGTCGTTCATGGAGAACGGCCCCGGCAAGGCGGTGTTCGAGGGGCGGTGATCCGGCCTGCTCAGGGGCTCTTCCCCGCCCTGACGGCTGTGATGCTTCCCACCTCGGGATCGGTTCCACCGGGTCCCGGGCGCTTGTAGCCTCTGGGAAGACTGAGTGACGAGGAGGAGCCCGCAAGGGCCGATGCCATGAACATTGTCGTGTGTGTGAAGTACGTTCCCGACTCCACGTTGGACCGCCGGTTCGAGGCCGACAACACCGTGGACCGGGTCGGCGTCGACGGCCTGCTGTCCGAGCTGGACGAGCACGCCATCGAGCAGGCGCTTCAGCTCAAGGAGTCCGGTGCCTTCGAGGAGGTCACCGTGCTGACGATGGGCCCCGAGTCGGCGGCCGAGGCGATCCGCAAGGCGCTGCAGATGGGTGCCGACAAGGGCATCCACGTCGTCGACGACGCGCTGGCCGGCTCCGACGCCCTCGCGACCTCCCTGGTGCTCGCCGAGGCGATCAAGAAGACCGACCATGACCTGGTCCTCTGCGGGCTGGGCTCCACGGACTCCGGCATGGGTGTCGTCCCTGCGATGCTCTCCGAGCGGCTCGGAGTCCCGCAGCTCACCCTCGGCGACAGCATCGCCGTCTCCGGCGGCACCGTGACCATCAGGCGTGACGGAGACGTGTCCTCCGACACGATCGAGGCGGAGCTGCCTCTGGTCGCGTCGGTCACCGACCGCACCGGCGAGGCCCGCTATCCGTCGTTCAAGGGGATCATGGCGGCGAAGAAGAAGGAGGTCGTCAGCTGGAGCCTCTCCGACCTCGGCATCGACCCCTCGCAGGTCGGCCTGTCCGCCGCCTGGACGGCCGTTGAGGCCGTCGAGCCGCGCCCGCCGCGGACCAAGGGCGAGATCGTGACCGACGACGGCGGCTCGGGAGCAGCGGCGCTCGTCGAGTTCCTGGCCACCAAGAAGTTCGTCTGAGGAGGCGGAACGACATGAGCGAGATCCTGGTTCTCGTCGACCACGTCGACGGTGCGGTGCGCAAGCCCACCCTCGAGCTCCTGACGATCGCCCGCCGACTCGGCGAGCCGTCCGCGGTGTTCGTCGGAACGTCTCGACGGGGACGCCGAGGCGGCCCTCAAGCAGTACGGCGCGGAGAAGATCTACACGGTCGACGGCGCCGACATCACCGGTTTCCTGGTCGCCCCGAAGGCCGAGGCGCTTGCCCAGGTCGCGAGCTCGGCGTCACCGGGGGCGATCCTCGTGCCCTCGACGGCCGAGGGCCGTGAGGTAGCAGCCCGGTTGGCGGTCAAGCTCGACTCGGGTGTGATCGTCGAGGCCACCGACGTGCAGGCCGGACCGGTCGCCACCGTGTCGGCGTTCGCCGGGCAACTTCACCGTGCAGTCCAAGGTCACCAAGGGCACCCCGATCATCGCGGTCAAGGCGAACGCTGCCGCCCCGGAAGCCGCCGACGGCGCGGGCGCGGTGGAGAGCGTCGCGGTGAGCGTGTCCGACGGGGCGAAGTCGGCGAAGATCGTTGCTACCGAGCCCAAGGCTGCCTCGGGCCGGCCCGAGCTCGACCGAGGCGGCGGTCGTCGTCGCCGGCGGCCGTGGTGTCGGGGAGGACTTCTCCGAGATCGAGGCGCTGGCCGACGCCCTGGGCGGCGCCGCCGGGGCATCCCGTGCCGCAGTCGACTCCGGCTGGTACCCGCACTCGTTCCAGATCGGCCAGACCGGCAAGGTGGTCTCGCCCCAGCTCTACATCGGGGCGGGCATCTCCGGCGCCATCCAGCACAAGGCGGGCATGCAGACCTCCAAGACGATCATCGCGGTCAACAAGGACCCCGAGGCCCCCATCTTCGAGATGGTGGACTTCGGCGTCGTCGGCGACCTGCACGCGGTGCTCCCCGCGGCGACCGAGGAGATCGTCAAGCGCAAGGGCTGACCGCTCGTCGTTCGAATCTGTGGGTCAGCCCAGCACGATCCGGAGGGCCACCAGCAGGTTGTCGGTGGCCGAGGTGGCATGGCCCGCGGTGATGTCCTGCTTGGCCACCGAGAGGTAGTCACGGTAGTCGCGCTGCTGCCGAGTGCCGAGCGAGGACGACCGCTTGTTGTGCGTCGTCTGGACCAGCGCCACCAAGGTCGCCAGCGCCGCGTCCCGCGGGGCGACGAGTGACGGCGTCGTCTGTGAGGCTTGGTCCAGGGTCTTGACGGAGCCCGCCAGCCGAAGGCCGTCGCGCCACACGCCCCTGGTGCGCTTGATCACCACCGGGTGCACCACCGTGTTGACGGAGGCGGTGAAGGTGGCCCCGGAGTTGTCGGTGACCACGACAGTTGCCGGTAGGTGCCACCCGAGAGCGCAGTGTAGGCGTGCCGGAAGACGGCGTGGTTGCTCAGACCCCTCGCCGTCGCCGGAGTGCTCGTGCCGTCACCCCAGTCGACGGAGACCGTGTGGGTGTCCTGCGCCCCCGGGTCCGTGAAGTGCACCTTCAGGGCGACGAGGTCGTACGCCTTGATCTTCCGGGCCGGCCGATGGGCCCGTGCGGTGGAGAGCCGGGTGATCGTCGGCGCGACGTTGCGGACGACCACGTTCACGTACTGACGGGCACCGGTCAGCTTGTCGGTGTCGGTCGGGTGGAGCACCACCTGGTACGGGGCGTTGCCCGGCTTGTTGTCGACGTAGGTGTGGCTCAGCGAGAACGCCCCGGTGAACTCCTTGACGAGGGTGAGCAGGGCTCTTCGAGCGTGTTCCGTCGCGCCACGCCGCGGTCACGTGTCCCGGGGTCACCACACCGTCCGTCACCAGCCCCTGAATGGTCACCTTCGAGCCCTCGTCGACGTAGACCGTCCGGGGCGCCTTGGTGATCTGCGGCTTGCCGTCCACCCTCAGGTCCGTCGTCGCCGGGTCGCTCAGGCCGCCGGCGTTGTCGGTGACGGTCACGGTGATGGTGGTGGGGCCGTCGGCCCGCTTCCGTCGTAGACGTGGTCGACGTAGCCGCCGGACGTGATCGGGACGTCCGGTCTGCGTCGTGCCGTCACCCCAGTCGATCGTGGCTGTGTGGGTGTCCAGGACACCCGGGATCGCCGAACGGGATCATCAGCCGGACCGTGTCGGACGGCGTGGCCCCGGTGACGGGTACCGGCGTCCCGGTCACCGGGTCCGAGGAGCCGTCGGCCAGTGAGAGGGCCATGGTTCCGATCGTCGGCGCGACGTTGGCGATGTCGAGGGCGGCGCTCACCGGCGTCCCGTTCTTGCCCAGCGGCGAGATCGGGGTGACGGTGACGCTGCCGCTCAGGTTGTCGGCGTAGGTGTGCTTCGACGGAGAACGCGCCCCCGGTGACGTCGAGTACCTTGGCGGCGCTGCCGTCACCGAAGTCGACGCTGACCTTCGCGGTCTCGGTCGTCGTCCCCGAGATGGTCAGCGTGTCCCCCTCGTTCCCGCTCACCGCGGGCAGGGTGTCGACGGTGGCCGGGAGCTCGGCGCAGGACCTGTGATGGACTTGGTCGAGACGTTTCCTGCCACGCCGGTCCGCGAGTAGGCCGTGACTGTCGGGCTCCACGTCCCCTCGGTGTCGTACTCGTGGGTGGTCGAGAAGGAGCCGTCGGCCGCCGGCGTCAGCGTCTTCGTGGCAGTCCCGTCGCCGAAGTCGACCTTCACCGAGCCCGCGTACTGCGAGCTCCCGGAGATCGTCGTCGTCTTGCCCGCGTGGATGGGCGTCGGCGAGACCGTCACTCCCGTCAGCGTCGCGGTCGGCTCGGGGATGAGCTTCACCGTCTGGCTCGCGGCGTCCGCTGCCGCGCCGTCGGTCGGGTCCGACAGCGGCGGGGCGGCGATCGTGAAGCTGGACGCCTTCGTGCCACCGGTGGTGACGGTGGTGCCGTCCGCGTTCAGAGTCTTCTGCAGCGAGAAGGCGCCTGTGCCGTAGGAGCCGCCCGTGGAGTATCCGATCAGGCCGAAGGCCTTGGACGCACCGCCGTAGCCGGCATCGCCCAGGGCCGGCTCGAGGGTGCGTGCGCTCCCGTCCTGCGGGACCAGCACCCACCAGTTGTGGTTCAGCGAGACGCGATAGACCGTGCCTCCGCTCGAGGCCAGGAACGACTGCGCCTTGGTCGTCTTCCCGTTCTGGGTGAGCTCGAACCACGGGGCGTCGGCCACCGGGTCGGGCGTCGCGGCGGGGAGAGCACCTGCGGCCGGCTCGTGACGCGGAAGCGTCGCGAGCACAAAGGCCAGGTACAGGAACTGGGTCTCGTCCGGGGTGACGTCGGAGGCGACATAGTCGGCGAGCGACACCGTCGTCGGATCCTTCTCTGCCGCCGTCGCGCTGTCGACCAACTGCTGCAGCTTGTCGGGCAGAGCCGCGGCATCGGCGAGCTGGATGATCCGGAACACCGTGGCCGCCGTGCCCCCGACGAGGGCCAGGAGGACGAAGGCCGCGGCGCCGACCACGGCGATGATGGACAGGCCCACCCCGGCGCCGATGCCCG
Source organism: uncultured Actinomycetota bacterium (assembly GCA_963805655.1). Classification (GTDB taxonomy): domain Bacteria; phylum Actinomycetota; class Actinomycetes; order Propionibacteriales; family Nocardioidaceae; genus CAWDVB01. The sequence goes on along the minus strand of CAWDVB010000002.1, from coordinate 401,092 downwards.
TGGCTGCGGCGAAGGGCAGGATCGCCGCCTGGAGGCTGGTCGTGAGGGCCGCGATGAAGAGGCTCCCGGTCACCCCGGCGAAGGCGACTCCACCGGCGATCGTGACGGCTGCCACCGTCAGATTGGACGACATGGAGACCATCGTCTTGGTCAGATCGGTCGAGCCGTCGAGGGAGTGCAGGTAGTCCCACTGCCCGATGGTCACGAACTGCTTGAACGAGGGCGGGGTCGGGTCGCCGGTCCACAGCGCGGTGAGCGAGTCGTAGGAGCAGTCGCTCCCGAGAGTGGAGTACGTGACGCCGCTGCCACTGGGTGGCTGCCAGGTGCACTTGTTGGCGTTCCAGGCGTTGTACTCGGCCTGCGCGTACGTGGCAATCCGGAGGTTCTGGTGCGCCAGCTGCCTCTTGAACCAGTTCAGCGCGTTCGTCTCGGTGGTGGTGAACGCAACCCCGCCGTCGACCTGCTCCTTGGCGAGCTCCATCAGCCGCAAGTAGAGGGCAGCGCGGACCGCGTCGCGGCCGTAGGTCATGACCTCCTGGAGGGACTCGGTGGTGAGGGGCATCCCCCGCTCGGCCACGATCTGGCGGACCAGCAACTGCTCGAGTGGGCAGATGTTCGTGAGGTCACGCTGGGCCACCGTGTTGCCGGTGACGGTGTGCGGGTCGTTGAAGTCGCCGTCCGACACGTAGAGGCCGTCGCACGGGTCGGTGGGGTTGCTGGAGGTGCCTGACGCGACCAGCCTCAGGCCCGTCGTGACCGGTTGGAAGGACTGCGTCGCCAGCACCACGGCGAGGGCCACGATGGGCACCGCCAGCGGCAATCGGGTGAACAGGGCGACCACGGACCGGCGCGAGGGGGCCTTCACGTCTTCTCCTCCTTCATCTCGGAGGCTCACGAAGACAGGACAGACAGGGAGAACCTCGCCCGGCTATCAAACAGGAGACCGCCGCGAATCCTGTTCGCGACAGGCCGGTCACCTTCATGTGCCGCGATAGACCCTCCCAGATCAGCCGTAAGAATCTCCGCCCATGTCCGAATTCACAGATGCTTCTCAAGGAGGCGATACGGCCACGGTCGAGCGCTCGCTGCCTGCCTCGCTCCGTGCGTACCCGTTGCGCACGGTCTGGTGCCCGGCGCAGGCGTCGGTGGAACAGAGGGAGAGCCACCAGCCCCGGACCGCCACGCTCGCGGCCCCCGCCGACCGCCTACGCTGGTGATGCCATGAACCAAGCCCACCGGAACGTCTATCTCGACCACGCGGCCACAACCCCGATCTCGGAGCGCGCGCTTGCGGCGGTGGAGGACACCTTGCGTGCCACCGGGAACGCCTCGTCGCTCCACGGGGCCGGGCGTCACGCGCGGCGTCTGGTGGAGGAGTCGCGCGAGTCGATCGCGGCCGCGATCGGGGCCCGGCCCGGCGAGGTGGTCTTCACCTCGGGCGGCACCGAGGCTGACAATCTGGCACTCAAGGGCGATCTTCTGGGCCCGGCGCGACGCCGACCCCCGCCGCACCAGGATCCTGTCGACTGCCATCGAGCACCACGCGGTGCTGGACGCGCTGCACTGGCTGTCGGCACACGAGTCGGCCAAGGTGGAGCTGCTCCCGGTCGACCGGGAGGGCACGGTGGATCTCGAGGCACTGCGCGAGTCGATCGCCAGCGACCCGGACTCGGTGGCCCTGGTCAGCGTCATGTGGGCCAACAACGAGGTCGGCACGCTCCAGCCCCTCGACGAGATCGTCGCCGTCGCTTCCCCGTACGGGATCCCGGTCCATTCCGACGCGGTGCAAGCCGTCGGCGCGGTGCCCGTCGACTTCGCGGCCTCCCGTCTGGCCGCGTTGACCGTCAGTGCGCACAAGCTGGGCGGCCCCCAGGGCGTCGGCGCCCTGGTGATGCGCAGGGACCTGGACGCGGTGCCGCTTCTCCACGGCGGCGGACAGGAGCGCGACGTGCGCTCCGGCACCTTGAACGTCGCCGGGATCGTCGGCCTCGCCGCGGGGCTCACGGGGTCGGTGGCCGGTCGTGACGAGTTCGCCTCGCGCGTCGGGGGGCTGCGCGACCGGCTCGTGCAGGGAGTGCTTGCGCGGGCGGAGGACGCACAGCTCAACGGCCATCCCGAGCGCCACCTGCCCGGCCTGGCCCACTTCACCTTCCCCGGCTGCGAGGGGGACTCGCTGCTGATGCTCCTCGACGAGCGCGGCATCGAGTGCTCGACCGGGTCGGCCTGCTCGGCGGGAGTGCCGCAGCCCAGCCACGTGCTGCTGGCCATGGGCCGTGACGACGTCGACGCTCGCTCCTCGCTCCGCTTCTCGCTGGGTCGTACCAGCACCGACGCCGACGTCGAGGCGCTGCTCGAGGCGATCGGGCCCGTCGTGGAGCGCGGTCGCGCCGCGGGACTGGTGTCCGGATTCGCCACCCGTCGCCGGGGGCATGACATGAAGGTCATCGCCGCCATGTCGGGCGGGGTCGACTCGGCCGTCGCCGCGGCCCGGGCCACCGAGCAGGGCCACGACGTCACCGGCATCCACCTGGCTCTGTCGCGCAACCCACAGTCCTACCGCACAGGCGCCCGTGGGTGCTGCACCGTCGAGGACTCGCTCGACGCGCGGAGGGCCGCGGACGTCATCGGCATCCCGTTCTACGTCTGGGACCTGTCGGACCGCTTCCACGAGGACGTCGTCGAGGACTTCAAGGGCGAGTACCTCGCCGGCCGCACCCCCAACCCGTGCCTGCGTTGCAACGAGAAGATCAAGTTCGAGGCGGTCCTCGAACGGGCCCTCGCGCTCGGGTACGACGCGGTCGCCACGGGCCACTACGCCCGGCTGGCCACCGGTCCCGACGGCACCATCGAGATGCACCGTGCCGCCGACCAGGCCAAGGACCAGTCCTACGTCCTCGGTGTGCTCACCCAGGCCCAGCTCGCGCACGCGCTGTTCCCACTCGGCCGACACCCCCAAGGACGAGGTCCGGGCCGAGGCCGAGCGACGTGGCCTGGCCGTCGCCGACAAGCCGGACTCCCACGACATCTGCTTCATCTCCGACGGCGACACCGGCGGCTGGCTGCGCGAGAAGCTGGGGGAGGGGGAGGGCACCTTCGTCGAGCACGGCAGCGGCGAGGTCCTCGGCCGTCACCACGGAGCCTTCGCCTACACGATCGGACAGCGGCGCGGCCTGCGGATCGGCACGCCCGCCGCCGACGGCCGCCCCCGTTACGTCCTCGACATCGAGCCGGCCGGCGGAGTGGTGACCGTCGGCCCCCGCGAGCTGCTGCGCGTCGACCGGATCGAGGGGATCCGCCCGCGCTGGTGCGGCGCCCCGCTCGACGGCTCGATGACCGGCACCGTCCAGCTCCGCGCCCACGGCGAGGAGCATCGCGCCACCGTCACCGTCGGACGGCGACCGGATCGTCATCGAGCTGGACGACCCGGCAGAAGGCATCGCTCCGGGCCAGGCCGCGGTCTTCTACGACGGCACACGCGTCGTCGGCTCCTGCACGATCAGCGCGACCTCCGCTCTCGCAGGCAGCGCCCGGTGACGCTCGCGACCGGTATCGGCTCCTATCCCGGGGACCACCGCCGCCGACTACGGCGAGGCCGTCCGGCTGGTTCTCGGTGAGCTGCCGGACCTGCCGCACCTGCCCGAGCTGCCGGGGCGCGGCATCGCTTCCGGGATGATCGGCCGGGCACTCGCGACGATCACCGAGCTCGGTGCCGACCTCCAGCCCGACGGCTGGAGGGTGACCGGAAGCCCCGGAGTCGACCAGCGGCGTGCGCGCTCGTTGCTCGCCCAGGACCTCGACGCCCTGGAAGGCCAGACCCAGGAGTACGCAGGCCTCCTCAAGGTGCAGGTCACCGGACCATGGACGCTGGCGGCCAACGTCGAGGTACCCAAGGGCGACCGCGTGCTGCGCGACTACGGCGCCCGGCGCGACCTCGGGGAGGCACTCGCCGAGGGGATCGCCGCGCATCTGTCCGACGTACGGCGCAGGGTCCCCGGTGCCGAGTTGCTCCTCCAGCTCGACGAGCCGTCCCTCCCCGACGTCCTGGCCGGCCGGGTCCCTACCGCCTCGGGCTTCCACCGGCACCGGTCCGTCGACCCGCAGGAGGCGGGTTCGACGCTGCAGCGGGTCGTCGATCTGGCAACGGCGTCCGGAGCCGACACGGTGGTCCACTGCTGCGCCGTTGAGCCTCCGCTCACCCTGATCCGCTCTGCAGGGGCTGCCGGCGTCTCGGTCGACCTGGACCGGCTGGGCCCCGGCGACCTCGACACGGTCGCCGAGCTGCTCGAGGCCGGGCAGCTGGGTCTTCCTCGGTGCCGTCCCCACCACCCGCCCGGCGGACCCGCCCACCGCCACGCTGGTCACCCAGCGGCTGCTGCGACTGCTCGACATGCTCGGCCTCGAGCCCGCCGAGCGACTCGTGGTCACGCCGGCCTGCGGCCTGGCGGGCGCCGACCCGGCTCTGGGCGCGCACGGCCCTGGAGGTCTGCCGGGAGACGCGCCCGCAACCTCACCGGCGCACGCTGAGCCGCGCCGGGAGCCGATCAGTCCTCCGGCAGAGCGGCGAAGGCCCGCTTGACGTCGGTGTACCAGCCCATCGACCTCTTCGGGCGTCGCCAGCGGCCCTTCATCTCGTCGCGGGCCGGCTGATGGGTCGCGTCGCCGTCCTTCTCCGCCTCCTTGAGGTGGCGGTCCTGTGCCTTGATGACGTCGTCGGCGGTCTCGCCGTGGTGCTCGAGGTCGCAGGGCCCACCCAGGGCCCGACAGGTCATCGTCTTCATGGCCATCTCCTCCGTTCGGCTCTTCACCGTGCTGACGATCGAAGCGGACGGGATGTGACCGGATCAGCCGCGCGGCACACCGCGTCGCGGCGGACGACGGCGGCCAGCACGCCGGGATCCGCGCGGAAGGTGATGGCGCGCACCAGGCCTCCGTCGATGGTGAAGTCGAAGGCGACCGTGGCCGAGCCGCGGTGGAACCAGGCGCTGCCGGGCCGGTCGCCGACGAAGACCGGGAGCGTCGCCTGTGCGCTGCCGTTGAAGAAGGCGGCCACCTCGTCGCGGCCCTCGATCAGTCGTGGGGTGCCGACGCCGATCGCGGCGTCGTCGGCGGACACCGTGACGTCCGGCGCGAGCAGCCGCAGCAGGCGCCCGAAGTCGCCGCTCCTGGCCGCGGCCATGAAGGCATCGACCACCTCCCAGTCGGCCAGGTAGTCCTCGGCCCGCGGCTGCGCGACCTTGGCCCGTGCCCGAGAGGCGAGCTTGCGCGCCGCCGTCGGCGTGGTGTCCAGCACCGCCGCGATGGTCGAGAACTCGAAGCCGAAGCTGTCGTGGAGAACGAAGGCGACCCGTTCGCCCGGTGAGAGCCGGTCGAGCACCACCTGCAGGGCGACGCCGACGGTGTCCGCGAGCGCCACGTCGTCTGCGGGGTCGCCCGCGAGGCCGGGAACCTCGACGTCGTCCACCGGAACGGGGGTGCGGGAGCGCAGACGGTCCAGGCACAGCCGGGTGGTCGTGGTCGTCAGCCAGGCCGGGAGACTCTCGATCCCGGTCTCGGCGGAGTGGAGGCGCAGCCACGCCTGCTGCACGACGTCCTCGGCCTCGGCCCGGTCGCCGAGGATGCGGCTCGCGATCCTCACCAGCCGTGGCCGCTCCGCCTCGAACATCTCCGTCTGGTCCACGTCAGCCACCCTGCCACTCCTCGAGGTCACTGTGGTGACGAGCGAGGCACGACGAGTGTGACCACATGGGTCGGGAGCCGTGGTCCTCGACCAGGGGTTGTCCCAGGGCAGGGGGAGTGTGCGAGGGCCGCCTGTGCGATGTCTGACTAGCATCGGCACCACCGCCTGCGAGGCGTGATCACCGGGAGGTTCGCGGTGTCGGACACAACCTGCCACATGTCGATCTCGTTGGACGGCTTCGTCGCCGGACCGGATCAGAGCCTGCAGAACCCGCTGGGGAAGCGGGGGCAGGAGCTGCATCGCTGGCACCTCGGCGACCCGCGGGCCAACCGCGCCGACTCAGTCGCGAGCGAGTGGCTCATGCGTCCCCGCGGCGCCTACGTGATGGGCCGGAACATGTTCGGGCCCATCCGCGGAGACTGGGACGAGGAGTGGTCCGGCTGGTGGGGTCCCGAGCCGCCGTACCACGCACCGGTCTTCGTGCTGACCCACCATGCGCACGACCCGATCCCGATGGGCGGTGGCACGACGTTCTACTTCGTCACCGACGGCTTCGACGCGGCGTACTCCGCGGCGCGCTCGGTGGCGGGGGACGGGGGAGTGGACATCGCGGGAGGGGCCTCGACCGTCCGGCAGGCGCTGAGCGCCGGGGTGATCGACGAGCTCACGCTCGACATGGCGCCGGTCCTGCTCGGGTCGGGCGAGCGCATCTTCGACGGGACCGAGTCTTTCGGCTTCGAGCCCGTCGAGGCCCTTCACTCGCCGTTGGCCACGCACGTCCGGTACCGCCGCGTCGTGTGACCCCGCGCCGGGGCGGCGGTCATCCTGGCCTCGCTCAGAAGAGGCCGTTGTCGTTGGCGGAGCTCTCGGGAACCACCTGCAGCACGTCCCAGTGCTCGACGACCTTGCCGTTCCCGTCGAGTCGGAAGATGTCGATGCCGGCGTAGTCCTCGTCGCCCGGCCAGGTCTGGTGGCAGTGCAGGACGACGTAGTCGCCCTCGGCGATGGCGCGCACGAACTCGACTCGCTTGCCCGGGTAGTCGGCCGCCATCCGCTCGAAGTAGTCGATGAACGCCTGCTTGCCGTCGCCCACATGGGGGTTGTGCTGGATGTAGCTGTCGCCGGCGTACCTCTCGATGGCCTCGGCGGGCTTGCCCTGGTTGAACATCAGGTCGTAGAACGCCTCGGCGTTCTGCTTGTTGAGGTCGAGACGCGCGATGTCTGTCATGCCCCGCGCAACCGATGCGGCTGCGGGCCTATTCCTCGCGTGCGGGGAGGTCCGGATCAGCGGACCCGGACCACGGTGCTCCTGACGGTCAGCTTGGTGTAGCCGGGCAGCGTCGCGTGGGCCTTCGCTCGCAGTCGATCGCCCCGGGAGTGCCGCGGCAGCCGGTACTTCCTGCCCGTGTGCGCGACCCTGCCGTTGAGCAGCCAGGTCACCTTCCACGTCGGATCGGCGACGTCGCCGCCCACGGTGCCGGTGTGGACGGTCGGCAGGATCGCGTGCACCCGCCTGCCGTGGCGGACGTGGCCGCCGATGGTCACCGTGCCGTCCGGCACCAGGGTGGCCGGGTCGACGGTCCAGGGGACCTGTGCGGTTCCCGACGCGGTGCGGCCCGCCGGAGTCGTGCCCGACAAGGCGACGGTCGCCGTCCCTGTCCCGGGGGCGGTCGGGGTGCCGCTGACCTCCAGCGAGCCGCCGGCGACGCTCGCGGTCAGGCCGTCCGGCAGCCCGGTCACGCTCGCAGCCGCCGAGGCGAGTGCCTGCGGGGTGCCGGCTGTGTCGGGGACGGTGGTGGGGAGGGCGACGGTCAGGTCGTACGGCGCCTGGCTCTGCGCTTCGAGGGTCAGGTCCATCGTCATGTCGCCGAGGGGCAGCGCGAGCGCCTCCGGGGTCAGGGGCATCCCGAGGCCGGTAGGGCCGTCCCACCCGGTGCCCGCGTCGCACAGCGGCGCCCCGCACGACCCGTTGGAGCCGGAGGACACGTCCTGCATCAGGGCGGGGTAGCTGCTGTGATTCTCGTACGGCGCCCACTCGTCGGTGTGGTTGCCGGCCAGCGCATAGAGCGCGGTCACCATCGGCGCCGACGCGGACGTGCCGCCGACCTGGAGCCAGCCGCCGTTGTTGTTGTAGGTGTCGTAGATCGCGACCCCGGTGTTCGGGTCGGCGAGCGCCGAGAGGTCCGAGGCTGCCTTGTAGGCGCACCCGGTCGTGACCGTGGATTGCACGGTGGGCTGCGGCACCCGGGTGGAGCAGCTGGAGCCCGCTCCCGACCATGCGGTGGGGGTCGCGCCCGGGGCGGTGAGGCTCACCCCTCCGACGGCGACGACGTTGCTGAACGTCGACGGGAAGTCGGCGGTGGACATGTAGCCGTTGTCGCCGGAGGCCGCCACGAAGACGGCGCCGGGCGCGGTGAACTCGTCGGGGGCGATGCTGCCGTCGTCGGGACCACCCCAGGACATCGAGATGTAGTGGTGGACCGAGGCGGCGGTGAGAGCCCCATAGATCAGCCCCGGCCCGGTGTCGTTGGTCGCCTCCACGAGCATCAGCTTGCAGTCGGGGCAGATCGCCGAACGCCATGTCCAGGTCCAGCGCATCCTCGACCGTCCAGTCGTCGCTGGGGGAGGCGGGAGCCGGCAGGTTCGTGGACTTCAGGAACTGGTTGACGATCGACAGGCAGCCGCTCGCCACGGTGCAGGGCGGGAGGCCCATGGCGCTGCGGTACTGCGCGAGGTCCGCCTCGGCGCTCGGGTAGTCGAACGCGTCGATGATCGCGATGGTCGGTGTCCCGCCCGCCGGCCTGAGGCGCTGGGGTTGTAGATCGACTCCAGCTGGGTGGCGCTGTAGCCCGCAGGGGCGGCGGCTCGGGGCCCGGTCGAGGCGGTCGTCGCGGGCACGAGAACCTCGGCCCGGCACTGCCACCGGCCGGGCGCGGCGCAGGCGTGCCGGAGAGTGGGCCCGGCCGCGGTCGCCGGGCTTGTGGCCAGCAGCGAGCCCGCGGCCAGGAGCAGTGCGGTCGTTGCCGCGATCAGCATCCGGCGCACCCTGCACCCCCTGTCGTGGCCGGTCGGCCCCCCGCCCAGCGACCTCCGCTGGGGACGCAGGAAGGCTAACGCGGCCGGACGGGATCATCTGGCGTTGACGGATCAACGACTTCCGCGTCTTGCTGAGTGCTCCTTGTCGTGCCGGGCTCGGTGCCTCAGGATCAAGGTCAGAGGAGGTCGCCATGTTCCTGGGTAGGTACGACTTCACCGGAGACCCGGTCGCCCTGCGTGCGGCCTACGACACCTTCGTAGGGCAGGTGCCGGCGTCCAGTCTCCCGTTCCACTGCTGTATCGAGACCGAGGAGGGCATCACGATCCTGGACGCCTGCCCGAGCCGGGAGGACTTCGAGTCGTTCTCGACGAGCGACCAGACGCTGACCGGCATGCGCGAGGCCGGGCTTCCGGCTCCCAGGGTCACCCAGCTGGGCGAGGTGCATGCTGCGCGGACCGGTGAGAGGGTCGTCTTCCCCTGACCCGGCCAGGTGCCCGGAGCCTCGGACCGGACGGCTCAGTGCGCTGCGGGGACCGCTCCGTCCGTGCGCGAGCTCCTCGTGCTTGACCCGCTGGAAGATCCAGATGACCGCCGAGGCGCCCAGCGCGATGGCCGCGGCCACGACGAAGGCGTGGGTGGCGCCGTAGGTGAGGGCCACGTGGCCCAGCAGGGTCTGTTGAGCCGCCGGGTCGGCCGGGAGACCCGCGGCGGAGCCCAGGGTCCGGGCTCCCTGCACGAGGTCGGCGGCCTTGCTGTTCAGGGCGTCGACGGCAACGGTCGAGATCACAGCGAGGCCGAGCGCGCCCCCGACCTGCTGCATCGTGTTGAGCACGCCCGAGCCGATCCCGGAGTCGTGGTCTGGCAGACCGTGGACGGCGGTGAGCGTCATCGGCACGAAGACGAAGCCCATGCCGACCGACATCAGCAGGATGAAGGGGAGCAGGTTGACCCAGTAGCTGGCGGTCGCGTCGATGCCTGGCAGGGTCGCGTCGAACGGCAGCCGCGAGTAGCCGAAGAGGGCAGCCGAAGCGGCCAACGTGCCGAGCCCGGCCAGGACGCGAGGGTCGACCCTGGCAACCAGCTTGCTCGCCGTTGTGGCACCGACCACGATGCCGACGCTGAACGGCAGGAACGCCAGGCCGGCCTCGAAGGGTGAGAAGCCCAGGACCTTCTGGATGTACTGGGTCAGCCAGATGAACACCGCCATCATCGCGGCAGGCATCAGCATCATGGCGACGAAGGCGGCCGCCCGGTTGCCGTTGCGGAAGATCCGGAACGGCAGGAGGGGGTGAGCCACGCGGCGCTCGACGATCGCGAAGGCGCCCAGCAGGATGACCCCCAGGCCGATCGCGCTCAGGGTCTGCCCGTTGAGCCACCCGTAGTCGGCCTCACCGGCGCGGGTGAAGCCGAAGACGATCGAGGTGAGGCCCAGGGTGCCCAGGACCGCCCCCGTCACGTCGAGCTCTCCGGGGTGACGCTGACTCTCGCTGAGCGCCCAGGGGGCCAGCAGTGCGGCGACGAGGCCGAAGGGGACGACCAGGAAGAAGGTCAGCCGCCAGCCCGGGACGTCGGTGCCGAGCAGGGTCAGGTCGAGGCTGGTGAGCCAGCCGCCGAGCAGCAGCCCGACGGCCGCGCCGGCGCCGGACATCGCCGCGTAGACGGCGAAGGCGCGGTTGCGCTTCGGGCCGGCGGGGAAGGTGGTGGTGATCAGCGCCAGTGCGGTCGGGCTGGCGAGCGCTGCTCCCAGCCCCTGCACCGCACGTGAGGTGAGCAGCATCGTCTCGCTCTGCGCGAAGGCCCCGAAGAGCGACGCGGTTGCGAAGATCAGCACCCCCGCCATGAAGATGCGACGGCGTCCGTAGAGGTCGCCGAGCCGACCGCCGAGCAGCAGGAATCCGCCGAAGGTGAGCGCGTAGCCGGTGACGATCCACGACAGGTTGGCTTCGCTGATCCCCAGGGTCAGCTGCATCGGGGTGAGGGCGATGCTCACGACGGTGCCGTCGAGTACGACCATCAGCTGGGCGATCGAGATGAGAACCAGGGCCCAGCCGAGGTGGCGGCTGACCCGGGTGTGCTCCACTGCGAGCTCGTCCGGGGTGTAGTCGAGAGCAGTTGCGGTGTTCATACGTGCAGGACCTCGTGTTCTGAGGGAGGTGGATGGAAGGCAGCGCGAGGCGTTGCCGTGGTGCGGGGTGATGCGAGGAGGGGAGCGGGCGGGTCAGCCGGTGGGCTGCCCGGCGGGCTCGCCGGCTGCCGTGCCGGACGGCTCCTGGGCGCCGGGCCGGCCGGGGTGCTGCACGGGGGTCGGGGTGTGAGCCTGGGCCATGTCCAGGTGGTGGATGCGGTTGAAGAAGAAGGCCACGATGCCGGCCGCGAACAGCAGGCCCCCCGCAAGCATGAAGCCGCGGCTTGCTCCGTGGGTGAACGCCACCAGCCTGACCTGGGCGATGAACTGCTGGTCGACGGGAACGTTGCTCGCGGCGGCCTGCTGCATCATGTCGTTGAACAAGCCGTTGCCGTAGTGGAGCGCCAGCGTGAAGAGCGTGGCCAGCCCGAGCGCGCCGCCGAGCTGCTGCATGGTGTTGAGCACGCCTGAGGCGATGCCCGACTCCTGCGGCGGCCACCCGGTGGACGACGCTCATCGTGGTCGGGATGAACAGCAGGGCCATGCCGATCGGGGCGATCGACGATCCACGGGAAGATGTGGGTCCAGTAGTCGACCGAGACGCCGGGCGCGGTCACATCCGTGCTGTAGGGGAACCGGCGACAGGCCGAACATGCCGATGCCCGCGATCAGGCCGCCGGCGGCGGACAGCTTGCCCGGGTCGACCCGCTGGATGAGCCGGGAGATCACCATCGCGAAGATGATCATGGTCACGCTCCAGGGCAGGAACCGCAGGCCCGTGCTGAGCGCGCTGTAGCCGAGGATGTTCTGCATCAGCAGGCTCAGGAAGAGGAAGTTCGCGAACATCGCCGACGCGGTGAACAGCATCATGATGTAGGCGGCGCTGCGGTCGCGGTTGCGCAGGAGGCGGAACGGCAGCATCGGGGAGGCGACCCGGGTCTCGACGAGGACGAAGACCGCGAGCAGCGCCAGGCCCGCCGCCGATCGTCACCAGCGTCAGCGGGTCGCCCCAGCCGTACTGGGTGCCGTCCGCCCGCTGCGTGCCCGCGTGGGTGATGCCGAAGACCAGCGACAGCAGTCCCGAGGGTCGCCGTGATCGCGCCGGGGATGTCGAGCTTGCCGGGATGCCGGTCGCTCTCGACGAGGAGCAGCGGGGCGGCGATGGCCGCGGCAATGCCGATGGGCACGTTGATGAGGAAGGTGAAGCGCCAGCCGTCGACGAACGCGCCGACCGATGTGCATGCTCAGGCTGGTCAGCCAGCCGCCGAGCACCAGGCCGATCGCCGCACCGAGGCCGGACATCATGCCGTAGACGGCGAACGCACGGCTGCGGCGCGGGCCGGGCTCGAAGGTCGTGGCGATCAGGGCGAGCGCGTTGGGCGAGGCGAACGCGGCCCCGAAGCCCTGGACGGCGCGTGAGGTGAGCAGCATCGCTCGGGTCCTGCGCGAAGCCGCCCACGAAGGAGGCGGCGGCGAAGAGCAGCAGGCCGAAGACGAAGGCCCGGCGGCGGCCGAAGAGGTCGCCGACGCGGCCGCCGAGGAGCAGGAACCCGGCCAGGATCAGCGAGTAGGTCGTGATGATCCACGACACGCTCGACTGGCTAGAAGCCGAGGTCGGTCTGGATGTGGGGGATCGCGATGTTGATGATCGTCGCGTCCAGGATCACCATCAGCTGGGCGGTCGAGATGAGCGCGAGCGCCCAGCCGTAGTGCTTGGTCTTGGTCATCGGGGGTCTGTCCTTCGGGTCCGGGCCGCGGGTCGCGGCGGGGAGGATGATCTGGTCGAGCACGCGCTCGGCCAGCTGCTCGGTCAGCGGCTCGCCGAGCACCATCGAGCGGTACTGCACGATCCCGGCCAGCGCCGGGGCGAAGAGGTCGAGGTCGATGTCCTCGCGGACCTCACCACGCGCCTTGGCCCGCTCGAAGGCCCGGCGCATCCGGTCGATCTTCGGGAGCGAGGAAGCGGGTGCGGTACTCCCGGGCGAACTCCTCGTCGGAGTGCATGGCCGACAGGACCGCGGCGAGGATCGAGGCGTCCCTGGCGCCGGCTCGTGCCTTGCTGCCGCAGAAGATCGCGGTCAGGTCGCCGCGCAGCGAACCGGTGTCCTGCGTCCTGCTCGGGGCGTGGAGGGGAGGCCCCGATGGCGTCGACGACGAGAGCCTGCTTGGACTCCCAGCGGCGGTAGAGCGTCGCCTTGCTCGCGTGCGCCGCCTGGGCGACCGCGTCCATGGTGAGCCGGTCGTAGCCGACCTCGGTCAGGACCTGGAGCGCCGCGGCGAGCACCTCGGTCTCGCGCTCGCCCTCGATACGGGGGCGGGAGGTGTCGTGACGTACGCGCCGCATGCCGACAGCCCCTTCCGATCGTACCCGGGATAGAACGAAACGGTTTCGTTTCAATGAGGGGAACCTAACCCCACCCACGGGTATTCCCAAATCGGAGGGAGACTTTCGAGGATCAGCCGAGCATGCGCCGTGCGTGGTCCACCGCGAAGCTGTTCCAGGCGGCGATCCGCCGCAGCAGATAGTGACCGACCGGGCCCATGTCCACGAACTCCGCGGAGAGGGCGACGGCGACGGGCGCGCTCGGTGAACTCGCGGGTCCGGTCGCGCGCTGGTGATCCGGTCCCAGCGCCCGTGCGCGGCGGCGAAGGCGCGTCCGGCGAGCGGCTCCACCGGCTCGTCCTCGGGAAGCCACGGGGCCAGTACGACGACCCCGGTCACGTTGGGCTCGTCCGCCGTCGCGACCGCGGTCCGGCCGCCCATCGAGTGGCCCACGATCACCACGGGCACCCCCGGGTGCCGCCGCCCGAGATCCGCGAGAGCGCCTGCGCACGTCGGGGAGCGGGGAGGGGACGGGGTGGTCGGGATGCCCGGCGTTCCAGCCCACCACGCGGTACCCGGCCAGCCAGACGCCGATGCCGCGCTCGAGCAGCGGGCCCTCGATCTGCTGCGCCAGCAGCCGCGCCCGCCGCGCCTGCAGCCCGTCCGAGCGGTAGGGCCTGGTGTTCTGGTCGGCGCCGCCGGGCAGCACCAGGACCAGGCCGCGGGGCGCCTGCTCGGGATCGCGCCCGGTCAGTGCGGGATCGGTCACGGATCCTCCTGTCGTGATGTCGGTCGCCCCCGGCAAGATAGCGGCATGGCCGACACCGTGCAGGAGCCGCAGGAGCCGACCGCCGAGGCGCGCCAGCGGCACGCCCTGCTCGCGGAGCAGATCGAGGACGCCCGCTGGCGCTACTACGTCAAGGACGCGCCGACCCTGTCCGACGCCGACTACGACGTGCGGATGCGCGAGCTCGAGGAGCTGGAGGCGAGCTTCCCGGCGCTGCGCACCCCCGACTCGCCCACCCAGAAGGTCGGCGGCGAGGTGGCGACCGAGTTCACCCCGGTCGACCACCTCGAGCCGATGATGAGCCTCGACAACGCCTTCTCGGTCGAGGAGCTCGAGGCCTGGATCGGGCGGGTCCACCGCGGAGGAGCCGAGGACGCCGCAGTACCTCCTGGAGCTGAAGGTCGACGGGCTGGCGGTGAACCTCCGCTACGAGCGCGGGCGGCTGACCGTGGCGGCGACGCGCGGGGACGGGCGCACCGGGGAGGACGTCACGCCGAACGTCCGCACCATCGACAACGTGCCGACCGTGCTCACCGACTCCGACGAGTTCCCCGTCCCCGAGGTCGTCGAGATCCGTGGCGAGGTCTACCTGCCGCTCGAGGCGTTCGAGCGGCTGAACGAGGCCATGCTGTCGGAGAGCCGTGGCCCCTTCGCCAACCCGCGCAACGCCGCCGCGGGCTCGCTGCGGCAGAAGGACCCGCGGGTGACCGCGACCCGCCCGCTGGCCCTGGTCTGCCACGGCATCGGCGCGCGGACGGGCTTCTCCCCGGAGCGTCAGTCCCAGGCCTACGACGCGCTGCGGGCGTGGGGTCTGCCGGTCAGCGAGCGCACCCGCGTCGTGACGACGCTGGACGAGATCAAGGAGTTCGTCGACTACTACGGCGAGCACCGGCACGACGTGGAGCACGAGATCGACGGGGTGGTCGTCAAGGTCGACCAGGTCGAGCTCCAGCGGCTGCTCGGGGCGACCTCGCGGGCTCCGCGCTGGGCGATCGCCTTCAAGTACCCGCCGGAGGAGGTGCACACCAAGCTGCTGGACATCCGGGTCAACGTGGGGCGCACCGGCCGCGTGACGCCGTACGGCGTGATGGAGCCGATCCGGGTCTCCGGGTCGACCGTCGAGATGGCCACGCTGCACAACGCCTCGGAGGTCAGGCGCAAGGGCGTGCTGATCGGCGACACCGTGATCCTGCGCAAGGCCGGCGACGTGATCCCCGAGATCGTCGGGCCGGTGCGTCGACCTGCGCGACGGCACCGAGCGCGAGTTCGTGATGCCCACCCACTGTCCCGAGTGCGGCACCGAGCTGCGGCCCGAGAAGGAGGGCGACGCCGACATCCGCTGCCCGAACACCCGGCACTGTCCGGCGCAGCTGCGCGAGCGCGTGTTCCACGTCTCGGGGCGCGGCGCCTTCGACATCGAGGTGCATGGGCTACGAGGCCGCCGTCGCGCTGCTGGACGCCGGGGTGATCGCCGACGAGGGCGACCTCTTCTCGCTGACCGCCGACGATCTGCGTCAAGGTGCCGCTGTTCACCCGGGCGCCCAAGAAGGGCGAGGGCGACGCCCCGGTCCTGTCGGCCAACGCCGAGCGGCTGCTCGCCAACCTCGCCGACGCCAAGAGCCGCCCGCTGTGGCGGGCGCTGGTCGCGCTGTCCATCCGCCACGTCGGGCCGACCGCGGCCCGCGACCTCGCCGCCCACTTCGGCTCGCTCGACGCGATCGCCGCGGCGAGCGCAGGAGGAGCTGGAGTCGGTCGAGGGCATCGGCTCGATCATCGCCGAGGCGGTCCGGGAGTGGTTCGACGTCGACTGGCACCGCGAGATCGTCGAGAAGTGGCGTGCTGCCGGGGTGCGGCTGGCCGACGAGCAGGTCGACGGCCGGTCCGCGCGTCCTCGACGGGCTCTCGATCGTGGTCACCGGCTCGCTCACCGGCTACACCCGCGACGGCGCCAAGGAGGCCATCCTCGCCCAGGGAGGGAAGGCCGCCTCGTCGGTCTCGAAGAGCACCGCCTTCGTCGTGGTCGGCGACTCGCCGGGGTCGAAGTACGACAAGGCGGTCGAGCTCGGCATCCCGATCCTCGACGAGGACGGCTTCGCCGTGCTGCTCGACCAGGGTCCGGACGCGGCCCGGGCGGTGGCCCAGATCGGTGCGGAGTGACGCCTGCGCGCGGCCTCTAGGATGAGGAGACCGTTCCGCAACCCGCAGGGGACCCCGCATGCCCGACATCACCCGTGAGGACGTGGCCCACCTGGCCTCGCTCGCGCGGATCGACCTCTCCGACGCCGAGCTCGACCACCTGGGGCCGCAGCTGGCGGTGATCCTCGACTCGATCCGGTCGATCCGCGAGGTGGCGGCGGCCGACGTGCCGCCGACCTCGCACGCGATCCCGCTGACCAACGTCTTCCGCGACGATGTGGTCACGCCCGGGCTCACCGCCGAGGAGGCGCTCAGCGGCGCACCCGAGGTCGAGGACCAGCGCTTCAGCGTGCCGCGGATCCTGGGGGAGGAGCAGTGAGCGACCTGCTGCACGCGACCGCCGCCGAGCTCGCCGAGCGCGGCTCGCCGCCGGGGAGGCCACCTCCGTCGAGATCACCCGGGCCCACCTGGGCCGGATCGTCGTCGGTCGACGGGGCTCTGCACTCCTTCCTGCACGTCGATGCCGAGGGTGCGCTCGCCCAGGCCGCCGCCTCCGACGAGCGTCGCGCCTCCGGCGCGCCGCTCTCGGCGTGGGACGGCGTGCCGATCGCGGTCAAGGACGTGCTGGCCACCCGGGGCATCCCCACCACCTGCGGCTCGAAGATCCTCGAGGGATGGGTCCCGCCGTACGACGCGACGGTCGTGCGCCGGCTCAAGGCCGCCGGCCTGCCGATCCTCGGCAAGACCAACATGGACGAGTTCGCGATGGGCTCCTCCACCGAGCACTCCGCCTACGGCCCGACGCACAACCCGTGGGACCTCGACCGCATCCCGGGCGGCTCCGGAGGCGGGTCCGCCGCCGCGGTGGCCGGGTTCGAGGCGACCTGGGCGCTGGGCACCGACACCGGCGGCTCGATCCGGCAGCCGGGTGCGGTCACCGGCACGGTCGGGGTGAAGCCGACCTTCGGCGGCGTCTCCCGCTACGGGCTGGTGGCCCTGGCCAACTCGCTCGACCAGGTGGGCCCGGTGACCCGCAGCGTCCTCGACGCGGCGATCCTGCACACGATCGTCGGCGGCCACGACCCGCGTGACTCCACCTCGATCGACCAGCCGCTCCCGGACCTCGTCGCCGCCGCCCGCGAGGGCGCCGTCCGGGGACATGGCCGGTCTGAGGATCGGCATCATCACCGAGCTGACCGGCGAGGGCTACCAGGCCGGGGTCCAGAGCCGCTTCGACGAGTCGGTCGCGCTGCTGACCAAGGCGGGAGCCGAGGTCGTCGAGGTGTCCTGTCCGACCTTCGTGCACGCCCTCGCGACGTACTACCTGATCATGCCGAGCGAGGCGTCCTCGAACCTCGCCAAGTTCGACGCCATGCGCTACGGGCTGCGCGTCTATCCCGAGGGGGTCGACGCGCCGACCGCCGAGGACGTCATGCGCGCCACCCGCGACGCCGGCTTCGGCGACGAGGTCAAGCGCCGGATCATCCTCGGCACCTACGCGCTGTCCAGCGGCTACTACGACGCCTACTACGGCCAGGCGCAGAAGGTTCGCACCCTGATCAGCCGCGACTTCGCGGCCGCCTTCGACAAGGCCGACGTCCTGGTCTCTCCGACCGCGCCGACCACGGCCTTCAAGCTCGGGGCCAAGCTGGACGACCCGGTCGCGATGTACCTCAACGACATCGCCACCATCCCGGCCAACCTCGCCGGCGTCCCGGCGATGTCGGTCCCCAACGGGCTCGCCGAGGAGGACGGTCTGCCGACCGGCTTCCAGGTCATCGCGCCCGCGCTCGCCGACGACCGTCTCTACCGTGTCGGCGCGGCGCTGGAGACGCTGCTCGAGCAGACGCTGGGGCGGCCCGTTGTGGGCCCAGGCCCCCGAGGTGCCGGAGGTGGCCCGATGACCGGACGGTGTCGATCCTCGACTTCGACGAGGCGATCGCTGTCCTTCGACCCGGTCCTCGGGCTCGAGGTCCACGTCGAGCTGAACACGGCGACGAAGATGTTCTGCGGCTGCCCGACCGAGTTCGGCGCTCCGCCCAACACCCAGGTCTGCCCGACCTGTCTCGGTCTGCCCGGGGCGATGCCGGTGGTCAACGGCAAGGCGGTCGAGTCGGCGATCCGGATGGGCCTTGCTCTCAACTGCGAGATCGCCGAGTGGTGCCGCTTCGCCCGGAAGAACTACTTCTACCCGGACATGCCGAAGAACTTCCAGACCTCGCAGTACGACGAGCCGATCGCCTTCGACGGCTGGATGGACGTCGAGGTCGACGGCGAGACCTACCGTGTCGAGATCGAGCGCGCCCACATGGAGGAGGACACCGGCAAGTCGCTGCACGTCGGCGGCAGTACCGGCCGGATCCACGGCGCCGACCACTCCCTGGTCGACTACAACCGCGCCGGCATCCCGCTGATCGAGATCGTCACCAAGCCGATCCTCGGGCACCGGAGCCAAGGCACCGCAGGTGGCCCGCGCCTATGTCGCGCAGCTGCGCGAGCTGATGCTCGGGCTCGGCGTCTCCGACGTCCGGATGGAGCAGGGCTCGCTGCGGTGCGACGTGAACCTCTCTTTGCGTCCGACCCCGGACGCGCCGCTCGGCATCCGCACCGAGACCAAGAACGTCAACTCCCTGCGCTCGGTCGAGCGGGCGGTCCGCTTCGAGGTCGGCCGGCACGCGGCGATCCTGTCGACCGGCGGCAGCATCACACAGGAGACCCGCCACTTCCACGAGGACACCGGCGTCACCACCTCGGGCCGGCCGAAGTCCGACGCGGACGACTACCGCTACTTCCCCGAGCCCGACCTCGTGCCGGTGGCACCGAGCCGTGAGTGGGTCGAGCAGCTGCGTGGCACCCTTCCCGAGCCCCCGCACGAGCGCCGGGCCCGGCTGCAGGCCGAGTGGGGCTTCAGCGACCTGGAGATGCGTGACACCGTCGGCGCCGGAGCACTGGACCTGGTCGAGGCCACCATCGCCGCCGGCGCCTCGGCTCCGGCCGCCCGCAAGTGGTGGCTGTCGGAACTGGCTCGCCGTGCCAACGAGCAGGGCGTGGACCTCGCCGACCTGTCCATCACCCCCGCGCAGGTCGCGGCCATCCAGGGGCTCGTCGATGCGGGGACGATCAACGACAAGCTAGCGCGCCAGGTGTTCGACGGCGTGCTCGCCGGCGAGGGCGAGCCCGGCGACGTGGTGAAGTCGCGCGGCCTGGAGATCGTCTCCGACGACGGCGCGCTGTCAGCGGCGGTCGACGACGCGATTGCGGCCAACCCCGACGTGGCCGACAAGATCCGTGAGGGCAAGGTCGCCGCGGCGGGCGCACTCATCGGCGCGGTGATGAAGCAGATGCGCGGCCAGGCGGACGCGGGCCGGGTTCGCGAGCTGATTCTCGAGAAGCTCAGTTGAAGCAGGTCTGATCCGTGGTGTTGATGCTCCACTGGTAGACCGTGGACCCTGGTTTCCTCCCCGCGATGAGGAAGGAGTACCGGGTCGTCTTGCTGGTCCGGACGTAGACGTAGTCGATCGACTCCTGCACATGCGGGTACGCGGCCTTGACCTGCGCATATGTGCTGCCCACGTGGATGCCCTCCGGGGTCACGGCGCTCTGGTCCGCGAAGATCGCCATCAGGCCGCCGGCCTTGGTCACGCACACCTCTGCCTCCGGGTGGTCCTTCAACACCCACGCCCCGGACGACGACTTCTCCAGGAGCCCGGTCGCCATGACATCCGGATAGGCCATGCCCAGCGTCAGCGTGCCGTAGCCCGTGGGGCCGAGGATCCCCATCGGGCTGGCGGTCGGCGTGGACGGAGCTGCCGCGGTCGTCGTCGCGGTGTCCGTGGTCGTGGGCGGTGACGTGGCGGTCGTCGTCGGCGCGGAGACCGTGCTGCTCGAGTCGACCGTCGAGGTGTCGGCGGACTGAGCGCACCCGGACGCGAGGAGGCCCACAACGAGCAGGGCCCCGAGCAGCGACGACCGAGGGGTCCGGCGACGGTCGGCTGCCGTTGCCTGAGGCTCAGGGCGCATGTGCCGAACGTGTCACACGAAACTCAAGAGACCCTGAGGGAATCCTGCTGGGCTGCCTCGACCTGGCTGTCGACGACGTCCCGGGCAAGACGATCGCGGTGGTGAGCCTCCAGGAAGGCGTCTACTTCGGCGCGGCGTCGACGTTCGTCCGCCATGGCCAGGGATGACCAGAGGGCGTTGCGGCAGGAGCCCTGGTGGCTCGCCTCGGCCCAGGCGACCGCTCGGGAGACCGCCGCGCCGAGGACGCGGCGGGGAGTGAGGCGGGCGATCGTCATCTCGGACCTCCTCGAGATCTGGTGACCCTGGGGAAGGACGCTAGGCGGCGCGTGCTTCGAGGCTGTCAACGCGGTGTGACGATCCGGTGAACGGCGGGGAAGGATCCGCTGTGAGCCGGGTGCCTCCGGGGGCATTGACTCCCTCTCGCTGTGAGGCAACCCTTACCGAAAGGCGCCGAGGAGGTCGCGATGGGCACGTTGCTGATGATCGGCACGCGGAAAGGACTCTGGATCGCCGAGTCCGACGACGAGCGTGCGTCCTGGAAGGTTCGTCACGCGGACGACGAGATGAGCGACGTCCACTCGGTGGCGATCGACACGCGGGGGGAGCAACCCCGCCTCTTTGCCTCCAATCGCAGCTTCATCTGGGGGACCCAGCTGCGCCGCAGTGACGACCTCGGCGGGACCTGGCAGAGCACCCCGAACGGCGAGATCACCTTCCCCGAGGACACCGGAGCCTCCCTGGAGGCCGTGTGGTCCGTCGCCCCGTCGCCGACCGAGCCGGGAGTCGTGTGGGCGGGCACCGAGCCCAGTGCACTGTTCCGCTCCGAGGACGGCGGGGAGACGTTCACCCTCGTGCGCGGGCTGTGGGATCACCCGCACCGCCCCCAGTGGCATCCCGGTAACGGTGGCCAGGCGATCCACACCCTGCTGCCGCACCCCGACGACCCGCAGAGGATCGCCGTCGCGATGTCCACCGGCGGCGTCTACCTGTCCGAGGACGGTGGAGACTCCTGGTCGGCGTCGAACTCCGGGATCCGCGCGGACTTCATGCCGGAGGGCGAGCAGTACCCCGAGTTCGGCCAGTGTGTGCACAAGGTGTCCCGCAGCCCGGTGGACCACGACCGGATGTACCTGCAGAACCACGGCGGCGTCTACCGCTCCGACGACGGCGGTGCCGCGTGGAAGCCGATCGACCACGACCTCCCGGTCGACTTCGGCTTCCCGGTGGTGGCGCACCCGCGCCGCAAGGACACCGCGTACCTGTTCCCGCTGACCGCGACGATCAACCGCTTCCCCGACCACTCTGCGTGCAGGGTCTACCGCACGCAGGACGCGGGGGAGTCGTGGGAGGCGCTGGGCAACGGTCTGCCCGACCAGGGCTTCTACTCCTCGGTGCTGCGGGACGCGATGTGCGTCGACGGCCACGACCCGCTCGGTGTCTACTTCGGAAGCCGCGACGGGACGATCTTCGCCAGCAACGACGAGGGCGACTCCTGGCACATGGTCGCCGAGCACTTGCCGGACGTCCTCTGCGTCCGCGCCGCGACGATCGACTGACGCTGGCGCGTGATCGGCGTCTATCCCTCCGCGGCGCCGAGCCACGTGGCGAGTGAGGGGAGCACTGCCCGCAGGTCGTCCCCCTCGATACAGACCCGGGCTGTGGAGCGGGCGACGGCGTCGCCGTTGAACGCGATGGACAGCCCCGCCTCGGTGAAGAGCGGAACGTCGGAGCGTGCGTCCCCGATCGCCGTGCACGCGTCGAGCGCAATCCCCTGCGCACGCGCGACCTCACGGGCGTAGGCGAGCTTGTCGTGTTCGTCGAAGTAGCCGGCCACCCGTCCGGTGAAGCGGCCGGAGGCAACCTCGAGCTCGTTGCCCGAACGGCCGGCGAAGCCGTACTCGGCGCACAGGAAGTCCCCGACCACCGTCCAGGCGAGTGTCGCCAGGACCGGCAGCAGATCGTGGCTGCGGCACCAGTCCACGACCTCCTGGATGCCGTCCACGACGGGCAGGTCGGGCAACCAGCTGCGTACCTCGTCGGGGGAGGCGCCCTTCCAGCCGAGGGCGTCGACGTCGGCGACGTACCGGTTGTCGACCTCGCCTGCCAGGTAGGCGTCCTCGGCCACCCGCACCGCGTCGAGATGACCCAGCCGAGCGGCGATGAAACGCGCCGAGCTGCCCTGGGGCACCAGTGTGCCGTCGACGTCGACGAACACGACTCCACGCACAGGCGGCCTCCTCGGTGACGAGGCCGAGAGTAGGGCACCCGCTCCCGCCTGCGACGTCAGGGCAGCAGACGCCCCCGTTCGGGGGCGCTGCTCGTCGGGCCGGTGGCGGGGCCAAGGGGGACGTGCGTCGGTCCGGTCACCGCTCGACCACGAAGACCGCGGTGTCGATCAGCTCGCGAAATCCCAGGCGGACGTAGATGCCGTTGGAGGTCGGGTTGGCCTGGTCGGTGAACAGGCAGACCCGCGCGCCCTCGTCGAGCAGGAGCTGCGAGACCTGGGCGACTGCGCTGCTCGCCCAGCCGTGGCCGCGCTGCTGCGGGGGCGTGTAGACCGGGCCGATCCGCGCGACCCCGAAGGCCGGCGGGTTCGCCGCGGTCATGTGCACCTTCGTCCCGGTCTCGTCCTCCCAGAACCAGACGGACCCGCTCCGGATCCGGCGCAGCATCTCCTCCGGGTCGCGCTCGTGGGCGGGTAACGACCCGCGCGGCCGGCCGGCCTGCTCGTCGGCCTCGGCCTCGAACACGTCGAACCAGTCGAGGGCGAGGTCGAGGTCGTCCTCGGTGGCCGGCACCAGACGGCCAGGCGCGGCGCGGGGCGGGATCACCTGGGTGACCTCGAAGAGCCGCATCCGTACCGGGTTCCTCACTGTGCCGCGCGTGAGCCGTGCCATCTCCTCCGCGGCCACCTGCGCGGCCGGGAGCGTGCCGTTGAACCCGAGGGCCTCCTCACCCCGGTCGTGGAGGGCGCGGGCGAGGGCTACCGCCGCCTCGTCGGGCATCGGCAGCAAGAAGATCGGCTGCGGCGCGAAGGGGGCCGTCCTCATCGCGGCGCCGACCACCGACCCCGAGCCGTCGGTCACGACGAGCCACCAGTCGCGTTCGGGCTGCGCGATGCCGGACTCCACCTCGTCGGCCGCCCGGTGTGCCACGGTCGCGACGACGGTGCTCACGACCGGATCGGAGGCCAGCGACGCTTCGGTCAGGGCGAGGAACTCGCGCGGATCGGTCAGGAACCGCAGCTGCAGCCCGGCTGGCGAGGTCGTCGAGGTCACCCCAGAACGCTAACCAGCGGAGCGCTCCCGCGGCATCCTGTTTTCGTTGCCGGCCGGTGGACCCTCCTCCGTTCCGCAGGGTGGCGACCGTCTGGGGGAGCCGCGGACGCGGGGCTAGGCTCCGAGCATGAGCGACACGCCCGACATGAAGCCCCGCAGCCGTGACGTCACCGATGGTCTGGAGCGCGCTGCGGCGCGCGGCATGCTCCGCGCCGTCGGGATGGGGGACGAGGACTGGGAGAAGCCGCAGATCGGCGTCGGCTCCTCGTGGAACGAGATCACGCCCTGCAACCTGTCGCTCGACCGGCTGGCCAAGGCCGTGAAGAACGGCGTGCACGCCGCCGGCGGCTATCCGCTGGAGTTCGGCACCATCTCGGTCTCCGACGGGATCTCGATGGGGCACGAGGGCATGCACTTCTCGCTGGTCTCGCGTGAGGTGATCGCCGACTCGGTCGAGACGGTGATGATGGCCGAGCGGCTCGACGGCTCGGTGCTCCTGGCCGGGTGCGACAAGTCCATCCCCGCCATGCTGATGGCGGCCGCGCGGCTCGACCTCGCCTCGGTCATGCTCTACGCCGGCTCGATCATGCCCGGTCAGGTCGACGGCAAGGACGTCACGATCATCGACGCCTTCGAGGCGGTCGGCGCCTGTCTGGCGGGCCGGATGACCCGTGAGGAGGTCGACCGCATCGAGCGGGCGATCTGCCCGGGTGAGGGCGCCTGCGGCGGGATGTACACCGCGAACACGATGGCCTCGGTCGGTGAGGCGCTCGGCATGTCGCTGCCGGGCTCCGCGGCCCCGCCTGCGGTCGACCGCCGCCGCGACGGCTTCGCGCACCGCTCCGGCGAGGCGGTCGTCGAGATGCTCCGCGCGGGTATCACCGCGCGCCAGATCATGACCAAGCCGGCCTTCGAGAACGCCATCGCGCTGGTCATGGCGCTGGGCGGCTCCACCAACGCCGTGCTGCACCTGCTGGCGATCGCCCGCGAGGCCGAGGTCGACCTGCAGCTCGACGACTTCAACCGGATCGGCGACACGGTGCCGCACCTGGGCGACCTCAAGCCGTTCGGCCGCTTCGTGATGAACGACGTCGACAAGGTCGGCGGCATCCCGGTCGTCCTCAAGGCGCTGCTGGACGCCGGTCTCATCGACGGCAACACCCTCACCGTCACCGGCAAGACGATGGGGGAGAACCTCGAGGAGCTGGCCCCGGCGTCGCTCGACGGCGAGGTGCTGCGCCGGATGGACAAGCCGCTCCACCGGACCGGCGGCCTCACCATCCTCAAGGGCTCGCTCGCGCCGGAGGGCGCCGTGGTGAAGACGGCCGGCATGGAGAGCGAGGTCTTCGAGGGCGTCGCCCGCGTCTTCGACGGCGAGCAGGCCGCCATCGACGCGCTGGCGGCCGGGCAGATCCAGGCGGGCGACGCCGTGGTGATCCGCTACGAGGGGCCCAAGGGCGGCCCGGGCATGCGCGAGATGCTCGCGATCACCGGCGCGATCAAGGGCGCCGGCCTGGGCAAGTCGACGATGCTGCTGACCGACGGCCGCTTCTCCGGGGGCACGACCGGCTTCTGCGTGGGCCACGTGGCGCCCGAGGCGGTCGACGGAGGACCGATCGCCTTCGTCCGCGACGGCGACCCGATCGTCCTCGACGCCGGCAGCCGGACGCTCGAGCTCAAGGTCGACGAGGCCGAGCTGGCCGCGCGCCGGGACGGGTGGCAGCCCAACGCGCCCAAGTACACCCGAGGGGTGCTGGGCAAGTACGCCAAGGTCGTGCAGTCGGCCGCGCACGGGGCGATCTGCGGCTGACGCCTCGCGATCCATCGAGCTCGCCACATCCTGGGATCGGCGTACCATCATGTGGGACGACGGCGCCGGTGGGTTGACGCTGTCGGGCGCAGCCGAGGACCGTGTACCCATGCGTCTGCAGCTTCTTGTACGCACCTGACGTGCTGGGTCACGGTTCCGACCACACCTGACACGTCATCCCCTCCGCGCCCGCCGGGCCGAGGGGTTTTTTGTTGGCCGCCGGCGATCCCGGCACCCGAGCAGAGAGGCGAGAGAGTGGGAGAACAGCCCAACGCCGCAGAGCCGACTCCGATCACCGGGGCACAGAGCCTGATCCGGTCGCTGGAGGCCGTCGGGGTCGAGCACGTCTTCGGCATCCCGGGAGGCGCGATCCTCCCGGCGTACGACCCGCTCTTCGACTCCAAGCTGCGCCACATCCTGGTCCGCCACGAGCAGGGCGCCGGCCACGCCGCATAGGGGTACGCCTCGGCGACCGGCAAGGTCGGCGTCTGCATGGCCACCAGCGGCCCCGGGGCGACCAACCTGGTCACTGCGCTGGCCGACGCGCACATGGACTCGGTGCCGATCGTCGCCATCACCGGGCAGGTCGCCAGCGGGTCGATCGGGTCCGACGCCTTCCAGGAGGCCGACATCCGCGGCATCACGATGCCGATCACCAAGCACAACTACCTGATCACCGACCCCGACGAGATCCCGCGGACCATCGCCGAGGCCTTCTACATCGCCTCGACGGGCCGGCCCGGACCGGTCCTCGTCGACATCTCCAAGGACGCGCTGCAGGCGGCGACCACGTTCGTGTGGCCCACCGAGCTGACCATGCCCGGCTACCGCCCGGTGACCCGGCCGCACGCCAAGCAGGTGCGCGAGGCGGCCCGGCTGATCCTGGAGTCGCACCGGCCGGTGCTGTACGTCGGCGGCGGCGTGATCCGCGCCAAGGCCTCCGCCGAGCTGCGTGAGCTCGCCGAGCTGCTCGGCATGCCCGTCGTGACCACGCTGATGGCCCGCGGCGCCTTCCCCGACAGCCACCAGCGCACCTGGGCATGCCCGGCATGCACGGCACGGTGGCCGCCGTGGCGGGCGCTGCAGCGCAGCGACCTGATCGTCAGCCTGGGCGCCCGCTTCGACGACCGGGTCACCGGCGCGCTCGACTCGTTCGCGCCCGGAGCCAAGATCATCCACGCCGACATCGACCCGGCGGAGATCGGCAAGAACCGCGCCGTCGACGTCCCGATCGTCGGTGACGCCCGGGAGGTCATCGCCGAGCTGGTCTCCGCGCTCAAGGCCGAGATCGCCCAGGGCCGGACCGGCGACTACCGGGCGTGGCTCGACTTCGTCGGCGGGATCAAGGCCAAGTACCCGCTCGGCTACGAGACCCCGTCGGACGGCTCGCTCTCGCCCGCAGTACGTGCTCGAGCGGCTCGGCGCGCTCTCCGGCCCGGAGTCCATCTACGTCGCCGGCGTCGGCCAGCACCAGATGTGGGCCTCGCACTTCATCGGCTACGAGCACCCGAACACCTGGATCAACTCGGGCGGCCTCGGCACGATGGGCTACTCGGTGCCCGCGGCGATGGGGGCGAAGGTCGCCCGTCCCGACGCCGTCGTGTGGTCGGTCGACGGCGACGGCTGCTTCCAGATGACCAACCAGGAGCTCGCCACCTGCGCCATCGAGGGCATCCCGATCAAGGTCGCGATCATCAACAACGAGGCGCTCGGCATGGTCCGCCAGTGGCAGACGCTGTTCTACAACGAGCGCTACTCCAACACCGACCTGCAGCGCCACGAGACCCTGCGGATCCCGGACTTCGTCAAGCTCGCCGAGGCGTACGGCTGCGTGGGCCTGCTCTGCGACTCGCCCGACGAGGTCGACGCGACGATCCAGAAGGCCCTGGAGATCAACGACGTCCCCGTCGTCATCGACTTCCGGGTGCACCGGGACGCGATGGTCTGGCCGATGGTGGCCGCGGGCACGAGCAACGACGACATCAAGTACGCCCGGGACCTCGCGCCCGAGTTCGACACCGACGAGCTGTGAGGAGAGCGTCATGAGCAAGCACACCTTGTCGGTCCTGGTGGAGAACAAGCCCGGCGTCCTGGCCCGGATCGCCGGCCTGTTCAGCCGCCGCGGCTACAACATCGACTCCCTGGCCGTCGGCCCGACCGAGCTCCCGGAGATCTCGCGCATGACCATCGTGGTCAACGTCGAGGACTCCCCGCTCGAGCAGGTGACCAAGCAGCTCAACAAGCTGGTCGAGGTGCTCAAGATCGTCGAGATGGAGCCGGGCAGCCGCGGTCACCCGCGAGCTGCTGCTGGTCAAGGTCCGCGCGGACGCCGAGACCCGCGGCCAGGTCCTGGAGACCGTGCAGCTGTTCCGGGCCAAGGCCGTCGACGTCGCGCCCGACGCGGTCACCATCGAGATCACCGGCAACCCCGAGAAGCTCGAGGCGTTCCTGAGGGTGCTCGAGCCGTTCGGCGTCCGCGAGCTGGTGCAGTCGGGCGTGGTCGCGATGGGCCGCGGCGGGCGGTCGATCACGGAGCGGACGCTCAAGCCCGTCCCGGTCGCGGTCGCCTGACCCGTCGTACGCTGTCCCGGCGGGAGAGCCTCCCGCCCTGCTGACCTGTAGCTGTTGAGAAGCACGAACCGAAGGAGAGCCCCCGTGGCTGCTGAGATGTTCTACGACGACGACGCCGACCTGTCGGTGATCCAGGGCCGCCACGTGGCCGTCCTCGGCTACGGAAGCCAGGGCCACGCGCACGCGCTGTCGCTGCGCGACTCCGGGGTCGACGTCCGGGTCGGCCTGCCCGAGGGCTCCAGGAGCCGGGCCAAGGCCGAGGCCGAGGGCCTGCGGGTCCTCACGCCTGCCGAGGCGTGCGAGGAGGCCGACCTGATCATGGTCCTCGCCCCCGACCCGGCGCAGCGCAGCCTCTACAAGGAGGCCATCGAGCCCAACCTCGTCCCCGGCGACGCGATCTTCTTCGGTCACGGGTTCAACATCCGCTTCGGCTACATCACCCCGCCCGAGGGCGTCGACGTCTGCATGGTCGCCCCGAAGGGACCCGGCCACCTGGTGCGGCGCGAGTTCACCGAGGGCCGCGGCGTCCCGGTGCTCGTCGCCGTCGAGGAGGACGCCTCCGGAAAGGCCTGGGACCTCACCCTCGCCTACGCCAAGGCGATCGGCGGACTGCGTGCCGGCGGCATCAAGACCACCTTCACCGAGGAGTGCGAGACCGACCTCTTCGGCGAGCAGGCCGTTCTGTGCGGTGGCGCGTCGCAGCTGGTGATGTACGGCTTCGAGACCCTGACCGAGGCCGGCTACCAGCCCGAGGTCGCCTACTTCGAGTGCCTCCACGAGCTGAAGCTCATCGTCGACCTGATGTACGAGGGCGGCATCGCCAAGCAGCGCTGGTCGGTCTCCGACACCGCCGAGTACGGCGACTACGTCTCCGGTCCGCGCGTGATCGACCCCCACGTCAAGGAGAACATGAGGGCCGTCCTCGCCGACATCCAGAGCGGCGCCTTCGCCGAGCGGTTCATCGCCGACCAGGATGCCGGTGCGCCGGAGTTCAAGGAGCTGCGCGCCAAGGCCGAACAGCACCCGATCGAGGCGACCGGCCGCGAGCTGCGCAAGCTGATGAGCTGGGTCAAGAGCCACGACTCCGACTACGTCGAGGGCACCGCCGCCCGCTGAGCACGCCGCAGGGGCTCCGTGCGAGGCCGTCTCCCACCACCGGGTGAGGGGCGGCCTCGCGTCGTTCCACGACGAACACCGACATTGCGGTCGTGGGGTCACGGGGTGGACTTGTCGTTCCCCTGGCGGAGGGTGGGGGTCGCCGACGTGCTGGCGGCCCGAGCGTCGACTCATCCCTCGAAGGGGTGGACCCTGGAGCCACCCACCGCGATAGTGGGGCGGGGAACTCGAGTCGAAGGCGGTGCCGCATGGGTCTCGACGTACTTGGGTGAGCTCAACTGGTGGGCGGTCGTGGTCGCCACGGCGATCTACTGGGTGCTGGGGGCGCTGTGGTTCTCACCCGTGCTGTTCCAGAAGCCGTGGCTCGCATCGATGGGCTACACCCCGGATCCAGACGAGAGCCCGGGCGCCTCCGTCATCCTCTTCCCGCTGCTCACCTGTGCCGTGACCACGATCGGAGTGGGTGTCCTCGGCGCCTGGACGGGCGCGCAGGGCTTCGGGGACGGGGTGCGGCTCGGCCTGGTGCTCTGCCTGGGACTGGCGATGACCCTGATCGGCGTGACGGCGTTCTTCGAGCCCACCAAGGCCAGTCGCTCGACCTGGTGGTGGACGAACGCCAGCTACCACGTCGTCGGCATCTTCGTGGCCGCAGTCCTGCTGGCCGCCTGGCACTGACCGGACACCGCGGCTCCGTGCGGGCTCGCGGGACCGCTCCTGGTGGGAGAGGAATGTCACGCCCCGTCGAGCGGTTGGCCATGACATCGGGCCTTCGTGGGTCCGGTACAGTGACCGGCGGGCACAGCGTCGTGCACGGCCTGCCATCCCTAGGCCGAGCCAGTCCTTCCACGATACCCAGAGGAAGCATCGTGACCAAGCCCGTCGTACTCATCGCCGAAGAGCTCAGCCCCGCCACCGTCGAGGCCCTCGGTCCCGACTTCGAGATCCGTCACTGCAACGGGGCCGACCGCTCCGAGCTCCTGCCGGCGATCGCCGACGTCGACGCCATCCTGGTCCGCAGCGCCACCAAGGTGGACGCCGAGGCGCTGGCCGCGGCGAAGCGGCTGCGGGTCGTGGCCCGAGCGGGAGTCGGCCTCGACAACGTGGACGTCAAGACCGCTACCCAGTCGGGCGTCATGGTCGTCAACGCACCGACCTCCAACATCGTCTCCGCCGCCGAGCTCGCCGTCGGGCTGATGCTGTCGGCGGCCCGCAACATTGCGCCTGCCAACGCATCGCTCCGCGACGGCGAGTGGAAGCGCAGCAAGTACACCGGCACCGAGCTGTACGAGAAGACTCTCGGCATCATCGGCCTCGGCCGGATCGGCGTTCTGGTCGCCCAGCGACTCAGCGCCTTCGGCATGCAGATCATCGCCTACGACCCTTACGTCCAGGCGGGTCGCGCGGCCCAGCTCGGCATCAAGCTGGTCAGCCTCGAGGAGCTGATGGAGGAGTCCGACTTCATCTCGGTGCACCTGCCCAAGACCCCTGAGACTCTCGGCCTGGTCGGCGCCGACCAGCTGGCCAAGGCCAAGCCGAACCTGATCCTCGTCAACGCCGCCCGCGGTGGCATCGTCGACGAGAACGCGCTCTACGCCGCGATCAAGGAGGGCCGGATCGCCGGTGCCGGTCTCGACGTCTTCGCCTCCGAGCCCTGCACCGACAGCCCGCTCTTCGAGTTCGAGTCGGTCGTCGCCACCCCGCACCTGGGCGCCAGCACCGACGAGGCCCAGGAGAAGGCCGGCATCGCCGTCGCCCGCTCCGTCCGCCTGGCACTCAGCGGTGAGCTGGTGCCGGACGCCGTCAACGTCCAGGGCGGCGTGATCGCCGAGGAGGTCCGCCCGGCGATCCCGCTCACCGAGAAGCTCGGCCGGATCTTCACCGCGCTCGCAGGCGGGGTCGCCGAGCAGATCGACGTCGAGGTAGCCGGTGACCTGTCGCAGTTCGACGTGAAGGTGCTGGAGCTGGCCGCGCTCAAGGGCCTGTTCACCGACGTCGTCGAGGACCAGGTCTCCTACGTCAACGCTCCGCTGATGGCGGCCGAGCGCGGCCTCGCCGTACGGCTGGTCACCAGCACCGAGTCCCCCGACCACCGCAGCCTGATCACCCTGCGAGGCACCTTCGCCGGGCGGCGTCCAGGCTTCGGTCTCCGGCACGCTGGTCGGTGTCGGGCAGCGCGAGCGCCTGGTCGAGGTCGACGGCTTCGACCTCGACATCGAGCCGACCGACCACCTGGCGTTCGTCCGGTACGCCGACCGGCCCGGAATGGTCGGCACGATCGGCCAGCTGCTCGGCCAGGCCAACGTCAACATCGCCGGCATGCAGGTCTCGCGCGACTCCAAGGGCGGCCACGCGCTCGTCGTGCTGACCGTGGACTCGGCCATCCCCGCCGACACGCTCACCGAGCTCGAGGGCGCCATGACCGCCTCGTCGGTGCGCACCGTCGACCTCGTCGGCTGACGCTTCCCGGCTTCACCGATGGCTGGGCAGTTGCCCTGGCTCGTGCTAGGCATTGACCATGGCAGATCGACCGAGGACCGGCGCCGAGCTGATCGGCTCGCTGCAGGACTGGGAGCGTTCCGGCGCGGTCTGGCGGCTGGTGGACCTCCGCCCGTCCCAGGCGACCGTCGCCCTGCTGAGGTGCGACGCCGGTGAGGAGGTCGACCGGATCACCTCCGACGACGCGACCTGGCTGGAGTACCTCCGCTTGCGCCCGAGCAGCGAGCAGTGACGTCCTCCCGACGGGAGACCGTTCCCGGTCGCGGTGCGTAGGGTTCGACCTGTGCAGTCCGCCCTCGGTGCCCGGATCCGGTCCGCGTCGGCCGCCGATGCCGAGGCGCTCGCCTTTCTCCACCTCGATGTGTGGGAGGACGCGTACGCCGACCTCATGCCGGCGACGGTGTTCGCCGAGCGACGGGCGGGCATCGACGAACGGATCGATCGCTGGCGCAGCCAGCTCACGGACGGCCCGCTGCGCACTCTCGTGGCGGAGAACGAGACCGGGCTGATCGGGTTCTCCGGTGTGGGGGTCCCCCGCGACGACGACGTCGACGTCCCGCTGGAGCTGTGGGGCCTGTACGTCCGTGCCGGTTGGTGGGGGACCGGGATCGGACACGCGCTCCTCGTTGCGGCGGTGGGGGAGGAGCCCGCCTGTCTGTGGGTCCTCGACGGCAACGAGCGGGCCATCGGCTTCTACCGCAGGCACGGGTTCGGTGAGGACGGTGC
Source organism: uncultured Actinomycetota bacterium (assembly GCA_963805655.1). Classification (GTDB taxonomy): domain Bacteria; phylum Actinomycetota; class Actinomycetes; order Propionibacteriales; family Nocardioidaceae; genus CAWDVB01. The sequence continues at coordinate 368,990 of CAWDVB010000002.1, read as the reverse complement.
CACCAGAACCGGGAGAGTCGGCAGGGAGCTTCGCATGCTCAGGTGAGGCCGACGCGGCCGCTGAGGAAGGTCGGCAGCGCGTCATACGCTCGTTCGACCGTGCGCCAGCCCCGGGCTCCCAGCGTGACGACCGCCACCGGGAAGATGCCGAGCTCCTCGCGCTCGATGTGCTCGTCGAGCCGGGCCAGCAGGTCCGTGGCGGATGCGGAGAACCCGGAGCCCCGGGGGTCGAGGGCGGCGATGCTCGCCTCCAGGTCCCGGTGCTCGCCCTCCAGGTCGCCGACCTCCGTGAGAAACTCCGCGGCCTGTCTCAGCGCGAGGAAGACCCCCTTCTCCTCCCGGGCCACGTGCACCCCGAGGTGACCGATCAGGCGCACCAGCCGATCCCGCGCGCCCGCCGCGTCGCCCTCGGCAAGAGCCCTGCGGATGGCGCTGGACTGCTCGCGCAGATCGGCATGCTCATCCATCAGCTCGGTGATCGCCGGGACGCTCCTGCAGCCGCAGTACTCGCACACGTCGGGAGCCTCCGCTCAGAGCGCGGCGCGCACCAGGCTCAGCCGCCACGTCTCGGGGCCGCGCTCGAGGTAGTCGACGGTGAACACGCCCGGGGAACGCTCCTCGACCTGCGCCAGGAGGGGGAGCGGGTCGTGGGGGGCGATGAGCACCATGCCGTGGCCGGGGTGAACGGCATCGAGCGCGCCGAAGATCGTGGCATGCCGGATCGCGTGTGGGATGGCCCGCGCATCCAGCTCCGGGACCTTGCTCCCGTCGGACTCGCCGCAGGTGCAGGTGGCTGCGTCCCGGTCGTGCCCGCCGCTCTCCTCCCGGGTGCCGGCGCGATGTGAGTCCTCGAGCAGCTCGTGCATCGTGGACAGCAGGCCAGCGACCGAGGTCCCTGCGCCCTCGAGGAGCAACGGCAGCAGCTGGTCGTTCTCCTTGGCCACGTGGCCCTCGACGACCGCTGCCAGTCGTCCGGCCGCGATGGCGAGCGCGAGCGCGTCCCGGGCGACGGCGATCCGGTCGATCAGATCCCCGATGACGCCGTGCTCGGTCAGCATGGCGTCCACCAGCGGACGCCCCCGGGGGTCCTGCGCCGCGGCGGCGTACAACGTCTCCTCCTCGGCTCGTGCGTGCGGCACCAGCTGGGTTCGGGCCCAGGTGACGAGGTCGTCCCTCGCCTCCTCGACCTGTGCGCTCCAGCCACCGGGCGCGAGTGCGGCCAGGGTCTGGCTGCGGACGGCGAGCTGCCCGACGAGCTGTGCGTGGTGGTCCTCCATGACGTCGGCCGCGGCGGCGTCCGCCTGGCTCGTCGCGATGGTCAGGTGGCGCATCGATGGTCTCCGTCCTGTCGGTGGTGCCGGGGTGGCTCCCCGAGATCTTTTTACTACACTTATCTCCGTGGAAAAAAATCTCGACTCCGATCGGCGGTGGGGCCCTTCGCCCGGCCGCGCCACCCCTCGGCTCTCGGACTCCCGACTGCGCATCCTGGCCCAGCTGCGGGACCAGCCCGAGCCGGTGACCCGGGCAGCGCTGACGGCCGCCTCGGGGTTGCACGAGAACACGGTGCGTGAGCACCTGGACGGGCTCGTGCGTCACGGGCTGGTCCGCCGGACGCGGGCCGCCCCGACCGGCCGGGGCAGGCCGGCGTGGCTCTACGAGGCGGCTCCCGAGGGCGCCGTCAGCGAGTACGCCACTCTCGCGGCCGTCCTGGCTGCCACCCTCGCTCGCACGAGCAAGAACCCCCGCGAGGACGCGACGGCGGCGGGCGAGGAGTGGGGACACCAGCTGATGCGGTCGCGATCGGGTGGCGGAGCGGCCGCGGGTCCGATCGAGGCCCGCGCGGAGGTGATGGACCTGCTGGGCGGACCTGGGCTTCTCCCCCGAACCCGGCGCGGGGGACCCTGACGTCGTGCGCCTCACCCGCTGCCCGCTCCTCGAGGCGGCGCACCGCACCCCCGAAGTCGTCTGCGGCGTGCATGTGGGGATCGTGCGTGGCGCGCTGGTCGAACGGGGCGCCAGCCCTGCCGGCACCGCGCTGACCCCCTTCGCCGAGCCGGGCGCATGTCGGCTGGTCCTCCCCGCGGTCGCCGGCGCCCGCCCGGCGCCGCGGAGGACGGCGAGCGGGACGGATGAGCACGCGCGCCTCCCGAGGCTTCTGGCCCATGCGGGACCTGCCGGCCGTCGGCTGGCTGGTCGCGGCCGGCGTCGTGGTGCTCACCCACTCGGTCGTCCCGGAGCCTCGGTGGCTGCTCGTCCACCTCGTGCTCCTGGGAGCCGCCACCCACTCCATCCTGGTGTGGAGCCGCTACTTCACCGACGCGGTGCTCCACACGGCCCCCGACGACGGGGACCGGGTCCGGCAGGAGCGCAGACTCGTGCTGCTCAACGCCGGAGCGCTGCTGGTCGTTGTCGGGGTCTACGTCGGGCTGGTGGGCGCTGACGCTCCTGGGAGGGGTCGGCGGTCCTGTCCGCCGTCGCCTGGCACGGGGCCGTCATCGTCGGCCTGCTGCGCCGGGCGCTCCCGGCCCGGTTCGGCGTCACGGTCCGCTACTACGTCGCCTCGGCGGCGATCCTGTGCGGCGGGGTGGTGCTCGGGATCGTCCTGGCCCGTCTGGACGACTCCGACCCGTGGCACGAGCGCGTGATGGTCGCCCATGCGGTGACCAACCTCCTCGGGTGGATCGGCCTGACGGCCATCGGAACGCTCGTCAGCCTGTGGCCCACCATGCTGCGGACGCGAATCGCTCCCGGGGCAGAGCGGGCTGCACGGCTGGCACTCCCCGTGCTGGTGGTCGGAGTCGTCGTCGCCGCCGCGGGCCCCCTCCTGGACCTCCGGGTCCTGCTGGCAGGCGGCCTGACGCTCTACCTGGCCGGGCTCGCGCTGCACGCCCAGGGCTGGGTACGGACCGCCCGGGCCCGGCCACCGGGCTCGTTCGCCTCACTGTCCGTCGGCGCCGCACTGGCGTGGCTGGTCGGTTGCCTGCTGACGCTCGCGGTGACCTCGGCCGTCGCGTCGTCGTGGGAGCGGCTCGACTCCCTGCTCGACGAGCTGTCTCCCGATGCTCGCAGTCGGGTTCGGAGCCCAGCTGCTCGTGGGTGCCCTCGCCTACCTCGTCCCCGTCGCCCTGGGCGGCGGGCCCACGCCCGTCCGGGAGGCCAACGCCGCCCTCGATCGCTGGGCCCGGGCCCGGCTGGTGGCGACCAACGCCGGGCTGCTGCTCACCCTCCTTCCGCTTGCGGGGTATGCCGGACGGGCCGCCGAGGGCCTGGTCCTGGCGGCCCTCGCCACCTTCCTCGTGTTCCTCCCGGTCGCCGCACGCAGGGCCCGCGCGGCGAGGCGGCAGGCGGAGAGCGCACGAGCCGGAGGATGAGCCCCGGGGGCGGCCCGTCAAGCTCGCCCGCGCGGAACGGGGGCCTAGCCCGGGAAGGACTCCATCGCCGGCCGGGTCGTGTCCGCCCCGGCGTCCGGGCACCGGTCACTGCCCTCGGGTGCCCCCGGCGACAGCGCTCCACCCGAATCCGGTGTCGACGCTCGGCAGGTGCGGGAGGTCGGTGAGCGGGATGCTCCCCGAACACGGTGTCGCCGCTGAGGCGAGGCGGCGTGGCGAGGGTGAATGTCGCGTTGGTGGCGAAGTCGGTGCCGGCGAACGTCGTGGTCCCGGCGTCCAGGACGATGGAGAAGTTGTAGAGGGGCTGCGCGTTCCGGTCGACCAGCTCGACGTCGTACGCGGCGTGCCCCTGGGGTGGGGTCGCCGTGGTGACGGTGAAGTCCAGGGACGCGCCCTCCAGCGTGAGGGTCGCCAACGCGAGGTCCAGCCCGGTGACGTCACCGAGCTGGTCGATGCAGACCGCGTGGGGGGCACTCGGGTCGCTCAGGACCGGTGACGGAGCGATCGACTCCCGCCCGGTCGGGCCGGGGGATGTGGTGACGACCGCCGACGTTGTGCAGCCCGCCAGTCCGACGACCGCGACCACCGTGAGCATCAGTCCGGCTGTCCGGCGCTTGCGCATGTGGTTGCCTCCCGGACACGGACCCTAGCCAGCGAGCCCAAACCCGAACCTGGTTGCCCGACGAGCGCCTGCGCAGCCCTCCTCGAGCACCCCCGTCACGCGGTGCGGGTGAGGGAGACCTCGACGAACAGGGAGGAGGTCTTCCCTCCGCTGAAGATGCCCGCCAGCGGGGCGACGTCGGTGTAGTCCCGCCCGGAGCCCACGACGACGTACCGATCGTCGGGGACGACCTCATTGGTGGGGTCGAAGCCGATCCAGGCGCCGTCCCACCACTCGATCCATGCGTGGGACTCGCCCGTCACCGTCTCGCCGACCGTCGGCTCGGATCGCGGGTGCAGGTAGCCGGAGACGTAGCGGGCCGGCACCCCCACGCTGCGCAGCGCGCCGATGCACAGGTGCGCCATGTCCTGGCAGACTCCGCTGCCGGTCGGCCCAGGCGTCCGCCGCGAGCGTGTGCACGTGGGTCGAGCCGACGACGTACCCGACCTCGTCGTGGACCAGGCGGACGATCTCGTGGGCGAACTCGCCCGGGCTCGCCGAGTCCGCGCGGATCGCGGCGACCCGCGCGGCGAGCTCCTCGTCGGGAGCGACGCCGGGCGGAAGCACCAGGTAGTCGCAGAGCTGGTCGGCCACGTCCGGGTCGAGCAGGTCCTCCCAGCCCAGACCGCTGCGGCTCGGGCGGGTGCCGGTCCACCTGGATCGACGAGGTCGCCCGCAGCAGCAGCTCGTCGTGCGGGTCGGTCACCTCGAAGGCCGTCACCATCGAGCCCCAGTAGTCGCGGTACCGGTAGGTCCAGGGGTTCGGGGTGACATCGAGCCGGGTGCTCAGCACCAGCTGGCCGGGCCCGGTGGCCGGGGTCATCCGGGCCTCGTTGTACGACGTGGTCACGACCCCCTCGTACTGGTAGCCGGTCACGTGGGTGACGCTCAGCTGCATGCTCACGGGGTCCCCTCCGCCCAGCTGATCGCCTCCACGGTGTCGAAGTAGCGGTTCGCGACGGCCGCCGCGGCCTCGTTGCAGGTGCGCTGCAGCCGCTCCATCTCGGCCGGAAGCTCGGCGAGCAGGTCGGCGAAGGGCCGGTACTCCAGCTCGGCGCGGGCCCGGCCGAGGAGCCGCTGCGCCTCGTCGCCGAAGCCGACCCGGTGACCGGCGGCCTCCAGATCGACCAGGCACCGCTCCGCGGTCCGCAGCGCGGAGAGGATGGAGCGGGGGAAGAGCCGGTCGAGCAGCAGGAACTCGGCGGAGTCCCGGTCGGCCTCGTGCCCCCGGTAGGTGCGCAGGAACGCCTCGTAGGCGCCGCAGGCGCGCAGCGCGGCGTCCCAGCCGCCGGTCGGCGAACCGGACAGGGCCGTGGTCGTGAGCAGCCGGGCGGTCATGTCGGTCCGCTCGAGCGAGCGGCCCAGGACCAGGAACAGGAAGCCCTCGTCCCGGCTCATCGTCGACTCGGCGAGACCCGTGATCACGGCGGAGCGCTCGCGCACCCAGGTGAACGCGACGTCGCGACGCATCGCGCGCACCCGCCCGGACTGGATCGCCCGCCACGTCGTGTTGATCGCCGACCACATCTCGGTGGACAGGGTCTCGCGGGCGCGGCGCGCGCTCTCCCGGGCGGCGGCCAGGGCCGCGACCACCGAGGACTCCGAGGTGACGTCGTAGACCATCAGACGCATCAGCGTGTCGTCGTCGACCGGTCCGTCGTGCTCGACGCCCATGATCTTCAGCAGGGTGCGGATCGACTCCTCGTCGTCGATGAACGGGTCCTCGAGGTGGATCTGGGTCTGCACGTCGAGCATGCGCGCGGTGACGTCGGCCCGCTCGACGTACCGGCCGATCCAGAACAGGGACTCGGCGATGCGGCTCAGCACGGGGCACCTCCCGGGCTGCCATCTGCCAGGCGTGGCCTGCTGCTGCTGTTGCTGTTGCTGTTGGGCGGCGCTGTGCAGCTCGGCCAGCGCGGGTCCGACCTCCGGGTGCGGGCCGGTGTCGGCCTCGATCCGCCGCGGCACCACGGGGGGTGGCTGCGGCGCTCCCGGCCGACGGGTGGAGATGACCCAGGTGTCCTTCGAGCCGCCTCCCCGCGAGCTGTTCACGATCAGCTCGCCCTCCGGAAGGGCCACCCGGGTGAGGCCGCCGGGCAGCACCCAGACCTTCTCGCCGTCGTTGACCGCGAACGGCCGGAGGTCGACGTGGCGGGGCACGAGCCTGCCGTCGATCAGCGTCGGGATCGTGGACAGCGACACGACCGGCTGCGCCACCCAGGCGCGCGGGCTCTGCATGACCTGCAGGCGCAGCTTCTCCAGCTCCTCCTTGGTCGCCGCGGGGCCGATCACGATCCCCTTGCCGCCCGATCCGTCGACGGGCTTGAGGACGAGCTCGTGGAGCCGGTCCAGCACCTCCTCGCGGGACTCCGGATCGCCGAGCCGCCAGGTGTCGACGTTGCGCAGCACCGGCTCCTCGCGCAGGTAGTAGCGGATCAGGTCGGGCACGTAGGTGTAGAGGAGCTTGTCGTCGGCGACGCCGTTGCCGACGGCGTTGGCGATGGTCACGTGACCGGCCCGCGCCGCGTTGATCAGCCCCGGCACCCCGAGGACGGAGTCGTGCCGGAACTGCACCGGGTCGAGGAACTCGTCGTCGATCCGGCGGTAGATCACGTGCACCGGCTGCAGGCCGTTGGTGGTCCGCATCATCACCCGGCCGCCGCGGCACACCAGGTCGCGACCCTCCACCAGCTCGATGCCCATCCGGCGCGCCAGCAGGGCGTGCTCGAAGTACGCCGAGTTGTGGACACCCGGGGTGAGGACCACGACCGTCGGCTCCGACACCCCCGTCGGCGCAGCGGCGCGCAGGGCGTTGAGCAGCTGCATCGGGTAGGTGCGCACCCGTTCGATCCGGTGCTCGCCGAAGATCTCGGGGAGGGCCGAGGCGATGGCCCGGCGGTTGGTCATGACGTACGACACCCCGGACGGGACCCGGACGTTGTCCTCGAGCACCCGGAAGTCGCCGTCCTCGTCGCGGATCAGGTCGATGCCGGCCACGTGCACGCGGACGCCGTTCGGCGGCTCGAACCCGGCCACGACCCGGTGGTAGTGCGGGGAGGTGGTGACCACGGCGCGGGGGATCACCCGGTCGGCCATCACCGAGCCGCCGCCGTAGACGTCGGCCAGGAACGCCTCGATCGCCCGCACCCGCTGCGCGACGCCCGGCCTCGACGGTGCGCCAGCGCTCGAGCTCGATGAGCCGCGGCACCAGGTCGAGGGGGAAGGGCCGCTCCTCGCCTCCCACTGCGAAGGTGACGCCCTGGTCGAGATAGGAGGATGCCAGCGCCTCGGCCCGGGCGGCGATCTCCTCCTCGGGCATCTTCAGCAGCAGGTCGTGCAGCTCGCGGTAGACACGGCGCACGCCGGCGGCGGAGAACATCTCGTCATAGGCAGGGCCGTCCACCCCGTCGTACGCCGCGAAGATGTCTTCCATGACCGAACTCTAGGCATGGTCGCGTCACGAGGTGTTTCGTCGAGGAGAGAGGTGGTGTCGCGCCTGGATGCCGATCGACGTGCCGGGGCGGCGAGCCGAGGGGGCGGTGTCAGCGGCGGGTGGCTACCACCACGGCGGTGTCGGGGGCGACCATGACCTCGGCGGCGGTGAACCGCTCATCGGTGAGCCAGGCCTCGCGGAGGGAGTCGACACGCCCCGCCGACACCGGCGGCCACGACTGGCAGGGGACGAAGTCGTCGAGCACCACCAGACCACCCGGTTGGATCAGCTCGGCCACGGCGTCCGGGCCGCTGGTCCGGGGGTCGCGGGAGTCGACGAAGAGCAAGGAGAAGGGTGCGCGCGCGCTGAGGCTCGAGGAGTCAGCAGCGAGGACCTCCACCTGACGGTCGCCGTCGAAGATCTCCGCGGCCGCCTCGGCGAGAGCGGCGTCCAGCTCCGCGGTGACGATCCGCGCGTCGGGGCGGACGCCGCTGCGCAGCCAGGCGGTGCCGACCCCACACCCGGTGCCCATCTCGGCGAGCGTTCCCTCCCTGCTCGCGGCCAGCGCGGCAAGGAGCCGGCCGGTCTCGTTGCGGCAGAAGGACACGTACCCCGCGCGGCGGGAGACGTCGAAGGCCCGGGAGACAGGATCGGGTACCTCGGGGGGTGCGCTCATCGCAGGAGTCTCGCACGGGCCCGCCGGGGTCCCAGGAGCCGGAAGGGACGTCTCGCACTGCGAGACGTGCGGGGCCACCGCTGGTCACCTGTTGTTACTGCCTCGTAGCATCGACGCATCATGCGGTTCGGCTTCGTACTTATCGGCTGCCGCGGTGGGGCCTCGGGCGACAGCCCAGCGTAAGGCCACCTCACCGCGGAGTTCGGTCATGGCTTTACGACGACCGCGGTGGATCCGGGACTGACCCCCTCTTCTCTTCTCCGCACGTCACCTGCGTCGGGCGCACTCGCGTCGGCCCGGCCTCGACGGCTCCCGCTCTGCGGACCGCGGTCACCTCACCAGCCGGCGACCTCCGCCGACCACACAGAAGACGGGCCCGAGCGGCCCGCGACCAGAGGAGACCAACGATGTACGCCATGTATCCCGACTGGGGTCCCGCCCAGCACCGTCGTGACGACGACCCCCGCCTCGGCGACGCCGTTCAGCTCGGGCTCGACCTCCGAGACAACGGCGGCGAGAGGCCCGACGACAACTAGGCTCCCGGGCTATGACCCAGAGCTTCCGCCTCGCCGCCATCCCCGGCGACGGCATCGGCCCCGAGGTGACCACGGAAGCGTTGAAGGTGCTCTCCGCCGTCACCCCCGACGGCGTCTCCTTCGACACCACCCCGTACGACCTGGGGGCCGAGCGCTACCTCGCGACCGGTGAGGTGCTGCCGGAGAAGACGCTCGCCGAGATCCGCGAGCACGACGCCATCCTGCTCGGCGCTGTCGGCGGCCGCCCCGGCGACCCGAGCCTGCCGCCCGGCCTGCTCGAGCGGGGACTGCTGCTCAAGCTGCGGTTCGAGCTCGACCACTACGTGAACCTGCGCCCGTCGCGGATCTTCCCCGGCGTGCCGACGCCGCTGGCCGATCCCGGAGACGTCGACTTCGTCGTCGTCCGGGAGGGCACCGAGGGCCCGTACACCGGCAACGGCGGGTCGATCCGGGTCGGCACCCCCCACGAGGTGGCCACCGAGGTAAGCCTCAACACGGCGTTCGGGGTCGAGCGGGTCGTCAGGGATGCCTTCGCCCGCGCCGCGCGGCGCCGCGTCGCAAGCTCACCCTCGTGCACAAGACCAACGTGCTCGTCCACGCCGGCTCGGTCTGGACGCGGCTGGTCGACCAGGTGGCCGCCGAGTACCCCGACGTCACTGTTGACTACCTCCACGTCGACGCCGCCGACCATCTTCCTGACCACCGACCCGTCGCGGTTCGACGTCATCGTCACCGACAACCTCTTCGGCGACATCATCACCGACCTCGGCGGCCGCCGTGACCGGGGGCATCGGACTCGCGGCGAGCGGCAACATCAACCCCGACCGCACCGCACCGAGCATGTTCGAGCCGGTGCACGGCTCGGCTCCCGACATCGCCGGCCAGCAGAAGGCGGACCCCACCGCGGCGATCCTGTCGGTGGCGCTGATGCTGGACCACCTGGGTCTGCCGGACGCGGCCGCTGCGATCGAGGGGGCGGTCCTCGAGGACCTGACCACCCGTACCCCGGGGGTGGCTCGCCCTACTGCCGCGATCGGTGACGCCATTGCGTCCCTGGCTGTCGGCTGACCGCCCGCAGCGCCGGGTTCCCTTCGACCCTCGATTGGATACCGTGGATCCATGAGTACACCCACCATCGAAGTCACGCGCAGCGCCGCCCCCACCCCGGACGGCCGACGCGCGGAGATCCTGGCGAACCCGGGATTCGGGACGAGCTTCTCCGACCACATGTTCAGCGTCGACTGGACCCCCGACCGTGGCTGGCACGATGCGCGCATCACGCCGTACGGCCCGATCTCCCTGGACCCCGCCACCTCGGTCCTCCATTACGCCCAAGAGATCTTCGAGGGCCTCAAGGTCTACCGTCACGGCGACGGAACCCTGTGGTCCTTCCGCCCCGAGCGCAACGCGGCCCGGTTGAACCGGTCCGCCGCGCGGCTGGCCCTGCCGGAGCTCCCGGAGGAGCTCTTCGTCGAGGCCATCAACCAGCTGGTGCGCATCGACGAGGACTGGGTTCCGGACCAGGACGGGGAGAAGAGCCTGTACGTGCGGCCGTTCATGTTCTCCTCCGAGGCGTTCCTCGGTGTCCGCCCGGCCAAGCACGTCACCTTCATGATCATCACCTCGCCGGCGGGCGCCTACTTCGCCAAGGGCGTGAAGCCGGTCGACATCTGGCTGAGCGAGACCTACTCGCGCGCCGGGCGCGGCGGCATGGGAGCGGCGAAGACCGGCGGGAACTACGCGAGCTCCCTGGTAGCTCAGCAGGAGGCGTACGAGCACGGCTGCGACCAGGTCGCCTTCCTCGACAGCGTCGAGCACACCTGGATCGAGGAGCTCGGCGGGATGAACCTCTTCTTCGTCCACGACGACGGCTCGGTCATCACGCCTGAGCTGACCGGCACCATCCTCGAGGGAGTGACCCGCGCGTCCATCCTCGAGCTGTTCAACCGGCTGGGCCACAAGACCGAGGAGCGTCGCATCTCGATCGACGAGTGGCGCGACGGGCATCTCGACCGGCCGGATCACCGAGGTGTTCGCCTGCGGGACCGCCGCCGTGGTCACGCCGGTCGGCAAGCTGGTGTGGCACGACGGCGAGGTGGGGACGCGGTGCCGACTTCGTCGGCCCGGTGACCCACGAGATCCGCCAGACGCTGGTCGACGTGCAGTACGGCCGCACCGAGGACACCTTCGGCTGGATGCACCAGATCCCCTGACCCGACCGACCCCCTGCCCCGACCCGAACTGAGGACACGTGACCGACCCGAAGACCAGCGGCGCTCTGGACATGGAGGCTTTCCATGTCTACGACACCACGCTGCGCGACGGCGCCCAGCAGGAGGGGCTCAACCTCTCCGTGGCCGACAAGCTGGCCATTGCGCGGCACATCGACGGTCTCGGGGTCGGCTTCATCGAGGGTGGGTGGCCCGGCGCCAACCCGAAGGACACCGAGTTCTTCCGCCGCGCGAAGGAGGAGATCACCTTCTCCAACGCGCAGCTGGTGGCGTTCGGCGCGACGCGCCGGGCCGGGGTCGCGGCGGCCGACGACCCGCTGGTGGCCGCCCTTCGCGACAGCGGTGCCGGTGTGGTCACGCTGGTCGCCAAGGCTCACGACCGGCACGTGGAGAAGGCGCTGCGCACCACGCTGGACGAGAACCTCGCGATGATCCGTGACACCGTCGCCCACCTGCGGGCCGAGGGCCAGCGGGTCTTCCTGGACGCCGAGCACTTCTTCGACGGTTACCGGGACAACCGGGACTACGCGCTGCAGGCACTGCTGGCCGCCGCCGAGGCCGGTGCCGAGGTTGCGGTCCTCTGCGACACCAACGGCGGGATGCTGCCCGCACGGGTCGCCGACGTCGTCGGACGACGTGGCCAGCGCCACCGGCATCCGTCTCGGCATCCACTGCCACAACGACACCGGCTGTGCGGTCGCCAACACGCTGGCGGCCGGTCGCCGCGGGCGCGACGCACATCCAGGGGACCCTCAACGGGTACGGCGAGCGCACCGGCAACGCCGACCTGATCTCGGTCGTCGCCAACCTCGAGCTGAAGCTCGGCCGGGAGATCGTCCCGCTGCAGTCCCTGCGCGAGGCGACCCGGATCGCCCACGCCGTGGCCGAGGTGACCAACGTGCCGCCGTCGGCGCGCCAGCCCTACGTCGGAGTGAGCGCCTTCGCGCACAAGGCCGGGCTGCACGCCAGCGCGATCAAGGTCGACCCGGACCTCTACCAGCACATGGACCCGGCCCTCGTCGGCAACGACATGCGGCTGCTGGTCTCGGAGATGGCGGGCCGTGCGTCGATCGAGTTGAAGGGCCGCGAGCTGGGCTTCGACCTGTCCCAGGACCCCGACCTGGTGGGCTCGGATCACCTCGCGGGTCAAGGACATGGAGTCGCGCGGCTACACGTTCGAGGCCGCCGACGCGTCGTTCGAGCTGCTCCTGCTGGAGGAGTTCGAGGGGCGCCGCCCGGCGTACTTCGACGTCGAGTCGTGGCGGGTCATCACCGACTCGAACCCCGGCGGCGAGGCGCTGTCCGAGGCGACCATCAAGCTGCACGCCGGGGGCGCGCGCATCGTCACCACCGGGGAGGGGAACGGCCCGGTCAACGCTCTCGACCACGCGCTGCGCGAGGCGATCGGCCAGGCCTACCCCGAGGTGGAGAAGTTCGAGCTGATCGACTACAAGGTGCGGATCGTCGGCCAGAGCCACGGCACCGACGCGATCACCCGGGTGCTCATCGAGACCGCCGACGGCACCGGCTCCTGGACCACCGTCGGGGTCGGGCACAACGTCATCGAGGCGTCCTGGCGTGCCCTGATCGACGGCGTCCACTTCGGCCTCCGCCGTCACGGCCAGGAGCCCTCCGCTCCCTGACCCCTCTGCCGGCCCGTCGCTCGCGTCAGCGGGAGGGGGGAGCGTCGACGAGGCGAAGGGCGAGCTGGGGGCAGGTCTTCACGGCCTGCCACGCCTGGCGCTCGGTGTCGCGGGTGATCTCCTCCCGGACGACCGGGTAGCCCCACTCGTCGAGGTCGATGACCTCGGGAAAGACCTCGTGGCACAGGCCACGGCCCTGGCAGTTGGGCCAGTCCACCCGCAGTCGCTTGTTCATCCCGCCCTCCCCAAGGTCTCCGGGCCGACGTACCCGCAGCTTCCCGCGGCGTGCAGGGTGAGCTCCTCGGTGTAGTTCGCCAGCAGCGATGCGGCGAGCCGGGCCGTGCCGTCGGGGTGGGCGCAGGCCCCCCGTCCCCGGACCAGCTCGATCAGCTCGAGGCTCCGGTTGCGCATCGGATCCCCGACGTAGGCGAGGTGCAGCGCCTCGGCCAGCGCGGGCAGCCCGTTGAAGCACGGCCCGCATCGTCCGGCCGACTGAGAGGCGAGGTAGCTCACCAGCTCAGCGGTGCGGTGCAGCGGGCAGTCGCCCCGGCGGAGCGGAAGCACGACGCCCGCGCCCAACGAGACGCCGAGCTGGCCGAGCTCGGCCGGGGAGACGTGCAGCACCGCGCAGCGCTCCGGGCAGCAGCCACGAGCCGTGGTAGCCGCCGACCAGGACGGGCCGGTCGAGCTCGTCGTCGGTGAGGAGCTGCTCCCAGGGAGTGCCGTGCGCGACCTCGAGCACGGTGGGGCCGTTGCGATGGTTGGAGAGCGTGAGCAGGCGTGACCCCGGCTCGGGGGCGGTCCCGAGCCGGGCGACGGCAGCGGCACCGTGCAGGGCCACGTAGGCGAGCTGGGCGTAGGTCTCGGCGTTGGACAGCAGGGTGGGCCGGCCCCCGATGCCCTCCATCGCCTCGGGCTTCCAGGTGGTGACCGGCAGGTTCGGGCGTCCGCTGATCATCTCGATCACGGCCCGCGCCTGCCCGGAGATGAACAGGTGGTCCGCTTCGTGCAGGTGCCACACACGGGGACCTCGGTGCGTCTCCCGCTCGTCGAGGGCTCGCGCGATGGAGCGGACGATGGTCGGGTGCTCGCTGGGGACGACCACGTGGACGTCCTCGGCGCCCAGAACCTCGGCCGCCAGCGCCGCCCCGTCGAGGATCAGGTGGGGCTTGAGAACGGCGAGCGCGGCGTCCTTGAAGCTGGCCGGCTCGCCCTCGCTGATGTTGACCACCACACTGGCCTTGCCACGCGTCTCGGTGACGGTGCGCAGCTTGCGTGCAAACGGGAAGCCGGCGCCCCCGCGGCCTCGCAGATCGGCAGCCTCCGGCGACCTCGACGAGCCCGCTCACCTCCAGCCAGGGGAGGTCGCCATGACGCTTGCGGTGGGTGTCGAGGTGGGAGTCGTCTTCGAGGTGTGCCAGCAGGGCCGGGCCCCTCCTCGACGCGGACGGCGCCGCCGTACTCGCCGGCGCTGACCCGGATCGTCCGGGCGGTGGAGCTCATCGCCGCACCTCGCGCCGAACCGAGCGTCCGGGGCGTCGACCTGGGTAGCGAGGCGCGGCTCTCGACCTGGCGTCCGGGTGGCCAGCCGCACCGAGACCGCGGAGACGAACGCGAGCACGCAGGCGGCCTGGACGAGCACGCAGCCAGGTCGTCCGGCGTCGGTGCCGATGCCCCACCCGTGGACCACGGCGAGCGCCCAGCCGGCATAGGTGGCCAGGTGGATCGCCCGCCACCTGCGCGGGTTGATCCGGTGCCGGATCAGGCTGGTGACGATGGCCACCGCGAACAGGTCCAGCGAGGCCGCGCCCAGGCCGATCCACACCGGCCGGTAGACCGCCGAGCCCGGGACGAACGCGTCGAACCAGCGGATGTCGACGTAGCTGTGGATGACCGCCGTGCCGACGTGGACGACCAGCATCACCACGGACAGGAGGCTGATGTTGCGGTGGAAGTCCTGGGTGAGGAAGCGGGGAATGCGGCTGCCGGCGCTGCCCTTGGTCGAGAAGACACCGAGGATGAGGCTGATGGTGAGCAGCACCAGCAGCACGGCCCCGCTGCTGCGCATGAAGTACCAGACGGCCATGCTGTCCACCGGTCAGACTCTCCTTCGTCGTCGCTGCCGGCCACGAGCCCGTGGTCCGGGCTGTTCCCGTGCTGGTCGATGAGGCGTGCGGTCGCTGCCGCGCTCGCTCAGCCAGTCGAGGGCGCCCGCGCCGAGGACCAGCGCGGCCGTGGTGAGGATGTTCGCCTCCAGCGCCGTCGGGGCGATGGCCGTGACGGTCCGCCAGGGCCCTCTCGCCGGGCGGCCGGTGCGCGGGTCGAGCAGGTGGTGGAACTCGCCGCCCCGCGTCGTCCATCGCCGGACCCGGGTGCTCGACGTGGCCAGTCCGCCGTCGCAGAGCAGGATCAGCTCGCCGTCGTCGTCGTCGGGCCGCTCGGTGATCTGCACCGGCCAGCCGGCCGTCCTCGGCCTGCGCGATCCGGATGTCACCGCCGAGGCTGACGAGGGTGTCGACGCCCAGCTCCTCGAAGATCGTCAAGGCGATCAGGTCGCTGGCCCAGGCCTTCGCGGTCGCGCCGAGGTCCAGGCTCACGCCGGCGGGGACCCGCAGGCGCCCGTCCATGTCCACCCCGAGCTCGCGCCACGCGCTCGGCCCGCGGGGCCTCGAGCGAGCGGCGTCCACTCGTCGGGCTCGCGCTCCGAGAGCGGCCCGAACGTCCGGTCGTAGCCCAGGCTGACGATGACCCGGCCCAGGCACGGGTCGACCAGCCCGTCGGTCTCCACGGCTGCGTCGAGCGCCGCCTGGGTCGCGGCGGCCAGCAGCGGATGCACGTCCACCCACCGGCCCGGCCGCCGCGTTGGCCCGGTTGAGGTCGGAGTCCGGCCGGAACCTGCTGCAGGTGCGGTCGACCTCCTCGAGCACCTCGACGGCCAGCACCCTGGCCTCCTCGAGCGCGGCGGCGTCGGCCACTCCGAGGTGGACGTAGGTGCCGATCGCCCGCCACTGCGCCGCGGCCGCGGCGCGTCCGCGCCCCCCTCCACCGTGTCTCGGTCACGAGCCGCTGCTCTTGGCCGGCGGTGGGCTCGTGGTCTTGGTGGTCGTCGTCGTGGTCGTGCTGCCGCTGGACGTCGACGTCGTGCCGCTGGACGTCGCGGCGCGTCCGTGTGGACGACCCGCAGCCGCTTGGCAGCCTTCTTGGCCCGGCCCAGCAGGCGGTCCAGCTTGCGCAGCTCGGCGCGCTTGGTCTGGATCTTCTGCGGTGAGCTGGTCGGCCAGCTGCTGGGAGGCGGTGAGGTCGACGGTCCCGGTGAGGGCGTCGGCCGCGAGACCGGGCCCGTGGCGGGTCGACGTCCGACGTGCGGTCGTCGTGGGGGAGCTGGCGGTGGAGACCATCGTCCCTGCCAGCGCGCCCGTGGCGGCGAAGGCGGCGATGGTGGCGGTGCCCGTCCCGATCGAGACGGCAGCCTTGGCGAGATCGCGACTGCGGGGGGTGTGCTTCATGGTGGCTCCCGGGCTTCCTGTGGGGGTCGTATCCGACGTTGCCTCTCCACGGTGCGCCTTCGGGGGGTAAGGCGACGGCAACGCTGTGTTAAGTGTCGGTCATGTCCGGACGGCGCGTGGGCGACTTTGCAAACCTTTGATGTTGCGGTGATGACGATTTGGCAGCCCCCGCGCCATGGTCTGCGTGTCAAACACCCCTATGGGAGGCAGTCATGAAGATCCCCACCCCCCTGGTCTCCGTGGTCGGCGGAGGAGTCGGCATCGCGGCCGCAGTCATCGCCTTCCAGGCCGTGACCGGCCACGCGGCCCAGGTCCAGCAGGTAGCGGACTACGGGACGTCTGCTGCAGCGCAGCCGAGCGCGCAGGCGCCGTCTGTCAGCGAGACGCCGGAGCCCAGCACCGAGCCGAGCACCAAGCCGACTCACCGGGAGCCGAAGGCCTCGTCGGAGCCGCGCCAGCCCAAGCCGTCAACGGTGTCCACCCAGAGCTGGAGTGAGCACGAGTCCGAGTCCGACCGCTCCTACGAGTCCGGGGACGACTGAACACCCCCCGGCCGGCCAGACATGGTGAACGTTGCTTGCGCGGTCTCACCCCCGCCGCGGAAGCCTGACCCGGACAGTGGTCCCCCCGCCGGGCGGAGCGGAGATCCCTACCTCCCCGCCGAGCCCGGCCACTGTCCGCTCCACGATGTCCAGCCCGAGCCCGGTCGTCCCCACCCGCCGGGGTTCTCCCAGGTCCCGGGAGAACCCCGGCCCGCTGTCGCTGACGACCAGCACCACGTCGTCGTCGGTCTCGATCAGGCTCAGGGCGAACGGCGTCCCCTCCGGCGTGTGAGCGAAGACGTTGTCGATCAGCACGTCCAGCAGGTCCTGCGCGTCGGCACTGTCGAGGCCCACCGGCACCACCGCCCTCGGTCACGTCGGCGCTGAACGGTCGCGCCTGGTCCTCGGCCAACGGGCTCCAGAACTGCACGCGCTCCCGCGCGATCGCCCGCCAGGTCGCACCATGCCGGCATGGACGTGACGACCGGCCGTGCGCGCCTCTCGCACGATGGCGTCGATCGAACGCTGCAGGTTCACGATGTGCTCGTTCAGCCGCTCGGCCAGCTCGGGCTGCTCCACCGACTCGGCATCCAGCCGCAGCGCCGTCACCGGCGTGCGAAGCCGGTGCGACAGGTCGCCGACGGTGGCTCGCTCCGCGGCGAGCAGCTCGGTGATCCGATCGGCCAGGCGGTTCAGTGCCTCTCCGAGCTCCTGCGGTCTCCGCCGGGCCGTCGGGCTCCGCGCGGGCGGAGAGCTCGCCCTCGCGCAGCCGGTGGGCCACATCGGCGAGGTCGGTGACCGGACGGCTGATCCGGCGGGCGACCACCAGGGCGGCCCACAGCGCGACGACGAACATGATCGCGCCGAGCAGCCCGATGATCGTCCACGCCTGCTCGACCCCCACGTCGAGCTGGTCCGGCCGAAGGCTGGCCCGCACCACGACGGTCCCGTCGGTGGTGAGCACCGGGATGTAGATCCGGGCGCCCCGGGAGTCGACCACGGTGAAGGCCTCGCCCGCCTCCGCTCGCTGGACCTCGGGATCCTGCGCCAGACCGGGCACGTAGGTGCCCAGCTGTGTCTGCCCGTCGGCCATCAGGACGGTCGTGACGGCGGGCCCGCGGTCGGTGACGTCGCTGACGAGGGACCTCAGCTGATCCCCGTTGGGCAGTCCAGCGAGCAGGATCGCGACGTTGCGCGCCTCCTGGTCCTCGGCCGCGAGCGCCCGGTCGTGGGCCATGGCCCGCACCAGCAGACCCAGCGGGACGATGAACGAGAGGATGATCGCTGATGTCGTGGCTGCAGCCAGGATCGCGATCTCGCGGCGCATCAGTCGCCGTCGCTGGTCGGGAGGCGCCAGACGAGCGCCCACGCCCCTCACCGTGTGCAGGTAGCGGGGCTCGCTGGCAGTCTCGCCGAGCTTGCGCCGCAGCCAGGACATGTGAACGTCGACCGTGCGGTCGGCCCCGCCGTACGGCTGCTGCCAGACCTCGGCCAGCAGCGTTCGCTTCGTCACGACCTGGCCCGCCCGCGACGCCAGGGCGTGCAGCAGGTCGAACTCCTTGCGGGTCAGCACGATCGGGCGGCCCTCCATCGTGACCTCGCGCGAGCGCGGGTCGACCACCAGCTCCCCGACGACGATGGGCTTGTCGTCGTCGGCGGCGATCCCACGGCGCAGGACCGCTCGGATCCGCGCCTCGAGCTGGTCGAGGCCGAAGGGCTTGACGACGTAGTCGTCGGCACCCGCGTCGAGAGCCGACACCGTGCTCTGGTCGTCGTCCTGGGCGGTCACCACGATGATCGGCACCTGGCTGACGCCTCGGATCATCTTGATCACCGAGAGACCGTCGACGTCGGGCAGTCCGAGGTCGAGCAGGACCACGTCGGGCTGGGCGCTGACCGCCAGGTCGATCCCCTTGATGCCGTCGGGTGCGGTCGTCACGGCGTGGCCGCGCTCGGTGAGGCCGCGGGTCACCGCCTGACGGATCGCCGCGTCGTCCTCGACGACCAGGATGCTCGTCATGGCGTCACCGTATCCGAGGACCTGGAGTTCCACCGACAGCATGGGAGACTCGCGCTATGAAGGGGAAGTCGCTCCTGGTGACCGTGTGGGTCGTGGTCGTCGTCGCGGCGTCCTTCGCGACCTGGCGGGCGATCGACGCGGCGGGGCGGCAGATCCTCACCGAGCCCTACCAGCCGGTGCTCAGCACCCAGAGCCCGGAGCCGAGCGAGAGCCCGACCTCCCAGCCGACCTCTCCGTCCAGCAGCAAGTCGCCCGGCAAGGGCAACGGCGGCACGGGGCACCAGCACTCGAGCTCGACGCCTCCGCCTCCGCCCGCCGTCCACGCCGCCCTCGGTGACACGCACCTGGCGCAGTGATCCGGGGAGTGTCGTCGCCTCGTGCTCGGGCGGCACCGTCACCCTCGACTCGATCACGCCGAACAACGGCTATCAGTGGGAGATCTCCGACGACAAGACAGCTCAGGCGAGCGTCCACTTCGAACCGAAGAGCGACCGGGGCAGTGAGGTGAGTCTGGCGATCACCTGCTCGGGCGGTGTGCCGCAGTTCGCGGTCGGAGGCGGGGACTGAGACCGACCCGCGCCCCCGTCATAGCCAGGAAGAGTCCACGTCTGCTCCGCTGATCTCGGCGAGGTGCACGGCGCCGACGAGGTCCAGGCGGGTGTGATCCAGGGTCGCCTCGCGCAGGTCCACCCCGTCCAGCGTCGCCCCGCGGAGGTCTGCGTCGTCGAGCCGCGTCTCGCGGACCACCGCGCCGGACAGCCGCGCGTCGCGGAGCACCGCCCCGGTCAGGTCGGCCATCGACAGGTCCGCGCCGGCCAGGTCGATCCCGGTCAGGTCCCGGCCCGACCAGTCCACCCCGCGCAACGTCACCCCTGCCCACGTGCCCCCGCGGACGGTGATGGGCCGCATCGGTGCAGTCGGCGAACGATGCTGCCGCTCATCTGGCAGTCCTCGAACGTCGTGTCGAACAGGTTGCTGCGCCGGAACTCGCACGCCACGAACGCCGACGACACGTGCTGCGACGCGTTCAGCCGGCAGTTGTCGAACCGGCACTCGCTGAACCGGGCACCGCGCGTGCGAACCTCGGTGAGGTCGATGTCGACGAACACGCACCGCTCCCACACCTGGTCACCGAGATCCTCGGCGTACCAGTCCTCACCGTGGTACTCGGCATCTGCGGGCATGGCCCCACGCTAGTGTCTGTCCGGCCGTAGCCTGTGAGGATGGGCCCTGCGCACGGCGATCGTCGGCGATCGATCCTCATGGTCGACTCGGCGGCCAACTACCTTCTCGGTCTTCCTCTGCTCCTGATGCCCCGGGGCACTGCCCAGGCGCTCGGGCTGCCGCGGGAGACGAGCACCTTCTACCAACGAGTACTCGGTGGGGTGCTCACCGGTGTGGCCACGGCTCTCCTGGTCGAGAGCCGACGCGACGACGAGCGCGGCCTCGTCGGCCTGGGGAGAGCCGGCGCCTTCACCGTCAACCTGACCGGTGCCGGATCGGTCGCGATATGGCTTGCCACCTCCGACTCGGCGGACCTGCCCCGTCGGGGGCGGGCCGTGCTCCGGGGGATTGCGTCGGGGGTCCTGGGGCTTGCGGCGATCGAGGCATGGCAGGAGTGGCGACCCGGCCGGGGACACCACCCCGGTCCACCGGCACCCCAAGACGCTGATGTACGTCGTGTCGGGCCAGGACTTCGTCCGGTGGAACGAGTCCGGTGAGGTGATGTTCGACTCCCGGGAGGAACCCGACGGGTGGGAGCTCCCCGAGGTGCTGTGGGCGGAGAGCACACCGCTGCACAAGCTCTGGAACCCGTCCGACGTCGACCTGGTCGTCATCGGGGTCGAGCTGAAGGGTCGAGCTACGGCAGCACCGCCTGGCCGATCGTCCCCGGGTTCCAGGCGACCTCCCACCGGAACCCGTCGGGGTCGGCGAAGTAGCCGGTGTATCCGCCCCAGTCCCGCTCGACCGGGCCGGTCACCGGAGCACCGAGTGCCGACGCCTCGCCGAGGATCTCGTCCACCTGGCTCCGCGTGATCACGTTGTGGGCGAGGGTCAGGGGAGGGATGGCGCTCGCGTCCCCGAGCGGTCCGACCTCGTGCTCGAACTCACTGCGGTCCCACAGGGACAGCACCAGACGGTCCCCGGCCATGAACATCAGGACCGACCCCGGGATGTCCAGCTCGGGTGTCCAGCCCAGGCCGTCGACGTAGAAGGCACGGCTCCTCGCGACGTCTGAGACGGCAAGGGTCACGAACGAGATGCGCTGCTCCATACCCCGAGCGTGCCACCCCCGAGAGGCGCTGACGAGGCCGTTCGCGTCGATCGCCGGGCCCTGGGTGGGCAGAGGACGCAGCCTTCCACCTGCGAAGTGAGGCTCCCCGCGGTCCCGCGCACCACGGCTGCTCGGGCTGCGGGGCTCAGTCGCACGACGGCGCCGCATGGTGGGCGAGGTCGCGCCCTCCGGATGATCCGGAAGCCTTCTCGACCGGCCCCGCTCGGCCGTGGCCCGGCGGCTACAGTCGCCGCCATGCGTGCAGTGCAGATCACCTCCTACGAGGGACCGTCAGCGGTGCGAGTCGTCGACCTGCCGGAGCCGGCGGCGGGCGAGCACGAGGTTCTGATCAAGGTCAAGGCTGCGGGAGTCTCGTTCCCGGAGGTGCTGCAGTCCCGGGGCAAGTACCAGATCCAGCCTCCGCTGCCCTTCGTGCCCGGCTCCGAGGTGGCTGGTGAGGTCGTCTCGGCCCCTCCGGACTCGGACCTCTCCGAGGGCGAACGCGTCGCCGGCTTCTCCCTGCTCGGTGGGTTCGCCGAGCTCGTCGTTGCGTCGGCCGACCTCGTCTTCCGCCTCCCGGAGGGTGTGTCCTTCCTCGAGGGTGCGGCCATCCCGTTGAACTACCTGACTGCCCACTTCGGCCTGGTCCTCCGCGGACGACTCGAACAGGGAGAGTCCGTCCTCGTGCATGGCGCCGCCGGGGGAGTCGGTACGGCGTCGATCCAGGTCGCGAAGGCATTCGGTGCGGGCAGGGTCACCGCGGTGACCTCGACCGACGCCAAGGGCGCCGTCGCCGTCGCCGCCGGCGCCGATGACTACGTGCTCGTGGATGGGTTCAAGGACGCGGTGCTCGGCCGGGGAGGGGTCGACATCGTCGTCGACCCGGTCGGAGGCGATCGCTTCATCGACTCGCTGCGGGTCCTGAAGCGGGACGGCCGGCTCCTCGTCGTCGGCTTCACGGCGGGCGACATCCCGACCGTCAAGGTCAACCGGCTCCTCCTGGGCAACACCTCGGTCGTGGGAGTGGGCTGGGGCGCATACGTGCTCGATGAGCCCGGCTACGTTCGCCGCCAGTGGGATGCGCTCGTCCCGCACATGCTGTCCGGAGCTGTAAGGCCGGTGATCGGCGGCACCTACGGACTCGAGGACGCGGCTTCCGCCCTGCGCGAGATCGACGAGCGTCACGCGACCGGCAAGATCCTGTTGACCGCATAGCCGTCGGCGCCGAGGGCGGGCAGGTCGTGAGGTGGCGCGCAAGCCGGGCGCGTGGATGACGTGGGCCGCCCCCGAGGAGATGCCTACGGACGGACCGTGAGCAGCTGCTCACACCGGGCGAGCAGGTCCTCTCGTACGGGCTGCGCTCGTTCGCTGATGTCCCGCTGCAGTGCTGCGTATTCCGCTTTGCCCTCGGGTGTCTCGATGGTGATGGGTGTCCAGGGTGTGCCCTCGGGATCGAGAGTGAGTCCGGTGAGGTCGTAGGGGGCGGCACGCATGTCGACCGCCCGGGCGTTCCACGCGAGTTCAAAGGCGTCCATGACCAGCTCGGAGGGGATCAGGGGGGACACGCTGACTGCGACCTTGCCGTAGAGGTCCATGTTGGCGTGCAGGCAGCCGGGCTGCTCGAACGCGGGGCGGTCGTCCCGGCCGGGTCGCAGTGTGTTGAGCGGGCGGGCCGCCTCGGTGAAGAAGCGGAACGCGTCGAAGTGCGAGCAGGCGATCCGGTGGCTGCGGACCACCTCGTCGGTGCCCTCGCTGCCCAGGCGCAGCGGCCAGGATGCGTGCCGGATCTCGGACGGATCGAGCCGGTAGACCATCGCCCACTCGTGGAGGCCGAAGCATCCGAAGCCGGGCTGGCGGTCGAGAGTGGCGGCCAGGAGGTCACGGGTCTGGCGCAGCAGCGGCACGCGCGAGGTGAGGAGCGAGGGGTCGACGGTGGCGCGGCCACGCTCGACGACATACCCGTGCACCTCGGCGTACTCGTCGGCATCCTCGAGCGTCACGCCGAAGCCCGGGTGCCACCGGCGCAGGGCGGCGGGACGGTGGTGGTAGTAGGTGAACAGGAAGTCGACGACCGGATGCTTCTCGTGGCCGCGGCGCCGGTCCAGGTGCGGCGAGATGTAGGGGTCGACGCGGGCTGCGTGCGCCCGCGCGCGAGCACGCCACGCGGTGGCGTCGAGCTCGGTCCGCTCCCTCAACTCCTGCACCGTTCGAGGATAGGCACTCAACCTTGCGGTGGGCCCGATAGGCTCTGGGCGTGCGTATTGCGAGGTTCACGACGGGGGACGAGCCCCGCTATGGCGTAGTGACCGGCGAGGTCGACGAGTTCGGCATCCCTGACGACGACTGCAAGATCGTGGTGCTGGAGGGCGACCCGCTCCACGTCGGGGTCAACCCGACGGACCAGGAGCTTCGCCTTGCCGACGTCCGCCTGCTGGCACCGGTCATCCCGCGGAGCAAGGTGGTCGGCATCGGCCGCAACTACGCGGCCCACGCCGAGGAGCTCGGCAACGAGGTGCCGGGCGAGCCGCTGATGTTCCTCAAGCCGAACACCAGCGTCATCGGCACCGGCGACCCCGTCTTCTACCCGCGGCAGAGCTCCGAGGTGCACTACGAGGGCGAGCTGGCGGTCGTGATCAGCCGGATCTGTCGCGACGTCCCCAAGGAGCGCTTCGCCGACGTCGTCTTCGGCTACACCGTCGCCAACGACGTCACCGCGCGGGACCTCCAGCACAGTGACGGCCAGTGGTCCCGCGCCAAGGGCTTC
The DNA here is from genome assembly GCA_963805655.1 of uncultured Actinomycetota bacterium. Classification (GTDB taxonomy): domain Bacteria; phylum Actinomycetota; class Actinomycetes; order Propionibacteriales; family Nocardioidaceae; genus CAWDVB01. Next base: position 345,314 of record CAWDVB010000002.1, on the reverse strand, counting down.
GACTCGTTCTGCCCGCTCGGTCCGTGGATCGAGACGACGCTCAGCCCGTTCGACGTGCGGGTCACCACGCACCTCAACGGCGACTTGAAGCAGGACGCCTCGACCGCTCTGATGATCTTCGACGTGCCGACCCTGATCGCGCACGTGTCCAGCGCCATGACCCTGCTGCCGGGCGACGTCATCCTGACGGGGACCCCCGAAGGAGTCGGCCCCATGCAGGTGGGCGACGAGGTCGAGGTGACCATCGCCGGCATCGGTGCACTGACCAACAGGGTGGTCGCCCGTGACTGACCCCGCTGTCCGCGTGCGGTTCTGCCCGTCTCCGACCGGCGCACCTCACGTCGGTATGGCCCGCACGGCGCTGTTCAACTGGGCCTTCGCCCGCCACCACGGCGGCACCTTCGTCTTCCGGATCGAGGACACCGACGCGGCCCGCGACTCGCAGGAGTCCTACGAGACGCTGCTCGAGGTGATGCGCTGGCTCGGCATGGACTGGGACGAGGGCCCGGAGGTCGGAGGCCCGCACGCGCCGTACCGGCAGTCGCAGCGCTACGACATCTACGCCGACGTCGCGCAGAAGCTGGTCGAGGCGGGACGCGCTTACCACTGCTACTGCTCGCAGGAGGAGCTCGAGGAGCGCAACGAGGCTGCTCGCGCCGCGGGCCGCACACCCGGGTACGACGGCCACTGCCGATCCCTTCCCGACGATGAGCGGGCGAGGTTCGTGTCGCAGGGCCGTGAGCCGGTGATCCGCTTCCGGATGCCGGACGAGGCGATCACCTTCGACGACCTGGTGCGCGGCGAGATCACCTTCCAGTCCGAGCACGTCCCCGACTTCGTGCTGGTGCGCGCCAACGGCCACCCGCTCTACACGCTGGTCAACCCGGTCGACGACGCGCTGATGGAGATCACCCACGTGCTGCGCGGTGAGGACCTGCTGTCGTCGACCCCGCGACAGATCGCGCTCTACGACGGCCTCGCCGAGATCGGTGTCGGCAACGGCAAGGTGCCCCGGTTCGGTCACCTGCCGTATGTCATGGGGCAGGGCAACAAGAAGCTGTCCAAGCGGGACCCGGAGTCGAACCTGCTCGGCTACCGCGACCGGGGCTTCCTTCCCGAGGGCCTGCTGAACTACCTCGCCCTCCTCGGCTGGGCGATCGCGGACGACCGGGACATCTTCTCGATGGAGGAGATGGTCGAGGCGTTCACGGTCGAGCGGGTCAACCCCAACCCGGCACGCTTCGACCTGAAGAAGTGCGAGGCGATCAACGCCACGCACCTGCGGGCTCTCTCCACCGAGGACCTCGCAGACCGGATGGTTCCCTATCTCCATGCGGCCGGGATCATCGGCGCCACCCCGACCGATGCGCAGCGCCGGCTGCTCCTCGCAGCTGCGCCGCTCGTCCAGGAGCGGATGGTGACGCTGGGGGAGTCCGTGGACATGCTGGGCTTCCTGCTGGTCGACCCGGTCGCCTTCCACCGTGACCCGGTCGAGGTGGACAAGCAGCTGGCTACGGAGGAGGGCAAGGCTGTCGTTGCCGCGGCGCACGCCGCGCTGTCCGCTCTCGGCACGTGGGACGCCGCCTCGATCGAGGAGGCCCTGCGCGCCGCCTTGGTCGATGGCCTGGGTCTCAAGCCGCGCCACGCGTTCGGGCCGGTCCGGGTGGCCGTCAGCGGCCGACGGATCTCGCCTCCGCTCTTCGAGTCGATGGAGCTGCTGGGGCGGGAGACCTCCCTGGCCCGGCTGGTGATCACGTGACGACGCCTCCCCCCGAGGAGCCCCCGGGGCAGCCCCCGGGCAACCGACCCGTGCAGCCCCCGCGCAGCCGGCGCCCCCTGCACAGCCGCCGACGTATCCCGTCTACCCTCCGGCTCCGCCGCAGTGGTACCCGCCGCCGCCGCAGGGCTACCCGCCCGCACCCCCGCCGGGATACCCCGTCCCGCCGCCGTACCCGGACCGTACGGCGCCTATCCGCCGCCGTACCCAGGACCGTACGGCGCCTATCCGCCGCCGTACCCAGGACCGTACGGCGCCTATCCGCCGCCGTACCCGCCCGGCTATCCACCGCCCCCGCCGTACGGGCAGCCCGCGCCGCAGGCCGCGCCGCCAACTGCCGTGCGGGTCCACCCGCACGACAAGCCGACCCCGTACCACCAGATGTACCGGACCTGGAGCTACCGCTGGTGGCGCCCGGTGGTGGGCCTGCTCGCCCTGGTGGCGTCCTTCGTGGTGGTCGCCCCGGTGATGGCTCTTCCGGTGCTGTTCATCGGGGTTCTCTTCGAGGGCACCGGCAGCTATCAGCAGCGCGTGGAGGACGCGGTCAACCTCACCAACGCGCCCGTGACCGGGATGCTCTATCTCAACGTCGCGATCGCGCTGCTCACGCCGATCGTCTGGCTGCTCGTCCGGCTGCTGCACCGGCTCCGGCCTCGCTGGGTGTCCTCGGTGCGGCCACGGATCCGGTGGCCGTTCCTGCTGGTCAGCTTCGCCATGGCGTTCGTGACCCTGATCATCACGATGATCGTCTCTGCCCTCATCCCGTCCTCGGGGGATCCGTCCGTCGGGACGCACCTGAACCCGTTCAACACCCAGATGGTGCTTCTCCTGCTGGTCATGCTCCTGACGACACCGCTGCAGGCGCTGGGCGAGGAGATGGCGTTCCGCGGCTATCTGGTCCAGGCATTCGGTGCGTTGCTCAAGAACGAGTGGTTCGCGATCCTGGGCAGCGCGGTGATCTTCGCCCTCGCGCACGGGTCTCAGAACGTCCCGCTCTTCTTCGACCGCTTCGCGTTCGGCTTCGTGGCCGCCTGGCTGGTGGTGCGGACCGGCGGGCTCGAGGCCGGGATCGCGATGCACGTCCTCAACAACTTCCTCGCCTTCGGGCTTGCCATCCTCTTCGGCGACCTCGGCGCCTCGGTGGACGTCTCCTCCATCGACTGGTGGAACATCCCGGTCACGCTGACCCAGTCGATCGTGTACGCCGCCCTCATCATGCTCATGGCCAAGGTGATGAAGATCGACCGCTTCACCCGGCCACCCGTGCCGCCGGCCCCGGCCTGGACCACCGCGACCCCGCAGCCCGCCGGGGACATGCCGGGGGTGGCGGCGGGTCCGGCTGTGGCCCCCGGCGTTCCCGAGGAACCGGCGGGGGAGTCCTCCGAGCGCTGACCGATCCGACGGGGGACTCCACAGATCGCCGTTCCGGCCTGTTCTAGGCAGACGTGGAGGTGATCGGCATCGAGTCTGGGTCCGCGAGCCAGGGCTGGGAGACGCTCGCCTCCTCCTCCGCCGCCGCGCTGATGAGGCTCGCCCTCATGCTGACCGGGGACCTGGCCGACGCCGAGGACCTTCTCCAGTCGACGTTCGTGCGGGCCAGCAGGCACGGCGAGCGGATCGCGAGCATGGCCGCGCCCATGGCCTACCTGCGCCGGGTGATGGTCGACGAGCACGCGTCGTGGCGGCGCAGGCGTGGCGCTGCTGGAGATCCGGATGCCGGTCATGGACGGGATCGAGGCGACCCGGCTGATCGTGGCGGACTCCCCGACGCGGGTGGTCATCCTCACCACGTTCGACCTCGACGAGTACGTCTACGACGCGCTGCGGGCAGGCGCCTCGGGGTTCCTGCTCAAGGACGCTCCTCCCGAGCAGCTGCTCACAGCAGTTCAGGTCGCCGCGGCCGGGGACGCCCTGATCGCCCCGCCCGTCACGAAGCGGCTCCTGTCCGAGTTCGTCCGGCGCCCCGATCCGTCCGCCGGCGAGGAGGCGGCGAAGGCGCTCACGGCTCGCGAGCGGGAGGTGCTGCTCGGCCTGGCCCGCGGCCTGTCCAACGCCGAGATCGCGGCTGAGCTGTTCCTGGGCGAGGCGACGATCAAGTCGCACGTCGCCGCGGTCCTGTCCAAGCTCGGCCTGCACGACCGGATCCAGGCCGTCGTGTTCGCCTACGAGTCCGGTCTGGTGCGGCCCGGAGACTCGCGACCCGTGTAGGCCGTGACCGGGCCGAACCGGCGCGCCGGGCGCGCTGGCACCCGGCCGTCGCGCTGGCGTACTGCCGGCCGGGTCCGAACCGGCGCGGCGGTCACGCTCCGCGCGACCGCACTTCCTCGCTCGGCGGGGGAGCTTCCACGGAAGCGTGGGCTCCCCGCTCCTCGCTCGGTCGTCTACCGCCTGCGGCGGTCGCGCCGGCTCAGAGTCCTCCCGGGACGCAAACAGCAGGGCCCCCCGATGGGAGGCCCTGCTGTTTCTGTACCCCCGACCGGATTCGAACCGGCGCTACCGCCTTGAGAGGGCGGCGTGCTAGGCCGCTACACAACGGGGGCGGGTGAAGCGGTCGTACTGTAGTCGAGCGCCCGGTGAGGGCCCAAATCGACGGTGTCCGTACGACTGCATCGCTGGGGTACTAGGACTCGAACCTAGACTAACTGGACCAGAACCAGTCGGGCTGCCAATTACCCCATACCCCATGGGATCGAGCTCCTCGCGAAGCCCACGGAAGAATACACGTCCGCCTGAGGGGCCACCAAAACGCATCGTGCGTGCTGCTCCATCGCCGTGTCGGATTCCCGCTAGCCCTGGCTTCCTCGACTTGGCAGGATGCCGATCGTGATGGACGAGGACGCGATGTATCGCGCGGTGCTGGGCCGGGACCGCCGTTTCGACGGGGTCTTCTTCCTCGGCGTGCGGACCACCGGCATCTACTGTCGGCCGTCGTGCCCGGCGCGCACGCCGCACCGCAGGAACGTCTCCTTCTTCGCCACCGCCGCGGCCGCGCAGGCCGGCGGCTTCCGGGCCTGCCGTCGCTGCCTCCCCGACGCGATGCCCGGGTCGCCCGACTGGGACGTGAAGGCGGACGTGGCCGGACGTGCCATGCGGCTCATCGCCGACGGCGTCGTCGAGCGGGAAGGCGTCGGTGGCCTGGCGGCCCGCCTGGGCTACAGCGAGCGGCAGGTCGAGCGGACCGTGACCGCCGAGCTCGGCGCCGGCCCGCTGGCGCTGGCCCGGGCGCGACGTGCGCAGACCGCCCGGACGCTCATCGAGTCGTCGCCTCTGAGCTTCGCCGACATCGCGTTCGCCTCGGGCTTCTCCAGCATCCGTCAGTTCAACGCCACGATCCGCGAGGTCTACGATGCGACGCCGTCGCGGCTGCGAGGCGCCCGGCGGGCGGGGGAGCCGGGCAGCCTCTCGCTGCGGATCAGCGTGCGCGGACCGTTCGCAGGGTCGGCGCTGGTCGGGTTCCTGGCGGACCGCACGATCGGCGGGGTCGAGACCGTGAACGGCGACACCTACTCGCGGACGCTGAGGCTGCCGCACGGTTTCGGTGCCGTGTCCTTGACCGTGCCGGCTGCGGTGCCGGCAGGGACGGTGGGGTTCGTGGGATGCAGGCTGCACCTGCAGGACATGCGGGATCTCTCCGTCGCGGTGGAGCGCAGCCGTCGCCTCCTCGATGCGGACGCCGACCCGGTCTCCATCGACTCCGCGCTGGGTGCGGACCCGGCGCTCGCGCCGATGGTGTCGCGGCTGCCGGGGCTGCGGGTGCCCGGCCAGGTCGACGGCTTCGAGGTCGCGGTGCGCGCGATCGTGGGGCAGCAGGTCACCGTCGCCGGCGCCCGCAGGATCGCGTCGGGGCTCGCCGCGACGTACGGCGACTCCTGGCCGGACTGCCCCGTCGAGGGGCTGGACACCGTCTTCCCCGAGCCCGCCGCGCTTGCCGGGCTGCAGGCGGGCGACCTCCCGATGCCCGGTGCACGGATCGCCGCTCTCGCCGCTCTCGCCTCTGCGCTGGACAGCGGCGCCCTGGCGCTCGACCGGTCCCAGGATCGTGGGCTGGTGCGCTCATCGCTGCTCGCGCTGCCGGGGATCGGTCCGTGGACCGCCGACTACATCGCCCTGCGGGCACTCGGCGACCCCGACGTCTTCCTGCCGGGCGACGCGGGCGTCAAGGCGGCCCTGCGCCGCATGGGGGACCGTCACCCGGGGGAGGATGGGTCCCGGTGGAGTCCTTGGCGCTCCTACGCCGTGATGCACCTGTGGACCTGGCCGGCCGAGGCGGGCGGCCGGCCCACCGATGAAGGAGAGGGCTGATCGCCATGTGGACCACGGTGGAGTCGCCGATCGGCGAGCTGTGGGTCGTCGCCAGCAACGGGGCCGTGACCGCGATCGACTTCGTGGACCGCGACGTGCCGGACAACCCGCGGACGTCGGTGGCGTGGGCGGCGGCGCGCGCCGACGGGCGGCCGCTGGGCGAGCGGTCCGACGACGACCCCCTGCTGAGTGACGCGGCGCGCCAGCTGCGCGAGTACTTCGCGGGGGAGCGGACCGAGTTCGACCTGCCGCTGCGACCGGAGGGCACCGCTTTCCAGCGGCGGGTGTGGGAGCAGCTGCAGGCGATCCCGTACGGCGAGGTCACGTCCTACGGCGAGATTGCGCGGCGCCTGGGCATGACCGGGCACGGCTCCCGCGCGGTGGGCCTGGCAAACGGCCGCAACCCGATCCCGATCGTGATCCCGTGTCACCGGGTGGTCGGAGCTGACGGGAGCCTGACCGGCTACGGCGGGGGCGTCGAGCGCAAGCAGGCGCTGCTGGAGCTGGAGCAGCAGTCGTTGTTCTGACCGGGGAGGGCTACTCGGCGACCGCGGCACGACGCAGCGACTCCGAGAGCCGCTCGGCCGCTGCGATCACGGCGGGGGCGTGCATCTTCCCGGGCGTGCGGGTCAGCCGGTCGATCGGGCCGGAGACGGACACCGCCGCGATGATCTTCCCCGACGGCGAGCGGACCGGCGCGGACACCGACGCCACCCCGGCCTCGCGCTCGGCGACAGACTGGGCCCAGCCTCGCTTGCGGATCGCCGAGAGCACCGCGGCGGAGAAGGCGGCGTGCTGCAGGCCCTTGTTGAGCCGCTCGGCATCCTCCCAGGCAAGCAGCACCTGGGCCGCGGAGCCCGCGCGCATGGTCAGCTGGGAGCCCACCGGGATGGTGTCGCGCAGACCGGTCGGCCGCTCGGCGGCAGCGACGCAGACCCTGGAGTCGCCCTGACGGCGCCACAGCTGGGCGGACTCGCCGGTGATGTCGCGCAGTCGCGCCAGAATGGGGCCTGCGGCAGCGAGCAGCCGGTCCTCGCCCGCGGCAGCGGCCAGCTCTCCGAGGCGGGGACCGAGGACGAACCGACCCTGCAGATCCCGGGCCACCAGCCGGTGGTGTTCCAGTGCCACGGCGAGACGGTGGGCGGTCGGCCGGGCCAGGCCGGTGGCTGCGACGAGGCCGGCCAGGGTCGCCGGACCGGTCTCGAGTGCGGTCAGCACCAGGGCCGCTTTGTCGAGGACTCCGACACCGCTAGAGTTGTCCATCATCTGATAATGACGTCTCAAATCCTGAAACGCAACCTTCGTTGCAGGTGCCAACCGGCGCACGATGGGGGACGGTGGGACGTCGGCCGGGCGAAGGAGACGCGGATGGGCAGGACCCTGGTGGAGAAGGTCTGGGACGAGCATGTCGTCCGCAGCGCGGAGGGCGAGCCCGACCTGCTCTACGTCGACCTCCACCTCATCCATGAGGTGACCTCGCCGCAGGCCTTCGACGGTCTCCGGCTGGCCGGCCGCCCGGTTCGCCGCCCTGATCTCACGATTGCGACCGAGGACCACAACGTCCCGACGCTCGACGTCGACAAGCCGATCGCCGACCCGGTCTCCCGCATCCAGGTCGAGACACTGCGCAAGAACGCCGCGGACTTCGGCATCCGGCTGCACCCCTTGGGCGACCTCGACCAGGGGATCGTGCATGTCGTCGGGCCGCAGCTCGGGCTCACCCAGCCGGGCATGACCATCGTCTGCGGCGACTCCCACACGGCGACCCACGGAGCCTTCGGCGCGATCGCCTTCGGCATCGGCACCTCGGAGGTCGAGCACGTCCTGGCAACGCAGACGCTTCCGCAGGCTCGGCCCAAGACGATGGCCGTCACCGTCAACGGCTCGCTGCACGACGGCGTCACCGCCAAGGACCTGATCCTCTACCTGATCAGCCGGACCGGCACTGGTGGCGGTCAGGGCTACATCGTCGAGTACCGGGGCCAGGCCATCGAGGAGCTCTCGATGGAGGGCCGGATGACGGTCTGCAACATGTCGATCGAGTGGGGCGCCAAGGCCGGCATGGTCGCTCCGGACCGCGACGACCTTCGACTACATCCAGGGCAAGCCGGAGGCGCCGCAGGGCGCCGACTGGGACGCGGCGCTCGCGCACTGGAAGACTCTGGTCACCGATCCCGACGCGACCTTCGACAAGGAGATCGTGATCGACGCGGCCGACGTCACGCCCTTCGTGACCTGGGGCACCAACCCGGGGCAGGGCGCACCCCTCGCCGATGTGGTGCCCGCGCCGAAGGACTTCGAGTCCGAGTCGGACCAGATCGCTGCCGAGAAGGCGCTGCAGTACATGGATCTCATCCCCGGCACCCCGCTGCGCGACATCAAGGTCGACACGGTGTTCGTCGGCTCATGCACGAACGGCCGCATCGAGGACCTGCGGCTGGCGGCGGAGGTGATCAAGGGGCACACGGTCGCGCCCGATACCCGCATGCTCGTCGTCCCCGGCTCGGTCCGGGTCCGGCTCCAGGCCGAGGCCGAGGGCCTGGACAAGATCTTCGTCGAGGCCGGAGCCGAATGGCGCGGTGCAGGGTGCTCCATGTGCCTGGGCATGAACCCCGATCAGCTCGCCCCGGGCGAGCGCAGCGCCTCGACGTCCAACCGCAACTTCGAGGGTCGCCAGGGCAAGGGTGGTCGCACCCACCTCGTCTCGGTCCCCGTCGCGGCCGCCACGGCTGTCCGTGGCACCCTCTCCAGCCCGTCCGACCTCGCCTGAGGAGCGCCCTCCATGGACTCGTTCACCCGTCACGTCGGACGCGGACTTCCGCTGCGGCGCAGCAACGTCGACACCGACCAGATCATCCCCGCGGTCTATCTGAAGCGGGTCACCCGCACCGGCTTCGAGGACGGCCTGTTCGCCGCCTGGCGACAGGACCCCGATTTCGTCGCCAACCAGCCCGAGTTCCAGGGCGTCAGCATCCTGGTGGCCGGCCCGGACTTCGGCACCGGCTCGTCGCGCGAGCACGCCGTCTGGGCGCTGATGGACTACGGCTTCAAGGTCGTGATCTCCAGCCGCTTCGCCGACATCTTCCGTGGCAACGCCGGCAAGTCCGGGCTGCTCGCCGCGCAGGTGTCCCAGGACGTCGTGGAACAGCTCTGGAAGATCATCGAGGCCGATCCGACGACCGAGATCGTGGTCGACCTCGAGGGCCGGACCGTGCAGGCCGAGGGTCTCACCGCGCCGTTCCAGATCGACGACTACACGCGCTGGCGTCTGCTCCAAGGGCTCGACGACGTCGGCATCACGCTCTCCCACGAGGACGACATCGAGGCGTACGAGGAGTCCCGCCCGAGCTGGAAGCCGGTCACCCTGCACTGACGGTTCAGCGGGTGCTCCACGTCGAGCCCGTTGCCGCGAACTCGTCGAGCCGATAGCCGATCAGGCGCCGGAGCAGGTCCACCGGGAGCGGCCGGTCGTAGGGGAGCTTGATGAAGCCCTCGCCCGACTCGTAGCCCGCGGCTTCCACCTCGTCCCGGTGCGGGCCGAACTGGTGCGTCGGGAAGCGCAGTGAGCAGTGCCGTGTGAAGGACTGCAGCATCCAGAGCCGGACGCCGTCCTTGAGATAGGCCGGCTGGTTCCAGTGCAGCGTCTCGACCAGGTCCGGATCTGCGGCGACACTGAGCTCGCGCAGCGTCTCCAGATGCGGGCGCGCGACGTCGCTCAACCGGTCGAAGTAGTCGGGTGGGCTCAGGCGTTGGGGGCTCGGCATGGTTCGAGGATAGTCAACCGCGAACGCCGACCGCTCGGGCTCGAACCCGCTTTGCCAACGACACAAGGCGATCAGGCCCTTCGGTCGTTGTTACTGCCCCTCCGATTGCTTACCGTGGCGTCAGGCCGGGTTCTCCGGCATGGCGCCACAGCTCATGAAAGGGACAGCTGTGAACAAGACTGAGTTGATCAACGCGATCTCGGCTCGCTACGAAGGCAACCGCAAGGCGGCAGCGCACGCGCTGGAGTCCGTGCTGGACACGATCCAGCGCGAGGTGGCCAAGGGCGAGAAGGTTGCCATCACCGGCTTCGGATCGTTCGAGAAGCGGGTACGCGAGGCGCGCTGGGTGCGCAACCCGCGGACCGGCGACAAGGTGAAGGCCAAGAAGACCTCCATCCCGAAGTTCACCCCGGGTGCGGAGCTGAAGGCGGTCGTCTCCGGAGCCAAGAAGCTCCCCAAGCTGACACTCTCCACGGTGAAGTCGACTGCCACGAAGGCGAGCGGCAAGGGCGAGGCTTCGGCCAAGAAGGCTCCGGCCAAGAAGACCGCGGCCAAGAAGGCTCCGGCCAAGAAGACTCGCGGCCAAGAAGGCTCCGGCCAAGAAGACCGCGGCCAAGAAGGCTCCGGCCAAGAAGACCGCGGCCAAGAAGGCTCCGGCCAAGAAGACCGCGGCCAAGAAGACCGCGGCCAAGAAGGCTCCGGCAAGAAGACGGCCGCGAAGAAGGCCTGACTGCGATGTCGCGCCGCCGCGTCAGCGGCGGCGCGACATCGGGGAGTCGATCCCGAGCTGCGTGAGGGCGAGCCGGGTGTGCACGCCGAGCCGGCCGCGCACCCGCTCCAGCTCCTCCGGAGTGTCGACGTCCTCACGGGCAGTGCTGCCCGGGGTCAGCCCGAGGTCTCGGGCTCCCGACGACAGGTGCGCCTGCGCAGAGCCGAGCCCGAACCGTGGCTCGAAGTCCTGGTAGGACGCGGCGAGGTACACAGTCGTACCGTTCCCCGACGCATCCGCGACGAAGGCAGTCCGACCGGTGTCGAACTTCTCCACGACCAGCTCGACTGCAGTGCGGTCCAGCGTCGGTAGGTCGCCGACGACGGCCATCAGGGCAAGGTCCGGCTGCTGTCGCACCACCTCGGCCGCGGCCTGGACCAGGCACTCGTTGAGCTCGTCCCCGCCGTCCGGGATCGCCCGTGCGCCCAGTGCCTGACACGCGCGGGCCACGTCGAGGTCGTCGGTGACGACGACCACCAGCGCAACCGACGGGGACTCCAGCAACGCTGCCACGGTGTCGAGGGCGAAGGTCGACGCCAGCCGCCGCCGGGCGGTGTCGCCCAGGGGCGCCAGCCGTGACTTGCCGAGGGCGGCGTGCTTGACCGGCACCAGGGCCGCGAACCGTCGGGGCTGCGTGGTCGTCATCGCTCTCGATCCTGCCAGGCTGCCCCCGTAGCGGTTGCGGCCGTCTCGTGCCAGCAGGTCCGGGCGGCGATAGTCTCGTGGTGAACTGAAACGAATCGAGGGCTGCATGTCAGGGCGGATCAAGATCCGGGAGCACCTCGGCTGGGCCTGGCGGCTGTCCATCGGGCTCCTCCGCCCGATCCTCATGCTGATCACCAAGCGTGAGTGGGTCGGGGTCGAGCGGCTGCCGCCGCAGGGTGGCGTGATCGTGACGCCGAACCACCATTCGCACATCGATCCGCTCACGTTCGCCCACTGCCTGGTCGACAACGGCCGGCTTCCTCGCTTCCTGGCCAAGGACTCGCTGTTCACGGTGCCGCTGGTCCGGCAGATTCTCGTGGCAACCGGTCAGGTCCCGGTGCATCGGCTCACCAGCGACGCCGCCTCGGCCTTCCACGGCGCGGTCCAGGCCGTCCAGGACGGCAAGATCGTCGTCGTCTATCCCGGAGGGGACGATCACCCGGGACGTCGACCTGTGGCCGATGGTCGGCAAGACCGGCGCCGCACGCATCGCGCTGGCATCCGGGGTCGACGTCGATCCCGGTCGCCCAGTGGGGCGCACAGGACCTGCTCTACCCGTACGCCAAGTGGCCCAAGATCCTGCCGCGCAAGACCATGCACATTCGCTTCGGGGCGCCCGTCCCGCTCGACGACCTGCGCGGCCGTCCGCTGACCAACGACGTCCTCCACGAGGCGACCGAGCGGATCATGACGGCCATCACCTCCGAGCTGGAGATCATCCGGGGCGAGAAGGCTCCGGCCGTACGGTTCGATCCCCGCAAGGCCGGAGTGGCGCAGATCGGCAATCCGCACAAGAAGCGGAGACGGTGATGGCCCGTTTCGCGGTGATGGGCGGGGGATCGTGGGGCACCGCGTTCTCCCTCGTCCTCGCCGACGCGGGCAACGACGTGACCCTGTGGGCGCGGCGCGACGAGGTGTGCGACGCGATCAACGCCAAGCACGAGAACCCCGACTACTTCCCCGGCGTAACGCTGCCCGAGTCGATCGTGGCGACCTGCGACCCGGCCGAGGCCCTGGCCGGCGCCGACTACGTCGTGCTTGCGATGCCGTCCCAGGTGCTGCGGGAGAACCTGTCCGGCTGGCGACATCTAGTGCCCTCCGAAGCCGTGATCATCTCGTTGGTGAAGGGGGTCGAGCTCGGGACCCTCAAGCGGATGAGCGAGGTCATCGCCGAGGTGCTCGAACGCGACTCCGGCACCGTCGCCGTCGTGAGCGGGCCGAACCTCGCCAAGGAGATCGCTGCCCGGGAGCCCGCGGCGAGTGTGGTCGCCTGCAGCGACGTCGAGGTCGCAGAGAGGGTCCGCGACGCGATCCACGGCCCCTCGTTCCGGCCCTACTCCAGCGCCGACGTCGTGGGCTGCGAGATCGGGGGTGCCAGCAAGAACGTGATCGCGATGGCCGTCGGCATCGCCATCGGCCTGGGCTTCGGCGACAACACCACCGCGTCGGTGATCACGCGGGGGCTCGCCGAGATCGCCCGGCTCGCCAACCGCCTCGGCGCCGACCCGTTGACGCTCATGGGGCTCGCCGGCGTCGGTGACCTGGTCGCCACCTGCTCCTCGCCCCTGTCGCGGAACCGCACCGTCGGCGTGAAGCTGGGCCAGGGGATGTCCAGCGAGGAGATCGTGCGCTCCACCCGCCAGGTGGCCGAGGGTGTGAAGTCCTCGTCCTCGCTGCTCGAGCTCGCGGAGAGGAGCGGGGTGGACGTGCCGATCGTGCGGGCCGTGAACGCCGTGGTCTCCGGCGAGATGTCGCCACGGGAGATGGTGGAGCTGATGCTGTCGCGGACCGTGAAGCCCGAGCGGTACTGACTCCGGACGTCACTCGCCCAGGGCCCGCTCCAGGTCCTCCCAGAGGTCTTCGACGTCCTCGATCCCCACCGACAGCCGGACCAGCGCCTCGGGGACGGTGGGGGACTCGGAACCCCAGCGGCGGCGTCGCTCCAGGGTCGACTCCACCCCGCCGAGGCTGGTGGCATGCACCCAGACGCTCGTGGACGCCGACAGGCGGTCGGCGGCCCCCACACCGCCGTTCAGCACGATCGAGATCATCGAGCCGAACCCGGGATAGCGGACGTCGGAGACGGCCGGGTGGTGGCTCAGTCGATCAGCCAGGATCGTGGCGTTGGACTGGGACCGCTCGAATCGCAGGTGCAGGGTCCGGAACCCCCGGAGGGCCAGCCAGGCCTCCACCGTCCCGGGGATGGCGCCGGTGAGGTCGCGGTGGCTCTTGAGCGCGTCGCGCACCTGGGGGTCCGCGGTGAGGGCGGCACCGAGGAGGACGTCGCTGTGGCCGGACAGCATCTTGGTCGCGGAGTGCACCACGATGTCGGCCCCGAGCTCCAGCGGCCGTTGGGCCAGGGGAGTGGCGAACGTGTTGTCGACGACCACCCGTGCCTGCGCGCCGTGTCCTGCGTCGATGGCGGCGACCAGATCGATCACCTCCAGCGCCGGGTTGGTCGGTGACTCGAGCCACACCAGCGCCGCTCCGGTCATCGCGGCGTGCAGAGCTGCTTCGTCGGTCGCGTCGACGAGCCGCACGTGCACTCGGCCCCGTTCCTCCAGGGCGGCGAGCTGGCCGAGCGTTCCTCCGTAGCAGTGGCGCGGGGCGACCACGGTCCCCCCGTGGGGCACCAGGTCCAGCACGGCCGCGACCGCGGCGAGCCCGGAGGCGAAGCTGACGCACTCGCCCGACTCGAGCTCCCCCAGAGCCTCCTCGAACGCCTTCCAGGTCGGATTCGCGTACCGGCCGTACTCGAGGTCGCCCCCCGCGACGTACGCGGAGGCCATGGTGATCGGCTCGTTGAGCGGAGCATCGGGCTCCGGGGCGGGGCGCCCGGCCTTCACGATCCGGGTGGCGGCGTGCGGGTTCGTCATGCAGCCAACAGTAGGGCGCGGATCCTGCCCGGCTCGTGGCACCCGGTGGCCCGCCGCGCACCCGGGTAGTGTCGGAGCACCATGACCGACCGTCCCCGCGTGGTCGTCCTCTTCGGCGGCCGATCCAGTGAGCACGCGATCTCCTGTGTGACCGCCGGCAGCGTCATCGCCGTTCTCGACCCCGCCAAGTACGACGTGATCCCGGTCGGCATCACCAGCGACGGCACCTGGGTCCTGGAGTCGGGTGATCCGGAGCGGCTGCAGATCACGACCCCCGACTCCCTTCCGCAGGTGGACGCAGGCCGCGCCGAGGTATCCCTCACCCCCTCCGGGAACCGGGCCAACCTCGTGGCCCACCGGGCCGGGGATGTCCCCTCGGTCCTGGGGGCGGTCGACGTGGTCTTCCCCTTGCTGCACGGGCCGTTCGGCGAGGACGGCACGGTTCAGGGTCTGCTGGAGATGGTCGACGTGCGCTACGTCGGCTCGGGTGTGCTCTCCTCGGCGGTGGGCATGGACAAGGCGTACATGAAGGTGGTGCTCGAGGCGGCGGGCATCCCCGTGCTGCCGTACGTCGTGGTGACTGATCGCGACTGGCGCGCCGACCCCGGCTCGGTGCGCAGAAGGGTCGATGCCCTCGGCTACCCGGTGTTCGTCAAGCCGGCCCGGGCCGGCTCGAGCATCGGCATCACCAAGGTGCGCGATCGCGACGATCTCGACACCGCGTTGGAGGAGGCGCACCGCTGGGATCCCAAGATCGTGGTGGAGTCCTTCGCCGGTGTCGGGGCCAGGGAGATCGAGTGCGGTGTCCTCGGCACGGTGGGTGGGGGAGTCCCCGAGGCCAGCGTGGTCGGGGAGATCGTGGTCGACGCGTCCCACGAGTTCTACGACTTCGCGGCGAAGTACCTGCCGGGGGAGCACACCCGGCTCGATGTGCCCGCTGAGGTGACCGCCGACGTGTCGGACCGGATCCGCTCGCTGGCGGTAACGGCGTTCGATGCGCTCTCCTGTGAGGGCCTCGCCCGCGTCGACTTCTTCCTCCTGCCCGACGGGCAGGTCGTCGTCAACGAGCTGAACACCATGCCCGGCTTCACCCCGACGTCGATGTTCCCGCTGATGTGGGCCGCGTCCGGGCTCGACTATCCGGCTCTCGTGGAACGGTTGATCAACCTGGCGATGGAGCGTCCGACGGGGCTGCGCTGATCGTGCGACTCAGACGCACGCCTTGATCACGGTGGTGGTCGAGGAGATCGCCGCCGACAGGTTGGCCATGGTGGCCGCCGGGGGCAGGTACCGGGCCGGGATGCTGACTTCGACGTATACCGAGCGTCCGACCGTGGTGATGACCAGGTCGCCCGACGTCGGCCAGTCCAGCGGCACCCACCAGTCGACGTTGTTCACGGTCGTGCAGGGCGACGCCTCGTGGAAGTCCTTCGGTTTGCCGACACCGCACCGGAGCACGATGGCGGGGTCGCCCCAGGCTGCCGTGGTGGCGATGTCCGGCTGGACCTCACGCCGTGCCTGGCCGGACACCGTGTCGGGCAGTGCCTGGACCAGTTCCTGGCACTGGGAGAGCGCAGTACCGGTCGGCGTGGCGGGCGTCACCGAGACCGTGGCCGGGCCGCCGCACGCGCCGAGCAGTGGGGAGAGGAGCCCGAGCATGACGACGGCGCCCACGGTGGCAGGACCGGGGCGCCGTCGCACGGGTCGGAAGGGTCGGGCCGGGAGGCTCAGATGTGCACGACCGGGCAGGTCAGGGTGCGCGTGATGCCGGAGACGGCCTGCACCTTCGCGACGACGAGCTTGCCCAGCTCGTCGACGTTGGAGGCCTCCGCCCGCACGATCACGTCGTAGGGGCCGGTGACGTCCTCCGCCTTGGTGACTCCGGCCACCCCGGCGATCTCCGCGGCGACCTCCGCAGCCTTTCCGACATCGGTCTGGATCAGGATGTATGCCTGCACCGTCATGCTGCGCTCCTCGCGGATAGGTCAGGAACTGCGCCGATGTGGCCAACCTACCGCGTCCGGCGAGGGAGCCGGAACTCGCGGTCGCCCGTCCGGTTGAATGGGGGAATGGCCAGCGAGCAGACCGTCTCGGAGGTGGGTGAGTTCGGGCTCATCGACCGTATCCGCGCTGCCCTCCCGGCGCACGGCGCGGCCGTCGTGGGACCCGGGGACGACGCCGCGGTGCTGGACCTCACCGGGCGGGTGCTGGTGTCCACCGACATGCTCCTGGAGGGCCGTCACTTCCGGCGCGACTGGGTCGAGGCCGTGGACGTGGGGCACCGCGCGGCGGCCCGCAGCCTTGCCGACCTCAGCGCGATGGGTGGGACGACGACCGCGCTGACCGTGGGGCTGGGAGTACCCGGTGACCTGCCCGTCGCGTGGGTGCTCGATCTGGTGTCCGGCATGGTCGAGGAAGCCGCCCTGGTCGGTGCCGAGATCGTCGGCGGCGACGTCACCCGCTCCGACTCGGTGGTGATCGCGGTGACGGCGGTGGGCACCTGCGCCGGGCCCCCGGTGCTCCGGTCCGGCGCCCGCGCCGGTGATCAGGTCGCCCTGACCGGTCGCCTCGGGTGGGCGGCCGCCGGGCTGGCTGTGCTCGGGCGGGGCTTCCGCTCGCCGCGCGCAGTCGTCGAGGCGTACCGCCGGCCCTCCCCGCCGTACGCCGCAGGGCCGCAGGCGCTCGATGCGGGGGCCACCGCGCTGGTCGACGTCTCCGACGGACTGCTCGCCGACCTGGGCCACGTGGCGTCGGCCAGCGGAGTGCACATCGACATCGACCCGTCCTCGCTGGGGGAGATCCCCGAGCCTCTTGCCGCCGTCGCGGCAGCCGTCGGCGCCGACGCGCTGAGCTTCGTCCTCACCGGCGGCGACGACCACGCCCTGGCGGCCACCTTCCCCCAAGGCTCCGTGCCGGACGGGTGGGCCGTGATCGGGAGGGTCCTCGAAGGTGCCGGGATCACCGTGTCGGGAGAGCCCTACGACGGCCCCGCGGGGCACGACCATTTCGCCTAGGTTCGCCCGAGCCCACCTGAGCAGAGAAGAACAGAGGGCGTCACCGTAGCGGTGACGCCCTCTGATCGATGCGCTGGGGTCAGCGAGTGACCTTGCCCGACTTGAGGCACCCGGTGCAGACGTTGAGGCGCTTCGGGGCGCCGTTCACCGTCGCGCGGACGCGCTGGATGTTCGGGTTGAAGCGGCGCTTGGTGATCTTCCGGGACCAGGGCCGGTTGTTACCGAAGCCCGGGCCCTTGGCGCAGATGTCGCAGACGGCAGCCACCGTGAACTCCTGGATCGAATAGAACAGTTGGATCGTGCACACGTATGAGTGGGTGCGCCCGTAGCGGGCAACCGCACCAGCGTACCGGACCGGGTTATCAAGATGCCAATCGTCCCAGGCCCGCTCTAGGGTGGAGCAAGCATGTCATCACCTCCCACTCCCCGCCGTCAGGGCCGCTCTCGCGCGGCCGGTTCCGCCCCATCCGGTCCGACCCAGCCTGCTGCTCGGGTCCACGCGCTCTGGCGATTGCGCGGCTATCTGCGTCCCCATGCCTGGGCGATGTCGCTGATGGCTGTCGCCGCCCTCGGCGCGGTCGGGCTGACGATCGGGATCCCCCTCGTCACCAAGGCCATCATCGACGGCCCCATCGCTCGTCACGACCCCCGAGCGGGCTCCTCCCTCTCGGACTGCTGGCGCTTCTGCTCGGCGTCCTGGAGGCCGTCCTCGTGTGGGCGCGGCGCTGGGTGCAGAGCAACGCAGTGCTCCGCATCGAGACGGCCCTGCGGCGCGACCTGTATGCGCACCTGCAGCGCCTCCCGATGGGCTTCCACAGCAGATGGCAGTCCGGTCAGCTGCTGTCACGAGCTACCACCGACCTGTCGTCGATCCGCCGGTTCGCCGGGTTCGGGATGCTGTTCCTTCTGATCAACCTCGTCCAGCTCACCGTGACGATCGCGGTCCTCCTGCACATGTACTGGCCCCTGGGGCTGGTCGTGGCGGCCACCGCCATCCCCATCATCTGGCTGTCGATGCGCTTCGAGCGGTCGTACGTCGTCGTCTCGCGCCGGGTCCAGGACCAGCAGGGCGACCTGGCCACGTTGGCCGAGGAGGGCGCGGTCGGCATCCGCGTGATCAAGTCGTTCGGCCGTGCCGAGCACGTGGCCGAGCAGTACGACGAGGCAGCCCGAGCCCTCTACGACACCAGCATCGAGAAGGTGCATCTCTCGTCCCGCTTCTGGACCTTCCTGGAGGCCATCCCGAACGCCGCCGTGGTGGTCGTGCTGCTCACCGGCGCGATGGGGGTGGCTCGCGGTGCGCTCACCACGGGCGAGCTGGTCGCCTTCATCACGCTGCTGCTGTCGCTGGTCTGGCCGGTGTCGTCCCTCGGGGTGATCCTGGCCATGGCCCAGGAGGCCATGACCTCGGCCGCCCGGGTGCTGGAGATCTTCGACACGACGCCCGCCATCGTGGGCGGGTCGGCCACGATCGAGCAGCCCCGTGGGCATCTCCGGTTCGAGCACGTGGACTTCGCGTTCCCCGACAGCCCCGACGAGCTGGTGCTGCGCGACGTGAACCTCGACATCGCGCCTGGCGAGACCGTGGCTCTGGTCGGCGCCACCGGGTCCGGCAAGACGATCCTCACCGCTCTGGTGCCGCGGCTGTGGGACGTCACCGGCGGTCGGGTCACGATCGACGGCGTCGATGTGCGCGACCTCGAGCTGGCCCATCTGCGGTCCCTCGTCGCCACCGCGTTCGAGGACCCGACGCTGTTCTCCATGAGCGCGCGGGAGAACATCACCCTCGGGCGCGTCTCGGCCCCCGAGGAGGACGTCTGGGAGGCACTCGAGACCAGCCAGGCTCAGTTCGTCCGCGATCTGCCGTGGGGCCTGGAGACCCGCATCGGCGAGCAGGGGCTCGCCTTGTCCGGGGGCCAGCGTCAGAGGCTGGCGCTGGCGCGGGCCGTGCTCGCGCGCCCCAAGGTCCTCGTCCTCGACGACACCCTGTCGGCGCTGGACGTCCACACCGAGGCCCTCGTCGAGGAGGCTCTCCGCTCGGTGCTGGCACACGCGACCGGGCTGATCGTCGCGCACCGGGCCTCGACGGTGCTGCTCGCCGACAAGGTGGCCCTGCTGGAGGACGGAACGATCACCCACGTCGGGACCCATCGCGAGCTGCTCGCCACCGTCCCGGCGTACGAGCGGCTGCTGGCGGCCGAGGCCGACGAGGACACGCATGCGGCGGGAGTCTCCCGATGAGCGCGTCGTCGACGGACAGGTCCACCACGGACGAGCAGGAGGGCCGCCCCACGGGCTGGCGCGGGGTCGCGAAGGTCGACGCCGACGAGGCTGCGGAGCGGATGACCTCGGCTCGTCTCGGGGGCGGGTCACGGCGGCTGCTGCGCGAGCTGCTGGCGCCGCACCGCAGGGCCCTGATGGTGCTGGTCGGCCTCGTCCTGGTGGAGAACGTGTCCCGGCTGTCCATCCCGTACCTCGTGAAGGTGGGCATCGACTCCGGGATCCCGCCGATCACCCAGCGTGACGACCTCCGGCCGATGATCGTGGTGATCGCCGTGCTCGTCGGCGCCACGATCACCCAAGCGGTCTCGCGCAACCGCTTCCTGGTCATGCAGGGCAGGATCGGCCAGTCCGTCCTCTACGTCCTGCGCCGTCGGGTCTTCAACCACTTCCAGCGACTCAGCGTCGCCTTCCACGACGGATACACCTCCGGCCGGGTGATCTCCCGGCAGACCTCCGACGTCGACGCGATCTACGAGATGCTCGAGACCGGGTTCGACGGACTTGTCACTGCCGGGCTCACCCTGGTCGGCACCGCCGTGATCCTGCTGACGCTCGACCTGCGGCTGGGACTCGTCGCACTGCTCTGCGGGCCGTTCCTCGCCTGGCTGACCAACTGGTTCCGTCGCCAGTCGGCGAAGACCTATCGGGTCACGCGAGAGAAGGTCGCACTCGTCATCGTGCACTTCGTCGAGTCGATGGGTGGCATTCGCGCGGTCCAGGCCTTCCGTCGCGAGCCGCGCAACCAGGAGATCTTCGACGACGTCAACGACCAGTACCGCAGGGCCAACCTCGCCGCGTTCCGGCTGGTCGCCTGGTTCATGCCGGGGATCCGGCTCATCGGCAACGTCACCATCGGCGTCGTGCTGCTCTACGGCGGCTGGCGCGCCTATCAGGGCGACGTCACCGTCGGGACGCTGGCGGCCTTCCTGCTCTACCTGCGCCAGTTCTTCGAGCCGATGACCGAGATCTCGCAGTTCTACAACACGTTCCAGTCGGCCTCCGCGGCCCTCGAGAAGCTGGCCGGCGTCCTGGAGCTCGCCCCCGATGTCCCCGAGCCCACCGACCCCCTGCCGCTGACGACGGCGAGGGGAGAGGTCCGGTTCGAGCACGTCGACTTCGCCTACGTCGACGGCCGGCCCATTCTCTCCGGGCCTCGACCTGGTGATCCCGGCCGGTCAGACCCTGGCTGTCGTCGGCGCGACCGGAGCGGGCAAGACCACGATCGCCAAGCTCGCGACGCGGCTCTACGACCCGTCCGCGGGGCGGGTCACGCTCGACGGGACCGACCTGCGCGACCTGTCCTCCGCCGACCTGCGTCGCTCGATCGTGATGGTCACCCAGGAGAACTACCTCTTCTCCGGCACGGTCGCCGACAACATCCGGTTCGGCCGGCCGGAAGCGACCCGGGGCGAGATCGAGGCGGCGGCCCGGGCCATCGGCGCCCACGAGTTCATCGCCGCGCTGCCGCAGGGCTACGACACAGACGTGGCGAACCAGGGAGGGCGGCTCAGCGCCGGACAGCGGCAGCTGGTGTCGTTCGCCCGCGCGTTCCTGGCCGACCCGGACGTCCTGATCCTCGACGAGGCGACCTCCTCGCTCGACATCCCCTCCGAGCGCCTGGTGCAGCGCGCGCTGCGCACCGTCCTGGCGGGACGGACCGCGGTGATCATCGCTCACCGGCTCTCGACCGTGGAGATCGCCGACCGGGTCCTCGTCATGGAGGACGGCCGGATCGTCGAGGACGGCAACCCGGCGGGGTTGATCGCCGGCGGAGCGGGACACTACGCCGACCTGCACCGGGCCTGGCTGGAGTCCCTGGCCTTAGGGTGACTCAAGGTCAGGAGTTCCCTGTGGCGGAGGTGGGCGATGGAGCGCAGTGCTGCCGAGCCTTTCGACGGCGGGCGGCTGCTCGACGTTCTCGGAGACGGTGGTCTCGGCGCTTGCCGACGCGCGTGAGGAGATCGACGCGCTCAATGTCTATCCGGTCCCCGACGGAGACACCGGGACCAATCTCTTCCTGACCTTCGAGGCGGCCCACAGCGCGCTCCTCGAGCTGGAGGCGGCACGACCCGGTCCGGATGGCCGCCGAGTACACGCGTGCCCTGTTGCTGGGCGCGAGGGGCAATTCCGGAGTGATCGCCTCCCAGCTCATGGGCGCCTTCTTCCAGCGACTGCTCAGCGGTGCCATGCGATGTCGAGTCCGATGGAGCAGCTCCATCGCGCAGGCCATGAGAGCCGCGGCGCAGGCCGCCTACGCCGCCGTGGGGGAGCCGGTCGAGGGGACAATCCTGACGGTCGCACGCAAGGCGGCGGAGGCCGCGGAGGGGCCAGCAGGACATGGGACTGCCAGCGTCTTCCGGGTGGTCCGGGCCGCCGGAGAGGCGGCGCAGGACGCCCTGGCGCGCACCCCGAGCAGCTCGAGGTCCTTCGCCGTGCCGGTGTGGTCGACGCCGGCGGCCGGGGCCTCTGCGTGATCCTGGAGGCGGCCGAGCGCTCGTTGACCGGCCGTCGGCCGCTGAGCGACGCGCGCGCACGACCCCGCGACAGCGGTGGTCCGAGCCCACGTCCCGCCGAGGAGCCGGCGTCGCCGCCCCGCCCCGGCGTACGAGGTGATGTTCCTCCTGGACGCCTCCGACGAACGGATCCCCGACCTGCGACGCGACCCTGCAGAAGCTCGGGGACTCGCTGGTCGTCGTGGGCAGTGAAGCGACCTGGAACGTCCACGTGCACGTCAACGATGTCGGTGCGGCCATCGAGGCCGGCGTCGAGGCGGGCCGTCCCGCACCGCATCCGGGTCACCCATTTCGCGGAGCAGGCCATGGTCTGCGCCGAGGAGCCCCCCGTCGGCGCCCGCGGCGTCGACGCAGCCGGCCCGGCGCGCAGCGTCGTGGCGATCGCCTACGGCGACGGGCTCGCCGAGCTGTTCGACCAGGCCGGCGCGATCGTAGTGACCCAGAAGGTCGCCGGTCGTCCCTCCACCGGGGAGATCCTGGAGGCGATCCGCGGCGCGGGGACCCGCGAGGTGATCGTGCTCAGCAACGACCGGGACGTGCTCCCCGCCGCCGAGGCCGCCGCGCGGACCGCGGTCGAGGACCACGGGCTGCGCGTGTCGGTCGTCCCCACCAACCGCCCAGGTGCAAGGCCTTGCCGCGCTCGCCGTGCACGATCCCGGACGTGCCTTCGACCACGACCTGGTGGAGATGACCGCCGCCGCCCGGCACGCCCGGTCCGGGCGCGGTCACCGTCGCCGCCCAGCAGGCGTTCACCAGCGGGGGCCGGTCGAGCCGGGCGACGTGCTGGGCGCTGTGGAGGGCGACTTCGTGATCGTCGGCGACGATCTCTACGGTGTCGCCGTCGAGGTGCTGGAGCGGATGCTCGGCGGAGGTGGCGAGCTGGTGACGCTGGTGTCCGGGCAGCGAGGGCGAGGAGCTCGCCGCCCGATGCGCGGAGTACCTCTCCGTGTCTCACCCGAGCGTCGACGTGGTCACCTACCGCGGCCGGCAGGAGCGCTATCCCCTGCTCGTCGGGGTGGAGTGATGCTGGGCTGGGACAGTCCGCTGCGCGCGGTGGCGGGCAGCCGCTCGACCAAGCTGGTGAAGGGACTCGGGATCGAGACGGTGGGCCAGCTGCTCCAGCACTACCCGCGTACTTTCATCGCCTCGCGGGCAGACCTCCGACGCCGGTGACTTCGTGGACGGCGAGTACCAGACGATGATCGCCGAGGTGCGGTCCTCCGACGTGCGCTCCGTACAAGGACCGGCGCACCGGCCGGCTCGCCTTCCGGGTCGTCGTGACCGCGCATGGTCGGTGACACCCCCGTGCAGATGACCTTCTTCGACAAGCGCCAGCACACCGCGGACTGGCGGGTCGGGGTGCTGCACCCCGGGGCGACCGTGATGTTCGCCGGGAAGGTGGGGTGGAGCCGGCGCAGCGGCGGCTGGGAGCTGATCCATCCGACGTACGACGAGGTTGACCCCGATCGGGCCGCGGACGCCCTCGCCCAGCTCAGCCCACTGCGCCCCATCTACCCGGCGACCAAGTCGGTCACGTCCTGGGAGCTCGAGCGAGTCGTCGCCGTGGCCCTCGACATGCTCGGAGACGACGTCCCCGAGCTGCTCTCCGACCAGGTCCGACAGGACGCGGGGCTGCTGCAGTTCCGCACGGCGTTGGAGCACATCCACCGACCCTCGACCGTGGCCGAGCACGAGGCGGCGCTCGCCCGGCTCAAGCTTGACGAGGCGCTGGTCGCGCAGACGGTCCTGGCTCGCCGCCGGCTCCTGCTCGAGCATCAGAGCGCCGTCCCTCGCGTCGGCAGCGCGGGAGGGCTGCTGGACGCATTCGACGCAGCGGATCCCGTTCACCCTGACCCGCGGACAGCGTGAGATCGGCGACGCGATCCTCGGCGACCTCGCCCGTGACCGGCCGATGCACCGGCTCCTTCAAGGCGAGGTCGGCTCCGGCAAGACGGTGGTCGCGCTCCGCGCCATGCTGCGCGTCGTCGACTCCGGCGGTCAGGCCGTCCTTCTCGCGCCGACCGAGGTGCTGGCCCAGCAGCACGTCCGGTCCATCACGTCCATGCTCGGGGATCTGGCGGGAGCCGGCACGCTCGGGGCAGCCGACCAGGCGACGTCGGTGACGCTGCTGACCGGATCGCTGGGCGCCGCGGCACGCCGGGAGGCCCTGCTCGATGTGGCCTCGGGGCGGCCGGGATCGTGAGTCGGCACCCACGCACTGCTGCAGGATGCGGTCGAGTTCGCCGATCTCGGTCTGCTGGTCGTCGACGAGCAGCATCGCTTCGGAGTGGAGCAGCGGGCCGCGCTCACCGACCGGGCCGGGTGACCGCCCCCATGTGCTGGTCATGACCGCGACCCCCATCCCGCGCACGATCGCGATGACGGTGTTCGGCGACCTCGACGTGTCCTCGCTCATCGAGCTACCCGCCGGTCGTGCGCCGATCCAGACCACCGTGGTCCCCCTCGGGTGAGCACCCGGCATGGGGCGGTCGGATCTGGGAGCGGCTTGTCGAGGAGGTCGGCAAGGGACACCAGGCCTACGTCGTGTGCCCGCGGATCTCCGGCGGGCAGAGCGACGACACCCTTGACCGACGACCGAGCCGGTTCCGGCCGGCGCCGAGCCGACCCGCGCGGGCGTGGAGGCGCTCTACGAGGAGCTCGCCGCGGGGCCGCTCGCCGGGCTGCGTGTGGCCGTGCTGCACGGCAGGCTGCCGCCGAGGAGAAGGATTCCGTGATGCGCCGCTTCGCGGCCGGCGATCTGGACGTCCTGGTCGCCGACCACGGTGATCGAGGTCGGGGTCGACGTCGCCAACGCGACGGCGATGGTGGTCATGGACGCGGATGCCTTCGGGGTGTCGCAGCTGCACCAGCTCCGCGGCCGGGTCGGCCGCGGGGGGCACCCCGGCCTCTGCCTCCTGGTGACGTCCACCGATCCGGGGTCACCGGCCCGGCGTCGCCTCGAGGCTGTTGCCTCCACCGTCGATGGTGTCGCGCTCTCACAGATCGACCTCGAGCAACGTCGCGAGGGTGACGTGCTCGGCACCAGCCAGTCCGGCTCCCACAGCACACTACGGCTGCTGTCGGTGCTCCGCGACGAGCAGGTGATTCAGCAGGCTCGCGATCTTGCGTCGGACATCGTTGCGCGGGACCCTCACCTGGTGGAGCACCCCGACCTCGCGACGGCTGTCGCGGCCCTCGAAGACTCCACGCTCGTCGAGTTCCTCGACAAGACATGACTCGGATCATCGCGGGATCCGCCGGGGGGCGCAGGATCCGCGTTCCCCCCGGCACCGGTACGCGTCCTACCGCGGACAGGGTTCGCGAGGCCCTCTTCTCAGCGCTGCAGTCCGAGCTCGGCGACCTCACCGGGCTGCGCTTCCTCGACCTCTTCGCCGGGTCCGGCGCCATCGGGATCGAGGCGCGCTCGCGCGGAGCGGGCCACGTCACGATGGTGGAGCAGGACCGGCGGGCGGCGGCCCTGATCCGGCGCAACTGCGACGAGCTCGGGATGTCCGGGTGCGACGTCGTCGCGCTCGCCGTCGAGCGCTTCCTGGTGTCCATCCACCCGTCGCTCCCTACGACGTCGTGTTCGCCGACCCGCCGTACGCCCTGGTCGGGCGAGGCCCTGTCGGACCTGCTTGGGGCCGACCTCGTCGTGCACGGCTGGGCCGCTCCCGGTGCTCTGCTGGTGGTCGAGCGGTCGGCGCGTGGCCCGGCGGTGGTGTGGCCCGCCACAGTGACGGGAGTCCGGGTGAGGAAGTACGGTGAAACCGCTGTGTGGTACGCGGTCGCCGCCACGACGGCGGTTGCCGGGCCGGTAGAGAGCAGAGAGCCAGCCGGGGGCCTGCCCGGGCACCAGCCGGGAACAGAGGAGCAAGGAGTCCGATGCGTCGAGCCGCCTGCCCTGGATCGTTCGATCCCGTCACCAACGGGCACATCGACATCATCGCCCGCGCCTCGGCGCTGTTCGACGAGGTGGTCATCGCCGTGGGCGTCAACGCCTCGAAGTCCCGCCTGTTCACCCCCGAGGAGCGCATGGCGATGATCCGTGAGGCCGTCGCGCCGTTCCCCAACGTCTCCGTGGCCTCGTTCCAGGGCCTGCTCACCGACTTCTGCCAGGCCAACGACATCTGCGCCATCGTCAAGGGCCTGCGTGCGGTGACCGACTTCGACTACGAGCTGCAGATGGCTCAGATGAACTCCAGCCTCGCGCCGGTCGAGACCGTCTTCCTGCCGGCCAGCCCGGAGCACTCGTTCCTCGCATCCAGCCTGGTCAAGGAGGTCGCGTCCTACGGAGGAGACGTCAGTAGGCTCGTTCCGGCCAATGTGGTCGGGCCGCTGCGCACGAAGCTGGGCCAGGTGGATGGAGGGCGGGGGAATGCACATGGATGACAACGGGGTCTCGCCGGTCGCGCGGCACGCACCGGCTACACGGGCGAACGCACGGTCACCGAGCGCCTGGACCGGATCCGGGAGTACGTCGCGAGAGCCAAGTCCATGCCGATGTCCGCTTCGGTCATGGTCAACAGGTCCGAGCTGTCGGCGCATGGTCGACGAGCTTGCAGCAGCCGTGGAACACGCCCTGGCAGAGTCGCGACACTCGTGTCGCGAGCCAGGAGTCGGTCATCGACGAGGGCCAGCAGGTCGTGGCTGCCATGATCACTCAGGCCGAGCGGGAGCGTGAGCGGATCACGTCCGACTCCGAAGTCTTCAAGCACGGCAAGCGGGAGGCCGAGCGGATCGTGGCGGATGCCCTGGCGGAGGCCGAGGGCTTGCGCAAGGACGCCGACGACTACGTCGACGGCAAGCTGGCCAACTTCGAGATCACGCTTGCAGCGGACGCTGGAGGCGGTCCGCCGGGGTCGCGAGCGGCTCCTGGGCCGGTCCGCGTTGGACTCTCTCGGGATCCGACGAGGTCGACAGCATCCAGCTCCCGGACACCCACGGCCGGCACTAGCCCGACGCGGGGCCAGGCCCCGGGCGAGGCACTGCTCCGGGTTTGGCCGGGGACGCGCGCGGCCGGTACTCTTGTCGACGGCCTTCCCCCCGGGGAGGACCGGGAGATCCATCGAGGTTCATCGGACGGAGCGGAACGTGCGTCTCGACCCGAGAGCGCCGCTCGTGCTCGACACCCGCGAGCTCGGACGCCGCCCGGGGTCACAGCGAGAGCTGACCCGGACCGTCCCCGCTCCGGCGGACCTCGGCATCGAGGTGCTCGGTGTTCCCGAAGGCTCACCCGTCGAGCTCGATATCAGGCTCGAGGCGGTGGTCGAGGGGGTACTGGCCACCGCGTCGGCTCGCGCCGAGCTCGTCGGTGAGTGCGTGCGGTGTCTGGACGAGATCCACGACCAGATCGAGGTGTCGTTCCAGGAGCTGTACCTCTACGACGACTCGCACGACGCGGCTGACGAGGACGAGACGGAGGGCGCCAGCCGGCTGGAGGGCGACCTGCTCGACCTCGAGCCTCAGCTGCGGGATGCGGTAGTGCTTGCACTGCCGTTCCAGCCACTGTGCCGGGAGGATTGCCCGGGCCTGTGCCCCGACTGCGGGGCGCGGCTCGCCGATGACCCCGGTCACGAGCACGACGCTGCGGTCGACCCCCGATGGGCGGCACTGCAGCGGCTGTCCCAGGACAGCGACGAGCGACGACAGCCGGGCGACCGGCCTGGAAGAGGAGTGACCCCGTGGCTGTTCCGAAGCGGAAGATGTCGCGTAGCAACACCCGGCACCGCCGGTCGCAGTGGAAGGCCAGCGCGCCGTCGCTGGTCACCTGCGCCAACCCGGCCTGCGGCTCCAAGCACCTGCCTCACCGGGCCTGCCCGGAGTGCGGTCAGTACGGCGCCCGGTCCGAGCGTCGCCAGGTTCTCTGAACCCCTCCGGCATGGGCGAGGCGTCGTACGACGGCCTGCGCGCCGCGCTCGGTGACCCGACTCTGGACGCCGAGCTGCTCGACCGCGCCCTGACCCACCGCTCCTACGCCTACGAGAACGGTGGGCTGCCCACCAACGAGCGGCTCGAGTTCCTGGGCGACTCCGTCCTCGGGGTCGTGGTTACCGAGGCGCTCTTCCGCGGTCATCCCACCCTCTCGGAGGGCCGACTCGCCAAGCTGCGTGCCGCCGTGGTCAACGCCCGGGCCCTCGCGAAGGTCGCCCGGACGATCGGGCTGGGCGCCGCACATCAAGCTGGGGCGCGGGGAGGAGACGACGGGCGGCCGGTCCAAGGCGTCCATCCTCTCCGACACTGTCGAGGCAGTGATCGGTGCGGTCTACCTGTCCGGCGGGTTCGTGGCCGCCAACGAGGTCGTGCACCACCTCTTCGACGGGCTCATGGAGGAGGCCGCCTCTCTGGGCGCCGGGCTGGACTGGAAGACCAGCCTCCAGGAGCTCGCCGCAGAGCACTCCCTGGGCTCTCCGGAGTACCTGATCACCGCGACCGGCCCGGACCACGCCAAGGAGTTCACCGCGCAGGCGCGTGTCGGCGAGGACGAGTTCGGCATGGGCTCCGGTCGCTCGAAGAAGGAGGCCGAGCAGCAGGCCGCCGAGAGCGCCTACCGTGCGCTGGTCGAGACCTACGGCGGCGGCATCGAGATGCCCTCCTGACGTGCCGGAGCTCCCTGAGGTCGAGGTTGTCCGACGGGGCCTGGAAGCCCACGTCGTCGGCCGCCGCTTCACCCGCGTCGAGGTGCTCCACCCGCGGCCGGTGCGTCGGCACCTGGCCGGAGTGGCCGACTTCGAAGCCGCTCTCGCGGGGCGACGGGTCACTGCCGCCCGCCGCCGCGGCAAGTACCTCTGGCTCGGTCTCGACGATCACGACGCCCTCCTCGCCCATCTGGGCATGAGCGGCCAGTTCCTCGTCCGGGAGCCAGGATCCGACGACGAGCGGCATCTGCGTCTGCGGATGACACTCGACGACGGCACGCAGCTGCGCTTCGTCGACCAGCGGATGTTCGGTGGGCTGGCGCTCAGTCCGGGAGGCGCCGACCTTCCGGCCGAGATCGCGCACATTGCCCTGGACCCGATGGATCCCGCCTTCGACCCCGTTCGGACGAGCGAGCTCATCGGCCGCAGGTCCTCGGCGGTCAAGCGGGTTCTGCTCGACCAGTCGACGGTGTCCGGCATCGGCAACATCTACGCCGACGAGTCGCTGTGGCGGTCGCGCATTCACGGGGACCGCAGCGCCTCCCGGCTGACCCGAGCCCAGGTGCGCGGGCTGCTCTCCGACGTCACGGGGGTGATGGCCGGCGCACTCGCGCAGGGCGGCACCTCCTTCGACTCGCTGTACGTGAACGTCAACGGCCAGAGCGGCTACTTCGAGCGCTCACTGGAGGTTTACGGGCGTGAGGGAGAGGCCTGCCGTCGCTGCGGCACTCCCATCGTGCGGTCGGCCTTCATGAACCGCTCCTCCTACTTCTGCCCGTCGTGCCAGCCTCGCCCCCGCGTCCGCCGGGTGGTGTGATCGAGCACACCCTTTGACACGCCGTGCAACACGCCCGAAACATTGACCGGGGCCTCGCTCGCGTGCGACCCTTGACGACGGACCAATCGGCCACTGACCTGTGGTTTTCGGGTCCACACAAGCCCCCACGAAGGGATAACCCATGGCCAAGGCGCTCTTCGGACATGTGAGTGCGACCGACCCCCGTATCGCGGCCCAGCTCACCGCCGAGAACCGCCGGCTCAAGCAGCGAGTGGCCGACCTGGAGGACCAGATCCTCCGGCTCCAGACCGAGAACGACGCCCTCGCGGCCACCGCCGTCCACGTCTTCGACGGCTCGATGCAGCCGGTCTGAGCCGACCTTCCTTCCCAGCCCGCCGCACGGTCCGGCAATGCCAGGGCCGACCCACGCCGCGGGGTAGGCTGCCTGCTGTACTTCCCCTGCGATGATCGACCGTCGCGACCTGCCGGCGTGACAGCGAACGACCTCCGGGGTGTGACCGGGAGTGCCGACCAGGGGAGCTCACCAGACGTGTATCTCAAGAGCCTGACGATGAAGGGCTTCAAGTCCTTCGCATCCGCCACGTCGCTCCAGCTCGAGCCGGGCATCACGTGCATCGTCGGACCCAATGGCTCCGGGAAGTCCAACGTCGTCGACGCGCTCGCATGGGTCATGGGCGAGCAGGGGGCCAAGTCCTTGCGCGGCGGCAAGATGGAGGACGTCATCTTCGCCGGCACAGCCGGACGTCCGCCGCTCGGCCGGGCCGAGGTTGCGCTCACCATCGACAACTCCGACGCCGCGCTGCCGATCGACTACACCGAGGTGACGATCAGCCGCACCATGTTCCGCAACGGTGGCTCGGAGTACGCCATCAACGGCCAGCCGTGCCGGCTCCTCGACATCCAGGAGCTCCTCTCCGACTCCGGCATCGGCCGGGAGATGCACGTGATCGTCGGCCAGGGTCAGCTCGACTCGATCCTGCATGCCACGCCCGAGGACCGGCGGGGCTTCGTCGAGGAGGCAGCCGGTGTCCTCAAGCATCGCAAGCGCAAGGAGAAGGCGCTCCGCAAGCTGGACGCCACCGACGGGAACCTCACCCGGCTGCAGGACCTGCTGACCGAGATCCGTCGTCAGCTCAAGCCGCTGGGACGCCAGGCCGAGGTGGCCCGCAAGGCGGCCGTGGTCCAGGCGGAGGTGCGCGACGCGCGTGCGCGGCTGCTGGCCGACGACCTGGTGACGGTGCGCGATGCGCTCGCCCAGGAGCTGGCCGACGAGTCCGAGCTTCTCGCTCGGCGCGCCGAGGTCGAAGGCCGGCTTACCGCCGCTCGTGCCCGCGAGGGTGAGCTCGAATCCGCGCTGCGCGAGGACCTCCCGGCACTGTCGAGGGCGCAGGAGACCTGGTACGCCCTCACCGGACTGAGGGAGCGCTTCCGCGGCACCGCAAGCCTGGCCGCCGAGAGGGCCCGGCACGCCGACGAGATCCGCTCCGAGCCGTCGGGCCCGTCCGGGCGCGACCCGCAGGAGCTGCTCGCCGAGGCCGCGCTGGTCCGTGACCAGGAGCGGGAGATCCTGGCCGAGGTCGAGGTGTCCCGCGGTGAGCTCGACCGCGCGCTCGAGACCCGTCGTGCCGCCGAGGCCGCCCACCAGGACGAGGAGCGCCGGGTGGCCGGTCTCCAGCGAGCGGCGGCCGATCGCCGCGAGGGTCTGGCTCGGCTCCGCGGGCAGGTGGGCGCACTCGCCAGTCGCGCGCAGGCCGCGGACGAGGAGATCGGACGGCTGGAGGCGGCCCGCGAGGACGCGCTCGCGCGACAGGAGCGAGCCCAACGGGACTTCACTGCGCTGGAGACGCGTATCGCCGGCCTCGACGCCGGGGAGGAGGGGCTCGACGCGGAGCACGAGGGTGCCGCCGCCTCGTTGGCCGACCTCGAGGAGCGACTGGCCAAGCGGCGGGAGGAGGCTCGCGCCCTCGAGAAGGAGAAGGCGGGCCTGGCCGCGCGCTGCGAGGCACTGGTGCTGGGGCTCAACCGCAAGGACGGGGCCGGGGCCCTGCTGGCCGCCACCGACCGGGTATCCGGGCTTCTGGGGTCGGTCGCCGCCCTGGTGAGCGTTGCGCCCGGATACGAGGTTGCGGTGGCGGCGGCCCTGGGCAGTGCCGCCGACGCGGTGGCCGCCCGGGACGCCGACGCGGCGGTCGCGGCGATCGGTCATCTGCGCGACGAGGATCTCGGCCGTGCCGGAATCCTGTTCGGCGGGGGCGACCCGGACGACTCCGGCTGGCCGGGCCTGCCCGCGGACGCCGCCTACGCGGCCGACGTGGTCGAGTGTCCCGAGCATCTGAGGGGGGCATTGCGTCGCGTCCTGTTCAAGACCGTGGTGGTCGACGACCTCGTCGCGGCGCGGTCGTTGATCCGGTCGCTGCCGGACGTCACGGCGGTCACCCGGTCCGGGGACATGCTGGGCCGTCACTTCGCCTCCGGCGGCTCGTCGGACGGCCCCAGCCTGCTCGAGGTCCAGGCTGCCTACGACGAGACCTCGGGACAGCTGGACGAGGTCACCCACGCGGCCGAGCGCCTCGGCTTCGAGCTCTCCCGCCTGGAGGAGGAGCGCGACCAGGCTCAGCACCGGGTGGACGTTGCGCTTGCCAAGCTCCACGAGTCCGACGCCCAGCTGGCCGCCGTCGCCGAGGAGCTGGCCCAGTACGGATCGAGTGCCCGCTCGGCCAAGGGCGAGGCCGAGCGCCTCACGCGCGCACTGACCGAGGCCCGCGAGGCACGCGAGAGGGACGTCGCCGGACTCTCCGAGCTGGAGGCGCGACTGACCGCCGCCGAGGGTGTCGAGGACGAGGAGCCCGACGGCGACGCCCTGGAGGGACTGGCCGAGACCGCACGGGCCGCACGTCAGTCGGAGATGGAGGCGCGGCTGGCTCTGCGCACCGCCGAGGAACGGGCAAGGGCTCTGAGCGGTCGGGCCGCGTCGTTGGAGCGCTCCGCGCACGACGAGGAGGAGGGGCGTCGGCGCGCCCTGGCCCGACGGGAGCAGGCTCTGCGCGCGGGCGAGGTGGCCACGGCCGTCCTGGCCGCCACCCGGGTCGTCACGGCCCGGCTCGAGCGCTCGGTCCAGGTCGCCGAGCGCTGGCGCACCGAGGTCGAGACCGGCCGGCGGGGTCGTGAGGAGGAGCTGCTCGCGGTCCGCAAGCAGGCCCGTGAGCTCGCCACGGTCCACGACGAGCTGGTCAACAGCGTGCACCGGGACGAGATGGCCCGCACTCAGCAGCGCATGCGGCTGGAGCAGCTGGAGGAGCGGGCCCTGGAGGAGCTCGGCATCGATGCCGAGTCGCTGGTGGCCGAGTACGGACCCGACCAGCCGGTCCCGGTCCTGCCGGCCGAGACCCAGGAAGCGCCTGCCGAGGACGAGCCCGCGGCCGCAGAGGCCGCCGAGGAGACGGCGCCGGAGACCGTGCCGTACGACCGTGGAGCCCAGGAGAAGCGGCTCCGCCGCGCGGAGCGCGACCTGGCCCTGCTCGGGCGGGTCAACCCGCTCGCGCTGGAGGAGTTCTCCGCCATGGAGGAGCGCCACCGCTTCCTGTCGGAGCAGATGGAGGACTTGAAGCGCACCCGTCGCGACCTGCTGGACATCGTGCGCGAGGTGGATGAGCGTGTGGAGCAGGTCTTCACCGACGCGTGGAACGACGTGAGGGTCGCCTTCGAGACCGTCTTCTCCCGGCTGTTCCCGGGCGGCGAGGGCCGGCTGGTGCTGACCGAGCCCGGCGACATGCTCTCCACCGGCATCGAGGTCGAGGCGCGCCCGGCGGGCAAGAAGGTCAAGCGGCTCTCGCTGCTGTCCGGTGGCGAGCGGTCGCTGGTGGCGGTGGCCTTCCTCGTCGCGCTGTTCAAGGCCCGTCCCTCCCCGTTCTACATCCTCGACGAGGTGGAGGCGGCCCTGGACGACACCAACCTGGGCCGGTTGCTGGAGATCTACGAGGAGCTGCGCGAGAACAGCCAGCTGCTGGTGATCACCCACCAGAAGAGGACCATGGAGATCGGCGACGCGCTCTACGGCGTCACGATGCGTGGCGACGGCGTGTCGACGGTGATCAGTCAGCGGCTCCGCGAAGCGGAGTCCGCGTGACCGATCGGCCGACCCGCGCCGACTATCGGGTCTGGAGGCAGGCGACGACCCGGTGGTCGGACGACGACGTCTACCAGCACCTGAACAACGCCCGGTACTTCGACCTGATCGACACCGCCGTGAATGCCTACCTGATGGACACCGTCGGTCGTGACCTGCGTGCGCTCCCGGCGATCGGGGTGGTCGCGGAGGTCGGCTGCCGCTACTTCCGCGAGATCGGCTTCCCCGACCCCATCGACATGGGTCTCGCCGTGGAGCGGATCGGCACGTCGTCGGTGGTCTACCGGATCGGCCTGTTCCAGGGGGAGAGCGACGAAGCGGCGGCCGAGGGCAGGTTCGTGCACGTGTACGTCGACAACTCCGGGGGTCCCGGTGCCCGCGGGGTCGTCGCGCTGCCTCCCGCGGTGCGCGCCGCGGTGGAGGCGCTGCGTCCGCCGGACGGCGCCTGATCCTGCGCTGGGCGGGCTGGATCGGGTCTGGTTGGATGTCGATCGTGTCTACCTCCCAGTGGCTGATCCTCGTCGGTGGTCTCGTCGTGCTCGGCGCACTCCTTGCCGTGGTGCTGCTCCGCGGTCGGGGGGGCGCGCGCCCGGTGTCGCCGGAGGCCACGCCTGAGCCGCGGGTGGGCGAGGACGCCGAGGTTCCTCGGGACACCCCGACGCGCACCATCGAGGACACCGCCCTGCCCGAGGCCCCGGTCGAGACGCCCGAGCCGGTGGCCACCCGGATGGTGCGCCTGCGCCAGCGGCTGAGCGGCTCCCAGGGCGGGCTGGGCCGGACACTCTTCGGACTGCTCTCGCGCGACAGGGTCGACGCGGGCACCTGGGAGGAGATCCAGGACACCCTGCTGCTGGCCGACATGGGAGTCGGGCCGACCCAGGACCTCGTGGAGCGGCTGCAGGCCCGGCTGCGCGTCGAAGGCGGAGCCACCCCGGACGTCAGGGTGGCGCTGCGCGACACCCTGATCGAGATGGTCGATGCCGGCCTGGACCGGTCCCTGCGGCTGGAGAAGCGGGGCTCGCACCCGGCTGTCGCACTCATGGTCGGGGTCAACGGCACCGGGAAGACCACCACGACCGGCAAGCTGGCGCGCATCCTCGTGGCCGAGGACAAGCACGTGGTGCTGGGTGCGGCCGACACCTTCCGGGCCGCGGCCGCGGACCAGCTGCAGACGTGGGGCGAGAGGGTCGGCGCGCACGTCGTGCGGGGCGCGGAGGGTGGTGACCCGGCGAGCGTCGCCTTCGACGCCGTACGCGTGGCATCGGAGAGCGGTGCGGACGTGGCGCTGATCGACACCGCGGGTCGTCTGCAGAACCGTGCCAACCTGATGGACGAGCTGGGCAAGGTGAAGCGGGCCATCGAGAAGCACGCGCCGCTCGGTGAGGTCCTGCTGGTGCTCGATGCCACGACGGGCCAGAACGGCCTGGTGCAGGCCCGGGTCTTCGCCGACGTCGTCGACGTGACCGGGATCGTGCTGACCAAGCTCGACGGGTCGGCCAAGGGCGGGATCGTGGTGGCCGTGCAGAACGAGCTGGGCGTTCCGGTGAAGCTGGTCGGCCTGGGGGAGGGCCCCGACGATCTCGCGCCGTTCGACCCGTCGGAGTTCGTCGACGCCGTCCTCGGCGACCTGCACTGACCCCGCACGCCGGACGTCTCACGACCGGACCGGGGGCTCCTCGAGCGAGTCCGGGCGTTTACCCGCCTGAAACAAACCTGAGGAATTGGTGACCTGTCCGCAACCTGCGCGTGTGAGAGGTGAAACACCCGCCCCCGAGTGTTGGGCGCACGGGCGTCAGTGCGACAACGAGGTCTCCAGTGGACGTCCACCTGGTCGGGGGAACGCAGACAGATGGAGGTTCCATGGAAGGCTGGTACGCCTGGATGATCGTCGCCACGGCACTCGTGCTGATGATGACGGTCCCCGCACTGGCACTGTTCTACGGCGGTATGACCCGCTCGAAGTCCGTTCTGAACATGATGATGATGTCGTTCGTCGCGTTCGCGATCGTCGCCATCGTCTTCGTGCTCTGGGGCTGGTCGGAGGCGTTCGGCAGCGAGAGCTGGCTCGGCGGCCTGATGGCCAATCCCTTCGAGCTCTGGTCGCTCAAGGGCGTGACGAACGACGCCTGGGTGCCCAGCGTCATGTTCCAGATGACGTTCGCCGCGATCACCGCCGCGCTGATCAGCGGCGCGTCGCCGACCGGGTCAAGCTGGCGGCGTGGGCGGTCTTCGTCCCGCTCTGGGTCACCTTCGCCTACTTCCCGGTCGCCCACAACGTGTGGGGCGGCGGCTGGCTCTCCACGCTGGCTCCGATGGCGAACGCCCAGGACTACGCCGGTGGGACCGTGGTGCACATCAACGCTGGTATGGCCGGCCTGGTGCTGGCGCTGATCATCGGCAGGCGCGTCGGCTTCATGAAGGAGCCGATGAAGCCGCACAACCTGACCCTGACCATGATCGGTGCGGGGCTGCTCTGGTTCGGCTGGTACGGCTTCAACGTCGGCTCGTACGTCGCCGACCCGACCAACTTCGACACGGCCGGCTGGCTGCACGAGACGGGCATCACCTTCACCAATACCACGATCGCTACCGCGGCCGCGATGCTCGCCTGGCTGGTGATGGAGAAGATCCTGCACGGCAAGGCCACCTCGCTGGGTGCCGCCTCCGGCATCGTCGCGGGGCTCGTCGCGATCACCCCCGCCTGTGGCTCGGTCGACGTGCTCGGCGCGATCGCCGTCGGCGTGGTCGCCGGCGTCGGTCTGTGCCTGGGCGGTCGGACTGAAGTTCAAGTTCGGCATGGACGACTCGCTCGACGTGGTGGGCGTCCACCTCGTGGGTGGACTCGTCGGTACCCTGATGATCGGCTTCTTCTCCACGACCGCCTCGGCCGGATCGATCGACGGGCTCTTCTACGGCGGCGGGTTCGACTTCGCTGTGGGCCCAGATCCTTGCCGCGCTGTTCACGATCGTCTGGACCGGCGTGGTCACGCCTGATCCTGGGCCTCGCCATCAAGTACACGATCGGCTGGAGGGTCAAGGCGGAGGATGAGGTCGACGGCATCGACCTCGCCGAGCACGGTGAGACCGCGTACGAGCTCGCCGGCGGCCTCCTGTCCGGCTCGTCCGCTTCGACCGAAGGAGCACTGGCATGAAGCTGGTCACCGCAGTGATCAAGCCCCACAAGTGGGAAGAGGTCCGCGAGGCCCTGGAGGCCTACGGAGTGACCGGGATGACCGTCAGCGAGGTGAGCGGATACGGCCGGCAGAAGGGCCACACGGAGGTGTACCGCGGCGCGGAGTACGACATCGCGCTGGTGCCCAAGATCCGGGTGGAGATCCTGGTCGACGACGCCGACGCCTCCGAGGTGGTCGACGTCATCGTCAAGGCGGCGCAGACCGGCCGCATCGGCGACGGCAAGGTATGGGTCGCGCGGTCGAGAGCGTCGTCCGGGTGCGCACCGGCGAGACCGACGCGTTCAGCGGTCTGACGGAAGCCGTGAACGGTGGGGTGGGATCCTGTGACGGGGTCCCACCCCACACTGTGCGTTGCAGGGTCGCAGAAGGGAGCACAGGCATGAAGCTCGTGACGGCGGTCATCCGGCCGCACCTGTGGGAAGAGGTGCGCTCGGCGCTGGAGGCCGAGGGCATCTCCGGCATGACGGTGACCGAGGTGAGCGGATACGGCCGGCAGAAGGGCCACACGGAGGTGTACCGCGGCGCGGAGTACGACGTCGCGCTGCTGCCCAAGGTCCGGGTCGAGATCGCGCTGGACGAGCACGAGGTCGACAGCGTCGTCGCACGCCTGGTCGAGACGGCCCGCACCGGCAGCATCGGCGACGGGAAGATCTGGGTGACGTCGCTCGACGACGTCGTGCGGATCAGGAGCGGGGAGACGGGCGACGCCGCCGTCTGATGACCGCACACGGAACGCAGCACGCGGACCGCGCAGGCCGATGCGCTGTGCGACTCGGCGCTCCAGGCGGCGCTGGACGGCCGGCCCGACAGCGGACTGGCCCTGGTCGCCGTCGGGGGCTACGGGCGCGGTGAGCTCGCGCCGTACTCGGATCTCGACCTGGTCCTGGTCCACGACGACTCCCGCGACGTCGGCGAGCTCGGAGTCGACCCTGTGGTACCCGCTGTGGGACAGCGGGATGCAGCTCGACCACTCCGTGCGCGCCCTGTCGGAGGTGATCGGCACGGCGGAGGGCGACATCCGGGTGGCGATGGGTCTGCTCGACGCACGCCACGTGGCCGGCGACCCCAGCATCACCCTCCGGCTGCGCGCCGACATCCTGGCCCACTGGCGCCGCGACGCCCGGCGCAACCTCCCCGACGTACGGAAGCTCGTCGAGGCCCGGGCCGCCGCGCTCCGGAGAGCTCGCCCACGCATCCGTTCCCGGACCTCAAGGAGTCCTACGGCGGCCTGCGCGACGCCACCGTCCTCACCCACCTGGTCGCCAGCTGGCTCGTCGACGTGCCCCACGTCGACCTGCAGCGCGCCCGCCTGGCCCTCCTGGACGCCCGGGACCTGGTGCAGTCGATCAACGGCCGTGCCGGCGACCGGATCGCGCCCGACTCCTGGGATGCGCTGGCCACCGCCCTGGAGCTACCCGACGAGCAGGCGGCGCAGCGCCACGTCCGCGGCCTCGGGAGGCGGATCGCGCACATCTCCCGGATCACCTGGAGCCGGGTCGACGCGGTGCTGTCGCGCAAGCCGGGGGTGCACGAGCGTCGCCCGGAGCTGATCCGCGTCGCCACCGGCGTGGCGGTGTCCCGGGGCGAGGTCGTGCTCGACCGGGCGGCCGACCCGGCCAAGGACCCGCTGCTCATGCTGCGGGCCGCGGCCGAGGCCGCCGAGCGCGGCCTGGTGCTCTCCCCGGCGTCGGCGGCGCGGCTCGCCAAGCACTCGGCGCCGATGCCCGATCCGTGGCCGGCCGAGGGGCGGACGCTGCTGGCGCGGCTTCTCGGGTCCGGTCCGGCACTGCTCGACGTCTGGGAGACCCTCGACGAGACCGGGCGCGATCGAGCACCTGCTCCCGGAGTGGTCGGGGGTGCGCCTGCTGGGGCACGCCTCGACCGTGCACCGTTTCACGATCGACCGGCACATGATCGAGACCTGCATCGAGGCGTCCCGCCTGATCCGGCGGGTGGAGCGCGCGGATCTGCTGCTCGTCGCGGCACTGCTGCACGACATCGGCAAGGGCGGGACGGTCGACCACTCCGTGGCCGGCGCACCGATCGCCGCTGCGGTGGCGGCACGGATGGGCTTCTCGCCGGCCGACGCGGACACGATCCGGACGCTGGTCCGCTGGCACCTGCTGCTCCCCGAGGTGAGCACCACGCGGGACGTGGAGGACCCGGTGACCATCGACGTCGTGGCCGAGCGGGTTCCCGACCGTGCCGTCCTCGACCTGCTCGAGGTGCTGACCGAGGCCGACGCGCGTGCCACGGCCGCCGGTCGCCTGGAGCAGTTGGCGTGCACACCTCGTGACCACGCTTGCCGCGACGGTTCGCGCCCGGCTCACCGGGCGAGCCCTCGCACGCACCCGCGCTCCCGACCGAGGTCGAGATCCCCCGAGCGCTCCGGCAAGGGGAAGGTCTCCTCGGTGGTGCTTCAGCGAGGAGGCTCCCGCCGGGGCGAAGGTCACCGTGATCGCCCCCGACCGGGTCGGTCTGATGTCCTGCGTCGCGGGTGCGCTGGGCGCCGCGCGGCTGTCGATCCTGGCCGCCAGGGCCTGGACCCAGGAGGGTTTCGGCGTCTCCGAGTGGGAGGTGCGACGTCGGCGTCGACCCACGGCTGCTGGCCACCCGGATCGACGCCCTGCTCGCCGGCGACCGGACCGCGCTCAAGCGACTGCACCGGGCCGCCACCACCGGGCGGGAGCCGACCGTGTCGGTCCTGCTCGGTGCCTCGAACGACGCGACGGTGCTCGAGGTGCGGATGGACGACCGGCCCGGAGTGGTGCACCTGGTCTGCCGGACGCTCGCCGAACTCGGGCTGTCGGTGCGCTCGGCGCACGTGGCGACCCACGGGCCCCAGGCCCTCGACGTCTTCTACGTCGTCGGGCCCGACGGCAGGCAGCTGGAGGGAGACGGACGCGGAGGCGATGGCTCTGGTGGTGCGACGGGCGTTCTCGGCCGCGACTACTCTTGACCCCTGACGTTCCGCCCCGACCAGAGGATCTGCTGCTGTGTTC
The DNA here is from genome assembly GCA_963805655.1 of uncultured Actinomycetota bacterium. Classification (GTDB taxonomy): domain Bacteria; phylum Actinomycetota; class Actinomycetes; order Propionibacteriales; family Nocardioidaceae; genus CAWDVB01. The sequence continues at coordinate 305,552 of CAWDVB010000002.1, read as the reverse complement.
GCCACCTTGTCCGACCGGCTCGCCGCGACCTTCAAGAACCTCCGGGGCAAGGGCCGCCTCTCCGAGGCCGACATCGACGCGACCACGCGGGAGATCCGGGTGGCCCTTCTCGAGGCCGATGTGGCGCTCCCCGTGGTCAAGGAGTTCGTGGGCGCGGTCAAGGCTCGCGCCCTGGGGGAGGAGGTCAGCGCAGCGCTGAACCCTGCCCAGCAGGTCGTCAAGATCGTCCACGACGAGCTGGTGACCATCCTGGGCGGCGAGACCCGTCGGCTGACGTTCGCCAAGAACCCGCCGACCGTGATCATGCTCGCCGGCCTGCAGGGCACCGGTAAGACGACGCTGGCTGCCAAGCTCGCGCTGTGGCTCAAGGGCCAGGGCCACTCCCCGATGCTCGTGGCCGCCGACCTGCAGCGGCCCAACGCGGTGACCCAGCTCCAGGTGAACGGCGAGCGGGCCGGCGTGACCGTGTTCGCTCCCGAGCCCGGCAACGGCACCGGCGACCCCGTCCGGGTGGCGCGCGACGAGCATCGACGAGGCCCGTCGCACCCTGCACGACTTCGTCATCATCGACACCGCCGGCCGCCTCGGTGTGGACGCGGAGATGATGCAGCAGGCGGCGGACATCCGCGACGCCGTGCAGCCGGACGAGACGCTCTTCGTCGTCGACGCGATGATCGGCCAGGACGCGGTCAACACCGCCCAGGCGTTCCTCGACGGGGTCGGCTTCGACGCCGTCGTCCTGACCAAGCTCGACGGCGACGCCCGCGGCGGTGCCGCGCTGTCGGTCGCCTCGGTCACCGGGCGCCCGATCATGTTCGCCTCCTCGGGAGAGAAGCTCGAGGACTTCGATCTCTTCCATCCGGACCGGATGGCGTCGCGGATCCTCGACATGGGCGACGTGCTCACTCTGATCGAGCAGGCGGAGAAGGTCTTCGACGCCGAGCAGGCGGCCAAGGCCGCGGCCAAGCTCTCCGGCCAGGGCGGGGACTTCACCCTGCAGGACTTCCTCGAGCAGATGCAGCAGATCCAGAAGATGGGATCGCTGACGAAGGTGCTGGGAATGCTCCCCGGCATGGGCCAGTTCCGCGACCAGCTGGAGAACTTCGACGACCGTGAGCTGGACCGGATCCAGGCGATCATCAACTCGATGACCCCGGCGGAGCGGGAGAACCCGAAGATCATCGACGGGTCCCGGCGCCTGCGGATCTCCCGGGGTGCGGGCACCGAGGTCTCGGCGGTGAACTCGCTCGTCGACCGCTTCTTCGAGGCCCGCAAGATGATGCAGTCGATGGCCAAGGGCGGCGGGATGCCGGGCATGCCGGGGATGCCGGGGATGCCGGGTGGCAAGCGGGGCCGCGCGCGCCAGGCCCCCAAGAAGGCCAAGGGCAAGGGGCGCCGGGTGTCGGGCAACCCGGCCAAGCGCGCCGGCGCCGCGCGCCCCCGCAGCGGCCAGCTCCCGCGCCCAACCCGTTCGGCAACCCCGACGGGGCCACCCAGCGCCGGCCGACCCGGCCAGGCCTCCGGGCTGGAGATCCCGCCGGAGGTCGCCAAGCTGCTCGAGGGCAAATGACCGCGCTCCACGTCCACGGGCCGGTCCTCCCGGGCGGGGAGACCGCCGACCTGTACGTCGTCGACGGCCGGGTTACCTACGAGGCCCAGCCGGGTGCGGAGACGGTCGCCCGCGGCTGGATCGTCCCCGGTCTCGTCGACGCCCACTGTCACCTGGGTCTCGACGATGACGGGGCCGTCTCCGACGAGGCAACCGAGGCGCAGGCGATCCTCGACCGGGACGCCGGGGCGCTGCTGATCCGTGATGCCGGCTCGGCCGCCGACACCCGGCTGGATCCACGACCGCGAGGACCTGCCGCGGCTGGTACGGGCCGGGCGGCATCTCGCGCGGACCAAGCGCTACATCCGCAACTACGCCCACGAGGTCGAGCCGGGCGAGCTGCGCACAGTTCGCTGCCCAGGAGGCCCGCAACGGCGACGGCTGGATCAAGCTGGTCGGCGACTGGATCTCGCGCGAGGACGGCGACCTGACCGCCGAGCTTCCCCGACGAGGCGTTCGCTGCGGCCATCGAGGCCGCCCACGCCGAAGGCGCCCGCGTGACCGCGCACTGCTTCGGAGCACGAGGTGCTGCCCGGGCTGATCAATGCGGGGATCGACTGCATCGAGCACGGCACAGGGCTCTCGCTCCACCTGATCGACCAGATGGCCGACCGCGGAGTCGCCCTGGTGCCGACGGTGATGCAGACCGAGAAGTTCCCCGAGTACGCCGAGGCGGGCGCATCCCGGTTCCCGGCGTACTCCGCGACGATGACCGAGCTCTTCGCCCATCGCCGTGAGGTCCTGATGAGTGCGTACGAAGCCGGGGTGCCCCTCTACGCCGGCTCCGACGGGGGTGGGGTGGCCCGCCACGGCAATCTCGCGGGGGAGGTGCTGGCGCTCGCGGCGATGGGCGATCCCGGCGGAGACGCGCTGGCCGCGGCGTCCTGGCGGGCACGGGAATGGCTGGGTTTCGCTCCGCGACCTCGTCCGAGGGGGCGCCCGCCGACTTCGTCGTCCTCGACGCCGATCCGCTGCGGGACCTGACCACCCTGCAGCGCCCGGTCCGCGTGGTGCTGCGCGGCCGGGTCGTCGCCTGACGACAGGCATCCGGGGGCACGGGAGCCTCCCCCCGAGCGCTCGATTGGAGCATGGCCCCCGTCGTCTGGCAGAATGACCCGCTGAGTCCCGCCCGGTCAGACCCTCTCATCTGCCCGCGCGGCGCCCATCGACGGAATCGACCCGGTCCCCACCTGGCTCCGACCCGTCACCACCACCACAGTCAAGGAGACACCACACCCGTGGCCGTCAAGATTCGCCTGAAGCGGATGGGCAAGATCCGCCAGCCCTACTACCGCATCGTCGTCGCCGACTCGCGCAAGAAGCGCGACGGTCGGGTCATCGAGGAGATCGGCAAGTACCACCCCAAGGACGAGCCCTCGCTGATCGAGGTCCAGTCCGAGCGCGCGCAGTACTGGCTGGGCGTCGGCGCCCAGCCGACCGAGGCCGTCGAGGCCATCCTGAAGGTGACCGGCGACTGGCAGAAGTTCAAGGGCGAGCCGGGCGCCGAGGGCACCCTCAAGGTGAAGGACCCCAAGCGCGACAAGCTGGAGGTCTTCAACGAGATCCTCAAGCAGTCGGACCGCGAGCCCAAGGCCGCCATGACCGCGAAGCCTGCCAAGGCCGAGGAGCCGAAGGCCGCGGAGCCTGTGGCGGAGGAGACCCCGGTCGAGGAGCCTGCCGCCGCGGAGCCTGCGGCGCAGGAGACCCCGGCGGAGGAGGCCCCGGCCGAGGCGCCTGCTGCAGAGGCGCCCGCTGCAGAGGCCGCCGAGAAGGCCGACGAGGCCTGAGATGATGCTGGCCGACGCGCTGGAGCACCTCGTCCGCGGGATCGTGCGGCACCCCGACGACGTCTCGGTGCGCGACAAGCAGCTCCGCCGCGGCAGCCTGCTCGAGGTCCGGGTCCACCCCGAGGACCTCGGCAAGGTGATCGGCCGTGGCGGGCGCACCGCCTCGGCGCTGCGCACCGTCATCGGGGCGCTCGGCAACGGCACCGGCACCCGCATCGACTTCGTCGACGTGGACCGCAGGCGCTGACCACCGACGAGGTGACCGACACCGAGGTGACCGTCGGCCGGATCGGCCGCGCCCACGGGATCAAGGGCGAGGTCGCCGTGGAGGTCCGCACCGACGAGCCCGAGCGTCGGTTCGCCCCCGGCTCGGTCCTCGGACTCGCCGGCACCCGCTCCCTGACCGTGTCGGCCTCGCGCTGGCACCAGGGTCGCCTGCTCGTCCGCTTCGACGAGCTCACCGACCGCACCACGCGCGGAGAGCGTCCGGGGCGAGGAGCTGACGGCGCTGATCGACCCCCTCGAGCGACCCGCGCGACCCCGAGGAGTTCTACGACCGGCAGCTGATCGGGCTGCGCGCCGAGACCCCGCAGGGCCGGGTCGTCGGCGAGGTCGCGTCCCTCGTCCACGGCCCTCAGGACCTGCTGGTGATCCGCAGCGCGAGACGGTGCGCGAGATCCTCGTGCCGTTCGTCACCGAGCTCGTGCCGGACGTCGACCTGGACGCCGGTCACCTGGTGGTCGTCGACCTGCCCGGGCTGCTGGCCCCGGAAGAGGGCGGCTGAGGTGCGCATCGACGTGGTCAGCATCTTCCCCGACTACTTCGCGCCCGCTGTCGCTGTCCCTGGTCGGGAAGGCGGTGAGCCGGGGCTGCTCGAGGTCCGGGTTCACGACCTGCGGGAGTTCGCCCACGACCGCCACCGGACCGTCGACGACACGCCGTACGGCGGCGGCGCCGGCATGGTGATGAAGCCCGAGCCCTGGGGGGAGGCGCTCGACGCGGTCCTGGCGGCCGCTCCGGCCGTCCTCGTCGTCCCCACGCCGAGCGGGCGGCCGTTCACCCAGGCCGTGGCGGAGCGGCTCAGCGCCGCGGAGCATCTGGTCTTCGCCTGCGGCCGGTACGAGGGCATCGACCAGCGGGTGGTCGACCACTACCGGTCCGCCGGGGTGCCGGTGGAGGAGCTGTCGATCGGCGACTACGTCGTCAACGGGGGAGAGGTTGCGGCCCTGGTCATGATCGAGGCCGTCGTCCGGCTGCTGCCCGGGTTCATGGGCAACCCGGACTCCCTGGCCGAGGAGTCGCACGGCGCCGACGGGCTGCTGGAGTACCCCGTGTTCACCAAGCCGCCGGTCTGGCGGGGACTGGCGGTGCCGGAGGTGCTGTTGTCGGGCGACCACGGCCGGGTTGCCGCCTGGCGCCTCGAGCAGTCCCGGCGTCGCACCGCCGAACGCCGCCCCGACCTCCTGCCCTCCAGCGCCCTGCTCGACGGCGTCGCGGTGCGGCCGGCGGTGCCGGCCGACCTCGGCGAGATCATGACCGTGCAGCGCGCGGCCTTCGGTCCCGCTGCAGCGGGAGAACCCCGCCGCCGACGTCGACGAGCTGGTCGAAGACCTCGAGTCGGTCCGCGGCTGGCTCGCCGAGGGGGTCTGTCTGGTGGCGAGGGCCGGGCCGCGGCTGGTCGGCTCGGTCTGGGCGAAGGAGCGCCAGGGCAGCTGGCGGATCGCGCCGCCTGGCCGTCGTCCCGGACCTGCAGGGGCAAGGACTGGGCCGGCTGCTCGTGACGCGGGCCGAGGAGCTGGCGCCGGAGGGTCTCGGTGAGTTCGAGGCGATGACCGGCAGGCACAGCACCGGCGTCCAGCGCTTCTACCGGTCGTGCGGCTACCGCGTGCGCGGCGACGTGACCGAGTCCGTGGTGCGGCTGGTGAAGCCGCGTCGCTGATCCGCCGCGGATTTCTCGCAGTCCGCGCGCCTGTGGCAGACTTACTCCTCGGTCCGCGCGTCGAACGACCAGCCCGCCCTCGAGGCGGACGTCGGCGGCCCTCCTGCCACAGGGGGAGTGCCGCTCGGCGCACCAGCGGCCCCTGATCGTCCCACCCTTCGTCCGTGGGCGACCTGTGGCGCTTACGAGGAGACGTCATGTCCAACGTCATCGACGAGCTTGCCGCGTCGTCCAAGCGCTCCGACGTTCCCGCGTTCCGGGCCGGAGACACCCTCAAGGTTCACGTCAACATCGTCGAGGGCAACCGCTCCCGGGTGCAGGTCTTCCAGGGCGTGTGCATCCGGATCCAGGGCGCGGGCGTCGGCAGGACCTTCACGGTCCGCAAGGTGTCCTTCGGTGTCGGAGTCGAGCGCACCTTCCCCCTGCACACCCCGGTGATCGACAAGATCGAGGTCGTGACCCGCGGTGACGTCCGGCGCGGGAAGCTCTACTACCTGCGCGACCTGCGCGGCAAGGCGGCCAAGATCAAGGAGAAGCGCGAAGCCACCTCGGGTCGCTGACCCGCAGCGCGCTGTCCCGTGACCGAGCCGCAGCCGGCGCGGAGGCGTTTCGGCCTCGTCGCGGAGCTCGTCGTCCTCTTCGTCGTCGCCCTCGGGCTGTCGATCCTGATCAAGACCTTCCTGGTCCAGGCTTTCTACGTGCCCTCGGGGTCGATGGAGAACACCTTGCTGGTGGGCGACCGGATCCTGGTCAACAAGGTGTCCGGGTGGACCGGCTCCCCGCAGCGCGGTGACGTCGTCGTGTTCTCGGACCCCGGCGGCTGGCTCGGGCCGCAGGACACCCAGAAGCCCGGTCCCGTCGGGACCGTCCTGGAGTGGTTCGGCCTGTACCCGAGCACGGGCCACCTGGTGAAGCGGGTCATCGGCGTCGGCGGGGACGAGGTGAAGTGCTGCGATGCCCAGGGCCGGATGCTGGTGAACGGGACGCCACTGGACGAGCAGGGCTATCTCCCGCCCGGGACGGTCCCCTCGCAGGTCGCCTTCGACGTGAAGGTGCCGCCCGGCTACGTCTGGGTGATGGGCGACAACCGCGGCGACTCCGCCGACAGCCGTGCCCACCTGGGCGACCCCGGCGGTGGCTTCGTGCCGGACGGCGACGTCCTGGGGCCCGTCTTCGCCATCGTCTGGCCCTGGGACCGGCTTCAGCTCCTGCACCGCCCCGCCACCTTCGACGGGATCCCGGCAGGGTCGCCATGAGCGACCTGCCCCGGGGTGTCACGGTCCGGCGCGACGCCGGGCTCTACGGCTACGAGCGGTCGCTGTCCCGGGCCGGCCTCAGCGCCGGTCGCCGGGGTCGACGAGGCCGGACGCGGCGCCTGCGCGGGGCCGCTGGTCGCTGCGGCGGTCATCCTCCCGGAGGGCAAGGCCGGGGAGGTCCCCGGGCTCCGCGACTCCAAGCTGCTCACCCCGGCCGCGCGCGAGCGCTGCTACGCCGACATCGTCGAGCGTGCCCTCGCCTGGTCGGTCGTCCTGCTCGACCACGACGAGTGCGACCGGCTGGGCATGCATGTGGCGAACATCGAGGCGCTGCGGCGGGCGCTGGCCCGGCTCGCCGTACGGCCGGGCTACGTGCTGACCGACGGCTTCCCCGTCGACGGGCTCGGGATCCCCGGGCTCGCGGTGTGGAAGGGCGACCAGGTCTCCGGCTCGATCGCCGCCGCGTCGGTGATCGCAAAGGTGACCCGCGACCGGATCATGGTCGAGGCCGACGCCGACTACCCGGGCTACGGCTTCGCCGTGCACAAGGGCTACGTCACGGCGGCGCACTCCGAGGCCCTCGACCGGCTCGGCCCCTGCGAGATCCACCGGCGGCGATTCGAGAACGTCCGCCGCGCGTCCGGGGGATCCGCGTGACCGGGCTGCCACAATGGCAGACGTGAGCATGAAGGAGCTGGCGGCATGAGCGCGGAGGACCTCGAGAAGTACGAGACCGAGATGGAGCTGCAGCTCTATCGCGAGTACCGCGACGTCGTCGGGATCTTCAAGTACGTCGTCGAGACCGATCGGCGCTTCTACCTGTGCAACCAGGTCGACGTGAAGGCGCGCACCGAGTCGGGCGACGTCTTCTTCGAGGTGTCCATGACCGACGCGTGGGTGTGGGACATGTACCGGCCGGCGCGCTTCGCCAAGAACGTCAAGGTGCTGACCTTCAAGGACGTGAACGTCGAGGAGCTCAGCCCGTCCGACCTCGAGCTGCCGAAGTCCTGAGCCGCTGCTCGACCCTGCCTGCCCGGCCGGTCCGCGTCCACAGCTCGCCTCACCCGCTCCCCTCCGCCGGTCCGGACCGGTCCACGTGACGACGGTCTGCGCGAGATCCGAGGGTTGACCCGAGGAGGTCACCCACGATGACGCAGACCACGACCGGCCCCGGGCAACCCCGGCGGCACACCACCCGTCCCGTCTCACCCCCACCCACCTGGTGCTCGGCCGGTTCGGCGAGACCTACGCCGCCCGGCGGCTCGTCGCCGACGGGCTGGTGCTGCTGGAGCGCAACTGGAGGGGATCCCGCGGGGAGGTGGACCTGATCCTGCGCGACGGAGGCACGCCTGGTCCTCTGCGAGGTCAAGACCCGCACCGGGCGGCACCCATGGACACGCGATCGAGGCCGTCGACCCCGGCAAGCTCGCCCGGCTGCAGGCTCTGGCCGCCGAGTGGGCGGAGGTCGCGGGCGGTGCGGCCCGCCGAGGTGCGCTTCGACATCGTCGGGGTCCTCGTCGATCGCGGAGTCGTGACGGAGTTCGAGCACGTGCGGGGGATCGGCTGAGATGGGGATCGCGACAGCCCGGACCCTCTCGCTGCAGGGTGCCGTCGGGCACCTCGTCGACGTCCAGGTGGACGTCTCCCAGGGGATGGTCACCACGACCATGGTGGGTCGGCCGGACACCGCCATCACCGAGGCGCGTGACCGGTGCCGGGCGGCGCTGGTCAACAGCGGCTTCGACTGGCCGGTGACCACGGCGCCTGACCATCCTGCTGTCGCCCGCGGACCTGCCGAAGCGAGGCCCGCACTTCGACCTGGCGATCGCCGTCGCCGTGCTCTCCGCCGCCGGCGGGCTCGACCCTGTCGGCGCTGTCCGGGTCGGTCTTCATCGGCGAGCTGACCCTCGACGGCCGGGTCCGGGCGGTGCCCGGAGTGCTGCCGATGGTGCTGGCCGCCTCCCGTCGGGGGCTGCGACGGGCCTTCGTGCCCGAGCCGCACCTCGCCGAGGCCACGCTGGTCCCGGACGTGGAGGTGGTCGGCGTCCGGTCGCTGGCGCAGGTGGTCGCCTTCCTCGCCGGCCAGGAGGTGCCCGAGGCACCGGCCTGTCGACCCGCTCGGGTCCTCGCCCCTGCTGTCGTGGCGTGGCTCCGAGCGGAGCGTCGACATGGCCGAGGTGCAGGGGATGGCCGACGCCCGGTTCGCCCTCGAGATCGCCGCGGCCGGCGGCCACCACATCCTGCTCAGCGGTCCGAAGGGCTCCGGGAAGACCACGCTTGCCGAGCGGGTTCCCACGCTGTTGCCCGACCTCGACGTCGAGGAGTCCCTGGAGCTGACCTCGGTGCTCTCGCTGGCCGGGGCGCTGCCGGCCGACGTCGCCCTGGTGCGGCGTCCTCCCTTCCGTGCGCCTCACCACTCGGCGAGCAAGGCCGCGGTGCTCGGAGGTGGGAGCGGCCGGGTCCACCCCGGAGAGCTGAGCCGGGCCCTGCACGGCGTCCTCTTCCTCGACGAGTTCCCGCTCTTCCGCACCGACCTGATCGACGCCCTGCGCCAGCCGCTGGAGAGTGGTGAGGTCACCATTGCCCGCGGCGACGAGACGGCGACCTTCCCGGCGCGGTCCCTGGTCGTCCTCGCGGCGAATCCGTGCCCCTGCGGCAACTACCATCCGCTGCGCCGCGACCACGCCTGCGTCTGCTCGGAGGTAGCCCGACGTGGTTATCGGGCCAGGATCAGCGGTCCGATCGCGGACCGGATCGATATCACCCGGCACATCGAGCCGGTCCGGCCCTACGAGATGTCGGATCCGTTGGCCCGCCCGGAGTCCTCGGCCGAGATCCGCTCCCGGGTGGAGTCTGCGCGGTCTCGGCAGGCCGAGCGCTACGCCGACGTCGGATGGCGGCTGAACGGTGACGGCACCGGGCCCAGTCCTCACCGATCGGTTCCCGTTGGAGGGAAAGGGGGCGACCCTGCTCGATACCGCTCTCTACTCGGGCCGGATCACCCGTCGGGGAGCGGTGAGGGTCCACCGGGTTGCCTGGACCCTTGCCGATCTTGCCGGGAGCCCGACCCCCTCGGTCGAGGACGTGGAGGTGGCCCTGCGACTGCGGCTGGGGGAGCCGCTACCGGACTCGGCGCTGCGGCGTGCCGTGACGGGACCGGTCGCATGAGCTGCCCGAGGGGAGACCGGCTGGCACGGATCGCGCTCGCCCGGCTGGGGGAGCCTGGTGATCTCCGGCTCGCCCGGCTGGTGGCCGACCTCGGGCCCGAAGAGGTCTATGCCGCGCTGCGGGCCGAGCGTGACCTCGACGGTCTCGAGTCCGAGGTCGCCCTGCGTTTGGCCGGGATCGACCCCGAGGCCGACCTGGCGGCGGCGCGGGCCCAGGGGATCCGCTACCTGGCACCGGGCGACTCCGAGTGGCCCGAGCAGGTGGGCTCGCTCATGGTCGCGGAGCCGGTCGAACGCGTCGGAGGGCCTCCGCTCGGCCTCTGGGTGCGCGGGCCCGCTCGCCTGGATGAGTGCACGGCGGAGGCGCGTCGCCGTGGTCGGCTCACGCTCGGCGACCACGTACGGCACCGGGGTTGCCGCCGACATGGCGGCCGGCGTGGCCACAGAGGGCCATGCGGTGATCTCCGGCGCCGCCTTCGGCATCGATCAAGCGGCCCATCGCGGTGCGCTGGCCGTCCGGGCGACGACGGTGGCCGTGCTGGCGTGTGGCGTCGATCGGGCCTATCCCGCGGCTCACGCCGGCCTTCTCGACCACATCGCCGACACCGGTGCGGTCGTCTCCGAGCTGCCCCCGGGGAGCCGCCCGACGCGGCTGCGCTTCCTCGCCCGCAACCGGCTGATCGCTGCAGTCGGGAGGGGGACGGTCGTGGTCGAGGCAGCCGCACGCAGCGGGGCGCTGAACACCGCGAACTGGACTGCGCGACTGCATCGGGTGCTGATGGCAGTGCCGGGACCGGTCACCAGCGCCAGCTCCGTCGGTGCCCACCATCTGGTGCGCGCCCGTGACGCCCAGCTGGTCACCCGGGCGGAGGACGTTCTCGAGCTGATCTCCGCGACGGGACGGCATGCCTCACCGGACCCGCGCGGGCGCTCGGTTGCGATCGATGATCTGGGGCCGGACGAGCGACGGGTGTTCGAGGCGCTTCCGGCTGTTCAGGGGGCCGGCGAAGGTGCGCTCGCTCGCACGGCCGGAGTCCCACTCGACAGGGCGACCCGCGCCCTGCAACGCCTCCGGGCCCGTGGCCTGGCCGAGTGCGGGGCTCGTGGCTGGCGGGTGGTACGGGGCTCGACCGACGCCTCCGCCTAGCGCTGCCGGGAGGAGGGCCTGTCGCGGCGCTGTCTCAGCTGTCCCAACCGGTGCTGTGGCTCAGCGTGCTCAGGGAGCGTTCGGCGCCGGCACGCGCCTCGGCCTCCGACCGGTAGACCTCGGTGGAGGTCCTCGCCACCTCGCCGTTGGGGTGGAGAACGCGCCACTCCCAGTGCCCGGCGAACACCTGTCGCACCTGAACGTGGTAATCCATCATGGTTGCACGGTAGGTTCCGCGGCACCCCTTCACTAGCGACCAACAGCCGTCCCGATAGCGACCAAGTGCCCGATTCGCTCCGGGCGCGCACGGTTCCGCGACACGGTGATCCAGGTGGGGTCCGCAGGTCGGAGGGTCGCTGCGCCTAGCGTGAGCCTGTGGACGCGTCGACCGATCCGGTCCTGCCGGAGCCCTTCTCCGATGTGCTCGCTCGCTACGAGCGGCACCTTCGCGCCGAGCGCGGCACTTCCGAGCACACGGTTCGTGCCTATCTCGGCGACATCGCCTCCATGCTGGAGCACGCCGCGATGCTGGGCCACACCGAGCTCAGCACGATCGACCTGGGCTCGCTGCGGAGCTGGCTGGCCAAGCAGCAGACCCTGGGGAGAGCCCGGACCACCCTGGCTCGTCGCGCCACCGCGGTGCGCGTGTTCATGGCGTGGGCCCACAAGGTCGGGCTCACGCCGGGTGATCCCGCGGCCCGGCTCGCATCCCCGAAGGCGCATCGGCCGCTTCCGCCGGCCCTCCGGGAGGACGAGATCAGACTGATGATCGACGCCGCCCAAGAGAACGCGAAGGATGCCGGACCGACCGGCCTACGGGACCTGGCGATCCTCGAGCTGCTGTACGCGACGGGCATCCGCGTCGGGGAGCTGTGCGCACTGGATCGCGACGATGTCGATGCCGGGCGGAGGCTGGTCCGGGTCTTCGGCAAGGGGCGCAAGGAGCGCTCGGTCCCGTTCGGACGTCCGGCCGAGCGTGCCCTCGAGGACTGGCTGAGCCGGGGCCGTCCTGCCCTGGCGGTCGCGGGTTCCGGGGCGGCGCTGTTCCTCGGCATTCGTGGTCGCAGGATCGACCAGCGCACCGTCAGGACGGTGGTCCATCGCCTGATCGAGGAGGTCCCCGGCGCGCCCGACATCGGGCCCCACGGCCTCCGCCACACCGCGGCCACCCACCTGCTGGAGGGCGGAGCGGACCTGCGGTCGGTTCAGGAGCTGCTCGGACACGCGACCCCCGCGACGACCCAGATCTACACGCACGTCACCGCGGACCGGCTGAGGCATGCCTACCAGCAGGCACACCCTCGAGCGTGAGCAGGGTCGGGACGCCTGACACGCCCCTCAGCGCCGCACCGGCCAGCCGCGCGATCGACGCCGCCAGCCGCGCAGTTCGGCCGCCGCCGGAGGGCGACCGGTCGAGCGGGAGGAGCCGGACGTGCGTCGCCGGGTCGATGAGCGTCAGCGGGTCGAGGTAGTCCCTTCCCCGGACCAGACCCCAGTGGAGGCACGCCCGGGGCAAGCAGTGGCTCCCGGCAAGCTCCAGCTGGCCAAGGGGTGCGCCTGCCTCGACGACCTGCCCGAGGGAGACCGAAGGCGCCACCGGCTGGTAGGTGGTCCGCGTGGTGCCGTGGGACACCACGACGACCCCGATCCCGGCGATCCGGCCCGCGAAGGTGACCGTGCCGGCGCAGCCGCATCCACCTCCTGCCCTACGACTCCCAGAAGGTCGACCCCTCGATGGCCGGCACCCCAGGCTTCGGAGGGGAGTCGGAAGGGGTGGACGACCGTCGGGGTCGGTGACAGGGGCCAGTGTGTGCCCAGCGACCCCACGAGGAGGATCAGGCAGAGGAACGCGTGCATGGCGCCAGCGTCCCCGGTCTGACCCCCCGCACGCGCCGAGCGGCCGCACGACGGGGGATCGCGCTGTCCGACTCGACGAGGTGGGCTCTTTCCGGCGCCCGGCGCCCCGTCCACCGATTGGTCAGCGAGGAGTCTGCTCGGTAAGATCCCCCCAGCAGCCTTCGGGCTGACTTCGCACGCCCGGTTCCCGCGCCACCAGCCATCACGGCCGGTCCGCGGGCGGTCTTCCCCGGTCCTTCGGGTGGGTCGGCCGACGAGCGTCAGGGCAGAAGGCACCCGCCTCCTGCATCAACCGAACAGGCCGGACGCAGCCCCCGGGGTGCGCCCGCGCCGCAACATGAAGGATCGAAGGCAATGGCCGTCGTCACCATGCGCCAGCTCCTCGAGAGCGGCGTCCACTTCGGGCACCAGACCCGTCGGTGGAATCCCAAGATGAAGCGCTTCATCATGACCGAGCGCAACGGGATCTACATCATCGACCTCCAGCAGTCGCTGGCCTACATCGACCGCGCCTACGCCTACATCAAGGAGACCGTCGCCAAGGGCGGCACCGTGATGTTCGTGGGCACCAAGAAGCAGGCCCAGGAGGCCATCGCCGAGCAGGCGACGCGGGTCGGCATGCCGTACGTCAACCAGCGCTGGCTCGGCGGCATGCTCACCAACTTCAACACCGTGCACCAGCGGATCAACCGTCTCAAGGAGCTCGACGAGATCGACTTCAACGATGTCGCCGGCTCCGGGCGCACCAAGAAGGAGCTGCTCCAGCTCAAGCGCGAGCGCGACAAGCTCGACAAGACCCTCGGCGGCATCCGGGAGATGACCCGCACGCCTGCGGCGGTCTGGGTGGTGGACACCAAGAAGGAGCACCTCGCCGTCGAGGAGGCGCGCAAGCTCAAGATCCCGGTGATCGGCATCCTGGACACCAACTGCGACCCGGACGAGGTCGACTTCCCGATCCCGGGCAACGACGACGCGATCCGCGCCGTCGGCCTGCTCACCCGGGTGGTCGCCGACGCGGTCGCCGACGGTCTGATGGCTCGTTCCGGTGCTGCCAGACCGAGGGCGCGATCGGCTCGGAGGAGCCGCTGGCCGAGTGGGAGCGCGAGCTCCTCGAGGGTGCCGAGGGCGCAGCGAAACCTGCCGACGCCCCCGAGGCTGCTCGCTGAGACCGCCCCGGAGGCTGCTGCTGAGGCCGCCCCGGAGGCTGCGCTGAGACCGCCCCGGAGGCTGCTGCTGAGGCCGCCCCGGAGGCTGCTCGCCGAGGCAGCCCCGGAGGCTGCTGCCGAGGCCGCCCCGGAGGCTGCTGCTGAGGCCGCCCCGGAGGCTGCTGCCGAGGCAACCCCGGAGGCTCCTGCTGAGGCCGCGCCCGAGGCTGCCGCCGACCAGCCCACGGCCTGAACCACCAGACCGAACCACAAGACAAGGAAGCTGATGAGCATCTCTGCTGCTGACGTCAAGCGGCTCCGCGAACTGACCGGCGCCGGAATGATGGACTGCAAGAAGGCGCTGACCGAGTCCGAGGGCGACTTCGACAAGGCCGTCGAGCTGCTGCGGGTCAAGGGCGCGGCCAAGGCCGCCGCCCGGGGCGCAGAGCGGACCGCGAGCGCGGGTCTGGTGGCCACCTCCGGTGGCGCGCTGGTCGAGCTGAACTGCGAGACCGACTTCGTCGCCAAGAACGAGGACTTCATCGCCGCCGCCCAGCAGATCGCCGACGTCGCGGCGGCCGAGGGTGCCGCCGACGCCGAGGCCCTCAAGGCGGTCAAGCTCGGTGACAGCACCGTCGGCGAGTCCGTCGAGGCCCTCGCGGTGAAGATCGGCGAGAAGATCGAGCTCGGTCGCGTCGCCTTCTTCCCCGGCCAGACCACGACCTACATGCACCGCCGCGCCGCGGACCTCCCGCCGGCGGTCGGCGTGCTGGTGGAGTTCACCGGCGACAACGAGGAGGCGGCCCGCGGCGCAGCGATGCAGATCGCGGCGATGAAGCCGGTGTACCTCTCGCGCGAGGAGGTCCCCGAGGACGTCGTCGCCAAGGAGCGCGACGATCGCCGAGGAGACCGCCCGCGAGGAGGGCAAGCCCGAGCAGGCCATCGCCGAAGATCGTCGAGGGCCGGCTCAACGGCTACTTCAAGCAGTTCGCGCTGCTCGACCAGGACTCGGTGACCGAGAGCAAGAAGTCGGTCAAGGCGGTGCTCGACGAGGCAGGCGTGAGCGGTCACCCGGTTCGCCCGCTTCGAGGTCGGAGCCTGATCGTCTAGGGTTTCGACAACAGACAGAGAGGAGGCCGGTTCCGTGAAGCGCAGCAGGGGCATCGCGGGCCGGCCTTCCTCATCCGCGGACGCTCCCGGTCAGCGCTGTGTCGCGGAGCATCCGGGGTCCTCGACGGCGGAGGGGTTCACGCATGACCGGCTACCAGCGAGTGCTGCTCAAGCTCTCGGGCGAGGTCTTCGGCGGCGGAGAGGTCGGCGTCGACCCCGACGTCGTGAACAAGCTCGCCATCGAGATCGCCGAGGTCGTCCGCAACGGCGTCCAGGTGGCCATCGTCGTCGGCGGCGGCAACTTCTTCCGCGGCGCCGAGCTGCAGCAGCGGGGGATGGACCGCGCCCGCGCCGACTACATGGGCATGCTCGGCACCGTGATGAACTGCCTCGCCCTCCAGGACTTCCTGGAGAAGCAGGGCGTGGAGACCCGCGTCCAGACCGCGATCACGATGGGCCAGGTCGCCGAGCCGTACATCCCGCGGCGGGCCGTCCGGCACCTCGAGAAGGGCCGCGTGGTCATCTTCGGCGCCGGCGCCGGCATGCCGTACTTCTCCACCGACACGGTCGCCGCGCAGCGCGCGCTCGAGATCGGCGCCGAGGTGATCCTGATGGGCAAGCAGGGCGTCGATGGCGTGTACGACTCCGACCCGAACAAGAACCCCGAGGCGGTCAAGTTCGACGCCCTGACCTACGACGAGTTCCTCACGCGGGGGCTCAAGGTGGCCGACGCGACGTCGGTGAGCCTGTGCCGCGACAACGACATCGACATGATCGTCTTCAACCTGTCCGAAGAGGGCAACATCGCCCGCGCCGTCGCAGGTGAGAAGATCGGCACGACCGTCACGCGCGACCTCTGACGCGCGTGCCGGACCGGCGGCCCCTCCAGCCGGTCACGCACGACCGCGACAAGCTGCAGGACGACGCAAGAGGAGCAACGGTGATCGACGACACCCTCAAAGAGGCCGACCAGAAGATGGAGCGCGCGGTCGAGGTGACCCGGGAGGACTTCGCCGCTATCCGCACCGGGCGGGCGCACCCCTCGATGTTCCACAAGCTCATCGCCGACTACTACGGCAACCCCACGCCGCTGCAGCAGCTGGCGTCGTTCACCGTGCCGGAGGCGCGCGTGATCCTGATCAACCCCTTCGACCAGAGCTCGATGACCGCGATCGAGAAGGCCATCCGTGACTCGGACCTGGGCGTGAACCCCACCGACGACGGCAAGAAGATCCGCGTCGTGCTCCCGGAGCTCACCGAGGAACGCCGCAAGGAGTACATCAAGCTGGCCAAGCCGAAGGCCGAGGACGGCCGGGTCGCGGTCCGCAACGTGCGCCGCCACGCCAAGCAGTCGATCGAGCGGCTCGAGAAGGACGGCCACGTCAGCAAGGACGACGTCGCCGGCGGCGAGAAGCGGCTCGACGAGCTGACCAAGAAGCACATCGACGCCATCGACGAGCTGCTCAAGCACAAGGAAGCCGAGCTGCTCGAGGTCTGAGCAGCTACCCCGATGAGCGACGAACCCGCAGACGGATCAACGAGCGGGCGGGTCGTAACCTGCCGGCTGCCATCGCGTCCGGTGTCGTCCTGCTGGTCCTGGTCGGGCTGACGCTCTTCTTCGTCAAGTTCCTGTTCGTCCTGCTTCCTCGCGGCCGTGCTGCTCGTCGCGTGTGGGAGCTGCGCAACGCGCTCGCGCGAGAGCGGGATCCAGCTCCCCTACCAGCCGATCATGCTCGGCTCGGTCGCGATGCCCCTGCTCGCGTGGTTCGGCGGCACCACCGGCGCTCTCGACCGCGCTGGCCGTCACCGCGTGGTCACCATGATGTGGCGGATGCGGCAGGGCATCGACGGGCTACGTGCGCGATGCGACGGCAGGTGTCTTCGTCGCCACCTACCTCCCGTTCCTCGCCGGCTTCGTCGCACTCCTGCTGGTGCCGCACGACGGCGTGCATGCGGGTGATCACCTTCATCCTGGTCACGGTCTCCTCCGACATCGGCGGATACTTCGTCGGCGTGCCCTCGGCCGCCACACGATGGCGCCGGTCGGTCTCGCCCAAGAAGTCCTGGGAGGGCTTCGCCGGCTCCGCCGTGGCTTGCATGCGTCGCCGGGGTGCTCACCGTGGTCTATCTCCTCCACGGCGACTGGTGGGTCGGCATCTGCTCGGTGGGCGTGGTCGCGGTGGTGGCGCGACGCTCGGGGACCTGCTTGCGAGTCGGTGCTCAAGCGCGACCTCGGCATCAAGGACATGTCGCACCTGATCCCCGGGCACGGCGGGATGATGGACCGGCTCGACTCCCTGCTGGTCACCGCCGCGCCGATCTGGCTGCTGCTCTACTACCTGGTCCGCTGACGCGCATTTCGGGGGATCGCCGGCCTCGATGGGACACTGGTCGCGCCATGGAGATCTGAACCCGTCACTCACCTTCCCCTCGTCTTCGACGAGCCCGCCGGGCCGCGGCAAGCCGCCGCGCCACCTCGCCGACCTCGCCCATGGAGGAGCGCAGCAGGCGCTGCGTCGAGGCCGGGCTGCCGGCGTTCCGGGCGGCCCAGCTGTCCAACCACTACTTCGCACGGCTCGTCGACGACCCCGAGGCAGATGACCGACCTCCCAGCGGCGCAGCGCGCCGGGCTGGTCGAGGCGCTGCTCCCGCGGCTGATGGAGCCGATGCGGACGCTGGAGGCGGACAAGGGCACCACGCGCAAGACCCTGTGGCGGCTGTTCGACGGCGCGCTGGTCGAGTCGGTGCTGATGCGCTACCCCGACGGGTCACGCATGTGCATCTCCTCGCAGGCCGGCTGCGGCATGGCGTGCCCGTTCTGCGCCACCGGGCAGGGTGGGCTGCAGCGCAACCTGTCGACCGCCGAGATCGTCGAGCAGGTGGTCGCCGGTGCCCGGTCGCTCGCGCGCGGCGAGGTCCCGGGCGGCCCGGGCCGGGTCTCCAACGTCGTCTTCATGGGCATGGGCGAGCCGATGGCCAACTACAAGGCCATCATCGGCGCCGTGCGCCGCCTCACCGAGCCGGCCCCGAACGGTCTGGGCATCTCGGCGCGAGGCGTCACCGTCTCGACCGTCGGCCTGGTGCCCCGGATCCACCAGCTCGCCGATGAGGGCCTCCCGGTCACCCTCGCGCTGTCCCTGCACGCCCCCGACGACGAGCTCCGCGACGAGCTGGTGCCCGTCAACACCCGGTGGAAGGTCCACGAGGCTGTCGGGGCGGCCTGGGAGTACGCACGCAGGACCAAGCGCCGGGTGTCGATCGAGTACGCCCTGATCAAGGACGTCAACGACCAGGCGTTCCGGGCCGACCTCCTCGCGCGACCTGCTCCTGTCGTACGGCGACTGGTCGTGGGTCCACGTGAACCTGATCCCGCTCAACCCGACCCCGGGCTCCAAGTGGACGGCCTCGCGGATCGAGGACGAGCGGGAGTTCGTCCGGCGGCTCCAGGCCAAGGGCATCCCGACGACGGTCCGCGACACCCGTGGCCGCGAGATCGACGGCGCCTGCGGCCAGCTCGCCGCCCAGGCCTAGCCCTCCAGGACGGTCACCGGCGCTGCAGCAGCCCCTTGACGTAGGCGGCCTGACCCAGGTGCTGCAGACAGTCACCCTGGACGCTGACCAGCCGTACCCCCGCCGTGACCGGCGGGTCCCAGCGGGTGTCGACCACCCGGTCGAGCTCCTCGGCCGTCACCGTCTCCAGATAGGCGGTGATGCGCTGATGCACCTCCGCCGAAGTAGCCGATGAGCAGCCCGACCTCGCTCCATGCGGACCGACGCGACCTGCTCGGGGGTGTGCCGGAAGCCCGTGTCGTGCTCACCGACCGGCAGACCGAACCGGTCCCGCCACCGCTCCCACACCTGAGGCTCGCCGGTGATCCCGGAGAGGTGGTCGTCCTCCACCCGGGTCAGATGCCACAGCAGCCAGGAGATCGTGTTCGATCCGTGCTCCGGCGCCGTGTTCGCCGTTTGGAGATCGAGGCCGTCGCAGACGCGCTCGAAGAGGTCCGGGATCCGGGTGAAGCAGTCGAGCAGCAGCTCACGTGAGTCCATGAGGACACGGTCACGTGAGGACGGGTCATCCGTCAACGCGCGCCGCGCTCGGTGGCGCGCGGCAGCAGCGCGTCGACCAGCGAGCGGTAGACCCAGTCCCGGTAGCGGGGAGTGGGCCAGTCCCGGTCGAGCACCATGAGCTGGTAGAGCTCCGGCGAGGTGTAGGCCCACAGGATGTCTCGGGCCTCCTGGGTGCTCAGCCCGGGGCGGAGGTGGCCACCATCGCCCAGATGGCGGGCGAAAATCCCCATGCCCCTGAGCCGCTCCGCCGACATCTGCCTCCAGATCTCCTCCATGTCCGGATCGATCTCCGCCGCGGCTCGCGCGACCAGCGGCAGCCGCCCGGCACGCTCGAGAGTTCCGAGCAGGCCGTCGGCGTAGATCTCGAGCTTCCGGGCCGGGTCAGGCTCGGCGAAGATGCGGCGCGCCCGGTCCCGCTGGGGGATGGGGGTGGGCTCGTCGTCGCCGGCGACCGCGTAGTCGAACGCCGCCTTGACCATCGCAGGCTTGTTGCCGAACGCCTTGTAGACGGTGGGCGAGGCGACCCCGGCCCGGGCAGCGACCTGGGGCAGGGTCGTCGCGGCGTACCCCTGCTCGACGAGGAGCTCCACCGCGGCGTCGAGCATGGCTCGATGGTTGGCGCGGGCCCGCTCCCGTCGAGCGGTCGCGTCGTACGCACGCCTCTTGACAGCGTTCACGGAAGGGTCCAATCTACATTTGGATATGAACTATCATATCGAAATCAGGAGGACGGCAGATGACGACACGCATGATTCCGAGGAGTGCTGCGATCGCGTTGACGGCCACTGGCCCCCTCCTGCTCCTGGGGGCGGCCATCCATCCGCACGCTCCGGACGCCCAGAGCATGGCCGAGGTGCTCTACACCCAGGCGGGGCAGGCCCTCTGGTGGCCGGCGCACGTCTCGCTGCTGGCGGCCTACGTGGCGTTCGCGGTGTTCCTCCGTGGGGCCTCGAGGTCGCGACTCCCCGCCGGGGCTTCGCGAGTCGCCCGGATCGCGCTGCCCATCGCCTTCGTGTGCGTGTTCGCGATGGTGGTCCACCTCCTGCTGCCGATCGGCAGGGGGAGCGTCGCGGACGGGCAAGAGGGGTGGGTGATGTGGGCCAAGGGCTTCGGCGAGTCCTTCGACGCGGTCTGGGCGTTGGTCATGGCGGTGGTGGCGTGGTCCTTCGGTCGGGCCGGGGTCGTGGGGAACCGGGCGGTCGCGCTGGTGGGAATGGTCGGCGCGCTCGGCTTCGGCATCTTCTCCGCCGCGATCCCGCTGACCGGGGTGGTCGTCCCCCTGTCGGTGATGCACTCGCTGGTCCCGATCGCCCCGGTGCCCGGCCTGCTGATGGTCGTCTGGACGGTGGCGGCGGGCCTGCCCGCAGCGCTGCAGCGTGGTGGTCCCGCGGTGAGCCCGGAGGCTGCGTCCCTCTAGGCCCCGTCGCGGTTCGGTGTCGGCCGGTTCAGTAGGCGAGACCGATCAGCTCGGCGAACAAGGTGTCGGCGTCCACGTCGAGACCTCGCCGCACGAACCACTCGCACACGTTGCGGCAGTCCCGGTGCAGGAACTCCGGTCCGAGCGGGTTGGCGACGACGTCGACGACCTGGGGCAGGTCGATCATCACCAGGCGGCCGGAGGAGACGAGGATGTTGTACGGCGAGAGGTCGCCGTGGGCGAGTCCGACCGAGGCCAGCGCCATCATCGCGTCGCGGACCTGCGCGAACCAGGACCCGAGATCGTCGGGCGCCGGTCGCGTCTCGGCCAGGCGGGGAGCCGCCACGCCGTCGGCGTTCCCGACGAACTCCATCAGGATCTCGGTGCCGTCGATCTGGACGGGGTACGGACACCGGCACGCCAGCGATCCACAGCCGCTTGAGCGACTCCCACTCCGCCATCGCCCACTGGCCGGCCGCGACCTCACGGCCGAACGCCGTCTTCTTGGCGATCGCGCGGGCGTCGCGGGTGTTGCGCATCCGACGGGTCGCCGTGTAGTCGGCACTGCGGTGGAAGAGCCGGTGATCGGGGGCGCGATAGCGCTTGGCGGCCAGCAGCGAGGAGCGACCACCCGGGACGGACCGGTCCAGCAGGAAGACGTCGGCCTCCTTGCCGGTCTTCAGGACGCCGAGCTCGGTGTCGATCGCGGCGCGCTCGGTGACGACCCAGTCGGGGACCGGATCGGGGCCGCGGGACAGTCTCTCCACGTCGGCGTAGGTGCTCCACCGCTGGTCGTCGGCCAGGTCGGCGGTGGCGGTGAAGTCGAGGAAGAAGTCGGGAAAGGCAGGGGAGTCAGGTGACTCGGACACGACGAGGGCTCCGTTCGGCGAGAGGTACGAGGGCAGCACAGAACCTGGCAGGCATCGTGACCTCCTCTCGTCGTACGGACAGGAACAGGGTGAGGCACGGGCCGGCGGCCCGCAACCGGTTTCGTCGGCCGGGTGGGCTCGGCTTCCGGGCCGTTGGCCCTGGCAGCCGGGGGCGCGGTGGCACGATGGCGCCATGAGCGATCGGACTGACCGGACTGCCGGGTACCACGACGCCTACCGCCGCAGCATCGAGGACCCCAGCGGGTTCTGGGGGGAGCAGACCGAGCTCGTCTCGTGGTTCACCAAGCCGCGGACGGTCCTCGACGCGGGGGCCGCGCCGTTCTTCGCCTGGTTCCCCGACGGGGTGATGAACACCTGCTACAACGCCCTCGACCGCCACGTCATCGCGGGTCACGGCGACCGGATCGCGGTCTACTACGACAGCCCGGTCACCGACACCCAGTGCGGCGTGAGCTACGCCTCCCTGCTGGAGGACGTCGCTGCCTTCGCCGGGGCGCTGCGAGGTTTCGGCGTGGGGAAGGGCGACCGGGTGGTCATCTACATGCCGATGGTGCCCGAGACGGTGGTGGCGATGCTGGCCTGCGCGCGGATCGGTGCCGTGCACTCGGTGGTCTTCGGCGGGTTCGCCCCCCACGAGCTCGCGGTGCGTATCGACGACGCCACGCCGAAGGTGTCGTCAGCGCCTCCTGCGGCGTCGAGCCGACGCGCGTGGTCGAGTACAAGCCCATGCTGGACGCCGCCATCGAGCTGGCCGAGCACAAGCCGGACGCCTGCGTCGTCCTCCAGCGGCCCGCAGCCATCGCGACGATGGTCGAGGGCCGCGACGTCGACTGGGACCTGGCGATGAAGCTCGGCCGGGCGGAGCCGGCCGAGCTGCGTGCCGGTGCAGGCCACCGACCCCCTGTACGTCCTCTACACCTCCGGCACGACCGGCAAGCCCAAGGGCATCGTCCGGGACAACGGCGGGCACGCGGTGGCGCTGGCATGGTCGCTCCGCAACATCTTCGCCATCGAGCCGGGTCAGGTCTGGTGGGCGGCGTCCGACGTCGGCTGGGTGGTGGGGCACTCCTACATCGTCTACGCGCCGCTCCTGGTGGGGGCCACCACCGTGCTCTACGAGGGCAAGCCGGTCGGCACCCCCGATGCCGGTGCGTTCTGGCGGGTGGTCTCCGAGTACGGCGTGGAGGGCCTGTTCACCGCCCCGACCGCGATCCGGGCCATCAAGAAGGAGGACCCCTCCGGGTCGCTCCTCGCCGGCCACGACGTGTCACGCCTGCGGCACCTGTTCCTCGCCGGCGAGCGGCTCGATCCCGACACCTATGAGTGGGCCTCGCAGATGCTCGGCATCCCCGTCGTCGACAACTGGTGGCAGACCGAGACCGGCTGGCCGATCGCGGCGAACCCGCGGGGCCTCGACCCGCTGCCGATCAAGCCGGGGTCGCCGTCGTTGCCGGTGCCGGGGTACGACGTGCAGATCCTCGACGAGCGGGGCAACCCCCTTCCGGCAGGTGAGGAGGGCGCCATCTGCATCCGGCTCCCACTGCCACCGGGGACGCTGCCTACGCTCTGGGGCGACGACGACCGGTACATCGCCTCCTACCTGTCGGCCTATCCGGGCTACTACCTGTCCGGGGACGGCGGGTTCCGCGACGAGGACGGCTACCTGTTCGTGATGGGACGGACCGACGACGTCATCAACGTGGCCGGTCACCGGCTGTCGACCGGCTCGATGGAGGCGGTGATCGCGGGGCATCCCGCGGTCGCGGAATGTGCCGTGATCGGCGTTCACGACCAGCTCAAGGGCCAGGTCCCACGCGCGTTCGTGGTGCTGAAGGCGGGCGTCGAAATGGAGCCCGCGACAGTGGAGAAGGAGCTCGTCGAGAAGGTGCGCGGGGAGATCGGGGCCGTGGCCGCGCTCAAGGACGTGAGCGTCGTGGCAGCCCTGCCCAAGACCCGCTCGGGGAAGATCCTTCGCAAGACGATGCGTGAGATCGCCGATGGACGGAACCCCAACACCCCGTCCACGATCGAGGACGCCGGTGTGCTGGACTCGCTGCGTCCTGCCCTGCGGGGATCGACCGACGGGTGAGAGCCGGGACGCTCAGTGCCCGCCGAGCAGTGGCGACATCCACTCCGCGATCTTGCTGGGGCGGCCGCGCCAGTGTTCCTCGGAGTCGGAGAGGGTCATGGCGCGCAGGCCGGCGTTGGTGCCGAGCCAACGCAGCGGCTCGGGCTCCCAGGACCGCGAGCGGTGGTTGACCCAGGGCAGGCGGGTCAGCCCGGTGTCATGGCCCAGGATCAGGTCGCGCAGGGTGCGACCGGCCAGGTTCGTGGTGCTGACGCCATCCCCGACGTACCCGCCGGCCCAGGCGATGCCGGTCTCCCGTCCAGCCCGACCGACGCGCACCAGTCGCGGGGCACCCCCAGCGGGCCGCCCCAGGCGTGGGTGAAGCTCACCGCGTGGAGCTGCGGGAACAGCTCGACCAGGGTCTCGCGAAGCCGGGCGAAGGTGGCTTCGTCGCGGTCGAACTCGGGCCGGATGCGTGACCCGAAGTGGTACGGCGCCCCGCGGCCGCCGAAGACCAGCCGGCCGTCGGCGGTGCGCTGCCCGTAGACGATCAGGTTGCGGTGGTCGCTGAACGTCTCCCGCTCGGCGAGACCGATCTCGTCCCACTGCCCGTCGTTCAGGGGTTCGGTCGCCACGACGAGCGAGTAGACGGGCGCGACATCGCGGCGCATGCCTTTCAGGCTCGGGGTGTACCCCTCGGTGGCACGCACGACCACGTCGGCGCGGACCACTCCTGCCTCGGTGTGGACGGCACGGGGCGTGATCTCGGTGGCCCTCGTCCCCTCGTAGATGCTGACGCCTCGTGACTCGACGAGGTCGGCCAGTCCCCGGACGAGCCGACCCGGGTGGATGGCCGCGCAGTCGGGGGAGTAGGACGCCCCGATGACGTCCCGCCCGTTCAAGCGGCGGCGCGCCTCCTCGGCGCTCAGCAGGTCGTCGGCGCCACCCCAGAGACGGTTGTACTCGACCGACTCCCGGGCCCGCTCGAGCTGGGGCCGGCTGCGCGCGACCACGATCGTGCCGCCCTTGGCGTACTGGGCATCGATCCCCGCCGCGGTGGCGACGGCGCCCACCTCGTCCACGCTGTCGCGCATCGCGCCCAGCAGGGCGCGAGCACCCTCCGACGAGCTCGCCGGCAGCGCGGCCAGCTTCTCCGCCGAGGAGGGGAAGAGCGCGGAGCACCAGCCGCCGTTGCGCCCCGAGGCACCGAAGCCGGCGGTCTCCGCCTCGAGGACCGCGATCCGCAGCGTCGGGTCCGCCTCGGCGAGGTAGTGCGCGGTCCACAGGCCGGTGAAGCCGGCGCCGACGATGGCGACGTCGACCTGGACCGACCCCGGCAGCCCTGGCCGGCGTCGCCACCCGCCGGGCGTCGTCTCGTGCCAGAGGGAGAGGTGGTCGTAGGGGCTCACCGCACGCCCCACGCGTAGCTCTGCTTGCGCAGCGAGAGGTAGACGAGAGTCTCGGTGGCGATGACGTGGTCGAGGGTGCGGATCTTGGTGGACAGGATCTCCAGCAGGTGCTCGTCGCTCTCGGCGATCACCTCGGCGAGGATGTCGTAGGAGCCGGCCGTCACCACGACGTAGTCGACCTCCGGCATCGCGGCGAGGGCGTCGGCGACCGGCTCGAGGGCACCCTGAACGGTGATCCCGATCATCGCCTGGCGGGCGAACCCGAGCTCCAGCGGATTGGTGACCGCCACGATCTGGACCACGCCCGTGTCGATCAGTCGCTGCACTCGCTGGCGCACCGCGGCCTCCGAGAGGCCCACGACCTTGCCGATCGAGGCGTACGAGCGACGGCCGTCTTGCTGCAGCTCCTCGATGATCGCCTTGGAGACGTCGTCGAGGGGGGACCCGGGCCCGTTTCCATGTCCATTGCGGCGTGCGCTCACGCGGCGATGGTGTCAGCCTGACGGCGTCCAGTCAAAGGAATCGGGCAAATCCGCACGCGATTCCGTTGCATTTCTGTTTCAAAGCCACGGATTCCCTTGTTTCGGCCGACGGCCTCTGACAGTATCCCTCGCATCGCGCGGCGATCCGACCTCACCGGGGTTCCTCCTGCGCGTGACCGGAGACCAGAGCGAGAACTCGCACAGCACACGGAGGTTGAGCCATGTCGGTGGATCACGAGGCCGCACGGATCCTGAAGACGATCCAGCAGAACACCGTCGGGCGTCGCGGTTTCATGCGCGGTACGGGAATCGCGGCGATGGGAGTCGCTGCCCCCAGCCTCCTCGCGGCCTGCGGCACCAAGGCCGCGGTCCAGAACGCCGGGCCCACCAGCGGCGCGACCTCGGCGTCGGGTTCTGCTTCTGCGACCGAGCCCGCCTGCGTCAGCACCGACATCTCCTCGACCGACCCGCGGCTCAACTTCTCGAACTGGCCGGCCTACATCGACAAGAAGGCCGGGCACCGGCCGACGCTGGAGGCCTTCGAGGCGCAGACCGGCATCCAGGTCACGTACACCCAGGACATCAACGACAACCAGGAGTTCTTCAACAAGGTCCAGGCCCAGCTGAGCGCCTGTCAGCCGACCGGCCGCGACCTCATCGTGATGACCGACTGGATGGCCGCCAAGATGGTGGGCCTCGGCTGGATCCAGACCCTGGACCACTCGGCGATCCCGAACGTCGACGCCAACCTGCTGGCGAGCCTCAAGAGCCCGGCCTGGGACCCCAACCGCGACTACAGCGCCCCGTGGCAGAGCGGTGTGACCGGGATCGCCTACAACGCCAAGTACACCGGTGAGGTCAAGAGCTTCCAGGAGCTGCTCACCCGCAGCGACCTCAAGGGCAAGGTCTCCCTGCTCACCGAGATGCACGACACGATGGGCTTCATGATCAAGGCGGTCGGTGCCGACCCGACCAACTTCTCCGACACCGACTGGCAGAACGCCATCGACTTCATGAAGAAGGCCGTCAGCGACGGCCAGATCCGTCGCTTCACGGGCAACGACTACATCAACGACCTCAACGACGGCAACATCGTCGCCTGCGAGGCGTGGTCCGGCGACGTCATCCAGATGCAGTACGACAACTCGGACATCAAGTGGGTCGTGCCGGACGAGGGTCTCTCCCTGTGGTCCGACAACATGCTGGTCCCGAACAAGGCCGACCACAAGGCGAACGCCGAGGCCCTGATGAACTACTACTACGACCCGAAGGTTGCCGCGCAGCTCGCTGCCTGGGTGAACTACATCTGCCCCGTGGAGGGCGCGCAGGACGAGATGAAGAAGATCGACAAGTCGCTCGTCGACAACCCGCTGATCTTCCCGACGTCCGACTTCATGGCGAACACCTGGGCCTTCATGCCCCTGGACTCGGCTACCGAGACGAAGTACCAGACCGACTTCACCAACGCACAGATCGGCTGAGGGAGCTGATGGAGGGGCAGGCTGACGGCGGGTCACCGCTGTTCATCGAGAACGTCACCAAGAAGTTCGGCGATTTCACCGCGGTCGACACGGTGACCATGAACGTGCCGCAAGGTTCGTTCTTCGCCATGCTGGGGCCGTCCGGCTGCGGCAAGACCACCACGCTGCGTATGGTGGCCGGGCTCGAGACGCCCACGGCCGGGGTGATCCGCCTCGGTTCCGAGGACATCACCCACCTCAAGCCGTACAAGCGGCCGGTCAACACGGTGTTCCAGAGCTACGCGCTGTTCCCGCACCTGACGATCGAGGACAACGTCGCCTTCGGCCTGAGGCGGCGGGGCGTCAAGAACGTCAAGAGCGAGGTCGGCGAGATGCTCGAGCTGGTCGAGCTCCAGGGGTACGGCAAGCGCCGCCCCTCGCAGCTGTCCGGCGGCCAGCAGCAGCGCGTCGCGCTGGCACGCGCCCTGATCAACAAGCCGCAGGTGCTGCTGCTCGACGAGCCGCTGGGCGCGCTCGACCTGAAGCTGCGTCGCCAGATGCAGATCGAGCTCAAGCGGATCCAGACCGAGGTCGGGATCACCTTCGTCCACGTGACCCACGACCAGGAGGAGGCCATGACCATGGCCGACACCATCGCGGTCATGAACGCCGGGAACATCGAGCAGATGGGTGCCCCCGGAGAGCTCTACGAGCACCCGCAGACCACCTTCGTGGCCAACTTCCTCGGCCAGTCCAACCTCATCCGCGCCACGATCACCGGCCAGAGTGGCCAGGATCTGGCCGTCGACCTTCAGGGGTCCATGATCACCGCTCCGGCGTCTCGGGCGCAGGTCACCTCCGGCGAGGCGTGGGTGGGCGTGCGACCGGAGAAGGTGCACATCCTCGAACAAGGCTCGACCGACGACCGCAACCGGCTGACCGGGGGCGTGGTCAGCGACGTCAGCTTCGTGGGGGTGAGCACCCAGTACCTCGTGCGGATGCCGTGGGGGCAGGAGCTGATGGTCTTCCAGCAGAACGCCGGCACCTCCGCACCGGTCCGTCCCGGCGACCAGGTCGTCCTCGGGTGGGCGCCCGAGCACACCTTCATGCTCGACGCCGCCCAGGATGCGCTCGCCGGCTCCGACCTCGAGGACGACTAATGAGCGTGATGGGCCACCTGCCTGCGGCGCAGGCGGCGGGCAAGCAGCCGGAGCAACCCAAGCGACGTGGCTTCGCGGGCTACTTCCTGCTCGCTCCCGGCGGTCTGTGGCTGATCATCTTCTTCGTGATCCCGACGATCACGCTGGTCTCGAG
The DNA here is from genome assembly GCA_963805655.1 of uncultured Actinomycetota bacterium. GTDB lineage: Bacteria > Actinomycetota > Actinomycetes > Propionibacteriales > Nocardioidaceae > CAWDVB01. The sequence continues at coordinate 277,424 of CAWDVB010000002.1, read as the reverse complement.
CAGTCTCTACGACCCCAACGGGTCGTTGGACAACGGATACGCGATGACCTGGCACTTCCAGAACTACCTGGACGTGTGGGACAGCTACCACAAGTACTTCCTGCGGTCCTACGGGTACGCCCTGACCGCGACCATCGCGTGCGTCATCCTGGGCTACCCGCTGGCGTACGCGATCGCGTTCAAGGCGGGCCGCTGGAAGAACCTCATGCTCGTGGCCGTGATCGCCCCGTTCTTCACCAGCTTCCTGGTCCGCACCCTCGCCTGGAAGCTGATCCTCGCCGACCACGGTTGGGTCCTGGACACGCTCCGCTTCGTGCACATCCTGGGTCCGGACGGCCACCTGCTGAACACCCAGATCGCGGTGATCACGGGCATCACCTACAACTTCCTCCCGTTCATGGTGCTGCCCCTGTACGCGAGCCTCGAGCGACTGGATCCCCGGCTGCTCGAGGCGGCCAACGACCTGTACGCGACCCCGTTCACGGCGTTCCGCAAGATCACGCTGCCGATGTCCATGCCGGGCCTGGTCGCGGGGACTCTTCTCACCTTCATCCCCGCCGCGGGCGACTTCATCAACTCCACCCTGCTGGGCAGCCCGCAGACCACGATGATCGGCCAGATCATCCAGCAGCTCTTCCTGGCATTCAACGTGCCCGCGGCGTCGGCCCTGTCGGTGATCTTGATGGTGTCGATCGTGTTCCTGGTGGCGATCTATGTCTGGAGAGCCGGGACGGAGGAGCTGGTATGACCGAGGCCGTCTTCCGGGTCCGCACCTGGTTCAGCCAGAAGATCATCCTGATCATCGGCCTGCTCGTGCTGCTCTACCTGTTCCTGCCGGTCGGCGTCGTGATGTTGATGTCCTTCAACGCGCAGAAGGCCCGCAACTCCTACTCTTTCGACGGCTTCACGCTGGACAACTGGAAGTGGTCGAGCCTCAGCGGCTACCCGGGTCTGCTCGACTCGGTGAAGACGAGTCTGGAGATCGCAGGGCTCGCGACGCTGCTCGCCACGATCCTGGGCGCGCTGATGGCCTTCGCCATGGTGCGGCACCGCTTCGCGGGTCGCAGCGCGGCCAACATCGTGATCTTCCTGCCGATGGCCACGCCCGAGATCGTGATGGGCTCCTCGCTGCTCGCGTTGTTCATCAACGCCGGGTTCGCCGGCCAGCTGGGGTTCAAGACGATTCTGATCGCGCACATCATGTTCTGTCTGTCCTTCGTGGTGGTGACCGTGAAGGCACGGCTGTCCAGCCTGGATCCCCGCCTGGAGGAAGCGGCGCGAGACCTCTACGCCAACGAGTTCCAGACGTTCACGCGGGTCACCTTCCCGCTGGTCTTCCCCGGGATTCTGGCTGCGGCGCTGCTGAGCTTCTCACTCTCGATCGACGACTACATCATCACGAGCCTGAACTCCGGGGCGCAGACCGTGACCTTCCCGATGTTCGTATGGGGCGTCATCCGCATCGAGATCCCGATGCAGATCAACGTCATCGGCACCGTGATGTTCCTGGCGGCTCTGCTCCTGGTCGTTGCCTCCACGGTCCTCGGTCGCATGCGCGAGCGCCGGTCCTGACATGAGCTGGGCCGCCGAATCTCTCGCCGGAGCCCAGGCCCTGGTGGCCTGGCTCGACGACCCCGACAGGCCCACGGCCCTGCCGCGGTTGTCCCAGCCGGTCTCGACCGACCTCTGTGTCGTCGGCGGCGGCTACTCCGGGCTCTGGACCGCGCTGATCGCCAAGGAGCGCGACCCCGGTCGAGACGTCGTCCTGATCGAGGCGGGGGTGTGCGGCGAGCAGGCCAGCGGACGCAACGGCGGCTTCGCCGACGCCAGCCTGACGCACGGATTCGCCAACGGACTGGAGCGCTGGCCCGAGGAGCTGGACAAGCTCGAGGAGCTGGGGCTGGCCAACTTCGAGGAGATTGCCCAGACGGTCAAGCGCTACGACATCGACTGCGCCTGGGAGGAGACCGGGGAGCTGTCGGTGGCCCGGGAGCCGCACCAGGTCGACGAGCTGCGCGAGATGGCGGACCTGATGGCCCAGCACGGCCAGACGCCGGAGCTCCTCGACACCGACGCGGTCCGTGCCGAGGTCGCCTCCCCGACGTACCTCGCGGGCCTGATGCAGCGTGAGGGGTCCGGCCTGGTCGAGCCGGCCCGGCTGGCCTGGGGGCTGCGCCAGGCCTGCCTGGACAAGGGCGTGCGGATCTTCGAGCAGACCAAGGCGATCACGCTGGACTCCCACCGGCACAGCGTGGACGTGGTCTGCGAGTACGGCCGGGTGACCGCACGCTCGGTCGCGCTGGCCACGAACGCGTTCCCCCCGCTGCTGCGGCGTCTGCGGCTGATGACTGTGCCGGTCTACGACTATGCGCTGATGACCGAGCCCCTGTCGGCCGCCCAGCGTCAGTCCGATCGGCTGGGCGAACAGGCAGGGCATCGGGGACGCCGCCAACCTGTTCCACTACTACCGGCTCACCCGGGACGACCGGATCCTGTGGGGCGGCTACGACGCCGTCTACCACTACGGCAGCAGGATCGACCCGAAGCTGGAGAACGGCCCGACCCACGACCGGCTCGCCGAGCAGTTCTTCGACACCTTCCCGCAGCTGGAGGGCCTCCGCTTCACCCACCGCTGGGCGGGCGTCATCGACACCTGCACCCGGTTCAGCGCGTTCTTCGGCACCGCCCATCGCGGGAAGGTCGCCTACGCGCTCGGGTACACCGGTCTCGGCGTCGGCGCCACACGCTTCGGTGCCGAGGTCATGCTCGACCTGCTGGCGGGGGAGACCACCGAGCGCACCAGTCTGCGCATGGTCCGGGAGAAGCCGATCCCCTTCCCGCCGGAGCCTTTCCGTGCCGCCGGGATCAATCTCACCCGCAAGTCGCTGGCCCGGGCGGATGCCAAGGGCGGCCGGCGCAACGCCTGGCTGCGAACCCTCGACCGGTTCGGACTCGGCTTCGACTCCTGACGGCCACCGGGCGGCCTAGCATCGCGGGTATGGACATTCGCCCTGCCGAGGACGTCGACCTTCCCCTCCTCGAGGAGATCGAGCGGGCGGCAGACCGGGCATTCGTCGACCTCTTCGCCGCGCCCGACTGGCCGGCGGCCAGCCCAGGGGAGTGGCGAGCGCGGCAGCAGGGCTTCCTGCTCGTCGCGGGACGCCCCGCCGTGGGATTCGCGCACGTGATGGAGGTCGAGGGAGAAGCCCATCTCGAGCAGCTCGCGGTCCATCCGGCGCACCAGCGCGCAGGCGTCGGCTCGGCGCTGGTCAGGGCCGCGAAGCGCGAGGCCGCCTCCCGTGGCTATGACTCGCTCTCGCTGCGCACCTACCTGGACATCGCCTGGAACGCGCCCTTCTACCAGCGTTTCGGTTTCGTCGCCGAGGCGCCGCGAACCGAGTTCCAGCGAGGTCTGGTCGACAAGGAGCTGGCGCATGGGCTGATGGACCACGGCACGAGAGTGCTGATGCGGTCCGTCTCGCGCTCGCCTGAGATAGACACCGCCGGTTCGGGAATCACCCGGAGTTCGGTGACCTTCGGGACAGTTGCAGCATCAAAGGTCCCTGGCGCCCGGGGGGGCGGCCCGGTTGCATGGCGGGGGAGGTTTGCATGCCACACGCAGAGGTACGTCACCAGCACACCGATCCGAGTCAGCGCCCGTTCCTCGTGATCTGGGAGTCGACTCAGGCCTGCCCGCTCTCGTGCCAGCACTGTCGCGCGTCGGCGCAGCCCGACCGGAATCCGGGAGAGCTCACCACCGACGAGGCGACCGAGCTGATGCGACAGGTGGCGTCGTTCGGCTCCCCACCGCCCTTGTTCATCATCACCGGCGGCGACCCGTTCCAGCGCCCTGACCTGATGGAGCTGGTACGCCGGGGGACCGCCCTGGGCCTCCCCGTCGCCGTGTCGCCGTCGGGCACGCCGTCGCTGACACCCGCGAACCTACGCGCGCTGCACGCCGCGGGCGCGCGGGCCATCTCGCTGTCGCTGGACGGGTCCTCGGCGGCGATCCACGACTCCTTCCGCCGGGTCGACGGCGTCTACGACCTGACCCTGGCCGCCTGGCGGGCCGCGCGGGAGATCGGCCTGCGGGTGCAGATCAACACCACCGTCAGCCGGCACAACCTCGACGACCTGCCGGACATCGCGCGGGTCGTGGGCGAGCTGGGTGCCATGACCTGGAGCGGGTTCTTCCTGGTCCCGACGGGACGGGGCGCCTCTCTCGGCTCGCTGACGCCGGGTGAGGCGGAGGACGTGCTCAACTGGCTCTACGACCTGGGCGCCGTGCTGCCGACCAAGACGACGGAGGGCCACCACTTCCGGCGCGTGGTCCTGGAGCGTCAGATTCTCGCCGGTCACGGGCTCGACCACGTCTCTGCGCTGGGGCTCGGTGAGCTCTACTACCGGCTTCACGCGCGCACCGCCGAGCTGGGACTTCTCGACGGGGAGACGCGCAGGCGCCGTCCCCCCATGGACGTCAACGCCGGCCGCGGGTTCGTCTTCGTGTCCCACGTGGGCACCGTGCACCCGAGCGGATTCCTCCCGTTGAGCGCAGGCAGCGTGCGCGCCACAGCTCTCCCCGAGCTCTACCGGACGTCGACCCTGTTCACCGCCCTGCGCAACCCGGACCTGTTCGAGGGCCGCTGCGGAGTGTGCGAGTTCAGGAACGTGTGCGGCGGATCGCGGTCACGCGCCTTCGGGGTCACCGGAAACCCATTCGCCGAGGAGCCCTGGTGCCGCTATGAGCCAGGCAGCTTCCCTTACCAGGAGGACCTCGCCGCGCGCCTGACGGTCGTCGGCTGAGGCCAGGTCGCATCCCCGGCGGACCCGATCAGCATGGGGTTCAATGGCGTCGTGACATCGCGCCACTGGGAGATCACCGATCTTCTCTGGGAGTTCGACAAGGGGGGCGCGCGCCTCCCGACCCGCCGCGACGCGGTGACTCAACGACTGCTGTCCGGCGGTCAGCGCCGTGCCGCTCGCATCGTCGAGGGCCTTCCCGAGCGTGACGGGTACCTCATCGACGAGGAGATCGACCGGCTGGGCATTCGCGTTCACTGCGAGCTGCAGCGCCTGACCGAGGAGCTTCAGCTCGCGCGACGGGTGGCGGAGCTCATCAGCCCCCTCGTCGGCCGACTCGCCGAGGAGTGCGGCCACGCCCGACTCATCGACATCGGTGCCGGGATCGGGTACGTGGTCCGGTGGCTGGCCGCCTCCCGTGCGCTCGACCCGCGGGTCGAGCTCGTCGGGGTCGACATCAATCCAGTCCTCGTGCGGGCGGCTGCGAGGCTCGCCGGCGAAGAGGGGTTGGCGTGCGTGTTCGCCCGTGGCGACGCGCTCGACCTGGCCCGGGTGATCGAGCACCCGGATTCCACGGTGCTGATCTCCACCGCGTTCCTGCATCACCTGGCGCCCGATGATCTCTCCGACTTCTTCGCCGCACACGAGCGGCTCGGGGTGGCTGCCTTCGCACACTGGGACATCGCGCCCTGCCTCGTGTCCACGCTGGGTGCCTGGGTGTTCCATCGGGCCCGCATGAGGGAGCCGGTGTCCCGGTACGACGGGGTCCTCTCCGCCGTCCGAGCACACCCGGCGGACGCGCTGCTCGGCGCGGCGCGCGCAGGGGCGCCCGGCTACCGCGCCGAGGTGCATCAGGGCGGGCAGTGGCACCCGCGTGCGATCGACGTGCTGCGCCCCATCACGGGGGTGAGACGGTGACGCTCGTGGAGGTGGGAGTCCTGCTCGCGCTCGGGCTGACCGACGGTGCCCTGGCCGGCTTCCGCTCCTCGCTGGGGCGCACCGGCCTCATCGCTCATCGGGATCACGACACGGTCGCCTTCCTGCGGGGCCTCGTGATCGTCGCTGTCGCCCTGGCGCCGTCCGCGCTCTTGGCGGGATGTGCTGTGTGGAGGTGGGGCGTCCCGATAGAAGACTTCCGGGGCGCCGGCGCCGTCCTGCTCGCGGTGTATCTGCCGTACTCCGCGGTGACGTTCGCCGCCTTGCTCGTCTACTGGCTTCTGCCGTGGCGGCTGAAGTACCTCGCCATGGCCCTGATCCTCGGTCCCTTCACGTACGTGCGGGTGCCGGTCATCCTTGCCGGCCTGGCCGGCACGCTCGCGGTGAGCCTGGACCCCCTCGTGATCATCCCGGCAGGACTTGCCGTCGTCGGTGTGCTCGCCACCCAGCCGTTGGCCGACAGGGTCTGGTACCGGCCGCTGTCGGTGAGGCGGTCGCGAGAGCTTGCGGCGCCCTGATGTGCAGGAGAGGGGTGGCGGCGCCTCGGCGCCGCCACCCCTCTGCCCCCCGGCACGACCGTCAGATGTGCTGCGACGCCTCCTTGAGCACCGAGCGCAGGATCTGCTCGATCTCGTCGAAGTGCGTCTGATCGATGATCAGCGGAGGGGAGAGCTGGATGACCGGGTCGCCGCGGTCGTCGGCCCGGCAGTACAACCCGTGCTCGAAGAGGGCCTTCGACAGGAAGCCGCGCAGCAGGTGCTCGGACTCCTCGTCGTTGAAGGTCTCCTTGGTCGCCTTGTCCTTGACCAGCTCGATCCCGTAGAAGTAGCCGTCGCCGCGGACGTCACCGACGATCGGCAGGTCGAGCAGCTTCTCCAGCGTGGCGCGGAACTTGCCCTCGTTGTCACGGACGTGCTGCAGGATCCCCTCGCGCTCGAAGATGTTGATGTTCTCCAGCGCGACGGCTGCCGACACCGGGTGGCCGCCGAACGTGTAGCCGTGGAGGAAGGTGTTCTGCTCCTTCAGGAACGGCTCCATGAGGCGGTCCGAGGCGATCATCGCGCCCATCGGGCTGTACCCGGAGGTCAGGCCCTTGGCACTGGTGATGATGTCGGGAACGTACTCGTAGCGGGTGGAGCCGAACATCTCGCCGAGCCGGCCGTAGGCGCAGATCACCTCGTCGGAGACCAGCAGCACGTCGTACTCGTCGCAGATCTCGCGCACGCGCTGGAAGTACCCCGGCGGCGGCGGGAAGCAGCCACCGGAGTTCTGCACCGGCTCGAGGAAGACGGCGGCGACCGACTCCGGGCCCTCGTTCTCGATGGCGACGGCGATCTGGTCGGCGGCCCACCGGCCGAACGCCTCGATGTCGTCCCCGTGCTCGGGAGCTCGGTAGAAGTTGGTGTTCGGGACCCGGAAGGTCGAGGGGACCAGGGGCTCGAAGACCGACTTGAGGTCGGGCAGCCCGGTGATCGACAGAGCACCCTGGGTGGTGCCGTGGTAGGCGATCGCCCGGCTGATCACCTTGTGCTTCATCGGCTTGCCGGTGAGCTTGAAGTAGTTCTTGGCGAGCTTCCACGCCGACTCGACTGCCTCACCGCCACCGGTGGTGAAGAAGACGCGGTTCAGGTCGCCCGGCGCGTAGTCGGCCAGCCGCTCGGCCAGCTCGATCGACTTCGGGTGGGCGTAGGACCACAGCGGGAAGAACGCGAGCTCCGCGGCCTGCTTGGCGGCGACCTCGGCGAGGTCGGTACGTCCGTGACCGAGCTGGTTCACGAACAGGCCACCCAGGCCGTCGAGGTAGCGGTTGCCGTGGATGTCGTAGATGTAGGCACCCTCGCCCCGCACGATGATGGGGACGTCGGACGTCGCGTAGCTCGACATCCGGGTGAAATGCATCCACAGGTGGTCGCGCGCGGCCCCTTGGAGCCGGGCGTTGTCGTCACTGGTGTACGGCGATGCCGCCATGGGTATCACTCCTGATCGTTCGGCGGCCGTGCGGAGCGGGCCCCCGGTCCGTCCATCGTCGCGCCTCCGGGCCGAATTTCGCAAGCAATTCCGTTGCTGACAGAGGTAGTTACCGGGAACCTCGCCAATATACGGTCATTTTTCCTTCGGATTTCGTTGGGGAGACCTTCCCTCACGGAGGTTCTCGGGGTTAGGCTCGGACCATGTCCAAGACCTTCCGCAACATCATTGACGGCAAGCCGACCGACGCGCTCTCGGGCGAGACCTACGACGTGGTGAACCCTGCGACCGGCGAGGTCTATGCCACCGCGCCGATGTCGCGCGCCGAGGACGTCGACGCGGCCATGCGTGCGGCCTCGACCGCATTCGAGACCTGGGGGGAGACCACCCCCGCCGAGCGCCAGCTGGCCCTGCTCAAGATCGCCGACGCGCTCGAGGCACGCTCCGACGAGTTCACCGCCGCGGAGTGCGAGAACACCGGCAAGCCGATCGCGCTGACGGCCTCGGAGGAGCTTCCGCCCTGCGTGGACCAGCTGCGGTTCTTCGCCGGCGCGGCGCGGGTCCTGGAAGGACGCTCGTCCGGCGAGTACATGAAGGACTTCAACAGCCAGATCCGGCGTGAGCCGATCGGCGTGGTCGGCCAGGTCACCCCCTGGAACTACCCGCTCATGATGATGATCTGGAAGATCGGGCCCGCACTCGCGGCCGGCAACGCGGTCGTCCTCAAGCCCTCGGACACGACTCCGGCAACGACCACGATGTTCGCGGAGCTGGCCCAGGAGTTCCTGCCCACCGGGCGTCTTCAACGTGGTGACCGGCGACCGTGACACCGGTCGTGCCATCGTCGACCACCCGACGCCGGAGATGGTCGCCATCACGGGCTCGGTGCGCGCCGGGAAGGAGGTCGCCGGCTCGGCGGCCGACCAGGTCAAGCGGGTCCACCTGGAGCTGGGTGGCAAGGCCCCCGTCATCGTCTTCGACGATGCGGACCTCGAGGCGGCAGTCGAGGCGATCCAGGTCGGCGGCTACTTCAACGCGGGCCAGGACTGCACAGCAGCCACGCGCGTCATCGCGGCACCGGGCATCCACGACGACCTGGTCGCTGCTCTGACCGAGGCGGCGCGCAACACCAAGACCGGTATGCCCGACGAGGAGGGCATCGACTACGGCGCGCTGAACAACGCCAACCAGCTCGAGCGGGTCGCCGGCTTCATCGACCGCCTGCCCGACCATGCCAGCCTGCAGACCGGTGGGCACCGGATCGGCTCCCGCGGGCTTCTTCTACGAGCCGACCGTCGTCTCCGGCCTTCACCAGGACGACGAGGCGATCCAGGACGAGATCTTCGGCCCCGTCGTCACCGTGCAGAAGTTCGCCGACGAGGCCGAGGCGCTGCGCTGGGCGAACGGCGTCCGGTACGGGCTGGCCTCCTCGGTCTGGACCAGGGACCACTCGCGGGCGCTGCGCGTGTCCAAGCGGCTCAACTTCGGCGTCGTGTGGATCAACACCCACATCCCGTTCGTCGCCGAGATGCCGCACGGAGGCTTCAAGCACTCCGGCTACGGCAAGGACCTGTCGATGTACGGGCTGGAGGACTACACGCGCATCAAGCACGTGATGTCCTACATGGGCTGAGTGCACGACCGGACAGCACAGGGCCCGCCTGACCAGGCGGGCCCTGTGCTGTCCGGGGAGGGGCGTGCTGGGGAAGGTCAGAACTTCAGGCCGGCGTACCAGCCGAAGTCGACCGAGGCTTGTCCGGGTCGTGGAGGTTGCTGCACTCCCAGTGCGGCGGGAAGTGGTTGTCGAGGAAGGACGCACTGAGCCACTCCACCTTGTAGCTGCGGTAGTCGCCCCCCTGCTCGACGTTGCAGCGGTCGATGGCGGAGTTGCGCAGCGCGGGGATCAGCGGGGGGCCGTAGAAGTACACGAACAGGGCGAAGAAGAGGAAGAAGGTGATCAAAGCCTTGGCGATGTTCCCCTTGGTGAAGATCGTCACCCCGGTTAAGGAGATGCCCATGGAAGCCCCTGTCGGTTGATGGCACAGACTAACCCGTTCGTGTCCGGGTTTCCGGAGTTGGCAGGATAGTCCGGTGACCGTGCCACGTGACGTCGTCGTCCTGGGCTCGACCGGCTCGATCGGCCGGCAGGCCCTGGATCTGATCCGCGCGAACCCTGCGTCCTTCCGCGTCGTCGGCCTCACCGCGGGGGGGAGCAACCCGGACCTGCTCGCCGACCAGGTCAGGGAGTTCTCGCCCTCGTTCCACGGGACCGGGGAGACGGCGTCCGTCGAGGCCGCAGCGATGGGATGCGACGTGGTGCTGAACGGCATCACGGGAGCCGTCGGGCTGCGGCCCACCATCGCGGCGCTCCAGGCCGGCAATCGGCTCGCGCTCGCCAACAAGGAGTCGCTGATCATCGGGGGCCCGATTGTGACCGGCCTGGCCCGCCCGGGGCAGATCGTGCCGGTCGACTCCGAGCACAGCGCACTCGCGCAATGCCTGCGAGTCGGGGACCCTGCCGACGTCCGTCGACTCGTCCTCACCGCCAGCGGCGGCCCGTTCCGGGGCTGGAGCCGGGAGCAGCTCGCCACCGTGGGACCTGAGCAGGCACTGTCGCACCCGACCTGGTCGATGGGACCGGTCATCACCGTCAACTCGGCCACCCTGGTGAACAAGGGGCTGGAGGTGATCGAGGCGCACCTGCTGTTCGGAGTGCCGCTCGAGCGGATCTCGGTGGTCGTCCACCCGACCTCGGTGGTGCACTCGATGGTCGAGTACGTCGACGGGTCGACGATCGCGCAGGCCGGCCCGCCGACCATGCTGATCCCGATCGCGCTGGGTCTCGGGTGGCCCGAGCGGGTCGCCGACGTGGCCCCTGCGGTCGACTGGACCGTGCCGCAGGCCTGGGAGTTCTTCCCCCTCGACGAGGGGGTCTTCACCTCGGTGCGGCTCGCGCGCCAGGTCGCTACGGCCGGACATACGGCTCCCGCCGTGTACAACGCGGCGAACGAGGTGTGTGTGGCGGAGTTCCTCGCGAGGCGGATCGGCTTCCTCGACATCCTCGACACGGTGGAACGCGTCGTCACCGATCACGACGTACCCTCGCAGGGGACGCTGACCGTCGAGGACGTGCTCGATGCCGACGCGTGGGCCCGGACCCGGGCCGCGGAACTGCTGGGCACGACCCGGGAGGACATGGGATGACCCACGTGCTGCTCTACGCCCTGGGCGTCGTGCTGTTCGCTTTCGGGCTCGCTGCGTCGATCGCCCTGCACGAGGCGGGCCACTTCGTCACGGCCAAGCTCTTCGGCACCCGGGTCACCGAGTTCTTCGTCGGCTTCGGCAAGAAGCTCTGGTCGCGCGTGCGTGGCGAGACCGAGTACGGGTTCAAGGCGGTTCCGCTCGGCGGCTACGTCAAGATCGTCGGCATGCTCCCGCCGGGGCCCGATCAGGCCGAGGGCACGGTCCGCGACACCAACACCGGCATGTTCACCCAGTTGATCTCGGACGCGCGCAAGGCGGAGTACGAGATCGTCCGGCCGGGGGAGGAGGACCGGCTCTTCTACCGGCTGCCCTGGTGGCGGAAGGTCGTCGTCATGGGTGCCGGGGCGACGGTCAACCTCGTGCTGGCGTTTCTCCTGCTCGGCTCCGTCTTCATGATCCACGGCATCGCCACGCCAACCCTGACGATCAGTCAGGTCTCCGACTGCGTCGTTCCCGCGAACGAGGCCTCGCGGGCCTGCACGCCTTCCGACCCGGTCGCGCCGGCGAAGCTTGCCGGCCTGCAGCCCGGGGACACCATCACGAGCTTCGGTGGGACCGCGGTGACCAGCTGGGAGCAACTCACGCCGCTGATCCGGGCCAACGGCGACCACACGGTCACCATCGGGTTCACCCGCGACGGCAAGGCGATGACCACGCAGACCAAGACCGTGGTGTCGATGCGGCCCGCGGTGAGCAACGGCACCGTCGAGCAGGGCCAGTACGTCGACGTCGGATTCCTCGGCGTCCTCCCGCAGGCGGAGCTGGTCCGGCAAGGGCCGGGCTTCGTGCTGCGCACGATGGGCGACTACACCGATCAGCACGGCCGATGCCCTGCTGCGCTTCCCCTCCGGGGTCTACCACGCCGCGCTGGCCCTGGTGGGCGTGGAGCAGCGGGATCCCAACGGCCCGATCAGCGTGGTCGGGGCGAGCATGATCGCGGGGGAGGTGACCAGCCAGGCCTCGACACCGTTGTCCGACGGGGTCTGGTTCATCCTCTCCCTGCTGGGCGTGGTCAACCTGTTCATCGGCATGTTGAACTTCGTGCCCCTGCCGCCCCTCGACGGGGGGCACATCGCGGGGGCCCTCTACGAGGGGGTACGCCGTGGCTGGGCCAGGCTGCGCCACCGGCCCGACCCGGGGTTCGTGGACGTCGCGCGCATGCTCCCCGCGGCCTATACGATCGCGATGGTGTTCATCGTGGTCAGCCTGGTGCTGGTGCTCGCCGATCTCGTCGCCCCGGTGCACGTCGGGTGACCTGGCGGGGCCCACGCGCCGGATGTCGGCCGACGAGGCCGGCTCGACTATCGTCGTATCGGCATCTCCCTGCCCCGACGTAACTCACGAAGGAAGCTCATGACCTCGGTCGATCTCGGAATCCCGTCCGGCCCCCCGCCCGTGCTGGCGCCGCGCCGCAGGAGTCGGCAGATCAAGGTCGGCAAGGTGCTGGTCGGTGGTGACGCGCCCATCTCGGTGCAGTCGATGACCACCACGCTCACCGCGGACGTCAACGCCACCTTGCAGCAGATCGCCGAGCTCACCGCGGCCGGATGCGACATCGTGCGGGTGGCATGCCCCTCGCAGGACGACGCCGACGCGCTCCCCGAGATCGCCCGGCACAGCCAGCTCCCGGTCATCGCCGACATCCACTTCCAGCCGAAGTACGTCTTCGCAGCGATCGACGCCGGCTGCGCCGCCGTCCGGGTCAACCCGGGCAACATTCGCAAGTTCGACGACCAGGTCAAGGAGATCGCCCGGGCGGCGAAAGACGCCGGCACCTCGATCCGGATCGGCGTCAACGCCGGCTCGCTCGACCCGCGACTTCTGGAGAAGTACGGCAAGGCGACGCCGGAGGCGCTCGTCGAGTCCGCCAAGTGGGAGGCGTCGCTGTTCGAGGAGCACGACTTCCACGACTTCAAGATCTCGGTCAAGCACCACGACCCTGTCGTGATGGTGCAGGCCTACCGGCTGCTCGCCCAGGCGGGGGACTGGCCACTGCACCTCGGGGTCACCGAAGCCGGCCCGGCCTTCCAGGGCACCATCAAGTCCGCGGTCGCCTTCGGCGCCCTGCTCGCCGAGGGGATCGGCGACACCATCCGGGTCTCCCTGTCGGCACCGCCGGTCGAGGAGGTCAAGGTCGGCAACCAGATCCTCCAGTCGCTGAACCTGCGCCCCCGCAAGCTGGAGATCGTCTCCTGCCCGTCGTGCGGACGGGCCCAGGTCGACGTCTACAAGCTGGCCGAGGAGGTCACCGCCGGCCTGGAGGGCATGGAGGTGCCGCTGCGCGTCGCGGTCATGGGCTGCGTCGTCAACGGCCCCGGCGAGGCCCGCGAAGCCGACCTGGGCGTGGCCTCGGGCAACGGCAAGGGCCAGATCTTCGTCAAGGGTGAGGTCGTCAAGACCGTCCCGGAGTCGCAGATCGTCGAGACCCTCATCGAGGAGGCCTTGCGGATCGCCGAGGAGCAGGGCGAAGCGGGGGCGGGCTCCCCGACCGTCACGGTGGTCTGACCCCGCGGGATCAACGGGCGGTCAGCAGCAGGCGGCCGCCGGAGGCGTCGCGCAGCACGCTGCGGACGTGTCACCCGAGAAGGTGTCGCTGTCCTCCAGCACGGTGTAGACCTCCCAGCGCTCCCCGTCGGGGGTGTCCTCGACCCAGAACTTGGTCTGCTTCGCGTAGCAGCAGGTCTGCTCGCGTTCGTCGAGCAGGTTGAGGTGACGCGTCAGCAGCCGGCGCTCGGCGGCGTCGACGGTGTCGACGTCCTCGACCTCGATACCGAGGTGGTTGACCGATCCGCCCTGCCCGGTGCTCTCGATCAGCACCAGCTTCAGCGGGGGGTCGGCGATCGCGAAGTTCGCGTACCCCGGCTTCACCTTGGCCGGCTCGGTGTCGAAGAGCAGGGAGTAGAAGGCGATCGACGCGTTCAGGTCGTCGACGTTGAGGGCGAGTTGCAGACGGGACACTCCGGCTCCCTATATCGATGATGGTCTATGTCTCCCCCGTAGTGTGCCCTGGACATAGACAAGCGTCAATGTCTGGGCGGATCGCTCGGCGACACGCGGGGGATCGGCTGCAATACGCTCGGCGCGTGGTGCACCGACGAAACGGCGTCTACCGGCTCGGGCCGGAGGACGCCGACGCCGCGACGGGGCTGATCGCGGGCGGGGACCCGCAGGTCGACGTCTTCGTCGACTACCGGATCCGTAGCACGCACCTCGATCCCCGGGCGCTGGGAGGCGAGATCTGGGGCTATTTCGTCGACGGCCGCATGCTCTCGCTGTGCCACTCGGGCGCCAACCTGGTGGTGGCGCACGCCGTCCCCGACGCAGTCGAGGCGTTCGCCCGCTATGCGCTACGCCGGGGCAGACGGTGCGCCACCATCGTCGGCCTGCGGGAGGACGTCCGCAGGCTGTGGGAGCTGGTCGGTCCGGTCTGGGGCCCCGCCCGCGAGGAGCGGTGGGACCAGCCACACATGCTCATCGACGGACCGCCGCTGGTGGCGCCCGACCCCTCGGTGCGCCGCGCTACCCGTGAGGATCTGCCCCTCGTGCATCCGGCGGCGGTCGCCATGTACACCGAGGAGGTGGGCATCTCCCCCGACGCCGGGGGCGGTGGCCAGTTCTACCGGGCCCGGGTGGCGCACCTGATCGACCAGGGCTGGTCCTTCATCCGTGTCGAGGAGGGCCGAGTCGTCTTCAAGGCCGAGGTGTCCGCCTCCTCGCCCTACGCCTGCCAGGTCCAGGGCGTGTACGTCGACCCCGACCCGGCGCGGTCAGGGGCTGGCGGCGCCGGCGATGGCCGCCGTCGTGACGCCTTCGCCCTGCGCGACATCGCGCCGGCCGTGACGCTCTATGCGAATGCGCACAACACCCCGGCGATCAAGTGCTATGAGCGGGCGGGCTTCCGGCAGACGGCCACCTTCGCGTCCGTCATGTTCTGAGAGCTCGGCCTCCCGGCGGAGCGAGGGTCGGGTTGGATGTCTGTCATGGGCGACGTGTTCTCCGACCATCTGGAAGCCTGGCGCGACTACGCGGCCACCCCGTGGAGCCGCTCCGCTACGCGGTGGTCGAGGAGACCCTGCGCCGTGAGGCGGCCCGGCTCGGCCCCGGGCTGCGGGTTCTCGACGTGGGGGGTAGGCGACGGGAGGGATGCCCTGCCACTCGCGAGGGCGGGTCACGACGTGACGATCCTCGACCGGTCCGCCCGCTGGCTCGAGGAGGCGCAGCAGCGAGCGGCGGAGTCAGGTGTCGCGGTGAGCACGGTGGTCGGTGACCTGACGATCCGCCAGAGCCGGGGGAGTTCGACATGGTGCTCTGCCATTTCGTGCTGCAGTATCGGCCGGCGGACACGGCGATCTGGACCGCTCGCCGCTGGGGTGCGCCCCGGTGGGTTCCTGTCGGTGATGGTCCCGAACCCGGCGAGCATGGTGCTACGGCGGCTGGTGGTCGACGGGCCCGCGGCAGCGCTCGCTGAGCTGTGGGCCGACACAGGACCGCGGTCACGTTCGACAAGGAGGCCCGCAAGATCCCGATGGCCGGACCTGGAGGCGGCGCTCGAGGCGACCGGCCTGCGGATCTCCGCTCGCTACGGCACCCGGGTAGCCAGCGATCTGCTGACCGACGACGACCGGCAAGCGCGACCCCGAGTACTTCGAGGAGCTGCTCCGGCTGGAGCTGGCGCTGTGCGACCGGGAGCCGTTCGTGCGGATGGCCGGGCTGTACCAGCTGATCGCGACGCAGGCCGTGAGCGGTCGCTAGAGGCCGTGGATGCTGCGGTATTCCGCCAGCCGGGCGTTGAGCAGGTCCGCGAGCTCCTCGGCCGAGAGCCCGAAGTTGTTGGGCAGTCGGCCGTGCAGGCCCGAGAGGGACGTCGAGGCGGCGAGTCCGCCTCGTCCCGCCCGGCCGCCGCGGGGCACGTACCACTCGTGGTACAGGAAGCCCGACCCGCCACTGTGGAGTGATCGAGGGCAGCCGGGAAGGAACGAAGATCTTGATGTGCTCCCAGCTCTCGGCCCGATCACGGAACATCCACCGGACCACATAGCCGTCGCGCCCGATGCGCAGGGATGCGCTCCCCGGCAGCATGGCGAGGGGAAAGACCACCAGGCCGACCCCGAAGAGCACGATCACCACCCACCCCAGGGCGGAGCCCTGCCCACCATCCAGGCCCCGACGGCAACGAACGCGAGGCTTCCCGACCAGCGGCCAGATCAGCGGACGTCGCTCCGCCTGCAGCACCAGCTCGCCTGTCGTCCATGCCACAGCCACCCGACGTGGCCCGCCGTGCGGAGGCGTAACTCGGTTCGCCGGGGCGGGAGCTGGCTGGATACCCTTGCGGCCATGATCCTGCGGATGTCGACCCTGTTCCTGCGCACGCTTCGTGAGGACCCCGCGGACGCGGAGGTGCCGAGCCACAGGCTGCTGGTGCGGGCCGGGCTACATCCGCCGGGCGGCGCCGGGCATCTACTCCTGGCTGCCGCTGGGCTACCGGGTGCTGCAGCAGCGTCGAGAGCATCGTCCGCGAGGAGATGGACGCGATGGGCGCCCAGGAGGTCCACTTCCCGGCGCTGCTGCCCCGGGAGCCCTACGAGGCGACCGGCCGGTGGACCGAGTACGGCGACAACCTCTTCCGGCTCCAGGACCGCAAGGGCGCCGACTACCTCCTCGGCCCGACCCACGAGGAGATGTTCACCCTGCTGGTCAAGGACCTGTTCTCGTCGTACAAGGATCTGCCTCTGTCGCTGTACCAGATCCAGACCAAGTACCGCGACGAGGCGCGTCCCCGCGCCGGCCTCCTGCGGGGGCGCGAGTTCCGGATGAAGGACTCCTACTCCTTCGACATCGACGACGCAGGCCTGCAGGCGTCCTACGACGCCCACCGCGCGGCCTACATCCGGATCTTCGACCGCCTCGGCCTGTCCTACGTCGTCGTCAAGGCGATGTCGGGGGCGATGGGCGGCTCTGCCAGCGAGGAGTTCCTGGCCAACGCCGAGGTCGGGGAGGACACCTACGTCCGGTGCCCCTCGTGCGGCTACGCGGCCAACGTCGAGGCGGTACGGGTTCCCGCACCCGACCCGCTCGACGCACTCCGACGTGCCCGCTGCGCATGTCGAGGAGACTCCCGACACGCCCACGATCGAGACCTTGGTCGCTCTGCTCAACGCCAAGCTCCCGCGCGACGACCGGCCCTGGAGCGCGGGCGACACCCTCAAGAACGTCCTCGTCATGCTCGTGCACCCCGACGGCACCGAGGAGCCGCTGGCGATCGGCGTCCCCGGCGACCGGGAGATCGACGAGAAGCGGCTCGCCGCGCAGGTCGAGCCCGCGGAGCTCGAGGCGTTCGACGAAGCAGCCTTCGCCCGCTACCCCGCGCTGGTCCGCGGCTACATCGGCCCCGGCGCGCTGGGGGAGGAGAGCGCCTCCGGCGTCCGCTACCTGCTCGACCCCCGCGTGGTCGACGGCACCCGCTGGGTCACCGGGGCGAACGAGGCCGGGCGGCACGTCGTCGACCTGGTCAAGGGCCGCGACTTCGACGCCGACGGGACGATCGAGGCGGCCGAGGTGCGTGCGGGCGACGCCTGCCCGGAGTGCGACGGCACGCTCGAGGCCGCACGAGGCATCGAGATCGGCCACATCTTCCAGCTCGGCCGCAAGTACGCCGAGGCGCTGGACCTCAGGGTGCTGGACGAGAACGGCAAGCTGGTCACCGTGACCATGGGCTCCTACGGGATCGGTCCGTCGCGGGCTGTCGCCGCCATCGCCGAGAACACCTACGACGAGCTCGGGCTGGTGTGGCCGCGCGAGGTCTCGCCCGCCGACGTCCACCTGGTGGCCACCGGCAAGGACCAGGCGGTCTTCGACACCGCGGCACGGGCTCGCCGAGGAGCTCTCAGCCGCCGGCGTCGAGGTCCTCTACGACGACCGCCAGAAGGTGTCGCCCGGGGTGAAGTTCAAGGACGCCGAGCTGATCGGCGTCCCCACCATCGTGGTGGTGGGGAAGGGGCTCGCCGACGGGGTCGTCGAGGTCAAGGACCGGGCTTCCGGCGAGCGGGTCGATGTCCCGGTCGACGACGTGGTCGCCCGGCTGGTGGAGCTGGTACGTGGCTGACCTCCGAGCGGTCATATTCGACTGGGGCGGCACGCTCACTCCGTGGAAGTCCGTGGACTACACCGAGGAGTGGCGTGCCCTGGCCCGGTCTGCTGTTCCCGACGACGTGGAGGGCACCGCCGCGAGACTGCTTGCCGCCGGCGAGGCGATCTGGGAGCGAAGCCGGGTCGAGCATCGCTCCGGGACGCTGCGCGAGATCGTCGAGCGTGCCGGGGTGCCGTACGACGAGGAGCACCTCGTGCCGTATCGGGCGTTCTGGGAGCACGCCACCTTCACCGACCCCGACGTTCCCAACCTCTTCTCGGCCCTGCGCGGCGAGGGGCTGCGCATCGGCATCCTGTCGAACACGGTCTGGCCGGGCTCGTGGCACGACGACATCTTCGTGCGCGACGGCGTCGACCACCTGATCGACGGCACGGTCTACACCAGCGAGATCGCGTGGACGAAGCCTGCCCCGGAGGCGTTCGCCGCCGCCGCGGATGCCGTCGGTGTCGACGACCCGGCCGCGTGCGTCTACGTGGGGGACCGGCTCTTCGAGGACGTCTGGGGAGCCGGCCGGTCGGGGATGCGCACGATCTTCGTCCCGCACAGCGACATCCCCTCCAACCAGCTCGGCCACAGCGAGGGGGAGCCCGACGCGACCGTGCACCGTCTCGCCGAGGTGGTGGACGTGGTCAGGGGCTGGACTGGCCGGACGGGCCCTGTGCAGTCGACGGGGCAGTCGACGGGGCAGTCGACGGGGCAGTCGACGGGGCAGTCGACGGGGTGGACCGACGGGGTGGACGACGACGCGGGCCGGAGCCCCGGCAGTGCGTGAGGATCGGCGCCGAAGGACACCCCGCGGAGCCCGGCCCCGCTGAAGCTGGTCAGCGCGGTGTCGCGCAGCGGCGAGCCCGGGTCCGCAGCCGCCACCAGGGCCAACCAGGACAGCTCACAGGCGTGCTCGGCGTCGCGGGCGACCGACCTCACCTGGCGCGCCTCGGTGACGTCGATCGCCGGGTAGACCAGGCTCGCCGCCACCGGCTGGCCGCCGAGCCCGGAGATCTGGGACTCCAGCCAGCCGCGCAGCTCCCCGTGTTGCTGCCACGCCCGGTAGCAGCGGGTCGGCCAGGCCCTTCCCGACGTACGCGGCGGCGCGCCCTCCCGCGTACTCGTAGAGGTACACCGCCCGGTGCTCGGCGGCGAGCGTCTGCTGCAGGGCGTCGAGGAGCGTCATGCCAGCACCCCCATCTGCTGGCGGGTGCCCGCCTCCACGGCGGCGAAGAGGGTCGCGAATCCGGCATCCTCCGCCTGGAGGGCCGCCGCGTGCGCCTGCTCGGCCAGCGCACGCTGCCCCGAGCGGGCTCCGGTGAGGGTGGAGGGGGCTCCGGAGCGCGGCACGATGTCCGGGCCGGCGCCGCGGGCATCGGTCAGCGCGGTGAGCTGGGCGTGGTGCGCCGCGACGACCGCGGCGAGAAGCCCCGGGTCCACCGCTCCGGCCGGCAGGGCGCGCAGGTCGCTCAGCAGGGTCAGCAGGCTCCGCTCCAGGTCCAGGGACCGTGACTCGTCGGGAGACACCACGATCTCCGGGGGGCGTGTCAGCGACCAGGCGACGCGGCCGCGTCGCCACGTCTCCCAGGAGAGCGGTACCAAAGAGACAGCCCCCAGGGCAGTCAGCAGATCACGGCGTCGCACGGGCGCAGGCTAGCCAATTCTGTCAACCGCGGCTGTCGGCTAGTCTGGCCGCTACAACAGCACAGCAGGAGGGCCGGTGAATCTGGACCAGGATCGGGCGGCGGTCGAGGCGGCTCTCGCCGAACCCCTGCGCGAACTCGAGCTGGACGTCGAGGCGGTGGAGATCACTCCCGCCGGGAAGCGTCGTATGCTGCGTGTCGCCGTCGACAAGGACGGCGGGGTCACCCTTGACGACATCGCCGAGGCGACCAAGGTGGTCGGTCGGGTGCTCGACGAGTCCGACGTCATGGGAGAGCGGGCCTACACCCTCGAGGTGACCTCGCCGGGCGTCGACCGGCCGCTCACCCTTCCCCGCCACTGGCGCCGCAACGTCGGGCAGACTGGTGAAGGTGACCCTCGACGGACGACGCCACCGTCGTGGGCCGGGTCGTCGGACGCGGACGACGCCAGCTGCGCACTGGTCGTCGACGGCGCCGAGCGCACCATCGAGCTTGCCGACGTCATCAAGGCCAAGGTGGAGATCGAGTTCAACCGGAAGGAGTCCTGACCCGTGGACATCGACATGTCGCTGCTGCGCACGTTGGAGCGGGAGAAGGAGATCTCCTTCGACATCCTGATCGACGCGATCGAGCAGGCTCTCCTGACGGCGTACCACAAGACCGACAGCTCCCATCCCGCACGCGCGCGTCCAGCTCGACCGCAAGAGCGGGCACGTGACCGTGCTGGGCCCAGGAGGTCGACGACGAGGGGGAGCCCGTCGGGGAGTTCGACGACACCCCCGAGGGCTTCGGCCGGATCGCGGCGACGACGGCGAAGCAGATCATGCTGCAGCGCCTGCGGGACGCCGAGGACGACGTGAAGTTCGGCGAGTTCTCCGGCCGCGAGGGCGACATCGTCTCCGGCATCGTCCAGCAGGGCCGCAACCCCGACGACGTGATGGTCGACCTCGGCAAGATCGAGGCGCTCCTGCCGGCGGGCGAGCGGGTGCCTGGCGAGACCTACGCGCACGGTGCGCGGATCAAGGGAGTCGTGATCAGCGTCCGCCGGGGTATGAGAGGCCCGCAGATCCACCTCTCCCGGACCCACCCCAACCTGGTGAAGAAGCTCTTCGCGCTCGAGGTGCCCGAGATCGCCGACGGCACCGTCGAGATCTGTGCGATCGCCCGCGAGGCCGGGCACCGCACCAAGATCGCGGTCCGCTCCACGGTGCAGGGCGTCAACGCCAAGGGCGCTTGCATCGGCCCGATGGGGCAGCGGGTCCGCAACGTCATGAGCGAGCTGCACGGCGAGAAGATCGACATCGTCGACTGGTCCGACGACCCCGCCGAGCTGGTCGCCCACGCGCTGTCGCCGGCTCAGGTCAACAGCGTCGAGATCGTCGACGCTCGAGGCGAAGTCCGCGCGCGTGGTCGTGCCCGACTTCCAGCTCTCGCTCGCGATCGGCAAGGAGGGGCAGAACGCCCGCCTCGCCGCTCGGCTGACCGGGTGGCGGATCGACATCCGGTCCGACGAGGCTCCGGTGGAGGCGCCCGTCGAGGGCTGAGCCGCAGCGGATCCCGGCGCGCGGGTGGGCACGGCGCGGGGGTGGCGAGACGATGCCCGATGAGCGGGTAGACTCCACTGCGGCGGTTTCGCCGGCGTCGGCTTACGAAGGCAGTGGCTGTGTCCTCAGGGGATTCCCCAGGGAAGCTCTCAGGTCCGGTCCGCATGTGCGTGGGCTGTCGCCAGCGTGCCGCCGCCCAGAAGTTGTTGCGCGTAGTGGTGAGTGACCGAGGATCCGGCCCCGAGCTGGTTCCCGATCCCGGCCGTGAGGCGCCGGGCAGGGGAGCGAGTCTCCATCCGACCCGGGAGTGCCTCGACCTCGCGCTTCGGCGTCGCGCCTTCCCCCGGGCCCTCCGGGTGTCAGGAAGGCTGCAGTCGACGGAGCTCGAGGACTACGTGGAACGGGTTGCGCGACCCGCGTGACCGACCCGACCGACAGAAGATGGAGCACTGGCTCATGAGCGTGCGATGAGTACTTCGCGATGAGCATGCACACCCCATAGCGGTCCGAGGTCGACTCGGACCGGAAGGAGAAGCGCAGAAGCGTGGCTAAGGTCCGAGTTCATGAGCTCGCCAAGGAGTTCGGCGTTGAGAGCAAGGTCGTCCTGGCGAAGCTCGGTGAGATGGGCGAGTTCGTCAAGTCGGCGTCGTCGACGGTCGAGCCCCCTGTCGTCAAGCGGTTCACCGAGAAGTACGGCCAGGAGCTGAAGGCCGCCGCCGGCGCGGCCGCCGAGAAGGCGACCGCCAAGAAGGCAGCGGCGAAGAAGACGGCAGCGAAGAAGGCTGCTGCCCCCGCGCCCGCGGCCGAAGCTCCCGTCGAGGTCATCGAGGAGCCGAAGCAGGTGCCGGCTCCCGAGCCGGCTGCCGAGCCGGGGCCGGCCGCCCCGGCGGAACCGGCCGCCCCGGCGGAGCCGGCCGTCCCCGCCGAGCCCGAGTCCCCCGCGGACGAGGTCAAGGCGACGCCGCGACCGGCGGCGCCCAAGCCCGGTGCCCCGCGCCCCGGCAACAACCCGTTCTCGTCCACCCAGGGCATGGGGCAGCGCCCGGCCCCCCGCCCCCCCGCGAGTCGGGACGCCGGCGCGCCGGGTCGCACCGGCGGCCTGCCCAGCAGCCGTCCGGGCATGCCGCGTCCCAACCCGGCGATGATGCCCAAGTCCCCCGGGAACTTCGGTCCTGCCCGTCCGAGCGGCCCGGGTCGACCCGGTGCGCCCGGACGCGGCGGTGCGCCCGCACGCGGAGGAGCTCCCGGCCGCCCCGCCGGTCGCGGCCCCGCGCCGGCCCGTGAGGGCGGTGCGCCGCGCGGTGGCGGCGGCTTCGCGCCCGGCGGCGCGCCGGGCGGCCCTCCTGGTCGCGGTCGTGGTGCCCCGGGTGGCCGTGGCTCGACGCAGGGCGCGTTCGGTCGCCCCGGTGGTCCCTCGCGTCGTGGCCGCAAGTCGAAGCGCCAGCGTCGCCAGGAGTTCGACAACATGGAGGCGCCGACGATCGGCGGCGTGCGGGTCCGCAAGGGCAACGGGGAGACCGTTCGCCTGGCGCGGGGCGCGTCCCTGACCGACTTCGCCGAGAAGATCAACGTCGACCCCGCATCGCTGGTCCAGATGCTGTTCTCCCTCGGCGAGATGGTCACGGCGACCGAGTCGGTGAACGACGAGACGCTCCAGCTCATCGGCGAGGAGCTGAACTACGTCGTCCAGGTGGTCTCGCCCGAGGACGAGGACCGCGAGCTGCTGGAGTCGTTCGACCTCGAGTTCGGTGCCGACGAGGGAGTGGAGGCCGATCTGGCGCCACGTCCTCCGGTCGTCACCGTCATGGGTCACGTCGACCACGGAAAGACCAAGCTGCTCGACGCGCTGCGCAACGCTGACGTCGTCGACCGCGAAGCCGGCGGGATCACCCAGCACATCGGTGCCTACCAGGTGGCGACCGAGGTGGACGGCGCCGAGCGCCGGATCACCTTCATCGATACGCCCGGCCACGAGGCGTTCACGGCCATGCGTGCGCGTGGTGCCCAGGCCACCGACATCGCGGTACTGGTCGTCGCCGCCGACGACGGCGTGATGCCGCAGACGGTGGAGGCGCTCAACCACGCGAAGGCGGCCGCTGTCCCGATCGTGGTCGCGGTCAACAAGATCGACAAGCCCGAGGCAGACCCGAGCAAGGTCCGCGGCCAGCTGGCCGAGTACGGCCTGGTGCCCGAGGAGTACGGCGGCGACACGATGTTCGTCGACGTCTCGGCCAAGGCCAACCTGAACCTCGAGGGTCTGCTCGAGGCGATCATCCTCACCGCCGACGCCTCCCTGGACCTGCGCGCCAACCCCGAGCAGGATGCTCAGGGTCTGGTCGTGGAGGCCCACCTCGACCGCGGCCGCGGTCCGGTGGCGACCGTGCTGGTCCAGCGCGGCACGCTGCGGGTCGGCGACTCGATCGTGGCCGGTCCGGCCCACGGCCGGGTGCGGGCGATGCTCGACGAGTACGGCGAGAACATCGAGGAGGCCGACCCGTCGCGCCCGGCGATGGTGCTGGGCCTGTCCGGCGTCCCCGGTGCAGGTCAGAACTTCATCGTCGTCGAGGACGACCGGATGGCCCGTCAGATCGCTGAGAAGCGGGAGTCGCGCGAGCGCGCCGCGATGCAGGCCCAGCGCCGCGTCCGCCGTACCCTCGAGGACTTCATGGCCTCCATGGAGAAGGGGGAGAGCCAGGAGCTCAACCTCATCCTCAAGGGAGACGTGTCCGGCTCGGTGGAAGCCCTCGAGGACTCGTTGGCCAAGATCGACGTCGGCGACGAGGTCAGCCTGCGGGTCATCGACCGGGGCGTCGGTGCGATCACCGAGACCAACGTCATGCTGGCGGCGGCCTCGGACGCGATCATCATCGGCTTCAACGTCCGCCCGCAGGGCAAGGCCACCGAGCTCGCCGACCGCGAAGGCGTGGAGATCCGGTACTACACGGTGATCTACCAGGCGATCGACGAGATCGAGGCGGCTCTCAAGGGCATGCTCAAGCCGGAGTTCGAGGAAGTCCAGCTCGGGCAGGCCGAGATCCGGGAGATCTTCCGCTCCAGCAAGATCGGCAACATCGCCGGCTGCATGGTCACCTCCGGCACGATCCGGCGCAACGCGTCGGTCCGGCTGCTGCGTGACGGTGCCGTCGTCGCCGACAAGCTCGACCTGGCGTCGCTGCGTCGCGAGAAGGACGACGCGAGCGAGGTCCGCGAGGGCTTCGAGTGCGGCATGGTGCTGAAGAACTACCAGGACATCAAGATCGGCGACGTCATCGAGGCGTTCGAGATGAAGGAGATCCCGCGCTCCTGAGCCGGGATCTGCTTCCCGGCCCCGCCGTTGCGGCGGGACCGGGCTGAGCGGAGGACACCATGAGCAACAACCCCCGCGTGCGCAAGATCGCCGACCGGACCCGCGAGATCGTGGCCGAGATGCTGGAACGCCGTGTCAAGGACCCTCGTCTGGGCTTCGTCACCGTCACCGACGTGCGAGTGTCGGGCGACACCCAGCACGCCTCGGTCTTCTACACCGTGCTCGGTGAGGAGAACGAGGTCGTGGCGAGCGCCGCCGCACTGGAGTCGGCCAAGGGCCTGATCCGCTCCGAGGTCGGCAAGCAGCTCGGGATGCGCCACGTCCCGACCCTGGAGTTCATCCACGACGCGCTGCCGGAGACCGCACGGCACCTCGACGAGGTGCTGGCCCAGGCCAAGGCAGCCGATGCCGCCGTCGCGCAGGCCGCCGCCGCCGCAACGTACGCCGGTGAGGCCGACCCCTACAAGCACCCACGTGAGGACGACGAGGTCGACGAGGGCGACGAGTCCGCGTGACCGGAGATCTGTCCGGGCTGGTCGTCGTCGACAAGCCCGGAGGCATCACCTCCCACGACGTCGTCGCCCGGGTCCGGCGCCTGGCCGGCACCCGCAAGGTGGGCCACGCCGGCACCCTCGATCCGATGGCGACCGGGATCCTGGTCCTGGGCGTCGGTCGTGCCACGCGCCTCCTCGGCCACCTCATGCTCAGTGACAAGACCTACGACGCCACCATCCGGCTCGGCGTCACGACGACCACCGACGACGCCGACGGCGAGGTGGTCGAGGTCCGCGACGCCTCCTCGGCCACCGAGCAGCAGATCCGCGACGGGCTCGCCGCCATGGTGGGGGAGATCGATCAGGTCCCCTCGGCGGTCTCGGCGATCAAGGTCGCGGGGCGACGGGCCTACGACCTGGCTCGCGCCGGCGAGGAGGTCGAGCTGAGCCCCCGTCGGGTCACCGTGCACGCCATCGACGTCGACGCGATTCGTCCTGAGGCCGACGCGGTCGACGTCGACGTGCGGGTCCGCTGCTCCAGCGGCACCTACATCCGCGCGATCGCCCGCGACCTGGGCTCCGCGCTGGGCGTGGGCGGGCACCTGACCCGGCTGCGGCGCACGGCGGTGGGCCCGTTCGATCACGGTCGGACCCTCGACGAGCTCGCCGAGGCGTTCGAGATCACGCCCCTCGACGAGGTGGCACGGGCGTTCTTCCCCCCAGTCGAGCTGAACGCCGACCGAGCGCGCGACGTCAGCTTCGGTCGACGGATCGACGTACGTCTCCCAGGCGAGGGGCCGGTCGCGCTCTTCGACGCGGAAGGGCGGTTCCTTGCCCTCTACGAGCAGGACGGGGAGCAGGCCAAGGCGCTCGCGGTCTTCGTCTGAACTGCTTCTCCCGGCGCCTCGACCCGCTCCGACGGCGCTCCGCGACGTCTCCCGTTCCTCGATCCGGCAATGTCGGTCTGTTATCCGGACAACTCGGGGTACTACAACGGGATCGCGACTCCGTGTAAACCCCGCCACGTGCGTGAGCAGTACAAGAGGCAACAGACTTGGGAAGGTGCTCATGAACGGGGAGCCGACGGAGAGCGAGTTCGAGGAGTTCTTCCTCGCGTTCGCTCCCGCGTTCCGGCGGACGGCTTACCTGATCGTGCGGGACTGGCACCTTGCCGACGAGGTCACGCAGTCGGCCATAGTCAAGCTGTACCGGGCCTGGCCCCGGATCCGCCGAGAGTCACTGCACGCCTACGCGCGACGAGTAGTGGTGAACGAGGCGCTCACGATGGCCAAGCGTGCCGGACGCGAGCGGCCGACGCCCGATCCGTCTCAGCCTCAATCGCCCGCTGATCCCGCCCTCCCCTTCGACCTGGAGCGGGCGCTGGCCCTGCTGCCACCGGGCCAGCGGGCCGTCGTAGCGCTGCGCTTCCTGGACGATCTGTCGGTCGGAGAGACCGCCCGCGTGTTGAAGATCGCCGAGGGAACTGTGAAGTCCCACACCGCCCGAGCCCTACGGACCCTGCGCGAGAACGTGCCCGACCTCGTCTTCACCGAGGAGGAGTCATGAGCGACGAGCAACTGCGCACCATGCTGCGCGATCACGTGTCCCGGTCGGAGCCCCCGTTCACGCTTCGGCCCGAGGACTGCATCCGCGAAGCTCGTGGCCGCGACCGTGGTCGAGAGGCAGCCAGGATGGTGGCTGCTGCCGTGGCTGCTGCAGTGGCGATCGGGTCGGGACTGGTCCTGGTCCGCCTCTTCGACCCGCAGCAAGGGCAAGCTCCATCGAGCCAGCAGCCGGCGTCGTCGTCGATGGCGGGCTGTCGGGTGTTCCGGGGTCCGATTACCGAGAGCACCGCATTCACCTCCTACGCGGACCAGCGCGACCATCTGCCTGTTGCGCACGTCCCCACCATGAGCGCGGCCGATGTGCAGGCGAGGCTCTCGAGACTTCCTCAGGGCACCCTTGTGACTGTGATCGCGGGGTCGCTGATCCGCTCGGTGAGCGGGGGAAATGGAAGCTACGCCGGGTACTACTCGCAGGCGGGCATCGATGTCGGCACGACGCTGCCCCAGTTCTTCGCGGGCGGCGGTATCGAGCTGGACGTGACCACGTCCAGTCCCGACTTCTCGGTGGACGACATCGTCGCCCACGTCGGATCGCGCGCGGTGAAGGTCCAGATCGGCTCAGAGACGGGCGTACTCGTCTGGGCCGACCCCATCACCTACGACGGGCTTCGCACGCACAACGTCTACTGGGGCTCGAACGGCACCTTCTACGCGCTCCTCTCGAGCGTGGACGCCGCCACCGCGGTGACCTTCGCTCGCAGCGTCGAGTGCAGCACCAGCAATCCGTGACGCTCAGACGAAGGCGCTGAAGACGGGCGCGAGCTGCTCGAGGACATCGATCCTCGGCGGCCAGGCCACCAGCTCGACCCTCGTCACGCCGATCTCGGCAAAGCCGGCGATCGTCTCGATGATCTGCGGGGTCGAGCCGGTGACCGGGACGCCGAGTCCGGCCGCCTCCGCGGTGCGCTCGGCGCCAGGCTCGACGAAGACCCCGATCGACCTGCCGATCGAAGAGGGGTCCCGCCCCACCTGAGCGCAGATCCGGTCCAGCTGCGACACCGTCTCCGCGAAGGCCTCCGGGAGGCTGCTGGTCCTCGCGAAGTCGCTCCAGATGTCGGCATGCCGGGCGGCTGCGGTCAAGGTCCTCTCCGCGTGGGCACCCAGCATCAGCGGGATGCGCCCGGGTCGCGGCCCGCGAGGCCTGACCTGGGCGTCGTTCGTGTGATGGAACCGGCCGTCGAAGGTCATCGACTCCGCCCCCCGGAGCAGCGGGACGATGATCTCCAGTGCCTCGAGATAGCGGGAGACGGTCTTGTCGGTGGCGAACCCGAACTCGGTCGCACCACCTCCGTGGCCGGCCCCGAGGCCGAGGACGAAGCGCCCGCCGGAGATCTCGTCGAGTGCCTCCGCGACCCGGACGATCTGGCCCGGCTGGTGCTGCACGGCAGACATCACCCAGGATCCGATCCGGATCGAGGAGGTGCCCGCCGCCAGGGCTCCGGCGACGGCGACCATGTCCCACCACCCGAGGGGGGTCTCGGACCACTCCGGGATGCGCCACAGGATCTCGTCACCGAGCCAGATGGTGTCGGCGCCGAGATCCTCCGCCAGCCGGGTCGTGGCGAGCATCTCGGGCCACCGCGGGGCGGCGCTGTCCGGCGAGAACTCGCTCATCGGAAGTACGACGCCAAGCGATAGACCCATGGGGTTCCCCTCGCGTCAACGGGTGCCAGCGACCCTTCGGACCCTACGCGCTGGGTGGTGCCGGGTCGAGGTGTCGGGCGCCGGGCGGGGACGGCGGTCCCGGTATGCCCCGTTGTGCGAGCATGTGACCGGCATCCGACAGAACCAGTGAGAGGGGAGCACGTGCGCGTCTGGCGCTCGATGAGTGAGGTTCCGAGCGATCTCGGGCGCACCTCGGTGACGGTCGGGAACTTCGACGGGGTCCACCGCGGGCACCGTCACGTGATCCGCCGGACCCGGCAGGTCGCCGAGGAGAACAGCCTCGGCCCGGTCATCGCCGTGACGTTCGATCCGCACCCGATCGCGGTGCTGCGGCCCGAGCACGCGCCCCCGACCATCACCACCATCGCCCGCCGGGTGGATCTGCTGCGGGAGGCCGGGGTCGACGACGTCCTGGTCGTCCCGTTCACCCGGGAGATCGCCGAGTGGTCCCCCGAGCGGTTCGTCCAGGAGATCCTCGTCGACACCCTCCACGCTGGAGCTGTCGTGGTCGGTGCCAACTTCCGGTTCGGCTACCGGGCGTCGGGTGACGTCAGGACGCTGGAGGAGGCGGGCCGGCGACTCGGGTTCCTCGTCGACGGCGTCCCTCTGGACGGTGGGCCGCAGGTCTGGTCCTCGACGTACGTGCGCAACTGCCTGACCGCCGGGGACGTCGAGGGGGCCGCGGAGGCGCTCGGCCAGCCGTTCGCCGTCCGCGGTCATGTGGTCGAGGGTGACAAGCGCGGTCATGAGCTCGGATACCCGACGGCCAACGTCCCCACCAGGGAGATGCAGATTGCGCCGGCCGACGGCGTCTATGCCGGGTGGCTGCGCCGGCTCCACGACCCCGTCGAGTCGCGCATGCCGGCGGCGATCTCCGTCGGCACCAACCCGACCTTCTCCGGGGAGCGCGAGCGCCGGGTCGAGTCCTACGTCCTCGACCGCGACGATCTCCAGCTGTACGGCGACGAGGTCGAGGTGTGCTTCGTCGCCCGGATCCGCGGGATGCAGCGCTTCGAGACCGTCGACGAGCTGGTCGCCGCGATCGGCCGTGATGTGGACGCGGCCCAGGAGCTTCTCGAGGACTGAGGATCCCTCGCGCGGGAGCTTGAGGCGCGGCCTCTGCGGTAGCGAAGTGACATGGCGGGTGGACGATGCAACGCCTGGCGCGTGGCGTCGCCTTGTGGAGCTCCCTGGATGATCCTGCGCCGCTGGGGTGCCTCCGCCTCCACCGCGCATGATGTCAAGACCTACCGCACACCGGTGCGGGTTCGGGCGGTCAACGCAACACTTCTGTCAGTTTCTGTAGTGGTGTCGCGACGGCCGGCTTCGCCCACCTCCTCAGCCACCGAGAGCGGAACTCGGCAGAGTCGCGCAGTCACAGCGGTTCGGGTTCATGCGGACCTCGACCTGCATCAAGGGTCTCGGGGCCCAGGCCGACCGAGAGCGCGGCGGGCGGAGAATCTGGGCAAAGTCTCATCCGTTTTGCACCGTTTTGATGTACGGCTCAGCTGTCGCCGACATACTCGGGGCCATGAGACTTCTCACGGGAGCAGCAGTAGCGACAACGGCCCTGGCGATCGCGGCAGTGCCCGCGTTGGCCGCGACCATGGTGGACGCGAAGGTCCCCATCAGCGCGACTGGCACCAGCCAAGCCTCGGTTCCTGTCGTCGACGGCAGCTTCGAAGACGTCACCGGCTACGTAGACAATGGCTCGGGATTCATGGCCACTGTCACCGGCACGACGGTTCCGGGGTGGACCGTCTCGTCGGGCGACGTCGACTGGGTCGGCTCCTACTGGCAGGCTGCGGACGGCAGCCACAGCATCGACTTGAACGGGTCTCAGCCCGGCGCGATCTCCACGCAGATTCCGACGACCGCGGGCGCTACGTACTACGTGCAGTTCGCGCTGTCGGGCAACCCGGCGGGCGCCCCGGCTGTCAAGACCGGCACGGTGGAGGCTACTGGCGGCACGCCGCAGCCCTTCTCCTACGACACCTCCGCCGAGAGCAACACTCTCGTCGACATGATGTGGGCGGCCGAGGGCTATTCCTTCACGGCGACCGATTCGTCCGCGACGCTGACGTTCACCAGCACGACCGCCAGTAGCGCCTACGGGCCGGCTCTGGACAATGTCACCGTCACCCGCATCCTGGGGTCTGGTGCCGACTGCAAGAGCGGCGGCTGGACGATCTACCAGGCCCTCGGTGCTGACAACAGCTTGATCTCCTTCCGGAACCAGGGTCAGTGCGTCAGTCACTTCGCGAGGAGCGGGGACGTCCCCATCGGCTCGCAGAAGTCCGCTCCCCGGCAGCCCCCCGCCACCGGGACCCAGGGGCCCGGTGCCGAGTGCAAGCGTGGTGGTTGGGAGACTCTGCAGGTCCCCGGCCCGGACAACACCTCGCTCAGCTTCCGGAACCAGGGTCAGTGCGTGAGCTACTTCGCGAGAGGCGGAGGCGCCCTCGCCGGCCCGCAGAGCTTCGCGCCCAAGCAGAAGTTCGCGCCCAAGCAGAAGCAGGGGAAGGACTGACCTTCGGGATTCACACCCCGAAGGGCTGACAGGGTTCCGGTGCAAGCAGGTGGAGGGGCCGTCGACAGCGCACACCTCGGTGGCACCGAGAACTGCGCGTCGGACGGGCTCAACACAGTCCCGCGCACATCGGCAGGTCCTGGAGCCCCTTCGTGACTCCCAGGGTGCTGCCCGATGCCCTCCCGGCAGCGCGTCCGGCGCCCAGGCGTCAACTACCGTCACCGCGCCCACCGGTGCATCGTGGGGAGGACGGCACGAACCCGCATCTCACTCTCGTGCCGCACGTGGAGCGCCGGGGGGAGGGGGGTGACGCCACCGCTTCAAACCCCGAGGTGGACCTGGTTCACTGAGCAGTCACCGTCCGGCGGGTACGAAGGAGCGCTCATGGATCTGGAAGTCATCAGCCGTGGCGCCGTGGAGCGCCGCTATGACACGCCGATCCTCCTCGTCCACGGCATGTGGCAGGGGGCCTGGGCGTGGGACCACGGGTTCATGGACCGGCTCGCGGAGTCGGGGTTCGACGTTCACGCGCTGAGCCTGCGCGGGCACGGGGAGAGCCCACGCCGCGAGGAGCTGCGCTGGTACTCCACGGCCGACTTCGTCGCCGACGTCGGGGCCGTCGTGAGCTCGCTGCCGTCGACGCCCCTGCTGGTCGGGCACTCGATGGGCGGCTGGGTCGTCCAGCACTACCTCGTCGACCACCAGGCACCCGGGGCCGTCCTGCTCGCCTCGGTGCCGGTGTCGGGAATCGTCGGTCTCGGCGGGAGGGTCATCCGGGACAAGCCCGCCAGAGTCCTGCGCACCTTCATGACGCTGAGCGCCTATCCGCTCGTCTCCACCCCGGCGCTGGCCAAGCACTTCCTCCACTCGCACGAGGTGGAGGACCACCACGTCGAGCGCCACCACGCAAAGCTCCAGGACGAGTCGTTCCGGGTGACGCTGGACATGTTCGCGCTGCGCCGGCCCCGGCCCCGGGCCGTCACCGCCCCCATGCTCGTGCTGAGCGGGGACCGGGACCGGCTCTTCTCGGTCGCCGAGCAGCAGCGGACGGCTCGCGCGTACGGTGCCCCGCTGGAGGTCTTCCCCGGGATGGCCCACAACATGATGCTGGACCCAGGATGGGAGGCGGTCGCGGACCGGGTCGCAGGATGGGCGGCCGCGACCGTCGCCTGAGCCAGCTCGATGCGGTTGCCGGTGGGCCGGTCGCGGTCGACCACAGCAGTTCCCAGGCGCGTGCCCATGGCCAGTGCACGGGGAGGTGCAGGTCGAGGCGTCTGCTGGTGGATGCGATCCGGGCGGGGATCTTGATGACCTTGTTGCGCAGGGTCGCCCAGCGGGCGGTGCGCATGTTGGCTGCGACCGCGGTGGCGCGGGCCAGGTTGAACGCGATCACTGCGTGTGCGACCCATGCTGCGTTCGCCGCGTACTTCCCCGACGGCAGGTGGGCCAGTGGCCCGTCCTTGAGTTCGGCGATGACCTGCTCGATGACGGCATGGTCACGGTGGCGCTCGTCGGCTTCGACCAGCGCCAAGGTGCTGTTGGTGATGAATGCGTGATGGCGGTAGGTCGCGAACAGCTCGCCTTGCTCGGTGCCGTCGGAGGGCCAGTGGTTGCAGTCGCTTGACCCTGCGCACGACCAGCCGGCAGGTGACCTGCTCGGCCTTGCGGCGACCGGTGAACGCGACGAAGTCGGTCTCGGCGACCTCAGCATCGGAGACCCAGCGCTGCTCGGCTTCGTCGAAGACCGCGTTCGGGTAGGCGATCGTGGTCCACGCGTCTTCGGTGATGCTGGCGATCGCTTTGACCACGGCCGGGTTCATCCGGGCGGTGACCGAGAACCACGCCTTGTGCCGCATCGCGGTGCCCACGAACGCCCACCCGTAGTAGGCCGAGTCCGCACGACACAGCACCTGGCTCCTCACCCCTGCTGCCCGCGCGGTGGTGAGCGCTTGGGCGAGCAGCCTCCCCACGCCAGTGGCCGAGGCGGTGTTGCCCTTGCGGAGCCTGGCACGGGCGATCACCGGCGCGGCCAGCGGGGAACTGATCGTGGCCAACTGGAGGTTCAGGCCACGGACCCCGGAGTAGCCGAACGCGGCACCCTGCTTGGCGTGGCCGTGGACCTCGCGGATGGTGTCATCGACATCGACGAACGCGATCCCGTCGGTGGTATCGGCGCCGGTGAGCAGTCCCGACACCCGAGCAGTCGACCCGGCCAGAAACCGTCCGCCGGCCGCGTCGAGCTGCTGCACGTGCCCGTGGGTGAACCCGCGAAGGAACGTGCCCAGCGTCGAGGGCGCCCGAACCCCGCCGAACAACCGACCCATCCCCCCGTGACGCAGCAGGTCCAGATCATCGATCGAGTCCGCGCCAGCGAGCATCCCGCCGACAACCGCCGCGGTCTTCGCTCCGGCGTTGGGCGAGGGCACCGACAGGCCATCGAGGAACTCGTAGAACCCGGCCGACTCGGCCAGTCGAAGCGCAGGAACCAGACCCGCAGACGACACAAGATTCGGATCATCGAAGACAGGACGGATCGTGTGAGAAGGTTTCACTTACGAGGTGCCCTTCGTGAGCGGCGGATTCGGACCCTAGACCAGCCCGATTCTCCCGCCCCACAAGGGCATCTCTGCGTTACGGCACGCTCACACCACAAGACTCATCGGTGGATCAGGGCTGAGTGCAGGTCGAACCGGAGGGGGCGCCGTGGAGCTCGAAGTCATCAGCCGAACGGCCGCGGAGCGCCGTCACGACAGACCCCTCCTGCTGGTCCACGGAGCCTGGCACGGCGCCTGGTGCTGGGACGAGGGCTTCATGGCCCGGCTGGCCGACGCGGGGTTCGACGTCCACGCGCTGAGTCTGCGCGGTCACGGCGGCAGCCCGGGACGGGAGCGGTTGCGTTGGCTGTCGACCTCCGACTACGTCCAGGACGTGCTCGCCGTGGCCGGCTCTCTCCCGTCCCCGCCGGTGCTCGTCGGTCACTCGATGGGCGGCTGGGTGGTCCAGCGGCTGCTGAGAGACCACCCCGCGCCCGGGGCCGTCCTGCTTGCGCCGGCGCCGGTCGTCGGGGATCGGCGGGTTCACCGGGCGGGTGGCGCGCCAGTTCCCCGGCCGGTTCGCGCGCTTCACACTCACCCTGAGCGCCTGGCCGCTCGTCGAGACCCCGGAGCTGGCCCGCTACTGGTTCCTCTCCGACGAGGCGCCCGACGACGTGGCTCGCCGACATCACGCCCAGCTCCAGGACGAGTCGTTCCGGGTCGCCATGGAGATGCTGCTGCTCGCCGATGCGGCCTCAGCGGTGGACACGCCCGTGCTGGTGCTCGCCGGCGAGCGTGATCGGGTCTTCTCGGTGGCCGAGGAGGAGCGGACTGCCCGCGCGTACGGAGTGCCGCTGGAGGTGTTCCCAGGGATGGCGCACGACATGATGCTGGAGCCCGGCTGGGAGGCGGTCGCGGACCGCGTCGCAGCCTGGGCCGCGGGGCTCGGCTGACCGTCGGGCTCGATTCGTCGTTCTGACACCCCGTTGGTAGCCTTGTGCGGTTGCCGTCCAACGGCCGCGGATCCACAGTGCCCGGGTGAACAGGCCCCGGTGCGCCGCGCAACGAGACCCGAGAGGACAAACGTGTCTGCTGGTACCGACGCAGAGACCAAGAAGAAGATCATCGCCGAGTACGGCCTGTCCGAGACCGACACCGGTTCCCCCGAGGTCCAGGTCGCGCTGCTCAGCCACCGGATCGCTCACCTGACCGATCACCTGAAGGAGCACAAGCACGACCACCACACCCGTCGTGGCCTGCTGCTGCTCGTCGGCCGCCGTCGCCGGCTGCTCAACTACATGCAGAAGGAAGACATCAACCGCTACCGCTCGATCGTCGAGCGTCTCGGTCTTCGTCGATGAGTCTCCCGGAGCGGTCGCCCCACGGTGGCCGCTCCGGTCACATCCGGCTGTTGCGGTGAGTCGCCCGCACGGAGCGTGCATCTAGTCTCGCTCCGGGGCCGTCCACCGGCAGCCACACCACAACTGAACACAAGTTCACCACCAGGAGCGAGAGCGCAAGCCCGGTCCTCGGTAGTGGCCTTCGGGTTTCGACGAGCTCAACCCCGTCACCCGCGGGCCTCGATCGAAGACCGGACGACACCTGGTTCGCTGCACGCGCGCTCGCTCCACGAACCAGAAAGGGACATCCCTATGGAGGGACCCGTCATCTCCGCCGTGGAGACCACGCTCGACAACGGCAAGTTCGGCACCCGCACCGTCAAGTTCGAGACCGGACTCCTGGCCCGCCAGGCCGCCGGCTCGTGCACCGCCTACCTGGACGACGAGACCATGCTGCTCTCGGCGACCACCGCATCGAAGCACCCCAAGGACCAGTTCGACTTCTTCCCGCTCACCATCGACGTGGAGGAGCGGATGTACGCCGTGGGGCAGATCCCCGGCTCGTTCTTCCGCAGCGAGGGCCGGCCCGGCGAGGACGCGATCCTCACCTGCCGGCTGATCGACCGCCCGTTGCGCCCCACCTTCAAGAAGGGTCTCCGCAACGAGGTGCAGGTCGTCATCACCGTCATGGCACTCGACCCCGACCAGCCCTACGACGTGCTGGCGATCAACGCGGCGTCGATGTCGACCCAGCTCTCCGGCCTGCCCTTCTCGGGCCCGGTCGGCGGAGTCCGCGTCGCCCTGATCGACGGCCAGTGGGTGGCGTTCCCCTCCCACAGCCAGCTCGAGGACGCCGTCTTCGACATGGTCGTCGCCGGGCGGGTCACCGAGACCGGCGACGTCGCGATCATGATGGTCGAGGCCGAGGCCACCGAGCAGACCTGGGAGCTGGTCCGCGCCGGCAAGCAGGCGCCGACCGAGGAGGTCGTCGCCAGCGGGCTCGAGGCCGCCAAGCCGTTCATCAAGCAGCTGTGCGAGGCCCAGGTGGAGCTCGCCAAGCAGGCCGCCAAGCCGGTGCAGGAGTTCCCGGTCTTCCTCGACTACGAGGACGACGTCTTCGAGGCCGTCTCCGCTGCCGCGTCGACCGACCTGGCTGCCGCGCTGACCATCGCCGGCAAGCAGGAGCGCGAGTCCCGTCTCGACGAGATCAAGGACGCCGTCATCGCCGAGGTCGCGCCCCGCTTCGAGGGCCGCGAGAAGGAGATCGGTGCGGCGTTCCGCTCGGTCACCAAGAAGCTGGTCCGCGAGCGCGTCCTGCGCGACAAGATCCGGATCGACGGGCGTGGGCTCACCGACATCCGCAGCCTGACCGCCGAGGTCGGGGTCATCCCGCGGGTCCACGGCTCGGCGCTGTTCGAGCGTGGCGAGACCCAGATCCTCGGTGTCACCACGCTCAACATGCTGACGCTGGAGCAGAAGCTCGACACGCTGTCGCCGGAGAAGACCCGCCGGTACATGCACAAGTACGTCTTCCCGCCGTTCTCCACCGGTGAGACCGGTCGCGTCGGCTCGCCGAAGCGCCGCGAGGTCGGCCACGGAGCGCTGGCGCGTCGTGCGGTGCTGCCCGTGCTGCCGACTCGTGAGGAGTTCCCCTACGCGATCCGTCAGCTCTCCGAGGCGATGGGGTC
This sequence comes from uncultured Actinomycetota bacterium, assembly GCA_963805655.1. Classification (GTDB taxonomy): domain Bacteria; phylum Actinomycetota; class Actinomycetes; order Propionibacteriales; family Nocardioidaceae; genus CAWDVB01. The sequence goes on along the minus strand of CAWDVB010000002.1, from coordinate 240,957 downwards.
CAACGGCTCCACCTCGATGGGCTCGGTGTGCGCCTCGACGATGTCGCTGCTGCAGGCCGGCGTCCCGCTGCGTGCGCCGGTCGCGGGGATCGCGATGGGTCTGATCTCCGGTGAGATCGACGGCGAGACGAGTACGTCGCGATCACCGACATCCTCGGCGCCGAGGACGCCTTCGGCGACATGGACTTCAAGGTCGCCGGCACGCGTGAGTTCGTCACGGCCCTGCAGCTGGACACCAAGCTCGACGGCATCCCGGCCGAGGTGCTCGCCCAGGCGCTCACCCAGGCCCGCGACGCCCGGCATGACGATCCTGGACGTGATGGCCGAGGCGATCGAAGAGCCGGCGGAGATGTCGCTCAACGCGCCGCGGATCATCACCATCCACATCCCGGTCGACAAGATCGGCGAGGTCATCGGCCCCAAGGGCAAGGTCATCAACCAGATCCAGGACGACACCGGCGCGCAGATCAGCATCGAGGACGACGGCACGATCTACATCGGTGCGACCAACGGCGAGTCCGCCGAGGCGGCCCGGGCGATGATCAACGGGATCGCGAACCCGACGATGCCCGAGGTCGGCGAGCGCTACCTCGGCACCGTGGTCAAGACGACCAACTTCGGTGCCTTCGTCTCGCTGCTCCCCGGCAAGGACGGCCTGCTGCACATCAGCAAGCTGCGCGCCCTGGCCGGCGGCAAGCGGGTCGAGAACGTCGAGGACGTCGTCTCGGTCGGCCAGAAGGTCCAGGTCCAGATCGCCGAGATCGACGACCGCGGCAAGCTCTCGCTGATCCCGGTCGTCGAGGACGACCGGGTCCGCAGGGACCGAGTCCGCCGAGACCGAGTCCGCCGACGCCGAGTAGGCGCCGGTGAGCGACTCCACCGACGCCCAGCCGACGGGGTCGACCCGGACGCTGCTCAGGGAGCGGGACGCCGCCGGACAGGTGGTCTCCACCGTCCGGCGGACGATCCTTCCCGGCGGGCTGCGGGTCGATCACCGAGCAGATGGCCGGCGCTCGCTCCGCGAGCGTCGGCGTCTGGATCGGGGTCGGGTCGCGCGACGAGACGCCCGGGCTGTCGGGCGCCTCGCACTTCCTGGAGCACCTGCTGTTCAAGGGGACCTCCGGGCGCACGGCCATGGAGATCTCCGAGGCGCTCGACGAGGTCGGCGGGGAGTTCAACGCGTTCACCGCACGGGAGTACACCTGCTTCCACGCGCGCGTGCTGGGCGAGGACCTCAATCGCGCCATCGACGTGCTCGGCGACATGGTCACCTCCTCGACGCTGTCCGCGGCCGACATCGAGGCCGAGCGCACGGTGATCCTCGACGAGATCGCCATGCACGAGGATGACCCCGACGACGTGGTCAACAACCTGCTCGCCGCGCAGATGTGGGGCGAAGGGTCGCTCGGCCGTCCCATCGCCGGCACCGCCGAGACCATCGCTGCGATGTCCCGGGCCCAGATCGTGCGCTACTACCGGACGCGCTACCGCCCGGAGAACATGGTGCTCTCGGTCGCGGGCAACCTCGACCACGCCAAGGTCGTGCGGGCGGCGAAGCGCGCCTTCGGTCGGAACGCCTTCCTGGACGACGTGTTCGGCACGACCGGTTCTGCCGCGGTCCTCACGCCGGTTCTTGACCAGCCGTGGGGGAGCCGCTCGTGAGACCCGGCCCTTCGAGCAGGTCAACCTCGTCCTCGGCTTCGACGGGGTGGACCGCAACGACCCACGCCGGTACTCGATGGGGGTGCTGAACGCCGTCCTGGGCGGGGGGACGTCGTCGCGGCTCTTCCAGGAGGTGCGTGAGCGGCGCGGCCTGGCCTACGCCGTCTACACCTTCACCACCCACTACTCCGACGCCGGTTCGTTCGCGATCGAAGTGGGGTGTCTCCCCGCGCGCGAGGCGCAGGTCCTCGAGGTCCTGAAGGCCGAGCTGGTGCGCCTGACCGAGGAGCCGATCTCGGAGCCCGAGCTGACCCGGTCCAAGGGACAGCTGCGTGGTGGGCTGGTGCTCGGGCTCGAGGACACCGGGGCCAGGATGTCCAGGATCGGGAAGGCGGAGCTGATGTACCGCGAGATGCTCGGCGTCGACGCTGTGCTGGCCCGCATCGATGCCGTCACCGTCGAGGACGTCCACGAGCTGGCCAAGGAGATCTTCTCGGGCGAGGAGACCCTAGCCGTCGTCGGCCCGCCGCAGTACGTCACCGACTGAGTTGCGGTTAGGTTGAGTCCGTGGCAGTGATCAAGGTCGGCGTGCTGGGCGCGCGAGGCAAGGTTGGCCGGCAAGTGGTGTCCTCCGTCGCAGCGGAGGCGGATCTCCAGCTGGTGGCGGAGGTCGACGCGGGCGACGACCTGGACGCGCTGACGGCCGCCGAGGTCGTCGTCGACTTCACCCATCCCGATGCCGTGATGGACAACCTGGAGTTCTGCATCTCCCGCGGCATCCACTGCGTCGTCGGCACCACCGGCTTCACCGACGAGCGGCTCGAGCAGGTGCGCACCTGGCTCGCGGAGTCCGAGGGCGTCGGGGTGCTGATCGCGCCGAACTTCTCCATCGGTGCGGTCCTGATGATGCGCTTCGCGGCTCAGGCGGCGCCGTTCTTCGAGTCCGTCGAGATCGTGGAGCTGCACCACCCGGACAAGGCCGACGCGCCCTCCGGCACCGCTCGACTCACCGCGCAGCTGATCTCCGCCGCGCGCGCCGCGGCCGGCACCGACCGCAGCCCGGACGCCACCTCCACTGCGCTCGAGGGCGCGCGTGGGGCCGAGGTCTCCGGGGTGGCCGTGCACAGCGTCAGGCTGCGCGGACTCGTGGCCCACCAGGAGGTGCTGCTGGGCGGGCCCGGGGAGACCCTCACCCTCCGGCACGACTCGCTGGACCGGATCTCCTTCATGCCGGGCGTGCTGCTCGGCGTCCGCGGGATCCCCGCGCGGCCGGGGTTGACCGTGGGGCTGGGCTCCCTGCTGGGCCTCGGTTGATGCGCAGCAAGCTCCTGGTCGCCGTGCTCGTCGCGGTGCTGGCCTTCTACCTGGTGCTGCTGGGGCTCAAGGGTGTGCAGCTGGTCCGGGTCGGTTCCCTGGTCGGGATCGGGCTCGGGGTGGGCATGCTCCTGCTGGCCGTCGTCGGGGCGGTGCTGGTGGTGCGGGAGGTCAGGTTCGGGCAAGCCACCGGCAAGCTGACGCAGCGGCTGATCGCGGAGGGCGGGCTGCCGGTCGACGATCTGCCGCGACGGCCGTCAGGTCGGATCGACAGGAACGCTGCCGACGCGGTCTTCTCGACCTACCGGGAGGCGGTGGAGGCATCGCCGGACGACTGGAGAGCGTGGTTCCGTCTCGCCCTCGCCTATGACGCCGCGGGCGACCGGTCCAACGCCCGGGCCGCCGCCCGGAAGGCCATCGCGCTCTCCTGACCGGCACGTGCGCGCCGGGCGCCAAGCTCCTCGACGCACAGGTGCCGAAGTGCCCTACTCGCATTGGTTGTGGATTCACCCAAAGTCTGCTTAAGGTTCACTTTGTCGCGGTGGATCCCGTCCGGGAACGAGTCGTCCCGGAACTGGCTCGTCAGGGGTGTCGAGCAGGGGGTGATACCGAACGGTCCCCGAATGGGGGGGTGACCGGTAAATGGGGACTCGGGGGGGTCAACATGAAGTTGGAAAAGTCGATCGCGAACAACCGGATCACGATCCCGGACGTCGAGGACAGGCCGCAGCGCCCACCGCCGTCGGACCTGGCCTTCGAGATCAGGTCGCTGTGCCATGACCTGAATCAGCCCGTCGCCGCCGCCCAGATGATTCTCGGGGCGCTGGCCTGCGAGCCTCTCACGGTCGCCGCCGCCGGTCACGTGGCCGCACTCCGCGAGGAGCTGGCCAGCATCGCGGCCACCATCACCGGTGAGCCGGGCAGGGTGCGCCACCGCGCTGAGCTCGTCGAGCTCGGGTCCTTGGTCGCGGGCTGCGCCCGGACGGCCGAGCGAGCTCGGGGGGTGCGGGTGCACGTCACCACGGCCGGCAGGTCGCGCGTCGTGGGCGTTGCCAGCGATCTACGCCGGGCCGTGGGCAACGTCTTGGACAATGCCTGCCGGGCGAGCAGCTCCGGCAACGTCGAGGTGTCGGTCACCGGAGCCGGGGAATGGTGCGAGGTCGTGGTCTCCGACGACGGTCCCGGGTTCGGGGAGATCGAAGCCGGGGCAGGCATCGGCCTGCGTCAGGTGCGCGCCACGCTCGGCGAGCACGGGGGGCGGATGGACGTGGCCGCCGCGGAGCGGGGTGGAACGGTGGTGCATCTGTCGTTCCCGGGCGCCAGGACGCTCGCGTCATGAGGGTGGCGCTGCGCGAGTTCGAGGGCCTGGTCCGAGAGGTTCTCGAGGCAAACCTCGTCCGTGACGGGCACGTGGTCCTCCCCGACGACGATGTGGCGGAGAGGTTGGACGGCTGGAGGGGCGGGCCGCCCGACGTCATCCTCTTCGGGCGCCCCCTCGTCTCCGCACAAGAGCACCCCGTCCGGGCCTTGCAGGCGACGCACCCGGCGGTCCGCATCGTTCTCGTCTGCGCCGGTGGGGCCGCTTCCGCACAGGACACCTCCGACATCGTCGACGCCGTCCTGCCCCCTGACACGCGCTTTTATGAGCTCGACCGGATCGTGCGCGGCGGCCGGTCGCCGCGCCCACGGGCATCAGCGACACGCGCTGTGCCGTGGACGCCTGACGCCTTCTTGTCCCCGCGCGAGCGTCAGGTAGCGCGACTCCTGGTCGACGGCCGGACCAGCGCCGAGATCGCGGAGGCCCTAGGACTGTCGACCAGCACTGTGCACTCGCATGTCCAGGGCCTGCTGCGCAAGCTGGGCGCTCGCGATCGCGTCGATGCCGTGCATCGCTACCTCACGGCCACCAGCCCCATGGACCTCGGCGCGGCGTCATGAGCGTGGCCGAGGCGCGACCCGGGATCCGGCTCCTGCTCGTCGACGACCACAGGATCTTCGCGGAAGCGCTCGCCGCCCGGCTACTGGCCAACGAGTACGTCGACGACGTCGAGCTGGCCTTCACCGCCGCCGAGGTGTACCCCAAGGTCCGTGCCACGAGCCCCAGCCTGGTGTTGGTCGACGTCGCTCTCGGCGACGAATCCGGGATCGATGTGGCAACGAACCTCACCGCGGAGTTCCCCGGCCTCCCCATCGTGATGGTCTCGGCGGTCACCGATACCTCCGAGGTCGTCAAGGCGCTCACGGCGGGGGCCAAGGGATGGATTCCGAAGCACGTGTCCATCGACGAGTTCCTCGCCGCCGTCGACGAGGTCCTGATCGGCCAGATGTGGGTGCCGCCGAGGATGCTGTCCGACGTGCTCGAGTCGTTGCTCGAGACCCAGGTGGGCGGCGGCCGACAGCGATCCTTTGCCGAGGAGCTGTCACCCCGTCAGCAGGAGATTCTGTCCTGTTTGGCGGAGGGCATGAGTCGACCGGAGATCGCCGCTCGCATGGGCATCTCGCACAACACCGTGCGCACGCACATCCAGGCGCTCCTGAAGAAGGCCGACGTGCACTCGACGGTGGCCCTGCTCGCGCGCGCCCGGGCGGTCGGCTTCCCGGACGATGGTGTCCGCCCGCGGGTCTGATCCGATCTGCGTAGTCCGGCTCATCCTTCTTCCCTGTGACCCGCGATGCTCCTGGGACTAGCGTGCTTGCACTGGGCCGGGTCCACCCTCCGGCCCGCGACAGGTGAGCATGCGGGAGCTTCCATGGACGATCGCGAGGTCACGCCGGTCCTACTGTGCGGCGGGTCCGGCACCCGGTTATGGCCGGTCTCGCGGCGTTCTGCCCCCAAACAGTTCGCCTCGCTGCTCGGGGGGCGGAGCCTCTTCCAGGAGACCGCCCTCCGAGCGCAGCACGTCACCGCGCACCCGCCCGTCGTGGTCTGCAACAAGGAACACCTGTTCCTGGTCAGGCAGCAGCTCGAGGAGATCCGGGTCACGCCCGGTGCCATCGTCTGCGAGCCGGTGTCTCGCAATACCGCCCCAGCAGTCGCCGCAGCAGCCGTCCTGGCCGAGTCGGAGCAACCCGACAGCCTCCTTCTGGTCCTGCCGTCGGATCACCTCGTCCCGGACGTCGAGGTCTTTGCCGAGGAGGTGAGGCGTGCCGCCGAGGCAGGCCGCGCCGGGTACCTCGTGACGTTCGGCATCGCCCCGACGAGCCCCCACGTCGGGTACGGGTACATCCGCCAGGGCGCCGGTGTTCAGGGGCTCGCCGGCATCCACGTGACCGAGCAGTTCGTCGAGAAGCCCGACGTCGTCACCGCGGGCGGGTACGTCAGCGACCCCAAGTGGCTCTGGAACAGCGGCATGTTCCTCCTCCCGACCCGTCCCTTCCTCCGCCGAGCTCGCGGCCCGGCAGCCGCGGGTTCTGCACAGCGTCAACGAGGCCATGAGCCCGCGCCAGGGGGACGTGGTCGAGCTCTCTCGCCCGGCCTTCGAGGCGTCACCGACGATCTCGATCGACTACGCAGTGATGGAGCACACGGAGCAGGGAGCCGTGCTGCCCACTCCGCTGCGGTGGAGCGACGTGGGTGCCTGGTCGTCGCTCTGGGAGATCTCCGACAAGGACGACGGTGGCAACGTGCGCCAGGGCGACGTGTTGGCGTCAGGTGCGAGCAACTGCTATCTGCACAGCGACGGCCCGCTTGTCGCCGCACTGGGGGTCAGCAACGTCACCGTCGTCGCCACCAAGGATGCGGTGCTCGTCGCAGACATCGAGCGCAGCCAGGAGGTCAAGGGACTCGTCGACCAGCTCCGCGCGCTGAGAGGATCGAGGCGGACGCCGCTCGGGTCACCCAGCGACCGTGGGGCACCTACGAGGGCGTTCACCGGGGGACTGCCCATCAGGTCAAGCACCTGGTCGTTGCGCCCGGGCAGAAGCTGTCACTGCAACGACACCAGCATCGCGCCGAGCACTGGTTCGTGGTCCGGGGAGAGGGCCGGGCCGTGCGCGGTGATGAGGCCCTTGCTCTGGAGCCGAACGACACGGTGTACATCCCTCAGGGTTGCGTGCATCGGCTGGAGAACCCCGGGTCGGAGCCACTGCACGTCATCGAGGTGCAGTGCGGTGACTATCTCGAGGAGGACGACATCGAGAGGCTGGACGACGTGTACGGGAGGTGCTGAGGCTCGTCCACGTCCATACCCCGTGCCGCCGCACCGGAGTGCCTGCCCCCCAAGGGGCTCCGGTGCGGCCCTTTCTCCGACGGCCTTCCGGTGTTTCGTGGTGCAACCGGACACGGGCGAGGGCACAACACGTGGCTCCGACCCGAGGCGGTCGGGATCATCCCCGCCCGGGGCTGGTGGACGTCAGGCAGGTGTCAGGGTGTCGCTGAACCACATCGGACCGATCCGAAACGTCGGTGACCTTGTACTCGACCGTCTCCTTGCACGGAGCCGCGATCCTCAGACAGCGGCGCCGACGCTCCCGGACGCGTCGGTCCCGACCTTCACCACCCCGTGCTCGGATCGTGGGGGAGCGGAGAGGTCAGCCGGTACCGTAGGCGACTTTCAGCGCCATCACGACATCGACGGATGCGGAGCCGGGTAGCCCCCGCGTGGAGATGTACAGACGGTCGCACGGGGAGGCGTACCCGGTCGAGCGCTCCGTCACGTAGATGTCCTGGAAGGCGACGGTCTGCCACTGGCGCACTCCCGGGACCCCCGTCTGCAACGGTGCGAAGTCCAGGTCCTCGAGCGCGTCGAGCGCGTTGACTCCCACCCACGCCTCGACGCGCTTCCCCCGGGCGGCCCAGGCGAGCCTCTCCCCGATCACGTCGGGGCCGATGCGCTCGGTGCTGGACTCGGTCAGCGGCAGTCCCAGTATCTCCGCGGGCCGTGGCTGGAGCAGGCAGGAATCGGCGGTCGCCGGGCGCAGGTCCGAGGCGGCGGGGACCGTCGGGCCGGTCTGCTGGGTCGCCGTCCCCGAGCAGCCCGCGAGGACGACAGACGCCGCCAGGAGCGCGCTGAGCACACCACCCGCTCGCGTGCCGATCACCGCGCGCGGCTCGGGCCGCTCCGAACCGAGGACCCGCGGTTCAGTCATGCGAGATCCAGTCGACCCGGGGCATCTCCGAGGTCGGGTTCGAAGCAAGCGTGCTCGTGAAGGTCTCGCCCTTCGAGGGCTGCGTGACCAGGGCGAACGTGTAGGTTCCCGGCCCGTTGATCGCGAGACGCCAGGTCGATCACGCCGGGCGGTGCAGGCACGGTGCCTGTCTGGTCGATCCTCCCCGACGAGGCCACCGCCGACCCCGACCACCCGGGCTGGGTGTTCCACGTGATCGTGGTGCGGTCCCAGGCATTGCTGTCGGCCAGATAGACGTCGAAGCCCTTGCTCGTGTTGCTGGTGGTGAGCTGCAGGTAGAGGTGGTCGAGCAGCGGCAGCGTGTCGGCGGGCACGGTCACCTTGAGGTAGGTGACCCGGGGCGTCTTCCCACCGGCCACCTTCAGGAAGGAGGCGTACTGGTAGTTGTTGTCCGCCGAGCTCCCGCTCTGCACGTACGCGGAGTCGTCCACCACGATCCAGCCGCTGTCGAGCGTGGCCGGCGCGGGTGTCGTCACCGAGAGCGAAGCGGGTCCTGACTGGTTGCCCGCCGCGTCCTGCGCCACCACGGTGTAGGTGACGTTCGTCGCAGCCGGGGCTGTCGTGTCGGTGAACGACGTCTTGGTGGTCGTCCCGAGCGTGGCCCCGTCGCGGGAGACCACGTAGCCACTCACCCCGACGTTGTCGGTCGAGGCCGTCCAGCTCACCGTGAGATTGCGGTACGACGTGCCGCTGACAGCGAGGTTCGAGGGCTTCGTCGGTGCTACGTCGTCGGGGGTCGTCAGGGTCACCGGGCTGGACGTGCTGGACCTGTTGCCCGCGGCGTCGAGCGCCTGCACCTTCCAGGTGTACGTGGTGGCCGCAACCAGTCCGGTGTCCTGGTACGACGTGGTCGTGCTGGTGCCCACCGGGACGCCGTCCCGAAGGATGTCGTAGTGGTCGACGCCGGTGTCGTCCGTCGACGCGTTCCAGGTCAGTGCGACCTTGGATCCGGACAGGACTGTCCCCTGGAGTCCGGTCGGCGTCGTCGGCGGGGTCGTGTCGGACGAGGCCGCGGGCGTGGTGACCGGGTCCGCATCGGTGACCTGGCTGGTGTTGCCTGCGGCGTCGAACGCCGAGACCCCATAGGTGTAGGTCGTGGACGGCGACAGACTTGCGTCGTCGAACTTCGTCGTGGTGGCGCCGACCTGCCCGACCTTGGCGCCGTCGCGCCAGATGAGGTAGCCGGTCACCGCCACGTTGTCCTCCGTCTTCGTCCAGGTGACGCGTGCGCTGGTCGCGGAGGTGGCCAGCGCCACCGGGGTGCCGACGGGGTCGGGGGAGGTCAGGTCCGGAGTGGTCGCGGTCGCCGTGGTCGACAGCGCAGGACTCATTCCCCGCGGCGTCCACCGCGCTGACCTGGTAGGACCAGGTCTGGGCGGCGGAGACGGTGTCGGAGTAGGAGGTCTGACCCGCCGGCACCTGGTCGTACACAGACCCGTCGCGGTAGATCACGTAGTGATCGAGGACCCGGTCGTCCGTGGACGGATCCCAGGCCAGGTTGATCGTGGACTCGTCGATCGCCTGGGCCGAGAGATTCTGCGGGACGGTGGGAGCCTGCGTGTCCGCGGGAACGGCGAGCGTGATGAGCAGCTCGGGCTCGTCGGCGACGGATCCCTCCTTGCTGTAGTAGGCCTGCGTCGTCGTCCCGGAGGTCTCCTTCAGCGCGATGGCGTTGACCTGACCGGCTGTCACGATCCCCGTGACGTCGATGTTGAGCGGGACGCCAGACTTCAGTGACTCCTGGGTCGAGCCTCCGGCGGCGCCGAGTGCCGGCCCGGGCCAGCCGAGCGTCGACTCACTCCAACTGGTGTCCGCGACCGCATAGGCCGTGGCCCCCGAGGAGGTGTTGTTGGCGGGGGTCATCACCAGCGTCGCCTTGGCGATCGTGCCACTGAACCGACTCAGGTCGAACTTCAGGTACGTGACGTAGCTCCGCGTCCCGTTCTCAACCACGCGCACTCGTGTCCCGGCGCCCTTCGGGCTCGGGCTCGACGAGGCGACATACGTGTCGTCCAGCAGGGTTGCCGGCGCCGGGTCGCTGGTCGGGAAGGGAGTGGTGAGCGTCAGCTTGTTCGACGGGCCGGTGTTGCCCCAGGCGTCGAAGGCTCGGACGACGTAGCTGTACGTCGTGTTGCCGACCACGGTCTTGTCGACCCAGGAGGACGCGGTGGAACCGAGGCGGGCCACGACGGTCCCGTCGCGCACCACGTCGTAGCCGGCGATACCGCGGTTGTCGCTTGCGCCGCTCCAGGACAGCGACACCAGCGGCAGGTTGTTGCTGTTCAGCGACGCCGTGCCGCTCAGCGCGGGTCCAGTCGGGCTCTGGGTGTCCGGCCCGAGACCCTGACAGGGCACCGAGCCCGAGTCGACCTTCTTGCCGTTGGCGGTGCCGTTGGGGCTGGCCACCCGGAAGTCGGCCCGGTCGGGGTAGAGCGTGAAGGTCCCTGCCGCCCAGGTGCTGGTCGAGACCAGCGGATTGGGCCCGGGGCTGGAGTTGGGCACGACGACCTGGGTGCTGTGACCGCCGCCGCCGATCACGAACTCGGTGACACCCGTCGGCCGCAGCGGAGCCGCTCGCGTCGAGCGGGGCGAAGCGCTGGTAGTCGTGGTCATGTCCGTTGAGCACGATGGAGACGTGGTTGTTGGCCATCAGCTGCCACACGGCGTCGAGCCGGGTCGTGGGTCCTTCCTCGCCCTGGTTCCATCGGGGGTGGTGGAAGTAGACGATGGTGCAGGCTCCGGCATTCGATGCCAGGTCGTTGGCCAGCCAGTCGTACTGCGTGGTCTGGCCGCGCACGGTGCTGGGCTGGTCCTGGTCGAGCCCGCTCACCGACTTCGCGAACTGGCTGGTCGAGTCGAGGGAGACGAAGTGCCAACCGCCGGCGTCGTACGAGTAGTAGTGCGGGGGGTTGTCCCAGTAGCGGAAGTAGCCCTCGGCCTGAGGATCCCCGGAGTACTCGTGGTTGCCGATGGTCGGGTTCGTGATGGCACGGAGCGCCCCGTACCCGTAGTTGGCGTACCAGTTGTTGAACTCCTCGGGCGTGCCCTTCTGGTAGACGTCACCGAGGTAGAGGAAGAGGTCCGGGTTCTCGCTTTGGACCATGGACGCGACGTTCTGCTCGAAGACCTCGCCTCCGGCACCGTCGCCCACGGCGCTGACCACCAGCCCGTCGGTCTTGGTCGGCTGGTAGGTCTGGAACCCGTTGGGAATGGGAGGGCCGCTGGTCTGGCCGTTCGCCAGGGAGACAGTCTCCTGCGGCGCGGCGGCAACCGTGCCGTCGTTCACGATCGCGAAGGCCCGCACCACGGTGCTCGATGCGTCGGGGTACAGGGTCGTGTCCCAGTCGAACTGGTACACCATGCCTCCCGAGCCGTCCGGGTCCCATGACCAGTCGGTGATGATGTAGCCCTGACTGCGGTCCTTGCAGGTGGTGCTGTCGCGACAGAACATCACCTTCTGGACGCGTGTCCCCGAGGCCATGCCCTGGGTCGTCACCGTCGCGGCGACGTGCGCGGTGCCGCTCAGCGCGGTCCCGCCGTTCGCGTCGGTGATGGTGAGGCAGACCGAGACGGTGTACCCGGTGGGGCCCGTCGTCGTGGTGCAGTTCCCCGCAGCGTCGGCGGGGAAGGGGCTGGCCAGCGCCAGTCCCCAGATCGCCATCGCGAGCACGGCAGCGAATCGAACAGGGACGAGAGTGCGCCGGCCACGAGGACGGACCACCCCACCGTCGGGTGCGTGGTGCCGGCTGCGTTCGGTGTGTCGTGTGTTCCTCATGACCCTCAAGCCCTTCGAGGTGTGGTCGGGTTGTCGGTCCTACCGGTGGTGGAGTGGTGTCGGGTGGGGTGCCTCATGGGTTCTCCACCACCTCGTGCTTGCCCTGTCGTGTGATGCGCATGAATCTCTTCGCCTTGATGTCCCGGCGAGCCAGCACCACCAAGGAGACGAACACGATTCCCCCGCCGATCACGAGGACCAGGATCCCCTGGTACGACGTGCTCGCGGGGCTCCCCGCCCCCGGGAAGCTGGAGTCGGCCGCGATGGAGTCGGGAACCGTGGCCCCGAGGATGTCGGCGAGCGTGCGCAGGCTCTGGTTGCCGTAGTTGCGGCTCGGCTCTATGGCGGTGTTCTCGCTGAACTCGTTCCAGCTGATGATGCCGACCGCGTCGGGCGACGAGCCCACGGCGAGGCTCCATTCGTCTCGCAGCGTCTGTCCGTTGTTGCGGGGCACCACCCGATGGCCACCGAGGAGGGTGGCATCGAACCCCGGTGCCGCGGAGGGAATCCAGAGTCCGCCGGTGCTGTGGACGGCCTCGCCGAGAGCCGCGAGGTCGTCCGCCGCGTGGATGTCTCGGGATGGGTCGAGCGACGACCAGTAGTACGCGTCGCCGTCGACGTAGGGGGCGATGGCCGAGTACTCCTGAACGTTGCGCGCGGACGCCAGCAGCACGACGTCCTTGCCGACCCGGTGGCCGACCTTCTGGACCTGCTGGGGGGTGAACTCCCAGGTCCCGGACCAGATCACGAGCGGCTTGCCGTCGAAGATCGAGAAGACGTCCTTGCTGCCGTACGTCTGTGACAGCCAGGTCATATCGCGGGCGACCTGGCTCGCGGGCAGCGGCCTGCGGTAGAAGTCGAGCCCCTGGTAGATGATCCCGATCTTGAGCCCCACCTGCTGGGCCACGTCGACGAGCGTCGCCAGCCGGCTGTCGAGCTCGGGGGTGTTCTTCCAGCTCACCAGGAAGCCGTCCAGGCCGGCGGCTTTCGCCGCCTCCGCGTGATGCAGCATCACCGAGCGCTGATCGCTGGAGTAGCGGCCGAGCAGTGGAAGATCGGACTTCGCCCGGTCCCACGAGGTGGCCTGGTACCAGATGTAGTAGTAGGCGAGGACCGGGAGACCGACGTTGTCGTTGGCGCGGGCCGCCGGGGTCGAGAAGGGGCTGGCCACGCCGAGGAAGAGGAAGCAGAGAGCCAGCGCGGTGCGCCGGACCAGTCGTTGTCGCAGGCTCATCGCCCCGCCCCCTGGCCGGCGGTGACGGGGGAGCGCGGGCGGCCGGCAGCCCGTGACCTCGCAGGGGGGGCAGCCGGCTCGCGTCGCCGGATCCGGTACCCGAGGACCAGCAGCCCGACCGTGCTCAGGAAGATCACCGCTCCGAAGATCAGCAGGTCGATGTCGCTCACGACCGTCAACTCGGCGTCCTGCGGCCGGGACATGGCGACGGGCTGGACGAAGGCCATCGCGATCGAGCCGCCTTGCGCCTGGAGGGTGTAGCTGCCGCGGCCGAGCAGGCCGACGTCGGCGTAGCCCGAGCCGTCCAGCGCGATCGTCCGCGTCGTCCCGTTCGGGGCAGTGAGGAGGACGTCGCGACCGACACCGAGCCCGAGGATCGCGTCGTGGACCTGGATCGTCATCGGGTACAGCTGCAGGGAGATGCGCACATTGGGCGTGGAGCGTGGGGAGAAGCGCACCCCTCCTCGGTCCACCACGCTGTTGCCGTCCATCTCCACGCTCTGCAGCGACCAGGTGATGTCCTTGCTGACCAGTCCCGCGGCGAACCGGACCACTCGACTGGAGTCAAGGACGATCGTGTCCTGACCGGGCTTCACGTCGACCATCGCTCCGGTGCTGCCCTTCAAGGTGATGTCCCCGACGCTGGACCGCGGCACGGGGTTGCCCTGGAGGTCGTAGAGCGAGAATCGCACCTGGCTGGTCTGGCGGAACCTCGCGTAGATCTTGGCGTTGCCGAAGGAACGTCCGAGCTCGCTCTCGGCGAACCAGGAGTCGAAGATCGCGGTCGTGCCGTTCCCCTGGTCCACCTGATCGGTGACGGCCCCCAGCGCCTTCTCGTAGCCGCGACAGGTGACGCCCCGCAGGACGGCTTGACCTTGCGCGTCCGTGGTGTAGCGCCGTGAGCCGACGGTGAAGGTGAAGCCGGCGACGCTGGGGACCGTGACCAGGGTGAGCTTGCGGCTGTGGTTGGGCTCGCAACGCCCGGGGCTCTGCTCTGCGACGGCGGGCGCGCTGGTCAGCGACCCGATCAGCACGATCAGGCCGGCGGTGAGCAGGCGCACTGTCGCCCTCCCGGTCACGTGGCGACCCTCCTCGCTCCTCGGCGGGACCAGCGCACCCCGATCATGATCAGCAGGAAGATGCCGACGGCACCCGAGTAGCTCGCGTACACCACGGACCGCCCCTGGATCGGCTTGGCCGGGGTCACGATCTGCTGGCTCACGATCTGGGGAGGTCGTGGTGCCGCTGTGAAGTCGAAGGCGGAGCCCAGCCCGTTGGCTGCGGAGTCGCGCGCGGCGAGGGACGGGACGTCCCAGTTCGTCTCGATGAACTTCAGCTGGGACGTGAAGTCGATCGTGGTGTGGTCGATGTATCCCCTCTTTGCGTAGGGGCTGACCAGCAGCGCCGGAGCGCGGAATCCGTAGCCGTAGGCGTCGACCTTGGGTGGCTTGACGTGGTCGTACCAGCCGCCCCAGTCGTCGTAGGACCACATGAACGCCGAGGAGTCCCAGGCGCTGCTGCGCATCAGGCCGGAGATGATGTTCGAGACGAACGCCTCACCCGCGGCGAGGCTGCCGGGAGGGTGCTCGCTGGAGCCCGAGGGCACGATGTAGCTGACCGCGGGGAGAGTGCCGTTCTCCAGGTCCGTGTAGTAGTCGTCCAGCGTCGCGATGTGGCTGTTCAGCTCGGGGTCGTCCAGGAATCTCGGGTAGGCGAGCAGCGGGCACCAGATGACCTGGGAGCCGCGGTCGCTGGCGCCCCGTGACCGATAGGTGATCGTGGGGTCGTAGTTCTCGATGTAGAACTTCCACGAGATTCCTTCGGCCTGGAGCTCGTCGAAGATCGTCGTCACGTCGAACCCGTCGGCCGGGATCGAGTCGCTGTTCCCACCGGGGGTGCCGGTGATCCAGTACATGTGGTTGGCGACGCTGCCGGCGTGGGCGGAGGTGAAGTTCCGGTCGAACAGCACGTACTGGTCGGCGATGTTCCAGTAGAAGGGCAGGTCGGTCCGGTCGTAGTAGCCCATGGGCAGGGTGGCGTTCTGGAGCTCGCCGCCGCTGTACGCCGTGACGAAGCCGTCCATCTTGCCGTGGTCGTACTGCAGCTTGAAGGTCAGCGTGTTGTGCCCCAGGTCCTCGATGGGCGAGTTGCCGATGTGCCAGGGGGCGACGCAGTCCTTGCCTCCGCCCTGCGGCATGCAGGTGCCTGCCGGTGGGCCGTCGGCACCCGGGTAGGTGCCGAAGTAGTTGTCGAAGCTGTGGTTCTCCTGCATCAACGTGATGAAGTGCTTGATCGGGGTCGTCGTCGCGAGCTGGGACGCGTCCTGCCCTCCGGCCGTGGCCGGGGCCGGGGTGAGCCCCACCAGCAGCATGGGCGTGAGGGCGGACAGTGCTCCGAGGGCGAGCCGTGTGGGGACCCTCATGGCCGTACCTCGTAGACGATGATGACGGGCTTGGCGACCGAGCTTCCGTCGGGGCTCTTCACCTGCACGGTCTCGGTGTGCACCACGCGCCCGTGATAGCGCTCCGCGTACCGGAGCAGGTGGGAGGAGAAGAAGGGCGAGCGCGCGGCCGAGTAGGCGTCCCACACGATGTACTGGATCTGGTTGCGCCGGATGGACAGGTCGGGATTGTCGATCGGGACGTAGACCGGGTTGCGGTTCAACGGGTTGGTGCTCACCGACAGCCCGTACGCCTGACGCCGGCCGTAGAACTCGACGATGTTGGCCATCGAGGGTCCCAGCGTGAGGATCTGGGCGCCCTCGGGTACGTGGGTGGCGATCCAGTCCCCGGTCTCGCGGCCGCCCGGGACACCGCCGCTACCGGCCAGGAAGACCGGGCTGTCGGACGGCTTGATGCGCAGCACGGTCGGGACCAGGCAGGAGAGAACGACCCCGACGACCAGGAACGCCGCGAGGGTCCGCCGCCAGCGGCCTCTGGCCCGGAAGAGCGCGACCAGTCCCGCAGCGGCCAGGACCGCCATCGGGACGCTGATCGGCAGGAGGTACTGGAACCCCTTGACCGGCCACACCTCGAAGATGACGACGGGGACGGCGACCCAGCACAGCAGCAGGGTCTCTCGCCACAACCAGCCGGAGCGGGCGGCGAGCGCCAGGGCGACGACGGCGAACACGACCACACCCCACCCGAGCGCCGGCGGCACCACCTGCGCGTAGAAGTCCCAGGTGTGGTTGGGACGCCGGAAGAGCTGCCAGGCGAGGAAGTTGCGTCCGGTCGTGGACTCTCCCGACAGCGACAGCGACAGCGGGTAGGGGAGGAAGACGACGTACCAGGCGGCCAGCGCCGCCAGCGCGGTCCTGAGCCGGGTCCCGAGGTGCTGGGAGAGTGCGAGGAACGCGAAGATGCTGCCGATCAGCAGCGCTCCGGTCTCCTTGGTGATGCTGGTCAGCCCCAGCGCGGCGCCGGCGCCGACCAGCCACAGGTCACGCCGCGTGCTCGCGTACTTGGCGACCAGGTACAAGGTGAGTGCGGAGAAGGTCACCATCGGGCCGTCCAGAAGGACCTGGCGCGTTACGACGACCTGGTAGGGCATCAAGGCCACGATCAGCGCGGTGAGGTTGCCGACCGGTCTCCCGTAGAGCTCCTTGCCGATGAGGTACGACAGCAGGACTGTGGCCATGCCGAAGCCGACCGACACATAGCGCCCCACGACATCGCTGACCCCGTCCTGGTAGAAGAGCGACAGGATCGTCTGGAACAGCAGCGGGTGTGCTCGGAAGATCGGGAAGTACGGGAACAGGTCGGTGTTCCCGGCGATGGAGGCGGCCTGTCCGGCGTAGACCGCCTCGTCGCTGTTGAAGCCCAGGGCGTTGATCCACAGCAGCCGGACGACCAGCCCGGACGCCATGATGGCGGGAAGGGTGAGCCACGACCACCAGTGCGCGCTCCAGTGCCTCGGGACACGGACGGGGGCCGCGCTCGGAGCGGTCGATGGCGGAGCCATCGGCGGGGGGGTCGGCTTGGTCAGCAGTGCCATCCGGGCCTCTCGTGTCATCCTGCCTGCGCGACGGCACCACGCTGCTGCGGGAACAGGCCGTGGGGATGGGGCTGCCGGGAAGCATGCGGCTGCTGGTCGGCGATCAGGCCCGGGATCCGGTCGGCCCAGTCGAACGAGTCCGAGCCCGAGACGCCGCACGCGTACCCCCGAGCTCAGCGCGCTGCGGAGGATCTCCTCCTCCTTGGCGCGCAACTCGTCCCAGCCGAGACCGTCGATCACGATCGTGGGTGCGAAGGCGGCGAAGGGCGGGAAGCCGTACGCGTCGTCGGTGTTCTCGAGGAGCTCCGTCACGGCCTCGTTCAACGCCATGGTCTCGGTGACGGGCTCGGAGCGCTGGATGATGAACATGTCTCGTCACGCGCACCTTGTTGATCGTCCAGCACGGGACCAGCCGGCCGGCGCTGTACTTGGGCGGAGGGACGAGGCGCTGCGTCATGGCGTTCATCAGCATGATCGGCAGGTTGGCGCGGGCCAGCATCAGGCCGATGCCGCGGCCCTCCTTGGAGTGCAGGCGGCTCTGGAGGCGCAGGCGGCGCCACTCCTTGGGGGTCAGGTCGTCCGCCTGGACGGCGCGCAGCGTGTGCTGGCTGATCGTGAGCGGCTTGGGGAACGAGCGGGCCGTCCCGTCGGCCTCGAGGATCGTCATGTCGTCGGAGAGGAACTGGGCCCCGTGCTCGCGCAGGCAGCCGGAGGACCGTCCCGGTCTTCCCGGTGTCGGTCCGGGCCGACAGCATGACGCCCACGCCGTCGATGGCCAGGCACGCCGAGTGCAGGAGGATCTTGCCCTTGGCGACCGCGGTGAACCGCAGCAGAGCCTCGACGATGTTGGTGTAGACGACGTGCGGCGACTTGGCGAGCATCGGGGCCACGGTCACGTACATCGGGTCGCCGAACTCCACGCAGAAGCTGGACCCGTGAGATCCCAGGTGCTCCTCGTAGGTCGTGACGCCGTCACCGCAGGTGACCTGCGTCCGGGCCCGCATCCGGCCCACCTCGCCGATGCGGATCTCGATGCCGGCAGGGCTGGGGCTCGCCGGGACCCGGAAGTGCTCCAGCTCGGGAAGCTCGATCTGCGATCCGATGCGCACGACGCCGCGGATCTCGTAGTGGTAGTCGAGCCACGCGGGCTTCCTCATGACCGGAGCCTCTGCTGTCTTCGTCATGGGTTCCTTCCTCGGGTTGAGCGAGCGGTCGACGACCACGAATCGGGCGGCGAAGACCATGAGCAGGGTCACGACGTTGGCGACCCGGTAGTCCAGCTGTGTCCAGGCGACGAGACGTGCAGCGCGGGGATCCTCAGCAGGAGCGCGAGGTTGTTGACCAGCGCCATCGCCAGGAAGGCCATCGCCCACGCACGTCGCGAGCGACCGCGGTAGATCAAGGTCAGGGCGAGCAGCGAGTTCCAGGTCGTCGAGACCTGAGTCGACAGCACCGCGCCCAGCGTGAGGCCGAGTCCGAGGATGCCGACGAAGGCCCACAGGGCCGCCGTGTTGATCGCGATGCCGGTGAGGCCGATCACCCCCACGCCGAGTGCCCGGCCGAACGCCCCGGCCAGTCGCAGTCGTACGAGATGCCGGGCGAACCGGATGCCCTCGCGGAGCGACGCCTTGCTCTCACCTGCTCGTCGCTCGGCGAAGGTGTAGGGCACCTCGACTACCCTCAGCCCCCGGGTGCGCACGGCGATCTCCAACAGGATCTTGAAGCCGAGCGGACGGAACGAGCCGGCGTCGAGCGCGTCGCGGCGGATGAGGAACAGGCCGCTCATCGGGTCGGTGATTCCGCGCAGGCGCCGGGGGAAGAGGGTGCGGACGACCGCGCCGGATCCGCGCGAGGCCACGTGCCGCGATCGATCCCGCCGAGCCCACCGGCATCCCCGCCGCCGGTGTAGCGGCTGCCGACCACGAGGTCGGCGGCAGTGGACTGGGCGGTGCGGAGCATCTCCGGCACGACCTCCGGTGGGTGCTGCAGGTCGCTGTCCATGACTGCGATCCACGGCGACCGTGCCGAGGCGAACCCGAGCAGGACCGCTCCGGAGAGCCCGTCGCCACGCTCGCCCGGGCTCGCGGTGAAGCAGGCGGACGGTGGTCGATGTGCCGGAGTACCTCGCGACAAGTGACTTGATCACCTGGGGCGTGTCGTCGTCACTGTCGTCGACGAACAGGACTTCCGCAGCCGTACCTCCGAGGGCGCGATCCAGCCTCTCGACGACCGCCGCGACGTTGTCCTTCTCGTGGCGAGTCGGCACGACCACGGTGAGCGTGGTGTCCGTCGGCACGGGGGCCGCAGTCTCCGAGGACGTGTCGGCGTGCGGTCCGTGCCTTGGCTCTGTCGTCGTCGTCATGCCCTGGCACTCACAGTTCCTGGCAGCATGGGCGCCAGGGGTCGGTCCAGGGTCTGTGTTCTTATCCCCATATATCCCCCCTGCACGAGCTCCGCTGCGCTCCCTGCAACGAAGTGATGTCCATCGTGTTCGTGGAGGCCGGGATCGACTTCCCCAGAGGGCACGAGGAGCCGCTACGCATATGTGCGGGCGGGGACTACGTCGATTGCACGGAACCGAGGCACCCGGACGCACACGACGAGCCGTCAGGAAGTGGGCTTTCTCCGGCGTGTGTCGCCCCGTTCCTGACGGGTCGGCAGGATGGTCAGAGGAGGCGGAGGAGCGCGGCGGTCACCGCCGCGACGGCCACCACGACGATGAACGGGGCACGCAGGACGAGCGCGATCACCGCCGCCGCCAGGCCGGCCGCGCGTGCGTCGAGGGTGAGGTGCTGGCCGGACCCGAACGCCTGGACCCCGATGAGCGCGGCCAGCAGCGCGACCGGTAGCAGGTCCGCGATCCGTGAGACGATCGGCCGCTCGAGCAGTGAGGCGGGCACCGACATGCCGACCAGCTTGAGCAGATAGGCGCCACCGGCGGCGGCGAGGACGGCGGTCCAGATCATCCGCCGCCCCCTCCGGCGAGGTCCTCGCGGTGGGGGAACTCGGTGGGGTCCGGTCTGCCCGGAACCAGACCCGCGATGATCGCGACCGACGCCGCCGCCAGGACCGGGATCCCGGATGGGGTCATCGGGACCAGGCCGAGCGCGACCGCGACGGCGAGCACCGCCACGATCCGGTTGCGGCCGTCGGACAGACGCGGCCACAGCAGGGCGAGGAACGCCGCGGCAACCGCCGCGTCGAGCCCGTACGTCCTGGGGTCGCCGAAGGCCTCGCCCGCCAGCGCTCCGCCGAAGGTGGCGAGGTTCCACAGGACGAAGACGCTGCCACCGGTCGCGAGGAAGCCCAGGCGGGAGTCGGCCCTTGAGGCGCGGTTGATCGACATGGCCGTCGACTCGTCGATCACCCAGTGGCTGGCAGCGATCCGCCGCCACCCGGTCCACCCCAGCAGCGGCTTCAGCTTCAAGCCGTACAGCGTGTTGCGGACCCCGAGGAGCCACGCGGTCGCCGCCCCCGCCAGGGGCGCGCCCCCGGCGGCGATCACCCCGACCAGCGCGAACTGCGATGCGCCGGTGAACACCAGCAGAGACATGACGCAGGTCTGCCAGACGTCGAGCCCGGAGGTGACCGAGATGGCTCCGAACGAGATGCCGTAGGCGCCGGTGGCGACGCCGACCGCGAGGCCGTCACGCACGATGGCGCGGCGGGAGGGATCGGGTCCGGGCACGACGCGAATCTAGCGGGGGAGCGGCCTCCCCAACGGGTCGGTCTCAGTCGAGCGCGGTGTGCAGCCGGATCTGCTTGACCAGGACCTGGCCGTCCCCGCGCAGATCGAGCTCCCGGTGGGCGCCGTCGGGCTCCCAGCCCGATCCGGTCAGGAAGGCCCGACGGTCGTCGTCGGTGGTGGTCAGCCAGGTGACTGCCCGGGTGAACCTGTCCGCCCGGAGTGTGTCTACGGCGGCGTGCATCAGTCGCGAGCCGTGGCCGGCATGCAGATGGTCGGGGTGCACGGTGAGCTCGCCGATCTCCCCGACGCCGACCGGGTCGAGGTCGGGGTCGGCGCCCGGCCCGGTCACGGTGAAGCCGCGGACCTCCTCGCCCTCGAGCGCCACCAGCACGCGGTTGCGGGCGTCGGCGGGACGGCCGATCGAGCGACGCCACACCTCGGCCAGGTCGGCCGGCTCCAGGGCGTACGACAGGTCGGGGGGGAGCAACCCGGCGTACAGGGAGCGCCAGGCGGCGACCTGGACCTCCGCCACGGCGCCGGCGTCGGCGCCCCAGCCGGTGCGGACGGACAGCTCGGCTCGGGTCATGCACCCATTGTTCCGTAGCGGCCCCACGCGTCCGCGGGGGGACGTGGCCCGCGGCCGCAGACACGCCTCGAGGTACCAGGATCCCGGGGCACGAAGGAGATGGGCCCCCGTGTCGATGACCGGAGGAGGTCCCCTGCGAAGCGGGGTTGCGAGGTGGGTGGAGACGCGGCGACCCGGGGACCTGGAGACCATCTTCCTGCTCACCACCCTGGCCGGGCTGTTGGTCGGACGGTGACCGCGTGGCGCCCGGAAGGGCGCACGGCCGGTGTTAGTTTGAGGCCGTGCAGCCCTATCTCGACCTCCTCCGACGCATCCTCGACGAGGGGGCGGTCAAGTCCGACCGCACCGGCACCGGCACCCTGAGCGTCTTCGGTCACCAGACCCGCTACGACCTCTCGGCGGGCTTCCCGCTGTTGACCACCAAGAAGGTCCATACGCGCTCGGTCTTCGCCGAGCTCCTGTGGTTCCTCCGGGGGACACCAACGTGAAGTGGCTCCAGGACCGCGGCGTCACCATCTGGGACGAGTGGGCCGACGAGAACGGCGACCTGGGGCCCGTCTACGGCTACCAGTGGCGCTCCTGGCCCGCCCCCGACGCCCACCACATCGACCAGATCGCCCAGGTGATCGACGGCCTGCGCCGCGACCCCGACAGCAGGCGGCACATCGTGACCGCCTGGAACCCGGCCGACATCGACAAGATGGCGCTCGCCCCCTGCCACGCGCTCTTCCAGTTCTACGTCGCCGACGGGAGGCTCTCCTGCCAGCTCTACCAGCGGTCGGCCGACGTCTTCCTCGGCGTCCCGTTCAACATCGCGTCCTACTCCCTGCTCACCCACATGGTCGCCCAGGTGGTCGGCCTCCAGGTAGGCGACTTCGTGCACACCCTCGGCGACGCGCACCTGTACTCCAACCACCTCGAGCAGGCGCGGCTCCAGCTGACCCGCGAGCCTCGGCCGCTCCCGACGCTGCAGCTCAATCCCTGCCGTGACGCGAGATCGACGCCTTCGAGCTCGAGGACATCGACGTGGTCGGCTACGACCCGCACCCCGCCATCAAGGCACCCATCGCGGTATGAACGACGTGCGAGTGGTCCTGGTCGCCGCCGTCGCCGACAACGGGGTGATCGGCGTCGGGGACGAGCTGCCGTGGCACATCCCCGACGATCTGCGTCACTTCCGGGAGGTCACCAAGGACAAGACGGTGGTCATGGGGCGCCGGACGTTCGAGGCGATCGGCCACCCCCTGCCCTACCGCACCAACATCGTCGTCACCCGCCAGGAGAACTGGTCCCACGAGCACGTGTTCGTGGCCAACTCGGTCGAGGAGGCGATCACGCTGGCCCGCGGGATCGAGGCCGATGTCATGGTGATCGGCGGCGGCGAGGTGTACGCAGCAGCCCTGCCGATGGCCGACGTCCAGATCATCACCGAGGTGCACCAGAGTCCCGAGGGGGACACCCACTACCCGCAGTTCGACCGACGGGAATGGACCGAGGTCCGGCGCGAGCCCCACGACGGCTACGAGTTCGTGTGGTGGGAGCGACGCTGAGGGGCACCTGCCGGTCGTCCGGGCCCCTCCGGCGGCGGATAGCCTGGGTGCATGAACGCAACCGCGCCGTTCGGGCGAGTGCTGACCGCGATGGTCACCGCCTTCCGCGCCGACGGCACTCTCGACCTCGACGGGTGTGCCGCAGTCGCGAGTCATCTGGTCGATCACGGCAACGACGGCCTGGTCGTCTCCGGCACCACCGGCGAGTCGCCGACCCTCACCACCAGGGAGGACGGCGAGGTCCTCCGGGTCGTCCTCGAGGCGGTGGGCGACCGCGCCACGGTGGTCGCAGGAGTCGGCACCAACGACACCGCACACTCCATCGAGCTCGCCGAACAGGCCGCCAAGCTCGGAGCCGACGGCTTGCTGGTGGTGACCCCGTACTACAACAAGCCGACCCAGGACGGCCTGGTCGCGCACTTCCGGGCGGTCGCCGGCACCGGAGAGCTTGCCGGTGATGCTCTACGACATCCCGTCCCGCTCGGCCATCGCCATCGCCCCCGACACCTACGCCCGGCTTGCCGAGGACGACAGGTTCGTCGCGATCAAGGACGCCGTCGGCGATCTGTACCGCGGGGTGACCATCAGCCAGCGGACCGGACTCGCCCTCTACTCCGGGGACGACGTGCTCAACCTGGCCTGGCTCGCACACGGCGCCGCCGGAGTCGTCTCCGTGGTCGGCCATGTGGCCGGCGAGTACAACGCCGCCATGGTGGCGGCAGTCGATCGCGGCGACATGCCGGAGGCGCGCCGCATCTACGAGAGGCTCGTCCCCGTCATCGACGTGATCATGCACCGGGCACAGGGGGCCATGGCGGCCAAGGCCGCGATGCAGCTGATGGGCGTGATCGGCGAGCGGGCGATGCGGCTGCCGCTCGTACCCGCCTCCGACGAGCTGGTCGCGGAGATCCGCGACGTCCTGGACGAGTTGGGAGTACTGCCCGTATGAGCCATCCACATCCCGAGCTCGCCGCGCCCGGCCCGCTCGCCGACGGCGCCATGCGCATCATCCCGCTGGGCGGGCTGGGCGAGGTCGGCCGCAACATGACCGTCTTCGAGCACGAGGGCCGGCTGCTCGTCGTGGACTGCGGCGTCCTCTTCCCGGAGGAGAACCACCCGGGCGTCGACCTGATCCTCCCCGACTTCGAGGCCATCCGGGACCGCCTCGACCGGATCGAGGCCCTGGTCCTCACCCACGGACACGAGGACCATATCGGCGCCGTGCCTTACCTGCTGCGGGAGCGTTCCGACATCCCGATCGTCGGGCTCCCGGCTCACCCTCGGGCTGCTCCGCGGCAAGCTGCAGGAGCACCGGCTCAAGCAGGTCCCCGAGCACGCCGGTCGC
The DNA here is from genome assembly GCA_963805655.1 of uncultured Actinomycetota bacterium. Classification (GTDB taxonomy): domain Bacteria; phylum Actinomycetota; class Actinomycetes; order Propionibacteriales; family Nocardioidaceae; genus CAWDVB01. The sequence goes on along the minus strand of CAWDVB010000002.1, from coordinate 216,680 downwards.
CGAGGGGGACCGCGATCTCCTTCGGCCCGTACGACCTGGAGTTCGTCGCGGTCAACCACTCCATCCCCGATGCGCTGGCTGTCCTCATCCGGACCGGCGCAGGCACCGTGCTGCACACCGGCGACTTCAAGATGGACCAGCTCCCGCTCGACGGGCGGATCACCGACCTGCGTGCCTTCGCCCGGCTTCGGCGAGGAGGGAGTCGACCTGTTCATGGTCGACTCCACCAACGCCGAGGTTCCCGGCTTCACCACCTCCGAGATCGAGATCGGCCCGGTCCTCGACCGCGTCTTCCACCGCAGCCGGGGCCGGATCATCGTGGCCTGCTTCGCCAGTCACGTGCACCGGGTGCAGCAGGTGCTCGACGCGGCCGTCGCGCACGACCGCAAGGTGGCGTACGTCGGGACGTTCGATGATCCGCAACATGGGCGTAGCCCGTGACCTCGGCTACCTCACCGTCCCCGAAGGCGTGCTCGTCGACGCCCGGGAGATCAGCGACTACCCGCCGGAGCACACGGTCCTGATCTCGACCGGATCGCAGGGTGAGCCGATGTCGGCGCTGAGCCGGATCGCCCAGCGCACCCACAACTTCGTCCACGTCAACGAGGCCGACACCGTGGTCCTCGCCTCGTCGCTGATCCCCGGCAACGAGAACAGCGTCTACCGGGTGATCAACGGGCTCTCCCGCTGGGGGGCGACCATCGTGCACAAGGGCAACGCCCTGGTCCACGTCTCCGGTCACGCCTCCGCGGGCGAACTTCTCTACTGCTACAACATCGTCCGGCCGCGCAACGTGCTCCCGGTGCACGGGGAGATCCGGCACCTGCGGGCCAACGCCTCGCTCGCCGAGGCCACGGGTGTCCCGCGGGACCGGGTGATCGTCGCCGAGGACGGCTTCGTCGTCGACCTGGTCGACGGCAAGGCCGAGCTTGCCGGGAAGGTCGACTGCGGTTACGTCTTCGTCGATGGGTCGTCGGTCGGCGACATCACCGAGGCCTCGCTGAAGGACCGGCGGATTCTCGGCGAGGAGGGCTTCATCTCGGTGATCGTGGTGATCGACTCGGTGTCCGGGAAGGTCGCCGGTGGGCCGGAGATCCATGCCCGCGGCTTCGCCGAGGACGACACGACGTTCGAGGAGATCAAGCCCGACATCGTCGATGCTCTCAACCGGCAGCTCGCCGAGAGCAGCGACGACACCTACCAGCTGCAGCAGACCATCCGCCGGGTCATCGGTCGCTGGGTCGCCAACCGTCACCGTCGTCGCCCGATGATCATCCCGGTCGTGATCGAGGCGTGACCCCCTGGTCGCAGCGCGACTACGACCTTCGCTTCGACTGGGGCATCCGCGGTGCGCGCGAGCTGGCCGCGGACGTGACCGTCGTGGTCGACGTGTGGTCGTTCTCCACCTCGGTCGACATCCTGGTCGGCCGCGGGACGGAGGTGCTCCCGTGCCCCTGGCAGGGCACCGAGCTGGTTACGTTCGCGGCTGAGCGGGATGCCGCTCTCGCGGTCCCTCGCGCCGACGTCGACGAGACCCGTCCCTGGTCGCTCTCCCCGGCGGCGCTGCTCGCCGCCCCGCCCGTCGAACGCCTTGTCCTCCCGTCGCGGAACGGCTCGGCGATCGCCTGGGCGGCTGCAGGCGACGTTGTCGCCGCGTGCCTGCGCAACTACGACGCGGTCGCCGAGTGGCTCGCCGCGTCCGACTACGAGTCCATCGCGGTGATTGCCGGCGGGGAGCGATGGGAGGACGGGTCGCTGCGACCGGCTCTGGAGGACCTGCTCGGTGCCGGCGCTCTCATCGACGGCCTGTTGGCGCGGTCTAGGCGTGTGGCCTCGCCCGAGGCGCTGGCGGCGCGCTCGGCGTACTCCGGCGAGAAGGACCTGCAATCCGCCCTTCGCACCTGCGGATCCGCCCGCGAGCTCATCGCCGCGGGGTTCGAGGACGACCTCGAAGCGGGGGCTGCCCTCGGGGCGAGCCGATGCGTTCCGTTGGCGCGCGCGTCACGCGGCTTCGTCGACGTGGCGAGCGGATCGGTCAGTCGGGGAGCAGCACGTCGGCGTCGAGCGTCCAGGTGAGCCGCAGCCTCTGCCTCGTCTGGGCGTGACGTCGATGCCCACCGTCTTCTGAAGCGGGTACCAGCCACCCCCCGGACACTCGGGGTTCTTGGGGCAGTCGGTGGTCTTGGTGAGCGCGACCTCGGTAGGGGAGATCCAGATCGGGTTCACCAGGTTCGACCCGAGCTTGGTGATGGCCCCGGTCTTCAGGGTCAGGAGCTCGGCGACCGGAGTGCGCGTCCTCGCGTCGATGAAGGCGATCGCGGTGCCGTCCGGGGAGACGGCCGGCCAGGCCGCCCCTTCGGCAGGGCGACGTGGCTCCTCTTCCCCGAGCGGATGTTCAGGGCGTACCCCGTGGTCGTCTGCGTGGGGTAGTCCGTGTACTCCGCGCAGAGCAGCCGGCCGTCGCGGAGCCACCGGGCGAAGGTGCCGTGGATCGGCCGGACCAACGACTTCCCCTGGGGGAGACCACCTGCAGGGCGTTCCCCTTCCGGATGACCGAGTCGACGACCGCGATCGCGGACCGGCCGGCGACCAGGTGACGGACCGCTCGTCGGTGACCACTCCTTCCCGCCCGGGCGAGGGGCCGGTCGTGACACCGAGCGACGTCGCCTTGCCGGTCTTCGCGTCGTGGAGGCACAGGACCCTCGGCTGCTCCCGCTTCTTGGGCGGCTGCCCGACCAGGTAGGCGAGCCTCGTCCCGGCGGGGTTCCACCCCTGGGCGTACTAGCCGTACGGGACCTGCAGGATCTCGGTCTCGGTGCCGCCGGTCCACACCCGGCTCGTGTTCGCGGCCACCGTGCAGAGGGACAGCTTCCGCTGCAGGGTGCTGGTGACCACGAGCGTCGAGGTCAGGGTGGGGCTGTCGGTCGCCGCGAGCGGAGCTGGCTGCCCGATCCCGCACGGGGCACGGGCATCTGGGTGGGCGCGGTGCTCGTCGGGGGGACGGCCGAGCAAGGTTGCTGCCGCCGATGCCGCGCGGGTGCGTGTGCTCATGACGCGTGTGCTCACGTGATCCCCCGCTCGTCGACGATCCTACGACCGTCGAGCGCAGGCGGACGCCGAGGGGTTCCCGCGCGTGTCGGCAGATCAGTCGGGAAGCCGGACGTCGGCGGCCACGTCGCCGGCTGACTGGTCGCCGATGGTCGACACCAGCTGCAGGGACCTCTTGGTGAGGGTGGTGACGTCGACGGCCTTGGTCTTGTCGGTGGTCTGAGCCCCCATGGGGCAGATGGAGAACTCCGGACACGGCTTGGTGACCGTGAGAGCGACCTCGGTCGGGGAGACCCAGATCGGGATGACCAGGTTCCCGCCGAGCTTGGTGACGTTGCCGGTCGTCAGGTTGAGGACCTTGGCAATCGGCTTGCTCGTGCCCGGCGCGAGGTTGAACGCGACCAGGTTGCCGTCGGGGGACAGGGCCGGCCAGAGCGCCCCGCTCGGCAGCGCGATCGGGTCCTTCGTGCCGGAATGGATGTTCAGCGCGTACCACGCGATCGGCTGAGGATCGATCATGGCGAGCAGGAGCCTGCCGTCGGGGAGCCAGTGGGCGAAGGTCGCGCTCATCGGGGGGACGAGGTTCTTGCCGCGAACGTTGACCACGAGGAGGCTGGGGTCCGGGTAGGCCAAGGTGTCGACGGCCGCGATCGCCCGCCCGTCCGGGGACCAGGAGACCGACCAGTCGTCGGTGAGCATCCCTTCTCGGCCCAAGGGGGTGCCGATCATCTCGCTGAGCTGCTTCACCTTGCCGTTCGTGCTGTTGTAGAGGCACAGGACCGACGGGAGCGCACCCTTCTTGGAATTGCGATGCACGAGGTAGGCCAGCTTCGTCCCGGTCGCGTCCCATCCCTGGGCCAGCAGAGCGTCGGGGAGGCGCAGGAACTCCGACTTCCCTCCGTCGGCGACGGAGGTCTGCAGCACGCTGTCTTGGCCCCACCAGTGGACGCCGTCCGGCTTGCCCCACTGATGGGTGAAGGTGATGGTGCCCGACGATCGGAACGTAGCCGGCCCTCCGGCTTTCCTGACCAGGACCCGCGACGAGTCGTCCGCCGTGGTGTAGACCGAGACCTTCTGGTACGCGTTGACCACCAGGGACGAGGACAGGGGCGGGCTGGCAGTGGCGGCCAGCGGGAAGGGGATGCCCACGCCGCAGTCGGGCGGCTTCGCCGGCCAGGTCGGCTTGCTGGTCGGTGTGGACGCCGTCGTGGTCGCCGTGGGGGTCGTCGTCGTGGTCGCCGTGGTCGGCGCCGTGCTGGACGGGGAGCTCGTGGGCGGGGCGGACGTCGATGCCGAGGAGCTGCCCGGAGACGACGGCGAGCATCCACTGAGCGCACCGATCAGGGTGAGCATCGCGATCCCAGCAGTTGCGACTCCGGTCTGCGTACGCATGAAGGCCCCGTCCTCAGCTCGCTCTCGATGACATGGTTGCGGATTTCTCCCGAGCGGTACACCCCCGTACGTGGTCGGCCCCGAACTGTTACCCGGCCGTTGCCGTCCGGGTGGGCGGGCACGGCGGGTCACCGGGACACGAGCGACGGGTCGACGGCGAGGGTGAGGGTGTCGTCCATCCGGTCGAGGCCGATGGTGCCGTGGGTGACCCAGACCAGGGTCCGGCCGGGGTTGGAGTCCAAGATGGTGTCGGCCACCCGCTGGGCCGTGTCCGCGTCCAGGTGGGCGGTGGGCTCGTCGAGCACGAGTGCCGCCGGATCGGCGAGCAGCGCACGGGCAAAGCCGATGCGTGCTCTCTCCCCGCCGGAGACGGCGGCTCCGCCGTCGCCGATCCGGGTGGCCAGGCCGCGGGGGAGGGCGTCGACCCAGCGACCGAGGTGCGCCCCGCGCAGCGCGGCCTCGACCTGTGCCTCGGTCGCGTCGGGGCGCGCGAGCCGGATGTTCTCGTAGACCGTGGAGCCGAACACATGCGGATCGTCGTCGACCAGGCCCACGGTGCGGCGGACGTCGGCGAGCCTCAGGTCCCGGGCGTCGGCCTCCCCGATGCGATAGCTGCCCGCGCTCGGGTCCACGAAGCGCATCAGGAGCGCCACCAGCGTGGACTTCCCCGACCCGCTGGGGCCCACCACGCCCAGCCGGCGGCCCGGAGGCAGGTCGAGGTCGAGGTCGGCGAAGACCTCCGCCCCCGACCAGGACGCCGCCAGCCCGCGGCCGGCCAGGGCGGGCCGTGAGCCGGACAGCGGTACCGGCGAGGCGGGATCGGCGACGGTGGGGGGCGCCGCCAGCAGGGTCGCGATCCGGGCGTCGGCCGTGCGCACGCGCACCCCGAGGGCGCCGGCGTCCGTCGCGGGTGCGAGCACATCGACGAGGGCGAGCGGGACGAGCACCAGCAGCGCCGCGACCGGGCCGGAGAGGCCCCCGGAGGGCACCAGCCCGGCGACGTGGTCGGCCACCAGCACCGTCGCCAGGCCGCAGGAGGCCAGCACGATCGCACGGGCGAGGGCGGACACGGCCGCGGAGCCGACGGTCGCCGCGGCTGCACGGCGTCCCGACTCCCTGACGGCGCCGAGGAACGTCTCCTCAGCCTGCCAGGCAGAGATGTCGTCGGCCCCGCCGAGGGCGCGCGCCACCTCACGCGACACGGCCGCGCGCCCCTCGATGCTGCGCCCCTCGAGCCGGGCCGCGCCGGCGCGCGAGACCAGCCATCCCACGCCGCCGGCGAGCAGGAGAGCAAGGGTCAGGATCAGCGCGGAGCCCGGGTCGAGCAGCCAGCCGACGCCGGCGACGATCCCCGTGGCCGCCAGCCAGGTCAGCAGCGGAGTGCGGACGCGCAGCTGGCGGTCGACCAGGGCGTCGACGTCGTCGACGACCGAGGCGAGGACGTCTCCGCGCTGCTTGCCCAGGGCACCCGGGACGAGGGGTACCAGCGCGTCGTACACGGCGGCGCGGCGCTCGGCGAGCAGCCGCAGCGCCACGTCGTGGCTGACCAGGCGCTCGGCGTAGCGGAAGACCGGTCGGGCCAGGCCGAAGGTGCGAACGCCGACGATGGCCGCGAACAGGTACAGCACGGGCGGGTGCTCTGCCGCGCGGGTGATCAGCCAGCCGGAGGTCGCCATCAGCGCCACCCCCGAGGTTGCGGCGAGCGCGCCGAGCAGCGCGCCGAGAGCCAGCCGGAGGCGTGCGTGGGCGGGCGGCACGGGACTCTCGTCGACAGCCGCGGCAGCGCTGCCGGGCTCCGGGGCCGGTATCCGGGGGGAGTCGGCCCCCGACCGGGGGAGGGGTGTGTGGTGAAGCCGGACGAGGGTGTCGGCCCGCGCGATCACCTCCGGGCGGTGGGCGACCACGACGACACACCGGTCGCGGGCCAGCTCCCCGAGCGTCTCGAGGAAGACCCGCTCGGTGGGCTCGTCCAGATGGGCGGTGGGCTCGTCCAGCACGACCACCGGGCGGTCGGCCAGCACGACGCGCGCGAGGGCGAGCCGGGCTCGCTGGCCGGCGGAGAGGGAGGCTCCGTCCTCGGCGACCTCGGCGAGCAGGCCGCCGGGCAGACTCCGGACGTGCGCGTCGAGGCCCACGGCACTCAGCGCGGCCCAGATCGCGCCGTCGTCGGCATCGGGTCGGGCGATCGCGAGGTTCTCGCGAACCGTCCCGGCCAGGATCCAGGGGCGCTGCCCCACCACCGCGACGCGTCTGCGCCACCAGCGCCGGTCCACGTCGGTGAGCGGCACTCCGCCGATGCGGATCTGGCCCGCGGCGACCGGGATGTCGCCGAGGACGGCCGAGAGCAGCGTGCTCTTGCCGGCGCCGGAGGGACCGGCCACGACCGTGAGACCGCGGTCGGGGATCCGGGTCGAGAGCCCGGTCTGGACCGGTCCGGGACGTCCCGGGTGGGTAAGGGTCACGTCGTCGAGCGTGATCGCCAGGGAGAGGGGGGTCTCGCTGCCGTCGCCGTACGCCGCGGCGGCCTCCGCCTTCACGAGCTCGACTTCCTCGAGCGTCGACATCCCCTCGGCGGCGGAGTGGAACTCCGCTCCGACGCGACGCAGCGGCCAGTACGCCTCGGGCGCGAGGAGCAGTACCACCAGGGCGGTGGACAGGTCCATCCCGCCGGCCTGGAGCCGCAGGCCGACTTCGACCGCGACCAGCGCGACCGACAAGGTGGCGATCAGCTCCAGGGCAACCGACGAGGCGAAGGCGATCTTCAGCGTCGCCATGGTCACCTCGCGGTAGCGGTCGGTGATCCGGCGGATCGACGACGACTGGGCCTCGGCCCGTCGGTAGGCCACGAGGGTCGGGAGGCCCTTCATGACGTCGAGGAAGTGCCCCGACAGCTGGGAGAGGGTCCGCCACTGACGGTCCGATGCGTCCCTGGTCGCCATGCCGATCAGCGCGGCGAACACGGGGATGAGGGGGAGAGTGAGCACCACCACGACCGCGGAGATCCAGTCCTCGATCCCGATCACGACGATGGTCAGGAAGGGCAGGACCCCGGCCAGGACCAGCGACGGCAGGTAGCGGGTGACGTAGGGCTCGATGGCCGCCGCTCCGCGCGTGGCCAGGGCCGCCGTCTCCCCGAGCATCCGCCGGGAGCGCCCGACCGAGCCCAGCCGCAGCGCGGCCGACAGGATCTGGTCGCGCACGTGGACGCCGATCGCGGCAGCCGCCCGGGCCGAGGCGAGATCGCCCACCCAGACCACGGCGGCACGGGTCCCGACGAGGGCCAGCAGGGTGGTCGCGGTGGCCGCGAGCGGCCGGTCCCGCACCACGTCGACCACAAGGTCGGTGAGCGCGAACGCGATCCCGATCACCAGGAGGCTGTTCAGGGCCGCGGCCGCCAGCGCCCCGGCCAGGCTGAGCCTGGCCGGGGCGAGGTGGGGGGTGATGCGGGGGTCGAAGGGCTTCACTTCATGGCGGTCGCGGCGGGGATGTGGTCGACCGAGATCCGCTTGCGGAACACCCAGTAGGTCCACCCCTGGTAGAGGAGGACGATCGGGGTGAAGATGACCGCCACGACAGTCATCACGGTCAGGGTGTAGCTGGTCGACGAGGCGTTGACACCGTGGTCCTGCACTCCGGCCGTCAGCGAGAACGCTGCGTCGGTCGACGAGGGCATCACGTCGGGGAACAGCGCCCAGAAGAGCCCGGCTACGGCCAGCGCGATCGTGACGAAGGTGGCCGTGAACGCCCACCCCTCGCGGCTGCGCACCAGCATGTAGAGCCCGGCGAGCAGGGCCACCGCGGCCAGCACGAAGAGCACAGCCGAGCCGAGGTTGCCGGTCAGGACCTGGGTCCAGATCAAGAACACGACGGCCACGACTGCGGTGGCGAGTGCGAGCTTGATCGCCAGCGCGCGAGCGCGGTGCCGGATGTCGCCGTCGGTCTTGAGCCCGATGAACACGGCGCCGTGGGTGAGGAAGAGCAACGCGGTGGTGACGCCGCCGAGCAGTCCGTACGGGTTCAGCAGGGTGAACAGGTTTCCGGTGTACTCCCGGTTGGCGTCGATCGGCACCCCGGCCACGATGTTGGCGAACGCGACGCCCCACAGCACCGCGGGCACCACCGACCCGATGATGGCCGCCAGGTCCCAGCGCTCCCGCCAGGCGTGGTCGTCGCGCTTGCCCCGGTACTCGAACGCGAGGTTGCGCACGATCAGCGCCAGCAGGATCAGCAGCAGGGGCAGGTAGAAGCCGCTGAACAAGGTGGCGTACCACTCCGGGAACGCGGCGAAGGTCGCGCCGCCGGCCACGAGGACCCAGACCTCGTTGCCGTCCCAGAGGGGGCCGATGGTGTTGAGCATGACGCGCCGCTCGGTCTCGTTCTTGCTGAGCACCGGCAGGAGCATGCCGACCCCGAAGTCGAAGCCCTCGAGGGTGAAGTAGCCGATCCAGAGAACGGCGATGAGGATGAACCAGAGTGTGGTGAGTTCCATGTCGCGCTCCCGGTCAGTAAGCGAAGGTCATCGGCTCGTCGGACTGTTCGCGCAGGCTGGGGTTCGGGGGCTCGACGTACGGCTCCGCACCCTCCTTGGCGTACTTGATGGTCAGCCCGATCTCGACGATGGCGAGGACCAGGTAGATCAACGTGAACGCGATGAGAGAGACCCAGACCTCTCCGGCGGACACGCCGGGCGAGACGCCCTGGGCCGTGGTCATCAGGCCGAACACCACCCACGGCTGGCGCCCCATCTCGGTGAACATCCAGCCGAAGCTGTTCGCGACCACCGGGAGGAGGGGAAGGGACAGGGCGGCCCACACCCAGAGGCGACCGGTGGGGGCCCGGCCCCGCCGGGTCGCCAGCAGGATCATCAGGGCGAAGAGCGCGGCCAGGGCGCCCACCCCGATCATCCAGCGGAAGGTCCAGTAGGTCACCGGGATGTACGGGGTGTAGTCGCCCGGCGAGTACGCGGTGGCCGTCGAGTCCGCGCCGTACTGGGACTGGTACTGCGCACTCGAGCTCGTCGATGCCCTGGACCGCGCCGCTGGTGGACCCGGTCGCCAGGAAGCTCAGCACGCAGGGGACCTTGAGAGCCCACTTCTCGGTCTTGCCGTCGGGGGTCCCGATGGTGAACAGCGAGAAGGGCGCGCAGGAGTCGGAGGTCGTGTAGAGGGCCTCCGCCGCCGCCATCTTCATGGGCTGGACCTCGGTCATGATCTTGCCCTGGATGTCGCCGGAGATGGCGATGCCCAGACCTGCGATCAGGGTGACCGCTGCGCCGATCCGGACGCCGGAGAGGTAGACCTCCTTGTCGACCCCCGCGGCCCGCTTGCGCAGCAGGTGCCACGCCGCGATCCCGAGGACGAAGGCGCCTCCGGTGAAGTAGGCCGAGATCACGGTGTGCGGGAAGGTGACCAGCTGGACCTTGTTGAACAGCACGGCGAAGAAGTCGTGGAGCTCGGCGCGGCCGGTCGTGGCGTTGTACTCGTAGCCCACGGGGTGCTGCATCCAGGAGTTCGCGGCGAGGATGAAGTACGCCGAGAGGACCGTGCCGATGTGGGCGAGCCAGATCGAAGCGAGGTGCAGTCCGCGGGGCAGCTTGTCCCATCCGAAGATCCACAGGCCCAGGAAAGTCGACTCGAGGAAGAAGGCGAGCAGCCCCTCGACGGCCAGCGGCGCCCCGAAGATGTCCCCGACGAACCGCGAGTAGTCGCTCCAGTTCATCCCGAACTGGAACTCCTGCACGATCCCGGTGACCAGCCCGAGGGCGAAGTTGATCAGGAAGAGCTTCCCGAAGAACTTGGTGAGGCGGAGGTACTTCTCCTTGCCGGTGCGGAACCAGGCGGTCTGCATTCCCGCGACCACACCGGACAGCCCGATGGTGATGGGAACGAAGAGGAAGTGGTAGACCGTGGTGATTCCGAACTGCCAGCGCGCGAGCTCCAGCGCGTCCACGTGCCCTCCTCGGGGTCGGTTGGCCAACATCGCTGACAGTAACGGCGGCAGGGTCCCGTCAGGCATCCGACTCCCGTCGCGTTTCCGACGGTCCTTGGTCCCGAATTGCCGATATGTACGGCCATTTGGGACGGGACCCGGCTTCCGCCCGCCCCGAGCCACGGTGATCGGGCCCCGGCGGCGTGTGAGACCCCGTCCCGGAGCGCTCGTTGGGTTAGCCTGCCGATCATGGCGACCCGTACGTCTTCCCCGCCGCGGTCCCGTAGCTCCAGCCGACGCTCCGGTCAGAGCTCGCAGCAAGAAGAGCCCGAGCAAGAAGGGCTCCCGCTCGAGCTTCCACGAGGCGCCCCGCCGCGCGCAGGGGTCCGGTGCTGCGTTTCTTCGGCATGCTCTGGCACGGGCTGGCCCGCCTCTGGCTCGGTGTCGCCACGCTGGTCGGGTCTGCGGTGCGCCACCTGGGCCGGACCGCCCGCGACCTGGAGCCGGAGCACCGTCGCGACGGTGCCGGGCTGGGTCTCATCGGCGCCGCCCTCGTTGTCGCCGCAGCCGTCTGGTGGCAGTTGCCGGGTCCGATCGGGCATGGCACCCGGGTGGTGGTCAACGGGACCCTCGGGCTGCTCGGCTGGGTGGTTCCGCTGCTCCTGCTGTACGTCGCCTGGCGCAACCTGCGCGACCCGGAGAAGAACGGCCCGGCAGGTCGTCAGTTCATCGGCTGGGTCGCGCTGACCAGCGGGCTGCTCGGGGTCATCAGCATCGCCTCGGGCATGCCGCGCCCCAGCGACACCGAGTCCTTGCAGCGCGCCGGAGGGGCGTTCGGCTTCCTGGTGTCGACGGTGCTGATGGACCTGCTCCGCACGCCGTACGTCGTCGTTCCGCTGCTCGTCCTGCTCGGCCTCTTCGGCCTGCTGGTCATCACCGCGACGCCGGTCTACCAGATCCCGGGGCGGCTTCGATCGCGCTGCTGGACAGCGTGCTCGGGCACAGGACCGGCGAGTCCGAGGGCGACGCCGATCCGGACACCGAGGCCACCGAGGCGATCGAGCCGCTCAAGCCGTTGAAGCGGTCCCGGCCCCGTCGCCGGGTGGGTGCCATGTCCGCCGAGTCCGACCTCGGCCCGGAGGCGTACGACTCGCCGGTCACCGTGGACGGGTCCCCTGCTGGTGCCGGCGCGGAGGGGACAGGTGCGGCGGCGACTGCGGCAACGACGCCGGGAGCGACCGCGAGTGCAGACGCGGCGACCGGGGAGGTCCATCCGCCGCCGCACACGCCCTTGCCGATGCGGGTGGAGCAGCTCTCGCTGTCGGGCGACGTCACCTACACGCTCCCCGGCAACGACCTGCTCAAGCAGGGCAGCGTGCACAAGCCGCGCAGCCGGGTCTCCGACGAGGTCGTCGAGCGGCTCACCGAGGTGCTCGAGCAGTTCGACATCGATGCGCAGGTCACCTCGTACACCCGGGGGCCCACGGTCACCCGCTATGAGGTGGAGCTCGGCCCGGCGGTCAAGGTCGAGAAGGTGACAGCCCTCGGCAAGAACATCGCCTACGCGGTGGCGAGCGCCGACGTGCGCATCCTGAGCCCGATCCCCGGCAAGTCCGCCATCGGCATCGAGATCCCGAACACCGACAAGGAGATCGTCTCCCTCGGGGACGTGCTGCGCTCCAACGCCGCCCGCAACGACCACCACCCCCTGGTCGTCGGGCTGGGCAAGGACGTCGAGGGCGGCTTCGTGGTCGCCAACCTCGCCAAGATGCCGCACCTGCTCGTGGCGGGGGCCACCGGTTCGGGAAAGTCGAGCTTCGTCAACGCCACCATCTGCTCGATCCTGATGCGGTCGACGCCCGACGAGGTGCGCATGGTGATGGTCGACCCGAAGCGGGTCGAGCTGCAACGCCTACGAGGGCATTCCCCATCTGATCACGCCGATCATCACCAGCCCGAAGAAGGCCGCCGAGGCGCTGCAGTGGGTCGTGCGCGAGATGGACATGCGCTACGACGACCTGGCCTTCTTCGGCTACCGGCACATCGACGACTTCAACAAGGCGGTCCGGGCGGGGAAGGTGCAGGCGCCGCCGGGCAGCGAGCGGGTGATTGCGCCCTACCCGTACCTGCTCGTGATCGTCGACGAGCTGGCCGACCTGATGATGGTGGCGCCGCGCGACGTGGAGGACTCCGTCGTCCGGATCACCCAGCTGGCGCGCGCCGCCGGCATCCATCTCGTGCTGGCGACCCAGCGGCCTTCGGTCGACGTGGTGACCGGCCTGATCAAGGCCAACGTGCCCTCGCGACTCGCCTTCTCCACCAGCTCGCTGGCCGACAGCCGGGTCATCTTCGACCAGCCCGGGGCCGAGAAGCTGGTGGGTCAGGGCGACGGCCTGTTCCTGCCCATGGGCGCGTCCAAGTCCGTCCGGGTGCAGGGCTCGTGGGTCACCGAGGCGGAGATCCGCCAGGTGGTCGCGCACTGCAAGGGCCAGCTCACCCCGACCTACCGGGACGACGTCACTGCCGGGGCCTCGGCCAAGCGCGAGATCGACGACGAGATCGGCGACGACCTCGACCTGGTTCTGCAGGCGGTCCAGCTGGTGGTGGGGACCCAGTTCGGGTCCACCTCGATGCTGCAGCGCAAGCTCCGGGTCGGGTTCGCCAAGGCCGGTCGCCTGATGGACATCCTGGAGAGCCGGGGGATCGTCGGCCCCAGCGAAGGCTCCAAGGCCAGGGACGTGCTGGTCAAGCCGGAGGATCTGGAGTCGGTGCTCGCCACGCTGCAGGGGTCGTGATGGCGACGATTCCGCGCTGGAGATCGGCTACAGCATCCGCCTCGCCGGTGCTCTCGGGCTCTCGGCGGCTCTCGTCGCGGTGCTGCTGTGGGCCCGGGCCCTGCTGGCCGGGTCGGCTCCTCGACCTGGTCGTCGCGGTGGTTGTCACCCTGGTTGCCGTTGCGGCGGCCGTCGTGGCGCTCGCGGGGCGCTCGCCGCTCCTGGTTGCGGACCGCCGGGGGGTGCGCGCCAAGATCGGCGGGGAGTGGTGCGGCTTTCCGTGGGTGAGCATCAGCGACTTCGAGGTCGAGCCGCGCCGGTGGCCGTGGAGCGACGGACGGCTGCTGATCCACGTGCAGCACCCCAGCCACCTCACCGAGAGCCTCTCGCCGCACAGTCAGCGGCAGTTGCTGGCAACCCAGCGGCGCCATCACGCCGAGCTGTCCCTGCCGCTGGGGGCGATCACGGGTGTGTCGAGGGGGGATGAGCGCCACCTCGCCACCCGGCTGGACCGGCTCATCTTCGGCGGGGGCGACCCGGGCGAGTGACCTCGCCGATTCGGTTCCGCGACCGCACTCACGCGATACTCGTCTCCTGATGTCGACCGCCCCCGGTGCCTCTCGCCCCACCGTCGCCCTGGTGACGCTGGGCTGCGCGCGCAACGAGGTCGACTCCGAGGAGCTCGCCGGACGGCTCGAGGCCGGCGGCTTCGACCTGGTGGAGGACGCGGAGCACGCGTCGGCGATCCTGGTGAACACCTGCGGCTTCGTCGAGGCGGCCAAGAAGGACTCGATCGACACGTTGCTCGAGGCTGCCGACCTCAAGGGCCCCGCCGGCCCGCAGGCGGTGGTTGCGGTGGGCTGTCTGGCCGAGCGGTACGGCGCCGGCCTGGCCGAGTCGCTTGCCGGAGGCCGATGCGGTCCTGGGGTTCGACGACTACCCGGACATCGCCGCCCGGCTGTCGGGCGATCCTGCACGGCGAGCGGCCCGCCGCTCATGTGCCCACCGATCGTCGTCTGCTGCTGCCGATCTCACCCAGCGAGCGCGACCCGGGAGCGGTGATCGTGCCCGGGCACACCGTCGTCGCACCCGACCTGCCTCGAGGGCCTGGCCCCGAGCACCGGTCCCCGCGCCGTCCGGCGGCGACTCGACGGGGGGCCGATGGCCCCGCTGAAGCTGGCCAGCGGGTGCGACCGGCGCTGCTCCTTCTGCGCGATCCCCAGCTTCCGCGGCTCCTTCCTGTCCCGTCGGCCCGCCGACGTCCTCGGGGAGGCCCGCTGGCTCGCCGAGCAGGGGGTGCGCGAGCTCTTCCTGGTGAGCGAGAACTCCACGTCCTACGGCAAGGACCTCGGCGATCTCGCCCTGCTGGAGTCGCTGCTTCCCGAGCTTGCCGCGGTCGAGGGCATCGCGAGGGTGCGAGTCAGCTACCTGCAGCCCGCCGAGACCCGCCCCGGCCTGGTCCGGGCGATCACGGGGACCGACGGGGTAGCCGACTACTTCGACCTCTCCTTCCAGCACGCGAGCGCGACCGTGCTGCGCCGGATGCGGCGCTTCGGCGACCCGGACTCGTTCCTCGGCCTGCTCGACACGATCCGCGCGCAGAGCCCGGACGCGGGGGTCCGCTCCAACGTCATCGTGGGGTTCCCGGGCGAGACCGAGAGCGACGTGGAGACCCTGCTGGGCTTCCTCACCGCCGGCAGGCTGGACGTCGTGGGGGTCTTCGGCTACTCCGACGAGGACGGCACCGAGGCCGAGAGCTTCGACGGCAAGCTCGACGAGGAGGAGATCAGAGCCCGTGTGGAGCACGTGACCCGGGTGGTCGAGCAGCTCACCGCTGAACGTGCGGAGGACCGGATCGGCACTACCGTGGAGGTCATGGTGGAGACGCGGGAGCCCGTCGGAGCCGCCGCGGAAGGCCGTGCGGAGCATCAAGGGCCCGAGGTCGACGGGTCGACCTGGCTGACCGGCGATCTGGACGACGTCAAGGCCGGTGACCTGGTGTCCGCGCGCGTCGTCGGCTCCGACGGCGTCGACCTGGTTGCCGAGGTGCTGCGATGACCGACGTCAATCCCCACGCCAGCGTCTGGAACCTGCCGAACCTCCTGACCGTGCTGCGCATCGTGATGGTGCCCTTCTTCGGCTGGACGCTGCTGGACGATGGAGGGGACTCGACTCCGTGGCGGTTTGTGGCATTCGTGATCTTCGTGGTGGCCATGGCCACCGATCACGTCGACGGCTACCTCGCACGCCGCCACAACCTGGTCACCAACTTCGGCAAGGTGGCCGACCCGATCGCGGACAAGGCGCTGACCGGGATGGCCTTCGTCGGCCTGTCCATCATCGGGGAGCTCTGGTGGTGGGTCACGGCCGTCGTCCTGCTGCGCGAGTGGGGGATCACAGCGCTCCGGTTCTTCCTGTTGCGGCACGGGATCGTGGTGGCCGCCAGCCGTGGGGGCAAGGCCAAGACGTTCTTCCAGATGACCGCGCTGAGCGTCCTGATCCTGCCGCTGCTCGGCCAGAGCGGGGTCTGGGGCGCGATCGGTCACGCGGTCTGGTGGGTGGCGGCCGTGACGATGGGAGTCGCGGTGGTGCTCACGCTCTGGACCGGCCTCGCCTACCTGGTCGACGCGACCCAACGACGCCGGGTCCAGAGCTCGTGACGCGAGCTGCCGAGGTCGTCGCGGAGATGACCCGGCTCGGTCAGACCCTTGCCTGCGCCGAGTCGCTGACCGGTGGGCTCGTCGCCGGGGCGGTCACCGACGTCCCCGGCTCCAGCGCGGTGCTGGTGGGAGGCGTGGTCGCCTACGCGACCGAGGTCAAGCAGACGCTGCTGGGTGTGCCCGCGGACGTCATGGAGGGCCCCGGAGTCGTGTCGGCAGAGTGCGCCGGGGCGATGGCGGTGGGTGTCCGCGACCTGCTCGGGGCTGACTGGGGCGTGAGCACGACCGGGGTCGCCGGTCCCGACGAGCAGGAGGGCAAGCCCGCGGGGCGCGTCTTCGTGGCGGTGGCGGGCCGGGAGGGGTCCGCACGCATGCGCTGGACCTGACCGGGACCCGGGCCGAGATCAGGGCCGGCACCGTCGCCGCGGTCCTCGACGACCTCCTGGAGGCCGTCCACGCGTCCCGATGAGGTGCGTGGTTCCGCTGCCCGGGTGACCCCTACTCGCTAAGGTGGGACCGCCTCTCGGCCGACATTCCCGGGAAAGCATTGGCCGGCCAGGTAGGTTGGTGGTGTCATCGGGACCGCGGCACCACCGGATCTCGTACCGGACACGACGAGGAGGGAGCGAGGCATGGTGATCTTCCGCCGGTCACTCGGCGACGTGCTCCGCGCCCGTCGTATGCGCGCCGGGATGACCCTGCGCCAGGTGTCCGCGAGCGCCCAGGTGAGCCTGGGCTACATCTCCGAGGTCGAGCGCGGTCAGAAGGAAGCCTCCTCCGAGCTGCTCGGGGCCATCTGCTCCGCACTCGAGGTGCCGCTGTCCGACGTGCTCGCCGAGGTGTCCGAGGCCGTGCGGGTCCAGGAGATCCGTGAGGTCCAGGAGATCGGCGCGCTCGCGGCTCCGCTGAGCCTGGCTCCGGCCGGCGACGTGGTGGCCTCGGCCGCCTGAGCCCGATCACGCTCGCAGCCGCATCCCCGACGGGGTCGTCGCGAACCCCGCCCGCTCCATGGCTGCGCGCAGGCCTTGGCGCTCCCGCTCCAGCACGGGCCGCCCGTCGACCTGCTTGACCGTGAGCGTTCCTGCCAGGCCCCGGCGCACCAGCGATGCCAGCTGTTCGAACGCCCGGTCCAGGACTGCGCCGTCGCTTCCGAAGGTGAGCATGGTGCGGCCGCCCCGCTCGACGTAGAGGGCCAGCGATCCGTCCACCAGGACCACCACTGCGCCGGCCTTGCGCCCGGCGCGGTGACCCGTGCCGGAGTCCGGCCAGGGCAGCGCGGCGCCGAACGGGTTCGCCGGATCGGTCGCGGCCAGCGCGACTGCCTGGGGCGTCGCGCCCTGGGCGCGCAGCCGGTCCACCGCCCCCGGCTCGGCGAACTGGGCCGCGCCCAGGGAGGCGACGAAATAGCCGCGGCGGCACCGTCCTGACTCCTCGAACGCAGCCAGCACCCGGTAGACCGCCGCGAACCCGCCCGGCACCTGCTCGGCGACGACCGCGCCCCTGGTCACGATCCCGTGCCGCTGGAGCAGACCGTCGGCTGTCGCGGTCGCCCTCCGGGTCGGATCCGGATCTGCGGCCGGCAGCAGTGACCAGCGGCCCGCCGCTCCGGGAGGCATGCCCGGCGCCGACCGGCGCCCCAGGACCCGGGCGCGCGGCGGGGGGCGCCGCGCCCGGTGGCTGGCCGAGGGACCCGCGACCAGGCTCCGGACCGGCGAGAACGTGTCGTTGCCGATCCGGCCGGCCCAGACGAGCTCCCACAGCGCCGCAACGATGGAGGACTCGGTCCGCTCGGGTAGCTGCTCGGCGAGCTGCCGCACGAACCAGCCCCCTCCGGACGACAGCAGCCCCAGCAGCTCGGCAGCCACGTCGCCCACCTCGTCGTCGACGGGTGCGGGGAGGGTCAGAGCGGCACTCTCGGCGAGGTGGAGGCTCACCCATCCGTCGCTGCCGGCCAGCCGGCCGTGACCGGCCCAGACCACCTCGCCGGTGGAGGTCAGCTCGTCGAGCATCGCGGTCTGGTAGTCCTCGACCCGGGAGGCCAGCACCAGTGACTCGAGCGCAGAGGCCGGGACCGGGCAGCCGGCCAGCTGCTCGACCACGGCGAGCACGCCGTCGACCCCCCGCAGGTCCGACCCCACGCCTTGCCAGGGCGGGAGGAAGCGGGCAAGGAGGGCGGCTTCCACCGGCTCGACCTCCCGGCGCAGCCGGGCCAGGCTCCGGCGGCGCAGCCGGCGCAGCACCTCGGCGTCGCACCATTCCGCGCCCGATCCGGCCGGGCGGAACTCGCCCTCGAGCACGCGTCCCAGGGCGGCCAGCCGTTGCAGTGCCCCTCGCGCTACCGCGGCGCCGAGGCCGAAGGAGGCGGCCACCTCGAACGCGGTCACCGGGCCGTGGGTACGGCAGTAGCGGGCGACCAGGTCGCCGAGCGGGTCGGCCACCGGCTCGGTGAACGCGTCGGGTGTGCCCGGCGGGACGGCGATGCCGAGCGCGTCGCGCAGGCGCCCGGCGTCCTCGACCGCCGCCAGCCGATCGATCCCGCCGACCGGCACCTCGATCGCCCTGCGGGCGGCGACCAGCTCCGTGGCCCAGCCACCGACCTGGGCCCCGGGCGCAGCGCGGGCGGCGATCTCGTCGACCGACAGCGGGCCGAGGAGGCGGAGCAGGTCCGCCAGCCCCTCCGGGTCGCGGACCCGCCGCGACCCGGCGGTGCGCTGGAGCTCGGCCTCGACCTCGGCCAGCACCTCGGGGTCGAGCAGCTCACGCAGCTCGCTGCGACCGAGCAGCTCGGCCAACAGCCCCTGGTCGAGAGTCAGCGCGGCGGCCCGCCGCTCGGCGACCGGGTTGTCACCCTCGTACATGAACGCGGCCACGTACTCGAAGAGCAGCGACTTGGCGAAGGGTGAGGCCTGCCCGGTCTCGACGTCCGCCAGGCGTACGTGCCGCCCGGCGATCTCGCGTTGTAGCTCGACCAGCGCCGGGACGTCGTAGACGTCCTGCAGCACCTCGCGGACCGACTCGAGGACCAGTGGGAACGTCGGGTAGCGCACCGCGACCTGCAGCAGCTGCGCGGACCGCTGGCGCTGCTGCCACAACGGGCTCCGCCGCCCCGGGTCGCGGCGGGGGAGCAGCAGGGCCCGCGCGGCGCACTCGCGGAACCTCGCGGCGAACAGCGCCGACCCGCCGACCTCGTCGGTGACCAGAGACTCGATCTCGTCGGGCTCGAAGACGAACACCTCGGCTCCGGGCGGGTCACGGTCGGTGTCCGGGATGCGCAGCACGATCCCGTCGTCGCCGGACAGCGCCTGGGTCCCGACACCGAAGCTCTCGTCCAGGCGATGCCCTACCGCGAGCGCCCAGGGGGCGTTGACCTGGTTGCCGTACGGCGAGTGCAGCACAACCCGCCAGTCGCCGAGCTCGTCGCGGAACCGCTCGACGACCAGCTGGCGATCGCTCGGCACGACACGGGTCGCCGCCCTCTGCTCGTCGAGCAGCGCGAGGAGGTTGCCGGTGGCCCAGACGTCGAGCCCTGCCTCGGCGCAGCGATGCTCCGCGTCCGGACGGGGGAGCGCGGCCAGCTCACCCGCGAACCGCCCGATCGCCCGCCCGAGCTCGGCAGGGCGGCCCGCCTGGTCGCCCTTCCAGAACGGCAGTCGGCCGGGCTGCCCGGGTGCGGGGGAGACCACGACGCGGTCGTGGGTGATGTCCTCGATCCGCCAGCTGCTGGCGCCGAGCGAGAAGACGTCACCGACCCGCGACTCGTAGACCATCTCCTCGTCGAGCTCGCCGACCCGCCCGGCGCGCTCTCCGGCGAGGAAGACGCCGTAGAGCCCCCGGTCGGGGATGGTGCCGCCGGACGTCACGGCGAGCCGCTGTGCTCCCGGCCGACCGCTCACCGTGCCGGCCACCCGGTCCCAGACCACCCGCGGCCGCAGCTCGGCGAACTCGTCGCTGGGGTAGCGGCCTGCCAGCAGGTCGAGGGTGGCGTCGAAGGCGCTGCGGGGCAGGGAGGTGAACGGCGCGGAGCGGAGGACCATCGCGTAGAGGTCGTCGACGTCCCAGGCGTCGACTGCGCAGCACGCCACGATCTGCTGGGCCAGCACGTCGAGGGGGTTGCGTGGCACGTGCAGCGCCTCGATCGCGCCGTCCCGCATGCGCTCGACGGTGACGGCCGTCGGGATGAGATCGCGCCGGTGCTTCGGGAAGAGAACGCCCCGCGACACCTCGCCCACGTGGTGTCCGGCCCGCCCGACCCGCTGCAGCGCCGCGGCGACCGACGGAGGCGACTCGACCTGCACGACCAGATCGACGGCGCCCATGTCGATGCCCAGCTCCAGGCTGGACGTGGCCACCACGCAGGGCAGCCGACCCTGCTTGAGTGCCTCCTCGGTGCGGGCCCGCTCCTCCTTGGACACCGAGCCGTGATGGGCCCGCGCGATCACGCGGCTCGCTCCGTACGACTGGCCGGACTGGGCCATCACCTGGGCCGGCGGACCGCCGGCACGCTCGGGGCTGGCCCCTGCGCGCTCGTCGCCCAGCTCGTTGAGGCGGGCCGTGAGCCGCTCGGCCAGCCGCCGGGAGTTGACGAAGACGATGGTCGACCGGTGCTGCTCGATCAGATCGAGGACCCGCTCCTCGATGTGCGGCCACAGCGACGGAGTGACCGCCGCCGGCGACGGTTCAGGTGCGGCGGAGCGAGCCTCGACACCACCCTGCCGCGAGGAGGAGAGCTGAGATCCGTCATGTCCTCGACCGGCACGACCACGTCGAGCTCCCAGGTCTTGGCCGCGGGCGGCGCGACGACGGTCACCGGCCGCGACCCGCCCAGGAACCGCGCCACCTCGTCCAGTGGGCGCACGGTCGCCGACAGCCCGATGCGCTGAGCGGGACGGGGGAGGCGAGCGTCCAGCCGCTCGAGGGTCAGAGCGAGGTGGGCGCCGCGCTTGCTCCCTGCGACCGCGTGCACCTCGTCGACGATCACCGACCGAACCCCCCGCAGGCTCTCGCGGGCCTGCGAGGTGACCATCAGGAACAACGACTCCGGGGTGGTGATCAGGATGTCGGGCGGCCGCGCCGCGAGCCGTCGCCGGTCGGCCGCGCTGGTGTCGCCGGAGCGGACCCCGACGGCGATGTCCGGAACGGGCAGGCCGAGCTCCGCCGCCGTACGGCGGATGCCCGCCAGCGGGGCCCGGAGGTTGCGCTCGACGTCCACGGCGAGGGCCTTGAGTGGGGACACGTACAGCACCCGGCACCGCTGCCGGGGGTCGTCGGGAGGCCCGGACGAGGAAAGCTCGTCGATCGCGGAGAAGAACGCCGCCAGGGTCTTGCCGGACCCCGTCGGGGCCACCACCAGGGCGTCCTCGCCCGCCCGGATCGCCTGCCAGGCACCCGCCTGCGCCGCCGTGGGCCCGGGGAAGGTGGCCTCGAACCAGGCGCGCGCGGGAGCGGAGAACCCGTCCAGGATGCGTGCGCCGGCCTCCATCGGGCCATCCTCGCAGGGCCCACCCCCACCGTGGCTCCGCGCCCGGTTGCCCGTGCGGCTCCCGGCGTCTCCTGGGCGATCCGGTCCTGGGGAGGGCGCGGCTGGGAATAGCTATTGACAATAGCCAAACGGCTATTAGAGACTCGACTGCATGACGAGCTACCTGACCCGGCCCGAGGGCCGCATCGCTTACGACCGCACTGGCGACGGGCCCGCTGGTCGTGCTGGTGCCCGGCATGGGCGACCTCCGTTCCACCTATCGGTTCCTGGTCCCCGACCTGGTCGCGGCCGGCTTCACCGCGGTGTCGGTCGACCTGCGCGGGCACGGAGACAGCGACGTCGGATTCCGGTCCTACGGCGACGCGGAGACGGCCGAGGACCTCGCCGCGCTCCTCGACGAGCTGGGCGCACCCGCCGTCGTGGTGGGCAACTCCATGGGTGCCGGTGCCGGCGCGTACCTGGCCGCCGTCCGTCCGGAGCTGGTCCGCGGGCTGGTGCTGATCGGCCCCTTCGTGCGCAACGGCACGGTGTCGGCGCTCCAGCGGATCCTGATGCGCATCGCGCTGGCCCGGCCCTGGATCGTCACCACCTGGAGGTACTACCTCCCGAGCCTCTACGCCGGACGGCGTCCCGAGGACCTCTCCGACCACCTTGCCGAGGTCATCGCCTCCTTCAAGCGCCCCGGCTACGCCGCGGCGTTCGCGGACCTGGCGCGGACGCTCGACCACGATGTCGCCGAAGAGCGCCTCGGGGACGTGCGAACGCCGACGCTGGTGGTGATGGGCGACCTGGACCCGGACTTCCCCGACCCCGAGGCCGAGGCGCGCTGGATCGCCGGGACGCTCGGCGGCGAGGTGCTGATGGTTCCGGAGGCCGGTCACTACCCCCACGCCCAGCGCCCCGACCTCGTGGGCCCGGCGGTGGTCGACTTCAGCACGAGGACCCACGCCGGTGCCTAGGGCCGGTCTGACCACCGAGCGCGTGATCCGGGCAGCCGGGGAGATGGCCGACGAGCACGGCTGGTCGCACCTGACCCTGGCCGGCCTGGCCACCCGCCTCGGGGTCCGCCAGCCGTCCCTCTACAAGCACATCGACTCCCTCGACGGCCTGCACCGCGGGATCTCCGTCCTCGCCAAGCGAGAGCTCGGCGAGGTCGTCTCGCGCGCTGCCGTCGGACGGTCCGGCCGCGACGCGCTGGTCGCCGTCTGCCTGGCCTACCGGGCCTGGGTGCACACGCATCCCGGCAGGTACGCCGCCACGGTGCGCGCGCCCGCCGCAGACGATCTCGAGGACCAGCAGGCAGCCGCCGAGGTGTTCGCGGTCGTCGTCGACGTGCTCGCCGGATTCGGGCTCGAGGACCAGCGAGCGATCGATGCGGCCCGGACGGTGCGCTCGGCGGTGCACGGCTTCGTGGTCCTGGAAGCCTCCGGCGGCTTCGGACTTCCGCGCGACCTCGACGCCAGCTTCGCGTTCCTCATCGACACGCTCGCCGGCGGCTTCGAGGCCGCGGCCTGAGCTCACCGACAGGACCTCGTCCCACGGGCACCGGGATCCATGGCCCGGAACCGAGGTGCGTTCCGGGGGTGGGGTGGGACAGGATCTCCGTGTGGACGTGACGACCGAGCCAGGCAGCAACACCGCCGGGACCCTGGACCCGATGATCGAGGCGCACGGGCTGCGGAAGTCGTTCGGCGAGTTCGAGGCGGTCCGGGGGATCGACGTGTCCGTGCGGCGGGGGGAGTCCTTCGGGTTCCTCGGGCCGAACGGCGCCGGCAAGTCTTCGACGATGCGGATGATCGCGGCCGTGTCGCCGCTGTCCGGGGGACCCTGCGGGTGCTCGGTCTCGACCCGGAGGCGGACGGGCCCGAGATCCGCGGCCGGATCGGGGTGTGCCCGCAGGAGGACAACCTCGACAGCGAGCTGAGCGTCCGCGACAACCTCGTCGTGTACGCACGCTACTTCGGCATCCCCCGCACGGTGGCGGCGTCGCGTGCCGACGAGCTGCTGACGTTCGTGCAGCTGACCGAGAAGGCGAACGTCCTCGTCGACGAGCTCTCCGGCGGGATGAAGCGGCGCCTCACCATCGCGCGATCCCTGATCAACCGGCCCGAGATCCTGCTGCTCGACGAGCCGACCACCGGGCTGGACCCGCAGGCCCGGCACCTGCTCTGGGAGCGGCTGTTCCGGCTCAAGCAGCAGGGGGTCACGCTGGTGCTGACCACCCACTACATGGACGAGGCCGAGCAGCTGTGCGACCGACTGGTCGTGATGGACGGCGGGCTGATCGTCGCGGAGGGGTCGCCCCGGGACCTGATCGCCCGGCACTCGACGCGCGAGGTCGCAGAGCTCCGGTTCGCGAGCCGGGGAGCACGAGGCTCACGCCGAGCGGGTCCTCGACCTGGCCGAGCGGGTCGAGATCCTGCCCGACCGGCTGCTGCTCTACACCGCCGACGGGGACGCGACCCTCGCCGCCGTGCACGAGCGTGGGCTGGCGCCGTCCACGGTCCTCGTGCGGCGCTCCACGCTGGAGGACGTCTTCCTCCGCCTCACGGGCCGGACGCTGGTGGACTGATGTCGGCCCAGCTGTCCCCGGATCGCCGGCAGAGCGGCACCCTGGCCCGCCTGGCGTTCCGGTGGGATCTCGCCTGGCGCCAGTCCGACTACTGGGCGATCACCTTCCGCCGCACCTGGAGGGGCAGCGCCTTCTCGTCGTTCATCGCGCCGATCCTGTACGTCGCCGCGATGGGGGTCCTGCTCGGTGGCTTCATCACTGCGGGCCCGTCCACCCTCGAGGGGGCCACCTCGTACCTCGACTTCATCGCCCCCGGACTCGTCGCGGTGCACGCGTTCCAGACGGGGTCCGGCGAGGTGCTGTGGCCGCTGATGGGCATGTTCAAGTGGAACAAGACCCACTTCGCGATGATCGCGACGCCGCTGTCGCCTCTCGACCTGGTCAACGCCCACCTGGCGGCGATCGCCGCCCGGCTGGGCGTGGTGTGCGGGATCTTCCTCGGCGTGCTCGGTTTCTTCGGGGTCTACCACTCCGTCCTCGGGGGGATCCTGGCGTTGCCGGCTGCTGTCCTGACCGGCCTCGCGGTGGCCGCCCCCCTCTACGCGTACACCGCGTCGCTGACCAGCGAGGCCGGCCTGCCCCTGGCGTTCCGGCTCGTCGTGATGCCGATGGTGCTCTTCTCGGGCGCGTTCTTCCCCGTCGCGAACCTGCCGGGCGCGCTGCAGGTCGTCGCCAAGGTCTCGCCGCTGTGGCACGGCGTCGACCTGGTCCGGATGCTCATGCTGGGCACTGTCGCGCCGGGCATGGCCCTGCTGCACGTCGCCTACCTCGTCGTGCTCACCCTGGTCGGCTGGTGGCTGGCCGCCCGTCGGCTGACCTCGAGGCTGGTGAGCTGAGATGTCCCTCGCCGCCGCCGCGGTCAGCCGCTCCCTCGCCCGGACGCTGCGTGAGCAGATGCGCGCCCCCGGCCACCTCGTCGTCCGGAACTACCTCGCCTACCGCAGGGCCTGGCCGTACTTCGTCAGCGGGTTCGCCGAGCCCGTGCTCTACCTGTTCTCCATCGGTGTCGGGGTGGGGAAGCTCGTGCCGGGGTTCGACTACCACGGCTCCCAGATCCCCTACGCGGTCTTCGTTGCGCCCGCGATGCTCGCCGCGTCGGCGATGAACGGCGCGGTGATGGACTCCACCTACAACGTGTTCTTCAAGCTGAGGTTCCAGAAGCTCTACGACCAGGTGCTGGCGACGCCGATGCGGACCTTCGACGTGGCCCTCGGTGAGCTGACCTGGGCGATGCTGCGCGGCGGGATCTACGCCGGCGTCTTCCTGCTCGTGATGCTGGTGATGGGCCTGGTCCAGTCCTGGTGGGCGCTCCTCATCGTCCCCGCAGCGCTGCTCATCGGCTTCGCGTTCTCCGGTGTCGGTCTCGCGCTCACCACCTGGATGCGGTCGTGGCAGCACTTCGAGTTCATCCAGCTGGCGATCATGCCGATGTTCCTGTTCTCCGCCACGTTCTTCCCGGTGCAGACCTACCCGGGTGCGATCCGCTGGGTCGTGGAGCTCACCCCGCTCTACCGGGGGGTGGTGCTGGTGCGCGAGCTGTCCACCGGGCTGGTGTCGTGGGGGTCGCTGATCTCGCTGGTCTACCTTGTGGCCCTGGGTCTGATAGGACTGAGCGTCGCCTCGCGCCGACTGAGCCGGCTCCTGCTGAAGTGACAGCCCGACCGACCTGCTGACGTCAGCCGCCGCACCGAGAGGGACCCGATGATCGAGCCGGACACCAAGGACTGGACCTGGGTCCTCGACCGTCCCTGCCCCGAGTGCGGCTTCGCGGCCGCCGCGGTCCCGGTCGAGGAGATCGCCCCGCGGATCGTCGAGAACGCGGCCCGCTGGCCGGTCGTCCTGATGTACGCGAACGCGGCGGTCCGCCCTGCCGCGAACATCTGGTCGCCCCTCGAGTACGCCTGCCACGTCCGTGACGTCCACCGGATCTTCTCCGAGCGGGTCCACCGGATGCTGACCGAGGACGACCCCGAGTTCGCGAACTGGGACCAGGACGAGACGGCGGTCGCCGAGCACTACTCCGAGCAGGATCCGGGCATCGTGGCGACGCAGCTGGTGGCCGCGGCCGAGAAGGTCGCAGCCCGCTACGCCGCGGTGACCGGACGCGACTGGGAGCGGACCGGCCGGCGCAGCAACGGGTCGTTCTTCACCGTCGCCTCCCTCGGGCGCTACCAGCTCCACGACGTCGTCCACCACCTCGTCGACGTGGAGGGCTGACGATGCGGCACACCGAGTTCTGGACGCGGATGGAGGCGGCCCTCGGGCCGGCCTATGCGCGCTCCTGGGCCCACGAGCACGTGATGGCCGACCTCGGCGGCCGGACGGTCGACGAGGCGCTGGCCGCCGGGGAGACCCCGAAGTCGGTCTGGAGGGTCGTGTGGGCCACCCTCGGTCTGCCGGAGCGTGATCGGTGAGCGCTTCGAAGACGACCGCGTGGAACTCGACGTCGATCGCCCGCATCCAGCGCCGTACCGTCGGCACGCTCGCCAGCTCGCAGGCGCTCGGTGGCTTCGGACTCACGATCGGTATCGCCGTGGCGACCTTGCTCGGCAAGGAGGTCACCGGCAGCGACTTCCTCGCCGGACTCATGGGCACCCCGCAGGCGATCGGCGCCGGGCTGGGTGCCTACCTGATCGCCGAGCTGATGTCCCGGCGTGGCCGGCGGATCGGCCTGATGACCGGGTACGCCATGGGCGCGAGCGGGGCCGCCGTGATCGTCCTCGGAGGAGTGGCCCACTCCTACCCGTTGCTCCTGCTGGGCGCCTTCCTCTTCGGCGCGACGAGCAGCAGCAACTTGCAGTCTCGCTACGCGGCGACCGACCTCGCCGAGCCGCGGCACCGGGCCCGGGCCCTGTCGATCGTGCTGTGGGCGACGGCGATCGGTGCCGTCGCGGGCCCCAACCTCAGCGGCCCGGCCGGCGGCCTTGCGGTCGACCTGGGACTGCCCAAGCTCACCGGCCCGTTCGTGCTGTCGCTGCTGGCGATCTTCGCCGCCATCGTGGTGGTCTCGACGCTGCTGCGCCCCGACCCGCTGCTGCTGGCCCGGGAGATCGCCCACGCCGAGGGCCCGGTCACGCACCGCCGGATGGACTTCCCTGCGGTGCTGCGGACGCTTCGCAAGCACCCCGGCGTCCTCGCCGGAGTGCTCGCGCTCGCGTCGGCCCATCCGGTGATGGTGGCGGTGATGAGCATGACGCCGGTGCACCTGGGCAACTCGAACGTCTCGATCACCGTGATCGGCTTCGTGATCAGCGTGCACGTGCTCGGCATGTTCTTCTTCAGTCCGCTCTTCGGCGCCGCGGCCGACCGGTTCGGCCGGGTGACCGTCCTCGGGGCGGGTGCGGGGACTCTGTGGCTGGCCCTGCTGCTCGCCGGGACGGCTCCGGAGGGGGAGTCGGTGCAGATCTTCGCGGGGCTCTTCCTGCTGGGGCTCGGCTGGTCGATGTGCACGGTGTCCGGATCTGCGCTGGTCACGGAGTTCGCGCCGATCGACGTGCGCCCCTCGGTCCAGGGCTTCGCCGACCTGACCATGAACCTCACTGCGGCGGCCGCCAGCGCATCCGGGGGATTCGTCGTGCAGTACCTGGGCTACGCGTCGCTCAACCTGTTCGCCGCGATCTTCACCGGTGGGGTGCTTCTGTCGGTGTTCTTCGCTCTGCGGGCCCGGGTGGTCGTCCCCCTTACCGAAGTCTGACGGTGCCCGCCGGACGCGGGCCCTGCCCCGGCCGGGGTGGGAGACTCGCCGCATGAATGCCGACGACGCGAGCGCACCCCTGACCGCGGTGATCGGGGGAAGCGGGTTCTACTCGTTCCTGGCCGATCCCCGCACGGTCGAGGTCACGACGCCGTACGGCGCGCCGTCGGCCCCGATCAGCATCGGTGAGGTGGCCGGCACGGCCGTCGCCTTCCTGCCCCGGCACGGGCTGCACCACGAGTACCCGCCGCACGCCATCCCGTACCGGGCGAACATCTGGGCGTTGCGCAGCCTGGGCGTCCGGCAGATCCTCGGACCGTGCGCGGTCGGCGGCCTGCAGTCCACCACGCCCCCTGGTGCCCTGGTCGTCCCCGACCAGCTCGTCGACCGGACCAGCGGGCGGGTGCAGACCTACATCGACTCCGGAGCCGCCCACGCGCCGTTCGCCGACCCCTACTGCCCGCGGCTGCGTCGTGCTCTGGTGGGAGCCGCGCCGGACATCGCCGACGGCGGCACGATGGTCGTCATCGAGGGGCCGCGGTTCTCGACGCGCGCGGAGTCGCGCTGGTACGCCGCGCAGGGCTGGGACCTGGTGAACATGACCGGGCACCCCGAGGCCGTGCTGGCCCGCGAGCTGGGCGTCTGCTACGCCACGCTCGCGCTCGTGACCGACCTCGACGCCGGCCTCGACGAGGGGGAGGGGGTCGACCAGGCCCAGGTCTTCGCCCTGTTCGCGCAGAACCTCGATCGGCTCACGACGCTGCTGGCCGACGCGATCGCGCCGGTCGCCGAGGGACCCGCCGTGGGCGGCTGCTCCTGCGCCGGCTGGCACGACGGGGTCAGGCTGCCCTTCGAGCTGCCATGAGGGTGCTGCTGACCGGGGCCGCCGGCTTCATCGGCGCCGCGGTCGCCGAGGCCCTGCGCGACGCCGGGCACGAGGTGACCGGCGTGGACGCCCTCATCCCGCAGGCGCACGCGGCCGGTGCCTCCCTGCCCGAGGGCGTGATCCGGGCCGACGTGCGCGACCCCGACGTGTGGCCGGGGCTGCTGCGCGGGGTCGACGTGGTGTGCCACCAGGCGGCGATGGTCGGTGCCGGCATCCGGACCGACGACCTCCCCGGCTTCGCCTCCCACAACGACCTGGGCACCGCCGTGCTGCTCGCCGCGATGGCGCAGTCGGGCGTCTCGCGCCTGGTGCTGGCCTCCTCGATGGTCGTCTACGGCGAGGGTCGGTACTCCTGCCCCGAGCACGGACCGCAGACGCCGGGCCCGCGACGGGTCGAGGATCTCGACGCCGGCCGCTTCGACTCGGTCTGTCGGGCCTGCGGCGGTCCGCTGGGCTGGGAGCTGGTCGACGAGGACGCCCGCCTTGACCCCCGCTCGTCGTACGCGGCCAGCAAGGTCGCCCAGGAGCACTACGCCGCGGCGTGGGCCCGGCAGGCGCCCGGCCAGGTGGTCGCTCTGCGCTACCACAACGTCTACGGGCCCGGGATGCCCCGGGACACTCCCTACTCCGGGGTCGCGGCCATCTTCCGCTCCCGCCTGGAGGCGGGGCTGCCCCCGGACGTCTTCGAGGACGGCGAGCAGATGCGTGACTTCGTCCACGTCTCCGACGTGGCCCGGGCGAACCTCCTGGCCTGCGAGGCGGTGGCGAGCGGGGGGCCGTCGGGGGAGCCGTTCCGGGCGTACAACGTCTGCTCGGGGAGCCCGGTCCGGCTGCTGGACGTCGCGACGACGCTGAGCGGCGACGAGGGACCCGCCCCCGTGGTGAGCGGCCGCTACCGACCGGGCGACGTGCGGCACATCGTGGCGTCGCCGCGGCTGGCCGCTGCCGAGCTCGGCTTCAGCGCCCTGACCGGTCCGCGTGAGGGCCTGAGGACCTTCGCCCACGACCCCCTGCGGTGACCGCTGCTACCAGGAGCTGTAGGTGAGGTGCACCAGCAGCAGGGAGAAGACGACCTGCGCGACGAAGCCCCACACCCGCCATCGTCGCGGCAGCAGGGCGGTGGTGAGCAGCAGCCACGGGACGAACGGGAGCCAGATCCGCTCGACCTCCGCCTTGCTCATCAGGCTCGCGTCGGCGACGAGGATCGTCAGCACCGCAGCGCCGCCGAGCACGGCCGGGACCCGCCGCTCGGCGAACAGCCGGTGTGGTGCGCCGACGAGCGCACCGATGCCGGCGGCGGCCAGGGGGCCGGTGGCGGCCAGGATCGCGGCCAGGTCGCCGAAGACCCAGTACGACGTCGGCCGATACGACGCGATGCCCGCCCAGTAGCGGTCGTGCAGCGCCGGGAGGGCGTCCCAGTAGAAGAAGCCGAACGTGGCCAGGACCAGTGTCGGCGCCAGCGCGGCGACCGCCGCCACGGGCAGGGTTCGCCACGACCGGCCGGCCCAGAACACGGCGAGCGCCAGGATGCCCAGCAGCAGCAGCCCGTACGACAGCAGGACCGAGCACCCCAGCAACAGCCCGGCCACCACGGCCCAGACCCACCTGCCACGTCCGGTCGAACGGACCGCCAGGGCGAGCGCCAGCAGCGCCCAGGCCGACACGGCGGCGTACACCGCGTCGGCGGACACCGCGAGCCAGATCGCCGAGGGCCCGATGGCCAGGTAGGGAGCCACCCTGCGGGCGGCAGCCTCGTCGCCCAGCGTGCGCACCGTGTGCATGACCGCCGGAGGGATGGTCGAGGCGAGCACGATGACCACCCAGCCGACGCCCGTCGCGTCGAGCCCGAGCCGGACGAGCGCCACGAAGAACAGCAGCGCCAGGGGCGGATGGCCGGCCACGTGCGTGGCCCACTCCCCCAGCGGAGCGTCGACGGGGATCCGCTCCACGAACGTGTGCAGCATCGTGGAGACGTCGGTGACCGACCTCGCCGTCTGCAGGTACTCGTGCGGGTCGTCGAGGATGCTTCCGAACCCGGCGATCCCGTCCAGCCAGGCCAGCGACACCATCCAGGCCAGGGACAGCACGCCACCGGAGACCAGCACCAGGCTCCACCGCATCGTCTGAGCGCGTGGCAGGTACCAGGCCACGGCGGCGAGGGCGAGCGCGACGGCGAACCAGGTGGCGCTGCCGACCCGGGGGGCCCACGAGTCGATGAACGGGGCGTCGCCGTAGGAGTAGGTCTTCACCCCGGTCACGTACGGTGCGGCCACCGTGGCGACCACCAGGACCACGCCGACGACCAGGCCCCACACCGGACCCCAGGTCGTGCTCCCGCGCAGTCGTGACCACATGGCCGAGAGCGTAGGCGCGCCGGAGCGCCGATCCGCGTGTCCAGGGCTGTCCGTCATCGTTCCGTAAGCCCGAGGCCCCCGCTGGGACCCCCGTGGCTGCCTAGCGTGACGGAATGGTCGAGCGACTGCACTCTCGTGCTCCCGTGCAAGGACGAGGCCCGCGCCCTTCCGTCGCTGGTGGCCGCGGTCCCCGCGGGCCTGCAGGTGCTCGTCGTCGACAACGGATCCTCCGACGACACCGCACGGGTGGCGCGCGAGCTCGGGGCGCGGGTCGTGACCGAGCCCAGGCCCGGGTACGGCGCCGCCGTCCACGCCGGGATCGAGGCAGCCACGACGACGTACGTCGCGGTGATGGACGGCGACGGCTCGTTCGACCCCGCGGTCGTCCTCGGCCTCCTCGTCGAGGTGGCCGGGGACCGGGCGGACCTGGTCGTGGGCCGCCGCCGGCCGGTCGGCGCGGGCGTGTGGCCCTGGCACGCCCGCTGGGGCAACGCGCTCGTGCTGGCCTGGCTGCGGCGCCGGACCGGCCTGCGGGTCCACGACATCGCGCCGGTCCGGGTGTTCGGTCGCGACGCGATGCTGGCGCTCGGGATCGAGGACCGCAGGTTCGGCTACCCGGTCGAGCTGCTGGTGCGTGCCCAGGCGGCCGGGTGGCGGATCGTCGAGCGGGACGTCGCCTACCACCCGCGGGCCGCGGGCACGAGGTCCAAGGTCTCCGGATCGGTCCGTGGCTCCCTCGTGGCGGCCCGGGACTTCGCGACGGGTCCTGCCGTGACCGGGCACGCGCTGGTCGTGGCCAAGGCGCCGGTCGCGGGACGGGTGAAGACCCGCCTCGGCCGGGTGGTCGGGGACGAGGTTGCCGCCGACCTCGCGCGGCAGGCACTGCTCGACACCCTGGCGGTCTGCGTGGCGACGTTCGGCCGTGCGCGCTGCCTGCTCGCCCTGGACGGTGACCTGGCCGATGGACCCGGCAACGCCGGGATCGCCGAGGCGGTGGCCGGATGGACCGTCTTCCCCCAGCGGGGTGCCGGGTTCGCCGCGCGCCTGGTGGCCGCGCACCGCGACGCGGCGGTGGCTCTCGGGCCCGCGGTGGACGAGGGCGTGGTGCAGATCGGGATGGACACCCCCCAGCTCCACCCCGGGCACCTGCTCGGGCTGGTCGCCGCATCCGGGCCGGGTCGCGTGGCCCTCGGTCCCGCCGTCGACGGCGGTTGGTGGGGGCTGGCCCATCGCGACCCCGCGTGCGTCGACTGCCTCGCCCTCGTGCCGATGTCGACCCCCGAGACAGGCCGGCTCACCTGCTCGGCGATCGAGGCCTCGGGGTCTCGTGTGGTGCTCGGCCCGGTGCTGCGCGACGTGGACACCCTGGAGGACGCCCGCGCGGTCGGGGCGCAGGCTCCCGCGACGCGCTTCGCCGACCGCCTTCGGCGCGTACGGGAGGTGGCGGCACGATGACGCAGACGGTCACCGCCCCCGGGTGGCAGCACGTCCTCGGCCTGGCCTTCGCCGGGTCACCGTGCGTCGTGCACGGCCTCGCCCCCCTGCCCACGGCCCTTCCCGTCGCGCGGTGGTGCGACGGGGCCGACGACAGCGACCGTGCGGTGTTGGACCACTGCGTCGGCGCCGTCCTCGATCTGGGGTGCGGACCCGGGCGGATGGCCCACGAGCTCTCCGGGCGCGGGCACCGCGTGGTCGGCGTCGACGTGCTTCCGGAGGCGATCGAGCTGACCCGGTCCCGGGGCGTGGAGGCCCTGCACCGCGACGTCTTCACCGAGCTCCCGGGGGAGGGGACCTGGCAGTCCGTCCTGCTGGCGGACGGGAACATCGGCATCGGTGGTGACCCGGTGGCCCTGCTCCGGCGGGTGGCGTCCCTGCTGTGTGCCGGGGGCCGCGCGGTGGTGGACGTGGAGGGCCCGGGCGTCGGGGTGCGGCGGTGCTCGATCCGGCTGGAAGCCGGGGGAGTGGCGTCCGAGCCGCTGCGCTGGGCGGTGGTGGGGGTCGACCGGATCGCGGAGCTCGGTGCGGCCGCCGGGCTGACCCTGGTGCACGCGGGGACGCACGTGGGGGCGCGCGGGCGGCGCTGGTTCGCGGTGCTGGAGAAGTCACAGGAGGCCGCGTGATGACCCCGAGGCTCCCGTCGTTGCTCGCCCGTGTGGCGCGGCTCGCGCCGCGCGAGCAGTCCTTCTCGTCCCGGCTGCGCGGCCCCGCCGTGGCGGCCCGCGTCGGGCTCTGGCTGGGGATCGCGTTCGGGACCGCCTTCGTCACCGGCCTGCTGAGTCACTACGCGCAGGACCCGACGAGCCTGCTGCACTGGCCGACCCGCCCGGTCTGGGGCTATCGGGTCACCCAGGGTCTCCACGTCGCGGCCGGGACGGCGTCCATCCCGCTGCTCGCGATCAAGCTCTGGACGGTCTACCCGAAGCTCTTCGCGGCAAACCCGCTGCGGCCGCTCAAGGCTGCGGTGCTCAACGTCCTGGAGCGGGGCTCCATCGCCCTGCTCGTGTCGGCGGGCATCTTCGAGCTCGCCACCGGACTGTCCAACACGGCCCAGTGGTACCCCTGGGCGTTCAACTTCCGTGCCGTCCACTTCGCGGTCGCCTGGATCGCGGTCGGCTCGCTGCTCGTGCACGTCGCCGTGAAGCTCCCGGTCATCCGGGCGGCCCTGACCTCCCCGATCGAGTCCGGCGACCCGGACCGAGCGGGAGAGCCGGGCGCCGGAGGCTCCGCATTCAGCAGGCGGGGTCTGGCCAGGACGGAGCCTGCTGGCCGCCGGTGTGGCCGTCCTGGCGTCGGCCGGGTCGGCGGTGCCGGCGCTGCGGAAGGTCTCGGTCTTCGGCGTCCGGTCCGGCGACGGGCCGCAGGGCATCCCGATCAACCGGTCGGCATCCGCGGCCGGGGTGGTCCCTACGGCGCTCGACGATGCCTTCCGGCTCACGCTCGTCTCCGGCGGCGACGACGCGGGAGCTCACCCGGGACGACCTGCTGGCACTGCCCGCAGACCACCGCCACGCCTCCCGATCGCGTGCGTCGAGGGGTGGAGCGCGTCGGGCACGTGGCGCGGGCCGACGGTGCGCGGTCTCTGCTCGACCTGGTCGGCGCCCCGGCCGGCAGCGACGTCCTGGTCGTCTCGCTGCGAGCCCGCGGCGCCTACGGGGTGAGCCGCTTGCCGGCGGCCTTCGCCGTCGGACCCGCTGACCCTGCTGGCGATCGAGCTGGACGGGGAGACCCTGGCCCTGGACCACGGCTACCCGTGCCGGATCATCGCGCCCGAACCGGCCCGGCGTCCTGCAGACCAAGTGGGTCTCCCGTCTGGAGGTTCTGGGGTGACGACCCGTGTCGTGCGGATCCTGGTCGGAGGTGCCGGTGGCGCGCGGCGGCGGCGTACGGCGTCATGCTGCTGCTGTCTCATCCCGACTGGGTCGTCCTCGAGGTGCTCCGCTGGCTGGTCGCCGGGGTCGATCGCCCATGACGCGGTTCTCGCGCCGCTGCACGGTGCTCGTCACCGCGCTCGCGCGTGCGGCTCCTGCCGCGACGAGTGCGCGGTCCGGTGGCGGCGGGCCTCGTGGTCCTTGCGACGGTCACCCTCACCGCCGTTCCGGTGCTCCTGTCCCGCGGGGCCCGACCGGACAACCCGACGCTGCTCGACCGCAACTATGGTCAGGGCTGGCTGGTGTTTGCCGGCGCCGTCGCCCTCGGTGTCATCCTGTCGGTCCTGCTGCGGCGCGGCGGGGCGCCGTGCCGCGAACGCGACCGTCGCACGATGGTCCCGGAGAGGGGGCCTGATGGCCACAGTGCTCGTGGTCGACGACGACCACACCGTGCGGGAGGTCGTCGTGTCCTACCTGCGCGCCGACGGCCATCAGGTCGTCGAGGCCGAGGACGGCGAGAGGGCGATCGCGCGAGTTCCGGTCCCGCCCACCCGACCTGGTCGTGCTCGACCTGATGCTGCCGGGCATCGACGGCCTGGAGGTCTGCCGCCGGCTGCGGGAGTCCTCCGACGTCCCGGTCATCATGCTCACCGCCCTCGGCGACGAGACCGACCGGGTCGTCGGGCTGGAGCGCGGCGCCGACGACTACGTGACCAAGCCGTTCAGCCCTCGCGAGCTGGTGCTGCGCGTGGACTCGCGTGCTGCGGCGGGCGGGCGAGCGGGCGTCCGCCCCGACCGAGCCGATCCGCGACGGCGACCTCGTGGTCGACCCGAGCCGGCACGAGGCGACCCTGCGCGGCGGGCCCCTGACGCTGACCGACGCGGGAGTTCGACCTGCTGTGCTTCCTCGTGGCGCACCCCGGGCGTGGCGTTCTCCCGGGAGGAGCTGCTCAGCGAGGTGTGGGGCTGGACCTTCGGCGACCAGTCCACGGTGACCGTCCACGTGCGGCGGCTGCGGGAGAAGGTCGAGCCCGACCCGAGCCAGCCCGGCCCGTCTGGTCACCGTCTGGGGCGTCGGCTACCGGTGGGAGCCCAGCGGTGACGCGTGACCAGTGGACCATCATCGCTCATCGCCGCCGGCTGGGGCGCCGCTGGTCGGTCTCGCCGGGCTCGCTGCTGGGCTGGCTGCTGCGCCGCCGCTCCCTGATCTGGCAGTCGGCCGGCGTCGCCGCTCGTCGCCGTCGGAGCGGTGATCGCCGGCGTGCTCGCCACCGCGGACGCGATGTTCCTCTCCTCCCACGACTTCGGCGTGGTCATCCTCGTCTCGGTCGTGGCCGGCGTCGTCGCGCTGGCCGTCGCGGTCTCGTCGGCCGCGATGATGGTCGCCGGCGACCCGGGCGATGCGGGAGAGCGCGCGCAGCTTCGGCAGGACGGGCGCGTACGTCGCGCGGGACGTCGGCCCGCGCGAGCTGCGCGAGGTGGCCGCCGAGCTGGAGCGCGCCGCCGCGATGCTGCGAGGAGTCACGGGAGCGCGAGGACGCTGCTCGAGCAGTCGCGCCGGGAGCTGGTGTCGTGGGTCTCGCACGACCTGCGCACCCCGCTCGCGGGCCTGCGCGCGATGGCCGAGGCCCTCGAGGACGGCATGGTCGACGACCCGGCCCGCTACCACCGCGCAGATCCGGGCCGAGGTCGACCGGATGGTGCGGATGGTCGACGACCTGTTCGAGCTGTCGCGCATCCATGCCGGGCTGCTGGGCCTGTCCCTGCGAGCCGGTCGACCTCGGCGACCTGGTCAGTGAGGCGCATCGCCGGGGCCGATCCGCGTGGCCGCGCGCCCACGGGTCGCGCTGAACGGGCAGGTCGAGCCCGGGCGTCACTCGTCCCCGCGGACGCCTCGCCGGCTGACCCGGGTGGTGTCCAACCTGCTGATGAACGCGATCCGGCACACCCCGGCCGACGGGGTGGTCGCGATCACCGCCGAGCCCGCGTGACGGCGGGCGTGGAGCTGACGGTGACCGACGGGTGCGGGGGCATCCCCGAGGCCGACCTCGGACCGGGTCTTCGACGTCGCCTGGCGGGGGAGCAGCGCCCGGACCCCGGAGCCGTCGGACGGAACGACGGCCGGGCACGGAGCGGCGCCGGTCTGGGCCTGGCCATCGTCAAGGGCATCGTGGAGGCGCACGCCGGGAGGGTCGAGCGTCGGCAACGTCGGGACCGGGCTGCCGGTTCACCGTGTGGCTGCCGCCGGCCGGCCGGTCCGGGCCCGCTGCGCACCCCGCCTGAGCCCGCCCGCGGCGCCGGCGGGAAGATCGCGGATCGTTTGCGCGTGTCGCGGCGATCGAACAGATGTTCGGCTAGTCTGGCGTCGCACTCGCTGGGGACCGCCTGGGGACCCGCTGGACGGTTGGTGGACGGCTCGGTGGACGACCGCCGCGAACTGTCGGAGGGATCCCTAGGGTCGCCGGTGATGCACGAAGAAGACGCAGCCGCGCGAGCGGACCGACGAGAACAGGATGGCACCCATGGCTGGTGGAGATCGCGACAAGGCGCTCGACGCCGCGCTGGCCAACATCGAGCGCCAGTTCGGCAAGGGCTCGGTCATGCGCCTCGGCGACGAGACGCGGGCCCCGCTCGAGGTGATCCCGACCGGCTCGATCGCGCTCGACGTCGCCCTCGGCATCGGCGGCCTGCCGCGCGGCCGCGTCGTCGAGATCTACGGTCCGGAGTCGTCCGGCAAGACCACGGTCGCGCTGCACGCGGTCGCCAACGCCCAGCGCGGCCGGCGGCATCGTCGCCTTCATCGACGCCGAGCACGCGCTCGACCCCGACTACGCCCAGGCGCTCGGCGTCGACACCGACGCCCTGCTCGTCTCCCAGCCCGACTCCGGTGAGCAGGCGCTGGAGATCGCCGACATGCTGATCCGCTCCGGCGCCCTCGACCTGGTCGTCATCGACTCGGTCGCGGCCCTGGTGCCGCGCGCCGAGATCGAGGGCGAGATGGGCGACAGCCACGTCGGCCTGCAGGCCCGGCTGATGAGCCAGGCGCTGCGCAAGATGACCGGCGCCCTCAGCCAGTCCAAGACCACCGCGATCTTCATCAACCAGCTGCGCGAGAAGATCGGCGTGATGTTCGGCTCGCCCGGAGACCACCACCGGTGGCCGGGCGCTGAAGTTCTACTCCTCGGTCCGGCTCGACGTGCGCCGGATCGAGACCCTCAAGGACGGCCAGGACATGGTCGGCAACCGCACCCGGGTCAAGGTCGTGAAGAACAAGGTCGCCCCGCCGTTCAAGCAGGCCGAGTTCGACATCATGTACGGCCAGGGCATCAGCCGCGAGGGCGGCCTGATCGACGTCGGCGTCGAGGCGGGGCTGATCCGCAAGTCCGGCGCCTGGTACACCTACGAGGGCGACCAGCTCGGCCAGGGCAAGGAGAACGCCCGGGCCTTCCTGCGCGACAACCCCGACCTGGCCAACGAGATCGAGAAGAAGATCCTCGAGAAGCTCGGCATCGGTGCGCAGGTCGACGCCGAGGCGCCGATCGACCTGGCGCCGATCGACGAGTGACTCGAGCTGCCGCCGACGCGCATCCCCGACTGATGGCCGACACACCGTGGCGCGAGATCGTCGGTGGGGCCGCCGCCGACGGACACGGCCGCGCTAGGGCCCGACGCCGACGCCGAGAGCGTGGCGCGCAAGATCCTGCTCGACGCTCTCACCGGTCGCGCGCGCAGCCGCTCCGAGCTGGCCGAGCGGCTGCGCCGGCGGCAACGTCCCCCCGAGGTGGCCGAGCGGCTCCTCGACCGGTTCACCGAGGTCGGGCTGATCGACGACGCCGCCTTCGCGCGGGTGTGGGTCGAGCAGCGCAGCGCCGCGCGGGGGCTCGCCTCGACGCGCCCTGGCCGCAGGAGCTGCGGCGCAAGGGCATCGACGACGCAGATCGTCGCGGGAGGTGCTCGACGAGCGCGAGCCCGAGGAGGAGCGCGCGCTCGCCCGTCGACCTGGTGCGCCGCAAGCTCCGCTCGATGAGCCGGCTCGACCGGCAGACCCAGGTCGCGGCGGCTGGTCGGCATGCTGGGCCGGAAGGGCTATGCCCCGGGGCTCGCCTACGCGGTGGTCACCGAGGTCCTGGGCGAGCTTCCCGACCCCGGCGCCCCCGACGCTCCCTAGCGCCCTGCCCTCCGCATCACTCGCCCTCAAGGCTCCGCCCCGAGGCTTGGGCGCTCGCGCGGGGAGCGCCCGGGCCGCTCTGGGGTATCGTGGCCGGGGTCGGATACGCCTCGGTAACGCGCAGCGGTGCGACAGGTGGCGTGGCTGGGGACGTGCCGCGTCTCGTTCGCCGGACAGGACGGCATGATCACGGGTGAGTAGCGAAACAGCGGGCCGCGCTCCCGCGGTCCCCCGAGCCAAGGAACCGGCCGTCTTCGGTGCGGCCACACGCCGGCTGATCCTGCGCGGGCTGATCGGCAGCGTGCTGATCCTCGCCGGCGGGCTGTTCACCTCCGCGCTGCCCAACTCCAGTTTCGCCTCGTTCCCCGTCCTGGACATGGTGCGCAGCACGCTGCCCGGCCGGATGGCCGGTCTGGCCGTCGTCGTCGCGGGGTATCGCCCTGCTCTCCTACGCCTGGCTGAACCTGCTGCCGTGGTGCCGGGATCCCCGGCTCGGGGTCCTGCGATCGCGGTTGGCGATCCTCGATCTGGTCGATCCCGTTGCTGGCGGCGCCGCCGCTGTTCAGCAGGGACGGCTGGAGCTACGTGGCGCAGGGCTACCTCGCGCGCGAAGGGCTCTCGCCCTACATCTACCCGCCGCAGATCCTGCCCGGTCCGTTGTCGGAGGCGGTGGACCCCCAGTGGGCCGGCACGCCGGCCCCCTACGGCCCGGTGCCGCTGATCTGGGGCGGGCTGACCTCGCACCTGACCTACGACCCGTGGCTGCTGCTGATCGCAGACCGCGTGTTCGCCCTGGCGGGGATCGCGATGTTCGCCTGGGCCATCCCGAAGCTCGCCCGCTACGCGGGGTCCGACCCGGGGCTCGCCACCTGGCTGGTGCTGCCGACCCCGCTGATGATCGCCCACGGGGTCGGCGGCCTGCACAACGACATCGTGATGGCGGGGCTGATGGCCGTGGCGCTGGTCTTCGCCATCGAGCGGTCCTGGTTCCTCGGAGCGGTTGACCGCCGGGCTCGCGGCGGCGGTGAAGGCCCCCGGGGGGCTGATCGCCATCGGGGTCGTCCTGCTCAGTCTCGGTGTGCGCGCCTCGCTGCGCGTCCGGCTGGTCCGGACCCTGGAGGTCGCGCTCGTCGCGGTGGCGACCCTCGTGGGCGTGGGTTTCGCCACCGGCCTGGGCATCGGTTGGCTGCACGCCCTGAGCGTGCCCACCTCCAACCTGACGCCGTTCTCCATCTCCACCGACCTCGGCCTGCTCGTTCGGAAGCATCGCGGCGATCTTCGGAGGCGCACAGTGCCCTGGCGACCACCGTCACCGTGACGCGGGTGATCGGGGCGGCCGGGGCGCTCGGCGTCGGCACCTGGGCGCTGCTCACCCGCCCCCCGGAGTCAGGCCCGCCGGCATCGCGGCCGTGGCCTGGACGATGGCGGCGTTCACCGTGCTCAGTCCGGTGGTGCACCCGTGGTACTTCTTCTGGGCACTGCCGCTGCTCTCGGTGATCCGCTCCGGCCCGCGGGTGCGCAACTCGCTGGTGGCGGTGAACCTCATCCTCGCGGTGTCCGCCCCGCTGAACTCCTCGCTGAGCGGCCTCTACATCCCCATCATCGTCACCGCGGCGCTGGTGGTCGCGGTCGGGCTCGCCCTGCTCGGCCGGGTGTGGGCGCTTCCGGAGGATGCGCTCGGGGACCCGCAGCCGGTGCGGCCGACCGGATCCCGTCGACTGCAGGCGACGCCGCGAGCCTTCACCTCGCGTGGCGGCTCGCTCGTAGACTCCTCGCGTCAAGGGGGAGCGCGCGGACCGCGTGCTCCTCAGCGTGATCGGGAAGGGCAGCAGGTGAGCGTGCATCTCGATCAGCACCCCGCCGACGAGGACGTGCTGTTCCACGTGGGTTCCACAAGACCGGGACCAAGTGGATGGCCCACTCATTCTTCTCGGCCCACCCGCAGCTGGAGCAGGTGGCCGGAAACAGGATGAACTCCTCCCGCAAGCTGATCAGGCTCGATCGTCCTTCCGCCCGCAGGGCGACTTCGACGCCGGGCGGACCCGCTCTCTCTTCGCCAAGAGCCGCAGGAACCGCGAGCTCTACCCCGTCTTGTCGGTCGAGCGCTTCGGCGGCAGTCCGCTCTCCGGCCACTACGACCGGCAGCTATCGCCGAGCGGATCAAGACGGCGTTCCCCAACGCGCGCATCCTCGTCGTCGTGCGCGACCAGCTCGCCCTGGTCGACTCGATCTACCGCCAGCTGGTCCAGGTGGCTACCCCGGGTCGTACCAGCAGCTGGTCGCCCCGAGCTGGCGCAGCCCGACGTTCACGCTCGCGGCCTACAAGTTCGACCGCGTCCTCGAGATGTACCAGGGGATCTTCGGAGCCGACCGGGTCCTGCTCGCGCGGCACGAGCAGATGAGGTCCGACATCGGGGACTTCCTGGCGCGGCTGGAGGCCTTCGTCGGGGCGGATGCGGGGTTCCGCGGGAGCCACGGAGCCACCATCAACCCCTCGTTGAGCAACAAGGAGGCCCGTGTCCTCCGCCGGCTCAATCACCTGCGCAACAGCGAGTGCCCACCCGCTCTCCCTGGTCCATGTGAAGCGCGCCGGTTGGTCCGGTGGCCCAGAGGCTGGCCAAGGTCCTTCCCGTCTCGGACGACTCGCTGATCCCCGAGAAAGACGCGCAAGAAGATCCCGGCCTACTTCGCCGAGAGCAACGCGCGTCTCGAGGAGATGCTGGCCCGGCAGTCGGGCTAGGCGGACCCGGCCATGCGTCGCGTCCTTCCCACGCCCGTCGGGGATTCGGCGCTCCGCGCGGGGCGCCGTACCCTTGACCGGTCATGAGTGCCTTCAGCCCCGGCGGTTTCGAGACGCTTGCTGCGCACGCTCCTCAACCACCGACTCCGCGCACGTACGAGGTCCGCACCTACGGGTGCCAGATGAACGTCCACGACTCCGAGCGGCTCTCCGGGCTGCTGGAGGACGCGGGCTACGTGGCCGCCCCCGAGGGTGAGCAGGCCGACGTCGTCGTCTTCAACACCTGCGCGGTCCGGGAGAACGCCGACAACCGGCTGTACGGCAACCTCGGCCACCTCGCACCCGTGAAGGCGAAGCGCCCCGGCATGCAGATCGCGGTCGGCGGCTGCCTCGCGCAGAAGGACCGCGACACCATCACGACCAAGGCGCCGTGGGTCGACGTGGTCTTCGGCACCCACAACATCGGCTCGCTGCCGGTCCTGCTGGAGCGGGCGCGGGTGCAGGAGGAGTCCCAGGTCGAGATCCTCGAGTCGCTGGAGGTCTTCCCGTCGACGCTGCCGACCAAGCGCGAGTCCGCCTACGCCGCGTGGGTGTCGGTCTCGGTCGGCTGCAACAACACCTGCACCTTCTGCATCGTGCCGAGCCTGCGCGGCAAGGAGAAGGACCGACGCCCCGGCGAGATCCTCGCCGAGATCGAGGCGCTGGTCGCCGAGGGCGTCAGCGAGGTCACCCTGCTGGGGCAGAACGTCAACTCCTACGGCGTCGAGTTCGGCGACCGGCAGGCCTTCTCCAAGCTGCTGCGCGCCTGCGGCGACATCGAGGGGCTGGAGCGGGTCCGCTTCACCTCGCCGCACCCGGCGGAGTTCACCGACGACGTGATCGCGGCGATGGCCGAGACGCCGAACGTGATGCCCCAGCTGCACATGCCGCTGCAGTCCGGCTCCGACCGGATGCTCAAGGCGATGCGCCGCTCCTACCGGCAGGAGAAGTACCTCGGCATCCTCGAGCGGGTCCGCGCGGCGATGCCGGACGCCGCCATCAGCACCGACATCATCGTGGGCTTCCCCGGCGAGACCGAGGAGGACCACCAGGCGACCCTGGACGTGGTGCGCGAGGCCCGGTTCGCCCAGGCGTTCACCTTCCAGTACTCCCCGCGGCCGGGCACTCCCGCTGCGACGATGCCCGACCAGGTCCCGCCTGAGGTCGTGCAGGAGCGCTACGAGCGGCTGGTCGACCTGGTCAACGAGATCGCCTGGGAGGAGAACAAGCGCCTCGTGGGCAGGCGACTCGAGCTGCTGGTCGCCGAGGGGGAGGGGCGCAAGGACGCCGCGACCCGCAGGCTGAGCGGTCGGGCGCCGGACAACCGGCTGGTCCACTTCGCCGCGGTCGATGCGGACGGCGATGCCGTCGAGGTCCGCCCTGGCGACCTGGTCGAGGTCGACGTCACCTACGCCGCGCCGCACCACCTGGTGGCCGACGGCCCGGTCGTGTCCGTCCGGCGGACTCGCTCCGGTGACGCCTGGGAGGCCCGCATCGCCGCTCCGGCCCGGGGTGTCTCCCTCGGCATGCCGGCTGTCGGGGCGCCGGTCACCGCTGCCGGAGCCACGCGTCGCGCGGGCGCGGGATCAGAGACCGAAGGTGAGGAACCGGGTGTCGCTGCCCAGGTGGGACAGGACCAGGCGCTCGTGGGGGACGAGCGGGGTCGGGAGATCGCCGAGCGGCCACCAGCGAAGGTCGGCGCACTTGTGCGGCTCGGTGATCCTCGGCTACTCCGTCCCACCTCCGGCAGGAGAAGAAGAAGTCCACTCGCTCGTCGATGAGCTTGCGCTCCTCGCCCGGCGGGTTGAGGCTGCGCTGCAGGGTCAGCTCGAAGTGGAGGTCGACGGTCTCCAGGCCCAGCTCCTCGCGTGCCTCGCGGCGGGCGGTGGCTTCGGCGGTCTCGCCGGGCTCGACGTGGCCCGCGGCGCCAGCGGCCCAGTGGCCGTCCATGAAGCCGGTGTTCTGCCGCAGCTGCAGCAGCACCTCGTCGCCGTTCTCCCCGGGTCGGAGCAGGAAGACGTACGACGCGGGGACCAGGCTGAACCGGCTGGTCGAGTCGGGGGTGTAGCGCTCGGGGCTGTCCGTCACGGCACCCGACACTAGCGGCTGGGGCCGCGATGCCCTGCTGACCTGGGAGACTCGACGCATGAGCAGCGCGGTCCCGATCGTGGCCATCGTCGGGCCTACCGCTGCGGGCAAGACCTCGCTCTCGCTCGACCTGGCCGAGCGGCTCGGGGGCGAGATCGTCAACACCGACGCGATGCAGGTCTACCGGGGCATGGATATCGGGACGGCGAAGCTGCCGGAGTCCGAGAGGCGAGGGATTCCGCACCACCTGCTCGACCTGCTCGAGGTCACCGAGACGGCCACGGTGGCGGAGTTCCAGGGACTGGCTCGCCGCACCATCGCCGAGCTGCGGGGTCGCGGCGTGGTGCCGGTCCTGGTCGGTGGCTCCGCGCTCTACACCCGGGCGATCCTGGACCGCTTCGAGTTCCCGGGGCGCGTCCGAGGAGGTCCGGGCTCGCTGGCAGGCCGAGCTCGACCGCGCGGCCCGGAGGCGCTGCACGCCGTGCTGGCCGAGCGCGACCCGGAGGCGGCCGCGCTGATCCTGCCCAGCAACGGGCGGCGGATCGTCCGGGCGCTGGAGGCGATCGAGGTGTCGGGCCGGCCGTTCTCGGCGTCCCTGCCGGAGAAGTCGTACGTCTTCGACGCGGTGCTCCAGGTGGGGGTCGACATCGACCGGCCCACGCTGGACGCGCGGATCGAGGCTCGCGTGCGGCACATGTTCGAAGTCGGCCTGGTCGACGAGGTGCGTTCGCTGGAGCGGTCGGGGCTGCGGGAGGGGCTCACCGCGTCGCGGGCGCTGGGCTACCAGCAGGTGCTCTCCTTCCTGGCGGGGGAGTGCTCCGAGGAGGAGGCGTTCGACGCCACGGTCCGGGGCACCCGCCGGTTCGCCCGGCGGCAGGACAGCTGGTTCCGCAAGGACGAGCGGGTCCACTGGGTCCGCTGGGACGACCCGCACCGGCTGGACCGGGCTGTCGAGCTCGTCGAAGAGGTTGCCGGGAGCGTTGCGGAGGGCTAGTCTCCCGTTTGGACGGATGACCTAGACGCTGGACCAAAGCACTAGTCCAGAACATCAGTCCAAGACGATTGCCCAGAATCCTGGTGGGACGACGTGGACACGATGAAGGAGCGGGGCGCGGAGACGCGCGAGCGCCTGGTGCGCGCCGCGATCCGGGTCATCGGCACCTCCGGATGGCCGGCGGCCACCACCCGTGCCGTCGCGCAGGAGGCCGGGGTCAACAGCGGCGTCGTGCACTACCACTTCGGCAGCGTCGAGGAGCTGCGCCGCCAGGCCCTGCTGCAGGTCATGCAGGACGAGGCCATGGGCGCCCTCCAGGCGATGGCCGACCGCCGGGGACCCGGCGGCGGGCCTGGTCGCCGTGATGCGCCAGCTCAGCCGGTCGCCGGAGGAGATCCCCGACTCCGATCGCTTCCTGGTCGCGGCGATGGGCCAGGCGATCCGCGACGAGTCCGTGCGCCCGGTGATGGCCGGAGCGCTCGTCGAGCTGCGGGCCTTCATGGCCGGCGAGATCGCCCGGGCACAAGGTGAGGGCCAGGTCCGCGGCGACGTCGATCCTGCACAGGTCGCGGCGGGGCTGGCCGGC
This sequence comes from uncultured Actinomycetota bacterium, assembly GCA_963805655.1. Lineage (GTDB taxonomy): Bacteria > Actinomycetota > Actinomycetes > Propionibacteriales > Nocardioidaceae > CAWDVB01. The sequence continues at coordinate 171,910 of CAWDVB010000002.1, read as the reverse complement.
CTCATCGACGGGCTGATGCTGCACCTGTACATCCAGCCCGACCTCGACGTGGTCGCCGCCACCACCGCGATCGCCGACCTGCTCGCGCCCACCGGGCGTCCCGACCCATCCGATCCCGACCACCCCGAAGCACCGCCCCCGAGGAGGAGCACGTGACCGCGACAGCAACCGAAGCCGCGACCATCATCGAGGCCCACGACCTGGGCAAGACCTACGGCAAGGGGGAGACGGCCGTCCACGCCCTGCGCAACGCGAACGTCGAGATCCGTCGCGGCGAGCTCGTCGTGATCCTCGGCCCGAGCGGGTCCGGGAAGACGACGCTGCTCAACATGATCGGCGGCATCGACACCCCGTCCTCGGGGACCATCACGGTGGACTCCCGGTCGCTCAACGACCTCGACGACCGCGGCCGGACCGAGTTCCGCCGCGACGTGGTCGGCTTCGTCTTCCAGTTCTTCAACCTGGTCCCGACCCTGACCGCCGAGGAGAACGTCCGGCTGATCGCCGAGCTGACCGGTCACGGCGACCGGGACGCGGCCCGCAAGGCGATCGAGGCGGTCGGGCTGGGAGGCAAGGGCGCCCGGTTCCCGTCCCAGCTCTCCGGCGGCGAGCAGCAGCGGGTGGCGATCGCCCGCGCCATCGCCAAGGACCCGTGCCTGCTGCTGTGCGACGAGCCGACCGGGGCCCTCGACCTGGAGACCGGCCAGGAGGTCCTCGCGGTGCTGCAGCGCCTCAACGAGCAGGGCCGGACCGTGGTGATGGTGACGCACAACGCCGCGATCGCGGGCATGGCCGACCTGGTGCTGCGGATGCGATCGGGCGAGATCGTCGAGACCACCGCGAACGAGCAGCCGATCGACGCCCAGGAGGTCTGCTGGTGAGGATCCTGCACACGAAGCTGCTGCGCGACCTCCGCAGGCAGCCGCAGCAGCTCGTCGCGGTGGGCGTGCTCATCGTCCTGGGCGTGGCGCTGTACGGCGCGTCCTACGACGCCTACAAGAACCTCGACGCCAGCTACAACCAGTACTTCGTCGACCAGCACTTCGCCGACCTGACCGTCTCCGGAGGCGACAGCCAGCAGATCGCCGCCAAGCTCGCCGCCGAGCCTGGCGTCCAGGCCGCGCAGGTGCGCACCCAGGTCGACATCCCGCTGCAGGTGCCCGGGCGGCGCCACCTTCCTGGGCCGGGCGATCGGGCTGCCCGCCGACGGGCAGCCGGCCGTCGACGAGGTCACCGTCGACAGCGGCACCTACCTCTCGCCGAGCGACCCGAACGGCGTGCTGGTCGAGAAGCACATGGCCGACAGCGAGCACCTCGCCCTCGGTGACACCCTCCAGGTCTTCTACGGCGGCGACTGGCACGACGTCACCGTCCTGGGCACGGTGACGTCGGCGGAGTACCTCTGGCCGTCGGCCAGCCGCCAGGACGTGCTGCCCGCTCCCCACACCTTCGGCGTGATCTTCGCCTCGGAGTCGCTGGCGCGGACCATCGCCGCGGGCAACGGCGCGTCCGGCGCCGAACCAGGTCGCGCTCTACTACACCGACGCCGCACGCGCCGACCACGCGGCCGTACGACGCCTCGCCTGACCTCGAAGGCCCTGGCGCTCGGCGCCGCCTCGACGCAGACCCGCGCCGACCAGCCGAGCAACGCCGCGCTGGGCGAGGACATCTCCGGGTTCCCGGAGATGGCCTACATGTTCCCGATGCTCTTCCTCGGGGCCGCGGGGCTGGCGACGTACGTCGTGCTGACCCGGCGGGTCGGCCGCGACCGGCAGATCATCGGGATGATGCGCGCCAACGGCTATCGCCGGCGCGCCATCATGCGCCACTACCTGGGCACCGGCCTGCTGGTCGGCACGGTCGGGTCGGTGCTCGGCGCTGTCGCCGGCGTGGGTCTGGCCGGCGTGATCACCAAGCTCTACACCGCCGAGATCGGCGTCCCGAGCGCCGTCGTCCAGATCCGGCTCTCGACCGGCGATCGGGGCATCGTCTTCGGGGTCGTCGTCGGGCGCGCTGTCGGCGCTGGCACCGGCGCTCTCCGCCTCGCGGGTCACCCCCGCCGAGGCGATGCGCGGGATCGTCCTGGTCAGCGGCGGCGGACGCTGGGCGGCGCACGTTCGAGCGGCTCTTCCCGTTCGTCCGGCGCCTGTCCGCCGGCGCCTGGCTGGTGCTGCGCGGGCCCGCCCGCGCATGGCGCAGGACCCTCTACACCGAGCTCGGCGTCGTCCTCGCGCTGGTCCTGATCCTCATCTCCTGGGGGATGATCGACTCGATGAAGGTGATGATGGCCCAGCAGTTCGACAACGTCATCCGGCAGGACGCGGCGCTCACCTTCAACGGGTCGATCGACGAGGCCACCGTCAAGACGATCCAGTCGACCCCGGGGGTCGCCGACGCCGAGCCGGCGCTGACCGTGCCGGTCACCCTGGCCAACGGGACCGCCACTACGCCACCCAGGTCGTCGCCTTCGAGCCGGGCACCGCCATGCACGGCTTCTACGCGCCGAACGGGAGCAGCGAGTCGCTGCCCTCCAGCGGCCTGCTCGTGGCGTCCTCGCTGCAGAGCAAGCTCGGGATCGAGGTGGGCGACTCGCTGACCGTCACCCTGCCCGACGGCTCGGACGTGTCCGGCGCCGGTCGCCGGGTTCGTCGACGAGCCCCTGGGCAGCTTCGCCTACGCGTCCCTCGACGCGCTCCGCGCCGCCGTGCCCGGCAGCCAGCCGAACCAGGTCCTGGTCCGCTTCGCCAGCGGTGTCGACCCCGACCAGATGCGGTCGGTGCTCTCGAAGATCCCCGGCGTGGTGCTCTACGTCGACAGCAAGGCGCTGCAGCAGGTCGCCAACGACTTCCTCGGCCTCTTCTGGGCCTTCATCGGGCTCATGCTGCTCCTCGGCGGGCTGCTCGCGTTCACCGTCCTGTTCGCCACCATGTCGGTCAACCTCGCCGAGCGCGCCACCGAGATCGCGACGCTGCGCGCCGCGGGGGTCACGCGCAGCCGGATGGCCGGGCTCATCACGATGGAGAACGTGCTCGTGGTCGCGGTCGGGGTGATCCCCGGTCTGGTCCTCGGGCTATCTCGCCTCCGGTGCCGCGCTCGAGTCGTTCAACAGCGACATGTTCACCATGAAGAACGAGATCCAGCCCACCACGTTCGTCGTGTCGGCGCTCGTCGTCCTCGCAGTGGCGCTGCTGGCGCAGTTCCCGGGCATGCGGGCGCTGTCGCGGATGGACCTGGCCACCGTCGTCCGCGAGCGCTCCAGCTCGACCGCCGCGTAGCCTGTGACCGTGGAGATCGAGTTCCTCAAGGGGCACGGCACGGAGAACGACTTCGTGCTGGTGCCCGACGTCACCGGCGTGCTCGAGCTCTCCCCGGCCCTGGTGGCTGCGGATGTGCGACCGGCATGCCGGGATCGGCGCCGACGGCCTGATCCGCGTCGTCGGCACCGCAGTTCAGCGACGACCCGGCGGCCGTGGCCGCCCGCGCGGACGCCGAGTGGTTCATGGACTACCGCAACGCCGACGGCTCCCTGGCCGAGATGTGCGGCAACGGCATCCGGGTCATGGCCCGCTACCTCGTTCGAGGCCCAGGGCGCCGACCGCGGGTCGCCGCTGCGGATCGCCACCCGCGACGGGGTGAAGACCGTGCACGTCGCTGGCCGACGGCCGGATCACGGTCGACATGGGCCCCACCACGCTGCTGGGCGAGACCAAGGTCGCCGTCCCGGCCGGGCCTGGACCGCGACCCGCGTCGGCGTCGGCAACCCGCACGCCGTCGTGTTCGTCGACGACCTCGACGACGCGGGCCCGCTGACCGACGCCGCCGGAGGTCGAGCCCGAGCACTACCCGGAGGGCGCGAACGTCGAGTTCGTCGTGCGCGCCGGGCCCCGGCACCTCCGGATGCGGGTCCACGAGCGGGGCGTCGGCGAGACCCGGTCCTGCGGCACCGGGGTCTGCGCCGCCGCTGCCGCGGCCGTCGCCGACCACGACGGGCTCGCCCGTCCAGGTCGACGTCCCCGGTGGCTCGCTGACCGTGTCGTGGACCGACGTCGGGCGTCGCCCTGCTGACCGGGCCCGGCCGAGATCGTCGCCGAAGGTATTGGCTCGCCTCCTGACCGGCCGCGTGGGACCCTGGAGTCCTATGAGCTAGCTCTTCGACACCACGCCCGTACGACGACTCCGAGCACCTCCGTACCCGGCGCCCCCGACATCGACGGAGTGCCGACGACGGCTCCATCGACCTCGACGTGCCCGTCGACGAGTGGGTCTCCGGCTACGACGAGGACGTCGACGAGGGGACCACCGGTGACTGGGACCTGGAGGAGCGCTACGCGCTGCGGCGCGTGGCGGGCTGCACACCGAGCTGCAGGACATCTCCGAGGTCGAGTACCGGCAGCTGCGCCTGGAGCGCGTCGTCCTGGTCGGCGTCTGGACCGAGGGCAGTGTCGAGGACGCGGAGAACTCCCTCGCCGAGCTCGCCGCGCTGGCCGAGACGGCCGGCTCGGAGGTGCTGGAGGCCATCTACCAGCGTCGTCAGCGGCCCGACCCGGCCACCTTCATCGGGCGCGGCAAGGTGGAGGCGCTGCACGAGATCGTGCAGCACACCGGCGCCGACACGGTCATCTGCGACGGGGAGCTCGCCCCCAGCCAGCTGCGCAACCTCGAGGACCGGGTCAAGGTCAAGGTGGTCGACCGCACCGCGCTGATCCTCGACATCTTCGCCCAGCACGCGAAGTCCCGCGAGGGCCAGGCGCAGGTCGAGCTGGCCCAGCTCAACTACATGAAGCAGCGGCTGCGTGGCTGGGGCGGCAACCTGTCCCGCCAGGCCGGTGGCCGGGTCGGCTCGCAGGGCGGCGGCATCGGTGGCCGCGGACCTGGCGAGACCAAGATCGAGACCGACCGGCGGCGCATCAACACCAAGATCGCCAAGCTGCGACGCGAGCTCACCCACATGCGGACCACCCGGGACACCAAGCGGGCCGAGCGGCGCCGCAACGCCGTGCCGGCCGTCGCCATCGCCGGCTACACCAACGCCGGGAAGTCCAGCCTGCTCAACCGGCTCACCGGTGCCGGGGTCCTGGTCGAGAACGCGCTGTTCGCCACCCTCGACCCGACCACCCGGCGCACGACCACGGCCGACGGCCGGGTCTACACGCTCTCCGACACGGTCGGCTTCGTGCGGCACCTGCCGCACCAGCTGGTCGAGGCGTTCCGCTCCACGCTCGAGGAGGTCGCCGACGCCGACCTGCTGGTGCACGTCGTCGACGGGTCGCACCCCGACCCCGAGGGCCAGATCTCCGCCGTGCGCGAGGTGCTGGCCGAGATCGGCGCGAGCCGAGCTCCCCGAGATCGTGGTCATCAACAAGGCCGACGCCGCCGACCCGATGGTCGTCGCGCGGCTGCAGCCCGCGAGCCCCACTCGGTCGTGGTGTCCGCGCGCACCGGCGAGGGCATCGACGCGCTGGTGCACGCGATCGAGGCCGACCTGCCGCGGCCGGGGGTCGCGTCGAGGTGCTGGTCCCGTACGACCGCGGGGACCTGGTCAACCGCATCCACACCACCGGCGAGGTCGAGCGCGAGGAGCACACCGCGCAGGGCACGCTGATCCACGGCCGCGTCGACGAGCCGCTCGCGGCCGAGCTGGAGCCGTATCTCGTCCGCGTCTGATCCCGACGTGAGAAGGGCCCGAACGGGAGGTGATCCGGGGCCCAACGACCGTGGCGACCGGGACCCCTTCGGAGGATGCTGGACGCGCGGGGCGCACCGCGGGGCGCCTCCGGGAGAGGGGTCGCGACGTGCGCTCGAACCGGACCAAGGCGGTCCTGCTTGCCGTGATCGTGGTCCTGATCGACCGGTCTCGGCATCGCTGTGGCCCGCGATCGCCGGACGCTCCTGCCGTCCTCCTCGTCGGCCGGGCCCCGACCCGGTGCGGATCGCGAGCTATCACGCCGACTACGTCATCGACGCTCGAGGGCGGGCATGCAGGTCACCGAGACGATCGTCGCCATGCTTCCCGGACTACCCCGCCCGGCACGGCATCTTCCAGTTCTTCGACATCGCCGACTCCTACGACGGCAGCGCGCGGCTGATCCCCTACGACATCACCGTCACCCGCGACGGGCGGCCCGAGCCGGTGACGCTCTCCTGGGATCGGGACCGGTACCGCGTCGTCGCGGATCGGCTCGGCCGACCGGTACGTCGCACCGGGTGACCACACCTATGTGATCGGCTACCGGTCGACGGCGTGCTCTCCCCGCCCGACACCCCTCAGGGCAACTACGCCACCACCGTCGGGACAAACCCCGGCACCGTGGGCTCGGTCTTCGCCTGGCACGTCTTCGCGCCCGGCTGGCTGATGGCCGCGGACGCGGTGTCGGCGACGATCTCACTGCCGTCGGAGGCAGGGGTCGTCGGCTGCGCGGTCGACCCCGCCGGCACGATCCCGTGCACGATCGGGCGGCCGAGCGCCGACACGGTCGACGTAACGGCGCAGGGGCTCCCGGCCAGCACCCCGGTCACGGTGCGCGTCGACCTGAGCCACGCCGTACCCCGGACGCGCCGGCCTGCCCTGGACGGTCACCTGGGACGGCGTACTCGGCCGGTCGGTCGTTGCGCTGGTCGTGGTCGGGGTGCTGGCGGTGCTCGCGCTGGCTCGGCGGGGTGCTGTGGTTCCGGACCTCGATCGAGCCGGCGCCGGGCTTCCCGGTGCTCTACGAGCCGCCGCAGGGACTCGGTCCTGAGCAGACCTACTACATCGCCCGGGAGAGGCCCTCGCCGCACGGGCTCGTCGCGACGCTGTTCCACCAGGCCGAGCGGGGCCTGACCAGGCTCGAGGTCCAGGGCGACACCTGGGTCGTCGAGGGCGTGGGGCGGCCGGAGGACTGGGACAAGGTCGACCCGGTCACCTCGGGCCTCGGAGCCTCCCTTGGCGTGAGCACCCCCGGCGGCACGTTCGTCTCGGACCGGAGCGTGGCCGCGGGGACCGTGCTCACCGGCGCGAGGAAGTCGCTGCACTCCGAGGTCGCTTCGTGGGGTCGCGGCCAGGGCCTGGTCCGGCGGGACGGCAGTGAGCTGCTGGGGCGGGTCGCCGTCATCCTGGTCGCCGTCGTCGCCGCGATCCTGGTCTTCTTCAACCCCTTCCACGCCACGGTCTACTGGCTGCCGCTGACCGCCTTCGTCATCGGGGGAGCAGGGCTGCTGCTGCCGGGCGTCGGCACCCGGCGGACCGCGAAGGGACGCGCACTGTGGTCGCGGGCCGAGGGCTTCCACCGGATGCTCTCGACGCGGTCGGCCGAGGAGCGCTTCGACTTCAGCGCCCGCCGCGACCTCTACACGGCCTACATCCCGTACGCGGTCGCCTTCGGCTGTGCGGAGGAGTGGGCGAGCAAGTACCGCGACGAGACGGGGTCGGAGCCGCCGCTCCCGGTCTGGGTCCCGGCCGGGTACGCGTGGGCCAGCGCCGACGCGGCCCGTTCCAGCTTCGAGTCCTCCATCTCCTCGGCCGTCGCGGCCTACGCGGCGACCCAGCGCTCCTCCTCGGGCAGCGGGGGCGGGTTCGGAGGCGGAGGAGGAGGCGGCGGCGGGGGAGGATCCTGGTAGCGGGGAAGCCTCGCCCACACGCACAGAGTCGAGAGGCACAGAGTCCAAGAGCACAGAGAGGCAAGAACATGACCGGTTGGGTCGTCGGGTTGATCGTCCTCGTCATCGTGGTGGCGATCGTGTGGTTCGTGATGGCGGGGTTCAACAGGCTGCGCCGTGCAGACATCGGCACTCAGGAAGCGCTCGGCGGGATCGACGTGCAGCTCACCCGTCGCGCCGACCTGATCCCGAACCTGGTGGAGACCGTGAAGGGCTACGCCAGCCATGAGCGGGGCGTCTTCGACGAGGTGACCCAGGCACGGGCGGGCGTGACCCGGGCGGCCAAGGACGGCTCGGTGCCCGAGAAGGCACAGGCGCAGGCGGCTCTCGACAAGGCGATCGTCAACGTCCTCGCGGTGGCGGAGAACTACCCCGAGCTGAAGGCGTCCGCCAACTTCATGCAGCTGCAGGAGCAGCTGGGCAGCACCGAGGACCAGCTGGCCTTCGCCCGGCAGTACTACAACGACAAGACCCGCGCGCTCAACGAGCTGGTGATGACCATTCCCTGGATGCTGCTCACCGGTGTCGCCAACGTGCACCAACGGGAGTTCTACGAGGCTCCGGAAGGCCAGGAGGCTCCCCCTCAGGTCCGGTTCTGACCGGGGCCACCCGCGGCCGACGGGAATCTCCCGTCGCGGTCCCACCGGGTGGGCACACACCACGAGGACGGATAGGCTCGCGGCACGGACCGGTGCCGGGGGGTGTCGGCGTGACGTGAGGGGGTTGTCGTGGTGCGCGCAGCACGGCGTCATCAGAGGTGGATCGTCCGACTGCTCGGTGGGATCGGCCTCACGCTGCTGACGGTGGGGGCACTCGGGCTGGCTTCCGGCTCGGCGACCGCGGCCGGCGTCAGCGCCCGGCCGCTCACCGCGCCTGTCGTGTTCGCCGACGCGGTTCCGACCCCGTCGTGCCCGACGGTGACCGAGACCGCGACGGTCACCGTGACGGACACGCAGACGACGACGCTGTTCCCGGCGGTGCGGGCGGGGACGCTTGTCTCCTCGACCTGCTCGGCGTGCCCGACGGACTGGCCGACCGTCACCCAGACGGTGACCCAGACGGTGACCCAGACGGTGACACAGACGCAGAGCCCGGCCCTTCTCTCGACCGACCCGTGCGCGGCGACGACGACGCATTCCCCGAGCCTGGGCACCGCCTTCTCCACTCACGTGGCGCCGACGGCGGTGAATGCCGGCATCGTGGCCGGCTCCGGCGCGTCCGACGCGGCGTGGCCCGCGTGGACCGTGGTGGGCGGACTCGCGCTGCTACTCCTGGCCGGGGTCGTGTTCTCCGCCGTCGGCGAGCGCGGCCGGCGCGAAGTCTGATCCCTGGCCGGCGGCGCCGCGGGGGGTGCGCGGCGGTACGGTGCTCCGGTGTCGGAGGTCGCCGGGGTCGTCGAGGTGCTCGCTGCCGCGGTCGCGGCGATCGGCGGCGAGGAGCGCCCCGGCCAGATCGAGATGGCCGAGGCTGTCGCCTCCGCGCTCGCCTCGGGAGAGCACCTGCTCGTGCAGGCGGGCACCGGGACCGGCAAGTCTCTGGGCTACCTCGTGCCGGCGCTGCTGCACCAGGGACGCGTGGTCATCGCCACCGCCACCCTCGCCCTGCAACACCAGCTCGTCGAGCGGGACATCCCGGCCCTGCTGGAGGGTGCGCGCGAGGCTCTCCACCGCGCCCCGTCGTACTCCGTGCTCAAGGGCCGCTCCAACTACGCCTGCCTCCACCGGGTCCGCGAAGGCGTCCCCGACGACCAGGGGGAGCTGATCTCGCTGCCCTCCGGCTCGCTGGGGGCCGAGGTCGTGGAGCTCCGGGAGTGGGTCGAGGAGCAGGCGTCGGCGGGCGAGTCGGGTGACCGGGACGTCGCTCCGCGGCACTCCGATCGCGCCTGGCGGCAGGTCTCGGTCGGTCATCGCGAGTGTCTCGGCGCGACGCGGTGCCCGTTCGCCGGTGAGTGCTTCGCCGAGCGTGCCAGGGATCGGGCCGCGGGATCCCAGATCGTGGTGACCAACCACTCGATCCTGGCCATCGACGCGATCGAGGGTGTGCCGATGATCCCGGAGTACGACGTGGTGGTGATCGACGAGGCTCACGAGCTCACCGCGCGCGTGACGCAGGCGTCGACCGACGAGCTGACCCCGGCCGAGGTCGAGCGGGCGGCGCAGCGCTCCGCCCGCCACGTCGACGACGACAGCGCGATGGACCTCGGCGACGCGGGGGACGCGCTGCGGGCAGCGCTGGACGGGACTCCACCCGGTCGGCTCGATACGGTGTCCGGCGAGCTCGGCGATGCGTTGGTCCTGGTGCGCGACGCCGCGCGCGCGCTCCTCTCGGCTCTGCCCACGGGCCAGGACGCGGAGCCGGACGCGGCGCTCACCCAGGCGCGCGGCATGGTTCAGGAGGTGTTCACGACCGCCGAGCGGATGGCGGCGTCCTCGGACTCCGACGTGCTGTGGGTGGCCGAGCGCGACGTCGGCCGGGGCGGACCGTTCCTCGCCATCGCGCCGCTGCAGGTCTGGGGGCCTCTGCGCGACCGGCTCTTCTCCCGGGTCACCGCCGTGCTGACCAGCGCGACGCTGCGCCTCGGTGGGGACTTCGACACCGTCGCCCGCTCCCTCGGCCTGTGGCCCGAGGAGCGACTGCGCGACGACCACGATCCCGAGTCGCCCGACGAGGCTCCCGAGGAGACCCCGGACGGGGTCGACGTGCCGATCGCCTGGCGTGCGCTGGACGTGGGCTCCCCGTTCGACTACGCCGCACAGGCGATTCTGTACGTCGCGGCGCACCTGCCCAAGCCCGGGCGGGACGGGCTCGGCTCCGAGCAGCTCGACGAGATCGTGGATCTGGTGGACGCGGCCGACGGTCGCACCCTCGGGCTGTTCTCCAGCCGCCGGGCCGCCGAGGCAGCGGCCGAGGAGGTGCGTCAGAGGCTCCCGCACCTCACCATTCTGGCCCAGGGGGACGCGCAGCTTCCCGAGCTGCGGCGGCAGTTCGTCGAGGACCCGCACACCTGCCTGTTCGGCACGCTGGGGCTCTGGCAGGGGCTCGACGTGCCCGGCGAGACCTGTCAGCTGGTGATCATCGACAGGATCCCGTTCCCGCGTCCCGACGATCCCCTCATGTCCGCGCGTCAACGGGCAGTCGACGCCGCCGGTCAGTCCGGGTTCATGGCCGTGTCGGCCACCCACGCTGCGTTGCTGCTTGCCCAGGGCTCGGGGCGGCTGATCCGGAACTCGACCGATCGTGGCGTGGTGGCCGTGCTCGACCAGCGGCTCGCGACGGCCCGCTACGGGTCGTTCCTGCGGGCGTCCTTGCCGCCGATGTGGCCGACCACGGATCGCACGGTCGTACTCGGCGCCCTGCGCCGCCTGCACGGGGGATGAGGCGACGGGGTTGGGACACCCGGCCGGTCAGACGCTGCGCAGGACCGCGGTGACCTTGCCGAGAATGGTCGCTCCCGTGCCGTCGATGGGGGAGTAGGCCGGGTTCTGTGGGAGCAGCCAGACCGTGCCGTCCGTGCGCGAGAGCGTCTTCACCGTGGCCTCGCCGTCGATCAGCGCAGCGACGATCTCGCCGTTCTCGGCGGTCGGCTGCTGGCGCACCACGACGTAGTCCCCGCTGCAGATGGCCGCGCCGACCATCGAGTCGCCGACCACCTCGAGCATGAACAGGGTGCCCTTGCCGACCAGCGACTCCGGGAGCGGCATGACGTCCTCCACGCGCTCCTCGGCAAGGATGGGACCGCCGGCGGCGATGCGGCCGACCAGCGGGACGTACGCGGCAGGGATCCGGGCGGCGGTCGATCCGCTCTCCGCGTCGGCGACCGCGTCCGGGGTGGAGACGGTCAGGGCGCGGGCCGAGCCCGATGCGCGCTTGAGCAGGCCACGGGACTGCAGGACCTTCAACTGGTGCTGCACCGAGGAGGAGCTGGTCAGCCCGACCCGGTCGCCGATCTCGCGGACGCTCGGAGGGTAGCCGCGCTCCTCGATGGACTCGCGGATCACCTCCAGGATCATCCGCTGGCGGGCGGTGAGCCCGGACGGGTCCGCCGGACCGTCGGGAAGCGCGTGGACCTGGGGGGCCTTACCCGCCATGGGATCCTCCTGTGCCGGGGCGGCCGTCGGCCGCCGACTCGATGCGCTCACCAGGAGCGTCGGATGCGGAGCTCGGACGTGCCGGTCACCCGGCCCGGTCCACCTGTCACGGTAGGGGGCCCGCGGCCCCGAGGCAAACATATGTTCGAAAACGGGCGAACGGCGTGTCGCGGCGCGGTGACTTGCCTGCGTTCGAACAGATGATCTAGTGTCGCACATGTGTTCGAACGAACATACGTTCGATTTCCCGCCGGCGGCCAGCTCGCCGGACCGGGGGTCGATCAGCCCGGGTCGTCGGCGACCAGCCGGCCCGAGCAGCCCCGGAAGTGTCGGTGCCGCTCGGTAGACCTGGGGACATGCAGACGTCAGACCGCCAGGCGGCCCGGGGGGCCGCCGACTTCCCCAGGAGGTCGAGGATGAGCACGATCGCCGTTGGATCTCGCGTTGTACCGCTGCAGGGAGTGACCCGCTCACCCCGGGCGGTGTCGTCCACCGCTGCGTCGATGCCGGGGGACGGGGCCCCGACGGGCCGGCTTCGGCTGACCCGTCGGGGCCGCGTGGCCGTGGTGCTCGTCTTCGTCGCGCTGATCCTGTCGGCCTTCGTCGCGCTCGGTGCCCGCACTGCCGCGACACCCGAGACCGGCACGCCGGTGCAGACCGTCACCGTCGTGGTGCGTCCGGGCGACACGCTCTGGCAGATTGCGGCGGCGCACTCGTCGTCCGGTGACCTGCGCGACGCGGTCCGGGCGATCGAGCAGCTCAACGGCCTCAGCGATGCCTCGATCGTGGCCGGGCAGAAGCTCTATGTGCCCGTCGGCCGGTGATGGTCCGGCCGGCCGTCAGGATCAGCAGTCTCGTGGTCAGGCCCGGCGCAGCACGGTCAGCCTCGTGGTCGGGCCCGGTACGGAGTAGCGGGCCGGCAGGGTTCGCCAGGTCCCACGGGGAGTCCGGAATCGCACGCGGTAGCTCGTCGTCACGCTGGGCCGGAACACCCCGGCCCTGCGGTAGACGTGGGTGACGGTGTGCCTCGGATAGGGGGCTCCGGGACGCGTGGTGGTACGCCCGGCACCGTCCCCGAAGCGCCACGAGTAGGACACCGGCGTGGCGCTCAATGCCACCCGGGTGCCCCGGATCCGTACCGTTCCGGTGTACACCGCCGGTCGCGTGTAGAAGATGGTGTCGGCCCCCGTCCTGGTCCGCGGTGAGGGCTGGGTGACCACCGTGAGGCCGGGGATCCCGGAGAACCGCAGCGCCGTGACGACGCGTGCCCCGGTGATCCTCGCAGCGGGTTCCCGGCGGGGCTGCGGGCGGGACGGCGAGGGCAACGGCGAGCGCGAGGGCGGAACGTTGGTGACGGGGCTCGGCTCCGGAGACTGGGCAGTCGCCGGTGCCGATGTGGGTGTGGGTCCCGGAGTGGCGACGATCAGCGGCGTGGGCCGGGGATTGGCCACGCATCCGGTGAGCGCGGGTCCGGCGACCACGGCGATCAGAGCCATCACGGCGACCGCCGGCAGAGCGGGCCGCGCCGGAGAGCAGCGGGCAGATGACTGGCCTCCTGGGCAGCGGGGTGACATGAACGAGCGCACGGTGCCTCCTGGTCGGGCTGCCCGGGGTGCCGGGGCGTCGCGGGGCGGACGAGATCGTCGGAGGGACAACGAGGGGCTGGTGGTCTGGTTCCGCCGGTACGGCTGCAGGGCGGGGGCGCGGGACGACGCGAAGAGCTCCGGGGAGGGGCTCAACACGCCGTGCGCGCAGTCTCCGTGCGGGGCGTGTCACGGCGCTGACCTGCGCTTTCGCTCCTCCCTGAGGAGTTGCCCAGAATGGTGGCCCGCGGGCCCTTGCGCGCGGGCGGCGAGAGGCATACGGTAACCACTACATCTAGTAGTTACACGGGTGTAAGTTTCCACAGATTGTGGTTGTTTCTCCCCAGGTAACGAGGAGATGTCCCCAGATAGTCCACAGATCCACCCACAGCTTCGCGCTCGGATTGTCCTGATTCGAGGGCTGGCCACTGCATTGCCTCGGCACGCGGAGCGGCCGGTCCTGGCGGCCGGCAGGACCGGTGGGCGGCCGGAAACGGTCGGTCCGGGGTGATGGGATCGACAGGTGAGCGTCGGAGAGGAGGCCCGGACCATGCACTGCCCCTACTGCCGTACGGCGGACACCCGCGTGCTGGACAGTCGGGTCGCCGACGACGGGTCGGCGATCCGACGCCGTCGGGTCTGCTCGGCCTGCGAGAAGCGCTTCACCACCGTCGAGCAGATGCAGCTCACCGTGCTGAAGCGCTCGGGCGCGACCGAGCTGTTCAACCGGGAGAAGGCGATCGCCGGGGTCCGCAAGGCCTGCAAGGGGCGTCCGGTCTCCGAGGACGACCTGGCCCGACTCGGCCAGGCGGTCGAGGACGCGCTGCGCACCGAGGGATGGGCCGAGGTTCCGTCGCACGAGGTGGGCGTGGCGATCCTCGGCCCGCTGCGCGACCTGGACGAGGTCGCCTACCTGCGCTTCGCCAGCATCTACCGCGGGTTCGAGACCTGCGCCGACTTCGAGGCCGAGATCGCGATGCTCCGGGCCGTCCAGGAGCTCGACGACCGCGCCGAGCGTGACCGCGACGCGGGCCGCGACCCCGACTCACGCCGGTGTCGCCGACGAGCCTGGTCGCCGTCTCCATCAGCCCGTCGGCTGACCACATGCCGCCCGGCACCGAGAGGGGAAGCTCGGCGCCGGGCCCCCAGCAGCAGCACAACAACACAGAAGTAACGGCATCACCATCAGTATCAGCAGCACCAGGAACAACAGCAGCACCAGCGGCGTGGGAGCAGCCGGTGCCGGGTAGGGAGCCGAGGCAGCGTGCCGAGGCAGGATCTCAGGAGAGGTCCGGAAAGGAAGCGTCGATGACCGAGACCGCGCACAAGGCCGCCCGCCAAGGCGGCCGCAAGGACAAGGGACTGGCGATCGAGCGGGTCTTCAGCACCGCCGGCGTGCACCCGTACGACGAGGTGACCTGGGAGCGCCGCGACGTCGTGCAGACCAACTGGAGGACCGGCGAGGCGGTCTTCGAGCAGCGCGGTGTCGAGTTCCCCAACTTCTGGTCCCTGAACGCCTCCACGATCGTCACCACCAAGTACTTCCGCGGCGCGGTCGGTACCGAGCAGCGCGAGTGGAGCCTGCGCCAGCTCATCGACCGCGTGGTGCAGACCTACCGCAAGGCGGGAGAGGAGTACGGCTACTTCGCCACCCCCGCCGACGCAGACACGTTCGAGCACGAGGTGACCTGGCTGCTGCTGCACCAGTACTTCTCGTTCAACAGCCCGGTGTGGTTCAACGTCGGCACGCAGAGCCCGCAGCAGGTCTCGGCCTGCTTCATCCTCTCGGTCGACGACTCGATGGACTCGATCCTCAACTGGTACAAGGAGGAAGGGCTTCATCTTCAAGGGAGGATCCGGCGCGGGTCTGAACCTCTCCCGCATCCGTTCCTCCAAGGAGCTGCTGTCCAGCGGCGGCACCGCCTCGGGCCCGGTCTCGTTCATGCGGGGTGCCGACGCCTCGGCGGGCACGATCAAGTCCGGCGGCGCCACCCGCCGCGCGGCCAAGATGGTCGTCCTCGACGTCGACCACCCCGACATCGAGGAGTTCGTCGAGACCAAGGCGCGCGAGGAGGACAAGATCCGCGCGCTGCGCGACGCCGGCTACGACATGGACCTCGGTGGCAAGGACATCACCTCGGTCCAGTACCAGAACGCCAACAACTCGGTCCGGGTCAGCGACGAGTTCATGCGCGCGGTCGAGGAGGGCACCGAGTTCGGCCTCCGGGCACGCAAGACCGGTGAGGTCATCGAGACCGTCGACGCCCGCGAGCTGTTCAAGAAGATCTCCCAGGCGGCGTGGGAGTGCGCCGACCCGGGTCTGCAGTACGACGACACGATCAACGACTGGCACACCAACCCCGAGACCGGCCGGATCACCGCGTCCAACCCGTGCTCGGAGTACATGAGCCTGGACAACTCCTCGTGCAACCTGGCGTCGCTCAACCTGCTGAAGTTCCTCCGCGACGACGGCACCTTCGACACCGAGCTGTTCACCAAGGCGTCCGAGCTGATCATCACTGCGATGGACATCTCGATCAGCTTCGCCGACTTCCCGACCGAGGCGATCGGCCAGACCACGCGTGACTACCGCCAGCTCGGCATCGGCTACGCCAACCTCGGCGCGCTGCTGATGGCGATGGGCCTGGGCTACGACAGCGAGGGCGGCCGGAGCATGGCCGCGGCGATCACCTCGCTGATGACCGGCGCGGCGTACAAGCGCTCCGCCGAGCTCGCCGCGGTCGTCGGCCCGTACAACGGCTACGCCCGCAACGCCGAGGCGCACCAGCGGGTGATGCGCAAGCACCAGGCTGCCAACGACGCCGTCCGCACCCTGACCTCCGTCGACGGCGCAGTGCACAAGGCCGCGACCAAGGCGTGGGCGAAGGTCATCGAGCTCGGCAAGAAGAACGGCTTCCGCAACGCGCAGGCCTCGCTGCTCGCGCCGACCGGCACCATCGGCTTCATGATGGACTGCGACACCACCGGCATCGAGCCGGACTTCTCGCTGGTCAAGTTCAAGAAGCTGGTCGGCGGCGGCTCGATGCAGATCGTCAACCAGACGGTGCCGCGGGCGCTGACGAAGCTCGGCTACCCCGCCGAGCAGGTCGAGGCGATCGTCGCCTACATCGCCGAGCACGGTCACGTCATCGACGCCCCGAGCCTCAAGCCGGAGCACTACGAGGTCTTCGACACCGCGATGGGCCAGCGGGCGCTCGCCCCGATGGGCCACGTGCGGATGATGGCGGCCACCCAGCCGTTCCTCTCCGGCGCGATCTCCAAGACGGTCAACCTGCCGGAGTCGGCGACGGTCGAGGACATCGAGGACATCTACCTGCAGTCCTGGAAGCTCGGCCTCAAGGCGACCGCCGTCTACCGCGACAACTGCAAGGTGGGCCAGCCGCTGGCCGACGCCAAGGCCAAGACGCCCGGCGCGAAGACGCCGAGGCTGCTGCACCGGCGGAGGTGGCCAAGCCCTACCGCAAGCGGCTGCCGAAGTCGCGGCCGAGCATGACCACCTCGTTCACCGTCGGTGGTGCCGAGGGCTACATGACCTCGGGCAGCTACCCCGACGACGGGCTCGGCGAGATCTTCCTGAAGCTGGGCAAGCAGGGCTCGACCCTGGCCGGCGTGATGGACGCCTTCTCGATCGCCGTCAGTATCGGCCTTCAGTACGGCGTGCCGCTGGAGACCTATGTGCAGAAGTTCACCAACCTGAAGTTCGAGCCGTCGGGCCTCACCGACGACCCGGACGTGCGGATGGCGCAGTCGATCATGGACTACATCTTCCGCAGGCTGGCTCTGGACTACCTCTCCTTCGACGCCCGCTCGATGCTCGGCATCTACTCGGCCGAGGAGCGTCAGCGCCAGCTCGACACCGGCTCCTACGAGGCCGCCGACGAGGAGGTGGAGCTCTCCGAGGCGGAGTCCCTGAAGTCCGACGCTCCGGCCGCCGATGTCGAGACAGCGGTGGAGGAGCCCGTGGAGAAGCCGGCCCGAGCCGAGGCCCGGACGTCAGCGGAGCTGCTCGAGGTGATCACGGGCACGGCGGTCGACAGCCCGCTGTGCTTCACCTGCGGCACCAAGATGCGCCCTTCGGGCAGCTGCTACGTCTGCGAGGGCTGCGGCGCCACCTCCGGCTGCAGCTGATGTGAACGGCCAGAAAATGTCACGCGGAACGCGGCCAGCAATGTCACAGATTTGGCCAGAGTGACATTCCGAAGTTCAGCAGCGGGGTCCCTTCCGGCGGAGGGGACCCCGCTCCGCGCATTGAGCCGGCGCTTGGTGGTCCGGCATTCGCGGCGGAAGGACGCGCGATCCTCGCGCCGTCTGGATTCGCTCAGGAAAGCTTCCTGTGAGCAGGGCGCCCTGAAGAGGGTGGCTGCTGGGATACTTCACCTGGTGGATGTCTCCTACGTTCGTGAAATGGCGAGCCTGATCCAGGTACGCCACCTCTACACGCCTATGCGGCGCGCAACCAGCTTCACGGCGGAGGATGATCAAGCCAGGACAGCTGAGGTAATGGCTGAGTCGAACTTCGATTATGCACCGATTTTGCGGCATAGCGAGGTGGTTGGGTTCGTGTCCAGGTCCGACCTAGCGACGGGCACTGGGACCACGATGGTTCAACAGGTTCAAAGGCTTACCGCCGGCGTGCTCGTATCTGGTGACGCCCCGGTAGCAGAGTTGATGGCCTACCTCCACGACAGACCGTTCCTCTTCGTCGTCGAGGGGCGCGAGATAACCGGTCTCGTCACGCCTTCGGATCTGAACAAACAGCCTGGCAGGACCTACTTCTACCTCCTCATCGCCAATCTCGAGATTGCCATCGCGGAGATGGTCCGCTCGCACTTCGCCAACCAGTCAGACGCCCTAGGACTCATCTCCGAGTCAAGGCAAGGAAGCGTAGCCAGCCGGTTGGCCGAACTCCGGACGGGAGACGTCGATGCCGATGTCGTCGCCGCTCTTGACTTCGCTGACCTCCTGACAGTCGTGAAGAACACGCCCAGTCTGTTGGCTGCGTTTGGCGAGTTCTCCCCTGGTAGTTGGAAGCGGCGCGTTTGTGGGCCTCTTGCAAGCCTGCGCCACGACATCATGCATGGAGTAAGGACTCTGGCCACGGATGAGCCCACTTCCCTTGATCGGCTGATCCGTCGGGACCGTCTGCTTCGGAATCTCCTTGGCCTCTGATCGTGCTCCTTTCGCAGGGCAAGGCAACACGGTCCTCCGAGAGCTCACCTCAAGCCCAGCGGTGGGGAATCCGGTGGCTATTGGGGCTAGCGCCCTGCCGCTATCGCGGCGGAAGGACGCGGGTCTGGTTGCGCCGAATGTTTCCAAGCGCGCACGTCGGCTCGCATGCTGTCGCCACCACCGTGAGTGCTCTTAGAAGTGAACCGCCCCGGAGTTTCCGGAGGCCCGGTCTGTTGGCTCAGCCGGTTGGCGTGAGCTGGTTTCTTGCAGCGTAGTGAAGTTCCTCGGCCGCCACTGGGGTGAGGTCGGTGAGGGCTTCGTGGGGCCGTTCGTGGTTGAACCAGTCGACGTAGTTCAGGGTCTCGAGTTCGACGTGCTCGACACCGCGCCAGGGTCCCTCGGGCCGGATGAGTTCGGCCTTGTAGAGGCCGATCTGGGACTCGGCCAGGGCGTTGTCGTAGGCGTCGCCGACCGATCCGACCGAGGGGTCCACGCCCGCTTCGACGAGCCGTTCGGTGAACGCGAATGAGGCGTACTGGCTGCCCGCGTCGGTGTGATGCACCAACCCGGACAAGTCGGTGACACCAGCCTGCTGGCGGGTCCAGATCGCGTGCTCGAGGGTGTCGAGCACCAGGTCGGTGGTCATCCTGGTGGCGGCGCGCCATCCGACGATCCGGCGGGAGAACACGTCGAAGATGAACGCGACATAGACCATCCCCGACCAGGTCGCCACGTAGGTGAAGTCCGCCGCCCACAACTGGTTCGGCCGCGATGCCCAGAACTGCCGGTCGACCAGGTCGGCCGGCCGGGCCGCGGACTCGTCGGGGATCGTGGTCCGGACCTTCTTGCGCCGCAGCGCACCGACCCAGCCCTGCTCGGCATAGAGCCGCTCGACGGTGCACCGGGCCACGTCGTGGCCCCTGGACCGCAGATGCAGCCACATCTTGCGGGCACCGAACCGGGCGAACAGCTTCTGCCGGTCCCGCTCCGCCACGATCAGCTCGACGATCTCCGCGTCCCGCAACGCCCGCTTCGACGGCCTGCGTGACACGTTGTCGTAGTAGGTGGACGGGGCGATCTTCATCCCATGCTCACACAGCACGCGACAGATCGGCTCGACCCCGAACTCCTCCTTGTGGCCGGAGATGTAGTCGATCAGTACCGATGTGGGCGGTCGAGCTCCGCCGCGAAGAAAGCCGACGCCGACTTCAAGATCTCGTGGGCCGCCGCAGCTCGGCGTTCTCCTTCTTCAACGCCTTGATCTCGGCGATCTCATTAGACGTCTTGCCCGGCCGGGCACCGCCATCGACCTCGGCCTGCCGCACCGGCTTGCGCAGCGACTCCGGCGAGGTGATCCCCAGCTTCGACGCGATCGACCGGATCGCCTCGTACTCGCTGGGATAGTCGGCCCTGCACTCCAGGACCATCCGCACCGCGCGTTCACGCAGCTCGGTCGGGTACTTCGAGAGACGTGCCATAAGAGTGATCCTTCCAACGAAAGGACTCTCCAGACTCGCCGGGGCGGTTCAGCTACGTCCGTGAGGGCTTGCGGCGCCACCTCCGGCTGCAGCCTGACCGGCGATCGCTGGCAGCGCCACAGCGAGGCCCCGAGAGTTCTCAGGACCCGCCGCGTCTGTGTGCGCGATCTGTGCGGGTCGGTCGCCGACTACGAGGCGGGTGCGTCTCCCAGCTCGCGGTTGGCGAAGTCGCGCTTGAGCATGAGGCCAGCGCGATGTGCGATATGCACGACCTCGCCGCGCTGGTTGATGCCTCGGTGCTCGAAGTAGACAATGCCGGAGTCCTCGCGGCTCTTGGACTCTCGCTTGTCGAGGATGGTGGACTCCGCCCGCAGCGTGTCACCGTGGAAGACCGGCTTGGGGAAGTCGAACTTGGTGTAGCCGAGGTTGCCGAGTGTGGTGCCCAGCGTCAGGTCGTTGACGATCATTCCGCCGATCACCCCTGCGGTCCAGAGGCTCGGAACGAGCCGCTGCCCGTGGATCGTCCCCTCCATGTAGTGCTGGTCCAAGTGGATCGGTGCCGGGTTCATGGTGAGTCCGCAGTAGAGGATCGTGTCCGTCTCGGTGACGGTGCGCGTCCATTCGTGGCGGTACTCCTTGCCGATCTCGAATTCTTCGAAGTACAGGCCGGCCATGGCTTCTCCTTGGGGTGGGTGGTCTCAGATGCCGCCGTTGAGCTCGGCGAGTCGGTCCACCCGCGCGAGCCACTCCTCGGCCTTGTCCGCGTGGGCCTTGTCGATGTGGATCTCGCCGTACATCACGGCGCCGTCACCGCGTGCCTCGGCCTCCCGGTAGGTCTGCAGGAGGCCACGATAGAAGTCGATCTGTGCGGCATCGGGCGTGAAGACCTTGTTGACGACCGGCACGTGGCTCGGGTGCAGCACGATCTGGCCGCGAAAGCCCATCTGCCGGCCTCGGGTCGTGAAGTCCCGAAGACCCTCGAGGTCATGGATCCTCTCCCAGAGGGCGGTCAGGGGGTGACGGCCGACTGCAAGCGTGGCGAGGAGGATCTTGGTGCGGTGCACCATCGACTCCAGCCCTTCGGGCGTCCACTCGTAGCCCACGGCCTTGGCGATGTCGGCGTGCTCGGCGGTCGGGCCGATCATGGCGCCGACCCGCTCGGAGGCGGCCGCGATCTCCTCGCAGTTCTGAATGCCGTGGATGGTCTCGACCGGGATGATGTACTCCAGCCCGGTGACGCCGGCTCGCGCCTCGAAGTGGTCGAGCAGGGCGTCGTACTTGTAGACCTCAACCGCCGAGTTGACCTTCGGCGCGAAGACGCCCGTGAGTCCGGGCACCACGGCCGCCTCGAGGTCGAGCCCGGTGAGCCCGGTGCTGAGCGAGTTCGGGCGAACGAACAATCCGAGGGCGGGATGTGACTTCGACACCCGCTCGACGGCGGCCGCGACCTCCTCGCGCGCTCCGGCTTTCAGGTGGTCTGGGACCGAGTCCTCGAGGTCGAGGCAGACGGCGTCCGCACCTGCGTCGGCCGCCTTGTCCAGCCAGGAGGTCTTGTGCGCAGGCAGGAAGAGGACGGAACGGTAGGGCTTCACGGATCGCTCCTGTCAGTAGCTGCGGGGCAGGCCGAGCACATGCTCGCTCAAGTAGTTGAGGACCATCTCCTGGCTGATCGGGGCGAGCCGTTGGAGCCGGGACTCGCGGAAGTAGCGCTCGACGTGGAACTCCTTGCCGAAGCCGAAGCCGCCGTGGGTTTGGAGTGCGCGATCCGCGGCGAAGAAGGCGGCGTCCGCCGAGAGGTACTTGCCCATGTTGGCCTCCTTGCCGCACTCGAAGCCGTTGTCGAGCAGCCAGGCGGCCTTGTAGACCATGAGCTCGGCCGCCTCCAGGCGCATCATCGCCTCGGCGAGCGGATGGGCGATGGCCTGGTTCTGGCCGATCGGACGATCGAAGACGTGGCGGTCCTTGGCGTAGGCGGTTGCGCGCCGGATCGCAGCCCGCCCGATTCCCAGGGAGGCGTTGGATGCGATCACCCGCTCGGCGTTGAGGCCGGACAGGATCGCCTTGAAGCCCCCGCCGACCTCGCCGACGACGTCCTCGTCGGCGACGAACAGGTCGTCGATGAACAGCTCGTTGGTGTTGACCGCGTTGCGTCCGAGCTTCGGGATCTCGCGGATCTGCACGTGCTCGGGGTCCATCTCGGCGAAGAAGAGGGTCATGCCGTCGAAGCGCCGCGACACCTCGTCACGCTTGGTGGTGCGCGCGAGCAGCAGCATCCGTTCGGCCTGCTGGGCCTTGGTGATCCACACCTTCTTGCCCGTGATGCGGTAGCCACCGTCGACCTTGCGGGCGAAGGTCGTGATGCGCGAGCGTGTCGGTGCCCGCGTCCGGCTCGGTGACAGCGAACGCCATGTGCAGGTCACCGGTGGGGACCCGGGGAAGGAAGCGCTGCTTCAGGTCCTCCGAGCCGTGGCGGATGATCGGGTCGAACCCGAAGATGCCGATGTGGACGGCGCTGCAGGCGTTCATGCCTCCGCCGGAAGCCGCGATCTCGTACTCGACGATGGACGCCTCCGTCACGCCCAGCCCCCCGCCGCCGTACTCCTCGGGGATCGTGATGCCCAGCCAGCCCGCCTTGGCGACCGCGTTGTAGAAGTCCCACGGGAACTCGTGGTCGCGGTCGTGCTCCATCCAGTACTGGTCGTCGAAAGGCTCCATCATCTCGCGCACGGCATGCGCGGATGTCTTCGTGCAGCTCGCTCTTGCTGAAGTCCACTGGTCTGTCCGTTCGGTCGCGGGGCTCAGGACTGGTGCTCGGAGGGGAGCTCGCCCGGGTCGAGCTGGAAGCGAGGTGGCCGCTTCTCGAGGAACGCGGTGGCGCCCTCGACCATGTCAGGGCTCCCGATCGCCTGCACGAGCATCCCGACCCCCTGGGCGAAGGAGTCGCGAGCGCTGTTCCACCAGACGTTCGAGTTGACCTTGGTGATCTCGAGGTAGCGGGGGCTCAGCGCGGAGATCTCCGCGCACCAGCGTCCGACCTCGTCCTCGAGCTCGTCGTCGCGAACGACGGCGTTGACCAGACCGAGGTCCTTTGCCTGGTGGGCCGAGTAGCGGCGGCACAGCATCGCCATCTCCTTGGAGCGCTTCTCGCCGATCTGGATGCCCAGCACGTTCGTCGCGCCGGTCACCGGAGCCGACCCCACCCTCGGCCCCGTCTGCCCGAAGGTCGCGCTCTCGGCCGCCACCGCGAGGTCGCATGCCACCACGAGCTCGTTTCCGCCGCCGGCAGCGGCACCGTTGACGGCGGCGATGACCGGGCGGGGACAGGAACGGATCGCGTCGAACATCCGGATCGAGGCGCGGTAGAGGCTGCGCATGCCGCGCTGCGTCGGCGCGCTGAGTCCGCTGAGCATGCCCCCCGCGCAGAAGGCACCGGGGGAGCCCGTGATGACGACCGAGCGGACGTCGCCGCAGCCGTCCAGGATCTCCGCCACCCGTACCGCCATGCGCTCGTCGTAGGCGTTGCGCGCGGAGGGATTGTCGAGCGTGACCCAACGGCTGTCGCCGCGGTCTTCGACGTGCACGTCGGCGGAGGGAGCGGACATGCCACTCATCGTAATGATAATCAGAGATTAGTCAAGGATGAGCAGTTACCTCCTGGCGAACCTCCGGGTCGGGAGCCCCTGGACCCCCGGACGGAACGCGAGCAGGCACCCCGCCAGCGCCTCGCCGCCCGGGTCGGCCACGTGGTGGCTCGAGGTGGTGACGTAGGCAGTGCTCCGGTCTGCGCCCCCGAAGGCGATCGACGTCGGGTAGGTGACCGGCAGGTCCACGACGTCTGTCAGCTGTCCCGCCGGCGTGTAGCGGTGGATCTGGGACCCGCCCCACAGGGCCACCCAGAGGCCGCCGTCGGAGTCGACGGCGAGTCCGTCCGGGCGGCCCGGACCTGGGTGGTCGATCACGGTGCGCAGGTGGACGAGCTGCTGACCCGAGTCGTCGCGGGCGTACGCGTCCACCCGGGACCGGCCGGTGTCGGTGAGGTACAGCGTCCCTCCGTCGGGGCTCCAGCTGATGCCGTTGGAGGCGATCATCCCGTCGACGACCCGGCGGACGGTGCCCTCAGGGGCAACCCGGTAGAGGCCCGCCTCGGGCTCCCCCCGGGTGGAGTACGTGCCGACCCACAGCACGCCCTCGTCGTCGCAGCAGCCGTCGTTGAGGCGTGTCGCCGGGTTGGACTCGTCGACGAGGCAGAGCAGGTGCAGACCCTGGTCGTGGACGTGTACGGAGCTCACCTGGGTTACGACCCGGCCACCCCCCGCGCAGGGGAGCGCGAGGCTTACCTCGTCGGGAAGGTCGGTCACCGTTTCGACGGTGGTGGCCGGGCTCCACTCGTGGATCCTGCGGCGCTTGATGTCGACCCAGGTCAGCGTCCGCTCGACGTCGTCCCAGACCGGCCCCTCGCCGAGGAGGTCGTCGGCCCGGACCGCAAGGTCCACGCGGATCGTCATCGGTGCACGGCGCAGGGCCTCAGCGCCACTCCACCGTCTCGTCCATGATGCCGGGGTAGCGCTCCACCACGAAGTCGGCGTAGTGCTGCATGTGCTCGTGCATCAGCTTCTCGGCGCGTGCACCGTTGCCGGAGGTCACTGCCCGGGCGATCGCCTCGTGCGCCGCGACGATCTCCTGCCGCTGGTCGGCGGGGAACACCACGCCGCTCACGCGAGAGCGGAAGACGTCCGACAGCGACTGGCAGAAGAGGGCCACGATGCCGTTCCCGCTCATCTGGATCACCGAGGCGTGGAAGTCCGTGGTGTGGCTGAAGTAGTCCTGGTCGTCACGCACGTCGGTGACGTTCGCGACGCTGCGCAGATGCCTCGCGGCGTTCTCCTCGCGACGCCGGTCGGCCGCCAGGCGGGCAGCCACCGGCTCCATGATGAGCCGAGCCTGGATCAGCTCGCGATACGTCAAGCCACCCATCTGGAAGAAGAGCGTCGCCATGCGGCCGAAGCTCTCGCCCTGGAGGCCTTCGACGATGGGACCACCGCCAGGGCCGGGCTTGAGGGTGATGAAGCCGTTGACCTCCAGGATGCGCAGGGCTTCGCGGAGGGTGCCCCGGCCGACGCGGTAGTCCTGGATCATCTCGGCCTCGGGTGGCAGCCGTGCGCCGCGCTCCAGGCCCTCCTGCTGCACACGCCGGACGATGGCCCTGGCCACGACTTCGGAGGTCTTGTCGCGGCGGCGAACAGGGATCTCCGGGCGCTCGGGCTCGACGGGTTCAAGGGACATGGACGCCTCCTGCCCAGCACGATCATTGCCAGAGATTCGATCGGACAGTAGCACTTGTCGGGCCCGGATCCGGGTTTCTCCGAGCCGGCTCCGCTTACGGAGCGTCGAGGCGACCCTGGAACGCCGACGACGGGCAAGGGGTACCGCTGACGCAAATCCATGCTTATAGTCAGCAGAAATTACGGAAGGGGAGGCGACATGTCAGGTGACGGGCTGGACCAGCGGGTCGGGCGGATCGAGGACAAGCTCGACATCCAGGAGCTGGCTGTCCTGTACGGCTTCATCATGGACGAGCGCGACGAGGAGGGGATCCGGCAGATCTTCTGCGAGGACGCCACGCTGCGCTCGGAGGACGGTGTCTTCGCGGCCAACGGGCTCGAGGAGATCGTCACCACGTACCTGGGGCGGTTCAAGGCGCTGGGTCCGACCAACCACTTCTCCCACGGACACGTCATCCGCTTCGACGAGTCCGATCCCGACCGGGCCACCGGGCTGCTCGCCTCCCATGCGGAGGTCGACCGCAACGGCCAGGCCATGCAGGTCGCGCTGCGCTACAAGGACGTCTACCGCCGTGTGGACGGTCGCTGGCGCTTTGCCGACAGGCTGATGGGCTACATGTACTACATGCCGATCGCGGAGCTCCCCGAGGGCCTCGGCGACCCCAACAGCGTCCGCGCCTATGGCGATCGGCGTCCGGCCGACTGGCCGGAGGTCCTGTACCGCCCCGAGGGGAACGCCTTCCTCAAGAGCTACCGCTGATCTCCGGGGCGCCCGCTCCCAGCGGGCTGTTGCTCATCGACCTCCCCGGTCGCAGAGCGGGTACGACGGCAAGGGTGACGGCAGCCACGAGCAGCACGATCAGGTACCCCGGAGCGAAGCTGCCGGTCAGGTCGTGCAAGAACCCGAGCATCAGCGGGGCGAGCGCCCCGAGCGGGTAGGCGACCAGCATCACGAGCGCGTTCAGGCGCGCGCCGTCGGACCGGGTCGTGGTCACGTCCGTGATCAGGACCAGCGCCATCGTCAGCCCGCCCCCGGCGCCGAGCCCGAGCAGCGTGACCGCTGGGATGGCCATCCGCTCCGGTGCGATGAGCATCAGCCCGACGCCGAGCAGTCCGCAGCCAAGGGTCAGGGCCAGCAGCGGCCGCCGGTCACTGGTGAAGTCCGTGAGCGACGGCAGGATCAGCATGGACACCAGCTGCACCAACTGGAAGACGATGAAGTACGCCGCGGCCGTCCCGGGAGACAGTCCCCGCTCCCGGTAGAAGGGCACGATCCAGGCCAGGCCACTGAAGCCGATGACCATCCAGGCGCAGGTGTACCAGGTGACGAGCCAGGCCGTGCGTGATCGCCAGGGGAGCCGATGGTCCAGGGTCAGTCGGGTGCTGCGGTCGTGGGGCAGCTCGGCGACCAGACGCGGCACGAGCAACGCCCAGAGCGCTGCCGTGAGGGCGGTGGCTGCCCCCCAGACGGCCAGCGAGGCTCTCCATCCGCCCAACAGGTTCTCGGCGGGAACGGCGACTCCAGCGGCGATGGCGACGCCGACAGCCAGCCCTGTCGAGTAGACGCCCATGGCAAACCCCCGGATGCGGGGCACGTGGTGCGCTATCAGGATCGGCATCAGGGCCGATGCCCCTCCCATCCCGATGCCGGAAACGGCCGAGGACAGCAGGAAGACGCCCAGGCTGGTGGCCCAGAGCCGGAGGAGGAGCCCGACCGCCAGCAGGAGCAGCACCCAGGTGGTGGCGCGCTCCGCCCCGATGCGCGCGGCCAGTCTCTGGCCCGCGGGGGCGGACAGGCCGATGAAGAGGATCGCGACGGACGTCAGCAGCCCCTGAGCGGTGTGCGACAGGCCGAGGTCGGACGCTATCTGGTCGAGGAGGGGTGGGATCGATCCGATGCCCGCGCGAAGGTTCAGGCCGATGAGTCCCGCGACCGACACCAGCACCCAGGCCGGGACGCGCCGGTGGGCCAGTTCGACGTGCGGGGATGTCGTCGGGCAGCGGGATCGGCGGCTCTGTCACGGGGTCAGCCGCCTGACTCGTCGTTCCCGGTCACCGGGCTGCCCCCTCGGCCGACGCGTTCTCCAGGAGCAGGCCGCGGTAGTGCATCATCCGCGCGGCCATTCCGAAGAGAACCAGACCGACCAGCCGCCCGTCCCGGTGGAACCCCACGACGGCTTCTGCCTGCAGGTCCCCCTCCAGGACGCGCACTTCATCGAGTCCGAGTGACGGCACGCCGAAGGACTGGATGCGCACGCCGTACTGGTCGCTCCAGAAGCTGGGCACGGGGTTGAAGGGCGGCTCCTCGACCACCGCTCCGGTGACTCCCGCGATCAGGCTCCGGGCGGCGTGGGCAGCGGTGTCCCCGGGAGTGCTCCAGTGCTCGATCCGGAAGTGCTGTCCGCCGAACATCGGGAGGGGGACGCGGGCGACATCGCCCAGGGCGACGACGTCCGCGAGGGGCCCGCCGGTCGTGACCGGATGGAATCCGTCGTCGCACAGGACGCCGTTGCTGAGGTCGAGCCCCTGACCCTCCAGCCAGGAGGTGTTGGGGGTGGTCCCGACCGCCTCCACCACGACGTCCGCCGGAAGACGGCTGTCGTCGTCGAGCCGCACCGCGCTCGGGCCGCTCGCCGCCCCTTCGATGGAGGTGACCGTCCGCCCCAGCCGGAAGTCCACGCCGTGCTCCGCGTGGCGCCGCTGCACCTCCGCGCCCACCAGCGTTCCGACGGGTCCGGCCAGCGGGGTCGCGAGAGGCTCGACGATCGTGGCGCCGCATCCGCGTGCCCGGGCGGCCGCGGCGACCTCGCAGCCGATGAAGCCGCCCCCGATGATCACGACCTTCGCGCCGGGGGTGAGGCGGCGCCTCAGCTGGTCCGCGTCCTCGAGCGTGCGCACGGCATGGCGCCACGACAGCGGTGCCTCGAGCGGCAGCCGTCGCGCGCGCACTCCGCTGGCCACGACGAGTCCGTCGTAGCCGAGGACGCTCCCGTCGCCGAGGGTCACCCGGCGTCCCGTGAGGTCCGCTGCGACCGCGGCGATGCCGAGGCGCCACTCGACGTCGGCCGTGGCGGGGCGCTGGGGGAAGCGCAGCGTGTCGAGGTCGAGGTCGCCGGACAGCGCCGCCTTGGTCAGGGGCGGTCGGTTGTACGGCGGGTGGGTCTCGTCGCCGACGACGACGATCCGCTCGTCCCAGCCTGCGGCGCGCAGCTGTTCGCACGCGCGCAGGCCGGCGAGCCCGGCGCCGATCACGAGCGTCGTCCTGCCCACGGGACCCCTTTCCTCATTCTATGACTATGATTATCCTCTGAATCGCAGAAGCGCAAGGGGAGGTCCTGTGAGCGAGACGACCGAGGCTGCCAGCGGGGGCGGCCGGAGCCTGGTCGGCCTGACCATCGGCGTCGTCGGTGGGACCGGCCCACAGGGCCGCGGGCTTGCCAAGCGCTTCGCCGACTCGGGGCTCGACGTCGTCGTCGGCTCTCGCTCGGCCGAGCGCGCCGCACAGAGCGCGTCGGCGCTCGGTCCCCGGGTCCGCGGCGCGACCAATGAGGACTGTGCCCGGTCGAGCGACATCGTGGTGCTGGCAGTCCCCTGGGAGGGGCACCGGGACCAGGTGGAGGCACTCGCGACGGAGCTCGCCGGCAAGGTCGTGGTCGACTGCGTGAACCCGCTGGGGTTCGACGCGCGCGGCCCGTACGCGCTTCGGGTGGAGGAGGGGAGTGCGGCGCAGCAGGCTCAGGTGCTCCTGCCCGACTCCCTGGTCGTCGCCGCGTTCCACCACCTGTCGGCGGTCGCCCTCCTCGACGACCAGGTCGGCGACGTCGGAGCCGATGTGCTCGTGCTCGGCGACGACCGGGCCGCCACGGATCTCGTGCAAGCGCTGGCCGGTCGCATCGCGGGCTGTCGGGGCGTCTATGCCGGACGCCTCCGCAACGCGGGTCAGGTCGAGGCCCTGACCGCCAACCTGATCGCGCTCAACCGGCGGTACAAGGCGCACGCATCGATCCGCGTCACCGACCTCTAACAGGACCGAGGAGACAGACCATGACCTACGTGATCGCCCAGCCGTGTGTGGATCTGAAGGACCGCGCCTGCGTCGACGAGTGCCCGGTCGACTGCATCTACGAGGGACGGCGGATGCTCTACATCCACCCCGACGAGTGCGTCGACTGCGGGGCCTGTGAACCGGTCTGCCCCGTGGAGGCCATCTCGTACGAGGACGACGTGCCCGACCAGTGGAAGGACTTCCACGCGGCGAACGTCGAGTTCTTCGCGGACCTGGGGTTGCCCGGCGGGGCCTCGAAGGTGGGTCCGGTCGACCATGACCACCCGCTCGTCGCGGCACTGCCTCCCCAGGAGCATGACGAGTAGCGCGCTGCCTCAGCGTGCGGCAGCGGCCCTGCCGGCGCGGTAGCCGAAGACGAGTGCCGGCCCGAGCGTCCCGCCGGCGCCGCCGTAGACCATGCCGGTCGGCCCGGCCATGGCGTTGCCGGCGGCGAAGAGGCCAGGGATGGAGTTGCCGTCCACGTCGAGCACGGCTCCGTCGACGTCGGTCCGGGGCCCACCTTTGGTGCCCAACGTCGAGGAGAACAGCTCGACCGCGTAGTACGGGCCGCTCTCGACCGGACCCAGGGTTGCTGCAGTCGAGGGGTAGTGGGCACGGTCGCCGCACCAGCCGTCGTAGGCGCTGTCGCCGCGACCGAAGTCGTCGTCGTGCCCCTTCGCGACCAGCTCGTTGAACCGGTGCACGGTCGCCTCGAGCACGGGGGACGGGACCTCGATCTGCTGGGCCAGATCGTCGAGATTGTCGCCCCGGGTCACCCAGTCGGGCATCGGCCCGCCGGGGGGAGCGCCGAACCCGCCGTACATCTCGACGAACTCCTCGTCGAAGATCAGGTAGCACGGCTGGTTCAGATACGTGAACGAGCCCGGGTCGAACTGGTGGAACGCTCCGCCGAGGGCGTTGTAGTTCGCCGCCTCGTTGGTGAACCTCTTGCCGAAACGGTTCACGATCAGCGACCGCGGCAGTGTGCGCTCGCGGAGCACGAGCATGACCGGCTGGCGGTCCTCGGGACTCTTCCTGGGGAGGGCCGCGACGGGGACCCACCAGGCCTCGCGCATGTTGCCGAGCTGCGCCCCCACGCGCATCGCCATGCGCAGACCGTCGCCGGTGTTCGTCGGAACGCCCGCCGGGTACGTGATCGGGCCCCGGAGGAAGTCGCGGACCAGTGCCTCGTCGGACTCGAAGCCGCCCGTCGCGATCACGACCGACCGGGCACGGACCACGACGACGCCCTCCGGCGTCTCGAACCGGACACCGGTCACGGTGCCGTCCTGCATGACGAGCTCGACCGCACGGTGCTCGAGGTGGGGGACGACGCCGTGGTCGAGGCACCCCTTGAGAAGCGAGCCCACCAGGGCGCGCCCCAGTCCCTCGATCCTGTCGGCCCTGCGCTCCGCCTCGATCGAGGGATCGATGAAGCCGGTGCCGCCACCGATGGGGGTCTCGACCACGCGCATCGGCCGTGTCACGCCGATCATCCGCTCGCCCCAGCCCTCGATCCGGTTGAACGAGAAGAGCTCGGGCTCCAGCGACCGACCGCCGCCGGGCTTCCCCCCGGGGTGCTCGGGGTGGTAGTCCGGGAAGTCGGGCACCAGGCGCAGCTGCAGCGGGGTGCTCGACTCGAGCCACTCGATGAGCTCGGGTCCGGTGTCGACGAACGCCTCGGCGAGCTCGGGAAGGATCAGGCCGTGGGAGAGCGACTCCAGGTAGGCGAGCCCGTCCTCCCGCGAGTCCTCGACCCCTGCGGCGGCGGCGTACTTGTTGTTGGGTATCCAGGCGACAGCACTCGAGAGCGCCGTGGTGCCCCCGACCTTGTCGGCCTTCTCGAAGATTCCGACCGTCGCGCCGGAGTCAGCGGCCGCCAGGGCAGCGCACAGTCCTGCTGCCCCGGTCCCGAGCACGACGACGTCGAGCGGCTCGTCGTTCGCCATGGGTCAGTAGGACGCAGGGGCCGCAGCGTCAGGGTCGAGCACCCTTGTGCCGGGAGTGAAGGTGGCGGGGATGCTCTTCCAGCCGTTGTTGGTGCCCTGGTGGGGGTAGGGCTCGAGAGCATCGAGGTCGACGACATAGTCCGGCATGCGAGTCAGGATCTGGGAGAGCAGCTCCTTGGCCATGAAGCGGCCGAGGTTGGAGCCGGCGCAGCGGTGAACGCCCAGACCGAAGGCCATGTGGCGGTTCGGCCAGCGGTGGATGTCGACCTCGTCGGGGTTGTCGAACTGGTTCTTGTCCCGGTTCGCCGAGGACCACGCCAGCAGCACCCGGTCCCCCTTCTTCATCGGGCAACCGAGCTTCTCGGTGTCCTCCGTGACCGTGCGGGCAAGCGCCTGGGTGGGGGAGAAGAAGCGGAGGAACTCCTCGACCGCCTTGTCGAGCAGGCTGAGGTCGTTCTGCAGCTCGGCGCGGACGTCCTGGTGCTGGTACAGCCACACCACGGTGTTGGAGACCAGGGAGGCGGTCGTTCCGACGCCTCCGGAGAGCAGCAGGTCGACCATCGAGAAGATCTCGTCGTCGGTGATCGGACGACCGTCCACCTCTTGCTGCACGAAGTAGCTGATGATGTCGTCGGTCGGGTTCTCCCGCCGGTCGGCAATGGTCTGGCGGGTGACCTTCTCCAGATAGGGAAGCTCCACCTCCACCGCTCTCTTGAAGCCCTCGGTGCCCGGAACCTCGACCAGGAGCGCGTGGAAGGCGAAGGCGTACCGCTTCCAGTGCTCGACCGGCAAGCCGAGCCAGTCCACGGTCACGATGGCCGGGATGCCGATGACCGACGTCATGTCGGCCTCGCCCTTCTCGATGATGTCGTCGATGAAGGCGGTGACGTAGTGGACGACCATGCGCTGCATCCGCTCGACGGCGGCCGGCGCAGTGATCGGGTTGACGATCTTGCGCCACTTGCGGAACTCGGGGGGATCGATCTCGATCGGGATGTGGAAGGGGGCCGGCGTCTTCGGAATCACCACCGACAGCCCCTCGCCGCCGTAGCTGTTGCGCTCCGAGGAGAAGATGGCGTCGTCGCGCGATGCCTCGAAGACGGACTGGTAGTCCGACAGCACCCAGTACCCACCGTGCGCGTCACTCCATGCCACCGGGCTTTCCTCGCGCAGCCTGCGATAGGAGCCGGCCGGGTCGGCCGAGTGCTCGGGAGAGTTGTGGTCGAAGTGCACCACGGGACAACGGCCGGTCTGCGTCATTGGGGCTGCCTTTCGAGGGGTTCCTAATAACGTGATCATGGTTATACTCATTCCTGCCGCTGTCAAGGCAGGTGCCGTGAGGAGGAGACATGAAGGTCAGGGTCAACGAGGAGAAGTGTCAGGGCCACGGTCTGTGCCGGCTGAGCGCCCCCGACCTGTTCTTCGCGCGCGACGAGGACGGGCACGCGTACGTCAAGGACGAGACCGTCCCCGCGGGCCAGGAGAGTCTCGCCGAGCTGGCCGCCGACAGCTGCCCCGAGCTGGCGATCGAGGTCGAGTGACCGTTGCCCGGTACGCGAGGGATCCTCAGCATCGGGTCGGGGTCGGCGTACGCCGACGACCGTCTGGAGCCGGCCGCGGCCATGGCCGACAGCGGCCGGGTGTCCTACATGGGGTTCGACTGCCTCGCTGAACGGACCATGGCGCTCGCACACGTCCGCAAGCGCCGGGACCCCGCGACCGGCCACGACCAGCGCATCGGGGCGCTGGTTCCCCTTCTCGGCCGCTACCTCTCCTCCGGGGGCAAGGTCGTCGGGAACTTCGGTGCGGCCAACCCCGACGCCGCCCAGGAGGAGTTCGCCAAGAACCTTGCCGCCATCGGGCTGGCCGGGACCAGGGTGGGGGTGATCCGTGGCGACGACGTTCTCGACCTCGTGCACCAGCTGGACTGCGAGCTCCCCGAGCTGGGGACCACGATCCGGGCACTCGGCGGCCGGATCGTCTCGGCCAACGCCTACATCGGCGCCGAGCCGATCGTGGACTGCCTGCGTGAGGACGCCCAGATCGTGCTCGGCGGGCGGCTCGCCGACCCTTCCCTCTTCGTCGGCCCGATCTGCCACGAGCTGGGCTGGGACCTCGACGACTGGGAGCGCGTCGGCCACGCGACCATGGTCGGCCACCTGCTCGAGTGCGGCGTCCACTCCACCGGCGGCAACTTCGAGGATCCCCCCTACCGTGTGGTCCCCGACCCGCACAATCTTGGATTCCCTCTCGCCGACGTCGAGGACGGGTCGGTGGTCGTCACGAAGCTCCCCGGCACGGGAGGGGCTGTCGACGCACGCACCATGAAGACCCAGCTCTACTACGAGATCCACGACCCCGCGACCTACCTCACCCCCGACGTGACCGCCGACTTCAGCGGCATCAGGGTGGAGGAGCTGGGCGGCGACCGGGTCCGGCTGTCCGGTGCGACCGGGCGGGAGCGCCCGAGCCACTACAAGGTGCTGGTCGGAGTGGACCAGGGATGGCGCGGTGTGGGCGAGATGTCGTACGGCGGACCGGGCTGTGTCGACCGGGCGAAGCGGGCCGAGGAGATCCTCCGGACGAGGCTCGCGGCGCTGGGCGACGCCATCGAGGAGCCCCGGGTGGACCTCCAGGGCCTCAACTCGCTGTTCGGGCCCGCCTTCTCGACCGGCGATCCTTCCGAGGTCCGGCTCCGGCTCGCCGTCCGGGGCGTCAGCCGTGACGCTGTCGAGGCCGCGGTTCACGAGGTCGAGCTGCTCTACTTCGGGCCGGCCGGTGGCGGCGGTGCCACCGGCAGCGTGGTCCCCGCTCTGGGAGTGACCCCGGCGTACGTGCCCCGCGAGCTCGTCTCACTGAGTACCGAGGTGATCACCTCATGAAGCTCCGGGAGGTCGCCTACAGCCGGTCCGGGGACAAGGGCGATGTGAGCAACATCTGCGTCTTCTCCTACCAGGACGAGGACTATCCACGGCTGGTGGAGAGGCTCACGGCTGAGGCGGTCAAGGCGCACTTCGGGTCGCTGGTCGAGGGCACGGTCACCCGGTACGAGCTTCCCAACGTGCACGGGCTCAACTTCGTGCTGGACCGGGCCCTCGGGGGAGGGGTGTCGATGACGCTGCGGGTGGATCCCCACGGCAAGGCGTTCCAGTCCCTGATCCTGGACATGGACGTGTGACGGAGGAGTGATGGACGCCCGACGTACGGCCGCCGAATTGGCGGCTCGGACCTGCTTCGTCGACGGACACTGGTCGCGCGGAGACGGCGACCCGTTCACCAGCGTCGAGCCCGGGACCGGCGACGATCTGGCGAGCTGGAGCCTCGCCTCATCGGACCAGGCCCGCTCGGCGGTGCGCGCGGCACGGCGCAGCTTCGACGACCGTGTCTGGCGCGACACGACACCAGCGCACCGCG
Source organism: uncultured Actinomycetota bacterium (assembly GCA_963805655.1). Classification (GTDB taxonomy): domain Bacteria; phylum Actinomycetota; class Actinomycetes; order Propionibacteriales; family Nocardioidaceae; genus CAWDVB01. The sequence continues at coordinate 137,246 of CAWDVB010000002.1, read as the reverse complement.
CCGCGGTGCTTCGCCGGGTCGCCGAGCTGCTCGAGCGGGACCACGAAGTCCTCGCGCGGCTGGTGACAGCCGAGGTCGGCTCACCGATCTCCCTGGCACGCACCCTGCAGACCGCGACCCCCGCAGTGAACTTCCGGTGGTGCGCCGACGCCGCCGAACGGGGTCCGCGGGGTGGGTACGAGGAGCGCCTCGCTCCGGACACGGGTCCTCTGCCGTCGGAGAGCCTCCTGGTGCGCGAGCCCGTCGGCGTGGTCACGGCGATCACGCCGTACAACTATCCGATCAACATGATCAGCTGGAAGCTGGCGCCGGCGCTCGCGGCCGGATGCTCGGTGGTCCTGATGCCCTCTCCCCGAGGCGCCCTCTGCTCGGTGGCCATGGTCCGGCTCCTCGAGGAGGCGGGTGTTCCTCCGGGCGTGGTGAACCTGGTCCCGGGCGACCCCGCGGTGGGGGAGCTGCTGTGCTCGCACCCGGACGTCGACATGGTGACCTTCACCGGTTCGAACGCCGTGGGGGAGGCCGTGATGAGAGCGGCCGCGCCGACCAACAAGAAGCTCGTGCTCGAGCTCGGGGGCAAGTCCCCGACGATCCTGCTGCCGGGGGCCGACCTCCAGCGGGCCGTCGGGCCGTCCATGCTGCGTTTCTGCCGCAACGCCGGACAGGGGTGTGGCGCCACGACGCGCATCCTCGTGCACCGTGAGGACTACCCGGAGTTCCTGGAGCGCTCTGTCGCCTTCCTCAGGACGCTGCCGGTGGGAGATCCCGGGCTGGATGAGACCGAGGTCGGTCCGCTGATCAGCGCGGAGCATCGAGCGCGCGTGGAGGAGTACCTCGAGCGTGCCGTGGCCAAGGGTGCCCGCGTCCTCACCGGCGGTGGCCGCCCCTCGGGGCACGAGGGCTTCTTCCTCGAGCCGACGCTGCTGACCGATGTCGACCCGGCCGACGAGATCGCGCAGGAGGAGCTGTTCGCGCCTGTTGCGGTGGTGTTCGTCTACGACGATGTCGAGGAGGCCGTCGTCGTCGCCAACAACTCACGCTACGGGCTCAACGCCCTGGTGTGGGGCGACCCGGCAGAGGCGCGAGAGGTCGCCCGCCGGCTCCAGACCGGCACGGTGGCGATCAACGGAGGAGGGGGCTCCCGCCCTGACGTGCCCTGGGTCGGCGCCAAGCAGTCCGGGATCGGGTCCGAGATGGGCGAGGACGGCTTCGCCGAGTTCTTCGCGGTCAGGCACTTCCAGTGGCCGCGCGTCTGAGCCCTCCGGCCCAGATCCCGCCCACGGTGGCCCGCGACGTCGGGTGGCTCGTCGACCGGTGGGCAGCGGTGGCCGGTCGGCGGCCCTTCCTCACCTGGGCGCCGTTCGAGGGCGACGTGCGGCGATGGACTCGCGCGGAGTTCGCCCGGGACGTGGCGGCGCTGGCCGCCTCACTCGGCGGCCGGGGGGTGCGGCGCGGTGACGCCGTGGCGCTCGTCCTCCCCAACGACCCGGACTTCCTGCTGGCCTGGACGGCGCTGGCCAGACTCGGCGCCGTAGCCGTCTGCGCGAACCCGCGCAGCTCTCGCGACGAGCTCGCCTACCTCTGCCACCACAGTGGGGCGGTGGGCGCGGTCGTGGCCGACCACCTGCTCGAGGGTGTGACGGCCGCCGCTCCGCAGCTGGCGTGGGTGCTCGTCAGCGGCGACAAGGGGTCCGACTCGGTGTCCGCCGCGCTGCGGTCCGAACCACTCGCGTCGTTCGCCCCCGTTGCGTCCCACGAGCCGGCCTCCGTCCAGTACACCTCCGGCACCACTGCGCGCCCCAAGGGCGTCGTGTGGACCCAGGCCAACTGCCTGTGGGCCGGCCGGGTCGGGACCGCGCACCAGGGGCTCGGCCCGGGTGACGTCAACCTGGTGCACCTGCCGCTCTTCCACACGAATGCGCTGTCCTATTCCTTCCTCTCGAGCCTGTGGTCGGGGGGAGAGGTCGTGCTGCAGCCACGCTTCTCGGCGTCCCGGTTCTGGCCGGAGTCGGTCCGGCACCGGGTCACCTGGACGTCGGTGGTGTCGTTCTGCGTGCGTGCGCTCGCGGCCCAGGACGTGCCCTCCGGCCACTTCTACCGGGGCTGGGGAAACAGCAGCTGCCTCGACGCCTCGCCGGCGACCGGAGGAGTGCCGGTGGTCGGGTGGTTCGGGATGACCGAGACCGTGTCCCATCCGGTCGTCGGCGACCTGCTCCATCCCGACCCACCGGGAACCATGGGGCGCCCGTCGCTGGAGTACGGCGTCGCCGTCCTGGCCGAGGGGGAGACGCAGGCCCGTCCCGGGGAGGTCGGTGAGCTGGTCATCCGGGGTGAGCGCGGAGTCTCCCTGTTCGCGGGGTACCTCCACGACGAGGAGGCGACCGGCCGAGCGTTCGACGCGGCGGGCTGGTTCCACACAGGGGACCGGGTGCGACTGGACGAGGGCGGCACGCTGACGTTCGTCGAGCGGGACAAGGACGTGCTGAAGGTGGGCGGCGAGAACATCGGCGCGCCGGAGATCGAGCGGGTGCTCCTGCAGACGGCCGGGGTGCGTGAGGCCGCGGTGGTCGGGCGACCGGACGCCATGCTCGGGGAGGTGCCGGTCGCCTTCGTCACCACGGACGGCTCCGTGAGTGTCGAGGCGCTGTCGGCCAGCTGTGCGGGATCTGCTCGCGGACTTCAAGCGCCCGCGCGAGATCAGGATCGTCGACGAGCTCCCGCGCTCGACGCTCGACAAGATTGCCAAGGCACAGCTGCGGGCCACGCTCGCCGTCGAGGCCGACGATGGGTGAGTCGACCGGTGCGGGCCCGCTCAGCGGGGTACGCGTGCTCGAGCTCGCGGGCATCGGCCCGGGCCCGTTCGCGGCGATGCTTCTTGCGGACATGGGCGCATCGGTGATCCGTGTCGACCGGGTCGGTCCGCCGTCCACCGACTACACACCCAACCCGGTCCTGGAGCGGGGACGCCGTTCGATCGCACTCGACCTCAAGTCGGCCGGAGGCGTGGAGGCGGCGCTGCGGCTGGTCGGGTCTTCGGACGCCCTGATCGAGAGCTTCCGGCCCGGGGTCGCCGAGAGACTGGGCCTGGGACCGGACGTCTGCCTCGACCGGAATCCCCGGATCGTCTACGGCCGCATGACCGGCTGGGGTCAGACCGGCCCGCTCGCCGACGTGGCCGGGCACGACATCAACTACATCTCACTGACCGGAGCCCTGTACGCCATCGGCCGCGAGGACGACCGGCCGGTCCCGCCGCTCAACCTGGTCGGTGACTTCGGCGGTGGAGCCTCGTCCCTGGCCTTCGGGGTGGTCTGCGCGCTGGTCGAGGCGCGCACGTCCGGTCGTGGGCAGGTGGTGGACGCGAACGTGCTGGACGCGACCGCGACGCTGATGAGCCTCGTCCACGGGCTGCGGGCGCGCGGACGGTGGTCGCTGGAACGCGGGCGGAACCTGCTCGACACCGGTTGCCCGTACTACGACGTCTACGCGTGTGCCGACGGCAGATGGGTGGCAGTCGGGACCATCGAGGAGAAGTTCTTCCTGACGGTCCTGGACGTCCTCGGGCTGGGGGAGGACGAGCGCCTGATCGGGTCGCACAAGGACCGGACGCGCTGGCCCCTACTTCGTGAGCTGATGACGGCTGCGTTCGCGACCCGGACACGGGACTCGTGGGTGGAGGCATTCGCAGACCTGGACAGCTGCGTGTCGCCGGTCCTCGACCTGGACGAGGCGACCTCCCATCCGCACGCCGTCGCGCGTGGTGCATACGCCCCGATCCCGGGCAGCGCCCATCGCCAGCCCGCCGTCGCTCCACGCTTCAGCCGCAGCGAGACACCGCTTCCCGGACCGGCGCCTCGGCCGGGTGAGCACACCGCGGCGATCCTCGCCGAGTCTGGCTACAGCGAGTCGGAGATCGTCGCGCTGCTGCGGGAGGGCGCGGCAGCGACGGTGTGACCCCGCGGGGAGTCCACCGCTCAGTCGGCAGGGAGTGGGGTCGTCAGTGCATCGCGCCTTACGACCTCGACCGACTCGATCTCTCTCACGGCCGGGACGATCTCACGCCCGAGGTCGTCCAGGTAGGCAACCACGTCGTCGCTGGTCATGTGCGGCCACTGCGCCCGGACCAGGATGGGGTCGATCGGCACGAGCGAGGCGAGCTCGCGGATCTGCGCCAGGCACTCGTCGGGCGTGCCGATGAAGGTCTCCTTCGCCGCCACCGAGCGGAATTCCTGCGCCAGCTCGTCGGCGTTCCGGGTGGCCAGATTGCGCGCCGCGTACGCGAGGAGCCGTTCCTTGGCCATGAACTCGAAGCGGTCGAAGGCGGCCTCGGTCGTCGGCCCCGGGACGATCTCCCGCCGCAGGGGGTGCTTCACCCGGGACAGCCCGAGTCGTGCCCGCTCGTCCTCGTAGAGCGACATCAGCCGGATCATGTCGGGGATCTTCGTCTCGGGTGTCACCGGCCAGCCGTCCCCGAGCCGGGCCGAGCGGCGCACCCCGCTCTCGGTCATCGCGCCGATCCAGACGGGAGGATGGGGCTGCTGCCAGGGCCGGATGTGGGTCTTGGCTTCCGTGAGGCTCCAGTAGCGCCCCTCGAAGTCCACGACGTCCTGGGTCCAGAGCATCTTGATGAGCCTGAGCCCCTCGTCGAACATCCGGAAGCGCTCGTCGAAGTCGATGCCGAACGCCGCGAACTCGTCCGAGCGGTACCCGGCCCCCACTCCGACGACGAGCCGGCCCCGGGTCAGGATGTCCAGGGTCGCGAGCTCCTCGGCGAGCGCCACCGGGTGGTACAGGGGCACCTGGACGATCGTGGTCGCCAGCGTCACGTGGTCGTCGAGCTCGGCGGCGATGCGGGCGAGGGTCGGGATCGGCTGGAGCCAGCGAAGGTCCCCGTACAAGTAGTGCTGCCCCATCGTGATGTAGGTGAGGCCGTTGCGCTGGGCGGCCTCGACCTGGCGCAGCAGCTGGTCGAGATGATCGCGAGGCGAGACGCTTCCGCGCACGTCCCCGAGGATGACGCCGATCTCCACGGGACCGCCTCCTCTGGCGTGTGACAAATTCAATACCTATCATATATAGGAATTTGGGGAGGATCACGATGGCTCAGCATTCCGGCTGCCCGGTGGTCGGGTTCGATCACAACTCACCGGAGCACTCAGCGGACCCGGTGGCGTCCTATGCCCGGCTACGCGCCGAGGCGCCGATCGCGTGGACGGAGGCGCATGGCGGGTACTGGGTCCTCTCCGACTATGCATCGGTCTTCGAGGCGGCCCGGGACGACGCCGTCTTCTCCTCCGCCAGGAGTGCTTTCGGAGGAGAGGGGCTCTCCAACGTCATCCCCAAGGCACCCGTGCGCCTGCACATTCCGGTGGAGCTCGACGACCCCGAGCACCGCGGCTACCGCAAGATCCTGAACCCGGTCACCTCCCCGGCTGCCATCGAGTCTCTGCAGCCGATGATCGAGTACTGGACTACGTGGTTCATCGACCAGGTGATCGAGTCGGGTGAGTGCGACCTCGCCACGGTCATCGGGGTGCCCGCGGTCGTGACGCTGGACTGGCTGGGACTCGACGTCGAGGACTGGCCCCGCTACTCGCGAGCCCTGCACTCAGTCCTGGCGGACTCCCCGGGCAGCGCCGCACACAGACATGCAGTAGAGGTCGACATCCCGTGGATGGAGGACCGGATCAACGAGGCGATCGCGCGCCGCCGTGCGGAGCCGGGCGACGACCTGATCAGCTATCTCCTCGCGCAGCAGGTGGACGGGGAGCCGATCTCCGACGACGCGGCCTACTCGATGATCGAGCTGCTCATCTCCGGAGGCGTGGGCACGACCGCGTCGCTCGTCAGCCAGACGCTCGTCCACCTGCACCGCCATCCCGACCAGCGCAGTCGGCTCATCGAACAGCCCGAGTTGCTGGAGCGGGCCGTGGAGGAGTTCCTGCGCGTGTTCTCGCCGACCCAGGCCCTCGCCCGGACCGTTACCCGCGACACCGACTTCCGGGGCTGTCCGATGAAGAAAGGCGATCGAGTGCTGCTCGCCTGGAGCTCGGCCAACCGCGACCCCCAGCAGTTCGACCGCCCCGATGAGCTCGACTTGGAGCGTTGGCCCAACCGTCACACCGGGTTCGGCATGGGGGTGCACCGGTGTGCCGGCGCGCACCTGGGGCGCGCGATGGCCCGCAGACTCATCGGCCAGATCCTCAGCAGGATGCCCGACTACGTTGTCGACGAGGCTGCGCTGGAGACCTACCCGCACCAGGGCGTGAACGCCGGCTTCCAGCGCATACCCGCCACCTTCACCCCTGGAACCAGACGCGGGTGAGCGGGCGATGAGGTGGAACGAGCGGCTTGACCCTGAGGTCGGGGCAGTGCTGGACCAGGTGCCGAAGCTCAACATCGCGGACATCCCGACTGCGCGCGAGGAGCGGGATCGGCTCGCCGCGGCCGCTCGGAGAGCCTGGGTCCCCAGTGGGCGAGTACTGAGTGAGGACCGGATCGTCCCCGCCCACGCCGGTCGGCCCGAGGTGGGGGTGCGCGTGCACCGTCCGTCGGATCAGCAGGGCGACCTTCCCGTGCTCGTGTGGATCCATGGTGGGGGACACGTGCTGGGCACTGCGGCGCAGGACGACCCGCTGCTCGATGAAGTAGTCGCTGAGCTGCACTGTGTTGCCGTGGCGGTGGATTGGCGTCGGGCCCCCGAGCACCCCTATCCCGCCGCTCTGGAGGACTGCTACGCCGCCGTCGCATGGGTCCATGAGAACGCCGGGGCGCTGCGTCTGGACCCGGGTCGCGTCGTCGCCGCCGGCGCCAGTTCGGGTGGCGGTCTGGCGGCGGGTCTGGCTCTGCTCACACGGGACCAGGGTCAGTATCGGCTGTCTGGACAGGTGCTGATCTACCCGATGCTGGACGACAGGGCGCAGACCCCATCCAGCACGGCCGTGACGGATGAACGCATCTGGAACGACCGGTCGAACCGGCTCGCCTGGTCGGCCTACCTCGGTTCAGCCAGTGCCGATGTGCCGTCCTACGCGGCACCGTCCCGCGCCCATGACCGGAGCGGCCCTCCCCCGGACCTGGATAGCGACGGCTGAGCTGGACCTTCTCGTGGACGAGAACATCGACTACGCCGTGCGACTGATGCAGGCCGGCGTGTCGACCGAGTTGGTCGTCTACCGAGGGGCGGTGCACGGGTTCGACCTGTTCGCCCCTGACGCAGCCGTCTCGCGACGCTTCCGCAGGGACCGGCTGGAGGCCTTTCGCTCGGCCATGGCGGGGACTCCTACAACCAATTGAGAAATCCCTGCGCATGGATCTTTACACGGGCGGGGTGCGTGAGTATCGTGGCCGTGACACATGCGAATCATGAGCATGATATTCATACTCTGAATGGAGGATCGGATGAACGGGAACACCTTCCGGCGTCCTCGGGGAAAGGCAGCGGTCGGCGCTGCTCGCGCTCGGCGCGATGTTGTCCACGGCCGCCTGTTCCTCGTCAGGTGGGAGTAGCAGCACGAGCAGCAGCTCTTCCGCGAGCGGCGGCGGCATCCCGTCGACGGTCAACGTCGTCGCCACCTACCCGCTGACCGGTCCGGCGGCGTTCGCCGGGCTCGCGGCCCAGAAGGGCGCTCAGCTGGCGGTCAAGGAGATCAACGACCAGGGCTTCCTCGGTGACGGCGTAACGCTCAGCGTCGACTACCAGGACACCAAGGGCGAGATCCAGACCGGTCAGCCAGTGAGTCGACTTCCGCCATCTCCGACAACAGCGTAGCCGCCGTGCTCGGTCGCTGTCCAGCCAGGAGGCTGTCGCGCAGTCGCCGCTGGCCCAGAAGGCGGGCATGCCCATCGTCTACACGCAGGCCGGCAGCGACGGCGTCGTGGTCGGTGACTACACCTACCGCGCCACGCCGCTGATGAGCACCTACTACCCGGTCGTGAAGAAGTTCCTGCAGGACCAGGGATGGAAGTCGATCGGCATCATCTACACCAACATCGCCCGACCCTGGAGCAGGTTGGCACCAAGACGCATCCCGGCGATCGCCAACGAGCTCGGTATCACGATCACCAAGACGATTGCGACTCACCGCTGACACCCAGGACTTCTCCGCACCGATCGCAGCAGGTGCTGAAGACCAACCCTGACGGCGTGGCGATCCTGGAGATCGGGGCCGCGAACCCGACCGCGATGACGCAGTTGCGTCAGGCCGGCTACACCGGCAAGGTGCTGGGCAACGCGGGCGCCAGCGCCGGCAACCTGAACCCGCCGGCAAGGACGGCGCGGGCATGGTGTGGCCGGTCGACTTCGACTACCTGTCGACCGACCCGAGCAGCGCGAAGTTCGTCGCGGCCTACCAGGCGATGTTCAACGAGAACCCGTTCAACTACGCGGCAGAGGCGTACGACGCCGTCTGGTTCCTGGCTAGCTCGATCAAGGACGCCGACTCCGCCGACCGCAGGCCATCAAGGACGGCATGGCCACCGAGGCCGGCAAGACCACCGACGGAGCGCTCGGCTCAGCCTGACCTGGAAGGACGGCACCATCCAGACGCCGGCAGTTGTGGTCGAGTGGAACGGGACGAAGACGCGGCGTGCTCTACACCGTTCCGGTCCGACCACCTCCAGTAGCGTCGAAGGTGCGATGACGGCAGCAACGGTGGCCCGCTCCCCGCGGACCCCCCCCAGCCATCTGACGAGAGAGAGACCGATGCAGGATCCTCAACGCCGTGAGCCTCGGGTCCGATCTACCTGCTCTTCGCGCTGGGGATGAGCCTGACCTGGGGCACCATCGACATCCTCAACTTCGCGCATGGGGCGATCTTCATGTTCTCCACCTTCACTGCCTACCTGCTCCTGAACCACGTCGCCTCCCCTTCGTCGCGGTCGTCGCGATCGGCATCGTGGTCGGCGCACTGATGTCCCTGCTCATCCAGGTCGTCGCGTTCGAGCAGATCCTGAAGCGGGCCCGGACGAAGCGAACCGCGGAGATGGCAGATCCTGATCGGTGGCATCGGCGTGGCGACGATCCCGTTCGCCATCGCGCCAGGAGCACACCAAGAGCAACCCGTTCGGCCTGCAAACTTCGACGTTCAACGTCACGGTCTGGCACTTGGGCAATCTCCGGACGACCAACGTGCGGTGCCTACACCATCGTCCTGGCGATCGCCGCTGTGGCTGGCGGTCGCGCTGTGGCTGCGCCGCTCCCGCCACGGGCTCGCCCTGCGGGCGATCGGAGTGGACGCCGAGACGCCGGGACTCATGGGCATCGACCGCCATCGTCTCGCCTCAGGCCACGATGGCCACCGCGGGAGCGATGGCCGGCCTCGCCGGGGTCCTGTTCACCTACTCCTTGGGGGCGATCACGCCCGAGAGCGGTGACACCCTGCTGGTCAAGGCCTTCGCCATCATCATCCTCGGCGGCGTCGGCAGCATGGCCGGCGTCGCATTCGGAGCCTATGCGCTGGCGCTCGCCGAGATCACGGTCCTGACCCACACCAGCGGGTACCTGGACCAGATGCGGTCTCCTTCGGGCTGATCTTCCTGGTGCTGCTGGTCCGGCCGACCGGGCGTCTTCGGACGCAAGGAGGTCCGCCGCACATGACGACTTCTACGACTCGCACCTGGTCCTCTTCCAAGTCACGCTCGCCGGCCTGATGCTGGCTCTGTCGGTCCAGGTCCCCCTGCGGATGGGCGTCTTCTCCTTCGCCGGCGCGGGGTCCTTCGGGATCGGCGCCTACAGCGCGGCCGAGCTGGTGGTGCACACCGGGATCCTCGGTGCCCTTGTGGCCATCGCTGTCTCCGTGCTGCTCACCGCCGTCGTCGGACTGTTGCTCGGCCTGGCTCATCTTCCGGCTCAGGGGCTCTACCTGGCCATGGCCACCGTCGCCTTCGACCTGATCATCGGCGTCCTTGCGATCAACGGCGGCGACTTCACGGGATCCTCCACCGGGCTGTACGGCAGTGCTCGCCGACTTCGGGATGACCGAGATGTTCCTGCTCACTTTGTGGCGCTGTTCCTGGTCGCGCTCAGCGAGCACGGGAAGCATCGGCCGGCGGGTGCACGCGGTGCGTGACGACCCGGAGCTGGCATCGTCGACGGGGGTCAGCCTGATGTCGCTACCGGCTGGCGGCGTTCGTGGTGAGCGGGAGCGCTCGGGCGGCTGGCCGGGTCCATGACGTGCTGGTCCGCACCACGATCGGTCCCCACGACATCGGCTTCGGCCTGATCGTGCTGGCGCTGACCATGATCATCGTCGGTGGGGCGACTGTCCTGGAAGGGGGCGCTGGTCGGCGCCGTCATCTTCACCTGGCTGCCGGACCTGCTGACCATCGTCGGCCGCTGGCAGGAGCTCATCTACGGCATCATCGTGTCGCTGGCGGCCGTCTTCCTGCCGCGGGGTATCCACGGGCTGTCCGTCGACCTGAAGCGGCGATCCAGCGCTGCGTACGAGCGACGGAACCGGCCCCCGACCGAGCCCGACGGTGACGGGCCTCGACTTCGGTCAGGCGGGCGCTCAGTCGACGTCTCCGCCCGACGGCCTTGGTGGCCAGATCACCGCAGAGACTGGGGGGCAGCGTCATGAGCCCCGAACGTCGTCGCCGTCGACGCTCGACGAGCCGCCGGGGACTCCGGTGCTCGAGGTCAAGGACGTCGCGGTGCACTTCGGCGGCGTCAAGGCCGTCGACGGCATCTCCATGAGCCTGCATCCCGGGTCTCGTCTACGGGATCATCGGCCCCAACGGCTCCGGCAAGAGCACGCTCATCGGCGCTGATCACGCGGCTGACCAGGCTCACCCGGGGCGACCTGCTCATCGACGGCGAGGTCCTACCGCACGCGGGCCCGGGCCGGCTCGCCGGGCTGGGCGTGGCGCGGACCTTCCAGACGGTGCGCCTGCTTCCCGAGCTCGACGTCCTCGCGAACATCCAGATCGGGAGCGACGCCCGCTCCGGCGATGGTCGCGGACCGGTCGCCGGTCGTTCAGCCGTCGGACCGGCTCCTGGGGCTCGTCTGGGCCGCAGGTCGGTGGCCCGCCCGAGCTGGCCGAGGCGATCGCGCCGGACCGGGCTGGACGGTTTCGAGGCCTACTACCCGTCCGAGCTCTCCTACGGTACCCAGCGCCGCGTCGAGATCGCCCGGGCGATCGCGATGAAGCCCGCGGCTGCTGCTTCTGGACGAGCCCACCGCCGGGCATGAACCAGACGGAGCGAGCAGAGATCTCGGCCTTGATCAAGAGACATGCAGTCCGAGGGCCTCTGCCAGCTGCTCGTCGAGCACGACGTTCAGATGATGATCGACACCTGCGACTACGTGTTCGCGATGAACTCCGGTCGCATCATCGCCGAAGGCGAGCCGGCTGAGGTCGTGCGCAACCCCGCAGGTCCAGGAGGCCTATCTCGGAAGGAAGTGGCGCGGACATGCTTGAGATCAGCAACCTGCACGTCAACTACGGCCCGATCGAGGCCGTGCGCGACGTCAGCCTGTCCGTGTCGCCCGGCAAGGTGACCCTGGTGCTCGGCGCCAACGGCGCCGGCAAGAGCACGACCCTCAAGGCCGTTGCCGGCCTGGACAAGGCCCCTGTCGGGTCAGGTCCTGCTGGCGGCAAGGACATCACCGGGCAGCCCGGCGCACCGCATCGTCAAGCACGGCATCGCGCTCGTGCCGGAGGGGCGGCGGGTGTTCGCGCCGCTCAGCGTGGCTTCGAGAACCTTCGCCTCGGCGGCTACACCAGCGGGAAGGCGGAGTTCACCGAGACGCTGCGCGAAGGTCTTCGACATGTTTCCGATCCTCAGCGACCGGCGTAACAGCGCCGCGGGCCTGCTCAGTGGCGGTGAGCAGCAGATGCTGGCGTTCGGGCGAGCGCTGATGTCGCAGCCCGACGTGATGCTGATGGACGAGCCCTCCATGGGACTGGCCCCGGTCGTCGTCGACTCCATCCTGGCCAAGGTGGGTGAGATGGCAGCGTCCGGGATCGGCATCCTGATGGTCGAGCAGAACGCCGAGGCCGGTCTCGACGTCGCCGACTCGGTCGTCGCGATCGCGCGCGGCGAAGTCGTGTACTCGGGACTGGCAGCCGAGGCACGCAACAGCGCAGACCTCCTGCGGGCCTTCCTGGGCGAGGCGGCGCTGGCCGATCCCGGCGCCTGAGCGGGGACGGTGACGGGGATATGAACAACGGTCAGAGTCGACGGCCGCCGAAGGCCGCCATCCTGGTGGCTCAGCGGATCGTGCACGACGCGCGCAGGGAGGGCCTCGGACCGGGGGACTTCCTGCAGCCGGAGCGGGTCATGCTCGAGCGCTACCAGACCGGCCGGGAACGCTGCGGGAGGCACTGCGGCTGCTGGAGTTCCAGGGCGCGATCCAGCTCAAGCCCGGGCCCCGGGGCGGTCCCGTCCTGCAGGACCCCGACGCCACCCACCTGGCCAGCACGGTCGTCCTGCTGATGCAGCTCAAGGAGGCTCCGTTCCGGAACATCGTGGAGGTCCGCACGCGCGCTCGAGCCCATGACGAGTGGGCTCGCCGCCGTCCGCATGAGCGACGAGGACCTCGGGGCGCTCGAGGAGAACGTTCTCCAGATGCGCGACGAGATCGACGATCAGCGCTCGTTCCTCGACTCGAACAAGCGGTTCCACGACATCATCGCCTGGTCCTCCGGGAACGCCCTGTTCGGGTACATCGTGGACTCTCTGCTGGGGATCATGGACGGGTCGGCGATCGGCGTGGACTACCCACCCCACCGGCGCACCGCGATCCTCGCCGCGCACGTGGAGATCTTCGAGGCGCTCAAGTCGCGGGATCCCGAGGCCTCGACGGATCGGATGCGCAGGCACATCGAGGAGTACGTGCGCTACACCGAGCGGAATTTCCCCCACGTCCTCGACGAGGTCATTCCCTGGGAGCAGCGCTTCTTCGGCTGACCAGAGCCCGGCTCAGACGCCGCGCCAGCGCGGGGGGCGCTTCTCCTTGAATGCTGTCGCGCCCTCCTTCGCATCCTCCGAGGCGCGCACGGGCTCACTGATGGCGCGCTGCTTGTCGAACATCTCGTCGCGGGACCAGCCTCCGCACTCGACCACGATCTGCTTGGTCGCCGCGACGGCGAGCGGGCCGTTGGCGGAGACCGAGCGGGCCAGCTCGAGCGCGGCGTCGAGCGCCCCGCCCGGGGGCGTCAGCCGGTTGACCAGGCTGACCTCGTAGGCGCGCTGCGCCGGGATCAGCTCGCCGGTCAGCGCCCACTCCATCGCCACGTGGTAGGGCACCCGCTGCGGGAGTCGCATCAGCCCGCCCCCCGCGGCGACCAGGCCGCGCTTCACCTCGGGCAGGCCGAACTTCGCGTTGTCGGCCGCGACGATCATGTCGCAGGCCAGCGCGATCTCGAAGCCGCCGGCGATCGCGTAGCCCTCGACCGCGGCGATCAGCGGCTTGACCGGCGGCTGCTCGACGATGCCGGCGAAGCCGCGGCCCGGGGATGGACGGGCGCTCGCCGGCGAGGAACGCCTTGAGGTCCATGCCGGCGCAGAAGGTGCCGCCGGCGCCGGTGATGACTCCCGCCGACCAGGGCGGGGTCGGAGTCGAGCCGGTCCATCGCTGCGCCGATCGCTACGGCGGTCTCCGTGTTGATCGCGTTGCGGGCCTCGGGCCGGTCGATCGTGACGACGAGCACGCCGTCGACGACCTCGGTCACGACGGGAGCTCGCGGTCGGTGGGGCCGGCGCTCATCGCGGAGACATCCGGATGGCGCCGTCGAGCCGGATCGTCTCCCCGTTGAGGTACGCGTTGTCGATGATGTGCAGGGCGGTCGACGCGTACTCGTCGGGCTGGCCGAGGCGGGCGGGGTTGGGCACCTGCCGCGCGAGCCCCTGGATCACCTCGTCGGAGAGGCGGGCGAGGATCGGGGTGTCGAAGATGCCGGGGGCGATCGTGCAGACGCGGATCTGGCGCTGCGCCAGGTCGCGGGCGGCGACGAGGGTCATGCCGACCACGCCGGCCTTGGCGGAGGCGTAGGGGATCTGGCCGACCTGACCCTCCCAGGCGGCGACCGACGCCGTGAGGACGCACACGCCGCGCTCGTCCGTCCACCGGCTCGTGGGCGGCCATCCGGGCGGCGGCGAGGCGCAGCACGTTGAAGGTGCCGACAGGTTGATGTCCACGAGCTCGCGGTAGAGGTCGTAGTCGCCGGGGCTGCCGTCCTTGTTGACCAGCCGGACCGTGCCGCCGCGCCCGGCGCAGTGGACGAGCGCGCGCAGCGGGGCGTGCTCTCCGCCACGTCCAGCGCGGCCTCGACGGCCGCGGGGTCGCGGACGTCGGCGGGGGAGAAGCTGGCGAGCGGCCCGAGCTTCTCGGCCACGTCGGCGCCCGCGGATGTCGGCAGGTCGACGATGGTGACCGGTACCCCGCGGTCGATGAGCCGCGTGACCGTGGCCAGCCCGAGGCCCGATGCGCCGCCGGTCACGAGGGCGGAGCCGTTGGTGAGGTCCATGGATGTCTCCTTCGTCAGGGGAGTAGCTCGATGATGGTCGCGTTGGCCATGCCGCCGGCCTCGCACATCGTCTGCAGCCCGAAGCGGCCGCCGGTCTGCTCGAGGTGGTTGATCAGGGTGGTCATCAGCCGCGCCCCCGAGGCGCCCAGGGGGTGTCCCAGGGCGATCGCTCCGCCGCGCGGGTTGAGCCGCTCGGACGCGACGGGGAACTCGGCCTGCCAGGCCAGCGGCACCGAGGCGAACGCCTCGTTGACCTCGAACGCGTCGATCTCGTCGATGCCGACGCCGGAGCGGGCCAGCACCTTGGCCGTGGCGGGGATCGGCCCGGTCAGCATCATCGTCGGGTCGTCGCCGACGACCGACGAGGCCAGGATGCGGGCTCGCGGACGGAGCCCGAGCTCCTTGGCCCGCTCCTCGCTCATGAGCAGCAGGGCTCCGGCGCCGTCGGTGATCTGCGAGGAGTTGCCGGCCGTCACCTTCCAGTCGATGTGCGGGAAGCGCGACCGCATCTCATCGGTGCCGAAGACCGCCGTGAGCTCCGCGAGCCTCCCGGTCGTGGTGCCGGGCCGGATCGTCTCGTCGGCAGCGACCACCGTCCCGTCGTCGAGGGTGATCGGCACGATCTCGTTGTCGAAGCCGCCCGAGGCTGCGACCGATGCGGCGAGCTCGTGGGAGCGGACGCCGTACTCGTCGAGCTGTGACCGGGACAGTCCCCACTTGTCCGCGACCAGCTCGGCCGAGACGCCCTGCGGGACGAGGTCCGGGAACCGGTGGGTGACCCGGGGGCCGAACGGGTCGGCTCCCATGCGCGCCGAGCCCATCGGCACGCGGCTCATCGACTCCACGCCGCCCGCGATGACGATGTCGTAGACGCCCGCGCGGATCCCCTGCGCGGCGAACTCGATGGCCTGCTGGCCCGAGCCGCACTTGCGCTCGATGGTGACGGAGGGGACGTGCACCGGGTAGCCGGCCGCGAGCCACGCCTGCCGCCCGGGGGTGGACGACTGCTCGCCACCTTGGCTGACGCAGCCGATCATCACGTCCTCGACGGTGCCGGGGTCGATGCCGGTCCGATCGACCAGGCCGGAGATCACCGCGGCCAGCAGATCCACGGGGTGCACGGTCGACAGGGCGCCCCCCTGCTTGCCTCTCCCCATGGGGGAGCGGACGGCATCGACGATGACGGCGTTGGGCATCGAGCCACCTCCAAATCAATGATCATGGTTAGCATACATGGGTCGATGATTCCGCGGAACCCTTGACTTTCCGGAACTATGACTACGAATATCAGAGTTCTGCGGCCGTACGACAGGAGGACAGCGTGGGACGACTGGGAATCGACGACCTCGAGAACCTCGCCGGCACGCACCTCGACCGCGCCGACCAGCAGGAGCTGCTCACGGCGCAGACCGAGTGCACCTTCATCTTCGCCGACGGCGAGGGCTGGCCGCGCGGCGTCGTGATGAGCTTCTTCACCGAGGGCGATGCGTTCTGGCTCACCGCCGTCGAGGGTCGCGCCCACGTCAAGGCCCTTGCGCACGACGACAGGGTCTCCATCGTCGTGTCGAGCGCGGGCAGCGGCCTCCCCGGCCGCCGGATGCTGTCGGTCCAGGGCCGCGCGACGGTGCATCGCGACGACGCGACCAAGCAGTGGTTCCTCGACAGGTTCACCACGCTCCTGCAGCCTGAGGACCCGATCGCGTGGCGCAAGCTCCTGGACAGCCCCAACCGGGTGGTGTTCGAGGTCACGGTCACCCGGATCGCCGTCAGTCACGACCAGCGCAAGATCGCCGGCAACGGCCGCGGCATGACCGAAGAGCCGATCCCCTCGTGAGCGGCAGGCTCGTCGGGCCGGGTCGCTGCCGTCGTCGGGGGTGGCTCCGGCATGGGTCGGTCCGCTGCCCTGCGCCTCGCCGAGGAGGGCGCGCACGTGTGTGTCGCGGATCTCTCGCCGACATCCGCGGACGCCGTTGCTGCTGAGATCGGGGCTGCCGGGGGCCAGGCATCTGCAGCACCACGTCGACGCTACGGACACTGAGTCGCTACGCGAGTTCTTCGCCGCAGTCCGAGCAGGGCACGGCCGGCTGCACGTCCTGCATAACCAGGTCGGCATGCCCGGCGCAGGTGGGATCGAGGTCACCGAGAGTCGACTTCGCCCGCGCCATGGACGTTAACGTGAAGTCGGCGTTCTACGTCGCCACGCTCGGCTACGAGCTGGTCAAGGCGGCACGAGCGAAAGGGGCTCCATCACCATGACCGCCTCCACGGCGGCCCTCGTCGGGTCACCGTTCAGTCCGCTCTACTCGCTGACCAAGGGTGCGGTGGTGTCGTTCGCCCGGGCGCTGGCCCTGGTCGGGGGCCCCGACGGAGTCCGGGTCAACGTCATCTGCCCCGGGCCGGTGGACACTCCCATGCTGCCGACGTTCTTCGGGCGCGACCCCGGGCGCCGACGTGGCCGACCTGATGCAGGGCTTCATCTCCCAGATCCCGCTGGGGCGCGCTGCCACGCCGGAGGAGATCGCCGGCGTCGTGGCCTTCCTGGCCAGCGACGACGCCGGCTTCGTGACCGGCGCGACCATCCCTATCGACGGAGGACAGACAGCGAAATGACCGAGGACAACGGACACTCTGGGCGCCCGGAGCGCCCGCCTGTACTACCGGTACGCCCGCGCGGTCGACGAGGGGGACCTCGACACGCTGCGGCCGATCGCCACCGACGACGTGAAGATCACCCGCGGCGAGCCACCCCACCGAGCAGGGTGTTCGAGGCGTTCCTCGACGTCTACCGGGCACACAACGCGCTGGAGATCCCTGTCTGCAAGCACGTGGTGACCAACGTGCTCGCCGAGCGCGACGGCGACCAGATCGTCACGCACGCCTATTTCCAGGCGACCTTCCTGGAGGAGGAGGGGACCCGCGTCATCATCGGCCTGTACGACGACGTGCATGTCGAGGTCGGGGGCGAGCTCAAGATCGCGCACAAGAAGATCCGGGTCCAGCGCGTGCTGCGGCTGCCCGCTGCGGAGGCCGCCTACACGCACGTGGGCAAGTAGTGCCCTCTGCGGGTTTCCTCGACTGGCCCTCGCCAGTGGTCACGCGATCCTTGCACCCAAATAATTCTAGGCGCATGATTGTCAGAGAAGCGACGCCGGTGCTAGCGTCGCCGCATCCCAGAAGCGGAGGTCAGCATGTCCGTCAGCCAGTCTCCCGGGGCGCCGACCGGTGCACCGGCCGGCGTCGTCGTGACGGGGGCAGCGCGGGGCCTCGGCAAGGCGATCGCCGCCAGGCTGGCCGAGGCCGGCCGCCACGTGGTGGGAGTCGACCTGGCCGAGCAGGTGGTCGAGACGATGGCTGCCCTCGGAGCGGGTCACGACGCGGTCGTGGGCGACGCCGGTGACCCCGACGTCCTGCTCCAGGCGTGCGAGCGGGCGGCCGGCCTCGGCGACGGTCTCTCGGCGATCGTGCTCAACGCCGGGGTCGTCGGACCCGGTGAGACCGTCGAGTACCCGCTCGAGGAGTGGGACCGCGTCCTCGACGTGAACCTCAAGGCGGCCTTCGTCGGCGCCAAGGTGGCGCGCGGCTTCCTGTCCGACGGGGGCAGCATCGTGATGCTGTCGTCCATCTGTGCATCCCAGGGCTTCGCCGCGCGCGCGTCGTACTGCGCCTCGAAGTCCGGGATCGACGGGCTGGTGCGCTCGCTCGCCATGGAGTGGGGCCCCGACGGGATCCGGGTCAACGCGGTCGCGCCGGGCACCATCGCGACGGAGATGCAGCAGGCGATGATCGCCAGCGGCCGGGCATCCGAGGAGCGCTACCTGGAGCGGATCCCGATGGCGAGAGTGGGGCGCCCCGAGGAGATCGCCGACGCCGTCCAGTACCTCACGTCGGCACGGGCCAGCTACATCACCGGCGTGGTCCTCCCCGTCGACGGTGGCTGGGCCGGTGGCGGGCTCCCGGCGACGGCCTGATCAGGACGCGACCCCCCACACCCGCAACGACGAGAAAGAAGGCGACAGACATGGTCCAGATGGGTCTCCTGCTCAGTGACGTCCCGAAGTCGGTGACTCCTGCGCAGCAGTTCAACGACGTGCTCCGCATCGTGGAGAAGGCCCAGGAGAACGGCTTCCGCTACATCGCGATCGGGCAGCACTTCCTCTACGGAGACCTGCGCTGGCTGCAGCCGGTCCCGCTGCTGGCCCGGCTGGCGGCCGAGTGCGACCCGGAGACCAGGCTGGTCACCCAGATCATGATCGCGCCGCTCTACCACCCGGTGATGCTGGCCGAGGAGATCGCGACGCTGGACGTCGTGACGGAGGGCCGGCTGATCTTCGGAGCCGGTCTGGGATACCGGCCCGAGGAGTTCGACTACCTCGACGTGCCCTTCAAGCAGCGGGCCGGGAGGTTCGACGAGTCCCTGGAGCTGATGGTCAAGCTCTGGACGCAAGAGACCGTCAACCACCGGGGCAAGTACTGGACGCTCGAGGACGTGCATCCGCACCTGTTCCCGGTGCAGAAGCCCCATCCTCCGATCTGGATCGGGGCGCACGCCATCCCCGGCGTCCGCCGGGCGGCCAAGTACGGCGACGCATACGCCTGCCCGCCCGAGACCCCCAAGCACGAGGTGGCCGAGCGCTACGCGATCGTGCGGGACGGATTCGCGGACCGAGGAAAGGAGTTCGGGCCCCAGCCGCTCCGCCGCAACTGCCTGGTCGCCGACACCCGTGAGGAGGCAATGGTCGAGTACGCGCGAGTGGCGCAGGGACGCTACCTCACCTATGCCGCCAAGGGGCTCGACGTCATGAAGGACACCGACCTCGAGAACGAGTTCGCCAAGGCGGTGTCCGGGCACGCCGTGATCGGCAGTCCCGACGAGGTGATCGCCCAGCTCACCGACCTGGTGACCACGCTGCCCGTGGACCCGCTGCTGCTGCGGCCGCAGTGGCCGACCATGGACGGAGACGAGACCATCGCGGCGATCGAGAGGCTGGGACGCGAGATCGTCCCCGCGATCAACGCCATCACCCCACGCTCGGACATCCCCGCGGAGTCACTGGCGGTCCCGGCACCATGAGCGACCAGGCGACTCGGGAGCCGATGGTCTACCAGGGCCTGGTTCCCCGCTTCCCGGATCCGGAGACGTGGACGCTCGCGCACGTGCTCAGGCACCACGCGGCCGAGCGTCCTGAGGCACTGTGCCTCGAGCTGCCCGAAGAAGGGCTCACCTGGACCTATCGCGCCGCACTCGACGAGTCCGAGCGCGTGGCGTCCGGCCTCCATCGTGCGGGCGCCCGGCGGGGTGACCGGGTGGTCATCATGGCCGCCAACTCGTCGCGCTTCGTGCTCACCTGGTGGGGCACGGCCGTCGGGGCGCTGGTCGAGGTGCCGATCAACACCAACTACGAGGGCGAGTTCCTGCGCCACCAGCTGGAGATCGCGGAGGCCCGCTTCGCGATCATCGACGACTCGTTCGCCGAGCGCTGGGTCGCCCTTGGCGACCACGCCCGCCGCATCGAGAAGTTCTGGCTCGTCGACACGGGCAGCCGCGACAAGGCGATCGCCCTGCTCCGCGAGAACGGGTGGGAGGCCGCCCCCTGGGAGGAGCTGAGCCAGGCCGAGCCCCGTCGAGCTCCCCGTCCCGCGTCCCCAGGACCTGGGCGCGATCTTCTTCACCTCCGGCACGACCGGGCCCTCCAAGGGCGTGGCGATGCCCTACTCACAGATGTACTTCTTCGCCCAGATCGTGGTGAGCCTCACCCGGCTCACCGCCGACGACGTCTACCTGACGACGACCCCGCTCTTCCACGGCAACGCGACCTTCATGGCCGTCTACCCGGCGATCGTCGCCGGGGGCCGGGCAGTCATCCGACCCAAGTTCAGCGCGAGCCGGTGGATCGACCACGTCCGCGACAGCGGCGTCACCGTCACCAACTTCGTCGGCGTGATGATGGACTTCGTCTGGAAGCAGCCGCCCCGCGACGACGACCGGGACAACCGGCTGCGCTGCGTGTACGCGGCGCCAACCGCCAGCTCGATCGTCGACCAGTTCAAGGAGCGCTACGGCATCGAGGCCTTCGTCGAGGTCTTCGGCCTGACCGAGACGTCGGCCCCGATCATGTCCCCGTACGGCGTCGAGCGGCCCGCCGGTGCCGCCGGGCTCGCCGACAACGAGTGGTTCGACGTACGGCTGGTCGACCCCGAGACCGACGAGGAGGTCCCGGTGGGGGAGGTCGGCGAGCTGGTCGTGCGCCCGGTGCACCCCTGGACCTGCAGCATCGGCTACTACAACATGCCGGAGAAGACCGTCGAGGCCTGGCGCAACCTGTGGTTCCACACCGGCGACGCGCTCCGTCGCGACGAGGACGGCTGGTACTACTTCGTCGACCGCTACAAGGACGCGCTCCGGCGCCGGGGGGAGAACATCAGCTCCTACGAGGTCGAGCAGGCGCTCCTGGGGCATCCGGCCGTCGTCGAGGCCGCGGTGATCGGGGTCCCGGCCGACCAGGACGCGGGCGAGGACGAAGTGCTCGCCGTGGTCGTGGCCTCCGCCTCCGTCGACCCCGAGGAGCTGCTGGCCTGGTGCCGGGGCCGCATCCCCGCGTTCGCGATCCCGCGCTACGTCCGCGTCGTCGACGCGCTGCCCAAGACGCCGTCGGAGAAGGTGCGCAAGGCTGCGCTCCGTGAGGACGGCATCACCCCCGACACCTACGACAGCACCTCGGCCGAGAGCCGGCCGACGAAGGGAGCAACCGCATGACCAGCACGACTGAGCGCCCGCGCCACCCGATGGAACACTGGGTTCCCGAGACCAGGACACTCCTCGTCGGGGGCGCTGAAGTCCAGCCTCAGGGGGAGACCTGGGACGTCATCAACCCCGCGACCGAAGAGGTCATCGCGACCGTCGGTGGCGCCTCCCCTTCCCAGGTGGATGAGGCCGTCGCGGCTGCGCGAGCCGCCTTCCCTGCGTGGGCCGCCCTGTCGGGCGAGGAGCGCTCGCGGCACATCCACCGCCTCGCCGACGTGCTCGAGGGCGCCGCTGACCGCTTGCTTCCGTCCATCGTGAACGAGGTGGGAACTCCCGTCTCCCTCGCGGAGTACCTCCAGGTCAAGATGGCGGTGCAAGAGCACCTCCGCTGGGCCGCGGAGGCGGCGAAGGTCGACCGCACAATCCACCTGGGCGGCTACGACAAGCCTCACCCCACGATGAGCGACGTCGTTCACGACCCGGTGGGAGTGGTGGCGGCCATCACCGGGTACAACTACCCGCTGAATCTCGCGGTGTTCAAGTTCGGCGCCGCGCTGGCCGCAGGGTGCACCGTCGTCCTGCTGCCTTCCCCCCGGACGCCACTGACCACGCTGTTCCTGGGCGAGCTCATCAAGGAGGCGGGCCTGCCCCCCGGTGTCATGAATGTGATCATCGGGGGGGTCGACGTGGGACGTCAGCTCTCTTCGCACCCCGGCGTCGACCGGGTCTCGTTCACCGGCTCGGACGCGGTCGGCGCCTCCATCATGGCCCAGGCGGCACAGAACCTCACCGGTGTGACGTTGGAGCTGGGCGGCAAGTCGCCGAGCATCGTCCTGCCGGACGTCGACGTCCGCAAGATCGCCGTCGACATGCACCTGCGCTGGTCGCGCAACGGCGGCCAGGGCTGCGCCGCCCTGGCCCGGCTCCTGGTCCACGAGAGCAAGTACGACGAGTTCCTCGAGGCGAGCGCGGCGGCCTTCGACCAGATGATCGTCGGCGACCCCTGGGACCCGGCGACGAACATCGGTCCGATGATCCGGCCCGACCACGAAGGACGGGTTCGCGGCTTCATCGAGGACTCCCTCGCGGTCGGCGGCAAGAAGCTCCTGGAGGTCACCAAGCCCCTTCCGGAGAAGGGCTACTTCGTGAATCCGGTGCTGCTGGGCAACCTGCCGCACGATGCGCGGGCCTGCCAGCAGGAGATCTTCGGTCCTGTCGCCGTCCTGGTCCCGTTCAAGGACACCGACGAGGCGATCCGGCTGGCGAACGACACCGCCTACGGGTTGGCCGCCAACGTGTGGTGCGACGACCCCGAGGAGGCTCGCCGGGTCGCTCTGCAGATCCGGGCCGGGACGGTGTGGATCAACGGAGGCGGTGCGATGCGTCCTGACGCACCGTTCGGGGGCTACGGGCGGAGCGGCATCGGACGCGAGCTCGGAGAGTGGGGCATGCGCGAGTACCTCGAAGTCAAGCACCTCCAGTGGAGGGTCTGATGACTCCGCCATCCTCGTCGGCCGGGCCGCTCGCGGGCATCCGCGTGCTGGAGCTCGGCACGATGTACGCCGCACCGACCTGTGGTCGCATGCTGCGCGACTTCGGCGCCGACGTCATCAAGGTGGAGGACCCGACGCACGGCGACTATGCCCGTCAGTGGACACCGCATGAAGGGCAGCCAGTCGCTCGGGTTCGCGCGCCTCAACTCGGGGAAGCGCTCGGTGGGGATCGACCTGAGGTCCGAGCAGGGCCGCGACCTGGTCCGGCAGCTGTCGGCGAAGGTCGACGTCGTGATCGAGTCGTTCCGCCCCGGCCGCATGGACGAGTGGGGCCTCGGCTACGAGGCCCTCGCGGCGAGCCACCCCGGCCTGGTGATGACCAGCGTGTCGGGCTTCGGCCAGACCGGCCCGTATCGCGAGCGCCCCGGCTTCGGCACCGTCGCCGAGACGGGCAGCGGCTTCGCGTACATCAACGGCTGGCCGGACTCCCCGCCCACCTCGCCACCGTTCGGCTTCGCCGACTCCATCGCCGGCATCTCCGCAGCGATGGGCACCGCGATGGCCCTGTTCCGGCGTGAGCGGACCGGCGGCGGGGACCACGTCGACGTCGCGCTGTACGAGCCGCTGATGTTCATCATCGGCGACATGATCCTGAACTACACCGGTACGGGCTTCGTCCAGGGCCGGGTGGGCAACGGCACGGGGTCCGCCTCACCCCGTGGTGTCTACCAGGCGGCCGACGGCAAGTGGCTGTCCATCGCGGCCTCCAACCAGGGCATCGCCAAGCGGCTCTTCGCCGCGATGGGGCGCCCCGAGCTGATCGAAGACCCCCGCTACGCCACGAACGCCGAGCGGATGAAGCACAACGATGAGCTGCAGGAGATGGTCAAGACGTGGGTCGGGGCACGGCCGCGCAAGGAGGTCCTCGGCACGCTCGACGAGTTCGAGGTGGTGTGCTCGCAGGTGAACGACGCGAGCGACATCGTCGAGGACCCCCACTTCCTGGAGCGCACGCTGGTCGAGATCACTGGCAGCGACGTCCTCGGACGGGTCTTGACCCCGGGACCCGTCCTGCACCTCAAGGACTACCCCGGCCCGACCTACCAGGGCGTCCCGTCCATCGGGGAGCACACCCAGGAGGTGCTCGACGAGCTGCTGGGCGTCAACGTATGAGCCCGCGGCCCCACGACGTCGAGGACCTGTACCTCGCGCCCGTGGCCCTGGGCGTCGATGCGGCGCTCGCCGAGCTGGCGGGTCTGTCGCGGGCGCAGCTCGATGAGCTGGTGGCGATCCGGACCAACCAGGACGCCTCCACCCCGGCGCAGCGCCGGGAGCTCATGCTCGAGGCGGTGACGCACCTGATCGACCTGCGTCGCTGGCGGGCCTCGTGGGACGGGCGGGGCCTGGCGCTCGAGCACGAGGGGCACCGGGTGGTCCTGGGCGTTCCGGCCAGCGTGCGCGAGTACCTCGACCGGTGACAGCCGAAGGAGAGTGACCCGGACATGACCACAGCGTCCGCCGCGATCGCCGACGAGGACATCGCCGCACTGCGCAGCGTGATCCGCGACTGGGGCGAGAAGCGGGTGCGGTCCCGCTTCCAGGAGTTGGAGCAGGCGGGCGAGTTCCCGCACGACCTCTACCGCGAGCTCGGGGATCTCGGTGCCTTCGGTTGCATCTTCCCGGAGGCCGAGGGTGGCACCGCTGCGGGTTTCCGGGCGCTGGCCGCGGTCGCCGAGGAGCTGGCCTATGTCTACCCGCCGATGTCGGCGGGCATGAACCTCCAGGCCTGCACCGTTCCGCTCACGATCCACAACTGGGGCAGCGACGAGCTCGTCGAGCGCTACGTCCCCGGCCTCCTCTCGGCCCGCGTGCTCGGGTGCAATGCCATGACCGAGCCCGACGGCGGGTCCGACTTCCTGGGTGCCATGCGCACCCGCGCCGTGCGCGACGCCGACGACTATGTGATCAACGGCTCGAAGATGTGGATCACCAACGCCAACGTCGCAGACGTCGCCATCGTGTACGCCAAGACCGACCCGTCAGCAGGCCACCGTGGAGTGAGCGCCTTCGTCGTGCCCACCGACACGCACGGATTCGAGACCAGCCGGGTTCCCTGCCGGGTCCTGGGCGCACTCATGCCGACGAACGCGATCTCGCTGACCGACGTACGCGTGCCGTCCGCCAACCTGCTGGGCGAGGAGGGCGAGGGCTTCAAGGTCGCCATGACCGCGATGGACTTCGGCCGGCTCTCGGTGGCTGCCCGCAGCGTCGGCCTGGCCCAGGCCTGCCTCGACGCGTCACTCGCCTACTCCGACCAGCGGGAGGCCTTCGGCCAGAAGATCGGTGGGTTCCAGCTCATCAAGAAGCAGCTGGCCGACATGACCTGCGAGGTGGCCGCGGCTCGCGCGCTGGTGGAGGCGGCCGCCGCTCGCTACGACGGCGGCGACATCGCGACCCGCGAAAGCTCGATCGCCAAGTACTACGCCGGCGAGGTGGGCAATCGGGCCGCACAGGCGACGGCGGAGATCTTCGGGGGCTTCGCGTTCAGCGACGAGCTCCCGATCAGCGTCTACCTGAACTACGCGAAGCTCTGGCAGACCGGCGAGGGCTCGGCCAACATCCAGGCCGTCCTCATCGCCGACGACGCGCTGGGGTGGAAGGACATGGACCGGCACAAGACGACGATCAGGCAGCGAGGCTGAGCCGATGAGTGGACTGGCCTTCGGGATCCTCCCGACTCCGATCTACGGCGCGGAGACGCCGTACCGGCAGCAGCTCGACGAGCACGTCGAGCTCGTCACGACCGCCGAGCAGCTCGGTTTCTCGCTGATGTCGTGCGGGCAGCACTTCGTGGGTACCGAGCTGCGGTACTACCAACCGGTTCCCTACCTCGGCTACCTCGCCCAGCACGCGGCGACCATGCGCGCGCTGATCGGGATCTCCCTGCTGTCGATGGTGAACCCGGTCGAGACGGCCGAGTCGGTCGCCACCTTGGACGCCGTCACCGACGGCCGGGTCGTCTTCGGAGCCGCCCTCGGGTACGCGGACCGGGAGTTCAAGGCGATGGGAGTGGACCCCAAGCAGAAGATCTCCCGGTTCGAGGAGGGCCTGACGCTGGTCCGAGCCATGTGGTCGGGAGAGGAGGTCAACGTCACCGGGAAGCACTGGTCGGTCGAGGGCGTGCTTCCCTCGGTCCAGCCGGTCCAGTCCGGAGGCCCTCCGGTATGGGTGGGTGGCCAGTCCACCCCCGCAGTTCGCCGGGCCGCTCGCCTCGGCGACGCGTGGTACGTGCCTCCCTTCCCGTCCCATGACGAGTTGCGCACCCTCAGGGCGGAGTACCTCCAGGTGCGCCAGGAGCACGGCTTGTCCACCGATGGGGAGTTCCCGGTGCGCCGTGAGCTGATCGTCGCAGGTTCGCGCGACGAGGCCCGGCGGATCGCCCGGGAGCGCAGCGAGCTGCGCTACCGCACCTACGCGCGCTGGGGTCTGTCGGGGGAGAACCAGCCCACGCACGGTGAGTCGGGGATCGACGTCGACAGCCATTTCCTCCTGGGGAGTCCCGAAGAGGTGGTCGACCAGCTCGGCCGGCTCCAGCAGGAGCTCGGCATGACGCTGTTCCTCTTCAAGTCCCACTGGCAGGGCCTGTCGCACGGGGAAGCGATGAAGCAGCTCGAGCTGTTCGGGACCGCCGTGGTCCCCCAGCTGGTCTGACCCGATGGACCGAACGCAAGGAGAGCACACATGTCGGAGAAGAAGCGCCGGCCCGGGATGATGATCGCGATGTTCGACATCCCTGAGGAGATCGACGAGGAGTTCAACACCTGGTACGACGAGGAACACATCCCGGAGAAGGTCGGAGCCGTCCCCGGGTTCGTGCGGGCTCGTCGCTACAAGTCGCTGGAGGGCAGGCCCAACTACGTCTGCGTCTACGAGCTCGAGGACATCGGTGTCATCGACGACCCGACGTACCGGTCCAACTACAAGAGTGGCTCGAGCCAGACGGTGAAGATGAAGTCGAAGGCCAAGACGTTCTACCGCAACGTGTACGTCGAGATCGGCGACTTCCATGGCATCTCGCTGGACGACGCTCCGGAGACGTCCGAGTCGTGAGCGCGCCGGAGCTCACGGGCGACGCGGTCGCCGGACGGCTGAGACGGCTGGAGGACCGCCAGGAGGTCGCGGACCTCGTGGTCCGCTACGGCTTCCTCGTCGACGACCACGACCTCGACGGAGTCGTCGGGCTCTTCACGCCCCGCGGAACGCTGCGCACGCACGCGGGGACGGTCAAGGGCCAGGGGCGTGACGGTGTCGCCGACTACTTCCGCCAGCGCTTCGACGTTCTCGGGCCGACGAACCACTTCGTGCACGGGCACGTCGTCGACTTCGAGGACGACGGCCACGCCACCGGCATCGTTTCCTCGCATGCCGAGGTGTGGCGCGACGGGGCGCCGATGCTTACCGCGATGCGCTACCTGGACACCTACGTGCGGGAGGACGACCGGTGGCTCTTCGCCGACCGGGTGCAGTCCTACCTCTACTTCGCCGACGTGCGCGACTACCCGGAGGTGCTGGGGGCCAAGGACCGGGTACGACTGGCGCCCGGCAATCACCAGCCTGGGGACTGGCCGAGCTGGTACGCCTGACGGTCGGTCAGGGCTGGCCGCCGTCGACGGTCAGGATCGAGCCGGTGGTGTAGGAGGACAGGTCGCTGGCGAGGTACAGGGCGGCCCCGACGATCTCCTCGGGCGTCGCCGCCGCGCTTGAGCGCGAACGTCGCGGCCCGCTCGGCGAAGGCGTCCATGTCCCAGGCCTTGCTGACGTCCGTCAAGAAGGTGCCGGCCATGATGGCGTTGACCCTGACCTTGGGACCGAACGTGTGCGCGAAACCGACCGTGAGGGCGTTGAGCCCGGCCTTCGCCGCTGCGTAGGGAAGGATGTGAGGCTTGCGGGTGGACGGCTCCCGCGGAGCTGATGTTGATGATCGAGCCCCCCTCGCCGGCCGCCATCCGGCTGCCGACCGTGGCCATCAGCCGGAACGGCCCCTTGAGGTTCACGCCGAGAACCTTGTCGAACAGCTCCTCCGACACGTTCTCGACCGAGTCGTACAGAGGAGACATGCCGGCGTTGTTGACCAGGATGTCGATGCGGCCGAGCTCCGCCCAGACCTGCTCGACGAGCTGGTCCAGGTCCGTCCAGCGGCCCACGTGGGCGCCGATCCCGAGAGCGCGAACGCCCGTGG
The DNA here is from genome assembly GCA_963805655.1 of uncultured Actinomycetota bacterium. GTDB lineage: Bacteria > Actinomycetota > Actinomycetes > Propionibacteriales > Nocardioidaceae > CAWDVB01. The sequence goes on along the minus strand of CAWDVB010000002.1, from coordinate 109,303 downwards.
CGGCACGGAGCTCCTTGGCGAACCTGTGGCAGGCGTCGCCGTCCCGGCTGGCCACCACGACGTCCGCCCCGGCCCGGGCGAAGCCCATCGACATCGCGCGCCCCAGGCCTCGGCTCCCTCCCGTGACCAGAGCCACTCGCCCCTGCAGGTCGAAGTGGTCGGTGTTCGGCTCGCTCATGGCTTCTCCTCGCTCACATTGTCGGCAGGCGGCTGTTGTCGCGTCCAGTATCCCTTGATATGGTGATCATAGTTATCATCCATTAGGGAGCGGAGTTCCGCTACCCCGAGGCGAAGAGGGGTCCCGCCTTGTCCGGCTTCCACCTGACCCAGGAGCAGCAGCAGCTGCGTCAGCTCGCGGCTGAGCTCGCTCGCGACGTGTACGCACCCAAGGCCGCGCAGTGGGACGCCGACCGGACTCCCCTTCCCGAGGACGAGGTCAAGCGCCTGGCCGACATGGGCTTCCTCGGGATCGCCATCCCGGAGGAGTACGGCGGCCAGGGTGGCACGCTGATGGACGCGCTCATCGTGATCGAGGAGCTGGCCAAGGAGTGCCGGCCGGCCGCGTTCCAGGTCTTCGAGGCGAACACCGGGCCCGATCCGGGTGCTGGAGTTCTTCGGGAGCGAGGAGCAGAAGCAGACGCTACCTTCCCCGCTCGGCCCGGGCGAGATCAGCATGGCGGTCGGCATCTCCGAGCCGGACGCCGGATCGGCCGCGACCGACATGCGCACGCGGGCCCGGCTCGAGGGCTGCCGAGTGGGTGATCAACGGCAACAAGCGCTGGATCTCCAACGGCGGCCACGCCGACCACTACCTGCTCTACTGCCGCCTCACCGACGAGCCGGGCGCCAAGGGCATCGGCGCGATCATCGTGCCGCGCGACACCCCGGGCTTCTCCGCAGGCGCGCAGGAGAGGCTGATGGGCTTTCGTGGCATCCCCAGCGCTGACCTCTACTTCGACGACGTGAGGGTCCCCCAGGAGAACCTGGTCATCGAGGCCGGTGGCTTCAACAAGCTCTTCGGGGTCTTCTCGATCGAGCGTCTCGGCAACTCCACGATGAGCCTGGCCATCGGCCAGGCCGCGCTCGACCGCACCAAGGCCTACGTCGAGGAGCGCGAGCAGTTCGGGCGGCCCATCGTCGACTTCCAGAACGTGCAGATGACCGTTGCCGACATGGCGCTGCAGGTCGAGGCCGCTCGCCTGCTGATCCAGCGGGCGACGGTCAACGCCGGCAACGGCCTTCCGGACGCCTACGAGGTGTCGCTCGCCAAGTGCTTCGCCAACGAGATGGCCAAGAAGGTCACCGACCTGGCCATCCAGATGCACGGCGGCAACGGCTACACCGAGGAGTACGGCATCGAGCGCCTGCACCGCGACTCGCACGGCTGGGCGATCGCCGGCGGCACCCCGGCCATGCAGCGCATCCGCATCGCGTCGCTCCTCTTCGGCCGCAACTTCAACCAGCGCCCGCCGGAGGCCGCGAGGTGACGGCAGAGGAGGGCCTCTTCGAGCTTCCTGAGCGATACCGCACGCTGCAGGAGGAGGCGCGACAGCTTGCCGCCGCGTGCGCCGACGTCGCCGACCGGGCCGACGAGGGCGACCGCTTCGACCCGGACGTGCGGGCGCGGCTTCAACGCGTCCGGCCTGGCCTCCGTGGTGGTCGCCGGTGAATACGGGGGCCGCTTCGAGGCTGTCGACTCGCTCGCGGTGACCGTCGTGCGCGAGGCCCTCGCGTTCGAAAGCGCCCACCTCGACTCGATGTTCGCCATGCAGGGGATCGGGTCGTTCGCCGTCTCGGCCGGCGGCACCGACGGAGTGCGCAAGCACTGGCTGCCCCGTGTGGCGACGCTCGACGCGATCGCGGCTCTGGCCCTGACAGAGCCAGACGTCGGCTCCGATCTTCGCGCGATCAGCACCACGCTCCGCGAGGTGGACGGCGAGCTCGTGATCAACGGCCACAAGTCGTTCATCACCAACGCCGGAGACGCCGACTTCTACAGCGTCCTCTGCAAGGAGGGCGACGGCTACTCGCTGGTGCTGGTCCCCGCCGCGACGCCGGGCGTGACGGTCAGCGCGCCCCACCAGATCATCGCCCCGCATGTGCTGGGCGACGTCGTGCTTCGACGACGTGCACGTCCCCGCTAGACCACCGGCTCGGTGATGCCGGGCGTGGCTTCAAGCTGATGCTGGCCACCCTGGCGATGTTCCGGGTGTCGGTCGCGGGCGCCGCGGTGGGGGTAGCGCAGGCCGCGCTCGAGGAGGCTCTGCGCCACGCCACCGGCCGCACCCAGTTCGGCAGTCCCGCTGTCGCAGCTCGGTCCGGTCCCGTCAAAGCTCGCCGTGAGCTGGGTCGAGATCGAGATGGCGCGGGCGATGACGTACCGGGCAGCCGCGGCGGCGGCGCGCGACCCGCTCGGAGCGGCTTCACCTGTCCTCCATCGCGAAGGTCGGCGCGACCGAGGCCGCGGGCCGGGTGACCGATCGATGTGTGCAGGTCATGGGCCGCTTCGGCCTCGTGCGCGGCAGCAAGATCGAGCGTCTCTACCGCGACGCGCGGCCGATGCGCATCTACGAGGGCTCGACCGAGGTGATCCTCGACTCGCTCGCCAAGAAGCTGGTGAAGGACCGCGAACAGGACGGCTAGGGAAGGGGATTCGGTCGTGATCATCGACTGTCACATGCACGTGTGGCCCGACCACATCGCCGACGCGATGCAGAAGCAGCGACCCGCGGGCATGCCGCTGCGCTACAACGGCAAGCTGTCGGGTCTGCTCGAGACGATGGACACGGCGGGAATCGACAAGGGGTTGGCCCTCGGGGTCGCCATCAAACCCTCGAACGTCGCACGTACGAACGAGTTCATCGGCAGGGTCCCCCGGGACCGGCTCGTGCCGATGGGGACGGTCCACCCCGACCTCTCGATCGAGGAGAACATCCGGCACCTCAAGGACAACGGCATCGTCGGCGTCAAGCTTCACCCGCTCTTCCAGGCGCTGTCCCTCGACGACCCCCGCGTGCGTGACATCCTCGCGGCTCTCGCCGAGGAGGGGATGCCCGTCGTGACGCATGTCGGAGCAGGGGAGGACGAGGAGGCGAACCGTCGCGGGGCGCCGCACCTGCTGCGGAGGCTCGCGGACTCCCTCCCGGGCCTCCAGCTCATCGCGTGCCACTACGGCGGCTACCACCGTCTCGACGAGGCCGAGGACCACGTCGTCGGATCGTCGGTCACGCTCGAGACCTCCTGGCCACCGACCATGGCGGAGCTCGACCGTGACCGGATCGTGGCGCTGATCCGCTCCCACGGAGCCGACCGCGTGGTCTTCGGCTCGGACTGGCCGATGACCGATCCGGCCGCCGAGATCGCCGCCGTCCGCGCGCTGGGCCTCACCGCAGACGAGGAGGCGGGGATCCTCGGCGGGAACCTCGCCCGGATCCTGGGGCTCTCGTGACTACCCGTGGAGCGGCGAGAACCCTTCGCCTCGGTGCCGGAATGGCTTTCTGGGGCGACCGCGTGCAGCCGGCGCTGGACATGGTCGAGCGCGGGGACATCGACTACCTGTGCTGCGACCACCTCGCGGAGCTGACCATGTCGATCCTCGCGAAGCAGCGCGCGAAGAACCCCGACCACGGGTACACCCGCGACATGCTGCGAGCTGCTGCGAGGAGCCCTCCCCGGGTGTGCCGCGAAGGGCATCAAGGTCGTCACCAACGGAGGCGGGGCCAACCCCCGGGCGGCTGCCCAGCGGGTGGTCGAGCTGTGTCAGGAGCTCGGGCTCACCGGCCTGCGGATCGCGGTCGTCACGGGGGACGACATCGAGTCCCGCATCGACGCGCTCGCGGCGGACGGTGTCTCCTTCACCAACCTCGATACCGGTGCCGCGCTCGACACCGTGCGCGAGCGGCTGACCCACGCGGCGGTCTATACCGGGAGCGAGGGGATCGTCGAGGCGCTCCGCGCAGGAGCGGACGTCGTGGTCTGCGGGCGCGTGACCGACATCGCGCTCTACCTCGGCCCCATGATCCACGAGTTCGGCTGGGCGAGCGACGACTGGGAGCGGCTCGGCATGGGCACCATCACCGCCCACGCCATCGAGTGCGGCGGCCAGGCCACCGGCGGCCTCTACGCCGGCGGGTGGGAGTCCGTACCGGACCTGGAGGACCTCGGCTATCCGATCGCCGAGGTCTCCGAGGACGGGACGGCCATCCTCACCAAGACCCCGGGGACGGGTGGCCGGGTGGACATCGGCACGGTCAGCGAGCAGCTCGTCTACGAGATCCTCGACCCCGCGAGCTACCTGACGGCCGACGTCACCGCGGACTTCAGCAACGTCCGGCTCGAGGAGATCGGCCCCGATCGGGTGCGGATCAGCGGGGGCACCGGACGGGAGCGTCCCGCGACCCTGAAGGTGAACATGGGATACCGGGCCGGGTTCGTCGGCGAGGCTCAGTTCACCTACACCTGGCCCGACGCCTGGCAGAAGGCCCAGCGCGGGATCGCCTTCCTCAAGCGACGGCTCGAGCTTGCCGGCCTGGTCCATGGCGAGGAGATCGTCGAGTACCCGGGGCACACGTCCATGTGGGGCGGCCGGGTCCCGCCTCCGGAGGACCCCGAGACAACGGAGATCGTCGTGCGCTACGCCACTCGCTGTCCCACGGCCGAGGAGGCCCGCAAGATCTTCACCGAGAGTGTGCCGCTCTACAACAACGGCCCCGCCGGTGTCGCCGGAGTCGGCACCCGGCCCCCCCTCAAGGAGCTGTACGCGATCTGGCCGTGCCTGATCCCGCGCGAGCTCGTGGTCCAGTCGGTCGAGACCCTGGAGGCCTGAGATGCGCGTCGTCGACATCGCTCACGGTCGCTCGGGCGACAAGGGGGACACCTGCAACGTCGGCCTGGTCGCCTACGACGACGAGGGCTACGACATCCTGCGTCGCACCGTGACCCAGGAACGGGTGGCCGAGCACTTCGGAGACCTCGTCCGGGGGACGGTGACCCGCTACGAGATGCCGGGCATCAGGGCGCTGAACTTCGTCCTCACCGGTGCCCTCGACGGCGGGGGGACGATGTCGCTGCGCTCGGACCACCTCGGGAAGGTGATGTACGCGTGGCTGCTCCGGATGGAGATCCCCGATGAGTGAGACCTCTGCGGGTCCGGCCGTCCTCGTCGAGCGACGGGGCACCATGGCCGTCCTGACCCTCAACCGGCCCGACGACCGGAACCCGCTCGACACCGAGCTCTCCACGGCGCTCCTCGAGGCGACGCGGGCGGCCCTGGCCGACGAGGAGGTCCGATCGGTGGCGATCGCGGCCCGTGGTCCGGCGTTCTGCGCCGGAGGCGATCTCCGCCAGATGCAGCGGCTCGGGGAGTTCTCGGCCGAGGACGCCTACGGATGGCCGCAGGCCATCGTGGACCTGCACCGGCTCGCACTCGAGGCACCCAAGCCGCTGGTGGCGCTGGTCGACGGGCCCGCCTACGCAGGCGGCATGGGGCTGGCCGGCCTCTGCGACGTCGTGCTGGCCACGGGCCGGGCCCGCTTCGCCATGCCAGAGGTGCGGATGGGTCTGTTCCCGATGATCATCGTGGCCCACCTGTCCCGGTCGCTTCCGCGCAAGCTCCTCCTCGACCTGCTGCTGTCGGGGCGGCCCATGGACGCCGAGGAGGCGCACCACGTCGGCTTCGTCAGCAGGGTCTGCGACGACGTCGACGCTCTGTGGGAGGCCGCCGACGAGTACGCGGGCTGGTTCTCACAGGCAAGCCCGGCGGCCGTCCGGCTGGGTCGCAAAGCGTTCACGCTGATCGCCGACATGCCGGCCGCGCAGACCCTCGACGCCGCCCAGTTCCTGAACCTGACCTTCTTCCACGGGGCAGACCTGGCGGAGGGTGCGCGCGCGTTCCTCGACAAGCGGAACCCCTCCTGGATGGGGGAGAGCGATCGTGGCTGAGGCGTACATCGTTCAGGCCGTCCGCTCCGCGGTCGGGAAGCGCGGGGGCGCTCTCGCCGGCACCCATCCCGCCGACCTCGGCGCCACGGTGCTGCAGGCGCTGGTCGAGCGATCGGGCGTCGACCCCGCAGCCATCGACGACGTGCTCTGGGGCTGTGTGGGACAGATGGGGCCCCAGGCCTCCAACATCGCCAGGATCACCGCCCTGTCGGCGGGGCTCCCCGAGTCGATCCCCGGGAGCACGATCGATCGACAGTGCGGGTCCTCCCAGCAGGCCGTGCACTTCGCGGCCCAGGCGGTCATGGCCGGTACCCAGGACCTCGTCGTCGCCGGCGGGGTGGAGGTGATGAGCCAGGTCCCGATCGCGTCGCCGACCACGATCGGGCTCGAGCACGGCATGGCCCACCCCCGAGGGGGGGCTCGGTGGGCCGAGCGGTACGGCGACCAGGAGATCTCCCAGTTCCGCGGAGCCGAGCTCATCGCGGAGCGATGGGGCATCGCTCGCGCCGAGATGGAGGAGTTCGCGCTGGAGAGCCACGCCCGGGCCGTGGACGCCATCGACGCCGGGGTCTTCGACGACGAGATCGTGCCCGTCGGCGGGGTCAGGGTCGACGAGGGACCCCGCCGCGGCTCGACGGCGGAGAAGCTGGCCTCCTTGAGCCCGCTCCGGGAGGGTGGCAGGCTGACCGCCGCCCTCGCGAGCCAGGTGTCCGACGGAGCCGCGGCCCTGATGGTGGCTTCTGCCGACGCCGTGCGGCGATTCCGGCTCGAGCCCTTGGCGCGGCTCCACACTCTCGTGGTCACCGGGTCCGATCCGGTGCTCATGCTGACCGGTCCGATCCCGGCCACCGAGCGCCTGGTGAAGCGATCCGGGGTTGCCCTGGGTGACATCGGTGCATTCGAGGTGAACGAGGCGTTCGCGAGCGTCCCCCTGGCCTGGTTGCGTGAGACGGGTGCGGACCCGGCGCGTACCAACCCCCAGGGCGGTGCCATCGCCCTCGGCCATCCGCTGGGGGCCACCGGTGCCCGCCTCATGACCACGCTCGTGCACCGGATGCGTCGGGAAGGGCTCCGCTACGGGATGCAGACCATGTGCGAGGGCGGGGGCATGGCCAACGCGACGCTCCTGGAACTCGCCTGACGTGGATGCTGCGGCGGGCACGCTTGCTCCCGGCTCGAAGGCCCGCGAAGGAGGCCTGGTCGCCTGCCTGTCGTTCGCGGCGCTGACCGGCGCCGTCGTCTCGGGTCTTGGCCAGCCGATCGTGCTCGAGGTCGCGCGCGAGAGGAATGTCTCGGTCTCGGCCGCACAGTGGCTCCCGATCATCACCCTCCTGGTGGGAGTGGTCCTGACGCCTGTGGTGTCCCGGATCTCCGACGGCAGGCTGCGGCGGGGCGTACTGGTCGTGGCGATGCTCGTCGTGGCGGCAGGGTCGCTGCTGGGGGCGGCGCTGCCGTCGTTCCCGGCACTCCTGGTGGCCCGGGCGCTGCAGGGGCTGGGGTACGCCATGATCCCGCTGACAGTGAGCATCGCGCGTGCGCAGCTGAGCGGCCCGACCATGCAGCGCACTCTCGCGGTGCTCTCCACGAGCATTGCGGTGGGCGTGGGGCTCGGGAACCCGGTCATGGGTCTGTGCGTGATGCTCTCCGGCTACCGCGCCGCCTTCGGCTTCGCCCTGCTGGTGTCGGTGGTCGGCGCCGTGTGGGTCTGGCGCCGTGTCCCACCCGCCGGCCAGGACGCCCACCGGATCAGGATCGACCTTCCGGGCGCGGTGCTCCTGGGCGGAGGGCTCGGGGCGATCCTGCTGGTGGTCTCCCGCGGCCATGCCTGGGGGTGGGACACCTGGCAGGTGGCCGTGCTCGGCTCGTCGGGTCCTGTCCTGCTCCTGGCTTGGGTGCTCGTCGAGCTGCGGCGGAGCGACCCGCTGGTGGACCTGAGGCTGGCGTTCGGCCGGGGGGCGGTCGGGGTCAACCTCGCTGCCATCCTGCTCGGCCTGTCCCTCTTCGGAGGCGTGGCGACGGCGATCCTGCTGATGCAGCGTGAGCCCTCCGACGGGCTCGGGCTCGGGTTCTCCGTCTTCGCCACCGGGCTGGTGATGATGCCGATGGCCCTGGCCAGCCTGGTCTCACCGCACCTGGCGAGACGACTCGGGCACCGTACCGGTCTGCGCCCGGTGCTGCCCCTGGGGGCCCTGGCGGTGGCGCTCTCGTTCGGCGTCCTGGCGCTGCTCCACGACCGCACCTGGCACTTCGCCGTGATGATGGCCGTGCTGGGGGTGGGCATCGGCGTGGCCTACTCCGCCATGCCCGCCGTCATCGTGGCCGGGACCCCGGGGGAGCGCACGGCGAGCGCCATCGGCGTCAACCAGGTCCTTCGCCTGCTCGGGGGAAGCGTCGGTATCGCCACCGTCACCGCGGTCCTCGCGGCCAGGAACCCGCCGGGATCCCTCCAGCCCACCGAACCGGGGTACGTCGCCGCCGCCGTGGTCTCGGCGACGTTCGCGCTGCTCGCAGCGCTGGTCGGTTGGCTCCTCGTTCCCGCGGTCGACCTCTCCGAGGAGACCGTTGACGCCAGTCTCTACCCGGAGTAAATTGCGGAGAATCATGACTATCAATACTATGGATACGCTGACGAGCGAAGCAGACGACGCGGAGATCACCGCGTTCTTCGCGGCTGATCCCGAGACCATCGCCTGGCCGTACCCGATGTATCGACGGTGGCGCGAGGGAACCGGGGTGGTCCGCTGGCACGGAGGGCCGGCCACGCTGGTCACCCACCATGCCGATGTCAAGGACGTCATGGCCGGCAAGTACCCGATCCGGCAGAACGCCTACCGGTACGGCGAGTACGCCGAGGGAACCTTCAGCAAGCTCCCCGAGGAGCTGCACGACGTCTTCTTCAAGGTGCTCGACTTCGAGGGCGAGTTCCTCTCCCGCAAGGACGGGGAAGAGCACCAGCGGCTCCGCCGGATCGGGATGAGGGCGTTCACGGCCCGTCGCATCGAGCGACTCCGCGAGTCGATCCAGGCCCACACCGACGACCTCATCGAGGAGATGCTGGCCAGGCCGGACCACGACATCAAGCGCGACGTGGCCAACCGGCTCCCGGTCCGGGTGATCTGCGACCTGATCGGCATCCCGCAGTCCGACCGTGACCAGATCTGGGAGTGGGCCGAGGCGGTCGGGCGGCTCCTGTCGCTGGACGAGTACTCGCTCCGCGCAGCCGACAAGGCGATCGACGACTTCCGCGAGTACATCAGTCGGACCGTCGCGGAGCTGCGACGTACCGGCGAGGGCCCCGAGCTCGCCATGGCGATGCTCGACTCCCATGAGGACGAGGTGATGACCGAGGAGGAGCTCCTCGCCATGTACCTGGTCCTGCTCTTCGGCGGGAGCGAGACCACCACCAACCTGCTCGGCAACGGGTTCCTGGCCCTGCAGACACACCGGGCGGAGGGCTGGGACCAGCTTCTGCGCGACCCCTCCCTCGTCCGGGGTGCCGTCGACGAGCTCATCCGCTACGACTCACCGCACCACTACCTTCCCCGTGTGGTGGACGAGGACTTCGAGCTTCACGGCCAGACGATCAAGAAGGACCAGACGCTCATCGTCGTGATGGGGGCGGCCAACCACGACGAGACAGTGTTCCCCGACCCGGAGCGCCTGGACCTCACCCGCCCCAACAAGACCAATCACCTGTCGTTCGCGTTCGGGGCGCACCACTGCCTGGGAGCGGCGCTCGCCCGGCTCGAGGGTGAGATCGTCTTCTCGACGTTGCTGCGAAGGTTCCCGGAGGCGCGGCTCCTCGACGACAAGCCGACGTACGGCGGCAGCGCGATGCTGCGTGCCATCAAGAGCCTGCCCACGGATCTCGGCACCCCGGCGGCCTGATCTCCGTGCCCCCGTCGTACCGGTTGGCCGAACAGCCGCACGTCCCCGCCTCGCGCCGGGAGCACCCCGCCTTCGTGCGGGGCGACCGCTCGCTGACCTTCGCCGAGCTGGACCGGCGCGCGGGGCAGTTCGCCGCGGGGGCCCGCCGGGCGGGCCTGGTGCCGGGCGACCGGGTGCTGGTGCTGCAGCGCAACGCGCTGGAGACCTTCGAAGCCCTCGTCGGGTGCGCGCGAGCCGGTCTGGTCGCCGTCCCCGTGAACTGGCGCCTGGCGCCGGACGAGCTGCGCGCCGTCGCCGCCGATGCCGCGGCTCGGGGGTTGGTCGCCGAGCCGGATCTGCTGGAGGCGGTGGGTCCCGTCGACCTGCTGGCCGACCCTGCCCTCGTGCTGGAGCTCGGGGAGCCCTACGAGTCATGGCTCGCTCAGCAGCACGGGGATGGAGTGGCGGTCGGCGCGGACCCCGACGCCGTCGTTCTCCAGGTCTACACCTCCGGCACCAGCGGCCGGCCCAAGGGCGTTCAGCTGACCAACCGGAACCTGGCGGCCAAGGTGCCCCGGACGTCCCCGCTGTGGGGGCTGTCCGGCGGGAGCGTCAGCCTTCTGGCCACGCCGCTGTTCCACGTCGGGGCCCTCAGCTGGGGTCTCGCGGGCCTGGCGGCCGGGTGCACCACGATCATCGCGGGAGACGCGACCGCGACCACACTCCTGCACCATCTGGTCGGCGACGGCGTCACCCATACGTTCCTGGTCCCGGCGATGATCGGGCGGCTGTGTCAGGAGGCTCCCGAAGGGACGACCTTCCCGGCGCTGACGACGATCGTCTACGGCGCCTCGCCGATCTCCCCGGAGACCCAGAGGTCGGCTCTGCGCCTGTTCGGACCGGTCCTGCACCATGTCTACGGGCTGTCGGAGACCACCGGGGCCGTGACCGAGCTCGCCGCCCGGCCCGACCTGGCCCCCGACGACCCCCTCTATCGCTCGGTCGGCCGTCCCTATCCCTGGGTCGAGCTCGAGGTCCGCGACCCGGCCGGCGGGGGCCGCCTCGCGCCGGGTGAGTTCGGTGAGGTCTGGGTGAGGAGCGAGCAGAACACTCCTGGCTACGCGGGGCTGCCCGAGGAGACCTCGGCGCTCCTGACCAGCGACGGCTGGCTGCGCACCGGCGACGGCGGCTACCTGGACGAGCAGGGGTACCTCTTCCTCACCGACCGGCTCAAGGACCTGATCATCACCGGGGGAGAGAACGTCTACCCGGCCGAGGTCGAGGCGGTGCTGCGGACTCACCCGGACGTCGCGGACGTCGCGGTCTTCGGGGTGCCCGACCCGACCTGGGGGGAGACGGTTGCGACAGTGATCGTTGCTCGTCAGGGTTCCGCCCTCACCGCCGACGACGTCGTCGCGTTCGCCGGGGACAGGCTGGCCGGCTACAAGCGGCCACGGCGCGTGGTCCTCGTCGACGAGCTACCCCGCAACGCAACCGGCAAGGTCCTTCGTCACCAACTCGCCGAGGTGCTGACATGAGCTCACCCGTCCGGATCCTCGGATTCGTGAACCACATCGCGCCGGCCGCCGACATCGAGGCCGAGATCGAGCGGGCCTTCGCCTGGGGCGTCGACGCCGTCGTCGCCCAGGGCACGGGCAGCGACTGGGGACCGTACTGGCTGGGGTCGGGCGACCAGGTGTCCGCCAACCAGGCGGCCAACGTCGAGCCGTACGTGCGCGCCGCCCTGGAGCACGGTGTTCCCTTCGTGTTCTCCTTCGGGATCGCCGGCGCCGACGTCCATCTGGAGACCTGCCTGCGCGGCTTCGACGAGCTCTGCGAGCGCAACGGCTGGACACCCCGCGTCGGGATCGCTCGCACGGAGATCAGCAAGGACTACCTGGTCGGCGCCGTAGCGGGTGGCCCGCCGGTCCTGCCGGCCTCCTCGGGGGCAGGGCACGGACCGCTGACGGTGGAGGACGTCGACGCCGTCGAAAGGGTCGTGGCCCTCATCGGGCCCGAACCCGTGATGGAGCTGCTCGGCCGAGGCGTCGACGGCGTCCTCACCGGTCGCGCGCTCGACATCGGCCTGTTCATGGCGCTGCCGATGCTGCGCGGCATCCCGATCGCGGTGGCCGCACACGCCGGGAAGCTGCTGGAGTGCGGAGGGCTCGCCCTCGAGCCGGGGGACTCGGGCCGCGCCATCTGGGCCAGCCTCGACGAGACGGGCTTCGAGGTGCGCTCTCCTTCGCGCCACGCCACCGCCACCGTGCGCGGCCTGGTCTCGCACACGTTCTACGAGCGGTCGCACCCCACCCTGGAGGAGAACCCGGGCGGCACCCTGGATCTGTCGGAGGCTACCTACGTCGAGACAGAGGAGGGTGTCCGGTGCGAGGGCGCCCGGTGGCACCCGGCGCCCTACACGGTCCTGATGGAAGGCGCCCGCCGTGAGGGCTACCGCGCGGTGTCCCTGCTCGGTGTGCGGGAGCCCGAATTGCTGCGGCAGGCCCGGAGCTGGGCCGACGGTGCGGAGGCCGCGGTGGCGGCCGCGCCACGTTTCGCCGACGCGATCGCGGAGGGACGACTGCGGCTGACCACCCGGATCTTCGGCCTCGATGCAGTCCTGGGCCCGCTGGAGCCGCACACGTCGGTCACCGGCCACGAGGCGGGAGTGCTCGTGGACGTGGTGGCCGACACGGAGGCGCTCGCCAAGGAGGCCGCCTACTACGCGTTCATCCGCCTGTTCATCGGGCCCTACCCGGACCGGAAGACGACGGCGGGCAACGCGGCGGCCCCGATCATGCCCGTCGTCATTCCGGTGTCGGAGGTCTTCAGCTTCTCGATCTACCACCTGCTGCCGCTCGGTGACCCGCTCGAGCCCTTCCGTCTCAGCGTGGAGACGCTGCCCCGGACATCGGCGGCCACCACGGAGGAGGCGTCGGATGCGCTTGTATGACGCCGCCGCGGTCATCCGCAGCAAGAACGCCGGCCCCTTCGCGGTCACCATCGACCTGTTCTTCGACCGCCGCGAGACCTTCGACCTGGCGAGGAGCTCCCGGCTGCTGACCCCTGCGGGCGTCGCGGTCGCCTACGGTGTCGCGGAGGCGACGGTCAAGGGCGTCTGGTGGGACGACCGCATCCTCGCGGCGAAGGTGTCGCTCGAGCGCTGGTCGTCGAGCAGCGACCCGTTCTGCTCGGACCTGTTCGGTGCTCACCTGCACACCCCACTCGCCGACGGCGAGCTGGACTGATCCCCGGGGAGGGAATCGACATGAAGCTGGAGCCGGGACAGGTCGCAGTGGTGACCGGGGGAGCGAGCGGAATCGGGCGCGGGATCGTCGACGCGCTCGCATCCCGCGGGCTCACGGTCGTCGTCGCCGACGTGGAGCAGGACGCGCTCGACCGGGCCGCCGCCGAGATCGCCGCTCAGGGGGCGTCCGTCCTGGCCGCGTGCATCGACGTGCGCCGGCCGGAGCAGCTCGACGATCTCGCCGATCGGGTGATCGGCGAGTTCGGGAGGGTCGACGTCGTCTGCAACAACGCGGGAGTGATCACCTCGCCGGCACCGGCCTGGGCGCAGTCCGCCGCCGACTGGCTCTGGACGGTCCAGGTGAACCTGCTGGGCGTCGCCAACGGAATCCGCGCCTTCGTCCCCCACCTGGTGGAGGCGGGACGCGGGCACGTGGTCAACACCGCCTCGCTGGCGGGTCTGTCCACCATTCCCGGCGGTGGCAATGCCGCCTACTCGGCCACCAAGCACGCGGTCGTCGGGTTGTCGGAGACGCTGCGGCTCGAGCTGGAGCTGGTCGCCCCGGAGGTCGGCGTGTCGGTGCTCTGCCCGGGACCCGTGCCGACCAGGATCCACGACGCGGAGCGCAACCGGCCCCCGGACCTCACCCGATCGGGGACGGCCGAGGAGCTTCCCAAGCCCGACTTCGGGCTCCAGCTCGAGCGGGTTCCGGCCCACGCGGTCGGCGAGCTCGTGGCCGACGCCATCGAGTCCCGGCGGGAGTACGTGCTGACGTCGCCGGACCTGATCCCGATGGTGCGCAGTCGTGCCGAGCATCTTCTCAACCAGGTGGACGGGCCCCACACGGTGTCGGCACCGTAGGACGGCTGGATCGGTCACGAGCGCTCCGATGATCTCGCCTGCCGACCGGGCCGACGTCCTGGTGGACGCGCACGTGCACCTGTGGCGCCTGAGGGATCGTCCCCAGCCCTGGATCGACCCGAAGTCCATGGCGGCCATCAACCGCGACTTCGAGCTCGCCGATCTCGGGCGGGCGATCGACGGTCTCGGCGTCGGGCGTGTTGTCCTCGTCCAGGTCCTCAACCGTGAGGACGAGACCGAGGACTACCTGGGGCTCGCTGCCCGGTCTCCGCTGGTCTCCGGAGTCGTCGGGTGGGTCGACGTCGCGGCACCTGACGTCCTCGACCGGGTGGACCGCCTGAGAGGGCGGGCGCCCGGGGCAGGACTGCTGGGAGTCCGCCACCAGGCTCAGGCCGAGGTGGATCCGGCCGGCTGGCTGGCTCGCGCGGAGGTGCGGCGCGGCGTCAGGGAGCTCGGCCGGGCTGGGCTCGTCTTCGAGCTGATGATGGCTGCGTCACAGCTCGGCGCGGCGAGAGCCTTCGTGGAGTCCTGCCCCGACTCACTCCTGATCCTCGACCACGCCGGCAAGCCGCCCCTCGCTGCGGGCTGGGAGTCCGAAGCCTGCAGATCCTGGGCTCAGGAGATCGCATCGCTGGCGGCGTACGAGAACCTCGTGTGCAAGCTGTCGGGACTGACCACCATGGCGACACCGGGCGGGTGGGTCGACGCCGACCTGGCCGCCCCCGTCGAGCACCTGCTGAGCACCTTCGGCCCCGACCGGCTGGTCTTCGGCACGGACTGGCCGAACTGCCTCCGGGCCGGCTCGTACCGCCGGACCGTCGAGGCCGTCACGGTGCAGCTCGGGACCCTGTCAGGCTCCGAGCGTTCCGCCGTCCTCGGCGGCAACGCCGCGCGCGTCTACGGGTTCGCGGGGCCGTAGACGTCCGGACGGCGGACCTCCGTCACTTCGCGGTGATGCCTCCGTCGACCGGGATGGTGACTCCGGTGACGTAGGACGAGAGGTCGCTGGCGAGGAAGAGAACGACCTTGGCGATCTCCTCGGGTTGGGCCGCGCGACCCATCGGGATGGTCGCGAAGAACGCTTGCTTCCGCTTCTCGATCTCCTCCGGGTCGTCGATCCGGAAGAAGGCGGGGAGACCGGGGGTCTCGACCGAACCTGGGGCGACCGCGTTGACGCGGACGCCGTCCGTCGCGAACGCCAGGGCCATGGAGCGCACGAGCGCAACGATGCCGCCCTTGGTGAAGGAGTACATCGGGCTGTACGGCGAGCCGATGAGGCCCGAGGTGGAGCTGGTGAAGACCACCGAGGCGCCGCCGTCGGCGCCCCCCGCCTTCAGCGCCTCCGTCAGGTATCCGCTGAGGAAGAAGCTCGCCCGGGCGTTGATCTCGAGGCCGGTGTCCCACTCCTCCTTGCTGAGGTCGAGACCGGCGGCACCGGGGATACCGACGTTGTTGTAGAGCACGTGGAGCTTGCCGTGCTCGGACGTCACCTTGTCCGAGAGGGCCTTGAGTGCGTCGAGGTCCCGCACGTTGACGATTTCGGCGACGGCCGAGCCGCCGTCTGCCTCGATGCCGGCCACCGTCTCCTGGGCGGCCTGCTCGTTGACGTCGACGACGATGACGTGCGCGCCTTCGCGCGCGAAGAGCTCGGCCGCAGCCCGGCCCATCCCTGAGGCGCCGGCGGTGACCAGGGCGACCTTGTCCTTGAGCAGCATCTTTCCTCTTCCGATCTCTCAGGCCGACTTCTCGGCGAGTTCCTGCGCCAGGGCGTAGGCCTGGCGGGTGGCGAAGACGAGCCGGCGCGGGGCGTACGCGTCGCCCAGGACGTGCACGTCGGGGAGGTCCTTGCGGAGCTCCTCGTAGAGCGCGGCATCCGACTCGCTGCCGCACGCCAGGACAATCGAGTCGAAGCCCTCCAGGGTCCGGCTCTTCCAGGAGTAGACGTTGCGTACCTCGACGCCGGCACGGTGGATGCCCACGACCTCCTTCATGAAGTGGAACTTCACGTCACGCTCGTCGAGCCGCCCGAGGATCGCGCCGATGATGTAGCGGCCCAGCAGCGGCGCCGGCTGGTGGGTGGCGTAGACGATGGAGACGTCGTGGCCGTTCTCCGCCAGGTGGTCCGCGACCGACAGCGGAGGCACGTGGTCGTCCTGCGCAATGACGAGGACCCGGTGCCCCGGCACGGCCGTCCCGGCCATGACGTCACGGATGTCGTGCACGTGGTCTGCTTCGACCCCAGGGATGCGGGGTCAACGTGCAGTCGCGCCCGTCGCGAGAGCGACGACGTCGGCGCCCGCCACTCGGACCTCGTCCGCAGTGGCACGGTGACTGAGCTCGACCCTCACGCCGAGCGACGTCAGCCGTTCGGACTGCCATCGCAGATATGCGGCATAGCCTTCGTGCCGGGGTGCCTTCGCGGCAAAGCGCAACTGGCCGCCGAGCTCGTCATCCGCCTCCCAGAGGTCCACTTCGAAGCCGTGCTGGCGGCTGAGCGCGGCCAGCTCCATCCCGGCCGGGCCGCCTCCGACCACCAGCAGGCGTCGGGGGGAGCGAAGCCCCGGCCACGGGGCGTCCACCTCATGGCTGGTCTCCGGGTTCACCGCGCATCCGAACGGCAGACCCTCGACGTACCGGCGGCTGATGCACTCGTTTCCCCCAACACAGGGACGGATCTCGTGGGCACGTCCTTCGCGTGCCTTCTGCAGCAGTGCGGGCTCGGCGATGTTCGCCCGGGCGATGCCCACGATGTCGGCCTGGCCGGCGGCCAGCACCCGCTCGGCCACGTCCGGATCGGTGATCCGCCCGGTGTGGACCACGGGGATGGACAGGGCCTGCTTCAGCTCGCCGGCGAGGGGGGCGAACTCGCCCGGCTCGAAGTAGGTGGGCTGGATGTAGCTCGGGTTGCCCCAGGGGCTGCCGATCACTCCGTGCACGTAGTCGACCATGCCGGTCGACTCGAAGTACTGCGCGAGCTCGACACCGCCCTCGACGCCGTACCCGCCGGGCACCTCTTCGCGGATGTTGAGCCGGATTCCCACCGTCATGGTGTCTCCGACAGCGTCGCGGATGGCGCGGATGCACTCGGTGGCGAAGCGCGCCCGGTTCTCCAGGCTGCCGCCGTACTGGTCCTCGCGGTGGTTCGTGAGCGGGGAGAGGAACCACTCGTGGATGTCGTCGTGGTTGAGGTGCAGCTCGACGCCGTCGGCTCGTCCCTCCTGCGCGAGCAGGGCCGACTCCGCGTACTCACGGACAAAGGCGGCGATGTCCTCGTCGTTCATGACGTGCGGCATCAGGTTGATCGTGGGTGCGCTCATCACCTGTGACGCGCCGTGGGGCATGCCGCCCTGGTGCACCATCTGGACCGTCACAGCCGTGCCGAGGGCGTGCAGGGCGTCGCTGAAGGCCTGGACCCGCTCGACGAAGAAAGGGAGCCGGAAGAATCCGGTGGTCGATGCGCCGACACCGGTCGGCTCGAACCCGGGGATCAGCGTGTTGCGCATGTGTGTGGAGAGCGCACCCACCCAGGCCGCGCCCTCGTCGCGGCAGCGACGCTCGAAGTAGGCGATGTTCCGTCGGGCGTCGTCGTCGGTCCCGTAGATGTTGCCGATCGCCGAGGCATGCGGCGGCATCATCACCCGATTGCGCAGCTGCATCGTGCCGACCCGGATCGGTCGGAAGAGGTGTGGGTACGACGGGCCGACCCGGTCAGCCTGCCCGCGCACCGATGTCATGAGCCCTTTGTAGCACATTCCTGCGCATGATAACTAGAGTTGTCTTGCCCGAGCGCAGAAAGGGCCAGGACCCTCCTGGTGGGCCGGCCTTCCGCTTCGCAGCGGCTGCCAGTGGGCTGGAAGACTTGCGGCCATGGCTTCGTCGCAGAGCTCGCAGACCGAACCGGCCGGACTCTCTGCCCCGCGCAGACTCGGCCCGTTCGAGGTGCCCGCCGTCGGCCTGGGCTGCATGAACCTCAGCCACGCGTACGGCGTCCCTCCGACCCCCGAGGAGGCTGAGCGGCTCATCCTCGAGGCCCTCGAGCGAGGAGTGGTCCATTTCGACACGGCCGCCCTCTACGGTTTCGGCGCCAATGAGGCACTGGTCGGGCGCGTGCTCGGCCGGCACCGGGACAGGATCGTGCTGGCCAGCAAGTGCGGCATCACCGGCGTCGACGGCAAGCGGGTGATCGACGGCCGCCCGGAGACGATCCGCAGGACCGCCGACGAGTCCCTCCGGCGTCTCGGCACCGACGTGATCGACCTGTACTACCTGCACCGCCTCGACCCCAAGGTCCCGGTGGAGGAGAGCGTCGGCGCGCTCTCCGAGCTCGTCGCGGCGGGCAAGATCCGCTCCCTCGGCCTGTCGGAGGTGTCCGCGACCACGCTGCGACGCGCGCACGCGGTGCACCCCGTCGCGGCCCTCCAGAACGAGTACAGCCTGTGGTCGCGCAACCCCGAGGTCGGCGGGCTGGACGCGACCCGCGAGCTCGGCGTGACCCTGGTCGCCTTCAGCCCGCTGGCGCGCGGATTCCTCACCGACGTCCCGCCCGATCCGGGCTCGCTTCCGGACCGCGACATCCGGCTCGCCATGCCTCGCTTCGGTGCGGACAGCTACCCCGCGAACCTCGCCCTGCGGTCGAGGCTCGGCGACCTCGCCCGCGCGGCGGGATGCACGCTCTCCCAGCTGGCGCTGGCGTGGGTGCTGACCCGGGCCGACCACGTCGTCGCGATTCCGGGAACCCGTTCGGTGGAGCACCTGCGGGAGAATCTCGCGGTGCGGGACCTGGAGCTGTCCGTGGACGTGCTGGAGGCGGCGGGGGAGATCCTGAACGCCGACACGGTGCACGGAGCCCGCTACAACGCCACGACCCTGCCCGAGATCGACACCGAACGCTGCGGGGCTGCCGGCTGAGGTGGGCGGGCTCGGCCAGTGGGCCGCGAACGAAGGCTCGTCGCACTCCCTCGATGAGCGGACCCGCCGGCCGGAGCGTATGACCCGGAATCGTCCGTTCGGGCGACCCAACTCGACCGCGTCGTAGGAGGGAATAATTCGGTCGATTCGGGCACGATACAGACGTGGGGCGGTCGAGACGGCGCGTCCGCCCCCTCCATCAGCACCACGGTCGGCCCCGGCTGGCCACGCGAGACCCCCCTCGCACGGTCGTGGTGGCGCTCGCGGCGCGGTCATGGGAGGCGCGCCGCGAGCCCACCGCGGCTCTGCGGCTCTGGTGCCCGGGATGCGGCAACGAGGACGACGGCCGTGACCCTGCGGCCGGACCGGCGCGACCCTCGCGGGCGCTGATCAGCCCTTGGAGGTCAACGACAGAGCGGCGGTGTTGGGGCCGCTGAAGCTCTCCTCGAGGAAGGACCACATCAGGTCGATGGCGTCGATGATCCGCTCCGAGGCGAGGCGGTAGTAGATCGTGGTGCCCTCACGGCGGGGGAGGACCATGCCGCGGTCGCGGAGCACGGCGATGTGCTGGCTGGCGTTGGGCTGGGAGATGGACAGGATCTCGGCCAGCTCACCGACGTTCAGCTCGCCCTGACGCAGGGCCTGCAGCATGAGCAGGCGCTTCGGGTCGGCGATCGACTTGCAGATGCGCTCGTGCATGAGGTGCATCGCCGCCGTGACCTCCGGGCTGACCGGCTCGAGCCGGTCCCGCCGGGAGCCGTTGAGGTCGTCCCCTGTCCGGTCCATGCCCCCGAGTATGCCTCAATGCGCACATTGAAGAGGTACCGGAAGCGCGAATTCCTGGGTCGGGGACCTTCGTCCTCCTACCCGCGGGGACCGGGCGCGATCGGCGACTCCTCGACGAAGGCCACCATCAGGTCGATCGCGGCACCGATCCGCTCGGAGGCGAGGCGGTAGCAGATGGTGGTGCCCTCCCGGCGGGTGAGCACGACACCGCGGTCGCGGAGCACGGCAAGGTGCTGACTGGCGTTGGACTGGGAGATGCCGAGAGTCTCGGCGATCTCGCCCACACTGAGCTCCTCGTGACGCAGCAGATGGATGATCAGCAGTCGTTTCGGGTCACCGATCGACTTGCAGATGCGCTCATGGAGGAGGTGCATGGCCGAGGTGGTCTCCGGGGCCACCTGGACGTGGCCCCGGAGACCCGGGTCCCGCGGATCTTCCGGCGTCGCGGCGGGGAGGTTGCCGCCCACGATCATCGGCTCACGTGAGCGTGGAAGCCGCGGCGCACTGGTTCTTGCCGATGTCGAGGACGGTCAGATCCTCGTCGCTGACCTGCTCCTTGCCCGCGTTCACCAGCCGGATCGTGTCGTAGGTCTCCGGAGCGGAGGGCAGCGTGCTGACGATCTCCTCGACGAACGCCTCGATCGCCCTCTCGTTGAGCAGGGTCGCCTCGAAGACGCGCTCCCGGGTGGTGAGCACCATCCCGTTCTCGTCGAGCTCCTCCCACGACGACCAGTGGGCGGGGGCGATGATCGTGTCCGGTGCGAGCGGCTCGAGCCGCTCGTGGACGCTCGCGAAGAGGTCACGGGCGAGTTCCTCGGCCTGTCCGGTGAGGTCCGGGCGACCCAGACCGCGGACGAAGACCGTGTCGCCCACCAGGAGCAGCTTGCCACCGATCAGCAGCGCGGTGGTGCCGGGGGTGTGGCCCGGCAGGTGCATGACCAGGGCCTCGATGTGATGCCCGGCGCCGATCTCGATCTTCTCGCCGTCGACGAACGGCCGTACATCGAAGGGCACGTCCTCGCCGGCGTCCTCCGGGGGAAGGTGGTACTCGGCCATCACCGCTTGGGCGAGGTGCGGGCCGCCACTGATGTGGTCGGCATGGACGTGGGTGTCGACGACGTGCGCCACCTTCATCTCGTGTTCGAGGGCGAGCTCGAGGTAGGGCTCGTAGTGCCGGGCCGGGTCGACCACCACGCAGCTCTCACCGGGAACGCCGATGAGGTAGGAGACGCATCCCTTGGCCGGTCGGAGGAACTGGTAGCCGACCAGGGGCTCGGGCAGACCTTCCAGCCGGTGGGGGACCAGCAGGTCCTGCCAGGCCTCGGTGCCGCCCTCCAACGAGACGGTGTGCTTGCCGAGGGCGGCGAACTCGTAGGTCACGAGCTCGGAGCCGTTGCCCTGTCCGCAGATGACCACGGCGTGCTCCTTGGCGTCGGCGGCCTGTTCCTCCAGGTTCTCCATGACCAGGTAGACCGGCACGTTCCGGGTCGGGACCGCGACCGGCCCCTCGACGGGCGCCGCGGCGAACTCGTCCCTGTTGCGGACGTCGATGATCTCGCTGACCTCGCCCTTCTCGAGGGCCTTCCAGAATTCCATCGGGGTGATCGTGCCGGACATGTGTGCTCCTTTGCGTCCCAGTGCGCGACATCTTTCATTCATCTCTTGTTGTATGCGCGGAGACGAATGTAATCTCTGTCACACGCCAGGACAAGAGTCCCGGTCAAACAAGCCGATCGGCTCTCGCCGATTCACGGAAGGACTGGTGCGATGAGCGACCTCACCGACGAGGGCTCGCAAGGCAGCGAGGCCCCCGACAGGATGGTGATCGTTGCCTGGAGCGGTGACCTCGACAAGATCTGGCCGACCCTGATCATGGCGTCGACGGGTGCCGCGTACGGCATGAGGACCACCATCTTCTTCACCTTCTGGGGCCTGTTCCCGCTGGTGAAGGACGGCGTCCGCTTCACCGGGGACGACAACCTCACCAAGGTGCTGTCCGCGATCAACCCTCCGGGGATGGACCACATGAGGATGTCCAAGCTCAACATGGGCGGCAGCGGGGCCAAGCTGATGATGAAGCGCGCCCAGAGCCTCAAGGTGGCCCACCCGAAGGAGCTCATGGAGATGTGCATCGAGCTCGGCGTTGAGCTCTGGCCGTGCGAGATGACCATGGAGCTGCTCGGCATCGGCAAGGACCAGCTCATCGACGGGGTCGGGACTCCCGT
This sequence comes from uncultured Actinomycetota bacterium, assembly GCA_963805655.1. GTDB lineage: Bacteria > Actinomycetota > Actinomycetes > Propionibacteriales > Nocardioidaceae > CAWDVB01. The sequence continues at coordinate 87,469 of CAWDVB010000002.1, read as the reverse complement.
CGGCGCGGCCACCGCTCTCTCCGAGATGTCGAAGTCCCAGATCAACCTGTTCATCTGAGATGCCCACCCTCTACCCACCCTCTACCCATCCTGGGCAGTCCGCCCGTACCTGAAAGGCAACGCCATGGACTACACCGCCGACGTCACCGTCGACGCCAAGGGGCAGAAGTGCCCGATGCCCGTGCTCCTCACCTCCCGTGCGGCCAAGAACCTCGGTTCCGGTCAGATCATGGTGGTGGAGGCCACGGACTCCGGCTCCCGATCCGACATCCCTTCCTGGGCCAAGGACAGCGGCAACGAACTTCTCGATACCCTGGATGAGGACGGCGTCTACCGGTACGTCATCAAGAAGGCCTGACAACTCATGCAACTCGGATTCGCGATCGACCAGCGCACCTGTATCGGTTGCCACGCGTGCACCGTGGCCTGCAAGACCGAGCACGAGGTGCCTCTGGGCCAGTTCCGTACGTGGGTCAAGTACGTCGACAGCGGGACCTTTCCCGACTCGACCCGCTCGTTCGGAGTGATGCGGTGTAACCACTGCACCGACGCGCCCTGCGTCAAGATCTGCCCCACCCAGGCGCTGTTCAAGCGTGAGGACGGCATCGTCGACTTCGACAACAGCCGTTGTATCGGGTGCAAGTCCTGCATGCAGGGCTGCCCGTACGACGCGATCTACATCGATCACGACACCCACACGGCCGCCAAGTGCAACCTGTGTGCGCACCGGATCGACGAGGATCTCGAGCCTGCATGCGTCGTGGTCTGCCCCACCCACTCCATCTGGGTGGGCGACCTCGACGACCCCGACAGTGGCATCTCTCGCCTGGTAGCGACCAACCAGACCCAGGTGCGCGCCGCGGAGCAGAACACCGGACCCAACGTGTTCTACCTGGGCGCGGACCAGGCGGTCCTGGATCCGCTGGCGGCTCCGGTGGACGACACCTACATCTGGGCCAAGCCGGACGCGCAGCGACTGGAGAACCAGGGCGACCTGCACGTCGACTCGACCAAGAACGCCCGGGTCACCCTCAACACCGCGCACCCCCGTCCGTGGGGCTGGCGGGTCACCACCTACCTGTGGACCAAGGCCTTCGCGGCCGGTGCGCTCGCGATCGCCGGGCTGGCCATGCTGCTGGGCTACGACCTCGGCTGGGTCGGCGACATCGGCGCTCCCGTGATCGGCCTGGTCGGCGTCACGGTCACCGCGGTCCTGCTGGTCTGGGACCTGAAGCGGCCGGAGAGGTTCCTCTACATCTTCTTGAAGTCGAACTTCACCTCCTGGCTGGTCCTCGGCTCGTACGGGCTCGTCGCCTTCTCCGGGATCGCCGGGCTGTGGTTCCTCGACGGGCTCTTCGGCGATGCCCTCGGCGTGCCGGGGGTCGTCATGACGATCCTCGCCGTGCTCGCGATCCCGTTCGGGGCCCTGACTGCGGGCTACACCGCATTCCTGTTCGGTCAGGCCGAGGGCCGCGACCTGTGGCAGTCCCCGCTGCTCTTCTGGCACCTGTTGGCCCAGGCCACCATGGTCGGGACCGGCGCGCTGCTGGTCGTCGGAGGCTTCGCCCTCGACGACGGCGTCCACGCCTTCATCGCCCGGACCTTCGTGGTCGCGGCGCTGGTGCACGTGGGCATGTCCCTGCTGGAGTTCCTGGGGCGGCACAGCTCGCGCCAGGCCGCCACGGCCGCGCACATCGTCACTCACGGCCGCTACGCGCCGCTGTTCTGGTACGGCGCGATCATCGGGGCGCTTGCCGCCGCGGCGATCGGCTCCTTCGACTGGAACGGCGGCGTTCCGGTTGCCGGCCTGCTCGGGGGCCTCGTGGCCCAGGGTGCGTTGCTGGCCCTGGAGTCGGCCTTCGTTCGCGCCGGGCAAGACGCCCCGCTCTCCTGACTCACCAGACCCACTGATCGGAGCACCGATGTCCACCGAGGTACCCCTTCCCGGAGCCAGGACCCACGAGCGGCTGCGCAACTTCCCGCCGCCGGAGGACTGGGACCACCACATCGAGTACGACGCCAAGGCGCACCCGAAGAAGGTGCCGCACACGTACTCGCTGATCCCGACGGTCTGCTTCAACTGCGAGTCCTCGTGCGGCCTGCTGGCCTACGTGGACAAGGAGACGATGCGGATCAAGAAGCTGGAGGGCAACCCGGCCCACCCCGGCTCCCGGGGTCGCAACTGCGCCAAGGGCCCCGCGACCATCAGCCAGCTGCACGACCCGGAGCGGATCCTCTACCCGATGCGCCGCGTGGGGGAGCGGGGCTCCGGGCAGTTCGAGCGGGTCACGTGGGAGGAGGCGCTCTCCGACATCGCGGGTCGCGTCCGCGCCGCCATCACCGAGGGCCGTGGCGACGAGATCATGTACCACGTCGGGCGGCCCGGTGAGGACGGCTTCGCCGAGCGTGTCCTGCAGGCCTGGGGCGTCGACGGGCACAACAGCCACACCAACGTCTGCTCGTCGGGCGGTCGCGAGGGCTACACCCACTGGATGGGCTACGACCGTCCGTCCCCGGACTACGCCAACGCCAAGACCATCGTGCTGCTCTCCAGCCATCTGGAGACCGGCCACTACTTCAACCCGCACGCCCAGCGGATCCTCGAGGCCAAGCAGAACGGCGCGAAGATCGTCTCGATCGACGTCCGGCTCTCCAACACCGCCTCGCACGCGGACCTGTGGATCGCTCCCTGGCCGGGCAGCGAGGCGGCCATGTTCCTGGCTGTCGCGTCCTACCTCCTGCGTGAGGGGAAGGTCGACGCGGCGTTCATGAAGCGCTGGGTGAACTGGGACGTCTACCTGGAGCACAAGCACCCGGCCGCGAAGAAGGACTTCGAGACCTTCCTGGAGAAGCTGACCGAGGACTACGCGGAGTGGACCTTCGAGAGGGCCGCCGAGATCGCGCACGTTCCGGTCGCCCAGATCGAGACGCTGGCCCGATACGTCGCGGACGCCGGGACGCGCCTCGCGACTCACACATGGCGCTCGGCGGCCGCCGGCAATCTCGGCGGCTGGCAGATCACCCGGTCGCTGTTCTTCCTCAACGTGCTCACCGGAAGCGTCGGCACGCCCGGAGGCACGCACCCGAACGGCTGGGACAAGTTCATCCCGCACTTCCCGGAGATGCCCCCGCCGAACGACCTGTGGAGCGAGTTCCTCTGGCCGAACGAGTACCCGCTCACCACCAACGAGATGTCGATCCTGCTGCCGCACCTGATCAAGGACGGGCGGGGGAAGCTCGACGTCTACTTCAGCCGGGTCTACAACCCGCTGTGGGTCAACCCGGACGGCTTCACCTGGATCGACGTCCTCAAGGACGAGTCCAAGATGGGCCTGCACGTCGCACTGACGCCTACGTGGAGCGAGTCGGCCACCTTCGCGGACTACGTCCTCCCGATGGGGCATGCGGCCGAGCGCCACGACACCATGTCGTTCGAGACGCACGCCTCCAAGTGGGTCGCGTTCCGACAGCCCGTCATGCGGGTGGCGATGGACAAGATGGGCATGGCCTACCACGACACGCGCGACGCCAACCCGGGCGAGGTCTGGGAGGAGAACGAGTTCTGGTTCGAGCTGTCGTGGCACATCGACCCTGACGGTTCGCTCGGGATCCGCAAGTGGTTCGAGTCCAAGGAGCATCCCGGCGAGCGGATGACACAGGACGAGTACTACGAGATCCTCTTCAACCACAGCGTGCCGGGCCTGCCCGAGGCTGCTGCCGACCAGGGCATGACCGCGCTGCAGTACATGCGCAAGTACGGCGTCTTCGAGGTCGCCAAGGACGTCTACCGGCTCGACGAGCGGGTCCTCACCGAGGCCGAGCTCGAGGGCGCGGTGGCCGACGCGAACGGCGTGCTGCGCAAGCCGGTCACCCTCGAGACCGCCCCGCCGCTGGTCGGCGAGGCCGGGGTCGTCGGGCGGGTCATGGACGACGGCACCAAGGTCGCCGGCTGGCTCTCGCCCTCCCGGAAGCTGGAGCTCTTCTCCACGACGCTCTCGGAGTGGGGCTGGGACGACCAGGCGACGCCCGGCTACATCGAGTCGCACGTGTCGGCCACGCGGATCGACCGGGACAACGACGAGTTCGTGCTGATGCCGAACTTCCGCCTGCCGACCTTGATCCACACCCGGTCGGGCAATGCGAAGTACCTCAACGAGATCGCCAACACCCACCCGCTGTGGTGCAACAACCAGGACGCCAAGGGCCTCGGCGTGAAGACCGGCGACCTGGTCCGGATCTCGACCGAGATCGGCCACTTCGTGGCCCGGGTCTGGGCGACCGAGGCCATCCGTCCCGGCGTGGTCGGCCTGTCGCACCACATGGGCCGGTGGATGCAGGAGGGTCACCCCGGCAGCCGCTGGGTCATGGGCAAGGTCAAGATCGACCGCTCCGAGGAGGGCATCTACAAGCTCCGCTACACCGACGGCGTGAAGCCGTTCGAGAGCGACGACCCCGACTCGTCGCGCATCTACTGGGACGACCCGGGCGTGCACCAGAACCTCGCCTTCCCGGTCCAGCCGGACCCGGTCTCGGGCATGCACTGCTGGCACCAGAAGGTGAGGATCGAGAAGGCGCACCCCGGCGACCAGTACGGCGACGTGGAGGTCGACGTGAACAAGTCGCGTGAGGTCTACCGCCGCTGGCTCGAGATGACCCGTCCGGGTCCCGGCCCGGACGGCCAGCGCCGACCGGAGTTCATGATGCGCCACGTGACCCCGAAGCGGTCCGCCTATCGCCTGCCGGTCAAGTACGGCGCGAAGGAAGCCTGATGCGCCTACGTCCCCGGTCCCGCGACGGGGCCGACATCGACCGCGCCGCGGTCCACGCGGCCGTCGCCTCGGTCCGTGACCCGGAGCTGGGTCTGGGGCTCGAGGACGCCGGCATGCTCTCGGAGGTGTCGGTCTCCGGATCGGGGACGGTGAGGGTGGAGGTTCGTCTGACCACCCCCGCCTGTCCGATGAAGGACCGGCTCAGCTCCGACATCCAGGACGCGCTGGCCGACATCGAGGGCGTCTCCCGCGTGGAGGTGGCCTTCGGGTCGATGAGCGAGAGTGAGAAGCTTCAGCTGTCGGGCCGGCTCCGCGGCGATCGGGTGGGCCACCCCTTCGGCCCGGACAGCTCGACCCAGGTGTACGCGGTGGCCAGCGGCAAGGGCGGAGTGGGGAAGTCCACGGTGACCGCAAACCTCGCCGCGGCCCTCGCCGCCCAGGGCAAGCGGGTCGGTGTGCTCGACGCGGATGTCTGGGGCTGGTCCATGCCCCAGCTCTTCGGAGTCCGCCGGGCTCCGATCGCGATCAAAGGCCTGATGCTCCCGGTCGAGGCCTACGACGTCCAGGTGATGTCGGTCGGCTTCTTCGTCAGCGACGAGGAGCCGGTGATCTGGCGCGGTCCGATGCTGCACAAGGCCCTCGAGCAGTTCCTCGGCGACGTGCACTGGGGAGAGCTCGACGTGCTGCTGATCGACCTTCCCCCGGGCACCGGCGACATCCAGATCTCGTTGCTCGAGCTTGTCCCCGACGCCCAGATGCTGCTGGTCACCACGCCGCAGCAGACCGCGGTCGGCGTCGCCGAGCGCGTCGGGCTGATGGCGCGCAACCAGCGGGTGCCCATCGCGGGGGTCGTCGAGAACATGTCGGCCTCGGTCTGCAGTCACTGCGGGCAGTCCACCTCGGTGTTCGGCTCCGGTGGGGGAGCCCGCCTCGCCGAGCGGTTGGCCGTCCCCCTCCTCGGCTCGATCCCGCTCGACGAAGCTCTCGTGCGCTCGGGTGACTCGGGCGTTCCTGTGGTCGTGGCCGAGCCCGGGGCCGTCTCGTCGGTCGCCCTCCTCGACATCGCCGCCGACCTGCCCGTCGTCAGGCGGAGCCTGGCGGGTCGGCCCCTCCCGCTGTCGGTGGTGTAGGCGCCCCATGGCCGCGGGGAGGCGCCCTCGTCGCTTCACGATCACCTGGCCGGTCGGCGGTGACGTCGTGGCCGCTCTCAACGTGGCTCTGGTGCTCATCCCGCAGTCGCTCGCCTACGCCACGATCGCCGGGCTCGATCCGGTCTACGGCCTGTACGCCGCGGTCGCGGCGCCCATCGTGGGTGCGTTGGTCGGCTCCTCGCCGTACCTGCAGACCGGCCCGGTCGCGGTGACCAGCCTGCTCACCTTCGGCGCCCTCGAGCCTCTGGTCGACCCGCACACCGCCCAGTTCGCGACGCTGGCCGCTGTTCTCGCGGTCCTCGTGGGGCTGGTCCGCATGCTGCTGGGACTGATCGGGGCCGGGCCGATCGCCTATCTGATGTCCACCCCGGTCCTGGTGGCCTTCACCTCGGCCGCAGCCCTTCTCATCGCGGCGACCCAGATCAACTCGCTGACCGGTGTCGGCTCGGATGCGACCAGCCCCCTCCTCAAGGCCGTGGATGCGCTGAGCCAGCCGCACCACTGGTCCTACGAGGCGGTGGCCCTGGGCGCTGTGGCGTTCGCCCTGCTGCTCGTCGGCCGGAAGATCTCGTCGTTCATCCCGGCGGCTCTCGTGGCGGTCGTCCTGGGCACGGTCTACAGCCGGGTGGCCCACTACGACGGGAAGGTCGTCGGAGCGATCGACCTGTCGTTCAGCCCCCCGACCGGCATCGACTGGGCCGACGTCGGCGGACTGATCGTCCCGGCCGTCATCATCGCGATCGTCGGTTTCGCCGAGCCGGCCTCGATCGCGCGGCGCTACGCCTCGATGGAGCGCAGACCGTGGGACGCCAACCGTGAGTTCATCGGGCAGGGTCTGGCGAACATGGCGTCCGGGCTGGCCGGCTCCTTCCCGGTCGGGGGCTCGTTCTCCCGGACCTCGCTGAACCGGCTCAGCGGGGCGAAGACCCGGTGGAGCGGTGCCATGACCGGCGTCTTCGTGCTGGTGGCGCTGCCGTTCCTCGGATCGCTCGCCGCGCTCCCGACGGCGGTCCTTGCCGGTCTGGTCATCGCTGCGGTGATCACCCTCGTCGACTTCAAGGCGATGATCAGCTACTGGCGCTTCTCGAGGCCGCAGTTCTTCGTCGGTCTGATCACGTTCACGGCCACGATGGCCTTCGCGCCCGCGGTGGAGCGCGGAGTCGTCACCGGGGTCGCGGCGGCTCTTGCGGTGCATCTATGGCGCGAGATGCGGGTCACGGTGCCCGCGGACCTCCGCGGCGACACGCTCCACCTGCTGCCGACCGGCGTCCTCTACTTCGCCTCCACGCCCGCGGTGGAGCGGACCATGCACGAGCGGCTGGCCGAGCACCCGGACGTGAAGTCGGTGGAGCTGCACCTGGAGAAGGTCGGTCGGCTCGACCTGACCGGGGCACTCATGGTCATCGACGTGGTCCAGGATGCGCTCGGCGCAGGGCGCACCGTGGCGGTCACCGGCGCCAACGACCACGCCCGCCAGCTGCTGGCCAAGGCGATGCCGCCGGAGATGCGGATCGATCTGGAGGGGACCGGCGCCGTCGTCGCGGCCGATCCGGCCGCCGAATGACGTACGGTGCCCGGCCGTCGCCACCTGCGCGACCCTCGGCGCCCGGCCCGCGGCCGCCTCGATCGGGCCTTCCGCGCTCCCGTCCCCACGCGCCCCACCCGCCCCCTGTGCCCCTGCTGCGCCGCAGAGCTGCCGGAGCCACGCGGATCCGTCCGGGAAAGCGAGACATTTCCTGGTGGCGTTTGGCTCGGAGTCCCGGGACTGCGAAAATGCGCGGGTGTCGCAGCCTACTGTCGTGAGCATGGAAGCAGGTCCGGAGGAATCGACCTCTGCTCTCCTGGCGCGCGCACAGGCGGTCGCCGACGAGCTCGTCTCCGAGGCGCATGCCTTTGCCGAGCAGCGACGCAAGCAGGCCGAGGACGACTACGCCGCCTTCGTCCGCGAGGCGGAGGAACGTCGCGAGGAGGCGGCCGACGAGCGGGATGCGGCCGCCCGTCTCCGCGAGGAGGGGCAGCACGACCGCGATCTCGCCGCCAGCGAGCTCGCCGCGGCTCGTGAGGATGCCGCCGCACTGGTCGCGGACGCCGTGAAGCAGGCGGCCGACCTCGTGGCCGCGGCACACGCGAAGGCAAACGCCATCGCCGAGGACGCGGCCCGGGAGGCGGGCGAGGTTCTCGGCCAGGCACGAGCAGCGCTGGAGTCCGGGCTGCGCGATGCCGATGCGACCCGGCAGGAGGCGGGACGGGTCGCGGACGTGGTCGTCGCCGAGAGCCAGGAGCGGGCCCGTGAAATCGTCGCGGAGGCGCACGCGCTGGTCGAGGAGCGCCGGGAGCAGGGCCGGGCCGTCGCCGCCGAGCTCGTCGACGAGGCCCGCGCGCACGCCGTGGCGATCGTGGAAGAAGCCGAGCACGAGTCGGCGCGGATGCGCGAGCAAGCGACCTGGGAGGCGTCCCAGGCACGCGTGGAGGCCGACGAGGTGCGCGAGTCGTCGCGCCGGGAGTCCGAGGAGTCCATCGACGCGGCCCGCGCTCACGCCGCCGAGCTCGAAGCAGCGGGGGAGGAGGAGCTGGCGCGCGCCCGGGAGGCTGCCGCCTCCGTGACCGCGAGCACGCACGCCGAGCTCGCAGCCCTCCGCCAGGAGGCCGAGGAACGGGCGGGGCTGCTCGTCGCGGACGCCGAGGCCAGGGCCGAGGCCAGGGTCAGCGAGGCCGAGGCGCGCGCCGCCGAGACCGAGTCCTCCGCGGAGGCCCGCGCCGCCGAGGTCTCCCAGGCCGGCCTGGACGTCCAGGCCCGTGCGGAGGAGGCGGCCGAGCGGATCCTGACCGAGGCGAGGGCGGAGGCCGACGACATCCGGCGCCGGGGCGAAGCCCACGCCGCCCAGGTGCAGGACCGGGCCCAGCGCCGTCTCGAGGAGGCGGAGACGGCTGCGGCGACCACCCGGGACGCCGTCACCCAGGAGGTGGTCAAGCTGCACTGGGACGCCGAGGACCGGCTCCGCGCCGCACGCAAGGAGGCAGCCGATATTGTGGCGGAGGCACGTGCGGATGCCGACCGGCTCCGCACGTCTGCCCAGCAGCGGATCGACGCAGCACGCGAGGAGGCGGCCGCCCTCGTGCGCCAGCGGGAGATGATCAGCAACGAGCTCGGTCAGCTGTCCGGCGTCATTGCAGCACTGGCCGTAAACGAGCCCGGCCACGAGGATGGGCACGACGTGCCCCAGGCGGGGCCACCGACAATCGAGGACGAGGACTCCAGGTCATGACCGATTCCACCGACACCTTCCGCGTCGTTCTGCGTGGCTACGACCCAGCCGAGGTCGATCGACGCATGCGCGAGCTCATGGCCGAGTCCGCCGAGCTCCACGCCCAGGTCGACTCGCTGAACGCCAAGGTGAGCCAGTTGGAGGAGCTCCTCGCCGATCACGAGCGTGCGATCCCGCCGACCTTCGTGGGGTTGGGGGACCGGATCGGCCAGATCCTGCAGCTCGCCGACGACGAGGCATCCGAGATGAGGCGCAAGGCGAAGGAGACCCTCGACGCCGACCGCAAGGCGTTCGCCGACAGCGTCGACCAGGTCCAGGCGGAGGCAGACCGCTACGCCGAGGTCACCCGGAGCGAGGCCGACATCGACGCCGCGCGCACGCTCGAGTCCGCGCGACGGCAGGCCGACGAGCTGCGCGAGAGCGCGGAGCGCGAGGCGGCCAATCGCATCCAGGAGGCCGAGGCGACCTTCGAGGAGTCCCGGGCCAAGGCATCGCGCGCAGCAGCCGACTTCGAGGCCACTCTGGCCGAGCGGCGAGCCGCCGCCGAGGCGGAGTTCGCCGAGCACATGAACGAGGTGAACCGGCGCCTGGAGGAGGCCGATACGCTGGTCGTGGAGGCTCGCGCGAAGGCAGACCAGGTGAGCCACGACGCCACCCGGAGCGCCCGCCAGGTGCTCGACGAGGCCGAGGCCAAGGCCGACGCGATCGTGAACGAGGCCAAGCAGCTGGCTGCCAAGGTTCATGCCGACTCCGAGCGCGAGCTGGCGGCAGCCACTCAGCGCCGCGACAGCATCAACGCTCAGCTCGGCAACGTCCGGCAGATGCTCGCGACGCTGACCGGCTCGTCGGCAGTCTCGCTGGAGGCCTTCGACGCGTCCCTCGGGCACTTCGAGGGCGGGGCGAGCGCGGCCGACGACCAGGCCGGCTCCCAGGGCGCCTCCGACGAGGAGGCCGGGGAGCACGACGGCGACGAGCGGTCGGAGGAGACCGAGGCGCCGGAGGACTCAGGGGCCCCCGAGTCCTCCGACGAGGGATCAGCGGAGCCGGGCACGGACGAGGGTCGCGACGACGAGGAGCGCCGCGCCGAGGACGGCTCGGTCCTCGAGGAGATGTTCGAGACCTCGTCGGCGGAGAACTCCTAGGTCCCCGTCTCGGGCGGCGCGGGGTCGGGCCCGAGACTAGGCCAGGGCGAGCCCGAGCACGAGCGTGACGAGCGCGGTCAGGCCGGTGAGGCCGCCGTTGATCGCCATCGCGCGGCGGGACTTGGCGTGCGAGTGCAACCACGCGGTGGCGCCCGATGCGACCACGAAGAGCATCTTGATGCCGAAGATCATCTCCCAGGTGCTGGTCTGACCGCTGTGCACCGCGAGGTAGTTCCAGATGCCCGTGACGACCAGGACCCAGAACGCCGGCCAGGCGATCCGGTTGAAGGCGCGAGCGGCCTGCTGGGGGACATCTCCGCCCGCGGCGCGCAGGACCGGGACCAGCCCGGCGAGGGTGAACTGCCCGCCCACCCAGATGGTGGCGGCCAGGACGTGCAGGGAAACCCGGGTGAGACCGATCGGGTCGTCGTACATGAGGAGCCTCCGAGACAGGGTGCGGTTCGGTTGAGGCCAGACGCTATCGTGTGGACCCGCCCCCGGACCTGTCGCCCTGGCGGGGCGACGGACCGACCGCACCCGGAACGGAGGTAGCCCGTGCGTGACTGGACCCTGCGACGCTGGGTGACCGCCGGGGTCTCCGCGGTCGTGTTCGTGCTGGTGATCGCGATCCCCACCGCCTTGATCCCCAACCCCGTGTTCGGGCGGATGATCCCCCCGACCTGGTGGGCCTGGCCCGCCCTGGTGGTGTCGTCGGTGCTGGCCGGACTGCTGGTGGCCACCTATGTCAACCCGGAGCAGCCCGAGCGGCGCCGCGAGCGCCGTGGAGGCTGGGTCGGTGCGTTCCTCACCTACTTCGCGGTCGGGTGCCCCGTGTGCAACAAGCTGGTCCTCCTGGCGCTCGGAAGCGCCGGAGCCGTGTCGTGGTTCGCCCCTGTCCAGCCGTACCTGCAGCTGCTGGCTGTCGTCGTGCTCGGCTGGGCTCTGCGGGAGCGACTCAAGGGGGAGCGGGTCTGCAAGGTCACCCCGAGGGTCGAGGACCCGGTCCGCTGACCTTGCGGAGCCTCAGCCGTCGGGCTCCTCGTCGGTGGCGACGTCCATGTGGAACCCGTGCAGCCCGGAGAACTGGGTGGAGACGGCGAACCGGTCACCTCGCACGAGGGTGTGCCGCCACTCCACCGAGCGGCTGTTGAGCTCTCCGATCCGCTCGATGGAGAACAGAGCGACGCTCTCGGGCACCTTGAGCAGCTCTCGTTCCCGCTCGGTGCCCATCACCGCGCGGATGTTCTCGTGCCCCCCGGTCAGCCGCACCCCGCACACCTTGTAGAGCTCGTCGTAGAAGGCGGTGCGGGTGAAGTCGACGTCGACCAGCCTCCCCGCGATATCCGCGGGGAACCAGATCCGGTCGAGGGCCAGGGGAGTCTCGTCGGAGAGCCGCAGCCGCTCCAGGTAGAGCAGGGGAGCGTCGGGCTGCATGCCCAGGCGTCCGCAGATCTCGGTGTCGTGCAGGATCTCGATGCGTCGGACCAGGCTTCGCTGCGCCTTGCCCCCTGCCTCGACCGCGGCGAACAGGCTGTACAGCGTCCCCAGCGGCTGTTCGATCTCGGTCGGCTGGGCGATCTTGGAGGTCCGGCCCCGGTGCGCGGTGACGATGCCCTCCTCGCGGAGTGACCGGAGGGCCTCGCGGATGGTGTGCCGGCTGACGCCGTACTGCTCGACCAGGGAGAACTCACCCGGGAAGACGCCGCCGAACTCGCCCGACGCCAGGCGCCGGGAGATGTCACGGCGCACCTGCTCCCAGAGCGGGACGTCTGCGGACTTGTCGGGCTGGCGCGGGCCAGGCTCGATGTCCGGCGCGGTGCTCATCCCCCTCCTTCGTCCCATCCCCGGGAATTGCTCTCCCGAACGATAGTGCAGGAGATGGTTTGATGTCCGTACCTTCTCTGTGTTTTCATTAATGTACGGACATTGAAGGAGCCTCATGAGCCTCACTCTGCTCGTCGTCGTGGCCCTCGCCGCGCTCGTCGGCGTCGCCCTCGGCATGCTGGGAGGGGGTGGCTCGATCATGATGGTCCCGCTGCTGGTCTACGTGGCGGGGGTCGACAAGCACCAGGCGATCGCGATGTCGCTGTTCGTCGTCGGGGTGACGTCGCTGGTGGGGGTGATCGGTCACGTGCGCGCCGCTCGCGTGCGCTGGGGGATCGGCCTCACGTTCGGAGCCGCGGGCGTGGCCGGCGCAGTGCTGGGCGGCCTGCTGGGCAGCCACCTGCCAGGGGACCTCCTGCTGGGAGCCTTCGCAGTGATGATGCTGGCGACGTCCTTCGCCATGATCCGGGGCCGTCGGGAGGGCGACGGTGACGCCGAGATGAGGCCGCGCCTCGTGCGGATCCTCCTCCAGGGGTTCGGTGTGGGACTGGTCGCGGGAACAGTGGGCGCGGGCGGCGGGTTCCTCATCGTTCCGGCGATGGTGCTGCTGGCCGGTCTGCCGATGGCGGTGGCCGTCGGCACCTCCCTGGTCGTGCTCACCCTGCAGAGCCTTGCCGGGTTCGTCAGCTACGCGTACCTGACGTCCGCGCCGGTGGCCGTCGACTGGAAGCTGACCCTGCTGGTCAGCGCACTGGCCGTGGTGGGCAGCCTGGTCGGAGCCAAGCTGGTGGGGATCGTCCCGGGCGAGGTCCTCCGTCGAGGCTTCGGCTGGTTCGTGCTCGTCCTCGGGGCACTCATGCTTGCCGAGCAGGTGCCCGGCGCCTTTCGCTGGGTCGCTGTGGGGGGCGCGGCAGCCTTCATCGCCTTGATGGTGACCTGCTCCGCACTCGTCCCCGCCTGCCCGATGACCCGGCGCCCGGCATCCTCGAGCGGATAGGGCCGCCCGCCCGTGAGACGGCGTGAGAGCGCGGGGCGCCCCCCGCCCCGACGTGGCTCTCCGGACTCCGCTCCGGGGCCCACAGAACGGCTCTGGCGGCCTCTCAGAGCGTGGTAGCCGGGCCCTCGTGCCCCGGCGGCTGCGCCCGGACCCCCGCCTCGGTGGCGACGAGAGGACCTTTGTCCCCCGGGACGTGACTCTCGGAGGGATGGAACCGGGGGTGCTCCCCGGTTGAACCGGGTGGAGGCCCGGCGAGGGCCGCAGCGGACCAGGCGACAGAACAGGGGTGCCCAGCATGGAGCGGGCCGGACGGGGTCGGAGAGCTCCGGAACCCCAGTGCCCGATCCGCATCGGGGACCCGTGCTCGTTGTGCATGCCCGGGGCCAGCGGTCCCCAGGACTGCACCCTGGTGCAGCTGGTGATGAGCGATCCGGACCTGCGAGCAGACCTGGCACGGCTTCGTCGCGAGCTCGCAGCCTCCGACACGGCGTGAGGGGGCGGCGCAGGCAACGCGAAGGGGCCCCGGATCCGAGGATCCGGGGCCCCTTCCACGCCGATGCCGGGACTGATGCGCCCGGCCGATCCGCCTGTCAGTGACGGAGCTCGTCACCGCCGATGGGGTGACGCCCGTCGTACTGGTGACCGTCGGCCGCGTGGCCGTCGAGCTCGTGCTCGCCCAGGTAGTCGTCGTCGGGAACCGCCTGGTGCCCGTGCACGCTCCGCTCGAGCTCGTGCGCGGCGTGGACGCGGGCTTCCTCGAGCTCCTCACGGGTGGGCTTCTGGATGTTCTTGGAGAACCAGATCCGGGAGAGCCGTGCGCGAATCCGCTGCTGACGCGCGTCCTTGGCAGGAATCCCGTCGGCATCGGTCTCCGGCGGCATCTCGTGGATCACGTCGCGGTCACGGGCCGTGAGGCGGTAGGCCCGCTCCTCGCTGAGCGGCAGGTGCTTCTCGCTGTAGCCGCCCTCGGGCGAGCGCATGATCACGCCGCTCTCGTACCCGTGCAGCACCCGCTCCTCGTCGTGGCGCTGGAGCGCGATCGCCCAGCGTCTCGCGATCACGAACGCGATGACCGGTCCGACGAAGACCGCTCCCCGCATGAAGTAGGTGATGTAGTTGAGGTTCAGGTGGAAGTGCACGGCCAGGATGTCGTTGCCGCCGGCTGCCCACAGGAGGCCGTAGAGCGTCATCATCGCCGCGAGGAAGGCGGTCCGGGTGGGAGCGTCCCGGGGGCGCACCAGAAGATGGTGCTCCTCGTCGTCGCCGGTGATCCACTGTTCGAGGACCGGATAGGCGAGGAACAGGCCGAAGATGAGCACCGGCGCGATGGCCCCGGGCAGGAAGACGTTCCAGCTCCAGGTATGGCCGAACCAGTACGTCTCCCAGTTGGGCATGATCCGGAGCAGACCTTCGGCGATGCCCATGTACCAGTCCGGCTGGGAGCCCGCGGTCACCTCTGCCGGGTTGTACGGGCCGAAGCGCCAGACCGGGTTGATCGCCATCAGCGCGCCCATCAGCGCGGTGACGCCGAAAACGATGAAGAAGAACCCACCCGCCTTCGCGGCGTAGACCGGGGCCATCGGGTAGCCCACGACGTTGTCGTTGGTGCGCCCCGGACCGGGCCAGTGGGTGTGCTTCTGCTGGACCAGCAGCAGCATGTGCGCGCCGATCAGGGCGAGCAGAAGCCCAGGAATCAACAGGATGTGCACCATGTAGAGACGCGGGATCACCACGTCTCCGGGGAATTCGCCTCCGAAGATGAAGAACGACATGTAGCTGCCGACGATGGGCGTCGACTTGATCAGCCCGTCGGCGATCCGCAGGCCCGTGCCCGACAGCAGGTCGTCGGGCAGCGAGTAGCCCGCGAATCCTTCGAGGATGCCGAGCAGCAGCATGACCGAGCCGATCATCCAGTTCAGCTCACGGGGCTTGCGGAAGGCTCCGGTCACGAACACGCGCATCATGTGCACGAACATCGCGGCGATGAAGAGCATCGCCGACCAGTGGTGCATCTGGCGCAGCAGCAGGCCGCCCCGAACGTCGAACGAGATGTTCAGCGTCGATGCGTAGGCCTCCGACATGGGCAGACCACGCAGCTGGTCGTACGACCCGTTGTAGATGACCTCGGCCATGCTCGGCTTGAACCACAGCGTCAACAGCACGCCGGTGATCAGCAGGACGATGAAGCTCCACAGGGCGACCTCGCCCAGCAGGAACGACCAGTGGTCCGGGAAGACCTTGCGGATCATCTTCTTGTTCGCCTGGGCGAGCGCGGTCCGGTCGTCCAGCCAGCCGGCGAGTGCCCCGACCCGGGACCGCTTGCGCGGCAGTGTTGCGGCTGTAGAAGTGTCACTCATCGGGGTCACCCACGCTCCCAGAAGCTCGGTCCAACCGGTTCGGTGAAGTCGCTCTTCGCCGCCAGGTAGCCCTCACTGTCGACTTGCAACGGGAGCTGGGGAAGCGGCCTGGCCGCCGGCCCGAAGACCACCTTGCCGTTGTTGGCGAGGTCGAAGGTGGACTGGTGGCAGGGGCAGAGCAGGTGGTGGGTCTGCTGCTCCCACAAGGAGATCGGGCAACCCACGTGGGTGCAGATCTTGGAGAAGCAGAGGATCCCGTTGATGCCCCAGTTGGCCCGGTCGGGCGCGGCGTGGATGTCCTCGGGGTACATCCGGACCAGGATCACCGCAGCCTTGGCCTTCGCATCCTGCAGCGCCGCGCCCTCGAACAGGGGCTTGCCCTCGGCGTCGGTCTCGAAGAACAGGGCCGGCTCGGCGTTCACCAGCTGGCCGATCACCATGTCCTCGGGCTTGATCGGAGTCCCGGTGACGTCCTGGACCACCCGAACCCCCTGTGCCCACACGGTGTGCTTGAGCGCGTCGTGGGGGAGTGGTCCGAGGTCGCGGAGCACCAGGATCGAGGGGACACCCAGCAGGCCGAGCGCGGCCAGCAGGGAGTTGCGGATCAGCGGCCGGCGGCCGATGCCGGAGTCGGACAGGCCGTGCATGAGCTCCTCGACCGCCTCCTCGCGGTCCGCCTGGGACGAGCCGGTGGGGTGTCGGGGCTCGGCGATCTCCTCGTCGACCATGAGGTGGCGGGCCCAGTGGACCAGCCCGATACCGAGGAACAGGAACGCGCCGCCCAGGCAGAGCCCGAGTGAGACGTTGGACGCACCGAAGCCGGCGAAGAACTTCGCATCGGCGCCGACGTGGAAGATGAAGTACGCGAACGCGAACCCGATCGCCGCAGAGGCTGGAGAGCAGGAACCAGGCCGCCACCTGGCGTTCCGCCCGCCGCTCGGCCTTCGGGTCGACGTCCGCGGGGCGGGGGAGGTGCTCGGGAAGGCCCGGGTTCGCGATCGGGTCCGCGATCTGTTCCAGGGCCGCGCCCTCGTGCGCTTCGTGGTCGCTCACGCCTTGCTTCCCTTCGACGAGCGAGTGGTGTGGGCCGTGATCCAGATCGCGAACGTGACACAGGCACCGAGGCCGACCACCCAGGCGAACAGCCCCTCGCTGACCGGACCGATCGAGCCCAGGTAGCTGCCGCCGTACTTCGGCGAGTCCTGGATGCTCTGGATGTAGGAGATGATGTCTCGCTTGTCCTGCGGGGTCATCACGGCGTTGGAGAAGACCGGCATCTGCTGCGGTCCGGTGAGCATGGCCTCGAACATGTGCTTCGGGGTGACCCCGGCCAGGCTCGGCGCGTACTTGCCCTCGGGCAGTGCGCCGCCACTCGCGGCGAAGTTGTGACAGGCGGTGCAGTTGGTCCGGAACAGCTCGCCGCCGCGGACCAGCGCGGCATTCTGCTGGTCGGCCGGGATCGAGGCCGGGTCGTACTCGTCGGATGTCGGGATCGACGGGCCGGGGCCGAGCGAGGCCACGTACGCGGCGAGGGCGGCGATCTCGTCCTGCGTGTACACGACCCGCTTCTGCGGCTCCTGGGCCCCCGGGTTCTGCGCCGGCATCCGGCCGGTGCCGACCTGGAAGTCGACGGCCGCCGCGCCCACGCCGACCAGCGACGGGCCGTACTGGGTGCCGTTGGAGTTGAGCACGCCCTCGCCGTTCTGACCGTGGCAGGACGAGCAGCCGACCAGGAAGAGCTGCCGCCCCTGCTCGACCTGGCTGGTCGACGTCGACTGGTCGGCCTGCGCGGGTGAGACGAAGGCGTAGAGGCCGCCGCTGAGCATGAGGCCGAGCAGCACCACGGTCAGGCCGGCCCAGGGGCTGCGGCGCCGTGCTGAGAGCCGGGCGGTCAGGAGTCGCACGTGAGGTTCCTCGAATCCGTCGTCGGTCGCAGGGTCACTTGAGGATGTAGATCGTCGCGAACAGGGCGATCCAGACGACATCGACGAAGTGCCAGTAGTAGGACACGACGATGGCGCTGACCGCTTGCTCGTGGGTGAACTTCTTCGCGGCGAACGTGCGTCCGAGCACGAACAGGAACGCGATCAGGCCGCCGGTCACGTGGAGGGCGTGGAATCCGGTGGTGAGGTAGAACATCGAGCCGTAGGCCGACGACGGCAGGGTCAGGCCCTCGTGGATCAGGCTGGTGTACTCGGTCGCCTGACCGGCGACGAAGACGGCCCCCATGACGTAGGTGAGGACGAACCACTCGCGCAGTCCCCACTGGGCGACGTTGAGGATCGAGCCGGAGCGGCCGACCTTGCCCTTCTCCGCGGCGAACACGCCGAACTGGCAGGTGAACGAGGAAAGCACCAGGATGGTGGTGTTCACCGCTGCGAACGGCACGTTGAGGATCGGAGTCTCCTGTGCCCAGAGCTCCGGCACGGTCGACCTGATCGTGAAGTACGCGGCGAAGAGGGCCGCGAAGAACATGAGCTCGCTGGAGAGCCACACGATGGTGCCAACGCTGACCATGCTCGGTCGGTCGTGATGCCCGTGAAGCCGGGATGCCGGGATTGCAGATGCTGTCGCCACGGGCGACATTATGTCCATAGACCCGCCGCTTAGCACTACGACCCCCTGACAAATGTTGTCATTTCCTTGGAAAGACGGTCCCGCGAACGGTCCGCCAGGAGGTCGTGGGAGCCACTCTGTGCCCCCCGGGCCGTACCCTGGCGGCGTGCCCGTCCTCCTCGAAGTCGCGCCGCGCCGGTGCTGCCGCCGTTCACCTGGGGCGGCCTGCTCACCCGGTGGGAGATCGACCCGTACCTGACCATCCTGACCATCTGGGTCGTGGGTCTCTACCTGTCCGGAGTGTGGACGCTCCGGCGTCGCGGCGACGCGTGGCCCTGGACACGGACGGTCAGCTTCGTCGTCCTCGGCATGGGGTCCTTCTTCTACGCGACCTCGTCGGCGCTCGGCGCCTACGACACGACCCTGCTCAGCGTGCACATGGTGCAGCACATGATCCTGTCCATGGCGGTGCCGATCTTCCTGGCGCTCGGGGCGCCGGTCACGCTGGCGCTGCGCACCGTGCCCAGGAAGCCCCGGGCCGGTGCTGCTGTCGCGTGCTGCACTCGCGGGTGGCGAAGGTGCTGACGTTCCCGCCGCTGGTCTTCGTCCTCTACATCATCACGCCGTGGACCATCTACTTCACCCACTGGTACGACGGGACGCTCCACAACACCTACATCCACGAGATGACCCACGTGCACCTGGTGCTGGCCGGCTCGCTCTTCTTCTGGCCGCTGCTGGGCGTCGACCCGGTCCCCGGGCGGGTCGCCTACCCGTTCCGCGTGCTCCTGGCGGTCCTGACCATGCCGTTCCACGCCTTCCTGGGCGTGACGATCATGGGGCAGAAGGACCTCATCGGCGGGATCCTGGTACCCGTCGCTGCACGCGACGATGCCGTGGCTGCCGGACGCCGCGTCCGACCAGCGGCTCGCCGGCGCCATCCTGTGGGGCTCCGGCGACCTCGTCGGCCTGCTCGTGTTCGCGGTGCTGTTCGTCCAGTGGGTGCGCCACGCGATGAGGGAGAACGAGCGGGAGGACCGTCGACTCGACCTGCTCGAGGCGCGGACGGCGCGCGAGGCCGCCGGCCTCGGTCCGCCACGGCGGCGGACTGACGCACCCGGCCCCGGCCGGCGCGCCCCGCCGATGGACGGCCCGACCCCGCGGGCTAGTAGCATCGGCGACGTGAGTGACACCACTGCCGCGCCTCTTCGGGTCCTGGTCTACAGCGACGACGCCAACACCCGCTCGCGGGTCATCGAGGCCCTCGGGCGACGCCCGCACCCCGACCTTCCCGAGCTGGACTACGTCCAGGTCGCGACCGAGCCCGTCGTGATCCGGCACATGGATGCCGGTGACATCGACCTCGCGATCCTCGACGGTGAGGCCGTACCTGTCGGTGGCATGGGCATCAGCAAGCAGCTCAAGGAAGAGATCTTCGAGTGCCCGCCGATCCTCGTGCTGACCGGCCGGCCCCAGGACGCCTGGCTGGCGACCTGGTCACACGCCGACGCGGCGGTTCCGCACCCGCTCGACCCGATGCGTCTGGCCGAGGCCGTGATCGCGCTGCTCCGCGCCCGGGTACCGGCCTGAGCCGATGTCGTCCGCGCCCGACGGCGAGCGTGACGCCGCGTCCCACACGTGGCCGGAGATCCTGACCTCCCTGGTCGCAGGCAGCGACCTCACTACGGGGCAGGCATCCTGGGCGATGGGTCAGATCCTGGCCGGTGATGCCTCCGAGGCCCAGATCGCCGGTTTCGCGGTGGCCCTGCGCGCCAAGGGAGAGGTCGCCGACGAGCTCTCCGGCCTGGTGACTGCCATGCTCGCGCAGGCGGAGCGCCTCGACCTGCCCGGTCGCTGGCTCGACGTGGTCGGCACCGGGGGCGACCGGTCCTTCTCGGTGAACATCTCGACGATGTCGGCGATCGTCGCGGCGGGCGCGGGTGTTCCGGTCATCAAGCACGGCAACCGGTCGGCCTCGTCGCGAGCCGGTGCCGCCGACGTGCTCGAGCATCTCGGGGTGCGCCTCGATCTCAGCCCTGAGCGCGTCGCGCAGGTAGCCGAGGATGCCGGCATCTCGTTCTGCTTCGCCCCGGCTTTCCACCCGGCGCTGCGCCATGCGGCCGCGCCACGGCGGGAGCTCGGCATCGCCACCATCTTCAACTTCCTGGGCCCGCTGGCTCACCCGGCCCAGCCCGCAGCCCAGGCGATCGGCTGCGCCGACCTCCGGATGGCTCCGTTGATGGCCGAGGTGTTCGCCCGCCGCGGCGTCGACGCCTGGGTGTTCCGCGGGGACGACGGGCTCGACGAGCTCACCACGACGACGACCTCGCAGGTCTGGATCGTGACCGGCGGGACCGTCGAGCACGTCGTGCTCGACGCGGCCGACCTCGGCGTCCCGCGGGCGACGGCGGAGGACCTGCGTGGGGGAGACGTCGTCGCCAACGCGGCCACCGTTCAGCTGCTGCTGGCTGGTGCGACCGGACCGGTGCGGGACGCGGTCGTGCTCAACGCCGGTGCAGCCATCGCCGTGCACCAGGAAGCGGACGCACTGGTGAGCGACCGGCTGCTGGCCGGGATGCGACGCGCCGAGGAGTCGATCGAGTCCGGTCGTGCCCGCGAGGCGCTGAGTCGCTGGGTCGCCGCCACGGCCTGAGAGACGGTGCCGCTACTCCGCGAGACCCAGCGAGAACGCCGACTCCAGGTCATGGCGTGAGTAGCTGCGGAACGCGATGTGGGTCTCGGTCGACAGGACGCCGGGGACCTTGTTGAGCCGGTCGGCGACGACGCTGGCCACGTCGTCGTGGTTCTTGACCCGGATCAGGGCGATGAGGTCGATCTGGCCGGTGACCGAGTAGACCTCGCTGACCCCGTCCAGCGCGGCGATGCCCTCGGCGACCTCCGGGATGCGGGCGACGTCTGCTTCGACGAAGACGATGGCGGTGATCATGGGGCCAACCTAGGCCATCACCGGCCGCCGCAGGCGGCTAGGACGTCCCTTCCGCGAGGTCGGGAAGGGCGCGCAGACCGTCGGGCCGACGGTGCAGCCGAGGGGAGAGCTCGTCGAACCGCACCACCCCGGCCCGGGAATCCTGTGCCCCGGCCAGGCGCGCGAGGTGTCGCCCGGGACCCGGCAGCGAGCACGTCCACTCGCCCTCGACCGCGATGAGCCTGACTCCGTCCTGGTCCAGCCACCGGGCGAGGAGCTCGACCTCCTCGGCGGTCGAGGCGGGCAGGGGCCCCGGCTCCGGAACCACCGTGTCGGCGCGCTCGACGAGGCGGGCGACCCACGCGGAGGGGTCCGTGCCCCGGGGAACCACGCCGGCCGCGGCCAGACGGCCGTGCCTCATCACGTGCACCTCCCAGCCTGCAGGCCCGGTGACGGCGGCCACGAGCTGGGGCAGCGCCGTGATCCCGCGGATCCGCTCGGAGCGAGCCCCGGCACGCACGAACGTGGTGAGCCGGTCGCGCACCGCGGCCGCATCCTCGAACCGCTCCTGCTCGGCCAGTCGCTCGATCCGGAGGGTGAGCGTGTCGACGACCGGGTCGGGGTCGGCGAGCAGCGCCGCCCGCAGCCGCTCGATCACTGCACCGTAGGGGGCGGGCTCGACCGAGCCGTCGCACGGGGACAGGCAGCGGTCCATCTCGGCCAGCGCGCACGGGGACGAGCGGGGCCGGATCGGCAGCCTGGTGGTGCACTGACGCACCGGGAAGGTCTCGTGGAGGGCGGCCAGTGCGTCGTCGACTCCCCGCCGGCCGGAGAAGGGGCCCAAGTAGGTCGCGTCGTCCGCGGCGTTGCGCACCACGCTCAGCCGCGGCCAGGCCTCCTGCGTCAGCTTGATCCACGACACCCGCTCGGGGAAGCGCGAGCGCCGGTTGTACCGCGGCTTGTGGGAGGCGATCAGGCGCAGCTCCCGGACCTGCGCCTCGAGCGCGGTGGCGCACTCGATGGCCTCCACCCGCGACGCCAGCCCGACCATCTCGCCCATGCGGGAGCGTGTCTCCGAGGCGGTGAAGTACCGGCGCACACGCGTGCGCAGGTCCTTCGAGGTCCCGACGTACAGTGCCTCGTCGCGGGGCCCCCAGAAGACGTAGACGCCGGGAGCGTGGGGCAGGTGCTCGGCGAGGTGGCGCTTGCGACGCTGCGACGCGGAGACCTTCGACGTGTACGTGGACAGCTCTTCCAGCGTCTGGACGCCGAGCGTCCCGAGCCGGCCGATGAGCCCGTGCAGGACGTCCACGGTGGCACGCGCGTCCGAGAGCGCGCGGTGGTCCGGTGTGGTTGTCGCGCGGAAGAGCGTGGCCAGTGACCCGAGCTTGCAGTTCGGTGCCTCGTCCCGGCGAATCACCCTGCGCGCCAGCGTCGCCGTGTCCACCACGTCGAAGGCCGGCCAGGAGATGCCCATCCGCTGGGACTCGTGACGCAGGAAGCCCACGTCGAAAGGCGCGTTGTGCGCCACCAGGACGCTGCCGGCGGCGAACTCGAGGAACGAGGGGAGCACCGCATCGATCCGCGGCGCGCCGGCCACCAGCGCGTCGGTGATGCCGGTCAGCACGGCGATGAACGCAGGGATCGGCTCACCGGGGTCGACGAGTGTCTGGAACTCGCCGAGGATCTCCCCGCCGCGCACCTTCACGGCGCCCACTTCGGTGATCCGCGCCCCGGCCGCCGCGCTTCCCCCGGTCGTCTCCAGGTCCACCACGCAGAAGGTCACGTCGCGCAAGGGCCTGCCGAGCTCGTCGAACGTCCGTTGCTCGGCCCACCGGACACCGGCTGGCTCCTCGGCCGGTTCCTCGACCGGGTAACGGCGCGGCGAGACTGCTCGACGGGAACGCTGGCACGATCACGACGGTAGGGGCGGCACGGACAGTTCCGTGCTGCGAGCGCGCCCCGGCGACCCGGCCGTGAGTGAGCGGAGGTCCACCACCGAGGCCACCTGGCGCTCTAGGATTCATGCGACTTCGCGGGTCGGTTCGGGCAGCAGGGAGAGCGACATCGCCGACACACACTCGGGGTCCCTCACGACGGGGGACGAGGAACGACACTCTGTCCCGGCCGTGATCCGCGCCGGGGCGGGGCGCACCGGCTGGGTGATCTCTCTCGGCGTCACGCTCGTCGCGGGGGTGCTGCGCTTCTGGGACCTCGGCAGCCCCCACACGCTGGTGAGCGACGAGAACTACTACGCGCTGTGGGCCTGGTCCCTGATCCATCACGGGTACGTGACGCGAACCGGTGCTGTCGCGAGCCACCTGGCTGGGGCGGGCAGCAGTCTCGGCGCCGTAGGCGACAACCTCTCCTTCCCGGTCCACCCACCCACCGGACTGTGGCTGATCGGTGCCGGGGAGCACCTCTTCGGAATGAATCCGATCGGCTGGCGCGTGGCGACCGCCCTGGCCGGCACGCTCCTGGTCCTGGTCGTGGTCCGGCTGCTCCTCCGTCTCACGCATTCGGTCTTCCTTGCCGCGATAGGCGGTCTGTTTCTCGCGTTCGACGGGCTCGAGCTGACGATGTCCCGGATCGGGATGCTGGACATCTTCTTGGCGCTGTTCCTGCTCATGGGGGTTGCGGCCCTGGTGGCGGACCGGGACTGGTCCCGAAGACGGCTGATCGATCGGAGCCAGGGCGAGGAGGGAGGGTCCGGATGGGGTCCGCTGCTGTGGTGGCGACCCTGGAGGCTGGCCGCGGGCCTGTCGTTCGGGCTTGCCGTCAGCACCAAGTGGAGCGCCCTGTTCGTGATCGCCGCCTTCGGCGTCCTGGTGGTGTGGTGGGACGCCGCGGCGCGGCGCCGTCTGGGGGTGCGCGGCTGGGCCCTCCGGTCCATGCTCGTCGACGGGGTGCCGGCGTTCGGCTACCTGGTCGTGGTCGCATTCGTGGTCTACCTCGCCTCCTGGGTCCCCTGGCTGGTCCACGCGCACCAGATCGCGCCGGAGCTGGCCTACCCGAGGTACGGCGGCTCCTTCTGGGGGAACTGGGTGAACGTGCCGCCCCAGGGGATCTGGGACAACGTGACCTACGCGTTGCGCGCCCTGTGGCACTACCACCAGGACGTCTATCGCTTTCACACGGTGACGATGCACGGCGGGGGGCCGGGGGTCTCACCAGCCTGGGGCTGGCCCCTCATGGCGGGCCCCTTCCTGATGTTCACCCACCACCCCACCGCCGCGGGCCTCCCCGCATGCTTCGAGCAGGCCGATGCCACCTGCTCGGTGGTGCTCGTGGGCATGGGGACGCCCCTTCTCTGGTGGCTCGGAGTCCTTGCCCTCGTCGAAGGCTGCTACCTGATGATCTCCAAGCGCGATTGGCGCTTCACGGTGCCCCTCCTCGGCGTCGCCTCCACCTGGCTTCCGTGGTTCGCCTACGGCGACAGGCCGATCTACAGCTACTACGCCGTGTCCATGATCCCCTTCACCGTCATCGCGCTGGTCCTGGTGGTGGAGAGGCTGCGTCCCAGCGCACTGGGAGCCGCCAGACGGAGGCTCGCGATCTGGGCGAGCGCGGCGGTGCTCGCGGTCGCGCTGGTGGCGGCGAATCTGGCGTGGGAGTTGCCCGTGCTGAGTGCGAGACCGGTCTCACGTGAGGGTTTCTTGGCCAGGGTCCCGTTCCCGCACTGGCGTGTCGGCGACCTGATCAGCGACTCCGGTCCTCCTGCGCAGGACGCGTCGACGCTGCCAGGTTCCGGCGACGCCAGTCACTAGACTCTCGACGACCTACCGATCCTGCCTGGGAGGAAGATGGACACGCTGCCCGACGCGAATACTCGCTGGCGCTGTGGCGGGTGTGGGAACAAGACCCGCTTCGACGTGGTCCGGGAGTCCCGTGTGGCCGAGTTCTGGCATGTCGACCTTGCGGGCGAGCCGGTCGTCGAGCAATCGCGAAGCCCAGTCGGAGCGGCTCGTCTCGGTGACCTGTCGGTGGTGCGGGCGGTCCGACGCGATCGAGCTGATCGAACGCTCGGGTGGCGACTCGCAGGCATGAGCGCCCTCGTATCGGGGAACTCCGTCGGCCCCCGCCTCACCTCCTGGTTCGCGGGCCGTCCCTGGCTCGCGCCGGGCTTGCTCTTCCTCCTCCTGATGGCCTTCTACCTGTCAACCGTCGTCCCCGACGCGAAGGCCGTCAACGACACGCTCGGCAACAGTGTCGCCGCGTGGCGGATCGCGCCATACCGGGCTCCCGTGGTTCGACGGTGTCACCTTCCCCAACCCTCAGGTGTTCTGGTGGCAGGGCCCGGGGGCGCACGGCCATGTCGTCATCCAACGCACTCCCGGGCAGATTCTGCTGGCCGTGCCGTTCTACTTGTTCAGCTCGTCCGACATCAGCCACGTTCAGCGCCTTTCCGGGAGGCGTCGCCGCCGCCACTCTTACCGCTCTGGCCATGGTGCTGCTCTACCTGTCCGTGCGCAGGTACGTGGGCGGCGTGATCGCCGGCGCGGGCACCCTCGTCGTCGGTCTGACCACGCCGATGTGGTCGGTCTCAGGTCACCTCCCTGTGGACGCACCCGGTTACCGTGCTGGGGATCCTGGGTGCCGCCTGGGCCGCGAGCCGCGAGCGCTGGTGGGTCGCGGGGACGTTCCTGGGCGTCGGCATCCTGGCCCGGCCGCACGAGGCGCTGATCGCCGCCGCCCTCGGCCTGACGATGGGGCTGGTGCGCCGGGAGATCCGGCCCGTGATCGGCGTCGGGATCCCGAGCGCCCTCGGCATGGCCGCCCTGTCCTTGTGGAACCACCTGGTCCTCGGGACCTGGGACATCAGGGGCTCCTACGCGGGCCGCGGCTTCGGCCAGATCATTCCCGGGAGAGCACAGCGGCTACTTCCACAGCCTGCTGGGCACCTTCTTCGGATGGGACTACGGCTGGCTGTGGTGGACCCCTCTGGTGCTGCTCCTCCTGTCCCCGCCGTGGTCACGGGGTGGAGGCGCGCCCCGTCGTGGACGAAGGCGCTGGCCCTGGGCGGCCTGCTCTATCTCCTGGCCCAGGCCGGTCTGAACGGATACACCGGGGGCCGAGGGCTTCTGGGGGTACCGGCTGGCGCTGGAGCCGCTGGCGTGCATCGCTCCGCTGTACATCACGACGCTCCGCTCGTCCGCGGGCCTGTGGGGCCGCCGTGCGGTTGCCTGGGTGTCCGCGCTGCAGTTCTCGATGATCGCCTTGGAGCTCTCTTCCTGCCGCTGGAGGTGGTGGACGTCGCGGCTACGAGTGGAAGCCGAACCCCGTCTACCTGCTCGTCCGGCACTACCCCTGCCGGCGATGCCGATGCTGCTGGTCGCGGCGGCGCTCTGGCTGGTCGTCTGGTACCTGGTCGCCGCGGTCGTGACCCGCGCCGGTCCGCGGGCGAGAGGCTCCACCGCGGCAGGCTGACGCCGGATTCTGTCGGTGGCGGGTGAGAGTCTGCATGCAGATGGCCACCGACTGCGGGGAGTGAGGCCGATGAGCACCACGATCGACTGTGAGCGTTGCCAGGTCCGGGGGCTCCACTGCGAGGACTGCGTCGTGACCGTCCTCCTGGGGCCCCCACCCGAGCGTGGCTTCGACGACGAGGAAACCCGCGCTCTGCGCGCCCTGTCGGGGGCCGGCCTGGTCCCACCCCTGCGCATGGAAGGGCCCGGGGAGCAGGTGTCAGCCTGAGCCCGTGTCACTGGAGGTCAGATGATGCACGGTTTGATGTATGGGGCGATTGAGCAGGTCGCGAAGGAGAGTGGCGGTTTTGCCCGCTCGCCGGATGCCACCTACGCTGGGGGCTGCCCATGCACCAACCCGCGCGGTCGGCCGAGGCCGACCAGGAGGAGTGACCACCTCGTGATGTCCCGCCGCGCACGACTTCCCGTGGTTGCGGCGACCCTCGCGATGATGTGCACCGGGATGATCGTGGCCTCGCCCAGTCGCCGTCGCCGATCCCGAATCCCGCAGATGTGCAGGCCCGGGTGAACACCCTCCTGCATGAGGCGGAGGTCGCCTCCGAGCAGTACAACGAAGCCAAGGTGCAGCTTGCCGATGCCCGGCAACGGCTGGCCTCGCTCCAGGCGGACCTCGACAGCCAGCGGAGCGCCTTCGAGGCCGCGCAGGACGCAGGTCGCATCCTTGGTCGTCGCCGGGTACGAAGGCCAGACGATGTCGACCACGGCGCAGGTGCTCTTCTCCGACAACCCCGACGAGGTGCTGTCCCAGCTTGCCGTCGTGCTGGAGTACTCCGACGATCAGAACAGCCAGATGCGGACTCTGGTGGCCAAGGCCCATCAGCTCGCGCTGCGGGAGCAGGCGGCGAAGCAGCAGCTGCAGACCATCGCCGACACCGAGCAACAGCTCAAGCAGGACAAGGCGACGCTCGACCAGAAGGTGGCCCAGGCAAGCAGCTGCTGGCCCAGATCACCGCGCCGCCCCCCGTCCGGCCGCGCGCCAGCCGCAGCAACGTGCGCCTTCCACCGGATATCCCGGCGACGGGTCGCGCGAAGGTCGCCATCGACTTCGCGATGGCACAGGTCGGCGACGCGTACGTCTACGGGGGCACCGGGCCCAACGGCTGGGACTGCTCCGGGCCTGACCATGGTCGCCTGGGGGAGGGCCGGGAGTCTCGCTGCCCCACTCCGCTTCGCTGCAGTACACCTACGGCCGTCACGTCTCGGCTTCGCAGCTGCAGCCGGGCGACCTCGTCTTCTACTACAGCCCGATCAGCCACGTCGGGATGTACATCGGTCACGGCATGATCGTCAACGCGGCCAACCCGCGTGAGGGCGTCACCGTGCTTCCGGTCTTCTCCATGCCCTTCGCTGGTGCGACCCGCCTGGGCTGAGCCGCGGCCGATGACGCGACTGGCCGCGGTCCTCGCTGCCGCGCTCGTCCTGTGCGGCTGCTTCGCCGTGTGGCAGGGCAGTCCGCGTCCTCCCCGCAGACTTCCGGGCCCGGGTTCGCGACCTCGGTTGCCGCGCTTGAACGAGCATGTCCGACGCCGCTCGACTCCCACGACGGCACGGCGCTGGTCCTTCTCGCCGACCCGGCGACGCCGCAGTCGACGCGGAGCTCGGCAGACCTTGCGGCCAATGTGGTCGGGCTGGGCCTGTCCGACGTCTCCCTGCAGACCCTGGCCCAGGCCCCCGGCGCCGAACCCGGCCGGGTTGTCCTCTCGGTGGCGGTGCGGTGGCGCCAGTGCGGGCTCTCCGCGACTGCCCGTCCGCGCGGGTCCGGATGGTCGTGACGGCGGGGCAGGCGCACTTCGTCACTGCTCGGTTGCCCGGGGAGACAGGTGTGCCGATCTGGCTCCTCGGCCGCGTCGCAGGTGGTCCGGGGCCCGGGCGTGACCGTCGAGTCGCTCGCGCCTGCCTCGGCCGCCCGCTACCGCGATCTCGCCGTGCAGGCGCTCCGCCGACATCGGCAGGTACCTGCCGCCGCTGTCGGAGGACCTCGTCGTCGAGGTCCCCGCCAGCGGCGGCCAGTTCTCTGCGCTCTTCTCGTCAGGTTCGGAGGCACCGGCATGGCCGCGGTCACGACCGGCAGTTCGATGGCTCCCAGGGAGCGATCGTGGTCGATCCGGGGCCGATGGAGCAGCTGTCGGACCTCGCGGCGCAGATCGTGATCACGCACGAGGCGTGCACGTGGCTCTGGATGCCCCCGCTCGCAGGTCCCGATGTGGCTGCAGGAGGGTACTTGCGGACTACGTCGCCTTCGCTCCCATCCGGCGCCCGTGAGGGAGGCCGCCTCCGACCTGCTCGACCAGGTGGCGCGCTCGGAGCCGCCGCGGCGCCTCCCGGGAGCCCGGCAGTTCGAGGGTAGCTCGCGCCGCGAGCATCGCCTATGAGGCGTCGTGGCTGGCGAGCCGGTGGATCGCCGACTCACTACGGCCCGGCGCGACTGTTCGCGCCTCTACCGTGCCGCGCAGCGAGACGGCGGCGACGCCCGCGGCCGCTCCGCCGCGTGCTGGGACTCAGCCGTGCCGAGCTCACGCAGCGCTGGGCGCGCTACGTCGCCCGGCTCGCCGGGTGACCACGCGTCTGCAAGAGTGGGGCGTGCCCACGCGTGCCTCGGCCAGGACGGTCTGCGACCGTCGTGACGGTCATCGGCGCAGCGGCCGGGTCGTCTGTCTCCTGGTTCTCGGCGGGTACCTCTGGGTTCCCTGGGGCCTGAGCGCCAGCCGGTGCCCCTCAATCGCTCTTCACCTCCGCGCAGATCGCCCGCGCCGAGGCCTACTCGTCGGCGGTGCGGGTGCCCGCACTGCTCTCCCTCGGTCTCAGCCTGCTTGTCCTGGTGCTCCTGGGCGCCTCTCGCCGGGTTCGCGTGACGGTGCGCGGGTGGGGGAGTCGGATGCCGTGGTGGGTGGCGGCGGTGGCGGCCGTGGTCGCGGTGAGGGCCGCGATCCTGGTGGCCACCCTCCCGACCTCGTGGTGGGCGCACGCGATCCAGGAGCGGTACGGCCTGGCCTCGCAGGCGGCCCCCGCCTGGCTCCGGGACCAGCTGACCTCGACCGGCGTCGCGGCCCTCGCGGACATTGCGATCGCGACTGGTCGTGTTGGGGGTCCTGCGCTACGCGGGCGATGGTGGGCGCCGGTCACGGCCGCGCTCCTCGCTGTTCTGGTGGTCGGCGGGTCGTTCGTCTACCCGGTCGCGATCGAGCCCCTCTACAACAGCTTCCACCGCCTGCCGGACGGGCCGTTGCGCACCGAGCTGATGGCGACCGCGTCCGCCGAGGGAGTCCACCTGAGCGACATCCTGGTGACCGACGCCTCTCGCCGCACCACGGCGCTGAACGCCTACGTGTCGGGGTTCGGGAGCAGCAAGCGTCTGGTGCTCTACGACACCGCTGCTTGCCTCCATGCCCGCCGACCAGGTGAACGTGGTGGTGGCGCACGAGGTGGCGCACGAGGCGAACCACGACGTGCTCCACGGGACGCTGCTGGGCGCTGCCGGGATCTTCACGCTGGTCAACCTCCTCGGGCTCGCTGATGGGGCGGTGGTTCACGACGGCAGAACGCCGGCGTGACGCGTTCGCCTGGGTTCCCTTCGGGCTGGCAGCAGTTGCCGTGGCGAGCCTGTTGGTGGCGCCGCTACAGAACGCGGCGAGCCGGCAGATCGAGCTACGGGCCGACCAGCAGGCCCTCGCCACCACGGGGGACGCGGCCGGATTCGTTGCGATGCAGCAAGCGCTGGCCCTGAGGTCCTTGGCCGACCCGAGCCCTCCCCGGCTGCTGTACCTCTGGTTCGCCACGCACCCCACGGCGGAGACCCGGGTCGGGCTGGTACAGGCGCAGTCGTAGGCGCCGGCGAGCTGCCCTCTATGCCTGGTACATGGGGGTGTCCCCACACGTGCAGGGGTCAGCAGGACTGGCCGGAACTCGAGGCCCCGTTCGCGAAGAGGTCGCACGTTGTCTGGAACGACTGCTTCACGTAGCCGCCGAGCGTGAAGACGAGAAGCACGATGATCGCGGCGATCGCGACGACCAGCAGGCCGTACTCGACCGCGGACGCGCCCGTCTCGTCCCGTGTGGCCGCTGCCGCGCATGGCGCGTATGAGCCTTCCTGGCATCTGGCTGCCTCCCTAGCCGATTCGGATGACCGGATGATGCTGCGGGCGCCCGTCGCGACGCCCCGCCTCCTGCGAGCCCTGGCACTGCAGGTGCGTCAGCAGGTCGCGGAGTTGGCCGCAGCGCCGCTGGCGAAGGCGTCGCACGTGGTCTGGTACTGGCTTCTGGACCATGCCTCCCAGCAGGAATACCAGGACCAGGATCACCGCCGCGATGGCGGAGACCAGCAGCCCGTACTCGACGGCCGCCGCTCCTGCGCTCGTCTGTCAGGTGCGCTTCTTCGTGGCGAGTCTCATGCTGCCCCCTCGTGGTCTCGCTCAGATGTGATCGGGTCCGCTCCTCGGCCCGACGGGCCGAGGAAGAGCTCGAGGGCGGTGGGCGTGGTGCCCACCGCCCTCGATCGTCTGCGGTCCGGTGTTGACCCGAACGTCAGCAGGACTGGCCGGAGCCGATGGCGCCGTTGGCGAACGCGTCACAGGTGGTCTGGAACGCGCCCTTGACGTACCCACCGAGGGTGAACACGAGCACGATGATGATCGCGGCGATCGCGGCGACGAGCAGGCCGTACTCCACGGCGGAGGCGCCGGTCTCGTCCTTGCGGGCCTTCAGGTTGCGAAGCAGCTCAAGCATGTCATCTCCCAGATGATTCGATAGTGACTCGACTGAGCCCCGCATGTGAGCCCCAATACGAAAATAGTGGCCCGAATTGTCCGTCGCAGGGAATCGGGGGAAGGTGCGGAGATTTCTGACCGAACGACTGACGACGCACATCGAGCGCTCTGGTCATTAGTGACTAGAATCGGGGCTAGTCCCTAGGCCGGGGGCGGGCTCTGCGATCAGGCCGCGTCTGGATGGCTGTCATGAGCGCCTGTGCCCGGTTCGCGGCGCCGAGCTTCTCGTAGATCCGCGACACGTGGGTCTTCACGGTCGACTCGCTGACGAAGAGCTGCGCCGCGATCGAGCAGACGTTGAGGCCCTCGGCGAGCAGCGCGAGGACCTCGGACTCGCGGGTGGTCAGCGTGGGCCCGCTCGGCTCGAGCCGTGCGCCTCATCGCCTCGGCGAGGTCGGCGGCGCTGAAGGACCGCGGGGAGACCACCGCGTGGCGGGCCGCCGACACGACGTCGTCGGCCGGGGCGTCCTTGGAGACGAACGCGGAGGCACCCGCCTCGAGGGCCCCGAAGAGCTGCTCGTCGCCGGCGTACATGGTGAGCACGACGATGCCGACCGTGTCGTTGGTCCGGCGCACCGTGCTGACCAGGTCGAGGCCGGTGCCGTCGGGGAGGCGGACGTCGGTCACGATGACGTCCGGGGCGAGCTCCGCGACGATCCGGAGACCCTCGCGCGACCGATCCCACGCGAGCCGACGACCTCGAAGTCGGACTGGCGCTCGAAGGCCCTGGTCGAGGCCCTGCCGGATCAGCTCGTGGTCGTCGACGATGGTGACCCGGTATCTGCTGCGTTCATCGCCGTCCACGGTCACGCCTCCCCTTGGAGTCATCGGCGCGCGCGGGCTCCTCCAGGCTCCCGAGCACGACCCGCACTGTAGTGCCGCGCCATGGATGCGGGCTACTTTCGATGGCCAGCTTGGCACCGATCCTCTCGGCCCGCTCGCGCATGATGCGCACGCCGTAGGAGTCCTCACGGGCACGCACCAGCCCCTTGCCGTCGTCGCGGACGTTGATCTCCGCCGCCGGTGGGCGGATCCGGCAGTCGACCCAGAGGTTGCGGCCCTGCGAGTGCTTTCTGGCGTTGGTGATCGCCTCCTGGGCGATGCGGAACAGCTCGGTCTCCACCTCGGGGCGCAGCCGGACCGGCGCCTCGTCCAGAGTGAGATGGACGGTGATCCCCGAGCGTGTGCCCATCGATCGCACGTAGTCGGAGAGAGCAGAGCCGAGGCCGGCCGCTGGGAGACCTCGGCGCGCAGGTCGAAGATGGAGTGCCGGAGCTCGGTGACCACGCGGGAGATCTCGGCGCGCAGCGATCGTCAGGGCTGCCGCGCTGCCGGTCGCTGGTGGCGGTGGCCAGCAGCTCGTCCACCCGGTATCCGAGCGAGGCCACCTCCTGGGCGACCCCGTCGTGGATCTCGCGTGCGAGCGCTGGCGCTCCTCCAGGGTGGCCAGCGAGCGCACCTCGTCGAACGCCAGCGCAGCGTCGAGCCGGAGGCTCTGCGCGTCGAGCTCGGCCTGGACACCGTGGCCGATCGCTCGCGCGGAGTGCTCGGACCGGTCCTTCGAGCAGCAGCACCCCGATCACCGGCCGACGGGGTGCGCAGCGGGAAGGCGCAGACAGGTAGCGCCGTCCGGCGTACCCGGCAGCCTGCGCCGACCTGACCGGGCTCCCCGGCCCGCAGGCACGTCTCCACCGACGGCGCTGACCGGAGACGAGCGACTCCTGGGCGGTCGGTGGGCTGTAGCCGAGCGGGGAGAGCAGCCCTCCCTCGGTGCGGACGAAGACGCCCGACTGGGTCGTCTCGAGGGTACTGGCTCGCGGTGATCATCAGCTGGGAAGCCAGCGAGACGCTGTCCAGCCCGGACGAGAGCCGGCGGGCGACCGTCCGCAGCTGGGACAGCAGTCGGCGAGCGGCCTCGTAGGACTCGTCCACGTGGGCCCTTTGGCCGGACTCCTGCTGAGCCCTGAACCAGGCCCCGAGACCGCCGCGCAGCGACGGCCGTCAGCAGCCAGGGTCCGATCAGCCGCGCCTCCGTCGCCCAGAGCTCGCGGGAGCGGTCCACGAGGGCGACCAGCGTGATGCCGGCGAGCTCGAAGCCGACCGCCGTGACGCATCCCGGCGATGCCCGACGCCGAAACCGGCGAGGAGGGCGGGGACGACCAGGTAGGGGACGAGCGCCTGCTCGCCGGGCAGCGAGGTCCCGATGACCAGGCCGACCATCGCGCCTCGCTGAAGAGCATCCAGTGGGTCGGGCGCAGGCGCCAGGGCCGTCGCGATCCCGGCGATCGCCGCCACGGCGACCAGCAGGATGGTCGTCTGCAGCGTGGCGGCGTTCCGGGACGCCAAGCGCCAGGCCCATGACCGTGGCCAGACCGTAGGCCCGGCTGGAGACCGCCAGACGCGTCATCGGCCTACAGCTTGCCTGCCGAACGCGTCCATGATGCCGATGGCCGCCGGGCCGAGGACGGCGATGAACAGGCAGGGCAGGATGCAGAAGACGAGCGGCACCATGATCTTCACGGCGACCTTCTGTGCCTGCTCCTCGGCCGTGCTGGCGGCGCTTGACCCGGATCTCGGCCGACTGCACGCGCAGCACCTGGCCGATCGGGATGCCGAGCGCGTCCGCCTGGACCATCGCCGAGACGAAGCCCTTGAGCTCGACGACGTGGGTGCGCTCGCCGAGCGCGCGCATCGCTGCCCCGCGGCCCATGCCGATCTGCATCTCCTGCAGGACGCGGGCGAACTCCGAAGCCAGTGGCCCGTCGGTGTTCCGCGCCACCTGCGAGAGCGCGGCGTCGAATCCGAGACCCGACTCCACGGAGATCGTGAGCAGGTCGAGCGCGTCGGGGAGCGCACGCTGGATCTTGTCGTTGCGGTCGTAGCCGAGCTGGTACAGGTACAGGTTCGGGGCCATGTAGCCGGCCAGAGCGGTCGCGACGCCGACCAGCACGACGGAGACCAGCAGCGAGGTCCCGAAGAGCAGCACGATGACGATCCCGAGGGCGATGCCCCCGCCCGCGCCGAGCAGCTTCAGCGAGGCGATCCGGTCGACAGTCCAGCCTGCCGGGCTGCCCGCCATCTCGATGCGCTGCCGCATCCGGTCCGCGTTGTCGCTAGGGCGTGAAGCGCCTGCCGAGTCGGGAGAACCTGTCCAGCGTGGGCACCAGGACGCGCTCGTTGAAGCCGGGATCTGCTTCCTTGCGCATCTGTTTCGGCGCGTTGGTGAAGGCCTCGATGACGTTGAGCGACCTGCTGACGCCGCGGGCCTCGCTGGTGAACGCGCCGATCGAGGCCAGGCCGATGAAGAGCGCGCCGAAGATGCCGGCGATCCCGAGGATCATCATCAGGTCCATGTCACACCTCCACCTTGACGAGTCTTGAGCATCCAGAACACACCGACCGACTCCATGACGGCCATCACGCCGAGCATGATCCAGCCACGCGGATCGGTGAACATCGGGTGGAGGTAGGTCGGGTTGGCGAACGAGAGGTACAGCATGAATCCCGGGGCCAGGCCGCCGAGTACCCAGACGGACAGCCGGCCCTCGGCCGACAGTGTCTTCACCTGGCGCTCGAGGTACTCCCGCTCGCGGATGGTCCCGGCCACCTTGGTCAGCAGCTCGGCCAGGTTTCCACCGACCTCGCGCTGGATCCGGATCGCCATGACGACCCATTCGAAGTCCTGGCTCTGCATCCGGTCCGCGACCCCTTCCAGGGCATCCTCGAGCTCGACACCGAGCCGCGCCTCGACCAGGGCACGTCGGAACTCGCTCGCAATGGGCT
The DNA here is from genome assembly GCA_963805655.1 of uncultured Actinomycetota bacterium. GTDB lineage: Bacteria > Actinomycetota > Actinomycetes > Propionibacteriales > Nocardioidaceae > CAWDVB01. The sequence goes on along the minus strand of CAWDVB010000002.1, from coordinate 52,449 downwards.
CGGTGCCCTCACGGACGACCGTGTCGACGCTCTGCGCCAGCGAGAGGCCCGCGCTGAGGCTGCCGGCCATCAGCTGCAGGGTGTTGGCCAGATTCGAGCCGAACGCGGCCAACCGGCGGTTGTGCATGACGATCAGGTAGAAGTAGGGGATGGCCGCCCCGATGACCAGCCCCACGACCATCAGGAAGAAGTTGGCGCCGGAGAGCAGGAGCGCGACCAGGCCGAGGCCGAACGTCACGCCGGCGTGCAGCAGCAGCCACTCCGCGGGCTTGAAGTGCACGCCTGCGGCGTCCAGACGCTGGCCGAGCCCGGCCTCGAGGCCCTTGTTCTGCCGAAGCGCCCTCTCGGCCATGCCGATCGCCGCCGAGGCGAGGGATGCCTCGCCGCTCGCAGGGCGAGGGGTGCCGGAGCTGCCGCCCTGGGGACGTGCGCGTGAGTAGGCGCCGATGCTCTGGCTGAGCTGGTCGGGCCGCCGCTGGAAGACTCCGAAGGCGGTGAGCAGCAGGAGAAGGATGCCTACTGCCCGCGGCCCCGAGACCCATCAGCATGTACAGCTTCGGGATGCCCGCTGACAGCTGATCGACCTTCAGCTGCGTGTTCGAGGGAGCTGGTCGGCGTTGGACTCGTCGGGGGCTGGATGGTGACGAAGGCCGATCCACTGACGGTGCTTCCGCCCGCCGTCAACGTGACCGCGAGCGTCCCCTCGGTCACCGTGGTCGAGTCGGGAGCCTGGAAAGTGATCAAGACCTGCTGGCTCAGTGTCTGTGCCTCGCCCTGGAAGATCGAGGTGAGCTGCGAGGGGTCGCTCGGCAGCAGTGATCCGTCCCCGGCGCTCGCGATCGTCTGGAGGGGCTTGGTGTCGGTCTTCACCGACGACAGCGTCACCGCGTCGACCTTGACGCCGGAGCTCTTGACCGCGTCCGTCGCCTCCGAGATGGGCTTGCCCGTCGTGTCCCTGCCATCCGACAGCACCAGAAGGGTTCGGGCTGCCCTCGGTTCCTGCGACCTGGGTGGACTGGACCACGGCGTCGTAGAGAGCCGTGCCCTTCGCCAAGGTGATGGAGTCGAGGGCGGTGCGGACGGCGTTGCGGTCCTGGGTCGGCGCCTGAGCGGTTGTCACCTTCTTGGAGAAGGTGACGAGTCCGACGTAGACGTCTGCCGGGACCGCGTCGAGGAAGGCGTTGGCAGCGGCCTTGGCCTCGGTGAACTTCGACCCGGCCATGCTCTTGCTGCCGTCGATCATGATGATCTCGGTGCGCCGGATGGTGTTCTTGGAGTCCGTGGCGAACTCGGCGGTCGAGTCGATGGGCTGGCCGTCGAGGGTGACCTTGACCGAGCCGAGGTCAGGAGTCGCACCGCTGGCCCCGGTCACGGAGAACAGCACGCTGACCTGGGCGCCGTTCTGCTCGATGTGGTCGATGCCGCCCGTCGGCCGCAGCGGGGGAGGCCAGCGTGAAGGCGGCGACCGAGGCGATGCCGGTTGCCGCGACCAGCCGGACGAGAAGTCTGCGAGCCATGCGTCCGCCCAAGATCACAGCCCGTCCCGGGCGAAGAGCATCGGGTCGACCTGAACGTTGTGGTGGGCCAGCTTGTCGAGGAACTTGGGCCGCAAGCCGGTTGCCTTGAGCGAGCCCAGGTTGCGCCCGTTCTCGTCGAAGCCCGCCGAGTGGTCGAAGAGGAAGATGTCCTGGAGCGTGATCACGTCGCCCTCCATCCGCTCCACCTCGGTCACGTGGGTGATGCGCCGGGAGCCGTCGCGCAGGCGTGCCTGGTGCACGATCACGTCGACTGCGGAGGCCACCTGCTCACGGATCGCCTTCATCGGCAGCTCCATGCCCGCCATCAGCACCATGGTCTCGATGCGCGAGAGGGTGTCTCGCGGGCCGTTGCTGTGGACCGTACAGATCGAGCCGTCGTGGCCGGTGTTCATCGCCTGCAGCATGTCCAGGGCGGCCGAGTCACGGACCTCGCCGACGACGATGCGGTCGGGGCGCATACGCAGCGAGTTCTTCACCAGGTCACGGATGTCGACCGCGCCCTTGCCCTCGATGTTGGCCGGCCGGGACTCGAGCCGCAGCACGTGGTCCTGGTGCAGCTGGAGCTCGGCGGCGTCCTCGATGGTGATGATGCGCTCGTCGGAGGGGATGAACGACGAGAGCACGTTGAGCGTGGTCGTCTTTCCGGCGCCGGTGCTGCCGGAGACGATGATGTTCAGCTTGCCCTGCACGCACGCGGCGAGGAAGTCCGCGGTGCGCTGCGAGTAGGTGCCGAAAGCGACGAGATCGTCGGAGGTGTACGGGTCGGCCGAGAACTTCCGGATCGTCAGCAGTGACCCGTCGACGGCCAGCGGGGGGATGACGGCGTTGACACGGCTTCCGTCGGGGAGCCGGGCGTCGACCATGGGGCTCGACTCGTCGACCCGGCGGCCGATGCGGGAGACGATCTTGTCGATCGTGCGCCGCAGATGTGGCTCGTCGTTGAAGTGGCCCTCGACCTTGTGCAGGCGGCCCGAGCGCTCGATCCAGATGTCGTTGCATCCGTTGACCATGATCTCGGTGAGGTCGGGGTCACGGAGGAAGGGCTCGATCGGGCCGTATCCCAGGATGTCGTCGGAGATCTCCTGGGTGATGCGCGTGCGGTCGGCTGCGGTGAGGATCGTCTCCTCCTCGCCCATCGCCTCCTGGAGGGCGCCCCGGACCATCCGCTCCAGCTCAGGCTGGGAGAGGTCCGCGTCGTACAGCTTGGGGCCGAGCTGGCTGAGCAGCCGGGCGTGCACCTTGGCCTTCAGCTCGCGGAAGGGATCCGGGGCCGAGGACTTCTTGCCCGTGAGCGCTCCCTGGCCCGACGAGTCGGGAGAGCCGTCAGCGGTGGTTGCGCGATCGCGCGACGCGGCTGCGAGACGTTCGGCGAGGCTGCTCATGGTCACCTACCAGATCGACGGAGGAGCCCACGCTTGGCGGGCTGTTGGCGGTCACTGCCCTTGGCTTCGGGTGCCTGGGCGGTCGGCAAGTGGGCCAGCTCGCGGCTGAGGGCGGAGATCGCCTGGCTCACCGGGTGGCGCGGGTTGGCCGCCGCGATCGGCTCCCCGGAGTTGGTCGCGTGGGCCACCTCGGGGGAGGTGGGGATCGCCTGGCTGATCCGCATCTCCAGGGTGGACTCGACCTTGTCCGGGGTCAGCCCCACCTTGTCGTCGGCGCGGTTGAGCACCAGGTGCCGCTTGGACTTCGGGAAGTTGAGCAGGTCGAGCGTCTCGGCGGCGATCTTGACGTTCTTGAGCGTCGGCACGTCGAGGGTGGTGACGAGGATCAGCTCGTCGGTCTCGTCGAATGCTTGAAGGACGAACTCGTCGAAGGCGGGGGAGGTGTCGACGACGACGTACTCGAAGTTCTCCTTGAGCAGACGCAGGACCCGGGACACCAGCGACGGCGGGATGCTGTCCTTGGCGTCCGGCTGGACCGGGGCGACGAGCGTGGAGAATCCTTGCTTGTGCGGGGTCAGCAGCGGCTGGAGGCTGGGGAAGTCCAGACCGCTCTCCAGGGCCACGACGTCGGCGATGGTACGGGCCGGGAAGAGCTGCAGCGTGATGGCGATGTCCCCGAAGGCGAGGTCGAGGTCGACCAGGCAGACGCGTGTGCTCCTTCTTCCCCGTGAAGGCGATCGCGAGGTTGACCGCCAGTGTCGTCTTCCCGACACCACCCTTCGGCGAGAAGATCGTGATCAGCTTGCCGTTCGCCGCGCCCTCCGACGCGGCCGGCCCGGACAGGGCGCGGAACATCGCCTGGGCCCGGTTCACCGCCTCGGAGATGGACTCCAGGTTGCTTTCCTCGACCACTTCGCGCATGCCCGAGCGGAGCGCCTCCGCGAGCACGCTCGTCTCGACCTTGCTCCGGACGAGGATGACACTGACGGCGGGGCGAGAGACGCGCAGGCTGTCCGCCAGGGCAGCCGCGTCGCTGAGATCCACGTCGGAGCCGAGGACGACCGCGAACTCGTCCTGCTTCTCGGTGAGGGTCTTGCGCACGTCGTCCAGGGACGCCACGACGCGTGCGTCGTTGCCGACGGCGGCGGCGAGCGCCTTGGCCGTCTCTGCGTTGGGTTCGACGATGATCGGCATGGGTCGCTTACTTGAAGAGGTTCTGGTCGGTGGTGGCCGGGAGGTTCTTGTCGATCTTCGACGTGTCCGTCAGGAGACCGAAGCTCAAGGTGCCGTTCGTGGAAGCGTAGATGATCTTCTGCGCGTCCTCCTGGCTGGCGGCGAAGGTGAAGAGGGTCTTCGGGAGTGCCTCGGTGTTCTGAGCCCCGGCGGCGCCCTGCCCAGCGGCCTTGGCCTGCTGGTCCTCGACGGTCGTCGAGCCGACGGAGACCACCTGAACGTCGGGAAGCAGCAGCCTGGTACCCGTGACTCCGTCGCCCGCTGCGGCGCTGGTGAGGAAGATCGCCACATGGGACCCCGGCTCCACGAACCCGGCCACGCGGCCCGTGTTGCTGAGGTTCGCCGACACCGCGATCATCCCGTCGGGAAGGGTGAACGCCTGGGTGGTCCCAGCCGTTCCGAACTTCGCGCTGATGATCTGCTCGTTCGGGTAGATGGTGACCAGGGCAACCTCGGAGCCGAGGTCGCCGATGCTGTTCATGGCGCCGGTCAGCACCTGGTTGGCCGGGACGTCGGTGAGTTGCAGCTTGCCCGCAGCCTGGGCGGCGTTGAGCGACTCGCCCTCGGGGATCGTCGTGATGGCGGTGAGGACCTGGGTCGGGCTGTACTTCGCCAACGCTCGTTGGTCCGCCCCTTGCACGTACAGGTAGACCATCGCACTGCCGAGCGCGGCGATGAGTGCCGCCACGACCAGGAGAACTGTCCTGCGTCCCATCTGGGTCCCGATCCCTCCATGTGGACGGCCGCATCAGGCGGCCGCGCATCCCTCCAGCAGCCCCCCGTGGGCCACGTGGTCACAGCGGTATCAGTCTGTCACGCCAGTCACGTGACTGAAGGAGAACAGGGAAATCGACTCGCTGTTTCTGAAATTCCGATCGGCCGGTCCGCGGGGATGCCTGAGCCGAAGTCCCCCGGCGCGGGGCACGGGCGCCCTCCGGCCGCGGCCGGAGGGCGGGGCCGGGGTGACTCGTCATGCCCCCGCCCCTGCGCTCCGCTACGCTCGCCGCGTAGGTACAGCCCGAGGAGCTCACATGGCCGACCAGACCGCCTCCAGCATCGTCATCGATGCCCCCCGGGACGTGATCATGGAGGTCATCTCGGACTTCGCTGCCTACCCGGACTGGGCCCACGGGGTGAAGGTGGTCGAGGTCAGGGAGTCCGACGCCGACGGGCGCGCGATCTCGGTCTACTTCGAGCTCGACGCCAACCCGATCAAGGGGTGGTACACGCTGAGGTACGACTGGGTCGACGACGAGTTGGTCAGCTGGACGCTGAGCGAGGGCAGCATGCTGCGAGGTCTCGACGGGGCGTACGAGCTCGTCGAGGCTGCCGACGGGTCGACCGAGGTGACCTACCGGCTGGCCGTCGACCTCGCGATGCCGATGATCGGAATGCTCAAGCGCAAGGCGGAGAAGGTGATCATCGACACCGCCTTGAAGGGGCTCAAGAAGCGTGTGGAGACGGTCGGCTAGGGGAGGATGCAGTCGCGCCACGTACCCCGCCGGGACCCGGCAGCGAGGAGCCGGCCGCACGAGGCGGATACCGTCGGGTGCTGACGATGCTGTCCCGGTCGGGAGCCTGACCACGGACCGGAAGGTGGATCGGTGAGTGACGACGAGGTCGGCAGCGTCGCCGAGGAGGCGGCCAAGCTCCTGGCTGCCCTCCAGGACTGGGCGCGGGACTCGGGCGCTCGTGCCACCGCTGACGCGTGGGGCGAGTCGTTCTCGGACCGGCTGCGGGACATCGGCGAGCACGTCGGGCACGGTCCGGACTGTCGCTACTGCCCGGTCTGCCTCGCGATCAACGTCGTTCGCGACACCAGCCCTGAGGCCCGGGAGAAGGTGGCCGCCGCCGCCGTGACCCTGGTGACGGCCGCCGCAGAGGCTCTGGGCGACCTGTTCGCCCCGTCCGCGGAGGAGCCAGTCGCGGAGCGCCAGCAGCGTGACGACGCCGCTGATGGACGGGAGGAGTCGTGAGCGGCCTGTCGGTGGGCGTGGACGTCGGAGGGACCAAGATCGCCGCCGGGCGTGTCGGCGGCTCCGGCTCGCTCGTGGATCGGGTGGAGGTGCCCACTCCCCGGGATCCCGAGGCCATCGTGACCTCCATCGGTCAGGTAGTGACCGAGCTGGTCGAGCGCGGTGAGTGCCGGTCCGTCGGCCTGGCTGTCGCCGGCTTCGTCGCGCAGGACCGCCGCACTGTCCAGTTCGCCGCGAACCTGGGCTGGCGCAACCTGGACGTGGCTGCCCGGATCGAGACGGTCGGCCTACCGGTCGTCGTGGAGAACGATGCCAACGCAGCGGCCTGGGCCGAGTACGTCGTCGGGGCAGGCCGCGACTCGTCGGACATGCTCATGGTCACGGTCGGCACCGGAATCGGTGGCGGCTTCATCATCGGGGGGGAGCTCGTGCGCGGTGCGCACGGCGACGCCGCCGAGATCGGCCACATCACCTTCGAGCGTCACGGGCTGCCCTGCGGCTGCGGCCGTTCCGGCTGCTGGGAGCAGTACGCCAGTGGGACCGCGCTGGTCCGCCGGACCCGCGCCGCCGCGGCGGCGGACCCCTCCGCATCGGCGCTGCTGGCGCGTGCCGGGGGAGAGGCGGTGGCCATCCAGGGTGCGATGGTCACCGACCTCGCGCTCGCAGGCGATCCCTTCGCGCTGCGGATGCTGGCTGACCTCGGGCGGGACCTCGGGGAGGGCATCGCCAGCATGTGCTCGGTGCTGGACCCGGACGTCGTGCTCATCGGTGGGGGTGTCGCCGCTGCGGGAGACATCCTGCTGACGCCCCTTCGCGAGGTGCTGGCGGCGCAGATCACCGGCGGCGGCTCGCGCCCTGTCCCGCGGGTCGCCGGCGCAGCGCTGGGCAATGACGCCGGGATCGTCGGAGCCGCCCTGCTCAGCTGAAGATCACGGACCGTGGAGGTCAGTTGATCAGTCGTACGACCTTGATCCCGCTGCCGAGGTAGGCCTGCACCTTGCCGCTCCAGGTGGCGGTCGAGGGGAGTGCCTTGTCGTTGATCATGACGACCGACAGGGTCTGCAGCCCCTTGGTGGTGTCCCAGGTGAAGCCGTTGTGTGCGTTGCCGGCCATGAGGCTGCCGTCGGGATCCGGGTTGAGCAACGTGGCGGAGGCGATCTGGCCGGTGATGAACGCGGCCCGGAAGTCGACGATCGGCCAGTACTTCTTGCCGGTCCCCGGATCGGCCGCGAGGACCGGGATGTAGACGAACCGCGGCGAGTTCATGATGTCCTTGCTGATCACCGATCCACCGGGATAGGTGGTCCATCCCGACGGATCGAACGTCTTGCTGGAGACGTCCGCGACCGTGAGGCTCGTGTCGCTCGGGTTGAAGTAGCAGGTCAGCACGTCGTTGTTGATGGAGTAGCTCGTGCCTTTGAGGCTGAGCGAGTCGTTGGTGGTTCCCTTGGTCCCGTCGTTGGTCGCCCCGCACGTCGTTCCCGCGCCGCTTTGCGACGCGTCCAGCAGGCCCGGCTGGAAGCCGGCGGAGTTGGTCTCCCCGCTGACGAAGCCGTTGGTCGCCGTCTGCGGATTGCCGGTGTCGGTCTGGACGCAGTTGACCTCCGGGCTCGTTGCGGGAGGAGAGAAGACGGTGACTGCTCCCGGCTGGCCGTTGCAGGGGGTGGGCGCGCTGCTCGGGTCAGCGGGACTGCCCGGGTAGTACGTCAGCTGGAACTCGGGCCCGAGGATGGTGTTGAGGGCCAGCTCGGCACCCACGCCTCCACCGGAGGTGTCGTCGCGCGGGATGAGAAGTGAGCCGAAGTTGCCGTCGTTGGACCCGGCGCCACACCCGGCGACCCAGGCGACGTTGTCGATGCCGAGGGACACCAGGTTGTCGGTCCATCCGCTGTGCGGGTTGGATGGCTTGTAGAGGCGGACGAACCAGTAGCCGGCGGTGTTGAGCACATTCAGCGGCACGGGCACGGTGACGCTGGTTCCGGAGGAACCAGCGGGGATGGGGGTCTCCTCGTGGGCTCCGCCCCCACTGGAGTTGTCGGTGTCGAAGCCGACGTAGCTGTAGTTGCTGATGTTGTCGGGTGCGGTGAGCGTGATCGTGATCGAGTAGGTGTTGGTGTTGGGGTCGGGCCCGTTGGCCACGTCGATGGAGTCCACCGGCGGAGCGATCGAGGTGCCGTTCACGAGGACGTCGGTGATCGCGAGGCCCGATGCCGCCGGGGCCTTGCTCGACGTGATGAACGTCGGCGCCGCGGGCGGGTTCTTCTTGGCCTGGCCGTTGGAGGTGTCGATGATCTGCGGCTGGTTCCAGGAGCATGTGATGCTGGTGTAGAAGGGCAGCGCCCCGCCCTTGCTGAAGACGCCCACGGTGGCGGACTTGACCAGGTTGACGTGGTTGAAGCCGATGGCGTTCGCCAGCCCGAAGTCGACCTTCGCCTGTGGCGTGTACACCGTCATGTAGTCGCCGCCGTTGGAGAAGACGACCTCCCCGTTGCTGTAATCACCATCGATCAGCTGACCGGGCGTCACACAGGTGCCGCCCGACCAGGTGCCGAGCGCGGAGTTGTAGGTGCACGAGGGAGCGGTGCCGTCGTTCTGAGGGGCGTTCTTGTTCAGGTAGTCCGCGACCGCCTGCACCGCCGGGTCGCTGGAGGATGCCGCGCCCGGGAGGAACTGACCACCGGAGAGCGCGGCGAAGTCGGCGGATGCCTGCACGCTCCGCTGCCGCGCGAACGCGTTGCCGAGGTCGACGGCCATAGCCGCGATCGCGAACAGTGTGAGAGCGGAGATGGCGGCGATGATCGCGGTGGCTCCCCGCTCGTCTCGACGTCGACGCATGATCATGGGCATGTTCCTGCCGTGTCGTCCTCCACGTAGGTCTGCACCGACCGGGTGATGACGCCTCCGTTGGGGACCGGGATGAAGTTGAGGATCTCGGCGTTCGCCGTCACTCTCACCTCGAGTGTCTCACCGACACCGGGGAGGGTGTTGTCCTGGTTGCTCGGCGTGCCGTAGGTCAGGGTCAGCGGGATGCTCGCCTGGGACTCGGCGAACGTCTCTGCGTTGAGTGTCGATCCGGTGCTGCCCTGGCAGTTGCCGACGGAGAGCTGCCGGGCGGTCTCCCGGGCGGCAGAGTTGGACGCCTGGAGCACGTAGAAGAAGTAGCCGTACTCGATGATCCCCATCAGCAGGACGGCCAGCAGCGGCATGATGATCGCGAACTCGACCGCCGCCGCCCCGCGCTCGTCCGAGCGCCGCGCGCCTCGCACGGTGCGCCGGAACCACGACATTGCCATCCCCCTTCGCCTCCCAGGCAGGTGTGTGTCCACTCCCAGTCGACCTCAGTCTGACAGACCGGGGGAGCGGAGCAAGGCGAATTCGGAAGTATCAGAAACAAGGAAGAGGCCGCGTCCAGGACCTCGGCACCACCGGATCAAGGGGCTGAGAGGATCGGGCCATGCCTCGTCGTACGGGACGGCGATCCCCCGCGCAGTCGCCCCAGCAGGCCTCCGCCCCGCCAGGCGGCGGCTCGGTGCTGGCCATCGGCATCGACATCGGCGGGACGAAGGTGCTCGCGGGCGCCGTCGATCCGGCGGGCAGGGTGCTGGCGAGGACCAGGCTCGAAACCCCGGGGAGGACCCAGGAGCCGGGCGCTGTGGAAGCGGTCATCGTCCGCGCGGTCACTGAGCTCTCCGGGCCTGGCGCGGCGGGCCCGGTGGCGATGGTCGGTATCGGCGCCGCCGGATTCGTGGACGCCGAGCGGGCCACGATCCGCTTCTCGCCCCATCTGTCCTGGCGCGACGAGCCACTGAAGGCGCGCCTGGAGGAGAGGCTCGGACTGCCCGTGGTCGTCGACAACGATGCCAACGCCACCGCTCTGGCGGAGGTCCGCTTCGGGGCCGGCCGCGGTAGCGACGTGGTCGTGGTCGTGACGCTCGGCACCGGCATCGGCGGGGCGCTCGTGGTGGGCGACCAGCTGTTCCGCGGATCCCACGGCATGGCGGGCGAGTTCGGGCACATGCGCTGGGTGCCCGACGGGCACTGGTGCGAGTGCGGGAACAAGGGCTGTTGGGAGCAGTACGCCAGCGGCAACGCCCTGGTCCGGGAGGCCCGCAGCCTGGTCGTCTCCCGGTCACCCGCGGCTGCCGCCCTCCGTGACGCCTGCGGCGACGATCCCGACGCCCTGTCCGGGCCGATGGTGTCGCAGGTCGCCGAGTCCGGTGACAGGGCCGCGCAGGAGCTGCTGCACGACGTGGGCGTCAACCTCGGTGCGGGTCTGGCGAGCCTGTGCGCGGCGCTGGACCCCGAGCGCATCGTCGTCGGGGGCGGCGTCTCGTCGGCCGGTGACCTCCTGCTCGACCCGGCGCGCGACGCCCTGGCCAGGGGTCTCACCGGGCGGGGATTCCGGCCCGTCCCCGAGATCGTGCGCGCCGCCCTCGGGGAGGAGGCGGGCGTCGTGGGCGCCGCCGAGATGGCGCGGCAGGATCTGCGGCTGACATCGCCGGGGAGGGTCCTCGTGCGGTTGCGGGCTCGCGCCGCCCGCGCCCAGGCACGGCGGCCCGGAGCTCAGCGCCGGTAGGCGGGGACCAGCTCCATCGCGAGCTGCTCGAGGAAGAGCCCGACGTCGGTGACGATGCCCCGCGCCTGGGACGAGCCCCGGTCAGCGAGCTTGGTCACCGTGGCGGGGTTGATGTCGACGCAGACCAGGGGGATCGACGCCGGCAGGATGTTGCCGGTCGCCACCGAGTGCAGCATGGTCGCGACCATGATGCAGTAGCCCACTCCCGCGATCTCGGCGCGCATCGCACGCTGCCCCTCGATCACGTCGGTGTAGACGTCGGGCAGGGGGCCGTCGTCGCGCACCGAGCCCACCAGGACGAACCGCTTCTGCTGGGTGACCAGGGCGTGCATGATCCCGCCGGTCAGCACGCCCGACTCGACGGCCGCCCGGATCGAGCCCTCCTTGCGGATCGTGTTGATCGCGCGGATGTGGTGCTCGTGACCGTGCTCGACGCCGTTGCCCTGGCTGAGGTCGATGCCGAGGGACGTGCCGTAGAGCGCCGACTCGATGTCGTGGGTGGCCAGCGCGTTGCCCGCGAACAGCACGTCGACGTAACCCGCGTCGATCATGGCGACCATCGCCGGGGCGGCGCCGGTGTGGACGACTCCCGGGCCCCCGACGAAGAGGATCTTCTCTCCGCGCGCCCGGGCTTCGCGCATCCCGTCGGCGACCTGCCGTACCAGCACGCTCTGCGGCTTCTCCGACGACACCGTGGACTCCATGAACCCGAAGCCGCCGGTCACCTCGTCCTCGGGTGTCTCGACCCGCAGCCCGTCGGCGCCGCAGACGATCCGCATGCCGGCCCTTACGTCGGACATGGGGATGGTGCGCACGGCCGGCCCGTCGCCCTCGACGACCAGGCCGCAGTCCATCTCCGGGTTCGCCACCGAGACCCAGCGCCCGCCGAGCCGGACCTGCGTCGGCAGGTTGGTCGTCGAGTAGAAGCCGTCCGGGAAGACGCCGTCCCGGTCGGCGACGCGGGTCGAGGCCTCGCCCGGGTCGACCTGGTTGACCCCGCGGACCTGCAGGCGCATCAGCAGCCGGTCCAGGCTCTCCTCGTCGGGGGAGCTGACCTTGAGTGTGGCGTGGGAGGTGTCGCTCTTCTCGTGGCCGATGTCGATCGCCACGATGACGTAGTCCCCGCCGTACTCACGGATGTCGTCGAGCACCCGGGACAGAACTCCCGAGTCCATGAGGTGCCCCGAGATCTCGACCAGCTCGCTCACCGGTTCTGCCATGAGCGCATCTTGGCACAGGCGGGCGAGAGCGCCGCCGACACTCCTCAGAGCACCGCGCCGTCGTCGCCCGACCAGCCATCGTCGTCCCCACGACGCATCGTCGCCACGAGGTAGACGAACGCCGTGACGAACACCAGTCCGAGGCCCCCGAAGACCCAAGGAGGGACCGCGAGCCGCGCCAGCGCCAGGAGCACGATGCAGCACCGGGGATCCGAGAAGGGCCAGCCACGCGGCCCGGCGCACCGGCTCCATCGCCGGGGGCAGGCCCGGGTCGGGGGGCACGAAGTGGCCCTCGTCCTACCAGCTGGCCTCCGTGTCGAGGGGTCGGACCAGGCGGTGCGCCCGAAGGTCCTCGCCAGGCGAGCCAGGTCCGGCTCGGGTGACGGGGTCCGTCGGGCGGGCTCCTCGTCGCCGGGCACCTCCGGCTCGTCGAACCGGACGTGGGACACGATCTCCTCGAAGGCGCGGTCGAGCTCCTCGTCGCGACTCATGTGCGCAGGACCTGCTCGATGAATCGTGCGCGACTCCCGCTCGATCAGCGCGGCGTCATGGTCGAGGGTGGCCACGTGGTAGCTGTCCTCGAGGGAGATCTCGACGAGTCGTGGCGTGCCCAGACTCCTGTCGCAGGTGGCGCGCGGTCGACGCGTCGACGACGTGATCCTCGCGCGAGGTGAACAGCAGGACCGGGCAGGTCACCCGCGCCAGCTGTGCCCGGAGCTGCCGCATGCCGCGGAACATCGAGTGGGCGGCCTTGAGCGGGGTCTTGTCGTAGCTGTGCTCCTGGACCCCCGGCTTCTTGATGTCGTTGCCGATCGCAGGGAACGCGCGGACGAGGTACTTGAGAACGGGCAGTGCGATGGACGTCCTTGCGCTCGGTGCTGACGGCGGGGTTGACCAGCATCAGCCCGGCGACGTCGGAGCCGCGGTCGATCGCGGCTTGCAGCACCAGGGCGCCGCCCATGGACAGGCCCGCCGCGAACACCACGTCGTTCTCGACGCAGAGGTTGTCCAGCGCGCGCTGGATCTCGCCGTACCAGTCGTCCCAGCGGGTCCTGTTCATCTCCTGCCAGGTGGTCCCGTGACCGGGGAGGCGAGGAACCGATACCGCGTACCCCTGCTCGTGGAGCGAGCGGGCCCACGGCATCATCGCGAACGGCGATCCGGTGAAGCCGTGGCTCAGCAGGACCCCGATCTTGCGCCCTCCGGTGCGATCGGGGTCGGCGGATCCCGTGAACGGCTGGGCGTGGGGGGAGACGGACCCGTTCATTCGTGTGGCACTCCCTGTCGTCGCCGGGCCAGACCTGCCGGGATCGCTCCTGCATGGTGCCACGGATGGTGCCACGGAGAGGGCCGGGGGACCAGGCCGCGACGTCCCCCGTGGTCCCGGTGTGCCCTATCGTGGGCCCTGGTGCCCTGCCGTGACGCGAGGAGGCTCGGTGTTCTACTGGCTGCTCAAGTGGGTCTTCGTGGGCCCGCTGCTGCGGAGCATCTTCCGGCCGACCGCCGAGGGCGCCACCCATGTGCCGCTGGAGGGCCCGGCCATCCTCGCGTGCAACCACCTGTCCTACGCGGACTGGCTCTTCATGCCGCTCGCGCTGCCGCGGCGCGTCACCTTCGTGGCGAAGGCCGAGTACTTCACGACGCCAGGGATCAAGGGCTGGTTCCAGAAGCGCTTCTTCTCGGGAGCAGGGCAGGTGCCGATCGATCGTTCCTCCGGGGGTGCCGCGGAAGGGGCGCTCACGGCCGCCCAGCGGATCCTGGACGGTGGCGAGCTGTTCGGGATCTTCCCGGAGGGCACGCGTTCTCACGACGGGAAGCTGTACCGAGGCCGTACGGGGGTTGCGCGACTGGCTCTGGAGACGCGAGCCCCGGTAGTCCCGGTGGCGGTTCTGGGGACCGAGATCCTGGCGCCGCCCGGGAAGGTGTTCGGCAGGTTCACGCGCCCGCACGTGAGATTCGGAACGCCGCTGGACTTCTCCCGCTACGAGGGCATGGAGAACGACCGGTACATCCTGCGGTCGGTCACCGACGAGATCATGTACGAGATCATGAGGCTCTCGGGCCAGGAGTACGTCGACCTCTACGCCACGCGCGCCAAGGCTCTGGAGAAGGAGGCCGAGCGCGCGAGCAAGTCCAGTGGTGGCGGGGAGCCGGGAGAGGACCCCGGCACGGGCCCAGGGGACGACCCAGGGGACGACCCAGGGAACGACTCCGGCGAGGTCATGCAGGCCTCGTAGTCGACCCTGTGAAGACTCAGGCGGACAGCCGGTGCGTCGCGACGACCGGAACCAGGGGGCTCACCGAGTCGGCCGCGATCTCGGCGCGGTGCCGGCCCACGTACTGCGGCTCGGGCTCCTCGATCGGGGTCAGCTCGACGGCGACTTCGCCGAAGCGCGGGAGCAGGTCGATCGGCTCGAAGGCGGCGATCTCGTCGAACGGTCCGTCGGCGTGCTCGGTGCCGAGGACCGGAACCAGCGGCTCCCGTCCGAGCAGCTGCTCGACCTGAGCAGCGACGTCGGTCTCCTCGATCGCGTCGAGGTAGCCGCTCACGGCGGCCTTCAGCGGTGCCTCGGCGGTCGCCCCACCGTCGGAGCGCCCATAGGGGCTCAGAAGCGCGTTGATATCCATGTCCGTGACCCTCCCAGTGTCATCAGCCAGTATGGCTGTTATGTCCGGGTTTGTCACGACTTGCAGGGGCACGTCGCGTTTCCCACCCACTCCCGGACACCAACACCGTAGCCACACCCGGGACCCATGTCCGTCATCCCAGGAAATTCTCAGGAAGCCCATCCTTTGGCGCGCTCCACGGCACGGCTCCAACGTCTGTGCGCGCGGTCCGCGGCCTCCCGGTCCGGCACCGGGGTGAAGGCCCGATCCAGCGACCAGGTGGCGCGGAGCTCGTCGAAGCCGGACCAGACGCCGACCCCGAGCCCGGCCAGGAAGGCGGCGCCGAGAGCCGTGGTCTCCACGGCGGTGGGGCGGCGCACCTCCACGCCGAGCTGGTCGGCCTGGAGCTGGCACAGCAGGTTGTTGGCCGCGGCGCCCCCGTCGACCATCAGCGAGGTGAGCGCGGGCATCGTGTCGACGACGTCGCGGACCTCGTGCGCGATCGCCTCCACGGTGGCCCTCACGAGGTGTGCTCTGGTGGTGCCGCGGGTGAGCCCGATGATCATCCCGCGGGCGTGCGGGTCCCAGTGTGGCGCTCCGAGCCCGGTCAGCGCGGGCACGAAGACGACGTCACCGGTGTCGGGGACCGAGCTCGCGAGGGCCTCGGTATCCGCGGCGCTGGCGATGACGCCCAGCCCGTCGCGCAGCCACTGGACCGCGGCTCCGGTGACGAAGATGGCGCCCTCCACGGCGTACGTCGTCGCGCCCTCCGGGGAGCGCCAGGCGGCGGTGCTGAGCAGGCCACGGTCCGAACGGGCGATCTGCGGGCCGGTGTTGGTGAGGATGAACGAGCCCGTGCCGTAGGTGCACTTCGTCTGGCCGGGGTCGAAGCAGGTCTGGCCGAAGAGGGCGGCCTGCTGGTCGCCTGCGATCCCCGCGACGGGCAGCTCCAGGCCCAAGAACACCGTCGGGTCGGTCGTGGCCACCGGGCCCCACGAGGGGACGATCTCGGGGAGCGCTGCGATCGGCACACCGAACAGGTCGCACAGCTCCGGGCTCCAGTCACCGGCTCCGAGGTCGAACAGCAGCGTGCGCGATGCGTTGGAGACGTCGGTCAGGTGGTACGAGCCGCGAGTCATGCGCGCCACGAGATAGGAGTCGACCGTGCCGATCGCGGTGCGGCCGGCTTCCACGGACGCCCAGGCGTGCGCGTCGTGGGCGCGCAGCCAGGCCAGCTTGGTCCCCGAGAAGTACGGGTCGAGTCGGAGCCCGGTGAGCTCGGTGATGCGGGGGCCGTAGCCGGCGTCGGCGAGCTCACGGCAGAGCTCCGCGGTGCGCCGGTCCTGCCACACGATGGCCTTCCGCGGGGAGCCGAGGGTCTCGCGGTCCCAGAGCACGACCGTCTCGCGCTGGTTGGTGATCCCCACGGCCTGCAGCTGCGCGGGGTCCGTCCCGGCCAGGGCGGCCGCCGTCGCGCCCAGGGTGGCGCGCCAGATCTCAGCCGGGGTCGTGCTCGACCCAGCCCGGCTCCGGGAAGTGCTGGGGGAACTCCTGGTAGCCGCGCGCGACGATCGCGCCGCTGCGGTCCACGATCAGTGCGGTGACACCGGTCGTGCCGGCGTCGATGGTCAGGATCGTCACGGCCGCGGCCCGTCCTAGCTGGTCGCCTTACGGAGGATGGCGAGGACCTTCTCGTCGACGAAGTCCTCCCCGACGCGCATCTCGTAGTTCTCGGTCCCGACCCAGGAGAGGAAGTCCGGGTGACCCAGCCGGCCGGCGCGCTCGGTCAGCTCGGTCTGCAGCTCGCCGGTGAGTGGAACCTTCTCCTCCTCGGTCGACGCGGTGAGGTACAGGTCGTTGAGGTCCAGCAGACGGGTCAGCTCGGAGCACGGCTCGGGGTGGTCGTCCACCCTCAGATCGACTGCGATGTCGTCGCCCCCGCCGTACCCGGCGCCCTCGGAGACCACGAACAGGGCAGCACTCTGGCGCCCACGCTTGTCGCCGCCGGCGGCGTCTCCCGCGACCAGCGCAGCGAGCAGCCGTCGGGCCAGCGGTGCCGCCGTGCCGCTCGCGAGCCATGCCTGCATCATGGCGGCGACCACCTCGGGGCCGACGAGGATGTTCCCCTGGATCGCCACGCCGGGCCCGGTCTCGCCGCCGGCCCAGGCGTAGCACTCGCTCCCGGTGTAGGTAGCAGCGTTTCCCTCGCTGTCGACGATGCCGGCCTGCCGGTGCTCACGCTCGGGGTCGTCCTCGAGCAGCCGCGCCAGAGCCACCTCCGCGGTGGCGCCCTCGTCGAGCAGGGCGAGCCCCAGGGGCTTGTAGGCGACGTTGGCCTGGGCCTGGGTCGCCAGCGCCCCCACCCCGGCGATTGCGGCCGGGACTGCGGAGCCCACGGCGAGGAACTTGGACGCGACGGCCACGCCCCAGGCAGTGCCGTCCTGGGAGCGGGCCACGATGGAGAAGGTCACGGGCCGAGACTACTGGCGCCGCTCCGGGTCCTGTCCCCACGGGGAGGGGAGAGCGGAGTGGATCGTTCCAAGCGACACCCCCGTAGGGCTAGGGTCAGTCACGGAGGAATGATCCGAGACACCCAAGAGAGGGAAGCAACGATGCGCGTGGGAATGCTGACCGGAGGCGGCGACTGCCCTGGTCTGAACGCGGTGATCCGGGGGGCGGTCCGCCGGGGCGTCCAGCAGTACGGCTACGAGTTCGTCGGGTTCCGCGACGGCTGGAAGGGGCCGTTGGAGGACCTCACCATGCCACTGGGCATCAGCGAGGTCCGCGGGATCCTTCCTCGCGGCGGCACCATCCTCGGCTCGTCGCGGACCAACCCGTTCACGGTGGACGGCGGGGTCGAGAAGATCAAGGACAACCTCACCGCGAACGGAGTCGACGCGCTCATCGCCATCGGTGGCGAGGACACCCTCGGCGTGGCCACCCAGCTGGCCGATCTCGGCGTCAACGTGGTCGGCGTCCCCAAGACCATCGACAACGATCTCAGCGGGACCGACTTCACCTTCGGCTTCGACACCGCGGTCAACATCGCGACCGAGGCCATCGACCGGCTGCACACCACCGCGGAGTCCCACCACCGCGTGGTGGTCGTCGAGGTCATGGGCCGGCACGCCGGCTGGATCGCGCTGCACTCGGGACTCGCCGGAGGCGCCAACATCATCCTCATCCCCGAGCAGGCCTTCGACATCGACCAGGTCTGCGCCTACGTCGAGTCCCGCTTCGAGTCCAGCTACTCGCCGATCATCGTGGTCGCCGAGGGCGCGGTGCCCAAGGAGGGCGGCGGGATGACCTTGCAGACCGGTGAGACCGACTCGTTCGGTCACGTGCGTCTCGGGGGGATCGGCGACCGGCTCGCGCAGGAGGTCGAGCAGCGCACCGGCAAGGAGGCTCGTGCGGTGGTGCTCGGGCACGTCCAGCGTGGCGGAACCCCGACGGCCTTCGACCGCTGGCTCGCCACGCGGTTCGGCCTGCACGCGGTCGCAGCCGTCAAGGACGAGGCATTCGGCACGATGGTGGCACTGCGCGGGAAGGACATCGTGCGGGTTCCGCTGATCGAGGGGACCGGGGTCCTCAAGGTGGTCAGCCCCGAGGAGTACGCAGAGGCCGAGGTCTTCTTCGGCTGACACGGGTGCGCGACGCTCCTGGCGTCGTCGTTCACGGCAAGGGGCTGGGCCCGCTTCCGGCGGGCGCTGAACGTCGCGCGCCGCCGCGTAGGCTGTCCGCGTGACCGACCCCCATGTGCCGTCCCTGACGGAGCTCCGCGAGCTGGGTGCCGCCCAACAGCCTCGGTGGCCCGACGCCTCCCACCTCGATGACGTCGTGCGCCGGCTGCGCCGGGTGCCACCGCTGGTGTTCGCCGGCGAGTGCGACGAGCTGACCGAGAAGCTCGGGGCGGTCGCCCGTGGCGAGGCGTTCCTCCTGCAGGGCGGAGACTGCGCCGAGACCTTCGAAGGAGTCACCGCCGACAACGTCCGCAACAAGCTGCGGGTGCTGCTGCAGATGGCCGTGGTGCTCACCTACGCGGCGTCGGTTCCCGTCGTGAAGGTGGGCCGCATCGCGGGGCAGTACTTCAAGCCCCGGACCTCGGATCTCGAGACCCGAGAAGGCGTCAGTCTCCCGGCGTACCGGGGGGACGCAGTCAACGGCTTCGACTTCACCGCCGACGGCCGGCAGCCCGATCCCGAGCGACTGATGGAGACCTACCACGCCAGCGCGTCGACCCTGAACCTCGTGCGTGCGTTCGTGACCGGCGGCTACGCGGACCTGCGCCAGGTCCACGCGTGGAACACCGACTTCGTCAAGGAGTCCCCGGTCGGGCGACGGTACGAGCGGATGGCCGCCGACATCGACCGGGCGCTGACGTTCATGAAGGCGATCGGAGCCGACCCCGACGAGTTCCACCGGGTCGACTTCCACTCCAGCCACGAGGCGCTCGTCCTGGAGTACGAGCACGCCCTGACCCGGATCGACTCGCGCACCCAGCTCCCGTACGACGTCTCCGGCCACTTCCTGTGGATCGGTGAGCGCACCCGTCAGATCGACGGAGCCCACGTGGAGCTGGCCAGCCGGATCCGCAACCCCCTCGGGGTGAAGATCGGGCCGGCCACGACCGCCGACGACGCCATCGCGCTGGCCGCGAAGCTCAACCCCGAGAACACCCCCGGCCGGCTCACCTTCATCACCCGGATGGGGTCGGGTCGCATCCGCGACGTGCTCCCCGACCTGGTCGAGAAGGTCACCGCCGCCGGGATCCAGGTCGCCTGGGTGTGCGATCCGATGCACGGCAACACGTTCGAGGCGTCCAGCGGCCACAAGACCCGCGACTTCGACGACGTGATCGACGAGGTACAGGGCTTCTTCGACATCCATCGGTCGCTCGGCACCTGGCCCGGTGGGATCCATGTCGAGCTCACCGGCGATGACGTCACCGAGTGCGTCGGCGGGGGCGAGGCCCTGGATGCCGAGGCGCTCAACCAGCGCTACGAGTCGGTCTGCGACCCGCGGCTGAACCGGGTCCAGTCGCTCGAGCTGGCCTTCCTCGTCGCCGAGATGCTGGGCTCGGCCCAGGCGACCTCATGACCGACCTCATCGACCTGCGCAGCGACACGGTCACCCAGCCGACCGAGGCGATGCGCCGCGCCATGGCGACGGCCGAGGTCGGCGACGACGTCTACGGCGAGGACCCGACGGTGCGCGCCCTGGAGGAGCGGGTCGCGGGCCTGTTCGGCAAGGAGGCCGCGCTCTTCACCCCGACCGGCTCCCTGGCCAACCTGCTCGCGGTGCGCACCCTGGTCGGCGTCGGCCAGGAGGTGCTCTGCGAGTCCTCGGCGCACATCGCGCGCGCCGAGCTCGGCGCGCATGGTGCGTTCACCGGGCTGACCATGCGGACCTGGACCGGCCGGCCGCTCGATCTCGATCAGGTCCGCGGCCTGTTCGCGCCCCCGATGGGCCCGTTCTTCGTGGCGACCGCCGCTGTCTCGGTGGAGAACACCCACAACTTCGGGGGCGGCACCGTCATCGGGATCGACGAGCTGAAGGAGCTGCGGGCCTTCGCCGACGAGCAAGGCATCGGAGTCCACCTCGACGGCGCCCGGATCTGGAACGCCCACGTGGCTACCGGCACCGGCCTCGCGGACTACGGCTCCACCGCCGACGTGCTGGCGGTATGCCTGAGCAAGGGGCTGGGAGCACCGGTCGGGTCGCTCGTGGTCGGCTCCCGGGACGCGATCGACGAGACCCGGGTGTGGCGCAAGCGCCTCGGGGCGGGAATGCGGCAGGTCGGCGTGCTCGCCGCGGCCGGCATCCACGCTCTCGACCACCACGTCGAGCGGCTTGCCGAGGACCACGAGAACGCCCGGACGATCGCGGAGGCGTGCGGAGCCACCTCGGTCACCAACATCGTGGTGGTCGACGGAGTCGACGCCCCCACCGTTGTCTCCGCTGCACGTGAGCGGGGTGTGCTGGTCTCCGCGGTGGGGCAGCGCACCGTGCGCGCGGTCACGCATCTCGACGTCAGTCGTGAGCAGGCTCAGTCCGCCGCCGGGGTGCTGAGCGCGCTGGTCGACGCCGCTCGGCCGAGCACCGGCGGGATCTGACGCACCGCCTGCGCCAGCGCGCGCAGCTCGGCGCCCATCACCGCCTGCGGCCCGTCGCACAGGGCATTCTCGGGGTCGGGGTGGATGTCCACGATGATGCCGTCGGCCCCGGCCCCCATCGCGGCCCGTGACAGCGGCAGGACCAGGTCGCTGCGCCCGCCGGAGTGCGACGGGTCCACGATGATCGGCAGGTGGCTGCGCGACTGCACCACGGGGACTGCCGAGATGTCCAGGGTGTTCCGCGTCGACGGCTCGAACGTCCGGACGCCGCGCTCGCAGAGCACCACGTCGAGATTGCCGCGCTGCGCGATGTAC
Source organism: uncultured Actinomycetota bacterium (assembly GCA_963805655.1). Classification (GTDB taxonomy): domain Bacteria; phylum Actinomycetota; class Actinomycetes; order Propionibacteriales; family Nocardioidaceae; genus CAWDVB01. Next base: position 31,489 of record CAWDVB010000002.1, on the reverse strand, counting down.
TCCGCGGCCATCAGCCACTCCTCGATGGTGGCGGTCATCCCGCGCTTGAGCAGCACCGGCTTCCCCGACTCGCCGACCGCCTGGAGCAGGCCGAAGTTGGACATGTTGCGAGTCCCGACCTGCAGCATGTCGGCGTACTCCGCGACAGCCGACACGTCCCTGGCGTCCACCACCTCGGTCACGAAGGGCAGTCCGGTCGCGGCCCGGACCTCGACGAGGATCTCCAGCCCCCGCATGCCCAGGCCCTGGAACGCGTACGGCGAGGTGCGCGGCTTGAAGGCACCACCGCGCATGATCGTGGCGCCGGCCGCGTGCGCCATCTGAGCGGCCTCCAGGGTCTGCTGGTGGGTCTCCACGGCGCAGGGCCCGCCGACGAAGGTGAAGGTCTCCGGTCCGATGGGCACCCGATGCTCGCCCACCCAGACCGTGCTCCGGTCGGGGTGGTGCTGCCGGCTGACCAGCTTGAACGGGTCGGAGATGCGGTGCACGTCCGCCACCCCGTGCATGGAGCGCAGGTTGAGGCCGTGGAAGGAGTCGATGTCCCCGACCAGGCCGATGATGGTGCGCACCACGCCCTTGCTCACGAAGGCCTCGCCCCCGACCGAGCGGACCTTCTCCACCACGCGGTCGACATCGACGTCGGTCGCCTCGGGGCTCATCACCACGACCATGGGTTCCTCTTCTCTGCTGTTGTCTGCTGCCGCCGGCTGGTCATGACGAACGCCCCAGCCGGACGGTCTGGGGCGTTGGACGGTGGCGGCGTCAGAGGCCGGCCGGTTGCTCCCCGGACGTGGGCAGGGCATAGCCGGTAAACCAGCCGAGCCCGGGGCACGTCGTGTGGTGAGCCATGGCAGCCAGAGTAGTCCTCGTCGTCCAGTGGGTGAGCCGCCGATCCAGGATCCGGACTTCGTGTGACGGGGGTTCCGCGGGACGGCCGGCCGGGTGAGACGACCGCCGGCCTCGACCACCGCAGTCAGACCGCGATGTGGGGGACCTCGCCCTCGATCTTGCGGCGGCGGGGAGCGAGCTCGACGGTGATCATCGCCGCGAGGACGAGCGCGCCGCCCAGCAACATCCTGGCGGTCAGCGACTCGCCGCCGAGCAACACGGCGAAGAAGGCGGCGAAGACCGGCTCCATGCTCATGATGATGGCCGCGGGAGTGGGCGCCAGGTGGGCCTGGGCCCACGTCTGTGCGGCCATCGCAAGGGCGCCCGCGACCACCGCCATGTAGACCAGGGAGAGCCAGTCGCCCGAGGTCGACGGCAGCACGATGCCGTGCGGCGCGGACGCGGCCGTGCAGATGACCGCGATCACGGCGAGCTGAACGATCGACATGCCCGCCGCGTCGCGGGCCGTGCTCCAGGCCCCGAGCCCGACGATGTGCAGGGCGTACAGGGCGGCCGAGGCGAGGGTGAGCAGCTCACCGTTCCCGATGCTGATCCCCTGGAGCGTCAACACGGCAAGACCGACCACGGCCAGCGCGACCGCGAGCCAGGTGGTCCGTCCGATCCACTGGCGCAACAGCGGGGCTGCGAAGATCGGGGTGAGCACGACGTACAGACCGGTGATGAAGCCCGACACACTGGCCGGGGTGTGCGCCAGGCCGCTGGTCTGCAAGATCTGCGCGGTGCCGTAGAGGGCTCCCAGGACCACCGCGTGACCGAGCTTCACCCGGCTCAGCCGACCGACAGCCCGGGGGAAGATGAGGAACAGCGCGACGGTCGCGATCAGGAATCGGACGGCCAGGAAGTCCAGCACCGGCACCCGGTCCAGGAGGTCCTTGATCAGGAAGAAGGTGGAGCCCCAGCTGGCCGTGATGCCCAGAAGGGCGAGGGTGGCGAGGGCCGAGATGCGCCGAGAGCTCATCCGCGCCCGCTGCCCGAATCGACGATCACCTGCAGAGGCTACCGACACCCTCGGGACCGTCGACGTCGTGGTGTGCTTCCGGACAGGTCTGGGTCGTCACTTGGGCGGGGCCTGTGGACATGGGGTCGCGCGCGGGTACGGTGGCGAACGAGGCGGCACTCGGTCCACGGGCAAGGACGAGCCCGACCGGAGGGCTCGGGGTCCGATGTGCGGGAGAGGATCTCACGTGAAGCTCAAGCCAATTCTTGTGGCAGTCACCGCGATGTCAGCGGTCGGTTCGCTGGCCGCGTGCAGCTCGGGAACTGTCGCAACCACCGCGGACACCACCAGTGCGACCCCCACCAGCGCTGCCGGTGCTGCCGGCGTGGGGGACTCCATCACCATCGCGGGCAACGCGGACGGCTCGCAGGTCCAGGTGACCGTGAAGACGGTCAAGCGGACCCGGTCCAAGGACCGCTTCATGAAGGTGGGCAAGAAGCACAAGCTCATCGCCGTGCAGTTCGAGATCGTCAACACCGGCACGGTTCCCTATGACGACGCGCCGAGCAACGGTGCGGTCGTCGTGGACTCGAAGGGACAGCAGTTCGAGCCGACCATCATGTTCAGCAAGATCCGGGCGGGCGCGCTGCTGCCGGCCTCGGTGAAGATCACCCCGGGAAGCAAGGCGCTCGGCTACCTCGTGTTCGAGGTGCCGAAGGCCTCGACCATCACGCAGGTGCAGTTCTCCATGGACAGCGGGTTCGGAGAGACCGCGCAGTGGCAGGTCTCCTGACTCACTCGGCGAGAAGGGTCCTCGGTGCGCGCCGGGGGCCCTTCACCGTGCGTGGGGGAGTTCCGCTGAGGAGCGCGCCTGCGCCCTCAGCTCCTTGAGCAGCGGTAGGTCGGCGTCACCCTCGGCGGCGGACTCCGGAGTCTCGAGCACGAACGGGACCCCCGTGGTGGCCGGGTGCGCGAACAGCTCGGTGAAGGCGTCCGCACCGATGTGGCCCTGGCCGATCTTCTCGTGGCGGTCCCGCAGGGAGCCGCGCACGTCCATCGAGTCGTTGGCATGCACCAGCCGGAGGCGCCCCTCGCCGGTGATCCGCACCAAGGCATCGAGGGTCGCGGTGGGGCCCCCGGGTTCGTCGAGAGGGGCGCCGGCGGCGAACACGTGGCAGGTGTCCAGGCAGATCCCCGCCGCGGGGTGTCGCTCGAGCGCGTCGAGGTAGGCCTCCAGGTCATCGACCCCCGCGCACAGCGACCGTCCCTGGCCGGCGGTGGGCTCGAACAGCACGGGCACGGCCAGGTCGGCGGCCAGGTCCAGCAGGGGGAGGAGCCCTTCGCGCACCTGGTGGAGGGCCGTCTCCACCGAACCCTCGGCCACCGAGGACCCCGTGTGCACGACGACGCCGGCTGCTCCGAGCGCAGCGGATCGGCGCAGGTTGTGCTCGACGACGGCGATCGACTTCTCGTACGTCGCACGGGTCGGGCTGCCCAGGTTCACCAGATACGGCGTGTGTACGAAGACGGGGACCGCCTGGGTGGCCGTGCGGAACTTCTCGTCCGCGGCCGGGTCGCCCGGGGACAGCCGCCAGCCCCGGGGGTTCCCGACGAAGATCTGGATGGTCTCGGCGCCGATCCGGTCGGCAACGCTCAGCGCGCCCTTCACCAGCCCCTGGCCGACGGGGACGTGGGTGCCGACCGGGTTCCTGGCCTCGTCGGCGTCCATCAGACGATGTAGATGGTCACGGTCGAGCCCCGAAGCGCCATCTGGCCTCCGGCCGGGTTCTGTCCGGCGACGTAGTGCAGGCCCAGGTAGGTGGAAGCCTTCTGGATGTCGACCTTGAAACCTGCCTGCTTCAGTGCCTTGACCGCGTCCTTCTCCTTCCACGACTTCATGTCGGGAACCTGGACGTACTGCGATCCCTTGCTGACGACCAGCTTGACGGTGTCGCCCTTGTAGAGGACCCCGCTGGAGGGATCCTGGGAGATCACGTTGCCGATCGGCACGGTGTCGCTGAAGTCCTCGGTGGTCTTCACCTTGAGGCCTTCGGCCTTCAGCGCGGTGGTGGCCGTGTCGGCGCTCTGGCCGGTGTAGTCGGTCACGCTGAGCGGCTTGGGCCCCTGGCTCACGAAGATGTCGACGACGGTGTCCGGGCGCTCGACAGTGCCCGCGATCGGATTGGTGCGGACGATCTGGCCGGTGGGGACCTTGTTGTTGTAGACGAGGTGCTGACTGCCGAGGACCAGGCTGCTCTCGGAGAGCGCGGTCGCGGCCTGGTCGATGGTCATGCCCGACAGGTCGGGCACGGCGTGCCTCTCCGGCCCCTTGGACAGGATCACGCTGACCGTCCCGCCGTGCAGGATGCGGCCGCCGGGTGACGGGTCGGAGCTGATCACGTGACCGGCCTTGATGGTGTCCGACCACTGCCTGTCCGCGACGGACAGGGTGAGACCCAGACCGTCGGCCTTGGTCTGGGCGTCGGCCTGGGTGAGGTCGATGAGGCTCGGGGTCGTGGTGTAGCGGGCGACACCGTAGTACCACCCCAGACCGCCGGCGACGAGCGCGAGCAACAGGGTCAGCACGAGCATCAGGCGGCCGCGGCGCCGCTTGCGGGTCGGCGTCGGGACGGGGCGCCGGGGCTCGGGAACGACGGGGGCTGCGACCGCCGGTGGGGCCATGGGGGCCGGGCCGGAGTCCTCGAAGGTCAGCTCGATCACCGAGGTGTTGGCGCGGCCGTCCGCCCCGTTCGTCTGGGGCGGATCCTCGGCCAGCCAGGAGGGAAGGGTGGGTGTCAGGTCGCCCACGAGCTCCGGGTCGGACTCCGTGCCGCTGTCGAGGGCGTCCCGCACCCGCATCGTGTGCCGCAGCAGGATGGTCGCGTCGGTGGGACGCCGGTCGGCGTCTCGTGCGGTTGCGCAGCTGACCAGCGCGTCCAGGTAGTCGGGGATGCCGGGCGCGAGCTGGGACGGGGCGGGCACGTCGGCGTGGACGTGCTGGTAGGCGATCTGCATCGGCGACTCGCCCCGGTGCGGCTTGGTCCCGGTCAGCAGCTCGAAGAGCATCACCCCGGCGGCGTACACGTCGGCGCGCGGGCCGCTGCCGCGGCTCTCGAGAACCTCGGGTGCCAGGTAGGACACCGAGCCGATGACCACGCCCTGGGTCGGCACGTGCTGGGTGTCCGCGTCGACGCTGCGAGCCAGCCCGAAGTCGGCCACCTTGACGCGCCCGTCGTCGGCGACGAGGACGTTCTCCGGCTTGACGTCGCGGTGGACCACGCCTGCCCGGTGGGCGGACGCCAGCGCCGAGACCACCTGCTCGAACACGGAGACGGCGCGGTGCGGCTCGAGCGGGCCCTCCTCGCGGATCACGTCGCGCAGGGTGCGGCCCTCGATCAGCTCCATCGCGATGAACAGCAGCCCGTCATCCTCGCCCTGGTCGAAGATCGCGACGATGTTGGGGTGCGACAGCCCGGCTGCGGAGCGTCCCTCGCTCAGGAAGCGGTCGACGTAGTGGGGGTCACGAGCGAGTGAGTCGCGCATCACCTTCACCGCGACGGGCCGCTGGAGCCGCAGATCGGTCGCCCGGTAGACGGTGGCCATGCCACCGGTCGCCACGCGGGACTCGATGCGGTAGCGGCGGTCGAGCACGCGACCGATCAGCGAGTCGGTTGCCGTCGTGTCCACGTCACCTCCCACCGGAACCGTCGGCACCGTCGAACGGCACACCTCAAGCCCCGATTCTAGGTTGCGGTACCAGGTGAACCGGTCTCCCGACCGGTGGCGGCGTGGCGCACCCGGGGGATCCGGAGCCCCCGGCGCGGTCGAGCAGCGCCGTGGCAGAGTTGACCCATGTCCACGTCCGGGCCCTCTTCCCAGTCCACCTCCGGGACCCCCTCGGGGTCTTCGCCGGCGTCCTCGCCGGAGCCCGACCTGGCCTCGCTGGTCGGCGACTGGCTCGCCTGGTCGGAGGCCGCGGACGCGCTCGGAGTCCCCGTCAGCAAGGTTCGCACCATGATCCGGGACCACCAGCTCGCCGCGGCGGTGCCGGTTCCCGGGGAGGGGCAGCGGATCCCGGCCCTGCTCCTGGACGAGGGGCAGGGAGGGGGGCAGGTGGTGAAGGGGGTCCCGGGCATGCTGACGCTCCTGCACGATGCCGGCTTCAGCGACGACGAGGCGCTGCGCTGGATGTTCACCGCCGACCCCACCCTTCCCGGTCGGCCGATCGACGCTCTGCGGGAGAACCGCGGGAGCGAGGCCAAACGGCGCGCCCAGGCACTCGCGTTCTAGGGGCGCTGGGTGCGGCGCCGGGCCCGTGCGGGACCAGGGCCATCCGGTCCTCGGCCCTGGGACTCCCCAGGCCTCCGCCGGAGGGTTATGGTCGGCAGAAGACAGATGAGGAGGTCGCGATGAGCGGTCTTGCAGCACTGGTGGCGGGGCACAATCCGCCAGACGTTTACCGGTGGCACAGCGCCACCCATGTCGAAGACGTCCAGCACGCAGCCGAGAAGGCGGGCTGGACGTTTGCGTATCTGGACGGGTGGACGATCGAGGACGCCGCGTCCTTCCGCAAGGCGGTCGCCACCGCGTGCGGACTGGACGACGCCTCCGCCGACAGCCTCGACGCGCTCGACGCGGCGCTCGCGGCGCACTCGCCCGCCGGATCGGGCACGGTGCTGCTGTGGGACGGTTGGAGCCCGTTCGCCCGACATGACGAGGGTGCCTTCAACGAGGCGCTCGCAATGCTCCGCCACCGTACGGAGGCCGGGGGTTTCGCCGCGGTCCTGCGCGGCGACGGTCCCGACCTGGAGCTCCCCGAGCTCCCCATCAAGCACGACTGACCCCCGGACCGGGTCGGACCTCGGGTACGGCCCCTAGAGCCGCCGACGGGTCGCGGCGATGGCCAGCTCGTGCAGCGGGCCGCGACCCGGCTCGGCGAGCCCCGATGCGTCCAACGCGCCCAGCGCTCGCGTGGTGAGCTCCTCGATGAGCCGCTCCACCTCGCCACGGGCCCCCGTGCGCTCGATCAGCCCCCGGATCTCGTCCACCTCCGTCTCGGTGAGCGGACGACCCAGCGCCGCGTCGATCCGGTGCGCCGCGATCGGGGACCCCTTCGCCACCGCCAGCGCGATGAGGACGGTGCGCTTGCCCTCCACCAGGTCGTCCCCGGCCGGCTTGCCGGTCTCCTTCGGGTCGCCGTAGACGCCGAGCAGGTCATCCCGGAGCTGGAACGCCTCCCCGACCGGCAGTCCGAACTCGCTGAGCTCCTCCAGGGTGTGGGCGCCCGCTCCGGCCAATGTCGCACCGAGGTGCAGCGGCCGTTCGACGGAGTACTTGGCGGACTTGTAGCGCAGCACGTTCATGGCCTCCTCGACGGTGCCGTGCCCACGCGCCTGGATGGACACGTCGAGGAACTGACCGACGATGACCTCGCTGCGCGTGTGGTCGAGGACGGCGAGCCCCTCCGCCACCCGGTCCTCGGGCAGCCCGCAGGAGCGCAGCATCTCGTCGGCCCACGAGAGCATGAGGTCGCCGAGCAGGATGGCCGAGGCCGCTCCGTACCGCTCCGGGTCGCCGTGCATGCCGCTGTGGCGGTGTTGGATGGCGAAGGCGCGGTGGGTCGACGGGCGTCCCCGCCGGGTCTCGCTGGCGTCCATGTAGTCGTCGTGCACCAGCGCGCTCGCGTGCAGCACCTCGAGCGCGGCGCACGCCTTGATCAGGGCCTCCTCGTCGGCCGGCGGCCCCGCGACGGCGAGGTAGCCGAAGTAGCAGAACGCAGCCCGGAGCCGCTTGCCTCCCTCCAGCGCGTCACGCGCAGCGTCCACCAGGCGGCGGGCGTCGGGGCCGAGCGGAGCCAGCCGCTGCTGCTGCTCGTCGACCCAGGCACCGAGCGTCTGCTGGATGCGGGCCCGGAGCGCGAAGTCGTCGAGTGTGGGGGTCACCTCCGGAGCGTACCGGTGGGCGGCCCTCCGGTGGCTGGGACCGGCCCGGTCGCCGGCCGTGTCGCACCTATCCTTGCCGCATGCCGCACGCCGCCCCGCGGGCCATCTCGAGAATCCCCGACCTGCTCACGCAGGGCCGGTCGTTCTCCTTCGAGTTCTTCCCGCCCAAGGACGCCGACGGCGAGCGGCAGCTGTGGACCGCCATCCGCGAGCTGGAGTCGCTGCGACCCACCTTCGTCTCGGTGACCTACGGTGCCGGCGGCTCCACCCGGGATCGCACCATCGGGATCACCGAGCGGATCGGCCGCGAGACCACGATGACCCCGCTGGGTCATCTCACCTGTGTGGGCAACGACCTGGCTGCGCTGCGTCACGTGATCGGCTCCTACGCTGCGGCGGGCGTGCTCAACGTCCTGGCGCTGCGGGGCGACCCGCCCAGCGGGCCCGGTACGCCCTGGACGGCCACCGAGGGAGGGCTCACCTATGCCGCCGAGCTGGTGCACCTGGTCCGCTCGCTGGGCGACTTCAGCGTCGGAGTCGCTGCGTTCCCGGAGGGGCACCGTGACGCGGCGGATCTCGACACCGACACCCGGGTCCTGCTGGAGAAGCAGCGGGCCGGCGCGGAGTTCGCGATCACCGAGATGTTCTTCCGCGCTACGGACTACTTCTCGCTGGTGGAGCGTGCCCGCGCGGTCGGCGTGACGATCCCGATCATCCCGGGGATCATGCCGATCTCGACGATCCACTCGATCACCCGGATGGCCGAGCTGTCCGGGCGCGAGCTGCCGGCCGAGGTGGTCAGCCGGATCATCCGGTACCAGGACGACCCCGCAGGCGTGCGGGCGGAGGGCATCGCCATCGCCACCGAGCTCAGCGACGCCGTGCTCGCGGGCGGGGCCCCGGGCCTGCACTTCTACACGCTCAACCGGTCCAAGGCGACGCGCGAGATCTACGCCGGTCTCACCGGCGCGACCACCTGAGCTGAGGCCCTCTGGAGGGGCCGGGTCGCGACGGAGGCTGTCAGGACAGGCTCCCGGTGAGGTCGTAGAGGGTGATGCCTCCGACGGTGGTGCTCGGGAAGCTCGACTCCACCCATGAGGAGATCTGGGCCGAGGTTCCGGACGTCCGGGCGCCGCCGAAGCCGCCCCGGCCGGCGGCGATGAACCAGTGGATCTGCCCGCCGGAGACCAGGGCCTGGAACTCGGCCAGGGTCGGACTCGGGTCGGTGCCGTTGAAGCCGCCGATCGGCATCACCGAGTAGCCGGTGGACAGCTGGTAGCCCGACGCGACCTGTGAGCCGATCGCCGCGGCGACCCAGGTGTAGGAGCCGGCGTCCTGGGTCAGGGTTGAGACCAGCGCCGCGGACGGGGTGCTGGCGTTGAGCAGCCCGCCGGCCGCACCGCCGCCATGCCCTCCCGGTGGCCGGGCGCCGGGACTCTGGCCCGGGGGTCCGCCGGTCCCACCGTTCGGTGCTCCCGGAAAGCTGCGGTTGAGTGGACCGCCCGCAAGACGGCCGGCCGGGCCCCTTCCGGGTCCTCCGGGCCCACCGCGACCGGCCGGGCCCGCCGTGGGGAGCGACCCGCTGTGCGGCTGGGATGCCGTCTGCACGGCGTACGCCGTCGGGCCGAGCAGCGAGGAGACGACCGCCCCCACCACCGCGGCGGCGAGGACGCGGCGAACCAGCAACCCGCGGACGGTGACCGCGGCCCCGGCGACGAGGCCGAGCACGAGCGCCACCCAGCGCAGCCACGGGACGAACTCGGGGGTGCGCGCCAGCAGGACGAACGACCAGACGGACGTGCCGGCCACGGTCAGCCCGAGGACGGCCGACGCCCAGGCGGCGCCGCTGCGCCACAGTGCATGGGCTCCGATCGCGACCACCGCGCCGATGAGCGGCGCCAGGGCGATCGTGTAGTAGGCGTGGAAGATGCCTGCCATCAGGCTGAACACCAGGACGGTGATGACCAGCGAGGCGCCCCAGAGCACCAGCGCGGCCCGGGACCGCGCGGTGCGGCGGACTGCCCAGAGGCCCACGACGAGCAGGATCAAGGCTGCGGGAAGCAGCCAGGCAACCTGGCCGCCGACCTCGCTGCCGAACATCCGGGTGAGCCCGGTCTGCCCCCACATCGACCTGCCACCGGGTGCGCCGCCCCCGCCGACCGAGCCCGTCTCGTTGCCGTCGATGCGGCCCAGGCCGTTGTAGCCCAGAGTGAGATCGAGCACGGAGTTGGTCCTGCGAGCCACCGATGTAGGGACGCGAGGACGCGGGCCACAGCGACACGACGGCGACCCACCAGCCGCCTGCGACGACCATGGCCCCGAACGCGGCGAGCAGGTGCAGCAGGCGCTTGGCGAAGCCGGCCCTGGCTTCGATCGCGTAGACCAGGACCAGCGCGGGAAGGACGACGAACGCCTGCAGCATCTTGGTGAGGAAGGCGAGCCCGACCAGGGCTCCGGCGAGCAGGAGCCAGCGCACGGCGCGGGGACTCTCCAGAGCGCGCAGCGTCGCGACCGAGGCGGCGACCAGGAGCAGGACCAGGAGCGCGTCGGGGTTGTTGAACCGGAACATCAGCACGGCGACCGGGGTCGTGGCGGTGACGGCCCCGGCGAGCAGACCGGCGACGGAGCTTCCGGTGACCCGCCGCACGGAGCCGTAGATCAGTGCGACCGTGGCGACGCCCATCAGGGCCTCGGGGACGAGGATGCTCCAGGAGGAGAGACCGAAGACCCGCACTGACAACGCCATCACCCACAACGACAGCGGGGGCTTGTCGACGGTGATCGAGCCGGCCATGTCGGAGGATCCGAAGAAGAACGCCTTCCACGACTCCGACCCGGCCTGGACGGCGGCGGAGTAGAAGGCATTGGCCCACCCCGAGGCGCCCAGGCCCCACAGGTACAGCACCGCGGTCGCGCCCAGGAGGCCGGAGAGGGCGAACCGCTCCCGGAGCCTGGAGCGTGACCGCGGGGGAGCAGGCGTGTCGGCGGACAGGGCTGCGTGCCCGGGGTCGGTGGCCACGGTGGTCGTCATGTCACCACCGTTCCGGCGCAGCGTGTGGGGGTCGCAGGACCATCCTGTGTGTCGTCTGTGACGTCAGGCCGGGCCCGTCGGCGGGGCCGCCGGTCCCTGGCTCAGGTCGTACAGCCGGACCCCGTCGACGCTGATGCTGGGGAAGGAGTGCTCGACCCAGACCGTGATCGCGGTGCTGTCTCCCAGTGATCGGCCAGACTCGTATCCGTCGCCGTTCGCGACGAACCAGTGGATGCGATGCGCGGCGACGTCGGCCTCGAACTGAGGCAGCGTGGGGCTCGGGTCCAGGCCGACGTAGCCGCCCACGGGCATCACCGCGTCCCCGGTCGCCAGCTGGTAGCCGGAGGCGAGCTGCGATCCCACCGCGGCCGCCACCCAGGTGTAGGAACCGGCGTTCCGGGTCACCGTGGCGATCAGGTTGGCCGGCGGGCCGGGCGTGTCCGGGAGGCCCCCGAGCCATCCCGGCAGGATGCGGGGGGATGCCTCCCCGGCAGCAGACGTGGCGGTCCCTGCCGTCACCGCGTCGCCGACCGCAGGCCCGGCCAACGGGATCGGGCCGATGTGCGCCTGTGCGGCGGTCTGGATCGCGTACGCCAGCGGGCCGAGCAGGACGGCGACCAGCGCTCCGGCGGCTGTGATCCGGGCCAGACGCCCGCTCAGGAGGCGGCCGAGGGCGAGCGCGCCGCCGGCCCCGAGTCCCACCACGAGCACGACCCAGCGGAGGTCGGGGCCGAAGGCCGGGGTGCGATCCAGCAGGGTGAAGGACCACACCGCGGTCACGGCGGTGCAGAGGCCGAGCACCCCCCAGGCCCAGCCGCGCGCCGTGCGCCACACCGCATGAGCCCCGATCGCCACGACCGCTCCGATCTGCGGCGCCATCGCGAGCGTGTAGTACGGATGGAAGATGCCGGCCATCAGGCTGAAGACGAGGTCGGTGACGACCAGCGAGCCGCCCCAGGCCAGGAGCCCCGCACGCGCGCGCCCGCTCCGGCGTGCCGCCCACAGCCCGGCGACGAGCAGGATCACGGCTGCCGGGAGCAGCCAGGCCACCTGGCCACCGTTGGTCACGTCGAAGAGGCGGGTGAGACCGGTCGGGTCCGACACCGGGCCGGCACTCGGGCCGCCGCTCCCGGTGATCAGGCCGCTCTCGTTCCCGTCGATCCGTCCCAGGCCGTTGTAGCCCAGGATCAGCTCGAGCTCGGAGTTGGCCCGCGATCCGCCGACGTACGGGCGGGACGGCGCGGGCCACAGCGAGACCACCGCGACCCACCAGCCGCCTGCGACGAGCAGGGCACCGAAGGCTGCGACCAGGTGCAGCGAGCCGTCGCCGGACGCTCGCCCGCGAAAGCAGGGCGTAGACGGCCACCAGGACCGGCAGCACGAGGAAGGCCTGGAGGGACTTGGTGAGGAAGGCCAGGCCGACCAGCGTGCCCGCCAGGGTCAGCCATCGTCCGGCGCGAGGGCTGTCGAGCGCGCGCAGCGTCGCGTCGGTGGCGGCGGCGAGGAGGAGCACCAGGAGGGCGTCGGGGTTGTCGTAGCGGAACATGAGCACGGCCACCGGAGTGGTGGCGGTGATCGCGCCGGCGAGCAGACCGGAGACCGGGCTCGCGGTCACGCGCCGCACCGAGGAGTAGACGACCGCGACGGTCGCGACGCCGATGAGGGCCTCGGGGACCAGGAGGCTCCACGACGAGAACCCGAAGATCCGCACTGACAGCGACATCAGCCACACCGACAGCGGGGGTTTGTCGACGGTGATCGAGCCGGCGATGTCGGCGGAGCCGAAGAAGAACGCCTTCCAGGAGTCCGCTCCCGCCTGGGCCGCGGCCGCGTAGAAGGAGTTCGCCCACCCGGAGGCGCTCAGGCCCCACAGGTACAGGGCGGCCGTGGATGCGAGGAGCGCCAGCAGCTCGAAGCGCTCGCGGCCTCGCCGGCTCGGCACGCGGGACAGCCGGTCGTCAGCCGGGCCCCCGCGGCACCCGAGGTCGACAGCAGGCCCCCCGTGCACGCCCTGATTGTTGCGGGTCCGGGGGCAGCGGTGGGCCCCATTCCGCTGTGATTCTGCTGTGAGGTCAGGCGGGGCCGAGGGCCTCGGCCACCTGGGTCCCGGTCAGGGCGACGAACGGCGTGATCGCCGCGATCGTGCTGCACGCGCCGGCCGTGAGAACTCCCCGGAGCGGCGTGAGGGTGTGAAGGGCGCGGTCGAAGGTCCGCCGCCCGCGCCACATCAGTCCGGTCGACGACCCGAGTCGCAGCTCCCGGCGGGCCACCACGTCACGGCGGATGTCGATCCCGCGCGCTGCGAGCAGGGCGACCGGATCGGCGTCCCCGCCGTAGCGTGGAGACCGACCACGCCTGGTGCCCGTCCGGCGCGAGCCCGCCCGGCCGTACCACGAGGGTGGGGCTGCCGTGCAGCACGGTCTCGTCGTCGACCCGCGGAGCGCCCGGGCCAAGACCGAGCAGAGTCGTTCGCGGTGCGGCGGCGGGATGGGTCCTTCGGGCGTACGGCGCCAGCGTGGGCAGGCCGCGCGGGTCCACGGCCACGACCACCGCGCCTGCCCGGATGCCGCCCCGCCGAGGTGTGCACGCCCGCCGCGGCCCCGATCGCACGTCGACGTCGAGCACCTCGGTCCCCGCGACGACCGTGACCTTGCGGGTGACCAGCCGGGCCTCCAGGACCTTCAGGACCGGACCGAGTCCGGTGGGTGCGCCCCAGGTCCCGAAGTTGTTCTCCAAGTGGTCGATCACGCCCCACCACGCGGGCAGATGCCGGGGGTCCTGCCCGAGTGCCACCGCGTGAAATCGGGCCAGGGTGGTCAGGCGCGGGTCCGGCAGTCGCGCGCTGACCGTGTGCAGCGTGGCCCGCTGCCGCATCAGCGCGGACGCCTGCGCCGACGGCCGGTAGGGATGCTCCAGGACGTGTTTGCGCAGGACGTCCCACGCGTCGGCGAAGCCGTGGGCGTAGGAGGTCCAGGCCCGGCCGAGCGAGCTCCCGAGCGCGGAGTCCAGCGCCTCGATCTGGGCCGCGCTGCTGCCGCCGGGAAGTCGCACCGAGGAGCCGTCCTGCGAAGCGGTGCTCGCGCAGGACGGGCCGGGGGAGCAGCTCGACCTCCTTCTCGAGCGGGCGACCCGATTTACGGGAGAGGTCGCGCAGCGCGGCCGGCAGGGTGGTCGCGCAGGCGTCCCAGGTGAAGTCCCGGCGTCGGTCACCGGACGCAGCGCCCCGCCGACGGCCGGGGACCGCTCCACGAGGGTCACCGCGTGGCCGAGCTTGGCCAGCCGGAGCGCGCTGGCGAGACCGCCCAGGCCCGCGCCGACCACCACCACCTCAGCCACGGCGGCGGGTGCTCACTCGACCTCGATCTCCGCGGCGCCGGTCATGGCGAGGAGCTCGTCGTAGGAGGTGCGGAAGACCGCGGCCGGGTGGCCGGCGGCCGCCCAGATCGGGTCGAACGCGCGCAGCGCGACGTCGAGGTAGGTCCGGATCGGCTTCGGGTGGTCGATGGGAGAGACCCCGCCGATCACGTGGCCGGTGTGCTCGCGCACGAACTCGGGCTTGGCGCGGCGCAACGCCGGCACGCCGACCCGCGCCGCGGTCGCCTCGGTGTCCACGCGGTGACCGCCCGAGGTCAGGATCAGGACCGGCTCGCCCTCGGCGTCGAAGACCAGGCTGTTGGCGATCGCGCCGACCTCGCAGCCGAGGGCCTGCGCGGCGAGCGCGGCAGTGTGCACCGAGTCGGGTAGCACCCGCACCTCGTGCTCGCCGGTGCTCTGCCGCTCCAGCGCGGCGCGGAAGGACGTGATCGAGGGGTGCTCGGAGGGGCCCGGGGTGGAGAGAGAGGTCACGCCCCGACCCTACGAGACGGACGCCCCGGCGCCCGACGGGGGGCGCAGGACCCGCGCCGTAGCGCGTGATATCTTGATGTCAAGATACTTTTGGAGGTCGAGATGCTGCTGCACCACGTGCAGGTCGCCATGCCGCCGCGGCGCCGAGGACCGCGCCCGCGCCTTCTATGCCGACGCGCTCGGGCTGGTCGAGGTCGACAAGCCCACCGTCCTGGCCGCCCGTGGCGGATGCTGGTTCCGCGCCGAGAGCGGCGGGCGGGCCACCGCCGAGATCCACCTCGGCGTCGAGGATCCCTTCGTTCCCGCGAAGAAGGCGCATCCCGGGCTGCTGGTCGCCTCGGTGGGCGAGCTGGAGGACCTCGGCGCGCGCATCGAGTCGCGCGGCTTCGGGGTCGACTGGTCGGAGCGCGACACCTTCGAGGGGTACGCCCGGTTCCACTGCCGCGACGGCTTCGGCAACCGGCTCGAGGTCCTCGCCCCGGCGGGGAACTGAGCAACACCGAGCCGGATGCCGAAACCCGCACGGGGGCCGTGCGCGGGGCCGCCCTGTGCCCGTAGGGTCCCCTCATGACCGAAGGCATGGCCAACCTGACCCAGGCCGAGGCGGCCGAGCGGGCGGCCCTGGTCGCCGTGCACGGCTACGACATCGACATGGACCTGACCGGCCTGCCCGAGGGGCCGCAGGTGCGCTGCCGCAGCGTCGTCCGTTTCAGTGCGACGCCGGGTGCGGAGACCTTCGTCGACTGCTGTGCGGACGTCGTCGAGGGGACGCTCAACGGCGAGCCGCTGCCCCCGGCCGTGGACGGCAGGATCGCCCTCACCGGGCTTGCCGCCGAGAACGTGCTCGACATCAGCACCGTCCAGGCCGACACCACCGCCGGGCCCGGAGTGCACAAGGCGGTCGACCCGTCCGACAAGCAGGTGTACCTCTGGACCACCTTCGTCCCGGACTTCGCCCGCTACGTCTACGCCTGCTTCGACCAGCCCGACCTGAAGGCGCCGCACACCTACTGCGTGATCGCCCCGGCGGACTGGACCGTGCTGTCGAACTCCGGGGACCCGGTCGTCACCGATGAGGGCGAGGCCCGGCGCTGGGCGTTCCCTCCGACCCCGCCGTTGGCGACCTACGACCCCGTCGTCCTGGCCGGACCCTTCTACGGCGTACGGCGCGAGGTCGACGGCTACGACCTGGGCTTCTACGCACGTGCGTCGCTCAAGGCCTTGGTGGACCGGGACGCCGACGACATCTTCGAGGTGACCGCCCAAGGGCTTGCCTTCTTCGGCGACAAGTTCGGCATGCCGTTCCCGCAGCGCACCTACGACCAGGTCTTCATCCCCGAGTTCGGGGGAGCGATGGAGAACTACGGCTGTGTCGCGTTCACCGATTCGCTGCTCTTCCGCAGCACCCCCACGGTGGCCCAGCAGCACGCGCTCGCGCGCGTGGTGCTCCACGAGATGGCCCACATGTGGTTCGGCAACATCGTGACGATGCGCTGGTGGGACGACATCTGGCTCAACGAGTCGTTCGCGGAGTTCGCGGCCAACTGGGCCTCCTCCCGGGCCACCGACCAGGAGGACAGCTGGGTGTCCCATCTGGCCGGCTGGAAGCTCGACGCCTACGCCGCGGACCAGGGCCCGACGACGCACCCGATCTGCAGCGAGGTCCCGACGGCAGCCGACGCCATGTTGGTCTTCGACGCAATCACCTACCCCAAGGGCGCTTCTGTCCTGCGCCAGCTCATGGAGTACGTCGGCGAGGACAACTTCGTTGCGGGGATGAAGGCCTACTTCGCGCGGCACGCCTGGGGCAACACGACGCTGACCGACCTGACCGACGCGCTCGCCGAGGCCAGCGGCCGGGACCTCGATGCGTGGCGCAGCCTGTGGCTGGACGTCTCCGGCGTGGACCGGATGGAGCTGGACGGCACCACGTTGGTGGCCCCCGGTGACCGCCCCCACATCGTCGCGGTCGGCTACTACCGCGATGCCGGGGAGACCTTCGAGCGGATCGACCTCCAGCGCGTGGAGGTCGCCGCTCCGCGCACCGACCTCGACGTGCCCGCGGGCACCGACCTCGTCCTGCTCAACGACGAGGACCTCACCTTCGCGACCACGCGGCCCGGCGACGTCCAGGTCATCCGCGAGGCGGGCAAGCTGCCCACCCCGATCGCTCGCGCGGTCGCGGTCGCGGCCGGGGTGGACATGCTCTTCCAGGGCGAGCTCGCCGCGCGCGACCTGGTCGCGAGCCTGGTCGGCGTCCTGGCCGTCGAGACTCTCGACTCGGTGATCGAGCCCTACCTGGCCCGTGCGGTCACGACGGCCATCCTGTGGTCGGCCCACGAGGACCGGGAGGCATTGCTCGCACAGGTCGCGAAGGCCTGCGAGCGGCTCACCGACGACCCGACGCACCGGCTCGGCGCCTACCGCAGCTGGGCGCAGGTCGCGTCGCCGGCCGACCTGGACCGGCTCGCGGCGGTCGGCCGGGAGCTGGAGGACTTCGACCTGCAGTGGAAGGTGCTGGCGCGGCGTGCCGAGCTCGGCGACTACCCCGCCGACGAGGTCACGGCGCTGCGTGCCGTCGACCCGAACCCCGACTCGGGGGACTCCGAGCTGATCGTGATGGCGGCGGCCCCTGACCCCGCGCGCAAGGCGATGGCGTGGGATCGCGTGGTGGAGGAGCAGGGCGTCTCCATGGCCACGATGGCCCGGGTGCTGGAGTCCTTCTGGCGCCCCGACGAGGATCAGCTCCTCCAGCCGTACGGCGAGCGCTACCTGCAGGACATGCCGAACTTCGCGCGCGCCGGGATGATGCAGGCGATGAACCTCTCGGCGGCGGCACTGCCGATGTTCGGCATCGACGAGGAGTACCTCGACCGCGTGGAGCAGACCGCCGAGAACACCCCGCCCGTCGTCCGCAAGGCCGTCATCGAGCGCGCGGACACCTGCCGCAGGATGCTTCGCGCCCGTCGCCCCGGCTCTAGGGTCCGCCGAAAACCACCCCCCAACTCTGTGCGGGACCCCTCGGCGACGTCGTAGGGTCCGAGCATGACTAGTGACGTGGGGACCCTGAGTCAGACCGAGGCCGCCGAGCGGTCCGCCCTGATCAGCGTGCACAGCTACGAGATCGACCTCGACCTGACCGGGCTGCCGGAAGGTCCTGAGGTGCGCTGCCGCAGCGTCGTCCGCTTCAGCGCGAGCGCGGGCGCCGACACGTTCCTCGACTGCTGTGCGGAGGTCGTCGAGGGAACGCTGAACGGCGAGCCCCTCCCGCCCGCGGAGCGGGGCAGGATCGCGCTCGCGGACTTGCCGAGGAGAACGTCGTCGACATCACCACCGTCCAGGCCGACACCTCCACGGGCTCGGGGGTGCACCGGGCGGTCGACCCCTCCGACCAGCAGGTCTACCTCTGGACGACCTTCGAGCCCGACGAGGCACGCTACGTGTACGCCTGCTTCGACCAGCCCGACCTCAAGGCTCCGCACACGTTCACCGTCCTCGCTCCCGCAGGGCTGGACCGTCTTCTCCAACTCCGGCGACCCGGTCGTCACCGACGCCGGCGAGGCCCGGCGGTGGGCGTTCGACCCCACCCCGGCACTCTCGACGTACAACCACGTCGTCCTCGCCGGCCCCTTCTACGGCGTCCGGCGCGAGGCCGACGGCTACGACCTGGGCTTCTACGCACGTGCCGTCGCTCAAGCACCTCGTGGACCGCGACGCCGACGAGTTCTTCACGGTCACGTCCCAGGGCCTTGCCTTCTACGGTGACCGGTTCGGCATTCCGTTCCCGCAGCGGATCTACAACCAGGTCTTCGTCCCCGAGTTCGGGGGAGCGATGGAGAACTTCGGCTGCGTGACGTGGTCCGACCAGTGGCTGCCCCGCAGCACCCCCACGGCCGCCGAGAGGCAGGACCGGGCGCGCGTGGTGCTCCACGAGATGGCGCACATGTGGTTCGGCAACATCGTGACGATGCGCTGGTGGGACGACATCTGGCTCAACGAGTCGTTCGCGGAGTTCGCGGCCAACTGGGCGGCGTCCAGCGCCACCGCCTTCCACGACAGCTGGGTGGCGCACCTCGCCTCCGAGCAGATGCGCGCCTACGCCGCCGACCAGGGCCCGACGACGCACCCCATCTGCGGGGAGGTCCCGACCGTCGCGGCCGCCATGTCGGTCTTCGACGCGATCACCTATCCCAAGGGCGCCTCGGTGCTGCGCCAGCTGAAGGAGTACGTCGGCGAGGAGAGCTTCGTCGCCGGGATGAGGACCTACTTCGCCCGCCACGCCTGGGGCAACACGACGCTGACCGACCTGACCGACGCGCTGGCCGAGGCCAGCGGCCGTGACCTCGATGCGTGGCGCAGTGTCTGGCTGGACACCTCCGGCGTGGACCGTCTGGAGCTCGACGGGGACACGCTGGTCGCGCCCGGTGACCGCCCCCACGTCGTGGGTGTCGGCTACTACGCCGACGTGGGGGAGCGGCTGGAGCGGGTCGGCTTCGAGCGGGTCGAGGTCACCGGCTCCCGGACGCCGCTCGCCGTCCCCGACGCCACCGACCTCGTCCTGCTCAATGACGAGGACCTCACCTTCGCCACCACCCGACCCGGGCGACGTCCAGGTCATCCGTGACGCCGGCAGGCTGCCCACCCCGATCTCGCGCGGTGTCGCCGTAGCCGCCGGGCGTGGACATGCTCTTCCACGGCGAGCTCGCCCCGGCGGACCTGGTGACCTGCCTCGACGGGGTCCTGGCGACGGAGATCTCGGACTCGGTGATCGAGCCCTATCTGCAGCGTGCGCTGACGACCGCGGTCTCGTGGTCGTCCGACGCCGTGCGCGAGGCCCTGATGGCCCAGGTGGCCGGCATGTGCGAGCGGCTGACGCACCAGCCGGCCCACCAGCACGCCGCCTACCGCGCCTGGGCGCGGGTCGCCTCCCCGGACGACCTCGACCGGCTGATGGCGGTCGGCAAGGAACACGGCGACCACAGCCTGCAGTGGGAGGTGCTGGCCCGCACGGCCGAGCTCGGCCCGTACCCGGACGCCGAGATCGCCGAGCTGCGCGCGTCCGACCCCAACCCCGACGCCGAGCTCGCCGAGCTGGCCGTGATGGCGGCGTCCCCCGACCCCGCCAGGAAGGCCGAGGCCTGGCGCCGGATGGTCGAGGAGCGCTCGGTCTCCGCGTCGGCCAGCCGGGACATCCTGCTGTCCTTCTGGCGGCCGGGACAGGACCACCTGCTCGGGCCGTTCCGCGAGAGCTACCTGGAGCACATGCCGAGGTTCGGCGACGCCGGCATGCTGGCCGCGATGGCGATCTCAGGACCGGCGATGCCTATGTTCGGCATCGACCACGACTACCTCGACCGGGTGGAGCAGACGACGCAGAGCGTCGCTCCCGTCGTCCGCAAGCGGGTCCTGGAGCGCGCCGACCTCTACCGCCGCATGCTGCGGGCCCGCGAGCGCTGACGGTGGCGGAGAAGGCCACGACGTGACCGTGTCGCCGGTCTCCGCCCCTTCGGCGCGCCGCACCTCAACTGAGCTCGAGCTCCGTGCGGTCTCTTCCCCGCCGAGCCCGCCCATGAGCCGGACCAGGCGAGCGTCCGGGCGTCCCGCTCAGTGCCTCTTGGCCGTCGGCGGGATGATCGGGGTCTTGTCCTTGGCCTCTGCCTTCGAGTGCTTCTCGGCGCGCTTCTCCTTGAGAGACTTGCCCGCCTTCTTGGACATGTGCTGTCGGGGTGACTTGTCGGCCATGTCAACTCCTCGTCGGGAAGCCTGACTGGCTTCATGGGCTCACCGTACGCCTGGCCGTGGAACGGGGGCAGGTCGTGGCGCTGTCTCGGTATCGATCCGACCTGGTGACCCACCGGCGGGGCGTCGAGCTACTTCCGGCCGGTGAGGTAGGCGACGATGCCCAGGGAGAGGACGCCGGTGAGCTCGGCGCCGGTGAGCGACGGCAGGAGGAGCAGGGGAGCGCAGCTGATCAGCAGGACGTCGAAGCCGCGCAGCGCGCTGCCGTAGAGGTTCGTCGGGACGGCACCCATCGGAGAGGGCACCAGGGGCCTGCTGTAGTCGGGCGGCCGTCCGGTGACCCAGCGGACGCCGGAGGCGAGCGCCGCCAGCCCCACCGCGACACCGCACGCCATTCCGGCCGGCAGCGACAGGCGAAGCGGGGTGTCCAGGGCGGCTCCTGACGCGACCCCGAACAGCACCGCGAGAGCCCCCGGGACGAGCACGGTCGCTCGCGCCGCGGAGCTTGCCCGGAAGGGCACCATCCGCAGGATGCTGGGGGTCCTGGTGACGACGCGCAGCGCACTCAGCATGGGCAGCGTGGCGACGGTTCCGGCCAGTGCCGCGACCAGCACGGTGAGCCGGCCCGCACCGGAGGCCTCCGCGGCATACGGCAGCACCACGGCACCCGCCAGCAGGAGCGGTGCCTGGGGAGTACGACGCAGGCGGACCAGGTCTGTCCAGACCAGCGCCGCGATCCCCGAGGGGCCCCCACGGCGGGGGCGCACCGCGTCGTGGCCGTGCCAGCGGTGGGCGAGCAGCACGTCGAACATGAGGGAGAAGTCGAGGGCCGCCAGGGCACCCGAGAGCGCCGGGGCCAGCGACCCGCCCCCCTCGAGGCTGCGGCGGTGCAGCCGGCCGAGGGCACGCAGCGCCATCACCGGGAGCACCACCGCGGCGAGCGCGCCGAGTCCCAGGGCGACCCACCAGCCGGAGGACACCGCCGACGCCGGCCCCACCGACGCGGCCGTGTGGGTGGCCAGCGCGAGCAGGGCGAGCCACAGCGCGGCCACCAGGGCCCAGGTCAGCACTCGGGCTGCGACCCCCCGTGTGCTCTGCACCATCGCCACGAACCCCACGGCGGCCGTGCCGAGCAACGCCGCGAGGGCGGCGAACGCGAGCACCAGCCCGGCGGACGAGCCTCCGAAGAGAGCGGCGAGGGCCTCGAGGAGCAGGGAGCTCGCGAAGGCGATCGTCACGATCAGGGCAAGGTGCCGTCGCAGGAGCCGGGCGCGGTCGACCGGTGTGGGAAGCAGCCAGGACCCCACGGCGGGCGTCACGAAGACGGGGCCGAACAGCCGCGACAGTGCGAGGGTCGCGGTCAGGAGCGCTGCCGCGGAGAGCCAGGGCAGCAGGTTGCGCGCTTCGACACAGCCCGCGGTGGCGCAGACGTGCTCGGATGTCCGGCTCATGGTGATCACCACGCTGGGCACCATCGAGCCGATCATCACGGTGGCGAAGACCGCCACGTAGGCGTCCTGCAGCACGTCCATCAACCGGGCGTTGGCCCGGCCCTGACGCCAGTGCCGGATGTCCCCGCGCAGGTCGGCGAGGTCGGGAGCGGGGGCGCTCAGGACCGGTCTCCGATCCTGATCACCACGTCCCCCACAACCTCGACGAGCTCGGGGTGGTGGCTGGCCATCAAGATGGCGAGCCCCTGCTGCTTCTCCCGCTGCAGCCGATCCGCGAGCCAGCTGATCCCCTCGGTGTCCAGGCGTGCCTCGGGCTCGTCGAGGATCAGCAGACGCCGCGGCCGGACGAAGGCGCTGGCGAGTGCGAGCCGGCGGCGCTGGCCCGAGGAGAGCGTGCCGGGCAGCTGGCCGGACTGTGCCACCAGCCCGACCTCCCGCAGCACCTCGTCAACGACCGACTCGGGATCCGTGACGCCGTGCGCCTTCGCGAAGAGGTCGAGGTGCTCCACCACGCTGAGATCGGGGAAGAAGTCCAGGTCGTCCATGACTGTCGCGAGCGCGGACCGGACCCAGGCGGAACGCTCGTCGAGCGGCTTGCCCCCGAGCTCGACGGTGCCTTCACTCGGCTCGTCGGCGCCGGTGATGCAGCGCAGGACGGTGGACTTGCCGGACCCGTTGGGGCCGACCAGGACGACCGCCTCGCCCGAAGAGACGTCGATGTCGAGCCGGGTGACGACGTCATGCTCGCCGAAGCGGCGGGTCAGCCCGCGAACCCGCAGCAGAGGTGAGCTGGCCGTTTCGGTCGGCCCAGTCGCTATGTCCACGGACTCACTCACGGGCCCCAGCGTCCCAGACGCACGCCTCCAAGCGACGGTCGGGTGCCGCCCGGTATGCCTGGAGCAGGGCACGAAGGCGGGCGAGGCACTCGGGCTCTCGTGCATCCTGGCGCCGCTCCTGCCGCCGTGGGCACGGCATACCGTGTCCGGTCATAGCTTCAGCGCGGATGGCGGCATGAGCTGGCAACAGGTCCGGCATCGGCAAGGGCCAAGGCCGCTGGAGCGAAGCGGAGCTGCTCAGCTCTATCGGAGGAACCTGCGCGGCGACGCAGGTGCGGTCCGCGACGCTGACGGCCGAGCACTACCGTGGACACAGACCGGCGAGTGCCACTACAACGCCCAACGTGTCACTCCATTTGCGAAGGGGACACTAGTCGGCGCAATAGTGACCATGAGTGATGTCTTGGGCCACGCAGTGGCGTTCAACATCGGCCCGAAGGGGCGATCGGTGCTGCCCGCGGTGGTACGTCGTGCCGCGCAGATGGAGGAGGGTACCGAGGTGGTAGCCATCGCCCTCGGCAAGGGCCGGCTACTGCTGGAAACCGTCGACGCCGTGCGCGAGCGGGTGTGGGCCGGTGCACCCGACCCGGAGGCGGCGAACGATGCCACAGTCGAGGTGCGCCGCATGCGGGACGTAGACACCGCTATCTCCGACGCGGCCGCGGCGCGTCACAGCTCCGAGCAAGCTTCCGCTAGCGCCGAGGACCGCGGCGCCGCTCTGCTGGCGAAGCTCGGCCTGTGAGCGAACGTCGGCGCTTGGTCGTTCTCGACGCTTCCGCTGTTCTCGCCTGGCTGATGCGAGAACGCGGGAAGGAGACAGTCAACCGCGTCCTTACTTTCGCTGCTGTTCCATCATCAGCCCTGACCGAAGGGCTGTACCGAGCGGTAGAGCGCGGACACGCCCTACCCGCCGCCGAGCTCTACCAGTCACTCCTCGTTGCCGGCATCGAAGTCGAACCAGTGACCGAACCCGACGCCGTACGTGCAGGTGAGCTGATCGCGTGGTCCCGCGCACGCGACGCGGACCGGCTTCAGCGTTCGTTGTCCCTGGGTGATGGACTTTGCATCGCCGTGGCCGAACGACTTGACCTTACGGTCACCGCAGGAGACGACGACTGGGAATCAGTTCCCATGCGAGTCGACTACGCACCCTTCCGTTGACTGATGAGCGCCGGAACCGTCCTCTGAGCACCCCCAGCGCTTGCTGGTGCGTTTCCTGCGCCTGACACGGCCGCGGCGCCGCAGCACCGCCCCGTCGTGCCCTTCGGGCACACCACTTCGGCCACCGTCTATGGGTAGGTCGAAGGCGGCACATCTCCCACCCGCCGTCTCACTCATTGCCGAACACGACACCCCGGGGGGCGACCAACCAGAGACCCGGCGGGCGGCAGAGTGCCGCGGCCGAACGGACGGTGCAGACTGGCCGGATGGATTGGTCTCGTAGCGGTTTGGCCGGGGTCGGGTTCGAGGGCTTCGTGAGGTTCGCCGATCTCCCAAAGCTCCCAGTGCCCACGGGGCCAGGTGTCTATGTCGTGATGCGTGAGAGGACAGACTCCCCCAGGTTCCTGCAGAACAGTCCTGCTGGTTGGTTCAAGGGCAAAGACCCATCGGTGAGCCGCGAACACCTGGAGACTGCCTGGGTGCGTGGAGCCGGAGTCCTCTACATCGGCAAGGCGGGTGCTGGTGCTTCTGGACGTCGGGGCATCGCCAAGCGACTCGACGAGTTCCGCCGTCATGGATCAGGGGACCCCGTTGGTCACTGGGGCGGACGCTATCTGTGGCAGCTGGAGGACAGCGGAGATCTCCTGGTGGGGTGGCGCGAGACGCCAGGTGCCGACCCGGAGGAAGTGGAGTCCGAACTGATCGGAGCGTTCGTGGAGGATTGGGGAAGCCGACCGTTCGCGAATCGGAAGTCTGGTCGAAGATCCCGATCTTTCTAGGCGCAACGCGACGGTAGGACGCACTCGCGGGGCCGCTGTCGGATCCGATCTCGCGCGTGCCATCGCGCCCTGTGTGGAGGCCCGCTCGGGCCTTTCGGCGCCGTCGTCTGGCGTCAGAGGTCCAGCAGGAGCGCGAGCGTTTCGCGAACCTCGCCGAGAGCGACTGGACCGACGTTGCCGGTGCTCTGCCGTGGCCACGGCACGCACGTGCTGGCGCTGCGCCGATGAACGCGCTGAAAGCCGGTTGTCCTGATCGGGATCGGTGACCACCTCAGTGCTGCTCGTGCGGATCGTGCGGGTCAGGGGCACGTCGTGCACGACGTTGGGTTCCCCGTTCAGCACCCTCGCCGCGCTCACCACAATGGCGGGGCGGTGCGATCCCGCCTCGCTGCGAGCCGGCACTCCGAGGTCGAGCTCGACCACGTCACCCGGCGTCAGCATCGAGCCACGCCGTCTCATCTTCAGTGAGGTCATCAGCGAGGTCGCGCGCCATGGTGTCCTGGCGGAGCGCGCGGATGACGTTGCGCACGGTCTCGTCGATCGTTTCGTGGTGTTCGGTCGCCAAGCGGGTGACCCGCGCATGGGTGTTCCTGCTGATGCGGATCGTCGTGGTGTCAGCCATGTGCCGACGGCATGTCGTGTAGACATTTCCGTCTACACGGGTTGCAATCCGGTGTGTCAGGAGCCGTCGCGCACCTCGATCAGCCCAGCCCGTCTCCCGGCGACGTGACGCGCCTGGCCCCGCGACCGACACCGCCACTTCCCCGAGGCATCCACGGGCCGATCAGTCTGGCCGCTGCGGTCACAGGACTGCGCCGCGCGGCGCTATCTCTACGGTGGCCACGCCCCTCCCGTAGATCACGATCAGCCGATCGCCATGGGTGGAGCGAAGCGCGCCGGAATCTTGCGCAAGGGTTTCGACGACTCGCTCGATGAGCTTGTCCTCCTCGCCGTCATCCTCAAACGTGACGTCGAGTTGACCACCGCTCACGAGGCGAACCCGCAGCTGTATCTCTGCCATGCCTATGCACCCCGCATCCTGTCGCGCCGGCCACGTCCCGAGGCATCCGCCACTCTGCAAGGGTAGGTCCGGGCCCGCGAAACGCCTTCAATGGAGGGGCTGAACCTGCGCCGGTAATCAGTACGCAGTTGCGCCCAGCTCACGCACGATGTCGAACTGGCTGGCATGGCGACCGTACTCGGCGAGAACGTGGAAGCAGATCCATTCAAATGTGGGAGGGCTCTCGGTGAATCTGCCGCCGACACGAGCGCGCTCTTAGAGCCCATGGGCGCTCAGGGTTGCTCGAGTGTGTTCGCCCGTGGCGCGCAGCGCGGCGGCGATCTCTTCCGCTGTTACACCCTCAGCAACTTCCCATGCGGGGGAGATACCGGCGGGTGTTGATTCGGCCGATGGATCTTCGACGTTCCAGTCGCCCCAGGGGCGGGGCACCGGTTCGGCCAGAAACCCCCACACGAACGAGCGCTGCTCCATGTGGAGGAGTTGGATCGGTGACCAGCCACTGGCCAGCCGCGAGGCTGTTCGTTCGGGGACGGGGAGTCCGAGGACGCCCTCGATGATGTCCTCTCGCAGCCACTCCAGGTAGCCGGCCCAACGCACAGCGCCTTCGAGACCATGCTCGGCCGGCTCTTGCGGGCTTCGGCTCATGCGCCTGTCCTCGGTCATGGGGCCGGAGCGTACAGCTGATCTCCGACCGACCGCTGAACGGACAGTGGCCGGTCGCCAGGACTGTTGGAAGAATCCTGGGCGCCCAATCATCGGCCTGAGAGTGCGTCCCGCTGGCGGGGAGGAGACGGACCCGCGATGCGACCGGACCTGTTCGCCCAGCCGCGGAGGGCTCAGCTTGAGGACAGCTCCGACCCGCCCTCGCATACCTGCTTCACGGTCTGGTACTTCTTCGTCAGCTCACGTCGCATGAACAGCCGGAGCAGCGGGGAGAGGACCGCGGCAAGTCCCTTGGGTCTGACGTCGGTCGTGACCACGAGTTTGGTGCCCCCGTTTGACCCTGTGAACACGTAGGTCGTGTCGACGTCCATCATGGTGTTGGTGGCCGAGACCACGACGCGTTCGGGTCGGTCGAACTCAGCCAGGGTTACGTCGTTCTCCTGCCCCAGGTACACAGTCTGGAACTTGGAGCCCTCACGGACCGGACCTTCGCTCCGAAGTTCCGCCGCGGACACGCGCTTGTTCAACCGTGTCTCGTTCCGGACGTCAGCCAGCAGGTCGAAGGCCGTGGTGGGATCGCAGTGGATGAACACTTCATCGATCAGGGGCTGGCTCATGCGCAATCCTCGCTTCGTCGGTGATCCGGGGTGCTCTGATGGATTGCCCCCGGAGAGGTGAGCCTGAGAACTCCTGAATCGTAGTCCGGACCAGGACGGGCCGGGTTCTGGGCGGTGAGACGTGAGCGTGGCCTCATGGTTCCGAACACTAGCGGGCCCCCACTGCGAGCTCGTCCGGGATGGGTGTGGCGCTACCACGTGCTCTCGGCATACTGACTGGCGTGTGGATCGCCGCGGATGCCGATGACTTCTCGGCTGTCCCGTGGGCCTATCCCGGGACCGCATCCCAGCACTCGGGTTTGCTCGATGGTGAGCGCTTCCATGCCGTTGCCGACGCGGCGATGCTCGACGCGCTGCTCGTCCGGGCAGGTGCGGCCCCGGTCTCCGAGCGGCATCTGGTGGTCGCGGTCGGGTCGAACGCATCCCCGGCGGTGATGCGGCGCAAGCTGGAGCGTGGCGGGGTCTCTACGGTCGTGCCGTTCCTCAAGGTCACGATGAGCGGGGTGGCGGTCGGGCACAGTGCTCACGTGAGTCCGCCGGGATACATCCCTGCGACCCCGTACGGCGACGATTCCAGCACGGTCGCTCTGAGGGCGACGCTGCTGGACGACAGGCAGCTGGAGCGGGTGGACGCCACCGAGCCGAAGTACCGGCGCCGGCTTCTCGGGAGCAGTCGCTGCCGGCTCTCCTTCGATGGCTTCGAGTGCCCCGACGAGGTGTGGCTGTATGAGTCGGTGTGCGGGGTGCTGACTGCGCCGGAGTCGGGGCCGGTGCCGCTGACCGAGCAGCGCCGGCTGATGGATCTGTTGCGGCAGCAGCTGTCCGGGTGGGGCGACCTGGTCGGAGGCGGATCGGGGGAGGACGTCGCGTTGCGCCTGGCAGCGGATCCGGACCTGCGGGAGGCGAGCCGGGAGCACTTCGCCCGCACGGGATGGGCTTGCGCGAGCGGGCTGCCAGACTAGAGGTGGTGACGAGTCGCGCGTTCGGCGCTCCTCAACCATGAGAGGAGTGAGCGAGATGGCGGAGCTGATGCGGACGAATGATCCTGTCCTGCTCACGGTGATCGAGTCGCTCCTCGCCGACTCCGGCATTCCGTACCAGGTCGCCGACCGGAACATGAGTGTGATGGAGGGCGGGATCAACCTGTTCCTGAAGCGGGTGCTGGTGCCCGACGACCAGGAGGAGACCGCCCGGGAGGTGCTGGTGGAGGCCGACCTCGGTCAGTGGCTCAAGCCGCAGAAGGGCTCAGGACGAGGGTTCTCGAGGCGACGCCCCAGCTGATGATGGTGGCGTCGTGGACGGTCGTCCATCCGTCGGGGATATCGAGCTCCAGCGGGCGGCACCCTCCGGTCACGTAGGGGCTGAGCTTCCAGAGGCCGAGCCAGGCGGAGGAGACCAGGCCCGCGACCCCGTCCTCCGCCTTGGTCAGGCTGGTGATCGCGAGCAGACCGTCGGCGGCCAGGACGCGGGCGGCTTCGGCGAAGAACCTGTCGAGGTCGTGTGGCGACATGATGTCCAGCACGTAGATGGCGACGACCCGGTCGAACTCGCCGGCTCCGTCGGCGGCCCAGGGCTCGGTGCCGTCCACCTGTCGGATCTCGGCGCGCTCCCCGAACCTCTCCAGGCGCTGCGTGGAGAGCTCGATCATCCGGGTGCTCACGTCGATGCCGGTGTAGTGGGCGTCGGGCGGGAGATGCTCGGTGAGCAGCTCCTCGGCGAAGGAGCCGGTGCCGCAGCCCACCTCCAGAACGCGCGTGGCTTCGTCGAGCCTGGCGTGGGCCACCATGTCGGCGATCGCGGGAGACTCGTAGAAGCCCTGCGTGTCCTGCAGCTTGCCGATCCTGTCGTAGACGCGGGCTGCTGCCCGGGCGTCGAGGTACTTCATCGCTCGGCCTTTCGCGCTACATCTCCTCGTGGTGGTCCGGGTTGCCCCCGAACAGGCGGCCCTCGGAGTGACCGAGGGCGGTGATCGCCTGCACCTCGTCCGGGGTGAGGGAGAAGCCGAAGACATCGAGGTTCTCCCGCTGCCGGTCGGGATGGCTGGACTTCGGGATCGGCAGGGAGCCGAGCTCGAGGTGCCAGCGCAGGATGACCTGGGCGGGGGTGACGCCGTACTTCTGGGCAGGACCGATGACGGCCGGCTCGCGGAACGGCGCCTCGCGCTTGCCGAGCGGGCTCCACGCCTCGGTGATGATGCCGAGCCGCTCGTGGACCGCGCGCATCTGCTCCTGGGGGAACCACGGGTGCATCTCGACCTGGTTCACGACCGGCGTGACCCCGGTGGCGTCGATGATCCGCTGCAGATGCTCCTCGGTGAAGTTGGAGACTCCGACGGCGCGGACCAGCCCCTCGGCCCGCATGTCGACGAGGGCCCGGTAGGCCTCGACGTACTTGCCGACGCTCGGGTTGGGCCAGTGGATGAGGTGGAGGTCGACGTAGTCCAGGCCGAGCCGGTCGACCGACCCTTTGATGCTCGCGACGGCGTCGTCGTAGGCGTGGTGGCGCCCGGGGATCTTGGTGGCGACGAGGATCTCCTCGCGGGGGGCACCGGACTGCCGGATCGCCTCACCGACCTCGGCCTCGTTGCCGTAGTTGACCGCGGTGTCGATCAGCCGGT
Source organism: uncultured Actinomycetota bacterium (assembly GCA_963805655.1). GTDB lineage: Bacteria > Actinomycetota > Actinomycetes > Propionibacteriales > Nocardioidaceae > CAWDVB01. The sequence goes on along the minus strand of CAWDVB010000002.1, from coordinate 1,940 downwards.
AGCCGACCTCGATCGCGCTACGGATTGCGGCGACCGCTTCGGGGCCGCGCAACGGGTAGGTGCCGAAGCCGATCGGAGGGAACTGGACGTCGGTGGAGCCGGTGGAAGCCATGACTCAACGCTGCCAGGTCTTCACGGTGGCGACCAGGGCGTCGAGCCAGCGGTCCACGGCCTGCATGTCGTATCCCTCGCGCAGACGCACCTGGGGGAACGCCGGCTCGACAGCGAGGTGACACCCGGGGCAGATCGGCGAGGTCGTGGTGAGCAGGGTGGAGCAGTGCGGGCACGTGGGCGTCTCGATCACGCCTTCGACCCTAGCCACGAGGTCCCGCACGACGCGACGGGTCAAACGCAGACGTGAGGGGCGGCGCTGGGTCAAGATGGACATCACGGAGGAAGCGGGCACGAAGGTGCCTGTGAGGGGGATGAGATGACCTGGCAGGAGACGGCCTCGCGCGTTGCGGAGGAGCTTGCGCTGGACGCGGGCGGGGAGAGGACGGCCAAGGTCTCCTCGATGTTGCACGCGTTCCGGGACGACCAAGGGCACTGCGACATCGAGGACATGCTCACCGCACTGCGTTCCCAGGGGGTCACGGCGCACTCCCGCGGACCCAGTCTGTCCCGCCGTGAAGTCCTGGATCTGTCCCTCTCCGCCGAGGAGCCCGGCGCACAGGGCGAAGCTCCCGCGCATCCCCGGATCCGGCTGAGCCAGTGGCGCCCCGGTGCGGCGGGGGTCCACCGACCCTTCGTGCCGACGGAAGCGGCAGCTTCGCCGGACGACGGGGTGGTCCGTTGGTACGACTTCGCGTGGCATGGCGCCGAGCCCTCGGACGCTGAGGTGGACGAGGTCCTGACGCTGCTCGGACCGTCGTGCCCCGGCCTGAGCGAAGTGATGGTGCGAGACCTCCTGACCCCCGACGTCCAGCCCAAGTCCGAGATCTACGGTGACGAGCTCACCGGGGTTCGCACCGTCTCCGTACCCGCCGTGGTGGCGCGGGAGATCCTCGACGAAGACGACGACTTCGACGACGTCGACGAGCACATCATCGTGCAGATCGTCGAGATCGCCGTGGGGCCCGCCTGGATGATCAGCTGCTGGCACCAGGCGAGAACTCTCCGCGACGGGGGCCGAGCCAGACCGGGCCCACCCCTGCTGCGGGAGCCCTTCTTGGACCACGTCGCGCATCGCTGGCTCCACGACGAGGTGGGCAGCGGAGGCGCCCGCCGCGCCAAGCAGTCCAGCGACCTGGCGGTCTATCTCACCCGCTCCCTGGTGTCGACCTTCGGGGCCTCGCTCCGCATGCTGCAACGGTGGGTCTCTTCCTGGGAGGTTCAGTTCTTCGAGATGCTCGGGGAACAAGAACGGGGAGCTCGCCGAGACGCAGGCTCACTGAAGGGGGCGGCGCGGGAGATCAGCAACTTCCTGGCCTTCGTCGGCGAGTTCTCCCGTTGCGTGAACGCCTTCACGCTGATCGCCGACGAGATGCCCAACGACACGTGGTTCGCAGGCCCGCTGGTGGCGTCGGGCACCGATTCTCACGAACCGGCTGCGTCGGAGCAGGTGAAGGCGATCGAGACCACGGTCGATGCGGCCGTCCACAAGCTGCTTCACCTCTACAACGAGATCAGGGCCGACATGGACCTGCTGATGGTGCAGAGCCAAGCCAGGCAACAAGAGACCTCGGAGCGGCTGCAGGGCTACCTCGGGAAGGTCACCGGACTCATCCTGGTTCCCACGTTCGTCGCGGGGCTGTTCGGTGCGAACACGGCGCTGCCCGGGCAGGAGACCTGGTTCGGGTTCGAGCTGATGGTCCTGCTCATGGTCGCTTCGGCCGCCATCTCGTACTGGGTGATTCGCCGGCTGATGAGGTAGCCGACATCCCGGGGCATCGACCTCCGCCTCCGGTGTCGACCGCGGCGGGTGTCAGCGGGCGTGTCTG
>CAWDVB010000001.1:0-84286 GCA_963805655.1 uncultured Actinomycetota bacterium | reverse complement strand
CGCCGACGCTGGGTACCCGAACGGTTTACTCTCACGGGCATGCTGACAGTCGGCTCGTTCCCGGCCGACTCGCAGATCTACCAGCTCATGCAGCAGAACCTCGCCGACGTCGGGGTCACCTTCAAGCCGCAGACCATCCAGTTCAGTGAGTGGCTCGACCACTACCTGAAGAACGACTCGCCGGTGCAGAGCTTCGGCCTCTCCTGGAAAACACCGCACCGGTGCTGGACGCCCAGCGGCCCATGGAGCTGTTCTCCTGCGACAAGCAGCCGGCCTTCTTCTGCAACCAGGACATCATGCCGGTTCTGACGGCGGCGGCCTCCGAGCTCGACCAGAGCAAGCGCAAGGAGCTGCTACAGCAGGCGGCGCAGATCGACCACGACAATCCGCCGGCGCTGTACCTTGTGCAGCAGGTCGACATCAACGGCATCTCGCAAGACTTGCACGGCTTCGACAACCAGAACCGGATCTTCCCCGACGACCAGATGACGGTGGGCTAACGGCGGCTGATGACCGACAACAGCACCGCTCAGGCCGATAGGCCTTTCGCAACGCGGGCCAGCCGAGGGCTGGCCCGCGTTGCGCGCCCGATAGGCGCCGACCTGCTCCAACTGGCTGCGTTGCTCCTGGGCATCTCCACCCTGCTGTTCTTCCTACTCCGGCTGACGGGCGACCCTGGCCGCCGTGCTCGCGGGGGAGAACGCCGACCCGGCGTTCCTCGAGGCGGTCCGGCACCAGTACGGGTTCGACCGCCCCCTCCCCGTGCAGTACCTCCAGTTCCTCGAGCACGCGGTCCGGCTGGACTTCGGCACGTCGGTGCAGTCGGGTCAGGACGCGCTCGGCCTCGTCCTCGAACGCGTGCCGTGGACGCTGGAGCTGGCGGTCATCGCCATCGTGATCAACACCATCATCGCCGTCCCGCTCGGGGCCTGGATCGGGTCCCGGCCGGACCGTCCGCTGCAGACAGGGGCGTCCGCGTTCGTCTTCATCGGCCAGGGGGTCCCCGGCTACGTCGTCGGCCTGCTGCTCATCCAGATCTTCGCGGTCAAGCTGCGCTGGCTGCCCAGCATCGGCAACGTGGGCTCTTTGTCCTGGCTGCTGCCGTCGCTGACCCTTGCGGCCTTCCTGGTACCCCGGCTCACTCGGGTGCTCTCGGCCAACGTGTCCGATGCGATGCAGGCCGACTACGTCCGAACGGCCCGTGCCAACGGGGCGCCGGAGCGCACGGCGCTGCTTCGGCACGCCCTCCCGAACGCGTTGCTCGGCGCGACGGCTCTCGTGGGCGGCCAGTTCGCCTTCCTGTTGTCGGGCGCTCTGATCACCGAGGTGGTCTTCGCCTGGCCCGGGCTGGGGCTCCTGCTCATCAACTCGGTGCGGCAGTTGGACTTCCCGGTCGTGCAGGCGGCCGTCTTCGTGGTGGCGGGGCTGGTCTTCCTCGCCAACGTCGGGACGGAACTGCTCTTCGCTGTCATCGACCCGCGGCTGAAGCGACAACAGGCATGACCGCCGCCGCCACGTCTCGCCTCCGGCTGTTCCGCCCCCGCGGGAGGGCGCCGCTGCGCCTGTGGCTCGGAGTCACGCTGGCCGCCGTGCTGTTGTTCGCCGCCCTCCTGCCTCTGTTCGTGAGCGGCATAGACGCCAGCCGGGTGGACCCGGTCAACCGGTTGCTGGGCCCGGGAGCGCCGGGTCACGTCCTTGGTACCGACCAGCTGGGCCGGGACCTGTTCGCGCGTACCCTCGCCAGCCTGCGCTGGTCGTTGGGCGTCGGAGTCGTGTCTGCCAGCCTCTCGACGGTGATCGGCACCACGATGGGGGTGATCGCCGGCGCATCCGACGGGCTCGTCCGCCGCGCGCTCACCCGCCTCATCGACCTCAGCCTGGCGTTCCCCTACCTGGTCCTCGCGGTCACCGTGATGGCCGTCGTCGGGCGCGGCTTCTGGCCGCTGTCGGTCGCGCTGGGTCTGCTGAGCTGGCCCATCCTTGCCCGCGTGATCTACGCCGAGACGCTCAGCCTCATGAAGAAGGAGTTCGTGGTTGCGGCAGAGCTATCCGGCGTGCGGCTGCCACGGATGATCGGCACCCACGTCCTGCCGGGAGTCCGCAACAGCATGCTCGTGATGTTCGCGTTCCTCTTTGCGGACCTGCTCGTGGCCGAAAGTGGCCTGTCCTTCCTCGGGATCGGAGCACCTCTCGGTGCGCCATCTCTGGGCAACATGCTGGCCGAGGGTCGCGAGTACCTCGTGAGCAACGCCAACCTGGTGCTCGTCCCGAGTGCCGCCATCGTCCTGGCCGTCATCGCTGCCAACCTGATCGGTGACGGGTTCGCCGCGCGCACCCGTAGCCGGGCCGAACAGGTCGTCGGATGAGCGACGGACCGGCTCTGGTCGTTGAGGACCTGCACGTGGCATTCCCCGGCCGGGAGGGGGCCCAGGCCGACGTGCTCCGCGGGGTGTCCCTCACGGTGGCGCGTGGGGAAATCCTCGGGGTCGTGGGAGAGTCCGGCTCCGGCAAGAGCATGCTGGCGCTCAGCGTGCTCGGCCTGCTGCCCGAGCCGGGGGTGATCCGGCGGGGCCAGGTACGGCTGGACGGCGCCGACGTCCGGAGCATGACCGGCCGGGAGCTCGAACGACTCCGTGGGGGTCAGGTCGGCATGGTCTTCCAGGACCCCATGAGCAGCCTCAACCCGGTTCGCAGGATCGGCTCCATGCTCGTCGAGTCAGTGCGACGCCACCAGGACGTCTCGCGGGCACAGGCGCGCGAACTGGCACTCGAGGCCCTCCGCACTGTCGGGGTGCCCGCCCCCGAGGAGAGACTGCGGGCCTACCCGCACGAACTGTCCGGTGGTCTGCGGCAGCGCGTCATGATCGCGCTTGCGCTCATCAACCACCCCGATGTCATCCTGGCCGACGAGCCCACTACCGCGCTCGACGCCACCATCCAGGCGCAGATCATGGAGTTGCTGCAGAGCAGGGTGAAGGGCGCAGCCCTCGTCCTCATCACCCACGACCTGTCCCTGGCGGCGGAGATCTGCGATCGGCTCGCCGTCATGTATGCCGGTCGCATCGTCGAGACGGGGCCGGCCCGGCAGGTCATCGACGAGCCGCGTCACCCGTACACCGCCGCGCTGCTCGCCGCGAGCCCGGACTTCGACCCGGAGCGGACGCGGCTGGTGGCCATTCCCGGCACTCCGCCTCGCCTCGATCACTCGCTATGCGGCTGCGCGTTCGTTCCGCGCTGCAACCGCGCGCTGGATCGGTGCCGCACTGACGACCCGGTCCTTGAGCCGATGGGTGGGCAGGAGGCCGCTTGCTGGTCGCCGGTGGGCGAGGGGGTGCCGACATGACCGAGCTGCTCACCGCCGAAGACGTCCACGTGGGGTTCCGCATCGCGGGCCGCCGGCTACACGCCGTCGACGGCGTGAGCCTGCACGTCTCGGCGGGCGAGACCGTCGGGCTGGTAGGTGAGTCTGGCTCGGGGAAGTCCACCTTGGCGCTCACCCTGATGCGGATGTACGAGCCGGACCGAGGGCGAATCGTGTTCCAGGGCCAGGACATCACGCACCTGCCGCAGCGCCGGTTGACCCACCGACGGGCGCTGCAGATGGTCTTTCAGGACCCATACGCGAGCCTGGACCCGCGCATGACGGTCGGCAGGATCGTGGCTGAGCCGTTGCGGGCGTACGGGGAACGAAGCGGTATCAAGGAGCGCGTCGCGGAGCTGCTCGAGCAGGTGGGTCTGCCCGCCAGTGCGGCCCACCGGATGCCTGCCCAGTTCTCCGGCGGCCAGCGACAGCGCATCGGGATCGCGCGAGCGCTGGCGCTGCGGCCGAAGATGCTGATCGCCGACGAGCCGGTGTCCGCGCTCGACGTCTCGCTGCAGGCGCAGATCGTCGAGCTGCTGGAGGACATCCAGCAGCAGACGGGCATCGCCTACCTTGTCGTGGCCCACGACCTGGCACTCGTGCATCACATCGCTGACCGGGTGCTGGTGATGTACCTGGGTCGGGTCGTCGAAAGCGGCCCTGCCGACGAGGTCATCGCGACCCCGCAGCACCCGTACACGGCTGCTCTGCTGTCGGCCACACCCACCGACCGGCGCCGTGAGCGCATCGTGCTGCGCGGCGACCCTCCCTCGGCGGTGCACCGCCCGACCGGGTGCCACTTCCACCCGCGGTGCCCGATCGCCCAGCCCAAGTGCGCGGTCGAGGCGCCGCCGCTCGCCGAGGTGGCGCCGGGGCGCCTGACTGCCTGCCACTTCGCCGGAGAGGTCCAGCCGCCGCTGGACCTCTCCCCACGCCCTGCCGTCCACCCCAGTCCATAGGAGGCCGCTATGAGCATCACGTTGCCACTGACGACGACCGAGCGGGCGCGGATCGACTTCGCGCTCATGCTCCGCCGCCGGTGGGCCGACCTGGTCTACCCCGCGCTGGTGGCCGAGTCGCTGCCGGCCCTCGCGGAGCACCCAGGCGCGGACCCGACGGAGGTCGTCCACAATCTGCAGTTGCATCCCTGGTTCGGCTGGCTGGAGCGAGGGTCGCAGAAGATGCTGTGGCGGGCGGTGCAGGACGTCGTCGCCGGCCACGAGGAGCTGCTCGACTTCCCTACCGACCCGTCGGTGGGCGGCAGCCTGCGGCTGGACCCGGATCTCAAGCTGCCCGACTGGTACACCGACATCGACATCCACCTGCAGCCCGGCGGCGTGTGGTCCGACCTGGCGGCGGCCCGGGTCTACGAAATAGGTGCCGCGCTGGTCATGCTCGGCGACAACGACGACTACGCCTTCCACGACCTGTTCGTCCGCACCGCGATCCCCGACCGTGAGTACACCTGCATCGTCGACCTGGGGTGCGGCTTCGGGAAGAGCACGCGGCCGTTCAAGCGTTTCTACCCTGACGCAACCGTGATCGGCATCGACCTCTCCGCCCCGGTGCTGCAGCTCGCCCGCACGCAGGCCGACCAGCAGGGGCTGGCGCTCGACCTGCGACAGCGCAATTGCACCGACACCGGGCTGCCGGACGCGACCTGCGACCTCGTCACCGCCACCATGCTGATCCACGAACTGCCTCCGGACGTCGTTGCCGCCACTCTCCGTGAGGCCGCCCGGATCCTGCGCCCCGGCGGTGAGCTGCGCGTGCTCGACTTCCAACCCACCGGGCAGGCGGTACGCGACGTGGTCATGCGCGACCACGGGCTGCGCAACAACGAGCCCTACATGCCGATGCTTTTCGACACCGACGTGCTGTCGCTGTGCGCCGAAGCGGGGCTCGGGGCGGCCCGATGGTCGCCGTTCGACGAGCGAGGAAGGGGCCTGCTCACCGGCGACCAATGGCCACCACGACGTGAGTGGCACTTCCCCTGGGCCGTGCTCTCCGCTACCAAGCCGAAGGAGTGACGATGCGAGAACCGCGATTCTTCCCCGACCCCGACCTGGACCGGGTGGTCGCCATGGTGATGGACCTCGCCGCCCAGCTGCACGTCGAGCGGCTGAACCGGATCTGCCTGGAGACTGTGCTGCTACGGCAGGGAGTCGTCACCCAGGAGCAACTGGATGCTCTGGCCATCGATCAGGAGCTGGCTGACCGCAGCCAGCAGGAGGTCGATCGCTCCCTGCGGGAACTGCTGGCGGGGCTCCTGGAGCGCGACGACGCTGCAGCCCCGCTGCGGCCGATCGCATCCGTCATGGAGGGAGACCAATGAGCCGGCCCTTCATCGAGTTCATCCAGGTCCAGTCTCTGCCCTGGCGCAGCGGCGCACCCGGCGCGGCGCGCCGCGGTGTGGAGAGCCGCACGCTGAGCAGCGACGCTGACACCGGGGCCTGCAGCCTGCTCGTCCGCTACCCGCCGGGGTGGCGGCAGCCGGAACCGCAGACACTCGGCACCGACGAGGAGTTCTTCGTTCTCGGTGGCGCCTTGCAGATCGGCGACACGCACTACGGTGCCCGCACCTACGCCCACCTCCCGGCTGGCTACACCCGAGCACCGATGGCATCGCCCACCGGAGCGGTCGTCCTCACCTTCTTCGACGCCGACCCCCAGCCAAGCGACGCCGTGGCACTCGACAGCAGCCGGCTCGTCGAGCGCATCGACGCCCTCAGTGGCGACTGGGGTGGGAACTTCCACCCCAAGTTCCCGCCGGGCGCGGGGCGCAAGTGGCTGCACCGGGACCCCGTCGACGGAGAGGAGACCTGGATCCTGGGCACTATGCCGCTGCGCAGTGGCCGCCGGCCGGAGAAGCACCCGGTGGTGGAGGAGATGTACCTGCTCTCCGGCGAATTGGTCGGGCCGCTCGGTGTGATGCAGGCAGGATGCTACTTCTGGCGCCCGCCGGAGGAGTGGCACGGTCCCTTCGGGTCGCTCACCGGCAACCTGATGCTCTTTCGCACAAAGGGCGGACCGCTCAGCACGGTCTACACCGAGGAGGAGGTCGACTTCAGCTGGCAGCCGGAGCACCGGCCGATCCTGCCGCCGGAGCTCGAGCCCTACGGTCGCGAGCCGGCCTCTCCGTGCGGCTGCTACTGATGGAGGTCTCACCCACCCGGCGGATCACTGCTTGCGCCGGGTGGGGCGGGATAGGTAGCGCCCGCTGGCCTGTCCGACTACCTGACCATCGCGCAGCACCTGCCGTCCGCGGAGGTAGGTGTCGGTCACGCGCGCTGACATCTCGAAACCCTCGAACGGGGTGTACTCCTGGGTCGACAGCGAGTCCGCCGCGCGGACCACCCACGACTGGTCGGGGTCGACAACGGCGAAGTCCGCGTCGTAGCCGACGGCGATCGCGCCCTTGGTGTGCAGACCGAAGCGCTCGGCGGGAGCCGCCGACGTCAGACGCGCGATTCGGCCGTACGAGAGCCCGCGCTTGCTGCCCTCACTGACCAGACCGGGCAGCAGGTACTCGGTGCCGCCGAACCCCGACTTGGCGACGAAGACGTCGTCGCGTGGGTCACCGAACTTGGTCTCATCGCGGCAGCAGGCGTGGTCGCTGACCACCCAGTCGACATCCCCGTTGAGGACGTGCTCCCACAGAGCCTCCACATCGGCCCGGGACCGCAACGGCGGGTTCACCTTCCCACCCAGGCCACTGGCGGTGTGGAAGTCGGTGAGCAGGTGCCCGATCGTGACCTCGCGGCGGAAGTCGATGTGGGGGAACACGTCGCGCATGAGCAGTGCGGCCTCGAGTGCCTTCGCTGACGACAGGTGCAGCAGGTTGATGTTCGGCAGGCCGGTCTCATGCGCGAGGTATGCCGCGATCGTGACCGCGAGCCCCTCGGAGTGCGGAGGCCGGGTCGCCGAGTAGGCCTCCAGGCCGGTCAGCTTGCCTTCCCGCTGGACGATCTTCTGGTAGGCCCGCATGATCTCCGCGGTCTCGCAGTGCAGCGAGAGCGAGATGTCGTCGGCGAGCTCAGGCATCGCCTCGCGGGCGGCCTGGATCCCACGCATGATGAACTCGAAGTGCGCATAGTCGTAGTTCTCGTCGTCCGGGATCATCAGGAAGTCACGCTGGTCCGCCGACGCACCGTGCAGGCCGTAGCCGCCGTAGAACATGAAGATCTTGAAGGAGGTCACCCCGTGCTCGGCGACCAGACCGGGGATCTCGTCGATGTGCTGGCTCATCATCGGCGCGAGGTGGAAGGCGTAGTCGACGTACGCCCGCCCTTCGCCAGCCTCCAGCACCTTGGGGAAGAAGCCCGCGTAGGGCCCGCCCTGGTTCAGGTAGTACTGGCCCGTGCGCATGTAGGTGATGCCGGTCGTCACGCCGCCCTGCGCGCATGCCCGGCTCTCGCTGACGGCGTCGTCGGCCAGTGGGTTGTAGATGCCCCAGTGCTGGTGTGCGTCGACCACCCCCGGGAACACGAGCTTGCCGCCGGCGTCCACGATCTGCGTGGCGTCACTGGCGGACAGGCCGACGGAAACGGCGACGAAGCGGCCGTCGGCGATGCCGAGATCGAGCACGGCCGGCTCGTCCTGGTCGGGCAGCACGACACGCGCGTTGGTAACCAGCAGGTCGTAGGACGGCACAGTTCCTCCTAGCGGGGTTGGGGGTCAGTTGACCCGACGTGGGTCAGCAGATCGAGCAGCGGACTCATCGTGTCGAGCTCGGCGAGCAGGCCGATGTACCGCTCCAGTTCCGCAACGCTTGAAGCGGGGAGGCCCCGTCCTGCGTTGTCTCGGAACTTCACGGCCAGCTCGTCGAAGGAAAGCGGGCGGCCAGGTCCACCGCGGTTCTGCCACACCTCTGCCGTCAAGTCCCGACCGTCGGTGGTGCGTACGCGCAGGACGGCAGGGAACTGGTGCGGAAATATGCGGGTGCACTCAGCGTCGGCGATGACATCCACTCGGGCCATGACCGCGCGACGCGCGGGGTCCTGCGCGAGCACGTCGGTGAAGTCGTCGAGCCCCACTCCCAGTGCCCCGCCGCCGAAGAGCCCGGCGGCGACCGCGTACGGCCCGCTGAACTGGGCCATGTAGCCGGTGTCGGGGGTTCGCTTGACCTCCAGCGGCTCGCCGACCGTCCGCAGGACCGCTGCGGGAACTCCCAGAGTGGCGTGCTCCACCTGGTCGGGTCGGAGCCCCTGAGCCCGCAGCGACAGTGCGGCATCGATGGCGGCGTGCGTGAAGTGGTTGGCCGGGTAGGGCTTGAAGAAGATGCCCGGGACGGTCCAGTCGGCGCCCAGCCCGTCGAGCAGAGCGGCCGGGTTGAATTCCCCCCGCAGCCATGCCTGGAAGAAGCCGAAGCGCCCCTCGAGCACTGTGGGGGGACCGGTGAAGCCGGCCTGGGCCAACTGTGCCGCGGACACCGCGGCGTGTGCCGCCCACCCGCAGTGCAGGCGCTTGACCGTCCCGCCGGTGCGGTTGGCCTCGATCACCCCCGAGCCCATCGACGCTGCCAGGCCCAGTGCGTGCAGCAGCTGCTGCTCGTCCAGGCCGTAGAGCAGACCAGCGGCGACCGCACCGCCGAGGGTCCCGGCGATCGATGTCGCGTGCTGCCCGTGCTCGAAGAAGGTCGAGTTGCCGCGCTCTTCGTCGTACCCGGCCATCCCGATGCGGACACAGATCTCGAGGCCGACGGCGATTGCCGCAATGACCTGTTCACCGTTCGCACCGGCGTGCTCGGCTGCGGCGAGACAGGCTGGCACGATCGACGCACTCGGGTGCAGGACGGAGGGCAGGTGGGTGTCGTCGTAGTCCAGAGAGTGCGCCAGCGTGCCGTTGACGAAGCCCGCCCACGTCGCGGGGAGGCGCTCGGGCATGCCGACCGCGCGTGCCTGCGGGTCGCCACCCTGGCCCCTGGCGAACGCCCGGGCCGCCTCGCTGGTGGGGAGCGGGCTGGCTGCCACGCAGATGCCCAGCACATCGAGCACCCGCTTGCGGACGCTGTCCACCACGTCCGGCGGCAGGCGGTCGTACGGGTACGCGGTAGCGAACTCGGCCAGCCGCTCGCCCAGGGTCCGCTCAGGCATCCGCGACCACAGCCAGCGGCCGCACGGGCGACCCGGTCGCGCCCTGCAGGTTCAGCGGGACCAGAACGAAGGTGAACTCGGTGACGGCTGCCGCGGCGATCCCCTCGAGGTCGAGCGCCTCGATGATGTAGATGCCGGCGTCGACGAGCAGCACCCGGTGAGCGGGCAGCATGCTGTGCCCGTCACCCGGGGCGAGCCGCTCGAAGGCGATGGTGTCCGCGCCGGCGGCGTGCACACCCCGCTCGGCGAGCCAGCGAGCTCCTGCCTCCGCAACGCCCGGAACCCCGGTCTCCGTCCCGAGGTACGCCTCGGTGCCGTCGGCGAACCGGCGTCCCCAGCCGGTACGGATCAGCGCCACGTCTCCAGCGCCGATGCGCCCGCCGGCGACCCGAGTGGCGGCTTCCAGGTCGGCCGGCGTCACTTCGTACGCAGGTGGGCAGGTCGCTTGCCCCAGTGCGGCGGGAATGTCCAGGAGCACGCCCCGACGGATCATGGGGGAGATGGTGTGGACGCCGTGCTCGGTGAACCGGCCCCCGGTTCCGGCCGCGGCCGCATCGGCCCCGCCGTGCAGCCTGCCGTTGTGGGACACGTGGGCCAGCGCGTCGATGTGGGTGCCGACATGAGTGCCTGTGACGATCAGGTCATTGGCGGCCGACCCACCGTCCCCACGGACGGAATCCCCGTGCCGTCGCGGCAGGGTGTGGGTGAACCTCGGGTGGTTCGGCGACTGCGGCATGCCCTGGAACATCGGGCGACCGAGGTCGAACGTGCGCAGTCCCGCTTGGACCACGTCCAACAACGCATCGCTCATGCGATGGCTCCCTCTTCCCGCAACACCGAGACCTCCTCCGCCTGGTAGCCCAGCTGGGCCAGCAACTCGTCGGTGTCCGCACCCATCGGCCGGCCGGTGAACCGGATGCCGCCCGGAGACTCGGACATGCGCCACATCACGTTGTGCATGAGCACCTTCCCGAAGTCGGGGTCGGCCACCTCGGTCACCATCTGGGTGGACCGCACGTGCGGGTCCTCGACGATGTCCTTGGCGTCGTAGACGGGGGCGATCGCGGCGCCGGCCTCCTCGAACGCGCTGAGCACCTCGGCACGCGTCCGTTGGGCGATCCAGCCACCTACGTACCCGTCGAGCTCCTCCACGTGCTCGGCGCGCCCCCTCCCGCTGCGGAACCACGGCTCGTCGATCACCTCCGGGTGGCCGACTAGGCGCAGCACCCGCTCGGCGATGCTCTGGGCGCTGGTGGAGACGGCCACCCATGACCCGTCCGCCGTCCGGTAGGTGTTCCGCGGGGCGTTGTTCGTGGACCGGTTGCCGTGGCGGTGCTCGACAATGCCGAGTTGGTCGTAGACCATCGGCCCCGGTCCGACGGCCGTCATGATTGGCTCGAGGATGTTGAGGTCGATGACCTGGCCGGGGCCGTGTTGCTGGTCGCGGTGCCTCAGCGCCATGAGTACCGCGGAGGAGGCGGCGATCCCGCAGATGCTGTCTGCCAGCCCGAAGGCCGGCAGGGTGGGCGGCCCGTCCTCGGGTCCGGTGAGGTGTGCGAAGCCGCTCATGGCCTCGGCGAGCGTGCCGAACCCCGGGCGGTGCGCGTAGGGACCCGTCTGCCCCCAGCCGGTCAGTCGCACGAGGACCAACCCCGGGTTGACCTCACGCAACTTCTCGGGGCCGAGACCCCAGCGCTCCAGGGTGCCCGGGCGGAAGTTCTCGACCACGACGTCCGCGGTCGCGGCCAACCGGAGGAAGACGCCAGCGCCTTTGGCGGACTTCAGGTCGATGCCCATCGTCCGCTTGTTCCGGCTGATCTCCTTCCACCACAGCGGGATGCCGTCCTTTTGGTAGCCGTGCCCGCGCATGCTGTCGCCGCTTGGGTGCTCGACCTTCACGACGTCGGCGCCGTAGTCGCCGAGGATCCGGCAGCACAAGGGTCCGGCCAGGATGGTTGCGAGGTCGACCACCCGAACCCCTTCGAGGGGCATCATCCGCCGACCTCCCGCTGCCGAATGTTCCGTTCAGTGAAACACTGTTCCGGATTGTCACTATAGCGATTTCGCTCCGCTCAGCCAAGGCCCCGGCAGGCCCCGGACACTCGGTGGGGAGGAGGACGGCACGCATGACGCCCCGGCGGAGTCAGCGACATCGCGCAGGGTGACCCCAGCATCCGCCCTCTCGAGCCGCTGGGTGATCAGGGGGCGACCGACGGGTTTCCCTCCTCCACGAGGCTCTCGGCCTGGGCGTGGCGCCCCCAGCGGCCCCGAAGGGCGGGCGTCACGAGCCGCCTCACCCGTCCGCTCCGCCTGCTTCCGCTCCCGTGTGCCCGCCTTCGGTCATTCGCTGGGGCTCCCCGACGGGAATGCTTGACGGTCACGTCCGAGATCTGTTTGGGTCACTAACAGTTCTGCGACGATCCCCGGAGGTGCCGCATGCCGTCATCGACCATCTACTCACCGGTGGACGGCAAGGCCATTGCGGAGGTGCCCGTCGAGTCCGCCGACGGCGTCGACGCTGTGTTCTCGGCGGCTCGTGCAGCCCTCGACGACTGGCGCCGGCGCCCGGCCGCCGACCGTGGCCGGCTGCTCCTGACGGCGGCGCGGCTGTTGCGCGAGCGCGCCGGTGCGTTCGCCGAGACGGAGACCCGGAACACCGGCAAGCCGTTGCGCGACACGCTCCGCGAGGCGGAGCGGGCCGCCGACTGCTTCGAGTACTACGGCGGCTTCGCGGACAAGGTCACGGGCGACACGATCGACGTGCCGGGCCCCTTCCACACCTACACACGTCGCGAGCCGTACGGCGTCGCGGTGGGCGTCATCCCCTGGAACGTGCCGTACGTCTTCGCCGCCAAGAAGATCGCACCCGCGCTCGCCTTCGGCAACGTCAGTGTGCTCAAGCCGGCCGAAGAAACGCCGCTCACGGCGCTGCTGCTGGCCGAGGTGCTTCGGGAGGCGGGAGTCCCCGACGGCGTGGCGCAGGTGGTCACCGGGGGCCGGGAGACCGGGGCAGCCCTGGTGTCGAGCCCGGAGGCGGACCTCATCGTCTTCACCGGCTCGGACGCCACCGGCAAGGCGATTGCCCGGGCCGCGGCCGAGCACCTGACTCCGCTAGCGCTCGAGCTCGGAGGCAAGTCGCCGCAGATCGTCTTCGCCGACGCCGACCTGGACGCGGCCCTCGAAGCGGTTCTGCTCGGGGTGTTTGCGAGCACAGGGCAGATGTGCATCGCGGGTTCCCGGCTGCTGGTCCACCAGGACGTCTACGACCGATTCGTCGAGCGGGTGGCCGAGCGCGTGAACGGCCTGCGCGTCGGCGACCCGACCCGCCCGACCACACAGATCGGCCCGCAGATCACCGCCGCCCAGCAGCGGAAGACCCTGCAGCTCATCGGAGCCGCCACCGAGGCCGGAGCAACGTTGGCCGCGCAGGCCCCGGTGCCGGACGAACCGGCGCTCGCCGGCGGGTACTGGGCCCCGCCCAGCCTGTTCACCGAGGTGGACATCAACCAGCCGATCATGCAGGAGGAGGTGTTCGGCCCGGTGCTGGCGGCCACCCGGTTCCGGGACGAGGAGCACGCTCTCGAGCTGGCGCACGCAACGGACTTCGGCCTCGCGGCCGGCGTGTGGACGTCCGACATCGGCCGGGCGCACCGGATGGCTGCCGAGCTGCACGTCGGCACGGTCTGGCTGAACACCTACCGCGTGCTCGCCGACCGGGTGCCCTTCGGCGGGGTGGGCCGGTCCGGCTACGGCCGGGAGGGCGGTCCCGGAGCGGTCGACCTCTACACGCAGGTCAAGAGCGTCTGGACATACCTGGAGACCGGGCTGCCGCCGGGCTACTCGCTGTGAGGTGGGCGACGTGAGCTCCGCACCTGTTCCCGTGCTGCCAGCGCTGGCCCCGAGCTTCGCCGGGCACAACCACCTCGGCGGCCTGATCACGCTCGCCGGCAGGCTGGTGCACCAGCACCTCACCGCAGAACTACGGCCGCTGAACGTCAGCTACGCGCAGGTGACCGCTCTGGTCCGTCTCTGGCGCAGCGATGACGGGGCTCTGCCCCAGCGGGAGATGGTGCAGTCGCTGGCCCTTACCCGCGCCAGTGGAACGCTGCTCTTGCAGGACCTCGAGGAGCTCGGTCTCGTCCGTCGCCGCCGACATCCGCACGACCGTCGGCGGCAGGTGGTGGCCCTGACCTCCAAAGGCAGGGCGTTGGAGCATCCGGTGCACGAGGTGGTCGAGGCCCTCGACAGCCGGCTGCGGGCGACCCTGGGCGACGGGACGATCGCTGCGGTCAGCGCGGCCCTGCGAGACGTGGTCGGCTTGCTGGGGCCCGAGACCGAGGCGGCGCTGCCGGTGGGGGACCGCGGATGACGCCGCCCGTCCTCGTCGTCGGCGCGGGGCCCAGTGGTCTGTCGGCGGCGCTGCTGCTCGCACGCCGGGGCGTCCCGGTCGTGCTGTTCGAGGCCGACGCCGGTCCCGCCGCCGCGTCGCGCGCCTCCACGTTCCACCCGCCGACGCTCGATCTGCTGGCCGCACTCGGCGTCGCCGACCAGCTCGTCGCGGCGGGCCGGCAGGCACCTGTCGTGCAGCACCGGGACCTCGAGCTCGGCGTCCTTGCGGAGTTCGCGATGGCGCCGCTGGCACCGTACACCGGCTTCCCGTACCGGCTGCAGGCCGAGCAGCGCGAGTTGACCAGGATCCTCGCGGCTGCACTGGCGAACCACCCGCAGGTCGAGCTGCGCTTCGGCAGCCGCGTCACGGGAGTGCGGCGCTCCGACCACTCCGTCGAGGTACTGCTTGCAGACGGGACGGTCAGCGAACCGGGCAGCTACCTGATCGGCGCAGACGGCGCGCGCAGCACCGTTCGGTCGAGCCTTGACGTTCCGTTCGTCGGCGATACCTACCCGCTGCGCTACCTGACCGTGACGACGCCGGTGGCCTTCGACGAGCACCTGCCGGGCCTGGCGCCCGTGACCTACATCACCGGCGACGAGGGGGGTGCAGGGCTGCTGGCGCTGCGCGATCACTGGCGGGCGGTGTTCCGGGTTCCCCCAGAGGAGGATGCCGAGGAGGCGGTGGCGGCCGCGTCGGTGCAGCGCCGGCTCTCTCGGCTGCTGCCCGACATGGGGCGGGTGCCGTTTGTCGATGCCTTCCTGTACCAGGTCCACCGCCGGGTCGCCGACCGCTTCCGCGTCGGCCGGGCGTTGCTCGTGGGGGATGCGGCGCACGTCAACAGCCCCACCGGTGGCATGGGCATGAACAGCGGCATCCACGACGCGGTGGTGGCGGCAGACGCGATCGCACGCGCTCTCGACCGTGCCGGCGACGTCGCGGAGGAGGGGCTGCAGCGTTATGCGGGCGCCAGGCGCGAGGTGGCGCTGCACGTCGTCGGAGCCCGAGCCGACCGCAACTACCGCGAGATCAGCCAGCGCGACCGGGCCGCTCGGCAGCGCCGCGGAGTCGAGCTGGCCGCCCTCGCCGCGGACCCGCGCCGGGCGCTCGACTACCTGTGGAAGGCGTCGCTGTTCGACTCCGCGCCGCGGATCGAGTCCGGCGCGATTGTGCTCAGCCACGGGTGAGCGCCCAGGGGGCCGGGCAGCGGGGTCTTGGCATCGGAGGGACGCACCAGGCCCGCGAGTTGCCAGGCCAGACAGGTCGTGGAGGACAGCACCGGAGCCGGCCAGCCGCGGCTCAGCGCCGTGACCGCCCCTACGGTCGGCATCCCGGTGCCCGCGAACAGGACGACGCCGCCAGCCACCCCCGACTCCTCGAGGGCGCGCAGCGGCGCGTCGGGCGACAGGTCGTAGATGGCGCCGGTGCCCGGAACCGGCACCGTGTGGCGCACCGTGACGCCGCCCTCGGCCCAGAACGCCACGGACAGGTCGGTCAGCCACGTCGGGTAGGGCGACACCAGCACGATCTCGTTGCAGCGAAGCGCGCGCAGCGTGGCCAGGATCGCCCCGGCCGCGGTGACGGCGGGGACACCGTCGCCGGCCAGCTCGGACGCCAGCCGTGCGTCCCCCGCCATCCCGACGAGGTAGCTCGCACCGGTGCAGGCGTAGCCGACGGCATGAGCGGAGCGGACATCCGCTGCGGCCAACGTCGCAGCGGCCACCTGGTTGTACCCGGCCAGCCGCGCCCGCAGGTCACCCTCGACGACCGGGAGGGGCGCGGCGCGTACGACGGCCACCTCGCCCAGGAGCAACTGCATCTCCGGTTCCACCGTCGGGTTGGCAGGCGGTACCAACACCGCGATCTCGGGCTTGGGCACGGAGGGCACTCCTTCGGTTGGGCGTCCGATCCCAGCGAGTATCCGACCACACCGCGGGTGCGATCGAGAGGCACTCTGTGCTCCTAACCTAGCGGCCACTTCCGCTGGGGCGTTCCGGCGACAGCTTCAGTACGTGGCGAGGCGGCCGCTGAATGCTGAAGCGAGCGGAGCCTGACCCAGTTTCTCGGACAGGGTCGGCCCCTTGCGGTCGGTGGGCGTGGGGTTGCTCTTCAGCCGGTCCGAGCCTGCGACGGCGTGGTCCTGTCGTGGCGGGGTGGGTCGGGCGTCATGCCGGGGGGTGCTTGGGTGGGAAGCTGCCTCACCAGGGCCGGTCCCAGGATCTCCCACCAGACGGACCTCCACCCGTCCCTACCGGTGTGGCTGGTGAGGAAGGTTCGCGCTCAGATCGGTCCCAGACCACCACCTAGGAGCAGAGGCGCCGGCGCTTGGATCGCCCTACGGACCAGAAGATGGGGGGTTCGAATCCCTCCGAGCGCGCAACGTCCGCGTTCAGTTCCCGTACGGCCCCTGGCCCTCGTGCCCGGGCGTCTGCGCAACTCAGCGATCGCCACCGCTGATAGCCCGTCTGTCTGGCATATTTGCGACGTGGCGCGAGAACGCAAGCAGCCCCTGACGGTCGTGGGGTGGCGGGAGTGGGTGGGGCTGCCCGCGCTCTCGGAGGAGCGGATCAAGGCGAAGATGGACACCGGCGCCCGTACCGGGGCGCTCCATGCGTTCGGCATCGAGCCCTTCACGCGCGACGGCGAGGAGCTGGTCCGGTTCGGGGTGCACCCGCGCCAGGGAAGTCGCCTGGCGGCCACCGAGACCGAGCAGAGGGTCCTGACCTACCGCATGGTGCGCTCGTCCACCGGGCATGAGGAGAGACGCCCGGTGATCCGCACGCCGATCGAGATCTGTGGTCAGCGCTACGAGATCGACCTGACGCTGACGTCTCGCGACGAGATGGGGTTTCGGCTGCTCATCGGGCGCGCGGCACTTCGGGGCCGCTTCCTGGTCGATCCGGGCCGCTCGTTCGTGGGAACGCGCAAGAGGGCCCGCTCGGATCGCGCCCCGATTGGCGATGGCTCCCCGGAAGGAAGTCACGACGCGTGAAACTCGCCATCCTGTCGCGGGCCCCCCACTCCTACAGCACCCGACGGCTGAAGGCTGCTGCGGAGACCCGGGGCCACCGCGCTCTGGTCCTGAACACCTTGCGCTTCGGGATCGACCTGTCCGGGGGGGCGCCCGATCTGCAGTACCGGGGGAAGCCGCTGTCGCACTACGACGCGATCATCCCCCGGATCGGACCGTCGGTGACCTTCTACGGGATGGCGGTCGTCCGCCAGTTCGAGCAGATGGACGTGTACACGCCGATCACCGCGAACGGCATCGCGAACTCCCGCGACAAGCTCCGTGCGATCCAGATCCTGTCGCGCCACGACGTGCGGATCCCCGCCACCTCCTTCGTCCGGGACCGTGCCGACGTCCTCCCCGCGATCGAGCGGGTCGGCGGCGCTCCGGTCGTGATCAAGCTGCTGGAGGGAACCCAGGGGATCGGCGTGATCCTGGCCCCTGACAAGAAGGTGGCCGAAGCTGTGATCGAGACGCTCCAGTCCACCAAGCAGAACGTGCTGATCCAGCGGTTCGTCGCCGAGAGCAAGGGCCGCGACATCCGTGCCCTGGTGGTCGGCGACCGGGTGGTCGCGGCGATGCGTCGCAGGGCCGTGGGTGACGAGTTCCGCTCCAACGTCCACCGGGGCGGGACGGTGGAGGCGGTCGAGCTCGACGAGGAGTACCAGCGCGTCGCCGTGCAGGCCGCCCAGATCATGGGCCTCCGCGTTGCCGGCGTCGACATGTTGGAGGGTGCCGACGGGCCGGTCATCATGGAGGTCAACTCGTCTCCGGGTCTCGAGGGGATCGAGACCGCCACGGAGCTCGACGTCGCAGGAGCGATTGTCGACTACGTGGCCAACCAGGTCGCCTTCCCCGAGCTCGACGTCCGCCAGCGGCTCTCGGTGAGCACCGGCTACGGCGTGGCCGAGCTCGTCGTGCGCGAGGGCGCAGACCTCCTGGGCAAGACGATCGACGAGTCCGGGCTCCGCGAAAGGGACATCACGATCCTGACGCTGCACCGCGGGACGACCGTGATCCCCAACCCGCGCGGTAATCGGGTCCTGGAGGTCAACGACGGACTCCTGTGCTTCGGCAAGCTGGAGGAGATGCGTCACTTGGTGCCCGCGCGCAGACGTCGCCGCGCCCGCCCGCGAGTCCGGCCGCTGCCCGACGATCCGCTTCCCGAGGAGGCAGGGGAGCAGCCGACTGCCTGAGGCTCCGGGGACTCCACCGCCGGGATCCCTTGCTTAGTGAATCCGGATTCACTAGGCTGACGATCCCGGTCACGCACGGGTGCGAGGCCGCCGACCGCAGGAGTCGCCATGACCCTCGACGTGACCTCGTTGTACGACAGGCGAGCCGACAACCGCTGGGAAAGGGTCGCGGTCGGGGACCTGGTCGAGCGGAACACCTGGAGTGCTCCCGACAAGGTGGCCATCGTCGGGTGGGAGGGGGCGTACTCGGCCGACCGGTTCTCCCGACTCACCTACCGGCAGGTCGACGAGCTCGCCAACCAGGTGGCCCACGGGCTCCTCACCGCGGGTCTGACGCGAGGCGACCGCGTCGTGATGATCGTGGAGAACTCCGTCGATGCCTATGTCTTCCGCATCGGGGTGGCCAAGGCTGGCATGGTCGCGACCTGCCTGAACCCTGCGCTGGCGCCGGACGTCGTGGAATACCTGCTAGGGCAGTACGCGCCGAAGGCGACCGTGGTGGACGCCGCACTGTGGGAGAAGGTGCAGGCCCCGTTCGCGGCGCTGGGGCTCACGCCCGACGTCACGATCGAGATCGGTGGCGGGCCGGTGGGATCGAGCGTCGGGTTCGCGGACTTCGTGGCGGGCCGACCGGACACCGAGCCCGATGTGACGATCCACGGCGACGACATCTTCGAGATCCAGAGCACGTCCGGCACCACCGCGATGCCCAAGGGCGTCATGCTCTCCCACACCAGCGCCACCATGGCGGCGCACGGCTTCGCGCTCACCCTGACGCGGGGGGTGCCCATCGAGAACGATGTCGTGCTGGTGGCCTTCCTGCCGATGATGTACCACATCGCGAACCAGATCTTCGGGCTGTCGGTGTTCGCGGTCGGCGGCACCCTGGTGCTGGGACGCACCTTCGACCCCAGCGCCATTGCCGACGCCCTCGAGCAGGAGAAGGCGACGGCGCTGTGGGGCGGTGCCCCCGCGATGTACGGGGCCCTGCTCGCAGCGAATCGTGAGCGGGCCCGCGACCTGTCGGCTCTGAGGATCGGCGTCTTCGGCTGGGCGGCGCTCCACCCCGACGTCGTAGCCGGGCTCCGGGAGTTCGCCCCGCACCTGGCGCCGGTCGGCATCTTCGGGCAGACCGAGGCCATCGCCTGCCACCGTTTCTGGGTCGATGCCCACGAGGAGCTGTGGAGGGCCACCTCCCCGGGCTCAACTACGTCGGGGTGCCGAGCCCGCTCCTCGCCTCGCGCGTCGTCGGAGCCGACGGGGCCCCTCTGGACGGTCAGCCGAACGTCCCCGGGGAGGCTGTCTACCGCTCGCCGGTGATGACGGCCGGCTACTACCTCAACGAGGAGGCGACCCGTGATGCCTTCCGTGACGAGTGGTTCCACTCCGGCGACAGCTGCGTGTACGACGAGACCGGAATGCGGATCATGATCGACCGTTTCAAGGACATCGTGAAGACCGGTGGAGAGAACGTCTCCACGATCCGCGTCGAGTCCGCCCTCATGCAGCACCCGGGCGTCGCGAAGGCGGCGGTGATCGGGGTGCCGGACGACAAGTGGGGCGAGGCGGTCACCGCCGTCGTCGTGCCGGCGGGTGAAGGGGCTCCTGCCGACGACATCATCGCCTTCGCCCGTGAGCGTCTCGCGGGATTCGAGACCCCCAAGCGGATCATCTTCGTCGACGCCCTTCCCGAGACGGTGGGCGGCAAGGTCATGAAGTACCGGCTGCGCGCCCAGTACCGCGAAGGAAACCTGGGCTGACCCCGCCCCTCACCCCCGAAGGGACCGATGAAAGTCCTCACCAGCCGGCACGACCCGGCTAGCGAAACCTCACGCGAGAACCGCGAGGGCAACCTCGCCCGGATTGCGGAGCTCCACGAGCAGCAACGCTTGGCCCGCGCCGGTGGCGGCGAGAAGTACGTCGAGCGGCACCGCGCTCGCGGCCGAATGCTGGCGCGGGAGCGCATCGAGCTGCTGCTCGACCCCGACGCGCCCTTCCTCGAGCTGTCGACCGTCACCGGCGTGGGGCACCGAGTACACGGTGGGCGCCAGCGTCGGTCACCGGGATCGGGGTGGTCAGCGGCGTCGAGTGCATGATCGTCGCCCACGACCCGACCGTTCGAGGCGGCGCCTCCAACCCGTACACCTGGCGGAAGGTGCTCCGCGCGATGAGCATCGCGCGCGAGAACCGGCTGCCCACCATCAGCCTGGTCGAGTCCGGCGGCGGCGACCTGGAGCGGCAGGCGGAGCTGTTCATCCCCGCGGGGAGGCTGTTTCACGAGCTGACCGCGCTGTCGGCAGCCGGAGTCCCGACGATCGCGCTGGTCTTCGGCAACTCCACCGCGGGCGGCGCCTACGTCCCGGGGATGTGCGACTACGCGGTCATGGTGAAGGAGCAGGCCAAGGTCTTCCTGGGCGGCCCGCCGCTGGTCAAGATGGCCACCGGGGAGGACGCCGACGACGAGAGCCTGGGTGGGGGCGACATGCACGCGCGCGTCTCCGGTCTGGCCGACTACCTCGCCCGCGACGAGCACGAGTGCATCGCGATCGGCCGCGACATCGTCGAGCATCTCAACTGGCGCAAGCTCGGGCCCGGCCCGTCGGAGCCACCCGACGAGCCGCTCTACGACCCGGACGAGCTGATCGAGATCGCGTCGGTCGACCTCAAGATGCCGTTCGATCCCCGCGAGGTGCTCGCCCGGATCGTCGACGGCTCGCGCTTCGAGGAGTACAAGCCGCTCTACGGCACCGCGCTGGTGACCGGCTGGGCGACGATCCACGGGTTCCCCGTCGGGATCCTCGCGAACGCCCGGGGCGTGCTGCTCAACGAGGAGGCGAAGAAGGGGGCCGAGTTCATCCTCTTGTGCAACCAGACCGACACGCCCCTGGTGTTCCTCCAGAACACCACCGGCTTCATGGTTGGCACGCAGTACGAGCAGAACGGCATGATCAAGGACGGCGCGAAGATGATCAACGCGGTGACCAACAGCTCGGTCCCGCACCTCACGATCAACATGGCCGCCTCGTACGGCGCAGGCAACTACGGCATGTCCGGCCGTGCCTACGACCCGCGCCTTCTCTTCAGCTGGCCGGGGTCGAAGACGGCAGTCATGGGGCCCGAGCAGCTGGCCGGTGTGATGTCGATCGTCGCCCGCCAGGCGGCAGCGGCGGCCGGTCGCCCCTTCGACGAGGAGGCGGACGCCGCACGCAACCGAGCGCTGGCCGAGCGGGTGGAGGCCGAGTCCCTGGCGCTCTACATGAGCGGCCAGGGGTACGACGACGGGATCATCGACCCCCGCGACACCCGCGCCGTCCTCGGCATCGCGCTGTCGATGTGCCACAACAACGTGATCGCGGGGACGCGCGGTTTCGGCGTCTTCCGGATGTGATGAGGGAGCATCGATGATCCGCAAGCTGCTGGTCGCCAACCGCGGTGAGATCGCGAGCCGGGTGTTCCGCACCTGTCGCGCGATGGGCATCGCGACCGTGGCCGTGTACTCCGACCCGGATGCCGATGCACCGTTCGTCGCCGAGGCGGACGAGGCAGTTCCGCTCGGGGGGCAGACACCGTCGGAGTCCTACCTGCGGGGCGACCTGGTGGTCGCCGCCGCGCTGCGGGTCGACGCGGACGCCGTCCACCCCGGCTACGGCTTCCTGTCCGAGAACGCCGACTTCGCCCGTCAGTGCGCCGCCGCGGGCCTCACCTTCGTAGGGCCGAGTGTGGAGGCCATCGAGCTGATGGGCTCCAAGCTGACCGCTCGCACGATGATGGAGGAGGCCGGCGTTCCCGTCCTCCCGGGTCGGGACCTGACCGGCGTCGACGACGAGAAGGTGCCCGGCCTCGCCGCTGAGGTCGGCTGGCCGGTGCTGATCAAGGCCTCCGCCGGAGGCGGTGGGCGGGGCATGCGCGTGGTCCGCGACGAGACCTCACTCCTGCCGGCCGTCGAGTCGGCGCGACGCGAGGCAGGGGCGGCCTTCGGAGACGACACCGTCTTCCTCGAGCACTACGTCGACGAACCCCGGCACGTCGAGATCCAGATCTTCGGCGACACCCACGGTGAGATCGTCCACCTCTTCGAGCGCGAGTGCTCGATCCAGCGCCGTCATCAGAAGATCGTGGAGGAGAGCCCGTCGCCCGTGGTCGACGACGCGTTGCGCTCCCAGATGGGTGCGGCCGCCGTCGAGGCAGGGCGGGCTCTCGGCTACGTGGGGGCCGGAACCGTCGAGTTCCTTCTCGCGCCCGACGGGCGCTTCTTCTTCCTGGAAGTCAACACCCGGCTCCAGGTCGAGCACCCGGTGACCGAGCTGGTGACGGGACTCGATCTGGTGCGGCTGCAGCTCGAGGTCGCGTCCGGCATGCCGTTGCCACCGCAGGCGACGTCGCCGTCGATCCATGGCCACGCGATCGAGGTCCGGCTGTACGCGGAGGACGTGGGCCGCGGCTTCCTGCCGATGGCCGGAACGCTGGAGGAGTTCACCGTGCCGCTGTCCGACGGGGTGCGCCTGGACAGCGGGGTCGAGTCAGGGGGCCGGATCTCGACGAACTACGACCCGATGCTCGCCAAGGTGATCGCCCACGGCGCGACGCGTGAGGAGGCCACGGCTCGGCTGGCCCGCGCGCTGCGCCGGTCCCGGGTCCACGGCGTGGTCACCAACCGGTCGCTGCTGGTCGGCATCCTCGAGCACCCCGACTTCCGGGCCGGGCGGATCGACACCCACTTCCTGGAGCGCAACACCCCGGACGTGCTGCTCGCCCGGTTGGACCACGAGCAGCTCGCGCCCGCGGCGCTCGCCGCCGCGTTGGCCCAGCAGTCGCAGGAGAGACGGTCGGCGCGCGTGCTCGGGGCCGTGCCCTCCGGGTTCCGCAACAACCCCTCGGACATGCAGCGGCGCAGCTACCACCACGGCGACACCGTCGTCACTGTCGGATACGAGCTCGGTCGCGTCCCGAGGTTCGAGATGGACGGGACCCCGGTCCAGGCCCAGGTGCTGACCGTGACCGCGAGCCGGGTCGACCTGGTCGTCGACGGTGTCCGTCGCCGGTACGACGTGAGGATCGGCGCGAGCGCCTGCTACGTCGACTGGAGCGAGGGCTCCGTGTCCCTGGTTCCGGCTCCCCGGTTCGCGGATGTGTCGGAGCTGGTGGACCCGGGCTCCCTGCTCGCTCCCATGCCGGGCACCGTGGTCCGGGTCCCGGTCAGCGACGGGGACACCGTGGAGCCCGGGCAGACGGTCGTCGTCATCGAGGCGATGAAGATGGAGCACGCGATCACCGCCAACGTCGCCGGGGTGGTCGTCGCGGTTCTGGTGCAGGTGGGGCAGGGAGTCGACAACGGCCAGGTCCTGATCGTGATCGAGGAGTCGCGCGATGAGTGAGGTGCTGTACGAGATCCGCGAGCACGCCGCGTGGGTCACGATCAACCGCCCCGAGGCCCGCAACGCCTTGAACTCGGCGGTCCGCGAGGGCCTTCGCGGAGCATTCGAGCGTGCGGAGGCCGACCCTGAGGTCGCCGTCGTCGTCCTCACCGCCACCGGGGAGAAAGCGTTCTGCGCGGGGGGCGACCTCAAGGAGATGGCGTCGGTGTCGCTGACGGTTCCTCCCCCCGACTACGTCCCGCAGCCCAACCGCACGGTCGCGATGAGCAAGCCCGTGGTGGCGGCGGTGAACGGAGGAGCGTACGGCGGCGGTTTCCTGCTCGCCCAGTCCGCCGACCTCGTGGTCGCGGCCGAGCACGCGGCGTTCGGCATCTCGGAGATCAAGGTCGGTCGGGGAGCCCCCTGGGCGGCGCCCTTGCCGTGGTTGGTGCCGCCGCGGATCGCGATGCAGCTGCTGGTGACCGGCGAGCCCATCTCGGCGCAGCGGGCCTACGAGGTCGGCCTGGTCAACGAGGTGGTTCCGACCGAGCGCCTGGTGGCGCGGACCGAGGAGCTGGTGGCCACCATCGTCGCCTGCGCTCCTCTGTCGGTCAGGGCCGGGAAGGCCACCGTGTACGCCTCCGCGGAGCATCGCCGCTCCGAGGCGTTCGCGGTGTCGGAGGAGATCTGGCGTCCGGTCTACCTCAGCGACGACGCGCAGGAGGGGCCCCGCGCCTTCGCGGAGAAGCGCCGGCCCGTGTGGAGCGGCCGATGAGCGCGCGGGCCGCGGACCTGATCGCGGACCTGGTCGCGGACCTGGGTGCCGAGGCCGACGAGCTCCTCGGCCTCCTGCACGACCTCCCCGACCCGGCCTGGGCCACCCGCACCCCCGCCGAGGGGTGGACGGTCCACGATCAGGTGGCACACCTGGCCCACTTCGACTGGGTGACCCGCCTCGCCCTCACCGAGCCGGAGCACTTCGGGGCGCTGCGGGACGCGCTGCGGGACCCCGAGGACCTCCAGCGGTACGTCGACGCCGTGGGGCCGGCCAACCAGTCGCGGGACGGCGCGGACATGGTGGCCTGGTGGACGACGCAGAGCAGGGCGCTACGCGAAGCGGCCCTCGCGGCGGACCCCGACCGGCGCGTGCCCTGGTTCGGGCCGTCGATGAGCCTGGCCTCGAAGCTGACCGCGCGGATCATGGAGACCTGGGCGCACGGCCAGGACGTCGTCGACGCCCTGGGTGCCACCCGTCGCCCCACTGACCGGTTGGCGCACGTCGCCCGGATCGGCGTACTGGCGATGCCGCACAGCTTCCGCGTCCACGGCCAGGAGCCTCCTGGCACTCCGGTGAGTGTCGTCCTCCGTTCCCCGTCGGGGGACACCTGGCGCTGGGGCCCCGACGACGCGGCCGACCGGGTGACCGGGGATGCTCTGGACTTCTGTCTGGTGGTGACCCAGCGCCGGCACCTCGACGACACTGCGCTGGACGTCAGCGGCCCCATCGCGTCGGCCTGGATGGCACTGGCGCAGGCGTTCGCCGGCCCTCCGGGCCCGGGTCGCAAGCCCGGCGCCTTCGGCGGTGAGCCCCGATGACCGAGCGCGGCACCCGGCCGGTGCGGATCGGCAATGCGGCCGGCTTCTACGGCGACCGCTTCGAGGCGATGCGGGAGATGGTCGAAGGAGGGCCGCTGGACGTCCTGACCGGCGACTACCTGGCCGAGCTCACCATGCTCATCTTGTGGAAGGCCCGCCAGAAGGATCCCGCTCTGGGGTTCGCCACCACCTTCCTCGGGCAGCTCGAGCAGGTCCTGGGCACCTGTCTCGACCGGGGAATCAAGGTCGTGACCAACGCCGGCGGTCTCAACCCCTCCGGCCTGGCCCGCCAGGTGAGCGCGCTCTCCGAGCGTCTGGGACTGCACGCGAGCGTGGCCCACGTCGAGGGGGACGACCTGACCGCCCGCGTGCCGGATCTCCTGGCATCCGGGGAGCCGATGTCGCACCTGGACGACGGGCGCCGGCTGTCCGATGCGGGGGTGGAGCCGGTCTCGGCCAACGCCTACCTCGGTGGGTGGGGGATCGCCCGCGCCCTCGAGGCCGGCGCCGATGTCGTGGTGTGCCCGCGGGTGACCGACGCCTCACTGGTCGTCGGCCCGTCCGCCTGGTGGCACCGGTGGGGCCGGGACGACCTCGATGCGCTCGCCGGGGCGGTCGTCGCCGGCCACGTCATCGAGTGCGGTCCCCAGGCCTGTGGCGGCAACTACTCCTGGCTGGACGAGATCACCGACCGGCGGTACCCGGGCTTCCCGATCGCGGAGGTGGACGCCGACGGCTCCAGCGTGATCACGAAGCATCCGGGCACCGGCGGGTTGGTGTCACCGGGGACCGTCACGGCCCAGCTGCTCTACGAGATCGCGTCCCCGGCGTACGTGAACCCCGACGTCGTGGCCCACTTCGACACCCTCGAGCTCAGCCAGGAGGGCGTCGACCGGGTGCGGATCTCCGGAGTCCGGGGCACCCCGCCCCCGGTCCGGCTGAAGGTGGCGCTCAACTACATCGGGGGCTACCGCAACAGCATGACCCTCGTCGTGACCGGGCTCGAGGTCGAGGAGAAGGCCCGGTGGGCCGAGGAGCAGCTGTTCGCGACGCTCGGCGGCCGTGACCAGTACGACGCAGTCGACGTCAGGCTGACCCGGTTCGACCGCGCCGACGCCGCCACGGAGGAACTCGCCTCCGCCCACCTGACCGTCTCGGTGAAGGACAAGGATCGCAGCAAAGTGGGACGACGTTTCTCCAACGCCACGACCCAGCTGTTCCTCGGTGGGTACGCAGGCTTCTACACCAGCACGCCCCCCTCGGCGGAGAAGGAGTTCGGTGTCTACTGGCCCACCACGGTGCCTGCGGACCTGGTCGAGCACGCAGTGGTGCTGCCCGGCGGTGAGCGGGAGCTCGTCCCGCACACGTCGGGCGTCGCCGACCCCCCGGTGGTAGCCGCTCGTCCGGTCTCCCTCCCGCCAGCGCCCGGCGGCCCCACCGTTCGGGTGCCGCTCGGACTGGTCTGCGCCGCCCGGAGCGGGGACAAGGGCGGGAATGCCAACATCGGGCTCTGGGCGCGAGATCCGCGCGCCTTCGTGTGGCTGCGTGACGCACTGACGATCGGGAGATTCGCCGAGCTGCTCCCTGAGTCCGCGGGTCTCGAGGTCCACCGCTACGAGCTGGCCAACGTGTGGGCGCTCAACTTCGTCGTCGTGGGGCTCCTCGGAGAGGGCGTCGCCTCCTCCACCCGACCCGACCCGCAGGGCAAGGCGCTGGGGGAGTACCTCCGCAGCCGTCTGATCGACATTCCCGAGACCCTCCTCACCTGACCCCGGAGCGTTCCATGGACTTCAGCACCAATCCTGAGCACGAGGCCCTGCGCAAGGCAGTGGCCGACATCTGCGACGCTTTCGGCTCGCGCTGGTATGTCGAGCGGGCCGAGCGACGCGAGCCGATCACCGAGCTGTGGCAGGCACTCGGCCGCCACGGCTACCTGGGCATCAACGTCCCCGAGGAGTACGGCGGAGGGGGAGCGGGTCTCGTCGAGCTGGCCATCGTGGTCGAGGAGTCGGCGGCGCGGGGCACTCCCCTCCTCCTCCTGCTGGTCGCGTCCGCCATCTCGGGAGAGGTGATCTCCAGCTTCGGCTCGCCGGAGCAGAAGGCCACCTGGCTCCCCCGGATCGCCGACGGCAGTGGAAAGATCGTCTTCGCGATCACCGAGCCCGACGCCGGCTCCAACTCGCACCGGCTCTCGACCACGGCGACCCGGGACGGCGACGACTGGGTGCTCCGCGGCGAGAAGTACTACATCTCCGGGGTCGACGAGGCCGACGCGATCCTGGTCGTCGCCCGGACCGGGGTCGACGACGCCACCGGTCGCGGGCGTCTCTCGCTGTTCCTCGTGGACAGCGATGCGCCGGGCCTGGCGAAGTCGCTGCTTCCTGTCTCGGTCACGCTGCCGGACAAGCAGTTCACCCTGCACTTCGACGACGTCCGCGTCCCGGCGGACCGTCTGGTCGGCACCCAGGGCGACGGCTTGGCCCAGGTCTTCCAGGGGCTGAACCCGGAGCGGATCACCGGAGCCGCCCTGTGCGTCGGCATCGGTCGCCACGCCTTGGCGCAGGCGGCGACGTACGCGACGCATCGCCAGGTCTGGGACACCCCGATCGGGGCGCACCAGGGGGTCTCGCACGCGTTGGCCAGGGCGAAGATCGAGGTGGAGCTGGCGGCCCTGATGACGGCGAAGGCCGCGTGGCTTCATGATCGGGGGATGCCCGCCGGCGAAGCCTCCAACATGGCCAAGTACGCCGCTGCCGAGGCAGCCCTCGGCGCCGTGGACGCCGCGATCCAGACCCACGGCGGCAATGGTCTGGCCACCGACTACGGCCTGCTGCCCTATTGGGGTCTCGCTCGCCTGCTGCGCATCGCCCCGGTCAATCGGGAGATGATCCTCAACTACGTCGCCCAGCACTCGCTGGGCCTGCCTCGCTCCTACTGACCACCAGAGATGAGGAGAGCACGATGACCGAACCCACCACCGCGGACGTCGGTGAGCTGGCCGACAACCTGATCCACCGGGTCAACGTCGGGGACAGTCTCACTCGCACCGCCAGGCGGCTGCCGGAGAACCTCGCGATCGTCGACGGGGAACGCCGGTGGACCTATGTGGAGCTCAACGCGTGGGTGAACCGGGTGGCCAACGCCCTGGACCGGGACGGCTACCGCCGCGGGGACGCGCTGGCGATCGCGTCCGGCAACAGCGCGGAGTTTCTTGCGGTCTACTACGCCTGCGCCAAGCTCGGTGTGGTGTGCGTGCCGGTGAATCTGGGCTGGAAGGCACACGAGGTCGCCTACGTGCTCGGGCACTCCGAGTCCCGCGGCATCGCGGTCGAGACCCAGCTGTTCGCCACCATGGCGGAGGCGATCAGTGATACGCCGACCGTCCGGGACGTCATCGTCCTGCCCGGCCTGGGAGGTGACACCAGCGCTGACCTCGGGTCCGCGACCGTGCGCACCCTCGACGCGCTCGCGGAAGGCGCCTCCAACACCGAGCCGGAGAGGTTCGTCGGCGATCGCGACGCGATCACGTACCTCTACACCAGCGGCACGACGTCGTTCCCCAAGGGCGTGATCGGCAACCACACGGCCATCTACCTGGAGTCGGCGATGATGTGCCTGGAGGCGCAGTTCACCTCCGACGACCGTTTCGTCGCGATGATGCCGATGTTCCACACGGCCCAGCTGAACTGCCATTGCACCAGCGCCGTGATGGTGGGCGCGGCGATCTACGTCGAGCGCGCCTTCGACGCCGGCCGGCTGCTGGCGACCATCGAGGAGCACCGGATCACCCAGATCTTCGGGCTGCCCATGATGTACCGGGCGATGCTCGAGCACCCCGACATGGCGACCCGGGACCACTCATCCCTGCGCCGTGCGCTGTATGCGATGGCGCCCATGCCGGAGGCGCTGATCACCCGCTGCGTCAAGGACTTCGGCTGTGGCTTCTACCTGCTGTTCGGGCAGACCGAGATGAGCCCCACCACGACCTTGTTCCGCCCGGAGCACCAACTCACGCACAACGGCGCCGCGGGCACCCCCGTGGTCAACGTCGAGGTCGCGATCATGGACCCCGAGGGGCGTCTGCTGCCGCAGGGGGAGCAGGGCGAGATCGTCTACCGGGGTCCGCAGACGATGACCGGCTACCTGAAGAACCCGGAGGCGACCGCCGACGCGTTCCGGCACGGCTGGTTCCACTCCGGGGACGTCGGCCGCTTCGACGCGGACGGCCTGCTCTGGTTCACCGACCGGACCAAGGACGTCATCAAGACGGGTGGTGAGAACGTCGCGTCGATCGAGGTCGAGAAGGCGATCTACGCGGCCGACCCCGCGGTCGCCGAGGTCGTTGTGGTGGGGCTGCCGCACGCCCACTGGAGCGAGGCCATCACCGCCGTGGTGGTGCCCGCCGCCGGCAGCTCGATCGACCCCGATGCGCTGATAGCGCGGGTCAAGACGCTGATCGATCCCTACAAGGCGCCGAAGTCGGTGATCGTTCTCGACAGCCTCCCGAAGACCTCCACCGGGAAGATCCAGAAGAACGTGGTGAGGGAGCAGCACGCCGACCACTACGGGGGCGTGGATGGCTGAGCCCGTTGCCGCACCTCGGATCAGGGACCCCGCGCGCAAGGAGAAGATCCTTGAGGCTGCGGCGGCGCTCATCGCGCGAGGCGGATACCACTCGGTGTCGATGGCCGACATCGGTGCTGAGGCCGGAATCACCGGCTCGGGCATCTACCGGCACTTCGACTCCAAGGCCGCGATTCTGGTGGCGATCTTCGATCGTGTCATCGACGAGCTGCTGACCGACGAGCGGCGCATCGTCGATACCCAGCCGGACACCGGCCGCGCCCTGGATCTGCTGATCGCAGGACAGATCGAGTTCGTGGTCGGGTCGCGGGCGATCGCCCAGGTCTACCACCGCGAGATCGCCAATCTCCCCGCCGAGGACCGGGGCCGGCTCCGGCGCAAGCAGCGGGAGTACGTCGAGGACTGGGTGCGGGTGGTCAAGGAGCTGCGGCCCGCGTTGGACGACGAGTACGTCCGCACCCTGGTGCACGCCGCCATCAGCGGGATCCAGTCATCGCTGTTCCATCGGGTCGGGCTGCCGGAGGAGCAGCTGCGCCCCTTGCTGGCGGACGTGGCTCACCGCACGATCTGTGAGGCGGCCGCGGACGCCTGACGCCGATCGTCGGCGGGGCCGGTCCCCAGGCTCCTCCCGATGCCGTGCGCAGCCACCTGGAGCGCCGCCACGAGCCGCGGCCTGTCGCGCCGCAAGCTGGTCACGACGGCGCCCAGCGCAGCGACGCAGGCGCCGTCCTCGGTGAGCACGGGGACGGCGACCGAGCACTGCCCCAGCGCCATCTCCTCCGACGTCGTGGCGTAGCCGTCGTGCAACGTCCGCTCGATCTGCTGCCGCATCCGGGCGGGCTGCACGATCGTGTACGGCGTGATGCGGGTCAGCGAGGTCAGCATGCGCTCCTGGACGCCCGCCGGCGCGTGGGCGAGCAGGACCTTGCCCACCCCCGTCGCGTGCAGGGGCAGCTTGGCCCCGACCCGGCTGACCACCGGCACGGACCGCACGCCCGACAGTCGCTCCAGATACAGGACCGACAGGCCCTCGCGGACCCCCAGATGGACGGTGACGTTCGTGGAGCTGAACAGATCGTGGAGGAACGGCGAGGCCACCTCGCGGAGATCGGTCTGCACGGGGGCGAGCAGTCCGATGTCCCAGAGCCGGCGCCCGATCACGTACGAGCCGTCCGTCCGCCGGGTGAGCGCGCCCAGCCGGGTGAGCTCCCCGACGAGGCGGTGCGCCGTGGCCAGCGGAATTCCCGCTCGTTCTGCGAGGTCGCTGAGCGATAGCCTGCGGTGAGCGGCGTCGAAGGCTCCGAGCAGCGCCATGGCCCGGGACACCACGGTCACCCCCGGCTGGGAGGTATTGCCGGCCATGACCACCGTCCTTCCGCTGGGCGGAAGTCTATCGTCGCTGTCAGGAAGGGTTCTCCCTACGTTGACCGCACACCCCGACTGAGCCGGAGGTCGCCTTGCCCGTCGTCGTACGCAACACCCCCCGCACCGACCTCGCTCTCGTGGACGCGCTCGGCGCGGCGGGCGTGGCCACCGTGCACGAGGCGCAGGGCCGGACCGGGTTGCTGCACCACCGGCTCCGCCCCATCTACACGCCCTCGGCGGTCGCCGGCACGGCGCTGACCTGCACCGTGGCTCCGGGGGACAACTGGTTCGTCCACGTGGCGGTCGAGCAGGCACGGCCCGGTGACGTCCTGGTCGTCACGCCGACCAGCGCCTGCGACGACGGGTACGTCGGTGACCTCCTGGCCGAGAGTCTGCGCGCGCACGGCGTGCGTGGTCTGGTGATCGACGCGGGAGTGCGGGACGTGGCGACGCTGACCGAGATGGGCTTCCCGGTCTGGTCCAAGGTCATCTGCGCCCAAGGGACGGTCAAGCAGACGCCGGGAGACGTGCAGGTGCCCATCGTCTGCGCCGGCGTCCGGATCGAGCCGGGCGACGTGATCGTCGCGGACGCCGACGGGGTGGTCAGCGTGCCCCGGCTCGAAGCCGGGGACGTGCTGGCCCGGGCGCAGGCACGCGAGGCCAACGAGGCGGACAAGCGGGAGCGGCTGGCGGGGGGCGAGCTCGGGCTCGACCTGTACGGCATGCGCGAGCGGCTGGCCGCGCAGGGACTGGTCTATGTCGACTACGACGGGGCCGACCCGGCGCCGTGACTTCCTCGACGAGCCGGCAAGGAGCCGGGGATGGTTGCTGAGCCCGGGATCGTGACCGTGCTGGGCCTGGGTGAGGTCGGCAGCCTGCTGTCCGGCGAGCTCCGCTCGCTGGGCTTCCGGACCGAGTCCTACGACCCGGCGTTCTCGGTCTCCGGGAGCCCGGCTGCGCGCAACGCGGAGGCCCTCGGGCTTCCGGCGGACGTCACCGTCGAGGCGCTCCACCCGACGCCCGCGCTGGTCGTGAGCGCGGTCACGCCGGGCAGCTGTGTCGAGGCGGCCCGCGAGGCGGCACCGCTGCTGGGCCGGGGCGCGTGGTTCCTGGACCTCAACTCCGCCTCGCCGGGCCACAAGATCCAGGCGGCCGATCTCGTCGAGCGGGCCGGAGGCCGGTACGTCGAGGCGGCCCTGATGTCGGCGATCAGGCCCCGTCGGCTCTCCTCCCCCTTCGTTCTCGGGGGTCCGCACGCCGAGCAGTTCGCCCTGGTTGCCCCCCGTTTCGGGCTCGACCGGGTGAGCGTGGACCCCGGGCCACTCGGTCATGCAGCGGCGACGAAGCTCGCCCGCTCGGTCGTGATCAAGGGGCTCGAGGCGCTGTTCACCGAGTCCTTGCTGGCGGCCCGGCACCACGGAGTCGAGGACGTCGTCCTCGACTCGCTGTCCAACCTGCTTCCGGACGCGGACTGGGCCGAGGTCGCCGCGTACTTCCTGGAGCGCACGCTGCGCCACGGGGTCCGCCGCGGCGAGGAGATGAACGAAGCCGCCGCGATGGTGCGTGAGACGGGCGTGGAGCCCGTCATGTCCTCGGCCACCGCCGAGCGCCAGGCCATGACCGGCGCCCTGCGGGCCCGGGTCGACGAGGCCGCGGACCTGGCCGCCCTCATAGACCTGCTCCGACCTTCCGCCACCCCGCACATCGACGAGGAGACCCGTTCGTGATCATCGACTGCCACGGCCACTACACGACGGCTCCCGCAGCCCACACCGACTGGCGGGAGGGCCAGTTGCAGGCGTTCCTCGACGGTGCTCCGGTCCCGGAGTACCCGTCGATCAGCGACGGCGAGATCACCGAGACCATCGAGGCCAACCAGCTCCGCCTGCTGCGCGAGCGGGGGGCCGACATGACGGTCTTCTCGCCGCGGGCCTCCGCGATGGCACACCACCGAGGCGACGTCGCGGTCAGCACACGGTGGGCGCAGGTCTGCAACGACCTGATCGCCCGGGTGGTCGACCTGTTCCCCGAGACCTTCGTGGGCGTGGCCCAGCTCCCGCAGACGGCGGGGTCGCCGGTCGACGCGGCGATCGCGGAGCTCCGTCGCGTGGTGGAGATGGGCTTCGTCGGCGTGAACCTCAATCCCGATCCCAGCGGCGGCCGGTGGGACTCGCCACCGCTCACCGACCCGTACTGGTTCCCGCTGTACGAAGCGATGGTGGAGCTCGACGTCCCGGCGATGATCCACGTGTCGGCGAGCTGCACCCCGGTCTTCCACGCGACCGGTGCCCACTACCTCAACGCCGACACGACGGCCTTCATGCAGCTGCTGCAGGGCGACCTGTTCGCGTCCTTCCCCGACCTGCGGCTGGTCATCCCCCACGGGGGTGGGGCCGTGCCCTACCACTGGGGGCGGTACCGCGGGCTGGCGGACATGCTGGGCCGGCCCCCGCTTGAGACGCACCTCATGCGCAATGTCTTCTTCGACACCTGCGTCTACCACCAGCCGGGCATCGACCTTCTCTTCGAGGTGATCGATCTCGACAACATCCTCTTCGGCTCGGAGATGGTGGGAGCGGTGCGGGGGATCGATCCGCGCACGGGGCAGTACTTCGACGACACCAAGCGGTACGTTGATGCCGTCGACCTGACCGACGACCAGCGGCAGCAGGTCTATGCGGGCAACGCCCGCAGGGTCTACCCGCGACTGGACGCCCAGCTCCGTGCCCGCGGCCTCTGACGACGACTGTCAGTCGGGGAGGACTTCCGCTGAGCGGAAACAACGATGCTGCCCGGGCTGTGGTCCGGCCTAGCGTGTGCGAGGTGACTGTGACCTTCCAGCCGGACGCCGACTGGCTGCCCCCGCACCCGGTGCCGTCGAGGCCGTCCTACCGGCCTCCGGAGGGCGCCGTGGATGCGCATTGCCACGTCTTCGGACCGGGGGACACGTTCCCGTATGCCCCGGAGCGGAAGTACACGCCCACCGACGCTCCCAAGGAGCGGCTCTTCGCGCTGCGCGACTTCCTGGGCTTCACCCGCAACGTCATCGTCCAGGGGACCTGCCACGGAGCGGACAACCGGGCCCTGGTGGACGCCCTCCTGGCATCCGACGACCGAGCCCGGGGCGTCGCGACGGTCCGCCCCGAGGTGACGGCCGCGGAGCTCACCCAGCTCGACGCAGCCGGCGTGCGCGGCGTCCGCTTCAACTTCGTCAAACGGCTTGTCGACCCGAAGCCCGACTCCTACTACCGCGAGATCGTCGACCGGGTCGCCGCCCTGGGGTGGCACGTGGTCGTCTACTTCGAGGCGACGGACCTGTCCGAGCGCTGGGAGCTGTTCACCACGCTCCCCGTGCCGGTCGTGGTGGACCACATGGGCCGGCCGGACCCCACCAAGCCGGTCGACGGTCCGGAGTTCGGAATGTTCCTGCGGTTCATGGAGGAGAACCCGAACGTCTGGAGCAAGGTCACCTGCCCGGAGCGCCTCTCCAAGTCCGGGCCGCCGCTCTACGACGACTTCGTGCCGTTCGCCCGCACCGTGGTCGAGCGGTTCCCCGACCGCGTGCTGTGGGGCACGGACTGGCCGCACCCCAACCTCAAGACCCACATGCCCGACGACGGCCACCTCGTCGACCTGATTCCTCGCATCGCCGTGACCGAGGAGCTCCGGCAGGCGCTTCTCGTCGACAATCCGACCCGTCTCTACTGGAGGGACTGACATGGTGGACAACTCCGCGTTCGACGACATCCCCGGCACGACGGTGTTCACCGCGGAGCGGTCGCACCGCGGCTACCAGCTCAACCAGTTCTGCATGAGCCTGATGAAGGCCGAGAACCGCGACCGGTTCCATGCCGACGAGCGGGCCTACCTCGACGAGTGGGCGATGACCGAAGAGCAGAAGCAGGCCGTGCTGGACCGTGACTTCAACCGGATGCTCGAGCTCGGCGGCAACGTCTACTTCCTGTCCAAGATCTTCGCGAGCGACGGGCTGAGCTACGTCCAGGCCGTGAGCACGATGACCGGCATGTCGGTCGAGGAGTACCAGGCGATGATGCTGGCCGGCGGTCGCTCGCCGGACGGCTGGCGCTCCAAGAAGGAGAGGAGCTGACCATGGCCCGCATCACCGCCGGAGTGACCACGAGCCACGTCCCCGCCATCGGTGCCGCGGTCGACCTCGGCAAGACCGAGGAGGACTACTGGAAGCCGGTCTTCGCGGGCTACGAGTGGACCAAGAAGTGGGCGGCCGCCGAGCCCCCGGACGTCGTCATCCTGGTCTACAACGACCACGCCTCGGCCTTCTCCCTGCAGATGATCCCGACCTTTGCGATCGGGTGCGCGGACAGCTTCAAGCCGTGCGACGAGGGGTACGGGCCGCGGCCCGTACCGGTCGTCCAGGGCCACCCGGAGCTCGCCGCGCACCTGGCCCAGTCCCTGATCCTCGACGAGTTCGACATGACGGTCATGAACGAGCTCGACGTGGACCACGGCCTGACCGTTCCGCTGTCCCTGGTGTACGGCTCGCCCAGGGCCTGGCCCACCACCGTGATCCCCCTGGCGGTCAACGTCGTCCAGTACCCGCCGCCGACGGGGCACCGCTGCCTGAGCCTCGGCCGCGCGATCCGCAAGGCGGTGGAGGCCTACCCCGAGGATCTCAACGTCCAGGTCTGGGGGACCGGAGGCATGAGCCACCAGATCCAGGGGATGCGGGCCGGCCTGATCAACCAGGAGTGGGACAAGCGGTTCATCGACCGGTTGATCGCCGACCCCGACGAGCTCGCCACGATGCCGCACCTCGAGTACCTGCGTGAGGCAGGCTCGGAGGGCATCGAGCTCGTGATGTGGCTGATCATGCGCGGAGCGCTCGGGGCCGACGTCCGAGAACTGCACCGCTTCTACCACGTTCCTGCGAGCAACACGGCCGTCGGGCACCTGGTCCTGGAGTCCCTGGGCTAGGCGCGGCGACCCTGCGGGCACGACCTCGGGACGCCACGACCCTCGAGAAGACACGACAACAAAGGAATCACCATGCGCATCGCTGTCGCCGGAGCCGGAGCCTTCGGTATCAAGCACCTCGACGGCCTGGCTCAGATCGAGGGCGTCACCATCGCCTCGATCGTCAGCCGCCGGCTCGACCAGGCACAGGAGGTGGCCGAGAAGTACGGCGCCGGTCACGCCACCACCGAGCTGTCGGAGACGTTGGCTCGCG
Organism: uncultured Actinomycetota bacterium; assembly: GCA_963805655.1. Classification (GTDB taxonomy): domain Bacteria; phylum Actinomycetota; class Actinomycetes; order Propionibacteriales; family Nocardioidaceae; genus CAWDVB01. The sequence continues at coordinate 48,129 of CAWDVB010000001.1, read as the reverse complement.
ACGACGTCGATGCGGTGATCCTGTGCACGCCGACGCAGATGCACGCCTCCCAGGCGATCGAGTCGATGCGCGCCGGCAAGCATGTCCAGGTGGAGATCCCGTTGGCCGACTCGTGGCAGGACGCACTCGCGGTCCAGGCTGCGCAGCGCGAGACCGGACTGGTCTGCATGGTGGGCCACACCCGGCGGTTCAACCCCTCGCACCAGTGGCTTCACCGGCGGTTGATGTCGGGGGAGCTCGCGCTCCAGCAGATGGACGTGCAGACCTACTTCTTCCGGCGGAGGAACATCAACGCCCAGGGGCAGCCACGCAGCTGGACCGACCATCTGCTGTGGCACCACGCCGCGCACACCGTCGACCTCTTCCAGTACCAGACCGGGGAGCGGGTGACCGTCGCCAACGCCATCCAGGGGCCGATCCACCCCGATCTGGGCATCGCGATGGACATGTCGATCCAGTTGCGCACGGAGAGGGGCAAGATCTGCACGTTGTCGCTGAGCTTCAACAACGACGGGCCGCTGGGCACGTTCTTCCGCTACATCTGCGACAACGGCACCTACATCGCCCGGTACGACGAACTGGTGACCGGCCGCGATGAGCCGGTCGACGTCAGCCATGTGGACGTCTCCACCAACGGCATCGAGCTCCAGGACCGCGAGTTCGTCGCCGCGATACGTGAGGGACGTGAGCCGAACTCGTCGGTGGCCGGCGTCCTCGACTGCTACCGGGTCCTCGGGGACCTGGAGGAACAGCTCAAGGGAGGGAGATAGCGCATGGCCGTGATCGAGACTCAGGTGGGCGTGGTGGGCGCTGGGCCGGCCGGTCTCCTGCTCACACATCTGCTGTCGCGCGCCGGCGTCGACACCGTGAACGTCGACAACCGCACCCGCCACGAGATCGAGCACACCCACCGGGCCGGGATCCTGGAGGCCGACAGTGTCAGGCTGCTCGTGGACTCCGGCGTCTCCGACCGGGTCCACAGCGACGGTGAGGCGCACGAGGGCATCGACCTGCGCTTCGGCGGGGTGAGCCACCGCATCGACTTCCAGGGACTCGTGGGCGAGTCGGTCTGGCTCTACCCGCAGACCGACGTCTTCATCGACCTCGCCGACGCGCGCGCCCGCGACGGCGGCGACGTCCGCTTCGGCGTCTCCGACACCCGCGTCGTCGACATCGACACCGATCGGCCCGGGATCCTGTTCACCGATGCCGACGGTGTGCAGCAGGAGATCCGCTGCCGGTATCTCGTCGGAGCCGATGGTTCGCGCAGCATCTGCCGCCATGAGCTGCCGGAGTCACAGCGCCGCCACTTCGTCCGGGAGTATCCCTTCGCATGGTTCGGCTTCCTGGTGGACGCGCCCAAGAGCGCGCCCGAGCTGATCTACACCCGGTCCGAGCGCGGCTTCGCGCTGATCAGCCAGCGCACCGAGACGCTGCAGCGGATGTACTTCCAGGTCGATCCCGCGGAGAAGGTCGACGACTGGTCCGACGACCGGATCTGGTCCGAGATGCAGGCCCGCCTGGCCGGTGGGGACGGCTTCTCGCTGAAGGAGGGACCGATCTCGGACAAGGCCGTGCTGCCCTTCCGCAGCTTCGTGTGCGAGCCGATGCGCTACGGCAGCATGGTGCTGGCCGGCGATGCCGCACACACCGTCCCGCCCACCGGCGCCAAGGGCCTCAACCTGGCGATCGCCGACGTGCGGGTGCTCGCCGAGGTCCTCGAGCGCGCCGTGCTCGCCGGTGACGCGGCCGCCCTCGACCAGTACGGGCCCCGGGCTCTCGGGAGGGTGTGGCGCTCGCAGCACTTCTCCTACTGGATGACACAGATGTTGCACACGATGCCGGGGCACAACGACTTCGACGCCCGGCGGCAGCTGGGAGAGCTCGACCTCGTGACGTCCTCGGTCGCCGGCTCGACCTACCTCGCGGAGGGCTACACGGGCTGGCCCGGCCGGGGCTGACCTGGCTCACGGCTTCGACGCGAGCGACGGTAGCGTCAGGACGAGGAGGCGTACATGTCGACCAAGGCACCGTTCGACCCGCTCGATCCGATCGGCATCGACGGGTTGCTCAGCGACGAGGAGCGGTCCGTCCGCAGCACGGTCCGCACGTTCTGCGACCGCACCGTCGAGCCGGTCGTCGCGGACTGGTTCGAGGCCGGTGAGGTGCCCGACCTCCCTGAGCTCTTCTTGGCGTTGGGCAAGGTCGGCGTTCTCGGCATGCACCTGGAGGGCTACGGGTGCGCGGGGATGTCGGCGACCGAGTACGGCCTGGCCTGCCTGGAGCTGGAGGCGACCGACTCCGGGCTGCGGTCCATGGTCTCGGTGCAGGGTTCCCTGGCGATGTTCGCCATCTGGCGCTACGGCTCGGACGAGCAGAAGCGCGAGTGGCTTCCGAGGATGGCCGCGGGGGAGGTCATCGGCTGCTTCGGGCTGACCGAGCCTGACACGGGGTCCGACCCGGCCAGCATGACCACACGGGCCCGTCGCGACGGCGACGACTGGCTGCTGAGCGGGCGGAAGATGTGGATCACCAACGGGTCGGTGGCCGACGTCGCGATCGTCTGGGCGCAGACCGACGAGGGCATCCGCGGTTTCGTGGTTCCCACGCGCACGCCGGGGTTCTCGGCCCCGCTGATCAAGCACAAGCTCTCGTTGAGAGCCTCGGTGACCAGCGAGCTGGTGCTGGAGGACGTTCGGCTCCCGGCGTCGGCGATGCTGCCGGCCGCCGAGGGGCTGCGCGCGCCGTTGTCGTGCCTCACCGAGGCCCGGTACGGGATCATCTGGGGGGCGATGGGCGCCGCACGTTCGTCCCTGGCGGCGGCCCTGGAGTACGCGGCCCAGCGGGAGCAGTTCGGGCGCCCGATCGCAGGGTTCCAGCTGACCCAGGAGAAGCTGGCCGACATGGCGGTCGAGTACGCCAAGGGGGTGCTGCTCGCCCTGCACCTCGGCCGGCGCAAGGACGCGGGGCAACTGCGCGGGGAGCAGGTGAGCCTGGGCAAGCTCAACAACGTCCGGGAGGCGCTGGCCATCTGCCGCAGCGCGCGGACGATCCTGGGCGCGAACGGCATCTCGCTGGAGTACCCGGTGATCCGCCACATGACCAACCTGGAGTCGGTGCTGACCTACGAGGGGACCTCGGAGATGCACCTGCTCGTACTCGGCCAGGCGCTGACCGGTCTCCCAGCCTTCCGATGACCGGCCTCTCAGGTGACCGGAGCTGAAAGACCGATTTGTTCCCAATTAGGGGTGACAATGTCGGTAAAATCCAAGAACATGCTGAGATATTGATGAGATTGATGTGCGCGCGCTCGCGCATGCCGATCGTGTGAAGGAATCGGGCGGGGGGAAACCGGCCGGTGACTGTCCAGAATTGCAGTCAGACAGCTGGAGGCATGTGATGGAACTCGTTGACGTGACGCTGAACGAGCTCGCGCGGCGCAGCCGGGTCCTGCTGGTTCGCCACACCAGCACCGCACTCACCCGGGGGCTCTGCGTCGACGAGGAGGTCGTGCTCCACGACGCCTCGGGTGACTTCTTCGCCGGGACGGTGGAGGACGTCGATTTCGAGATCGACGACACGCTCTACCGCATCGCGGTGGGCGTCAGGTTGCCGGAGGACCTGGCGCAGGCATGGCGGGAGCGGACGAGCGGCGCGGAGCAGGACGACGCCGGACCGCTGGACATGGACCGTCTCGTGAAGCTGCTCGGCGAGGCCCGCCGGGCACGCGAGGACGCGTCGATCCCCGCGGAGGCGGCCCTCGCGGCACTGCGCACGGTGCGACACGGCGTCGCGGATCGCTGAGGGACGACACCGTCTCCGGTCCCCGACCGTGCGGCCGGGGCTGAGGTCGCGGAGGTGTGCGGTGGGCGCAAATGTCCGGACCACTTGCCGGACCGGTCGGCCGCCGTCGGGAGCGCCGTGACAGACTCCACTGCCATGTGGCCCAAGAAACGCCCCCCGATGGAAGGGGAGGTTCCCGACTACCGCTTCACCCTGGCCAACGAGCGGACCATGTTGGCCTGGATCCGGACGTCGCTGGCGCTGCTGGCCGGAGGCATCGCCATCTCCCAGTTCGTCGAGGGGTACGCGCTCCTGCGGCACCTCATGGGACTGGGACTGATCCTGCTCGCGGGGTCGCTGGCGGGTCTGGCCTACTGGCAGTGGGACCGCAACGAGCGTGCGATGTGGAAGAACGCCCGACTGCCGCTGTCACCGGTCCCGGCGCTGGTCGGGACCGTCCTCACCCTGGTCGTCACTCTGGCGGCCGTCTTCGTGCTGGTGAGTCTGTTCCGTGGCTGACGAGCTCGACGAGTACCTCGCCGGCCGCGATCCGGGACTTCAGCCCGAGCGGACCGTGATGTCGTGGCGCCGTACCACCCTGTCCATGGCCGCGCTGAGCTCCCTGCTGCTCAAGGACGTGCGGGTCTTCCCGCCGGCCGCAGTCATCGGCTTCCTCGGCCTGATCACCACCCTCGGACTGGTCATCCACATCGAGCGCAACCACGAGGGAACCTACGTCCGCTCTCTGCGCGTGGCGACCGCGGTGACGATCGCGCTTGCCGTCGCCGCCGCCGTCGAGGTGGGGTGGCTGTTCGTCACGGGATGATCCGGCTCAGGTGTCAGCCGGTGAGTCCGGGGCCCTGCTGCTGATTGCCCGGCGGCCCTGGGTGGTTGTCGCGGAACTGCTGCCAGTGCTGCCCCGGACCCAGGCGCTTCCCGACGTGGTTCTGCCCTCGCTGTGCCAGCCCCTCCTGGAAGCCGACCATGCCGACCCGGTCGTGGTGGGAGGCGACGGAGAGGCCGATGAGGCCGCCGACGAGCCCGCTGAACAGGGCCAGCGCGATCGCCGCCGCGATCACCGTCGAAGCCGGCCACATCCGCGGGGGTCTCGAGCCCTGTGCCGGGGCCGTCGGCTCCGGGGAGGGAGGCGATCCACCCGGTGGCGGCGGAAGGGGCGGTGCCTCGTCGGTCGGGCCGGTGGTCGGGCTGGTGTCTTCGGTGTCCATGTTCACACGTTCCGCAGGCTTGCTGTGCCGTCGCTGTGGCCGAGCCACGGCGAGCCCATGAGGGCGGACACAGAAACCGCACAGGAAACTGCTAGGAATGCCGCACGTGCGCAGGGCATTCTGCTGGTATGACCGAATCGGATCTGCTGCGCCACGACGGCTCTCCCGTGCACGTCCTCGTCGTCGACGACGAGGCCAACATCGCCGAGCTGGTGGGCATGGCGCTGCGCTACGAGGGCTGGCAGACCACTCTTGCGGGCAACGGGACGCAGGCGGTCAACAAGGCCAAGCAGATCAAGCCGGACGCGGTGGTCCTCGACATGATGCTGCCCGACTTCGACGGCATGGAGGCGATGCGCCGGATCCGCACCAGCCTGCCCGACGTTCCGGTCCTCTTCCTGACCGCGCGGGACGCGGTGGAGGACCGGGTGGCGGGGCTTACCGCGGGCGGGGACGACTACGTCACCAAGCCCTTCTCGCTGGAGGAGGTCGTTGCCCGGCTGCGGGCGCTGATGCGACGCAGCGGGGCCAGGCGCCGTGAGGAGGGGGCCCTGCTCACCGTCGGGGACCTGGTCCTCGACGAGGACAGCCACGAGGTCAGCCGCGGCGGCACGCCGATCAGCCTGACCGCCACCGAGTTCGAGCTGCTGCGCTACCTGATGCGCAACCCCCGTCGGGTCCTGTCGAAGGCGCAGATCCTGGACCGCGTCTGGAACTACGACTTCGGCGGGCAGGCCAATGTCGTCGAGCTGTACATCTCCTACCTCCGCAAGAAGATCGACGCGGGACGCGAGCCGATGATCCACACGATGCGGGGTGCCGGCTACGTGCTGAAGGCGGTCGAGTGAGCCTGCGGAACCGCCTGGGCACGCTGACTGCGCGCCTGGTCCTCACCTCGGTCGGACTGGTGATCCTGGCCGGCATCCTGGTCGCCTCCGCGACCACGATCGGCCTGCGGTCGTACCTGTTCTCGCAGCTGGACCACGGGCTCAACGACGCGATGGCGCGCGCCATCTCCAACCCGCGGATGTACCTCGATCCGAACAGCCAGCCCATCTCCGGGGTCGACCCGGACGAAGGGCCCCGCGGCCAGGGAGCGGGCACCCTCGCGGCCGCCTTCTACAGTGGGCAGTCGCTCGGCTGGGTGCTGACCGCGGACGGTGGATACCAGCTGCTGGGCGCCGATCAGCTCGCGATGCTGCAGAACGTCCCCGCCGGAGGCTCGATCCAGACGCTGCACCTGCCGAGCCTCGGCGGCTACCGCGTGGAGGCGCGCGAGGTCCGCGGCACCGGACTGGTGCTGGTCAGCGGGCTCCCGACCCTCAGCGCCGACCAGACGGTGCGGCAGATCGTCGGGCTCGAGCTCGGGCTGACCCTGGTCGGCGTCGCCGTCGCGGCCGTCATGGGCACGCTCCTGGTCCGCCGTCAGCTGCGGCCGCTCCAGCGCGTGGCCGCCACCGCCCACGAGGTGAGCGAGCTCCAGCTCGGCTCCGGGGGAACCGACATCGCCGTGCGTGTGCCCGACGAGCTCACCGACCCCTCGACCGAGGTGGGACAGGTGGGTGAGGCGCTGAACCGCATGATCGACCACGTCGAGGCGTCCCTGGCCGCGCGGCAGCGCAGCGAGCAGCAGGTGCGCAACTTCGTCGCCGACGCCAGCCACGAGCTGCGCACCCCGCTGGCCACCATCCAGGGTTACGCCGAGCTCGCGCGTCGCAAGGGTGACGAGCGCATGCTCGCCGAGGCTCTGGGCAAGGTCGAGGTCGAGGCGCAGCGCATGTCGACGCTCGTCGAGGACCTGCTCCTCCTGGCGCGGCTGGACTCCGGCCGGCCGTTGGCCAAGGAGCTGGTGGACGTCACGCACCTGGTGCTGGAGGCCGTCGCCGACGTACGGGTCGTCGCGCCCGACCACCGGTGGACCCTCGACCTCCCCGACGAGCCTCTGGCCCTGGTCGGGCGACCCCGACCGCCTGCACCAGGTGATCAGCAACCTGCTGAGCAACGCGCGCCGGCACACTCCGCCGGGGACCTCGGTGTCGGTGTCGCTGACCGCCGCAGGCGACGGTGTGGCGCTGCGGGTCTCCGACGACGGACCGGGCATCGACGACGCGCATCCGCGAACGGCTCTTCGAGCGGTTCGTGCGCGGGGACGGGTCGCGGTCGCGCGAGTCCGGCGGCGTCGGCCTCGGGCCTGGCCCTGGTCAAGGCGATCGTCGACGCGCACGGCGGCACCATCGAGTCGCCTGTGACCGACGCCGGTGCGACGTTCGTCGTGTGGCTTCCGGGGAGGGCCGGGGCCGACTGACGCTGGCCCGGGCCGATACGCTCCGGAGAGTCCCCGTCGGCCCAGCGGCGCACCGCGTCCAGTGACCCGCGCCGCACGAACCAGCTTCCGAGCGAGGCCCACCTGATGATCCAGCGTCTCTCGGGCGCGATCGCTCATCGCGCCTGGGCGTTCGTCGTGATCGGCATCTTCCTGGTGGTGGTGTCGGCCCTCTACGGCAGTGGGGTGTTCGGCTCCCTCGCCAACGGAGGATTCGACGACCCGGCCACCGAGTCGTCGCGGGAGCTCGCGCTCGAGCAGCAGACGTTCGGGAACCTCAACGCCGACGTCATCGCGATCTACTCCAGCCCCACGCTGAAGGCGACCGATCCGGCCTTCGAGGCAGCGGTCCGAGCTTCGCTGGCCGCCGTCCCGCAGTCCGACCTGACCTCCGTGTCGACCTACTACGACACCCACAGCCCGTCGCTGCTGAGTACCGACGGCCACGCCACCGCGGTCGTCATGTCGCTCGCCGGCCAGGGGCAGGGGGACAAGGCGACGGCGTGGACGGCGGTGAAGGGAGCGCTGTCCTCCGACACGCTCACCCTCGACCTCGCCGGCGCGTACCCCGTCTACGGCGACGTCAGCAAGATCACCGAGCAGGACCTCAAGCGGGCCGAGCTGGTGTCCGCACCCCTCGTGGTGCTCCTGTCGCTGCTCATCTTCGGCAGCGTGGTCGCGTCCCTGATGCCGGTGATGGTCGGGCTGGTCACCGTCGTCGGCTCGCTGGCGGCGCTCCGCATCATCGCCGGGTACACCGACATCTCGGTGTTCGCGGTGAATGCGATCACGCTGATCGGCATGGGCATGGCGATCGACTACGGCCTGTTCATCATCACCCGCTTCCGTGAGGAGCTGGGTCGCCTGCCCGACGACACTCCGGACGCCGCGGCCGCCGCGATCCGCATCACCATGAACACCGCCGGTCGGACTGTGCTCTTCTCGGGGCTCACGGTGGCGGCGTCCATGTCGTCGCTGCTGGTCTTCCCGCAGACCTTCCTGCGGTCGCTCGGGTTCGGCGCGATCACCGCCGTCCTGCTCGCCATGGTCACCTCGCTCACCCTGCTGCCCGCCGTGCTGCGCCTGTTCGGTCGCCGGGTCGACGTCGGTCGGATGCCGTGGCGCCGGAACCGTCCCGTGCTCACCGACACCGACCACGGCGCCTGGGCCCGGCTGGCCCACGTCGTGATGGGCCGCCCGGTGCTGATCATCGTCGGTGTCACCGCGGTGCTCTTCCTGGTCGCATCGCCGTTCCTCGGCGTCCGATGGGGGAGCGTCGACTACCGCGTGCTGCCGCAGAGCGCCCCGTCGTACCAGGCCACCGAGAAGCTGAACCGCGAGTTCGGTCAGGAGACGTCGACGGCGAACATCATGGTGACCGGCGGCGACCAGCAGGCGGTCACCCAGTACGCCGGCGCGCTCGGCCAGGTGAGCGGGGTCGTCGCGGTGACCCCGATGGCGAGCAAGGGCGACCAGACACTGGTCCGCGTCACCTGGGACGGGAACTCGCAGACCGGGCAGTCCCAGCAGCTGGTGAACGATCTCCGCGCTGTCCCCAGACCCCCCGGAGTCCAGTCGCTGGTGGGAGGGCAGACGGCCGCGACCGTCGACCTGATCGGCTCGATCCGCGACCACCTCCCGTGGATGGCGTTGATCGTCGTCTCCGTCATGTTCGTGCTGCTCTTCTTGGCGTTCGGCTCGTTGATCCTGCCGATCAAGGCGGTGGTCATGAACGCGCTGTCGATCTCCGCGTCGTTCGGGGTGGTCACGTGGATCTTTGCCGACGGCCACCTGAGCGGCCTGCTGGGGTTCTCTCCCGAGGGCTACCTGGACGTCACCCAGCCCGTGTTCATGCTGGCGATCCTCTTCGGGCTCTCCATGGACTACGAGGTCTTCCTGCTCTCCCGGATCCGCGAGCAGTGGGATCAGGGCAGCGACAACGCGACCGCGGTCGCCGTCGGCCTGCAGAAGACCGGGCGCATCATCACCAGTGCCGCCTTGCTGCTCGCGGTGGTCATCGGGGCCTTCGGCTTCAGCGGCATCGTGATGATGAAGATGATCGGCGTCGGCATGCTCGTCGCCCTCCTGGTGGACGCGACGGTGGTCCGGGCGCTGCTGGTGCCCGCCGCGATGAAGCTCCTCGGCCGGCTCAACTGGTGGGCGCCGGGTCCGATGCGCCGGTGGTGGGAGCGGTACGGACTGCCGGAGCGCACCTCCTGACCGGGAGTGGGACGATTCCCCGATGAGGGTCTTCGCCGCCGTGGTTCCCCCGGAGGCGGCCGTCGAGTCGCTGGGGGAGTTCCTCACGTCGCGCCGCGAGGCGGGCCGTGACCTGCGGTGGACCTCGCCCGAGCAGTGGCACGTCACCCTCGCGTTCAGTGGCGCCGCACCCGCGCGCGCCGAGGAGGACCTGGTCGAGCGGCTCGCCCGCGCGGGCCGCCGGCGGACGCCGTTCCGGATGCGTCTGACCGGCGCCGGGGCCTTCCCCGACCCCTCGCGGGGCCGGGTCGCTCTATCTCGGTGTGCAGGCCGACAGTCCCTGGAACGACGACGAGGAGCTGCGCCGCCTTGCGACCGGAACCCGGGCGGCCTTCGCCAAGTCGGGCTGCCCGGTCGACGGTGCCCGATTCACCCCGCACGTCACGCTTGCCCGTGTGGCGCCCTCCTCGCGACGTCGTCCGATGGGTCCGCGTCCTGGAGACCTTCTCCAGCGACTGGTTCGACGTCGAGGAGTTCGTCCTCATCGAGTCCCATCTCGGGGAGGGCCCCCGGGGCAGGCCGCGCTACGAGGAGCGGGCCCGCTTCTCGATCGGCGGGACGCGCGAAACGGTTGCGTAACCGAACGTGGCTAGCCTCGACGTCGCAACCCACACTCTGAGAGGACCGCCGTGCCCTTCCTGTTGCGTATCGAGCTGCCGGACGTCCCCGGCTCGCTGGGTCGCGTCGCGGCTGCCATCGGTGAGGCCGGGGCGGATATCGAGGCGATCGAGATCGTCGAGCACCGGGCCGACGGCACCGCCGTCGACGACGTTCTCCTGGAGATGGCGCCCACGGTGATGCCGGACTCCATCGTGTCGGTCTGCAGCGCTCTGGACGGGGTCCGGGTGCTGTGGATCTCCCGCTACGGCGCGGGCGGCAACCTCTTCTTGGACCTGGAGGCCGTCGAGACCATGACCGAGGAGCCGCTTGCCGCACTGGACCGGCTGATCGACCTGGTCCCCCTCACCTTCCGGGCCGACTGGGCCGTGCGGGTGCGCAAGAGCGAGGAGCGCGTGGTGGTGCTGCACCGGACCTCCGCCGCCCCCGACATGGACGAGGGGGTGGCCCGGTGGCTTCCGCTGGAGCGGGCGGCGCGACTGAGCCCGGAGGAGGGCTGGGACGGCTTCGCCTCGACCGTGCTCGCCGCTGCGCCGCTGGGCGCGCCCGAGGAGATCGTCCTCCTCGGCCGGCGGGGAGGACCCGAGATCCTGGAGTCCGAGCTGGCGCGTCTGGGCCACCTCGCCTCCCTGGCGGTCTCGATCGCGCGCCATGGCTGAGCCGCCGCGTCGGATCGGGTGTCCCGGCGGTTGCGCCCGGGCGGCGATAGCGTGGCCGCGTGACTGACGCCTCCGTCTCCGAGACCTTCGATCCCGCCGCCTGGCGCTCCGTCCGGGCTTCGAGGACCTGACCGACCTCACCTACCACCGCGCGGTCGACCACGGCACCGTCCGGATCGCGTTCGACCGCCCCGAGGTGCGCAACGCCTTCCGACCCCACACCGTCGACGAGCTGCTGCGGGTGCTCGAGCACGCCCGGACCACCCCCGACGTGGGGTGCGTGCTGCTCACCGGGAACGGCCCCTCGCCCAAGGACGGCGGCTGGGCCTTCTGCTCCGGCGGCGACCAGCGGATCCGCGGTCGTGCGGGCTACCAGTACGCGCACGGCGAGGAGGCCGAGTCCGTCGACAAGGCGCGGCTGGCCCGGCTGCACATCCTGGAGTGCCAGCGGCTGATCCGCTTCATGCCCAAGGTGGTCATCGCCGTGGTGAACGGGTGGGCGGCCGGCGGCGGTCACAGTCTCCACGTCGTCGCCGACCTCACCCTGGCCTCCCGCGAGCACGCTCGCTTCAAGCAGACCGACGCCGACGTCGGCTCCTTCGACGGGGGATTCGGCTCGGCCTACCTCGCCCGGCAGGTCGGGCAGAAGTTCGCCCGCGAGATCTTCTTCCTCGGCGACGTCTACACCGCCGAGGACGCCCATCGGATGGGCATGGTCAACAAGGTCGTCGACCACGCCGAGCTGGAGGCCGAGGCGCTGGAGTGGGGGCGCAAGATCAACGGGAAGTCGCCGACGGCCCAGCGGATGCTGAAGTACGCCTTCAACCTCATCGACGACGGCCTGGTCGGCCAGCAGCTCTTCGCCGGCGAGACCACGCGTCTGGCCTACATGACCGACGAGGCCGTGGAGGGCCGCGACGCCTTCCTGGAGAAGCGGGACCCCGACTGGTCGCAGTTCCCCTGGTACTACTGACCGGGACGTCCTTCGCCGTGCTCCCGCCGGCCCTCGAGGGCGCTGCCACGCAGCTGAGGGCCCCGGACCGAGCCGGTCCGGAGCCCCCGTGCGTTCACGGGCTAGTAGCTGAGCGAGCAATAGCCGCTCCGAGGTGCGTTCTGTCAGCCAGTTCTGCTGGATCAGGTAGTCCTCTGCCCCCGAGAGTCATGTTCGCCTGCCGACCGTTACCGTGTACGTCGTCCCGAAGGTCCACGCGCACTTGTCGGCGTTCTCGTAGCCGCGGTTGTCGTACCAGGCATTCAGGTTCGGGTCGCTGGCTGCCTCGACCAGCTCGTGAGCAATCACGCTCGCCATGGCGTCGGCTGCGGGTCGCCGTTCGGGGAGCTGCTGGTCTGCTGCGGCGCACCCGCACAGTGTTGCGGCGCGTCGCCGACGAAGGCGTACTGATGTTGGCCGATTGGTCGTAGGTGTGCCAGCCGCAGTACTGGGTAGGAAGCCACTCGTCTCGTCGACACCGCCGCGGTCAGCACGAAGTAGACGCCGATCGGGTCCAGGGGAAGTGCTCCCGTTCGAGCCCTTCCCGATCGCGTCCTGGACGATCGCCGACATGCCGCTGTCGGACAGATTGGTCCCCCCGTACTTCGACGACTCGGGGACCGAGACCCAGCCCTTGTAGTTGACCTTGTTGACGATGGCGCCGTTCAGGTCCGAGTACGTGGTCTCGATGTTGTACCAGCTCGACCCGCCGATGTTCTGGGCGAGGTCCGTCAGGACCCCGGCCCTGGGTGTCGGTCCAGTTGCCGTACCAGATGTAGTAGACGTTCGTGCCGTTGGAGTCGTTGAGGACGTTGCCGCCGTTCCAGTTGATGCCCCATCCCTGGATGCCTCCGCCACCGCCGGGCTTCCCGCCTCCGCCACCCTTCCCGCCTCCACCGCCCTGGCCGTGGGCCGCGCTCCGGACGGGAGTGATGTGCTTGGCGATCGCGTGAGCCGACGTCAGGTTGCCCGCCCTTGGCTTGAGCGCTGGTGGCGAACAGGCCGACCATCCAGCCTGCCATGGCCAGGGTCATCAGGACAGCGCTGGGCCTCAGCACGCCGGCGCCGCAGGCTCGATCGAGTGGTCGGGATGGTCATCGAAGGCTCCTTCTTGACACGCCGCGAGCCCCGAGTGGACAGAAACCTACGCAATTGGGCCGAACGCGCCAGCATTGACACAGGAGCGTAGGGCGCCGGCGAATGGTTGCCAACCGCAACGAGCAGCCCCGCGGAGAATCAGTCGAACCTTCTGCCCTGTCTCGTCACTTGCGTCACTCTCCGTGCATCAAGTCGCGCAGCTACCGTGGCGCCATGACCCGACCCGGCGACCTGTGGAAGCGGTCCGCGGCCGAGAGCAACGGCCCGGACTACGCCTCGAGGTACGCCGCCCACTTCGACCGTCTGACCGAGGAGGGAAGGGACGTACACGGTGAGGTGGCGTTGCTCCTCGATCTGGTCCGTCCCGGAGCCAGGATCCTCGACGCCGGCTGCGGAACGGGGCGGATCGCGGCACGCCTGGCCGACCTCGGGTTCCATGCCGAGGGCGTGGACGTGGACGAGGCGATGATCGAGGTCGCACGGGGCCGACGTCCCGACATCGCCTGGCATCACAGCGATCTCGAGCACATGGTGCTCGGGAGGTTCGATGCGATCGTCGCCGCCGGCAACGTGTTCCCCTTCATCGAGCCTGCGACATACGGACCGGTGGCCGCCAACCTGCGTCGTCACCTCTCCGAACACGGCCTGGTCGTCACCGGCTTCGGTCTCACCCGGGAGCACCTTCCCCCCGGTGCGCTGCTGGTGGACTTCGAGACGTACCGACACGCGTTCGAGGAGGCCGGTTTCGTGCTGAGCCGCAGGTTCGGCGGATGGGGCCGCGAGGAGCCGAGCGACGAGTACGCAGTCAGCGTGTTCGGCGTGCACTCCTGACCCGGCGAGTCGCGCCTCGCCGTGTCATCGAGACCAGCAGGGGGCTGAGCTCCCACCGAGGGACCCCATCTATGCGTGGATGGCGTGGCCGGGGATCGCTCCGCACTCACGGACGAACTCGGCCTTCGTGTCGGCGAGATCTGGCCCCTCTCCCGCCAGCTGTCCGTGCATGGCCAGGGCATACAGAGCGCCACGCCCGATCAGTCCGGTGCCGCGGTTCACCGCCTGGTGAATGGCTTGCAGGTCGGACTCGTCGAGAGAGCCGGGAATCCGGCCGAGAGCGAGGAGTGCGTAGTAGCGCGCGAGCTCGGACTGCCGACTGGCAACGACGGCGATCAGTTGCTCACGGTTCTCGTCACCGACCATGAAGACCAGGAACTCTCCCAGCGGGGCCTGATGCTCGGGAGGTGCCAGCGCAAGCAGCCGGGCCGCGCTGCGCGCGAGTGCTGGCCGGTAGGGCGAGGCTTCCAGCAGTATCCGTGCCGCGATCCGTCCCTCGAAGTGGGGGTGCACGATCGCCTCGGTGACCAGGGCCTCCAGCATGACGTCTTCTTGCAGGGCCAGCACCGCGAGATCATCCCTCGCCTCCTGGCTGATGGTCCTCAGCAAGGTCCTCCACGAAGTGCTGAGCGGATGGAGGCTGGTCAGGGACTTCAGGAGGAGTGGTCCGTTGCGCACCGACTGCGCGATCTGGAACTGGGCGTCCACGGGGAGGGCGCGAAGCAGTGCCTCCCCTCCGTCGTGGAGGGGGCCCTCCCGGACGATGGCCAGCGCCTCAGCGCTGATGCGTGAGAGGTCGGCGGTCCTGAAGTGTCCGAGAGCGAGCTTTCCCGCGACGGCATGCATCGCCGCCCACCGGCCACGCGCGTCGGCGTGCCTCAGGGAGTCGAGCGCCAGGCGGTTGTAGGCCGGGCTCTTGCCGTTGACGAGATTGAGCATGGAGGAGGTGAGCACCTGGCAGGTCTGTGAAGCCAGGTGATCCCGGTATGCCTTCTCCACAACGCCGTTGCCTCCACCGGTGATGAGATGCAGGGCCTTCTTGCGGAGCGCGATCGCAGACCCGACTGCCCGCGGCAGCTCGTCCAGGAGGTTCGTGGTGAGGGCTGTCCAGATGAAGGAGGGAAGGAAGTTCGCCTCGTGAACACGTCGGTCGATCAGGAGGTTGTACCAGTCCAGGCCGGTCCCATTGCCCGAGTGCACCCGCGCGAACAGAGCGTCGAACTGCATGTCATCCAGATTCGCAACCGGGCTCTCTCGGCTGTTGCGACCTGCGCGCATGGGGCTCGACTTGATGTAGGCCAAGGCGGCCGTGATCAGCGGTCGGCCGTCGTGCAGGATCGCGTCGTACGCGCGCCCCGCTTTGAGGTGGATCTTGTGCTCACCTGACTCCCAACGGGTGAGCGTCCACTCATCCGCTGCGAAGCCCGCCTCGTTCAGGTTCCCCGCAAATGCGCGCCGAGTCTGTCCCGGGTGGCGGGCCACCCGGCAAACCTGGAGCAACCATGCGGCCCGCGGCTCCATCACATAGGAGCCGCCGTGCAGCATTGCGGAACCCGATATGAGGCGGACCGGTCTGCCAACCGCCGCCAAACGTATCGCCCCCGTAGACAAGCTCCTGGACAAGCCAGGGCACTTGCTCACATCCAACGCTCTCATCATGCTCCCCCTTTCAAGACCCCAGACCGATTCGTGCAGCCTGAACGTTCCGGCTGCAAGAACAGTTCGACCCCCCGCAAGGCATCGCGCCCGTCTCGCTCCTTCCTAGGTTGCAGGAGCCATGCCTGTGCCCTGGCGTGCCTCGTGCGCGAGGCGGTGCCGGGCACGGGCTGACGAACGGGGGATCCACCTCGTTCTGACCAACGGAAGGAATGCGCATGACCAGCAGCGGCAAGACGCGTGGTCTCGCAATGGCAGCAGTAGGGGCTGTGACCCTGGGACTGCTGCCATTTGCGATGAGTGGGTCTGCATATGCAGCCTCGCTCTCCGACCAGCTTCTGAGTCCACAGGCAGGCGGCACCATCTCGACCCTGAATGATGGCGTCAATACCTCGATCCACCTCTTGGCGGCAGATTCCGCTGACGTCCAGGTTCAGTTCCAGTTGTCGACCGATGCCGGCACCACGTGGTCAGACATCGGCAGCGCAGTTCACGTTTCGAGTGGCGTCGCAGACACTGAATGGACCCCCGGCACGTCTGACGCGGTCGCGATGGCAACCGCCGCAACCGGTGCCCTGGAGATCCAGGCCGTCGGTGAGAACGCCGCCGGTGACCCCCAGGGAGTCGTCGGCACCGCCGCCAACTTGACCTATGACCCGTCGGCGCCGACCGTGAACATCGGCACTGCTCTTGGCGCGAGTGTCGGTGTGTTCCAGGCGCCGGACGGCTCCGGTGACTTCGGTGTCATCTCGGGCACCACGTCCGACTCCTCAGTGGACGTCAACCTCCTCGGGAGCGGGAATCTCACCTCGGCGGGCCTGGGCACCCCTTCGCACGGGATCTCGTCGTGGACCGGTGCCGTGGACTTCTCGGGATACGTGTGGGACTCCACCGCTCCCATCGTCAACTCCGCTGCCGTCCAGGCGACGGCGAACACCGGCGGCACCTCCGACGCGTCGGTCGTCGAGCTCTACAAGCAGACGATCACCACGGTGACCGCAGATGCGATGCCGCCGAACGTGCAGTCGGGCAACACCGCTGACATCGTCGTGACGGTCCTGGACCAGAACGGCAAGCCGATCGACGGTGCTCATGTCTACCAGGCGGACGACAACACGGTTCAGGACGTCACCGGCGCTGATGGCACGGCGACCTTCTCGGGCTACGCAGCAGGCACCTACTCGTTCGTCGTCGACGCGACGTCCGACTACGGCAGCTACAACCCGGCGAGCGACTTCAAGGTCTCGGCCACGGTGACGCAGTACACCGCTGTCCCGACCACCTTGACTGCGAGCTCTTCGCTGCCGTCGGCATTCGACTACAGCGAGTACAGCGCGGGCGACATGGCCGCGGTTCTGGATGACCAGAACGGTAACCCGATCGCGGGCGCCACCGTCCTGTTCCACCAGTCCTTCGTCTCCTTCGACGGAACCAACAAGGACGAGCGGGACTACTCGGTGACGACGAACTCGTCCGGCAAGGCGAAGATCCCGTTCGGTTCGAACGAGATCGCCGCACCCGGCACCTACAAGATCACCTCGTACGTCGAGATGAACGGCAAGCCGGGGCAGCAGTCGGGCGACCTGGCGGGGAACACGCTGACCTTCAAGGCCGGCACCGCTCAGGTGGCCTTCGACGCCGGCACCTACACGCAGCTCCAGTCCGGTGCGGTGAGCACTGTGACCGGGACAGTAGCGCTGGAAGACGGCACCGCCCTCACCAGCCGTGACGTGACGCTGACGCTGAGTGGCACCTCCACCAGCGGCACTGCGGACGCGATCCTTGCCAAGCAGGCGGACCAGCCGGCTGGCACGACTCGCAACGGAGCGTTGAGCGCAACGGCCACGACCGATGGTTCCGGAGCCTTCGCAGTCGCGATCAACGACCCGGCGCTTTCACCGGTGGACAACGAGCTCGGCGTGGCTCTCGACGCGTCGAGCATCTCCCAGTCTGCGCCGACCCTCACGATCGACTTCATCGCCGACATGACGCCGGCCACCATCGCGGCGTCGACCATCAACGACGACACCCTCGGTATCGGCGTCGGAGGCCCGACTCCCGGTGACCCGGTGGACGTGGCGATGACCGTCAAGAACGCCGGTGGGGACACGCTGGCCGATGTCCCGGTGACGCTGACCGTGGATCACGGGTACTTCCCGAAGGTCAACAAGTCGGGCGACTTCGTTCCGGCGACGATGCCCACTTCGGCGAGCGACCTGGTCGGCGACTGGGCCTCGGACGGTACATCCATCACAGTGAAGACGAACGACTCCGGAGTGGCGGAGTTCCCCGTGGCGATCGGTCGTGACTCGGCCTTCGACACCGACGGAACGCTGACCATGAAGGTCTCGGCCTCTGCGGGTGCTGCGTCGAAGAACTACGGAGTCGACTTCAGCACGCAGGACGCGCTGAACGGTAGCTCGGTGGACTTCGTTCTGGCTCCCCATCAGTCAGCGCTGTCTGCACTGCCGAACGTCCGTTTCGACAGCACGGATGTCTTCTACAACATGGTGGCCACCGATCAGTTCGGCAACCCGGTCCCGGCATCGCTCAGCGGGTTCAGCCAGAGTGGTCAGGGCGACTACGACTGGAACTGCTCCTTCAGCCACTTCGGCTTCCCGGGCGTTCCTGCGGACTCCTGCGCTGATGGTCAGGTGTACTTCTACGACTACTACGCCCCAGGGGCCGAGAACGCCCAGGTGTCGTGGAGCAGTGCGCCTGAGCTGACGTGGGCCGACGCGGATGGCTCGAAGGCCGGTTTCCAGTACGGCTACGGCGACTGGACTTCCGGCAGCCAGAGCCTGACGGGAAGCCTGGCGCTGAACTGGTACACCGTGGATGCAGCGAACTCCACCATCACGCTCGCGAACGACACGTCCAACAACATGGCGGATGTGGGCACGACGGTGACGGAGAAGGTCACGGCGATCGACCAGTACGGCGTGCCGATCAACTGCGCGGATGTCCAGTTCCTCCGGAGCGGGCCTTCGGGCAACGGGTCGGTCAGCGACTGCACCAACGCGAACGGTGTCCTGACGTACAACTTCATGGGCACCACCGCCGGCACGGCGAACATCTCCGCCGTGGTCAGCGTGAACGGCATCCAGGTTGCCAAGCTGTATGACTCGGTGACCTTCAAGAACGCCGTCTCGGCGGCTCTTAAGGGTCATTCGAAGGGCACCCTGGACGTGCTCAAGGTGAGGACGTCACCTGCCGACACCGGTGCGACCGTCGTGTTCAAGCGCGGCCACCACAAGATCGGCAAGGCGCTCGTCAACTCTCACGGTGTGGCGAAGCTGAAGGTGACCGACAAGAACGGGAACAAGCTCAGCAGGTACCACGCCAAGGTCAAGCCGACCCTGATCTCCTTCGGGGCCAGGACCAACGGAATCAGGATCCGGTGAGCTGATGTCCTCGGGGGCCCGTGCCACACGGGCCCCCGAGGAATCACTGGCCAGGGCGCAGCGGTAAGCCCCTGACCAACCAGTCCTGCCTCGTCGGGGCCCCGAGCCCTTGCGAGGTTTCGACAGGGCACCCACGCACCGGCGCTTGCAGTTGCGGTACACGGGAGCCCGCCCTCCAGCAGGGGGTCCGGTTCCTGGAAGCGCCGCTGCGTGGGGACCGGGCCCCCGCCGGACCGGGTCGGGGTTGGACGCGGTCTCCCCCGACGGCTCAGCCTCGACCCCCTACTCATCGAGGCCGGCCACATCATGTGGCCGGCCTCGATGAGCTCCGTCGATGTCCCTTGCTTTCGCCCGGTGCTGGGTCGAGGGTCGAGGCATGGATCTGGACTTCTCCGGCCTGCGGGCCATGTTCGTCAACTGCACCCTGAAGAAGAGCCCCGAGCTGTCGCACACCGAGGGCCTGATCGACATCAGTGCGTCGATCATGATGAAGCACGGGGTCGGCGTGGAGGTGCTGCGCGCGGTCGACCACGACATCGCGACCGGCGTGTACCTCGACATGACCGAGCACGGGTGGGAGACCGACGCCTGGCCGGACATCTGGCAGCAGATCATGGACAACGACATCCTCGTGCTGGCCGGACCGATCTGGCTCGGCGACAACTCCAGCGTGATGAAGAAGGTGATCGAGCGGCTGTACGGCGGCTCCGGTGAGCTCAACGACGCCGGCCAGTACGCCTACTACGGCCGGGTGGGCGGCTGCCTGATCACCGGCAACGAGGACGGCATCAAGCACTGCGCGATGAACGTCCTCTACAGCCTGCAGCACATCGGCTACCTGATCCCGCCCCAGGCCGACGCCGGCTGGATCGGCGAGGCGGGCCCGGGCCCGTCCTACCTCGACCCGGGCAGCGGGGGGCCGGAGAACGACTTCACGAACCGGAACACGACTTTCATGACGTGGAACCTCATGCACACGGCGCGGATGCTCAAGCAGGCCGGCGGGATCCCCGTACACGGGAACCAGCGGGCGCTCTGGGACGCCGGGTCGCGCTTCGACTTCGAGAACCCCGAGTATCGCTAGCGGAGGCCCGCCGAGCGCGGTCCCAGCGCTTTGGCCGGCATCGGACTTACAGTGGGCCACAACGGGGGCCGACTGGGAGGTCGTGGTGATGGTCGCGAGGTGGCTGGGGACGTTCGTGGCGCGACGACGGCCCCGGGGAACGCGGCCCGAGCGGCTCCAGGCCCGGGGGTGGGATCTCTCCCTGCTCGGCCTCGCGCTGTTCACGCTGATCCTTGCCGTCGTCGTGGCGGTGTCGCGTCTGACGTAGCCGCCCCGGGACGGCTACTGCACGCGCCCGTAGAGCCGGTCGCCCGCGTCGCCGAGGCCGGGCACGATGTAGCCCCGCTCGTTGAGACGCTCGTCCACCGCCGCGACGACGACGGTGACCGGGACGTCGAGGTGGTCGACCTGGTCCGCGAGCCTGTCGCAGCCTTCGGGAGCGGCCAGCAGGCAGATCGCGGTGATGTCGTCGGCCCCGCGGTTGACCAGGAACCGGATCGCGTGCGCCAGAGTGCCGCCGGTCGCGAGCATCGGGTCGAGGATGTAGCACTGACGGCCCGACAGGTCCTCCGGCAGCCTCTCGGCGTACGTCGAGGCCTCCAACGTCTCCTCGTTGCGCACCATCCCGAGGAAGCCGACCTCAGCGGTCGGCAGGAGGCGCATCATCCCGTCCAGCATCCCCAGGCCGGCGCGCAGGATCGGGACGACCAAGGGCCGGGGGTGTACCAGGTGCACGCCGTGGGCAACGGCCACGGGGGACTGCACCGTGACGTTCTCAACCCGGACGTCCCGGGTCGCCTCGTAGGCCAGCAGAGTGACCAGCTCCTCGGCCAACAGCCGGAAGGTCGGGGACTCGGTGCGCTCGTCGCGGAGCGTGGTGAGCTTGTGCGAGACCAGGGGATGGTCGATGACGTTCAGCCGCATGACCTCAACCTATCGGTGGGAACGCCCGCGAAAGCCATCCTGAGGATCCGCGTCGGGGGCTAGTCAGCCGCTCGGCCCTCTGGGACGCTGGACGCCGGGGATGGATCACGGAGGACGGCATGGCTGAGGAGAGCGACGACGAGGTCGGCGGGGTCGACTTCGCCCTGGTCGCCTACCGCGAGGAGGGCGTCTGGCAGGTGACTCCCGTCGCCGAGGAGGTGGCAGAGAGTCTCGATGACTTCGTGACCGAGATGCGCCGATGGCCCGGCGACTTCGGCTCGCTCGGGATGATCTCGGTCGATGAGGACTTCTTCGTCTTGGTGCGGGTCGCCGGCCCCATGGTGCGCGTGCTGCTCTCCGACGCCACCGCCGCCAGCGAGTGGCCGATCGCCCGGGACGTGGTCGACCTGCTCGACCTTCCGGTGCCCGAGGACGAGGACGACCAGGGGCCCGCAGGTGACCTCGCCATCGTCTCCGACTTCGGCTTCGACGCGATGGCGATGGGGGCGCTGCTCGACGACTACGAGCTCTACCCCGACGAGATGCTCGGCGACATCGCTCGCAAGCTCGGCTTCGGCAGCCTGTACGACGAGCTCTCCGGAGTCGCGGCACCCTGATGGAGCTGCTGCAGTGGGACGGGCCGATGGGGCTGGCCCTCGAGGAGGCCCGCCGTGCGCTCTCCGGTGGCGACGTGCCGATCGGCGCGGTCGTCCTCGATCCCGCCGGGAAGGTCGTCGGTCGTGGAGGCAACCGCCGGGAGGCCGACCAGGATCCCACGGCGCATGCCGAGATCGTCGCCCTGCGACAGGCCGCCGAGCGGCTGAGCAGCTGGCGGCTCGAAGGCTGCACCCTGGTCGTGACGCTCGAGCCCTGCACCATGTGCGCCGGCGCGACCGTGCTCGCCCGGGTCGATCGCCTCGTCTTCGCCGCCTTCGACGACAAGGCGGGGGCGGTCGGCTCCCTCTGGGACGTCGTCCGGGACCGGCGGCTCAACCACCGGCCCGAGGTGATCAGCGGCGTGCGTGCCCAGGAGAGTCACGACCTGCTCGTCGAGTTCTTCACGGGCCACCGCGGCGAGGCCTAGTTCTGTCCGTCTGCGAATTCGGCGGGCCGGTCGGGGTCCGGTAGCCTTCTGCGCGGTGGCGTGTCCGAGCGGCCTAAGGAGAACGCCTCGAAAGCGTTTGTGGGCGGAAGTCCACCGCGGGTTCAAATCCCGCCGCCACCGCCATCTTCAGCGCATCGGCCGGGCCCGTTTCGGGTCCGGCCGATGCCGTTCGTGGCTCCGGGGGACCGACCCACCGCCCGCGCGACGGGGGACTTCTGCCCCTGTGGCGCCGGCGGGGCGGCACACAGGCTGGGAGGGTGGAACTGACCGAGCTCCGGGATCTTGCGCGCCATGTGGTCGACGACCCGACCCTCACCTATCGCCAGCGGCTGCAGCAGCTCGCGCTGCTCGCCGAGAACTCCCTCGACCCGCCGCCGGTGTCCGCCGCGTGCGCGGAGGCGCTCGAGAAGCGGGTGATCTGCGACCTCTACGAGGGGAACGCGCCCTACCGGCCGCGCTACAACCTCCCCGACTACGCGCGGCTGCTGCGCGAGGGCTCGGAGTTCCTCGAGCTCGGGCCTGCGCGTGACCTCGACGAGGCGCTCGCGCACCTACTGATCGCCTACACCCACGTCCCGTCCATCACCGGCTACCCGGTGTGGCTCGGTGACCTCGACGAGCTCCTCGAGCGCTTCGTCGACGGGGTCGACGACGACGCGCTGCACCACAAGCTGCGTCTGTTCTGGATCTCGCTCGACCGCATGCTGCCCGACGCGTTCACCCACGCGAACCTGGGCCCGCGCGACACCCGCGTCGGCAGGATGGCGCTGCGACTCGAGCGCGAGCTGCTCCAGGTCGTTCCCAACCTCAGCCTCAAGGTGCACCCCGAGCTCACGCCGGACGCCCTGCTCGTGGATGCGGTGGAGACGGTCTTCGCGTGCGGCCAGCCGCACTTCGTGAACGACCCGATGATGGCCGAGGGGCTCGGGCCGTCGTACGGCGTGGCGTCGTGCTACAACTCGCTGCGCGTCGGCGGGGGCTCGCACACGCTGGTCCGGCTCAACCTGCGCGAGGTCGCACTGCGGCACCACGGCTCGCGCGACTCGTTCCTCAACGACCTGCTGCCCCGGTTCGTCGAGCTCACCGCCGAGCTGATGGAGTCACGGATCCGCCACCTCGTCGAGGAGGCGCGCTTCTTCGAGCACTCCTGGCTGGCCGCCGAGGGCCTGTTGAGCCTGGACCGGTACTCGGCCATGTTCGGGGTGTACGGGCTGGCGGAGGCCGTCTCGCTGGTGCTGGAGCACGAGGGCGGTGAGGGCCGCTATGGGCATGACGCTCCTGCCAACGAGCTCGCCGAGCTGATCCTGCGACGGCTGGCCGACCTGGTCGCCGCGCGCCCGCTGCCGTACTGCGACGGAAACGCCGGCCGCGCCCTGCTGCACAGCCAGTCGGGCATCGACTCCGACCTCGGCGTCACGGCCGGCTGCCGCGTCCCGGTGGGCGACGAGCCCCCGCTGCTCGAGCACCTGCAGGCGGTCAGCCCTCATCACGCCCTGTTCCCGTCCGGCATCAGCGACGTGCTGGCCTTCGACGACACGACGCGCCGCAATCCGCGGGCGGTGGTCGACGTGATCCGCGGGGCCTTCCGGACCGGGATGCGCGACTTCACGTTCAACCTGGACAGCAACGACTTCATCCGGATCACCGGCTACCTGGTTCGCAAGTCGGACCTCGTGAAGATCGAGGAGGGTGCACGGCATGCCAGCACCTTCCTGGGAGCAGGTTCCGTGGCCCAGTCGCATGTCGACCAGCGCAAGCCGAAGCGGGTGGTGGCTCGTGAGCTCGACGGTGGCCCGGCTCGCTGACGTCGTCCCATTCTCCTGGGTGGACGGTCCGGGCAACCGGTTCGTCGTCTTCACCCAGGGGTGTCCGTTCGACTGCCTGATCTGCCACAACCCCGAGACGATCCCGCCTCGGGGCGAGGGAACAGGCGAGAGCACGGTCGACGCGCTGCTGCACCGGATCCGTCCGCTCGAGCCGTACCTCTCCGGTGTGACCGTCTCGGGAGGCGAGGCGACGGCGCAGTGGAGTTTCGTGCGGGACCTCTTCGCCGCGGTGCGGGCTGACGACCAGCTCTCCCGCCTGACGACGTTCGTCGACACCAACGGGCACGCCCTGGCGCGTGTCTGGGACGAGCTCCTGCCGGTGACCGACGGTTTCATGGTCGATCTCAAGGCCCTCGACCCCGAGGTGCACCACCACCTGACCGGTCGGGGCAACGGACTCGTGCTGGACTCGATCCGCTACCTGCACGACCGCGGCGCGCTGTACGAGGTCCGGCTGCCCCTGGTGCCCGGATTCAACGAGTCGGAGGAGCAGCTCGTCGCCACGGCGGCCTGGCTGGCGGACCTCGATCCGCAGGTGCGGGTGGTGGTGATCGGGTTCCGTCCGCACGGCGTACGGGCGCCGGCTGCGTCCATTCCCGAGGCCGACCAGGAGCTGCTGGACCGGGCCCGCTCGGTGCTCCTGGGCGCCGGGCTCGGCCGAGGTCGTCACCGTGTGACCGGGGAATCTCCCCGCCCTGGGTACTGTTGGGGACGTTGAAGATTCAACAAGAAGATTCAACCGGAGGAGACGCCATGCCGGCCGTGACCGTCGACGACCTGACCGTCCTGCCCCGCCTGCGCCCGGCCGCGCCCGGCGACGTCGTTCGTCCCGTCGTGTCGGTGACCTCGGCGCCCAGCGGGTACGAGGGGGAGGGCTTCCCTGTCCGCCGCGCCTTCCAGGGCGTCCCGATGCAGGCACTGGACCCGTTCATCCACATGGACCAGATGGGCGAGGTCGACTACGCGCCGGGCGAGCCCAAGGGCACCCCGTGGCACCCGCACCGCGGCTTCGAGACCGTCACCTACATCATCGACGGCGTCTTCGACCACCAGGACAGCAACGGCGGCGGCGGCACCATCACCAACGGGGACACCCAGTGGATGACCGCCGGGTCCGGATCTGCTGCACATCGAGGCACCGCCGGAGTGGCTGGTCCAGCAGGGCGGCCTGTTCCACGGGCTGCAGCTGTGGGTCAACCTGCCGCGCGACCAGAAGTGGGCGCCCCCTCGCTACCAGGACCTGCGCTCGTCCACCCTCGGGCTGACGACCACCCACGACGCCGGGGCGCTGGTCCGGGTCATCGCCGGCGAGGTCGGCGGCCAGACCGGGCCGGGCATGACGTACACCCCGATCGCCATGGTGCATGCCACCCTCGCCCCGGGATCGCAGATGGACCTGCCCTGGGAGCCCGGCTTCAACGCGCTCGTCTACGTGCTCAACGGCAACGGGCGGGTAGGCCCGCAGGGTCAGCCGTTCCGCACCGGTCAGCTCGCCGTCCTCGGGGCCGGCGACCTGGTCCGTGTCCTCGCCGACGAGAAGCAGGAGTCTCGTCACGCGGCGCTCGACGTCGTGGTGCTCGGCGGCCGACCGATCCGCGAGCCCGTGGCCTGGGCGGGGCCGTTCGTGATGAACACCCGCGCCGAGGTGATGGAGGCCTACGAGGACTTCCAGAAGGGCCGGATGGGCCAGATCCCGGCCGTGCACGGAGCGCCGACCGAGATCGTCGAGGGATGACGGCGCCGGCTCCTTGAGGAGCCACTGAGGAACGTCGAAGTCGCGTCTCGAGGCCAACGAGGGGGGCCGCGAGACGCGGCTTCGGACCTTCAGCCCGCCTACGCCGGGAGCCAGGCGTCCATCCGCTCCAGGGCCTCCGACATCTGCTCGGGTCGCCCCGCGAAGGAGAATCGCAGGAACCGGTGACCGTCGACGGTGTCGAAGTCGACGCCGGAGGCCACGGCCACGCCGGTTTCGTCGAGCATCCGCCGGCAGAACGCCATCGAGTCGTCGGTCAGGTGGGAGACGTCGGCGTAGATGTAGAACGCACCGTCCGCCGGAGCCAGCTTGTCGAGGCCGATTCCGGGCAGGCCGTCGAGCAGGATGCGGCGGTTCTCGGCGTAGCGGGCGACGTGGGAGTCGCACTCGGCGTACGACTCCTCGCTGAACGCGGCGATGGCCGCGTGCTGGGACAGTGTCGGCGGGCAGATGGTGAAGTTGCCGGTCAGCACGTCGACGGCCCGGCGCAGCCGCTCGGGCACCAGCATCCAGCCCAGCCGCCAGCCGGTCATGGAGAAGTACTTCGAGAACGAGTTGAAGACGACCGCCTCGCGCGAGGTCTGCCAGGCCGAGGAGTGCTGCATCGGTGTGGCGTACTCGATGCCGTGGTAGATCTCGTCGCTGATCAGCTGGACCCCGTTGGCCTCGCACCAGCGGGCGAGCCCGGCCAGCTCGTCGGGCGTCAGCATCGTGCCCGTCGGGTTGGCCGGCGAGGCGACCACCAGCCCCTGGACCGGCCGCTCGAGCGCCTCCAGCATCCCGACGGTCGGCTGGAACCGGGTCTCCGGGCCGGTGGGGAGCTCGACCACCTCGCAGCCCAGCGACGTCAGCACGTTGCGGTAGCAGGGGTAGCCGGGCCGGGCGATGGCGACGCGGTCGCCGGCCTCGAAGGAGGCCAGGAAGGCCAGCAGGAACCCACCCGACGAGCCGGTCGTCACCATGACGTCGTCGGGGGTGAGGTGCAGCCCGTGGAAGCGCTCGTGGTGGTCGCAGATCGCCGACCGCAGCTCGGGGATTCCGAGCGCCTCGGTGTATCCGAGGAGTCCTCCTCCATCGCTCGGACGGCGGCCTGCCGGACCGCGTGCGGAGCCGGGGTCGAGGGCTGGCCGGCGGCCAGGTTGATCAGGTCGCCGTGGGTGCGCATCCGCTCGTTCGCTCGCGCCAACAGGTCCATGACGTGGAAGGGCGGGACGTTCGCCCGGCTGGCCACGGCGTACCTCTCGGCTGCCTGCGCGGGGTCCTCACCCGCTCACGGTAGCGAGGCTCTCTGGCCGCCGTTCGGCTGAGCCCGGGCGAACGGATCCGTAGGATGGATGCCAACGCCGACGGAGGAGGTGCCGGGTGACGTTCGACATCGAGACGCTGGACACCCTGCTCCTGGTGGGTGCGGCCATCACCCTGGTGTCGGTGCTCGCGGTGCGGCTCTCGGCCCGTGCCGGCCTCCCCAGCCTGCTGCATCTACCTCGCCTTCGGAGTCGGTCTCGGCGTGGTCGGCCTCCGCTTCGACGACGCGGCTACGGCGCACGCGCTCGGCTTCGGCGCCCTCGTCGTGATCCTCGCCGAAGGTGGCCTCACCACCGACTGGAAGGAGCTCCGGCCCGCCGCCCCGCTGGGCGCCGCGCTGGCCACGATCGGCATCGCGGTGAGCGTGACGGTGATGGCGCTGGTGGCCCACTTCGTGCCTCGGCATGGACTGGCAGCTGGCCGTGCTGCTGGGCGCGGTGGTCTCGCCCACCGACTCGGCCGCGGTGTTCGCGGTGCTGCGGCAGGTCCCGGTGCCGCGTCGGCTGACCGCGGTGCTGGAGGCCGAGTCCGGTCTCAACGACGCCCCGACCGTCGTGCTGGTCACCCTGGTCAGCAGCGGGCACGTCCTCGACTACGGGGTCGGGGGCTTCCTCGGCTGATCCTGTGGGAGCTGCTCGGCGGAGTCGTCGTCGGGCCTGGTCGTGGGCAGGGCCGGCGCCTATCTGATGCGCCGGGTCGCGCTGCCCGTCGTCCGGCCTGTATCCGCTCGCGGTGCTCGCCCTCGCCGTCCTCGCGTACGGCGGGGCAGCGACGATCCACCTGTCCGGCTTCGCCGCCGTCTACGTGGCCGCCGTCATCCTCGGCAACTCCGACCTGCCGCACCGCTCGGTGACCCGTTCCTTCTCGCAGGGGTCGGCGTGGCTGGCCCAGATCGGCCTGTTCATCATGCTCGGCCTGCTCGTCCGGCCGTCGACCCTGACCTGGCTGGACGTCGTGGACGCCCTCGTGATCGGCGTCGTCGTGACGCTCGTCGCGCGGCCGCTGTCGGTGCTGGCCTGTGCCGTGGTCAAGCCGCTGACGCTGCGCGAGGGAGGCGTTCCTGTCGTGGGCGGGGCTCCGGGGCGCCGTACCTATCGTGCTGAGCACCATTCCGCTCGCCGCCGCGGTGCCCGAGGCCTCGCGCCTCTTCGACATCGTCTTCGTCTTCGTCGTGGTCTTCACGGTGCTCACCGGGCCGACCCTCCCGTGGGCCGCCCGGCGACTGGGGGTGCTGCTGCCCGAGCAGCCGCGGGACGTCGACATCGAGGCGGCGCCGCTGGACCGCGTCGCGGCCGACCTGCTCATCGTCACGGTGACCAAGCGGTCCCGGCTGCACGGCGTCGAGGTCGGGGAGCTGCGACTGCCGGACAACGCCAGCGTCGCGCTGGTGATGCGTGACGACGAGCTGACGTCCCGGAGTCCAGGACGGTGCTCGGCGCGGGGACGACCTGCTGGTGGTGACACCCGGAGCGCTGCGCGAGGAGACCGAGGAGCGGCTCAGGTCGCTGTCCCGGATGGGCCGGCTGGCGCAGTGGTTAGGAGGAGGGTGACGACGTGGTCGACGCGGTCGTCGTGGGCGACGTCGTCGGGGAGCTGGTCGTCGAGGAGGAGCAGACCTCCTGTTCGTCGGTGTAGGTGAGGGTCGTCGGCACGCCGGCGACCAGACCCTTGAACTTGTTGCCCACCACGACGTCGACCCCGGGGCCCAGGTCCACGGCGGAGACGGTGACGTCCACGCCGAACTGAGCGGCCACGAGCCGCGCCTGAGCGGAGTTGGGCAGGGAGGTGCGCACGAGCACCTTCTTGACGTTCTCCGAGGTGTTGGCGGCCACGCCCGCCCGGAATCCCCGCTTCGTCAGCTTCTTCAGGACGTCGTGCGCCAGCCCGGCCTCGCGTGCCGGCGTTGTAGACGCTGACCGTCACCTGGTTCGCCCGCAGGATGACCTCGACGCGTCTTGGTCTGGCAGACGTTGGACGGCAGGAGGCCGGGCGCCGGCGCCGTCACGTGCTTCCAGCCCCAGTAGCCCGCACCACCGACGATGACGACGAGCACGAGCAGGGTGACGGCGGAGGTGACGAACCGGGGCCTCATGCGCTCTCCTTCACCACGTGGACGCGCGCGTGGAGCACGTTGCGCTGCTGGAGGGCCGCGCGCAAGGCGCGGTGGAGCCCGTCCTCCAGATAGAAGTCGTCGTTCCACAGCACCACGTGGGCGAAGAGGTCACCGAAGAACGTCGAGTCCTCGTCGAGCAGGGCGCTCAGCTGGAGGGTGTCCTTGGTGGTCACCAGCTCGTCGAGCCGGACCTGCCGGGGGGGCAGCGCAGCCCAGTCAGCGGCGCTGAGGCCGTGGTCGGGGTAGGGGCGCCCGGCCCCCACGCGCTTGAAGATCACCTGACCAGCATAGGTGCGACCCGTAGCGGCGTCGCCGGGCTACCCGCTCGCGCTGCGGTGCGGCGAACGGTCCCGAACGCTCACGCGGTCCAGCGGGTGAACTCCTCGACCAGGTCCGCGGGAGCGTAGACGCCGCGCAGCTCGCGGCGGGCGTCGAACAGCTCGGTGACGCCCCGTGCGTGCCGCGCCTGGCGCTTCGTGCGGGCGCCGTGCGTCGACGTACCCGAGGTGGGCTCCGCGCTGTTCGCCGGGTTCCCGGGCTCGAGAGGGAACACGGTGGCGTTCGTCGTCTCGTCGTTGCTCACTGAGGACTCCTCCCTGGAGTGTGTCCACGGTCCTGCCTGGGGTGACGTCCACCCTGCCACCCGACTTCAACCGGAATGTGCCGAAAGCGTTGCCGCGGTGACGAATTCTTGGATCGATCAAATCATCGCACTTCGTCGGGACTCAGCGCCCGCGGGGCCGGAAAGCCCGGCGGGGTGGGGATCAGCGCTGGTAACGGGCTTGGTTACCGAGCCAGCGTGCCGCGGCGTCATAGGCCGGCTGGAGCTCCCGATCGATGGCCTGGCGGTGTCCGGAGTCCACGACGACCTGCGCGGCATCGCGGGCCCGCGCCTCCAGGAGCTTGATCCGTAGGTGCGTCGCAGGGTGGCTGGCGTCGATCCGGTTGCGCTGCTGCTCGGCGGCCCTGGCGGCCCTGGACCTTGTTCGGCGACCGGTCGCTGACGGCTGCTGCGACTATCTCCCACATGTCCTGACGGGGCTGGCTGACCGCGGAGCGGGTGATGGCCGTCTGCACCGTCGTGTCGGAGAGGAGCACGTCGAGCATCTCGATGGCGGCATCGGTGCCCGCGGCCCGGGAAGCGCCGATGTCGGCAAGGTACTCCTGCCGCTGACGCGGTGGCCCGGCAACGCGGTTGATCACCGCGAGGTGGCCCGCGATCAGAGCAGCGACGGGCTTGAGCAGGACCATCTGGATCAGTCGCTCGCCGCCGCGAGAGAGCGAATCGCGTTGGTTGAGGGTGAAGTACCACCCGCGCAGGGTCTCGAGCGCCGTCGCGACCCAGAGCCCGTACGAGGTGTCCTTGTTGGCGAAGTGGGACAGCTCATGGCCGAGCAGCGCCACTCGCTGTTGGCTCGAGCACGCCATCCAGAGGGGTGCGCCGATGCCCACCACCCGAGTTCGCCTCCACCCCACCTGAGTGGCGAAAGCGTTGAAGTCGGGGAGGACCAGCACCTCGGCGGGGACGGCGGTGTCGGTGACGCGTGCGACCTCGGTGACCAGGCCGAACAGTCGCGGAGCCTCCACGCGCGTCAGCTCGGCGACGTAGCGGGGGCGCTTGTTGATCCGCGGGCGTGCGACGTACACGGCGGCGAGCAGGAGAACCCCGAGCCCCCGCTCTGTCAGGGGCGGGCCGACCAGCGACAGCCACAGGCCCCCCGCCGTCAGGAGGAGGGTGGTGAGGTGGACCGGGAGGACGCCGAGAACGATCACCCAGCGCCATGTCCGGGTGGCATGGGCGTCGACATCGCTCACGCGTGTCATCCGGCTCAGGTGCTGCTCGGCCAGACGGTCGGCCAGACGGCCCTCGGCAACGGCGAGGGGATTCGGTCGGGGGAGCCGGGCCGGCGGCGAAGGGGGCACGAAGGGAACATGCCGGAACTGCGCTCGGAGTGGTGAGTCGGCTCGCCATGAGGTCCGCGTCGGCCGGCAGACCCGCGGTGGCGGGCAGGGAGGACGGTGGCGGAGGATGCGGGATTCGAACCCGCGAGGGCTGTTAACCCAACCCGCTTTCCAAGCGAGCGCCATAGGCCACTAGGCGAATCCTCCGCCGGAGAGGGTACCCGGCTTGGCCGGGGCGCGGGAAATCGCGCCGATCTCGGCCGGGTTCGTGCGCGCCACTGCCCTGCCCTAGACTCGGGGCAACCCCCCGTGCGGCGTCATCTCGCCCAACTCCCCCAGGGCCGGAAGGCAGCAAGGGTAAGTGAGCTCTGTCGGGTGCGCGGGGGGCCTCTTCCTGCTCCGGGGCCTGCCGTACGGCCCGGGGCGCGACCACCTGCTGGTGCCGCCCCTTTCGGCTGTCGGGGCCGGTGGTTAGGGTTCATGCGTGGAAGCACCGCTCGCGCTGTACCGTCGCTACCGGCCCGAGACCTTCGACGAGGTCATCGGCCAGGAGCACGTCACCGGCCCGCTGAAGGCCGCCCTGCGGCACAACCGGGTCCACCACGCCTACCTCTTCTCGGGACCGCGCGGCTGCGGCAAGACCACCAGCGCCCGGATCCTGGCTCGCGCGCTGAACTGCGAGCAGGGCCCCACCGACACCCCGTGCGGCATCTGCCAGTCCTGTGTCGACCTGTCCCGCGGCGGAGGCGGGTCCATCGACGTCATCGAGATCGACGCGGCCAGCCACGGGGGTGTCGACGACGCGCGCGAGCTGCGCGAGCGGGCGTTCTTCGCCCCGGTGTCCAGCCGCTACAAGGTCTACATCATCGACGAGGCGCACATGGTGACCACGCAGGGCTTCAACGCCCTGCTGAAGCTCGTCGAGGAGCCCCCGCCGCACCTGAAGTTCATCTTCGCGACGACCGAGCCCGAGAAGGTGATCGGCACGATCCGGTCGCGCACCCACCACTACCCGTTCCGGCTGATCCCGCCGCAGACCCTGTCGGCCTATCTCGCCGAGCTGTGCGAGCAAGGAGGGGGTCAGGATCGACCCGGCGGCCCTGCCCCTGGTGGTCCGGGCCGGCGGCGGGCTCGGCCCGTGACACCCTCTCGGTCCTCGACCAGCTCATCGGCGGGCTCCGACGACGACGGCGTCACCTACCAGCTCACGACGTCGCTGCTGGGCTTCACCCCGGACACCCTGCTCGACGAGGTCGTCGACGCCTTCGCCGCCCAGGACGGCCGCTCGGTCTTCGGGGTCATCGACAAGGTGATCGAGTCCGGGCAGGACCCCCGCCGCTTCACCGAGGACCTGCTCCGCCGGCTGCGCGACCTGGTGATCATCGCGTCGGTCCCGGACGCATCCGGCCAGCGGGCTGATCGACGTCCCGGAGGACCAGGCGGCGCGGCTGGCTCCCAGGCGGCCCGCTTCGGTCGGGCCGACCTGGTGCCGCGCCGCCGACACGGTCGCCGAGGCGCTGACCGAGCTGAAGGGCGCCACCGCGCCGCGGCTGCTGCTGGAGCTGCTCTGCGCCCGGGTGCTGCTGCCCGGTGCCGACCACACCACCGAGGGCGTGCTGGCCCGGCTCGACCGGATCGAGCGCCGGCTTGACTTCGCCGGTGCGGCCCCCGCATCCCCTGCACCTCCGGCGCCGGCCGCGCCCTCGCACCCACCGGCCGCCCCGGAGCGCGGTCCCGCCGAGCCTCCGAAGCCCCGCCAGGCAGCCGACGAGCCCGCCCCGCAGGGCACCGCAGTCGCCGCGGCCGAGGCCACCGCCGATCGGCCGCCAGGGGCCGCGGTGGAGTCGGTCCCGGAACCGCTCGCCGACGCCGGTGCTCTGGCGGTGACCGACCTACGGCGGCTGTGGCCCGACGTGATCGCCCTGGCCAAGGACCGCAAACGGGTCACCTGGATGCTGCTGAGCCAGGGATCCCAGGTGGTCTCGGTCGAGGGGAGTGTCCTGACCCTGGGGTTCCACGAGAAGGGCGCCCGCGACATGTTCCTCAACAGCGGGCACGACGAGATCGTGCGCCAGCTGCTGATCGACCGGATCGGGCGCGACTACACGGTCGAGGCCGTCGTGTCGCCCGGTCAGGCGAACGACCCGGCCCCCGCTGCCGCCCCGCCGCCGCCGTCGCGCCAGGCTCCGGCGGCACGGGTCGCCGAGGCGCGCGAGGCCCTCGAGTCTCCCGGTGGACCGGCGGCCGGTGCGTCGGAGCCCGAGCAGGACCCGGACGCGGACGTGTCCCCGGACGACCCCGAGGAGCAGTCCCTGGCGGGGACCGAGCTGATCCAGCAGACCCTCGGGGGCACCGTGATCGAAGAGATCAGCATGACTGATCGGAGGAGGACGACATGACAGAGAACCCGTTCGGCGAGGGCGGCTTCGACCTGGGCGGGCTGCTGCAGCAGGCCCAGGCGATGCAGGAGCAGATGATGGCCGCGCAGGCCGAGCTCAGCGAGGCGACCGTCGACGGCACCGTTGCGGGTGGCCTGGTCACCGTGACCCTCTCCGGTATCGGCGACCTGGTCGGGGTGCGGATCCGCAGGGGGTCGTTCGACCCCGAGGACACCGAGGACCTGGAGGACATGATCGTGGCCGCCTACCGGGACGCCCGGGCCAAGGCCGACTCGCTCGCGTCGGACCAGATGGGCCCGCTGGCGCAAGGGACTCCCGGGCGAGCGCCGGGCCCGAGCCTCCCGACGGGCTTCTGACGGCCGCCGATGTACGAAGGCATCGTCCAGGACCTCATCGACGAGCTGGGCCGGCTGCCCGGCGTCGGGCCGAAGAGCGCCCAGCGCATCGCGTTCCACCTGCTGCAGGCCGACCCGGTCGACGTGCGTCGGCTCGCCCAGGTGCTGGTCGAGGTCAAGGAGAAGGTCCGCTTCTGCTCGATCTGCGGCAACGTCTCCGAGGAGGAGACCTGCCGCATCTGCCGCGACCCCCGCCGCGATCCGGCCGTGCTCTGCGTGGTCGAGGAGTCCAAGGACGTCGTCGCCATCGAGCGGACCCGCGAGTTCCGTGGCCGCTACCACGTGCTGGGTGGGGCGATCTCCCCGATCGAGGGCATCGGCCCCGACCAGCTGCGGATCCGGGAGCTCATGACCCGGCTGGCCGACGGACAGATCACCGAGGTGATCTTGGCGACCGACCCGAACCTCGAGGGTGAGGCCACCGCGACGTATCTCACGCGCATGCTCAAGCCGATGGGCTTGCGCGTGACGCGACTTGCGAGTGGACTGCCTGTAGGAGGAGACCTCGAGTACGCCGACGAGGTGACCCTCGGCCGGGCATTCGAAGGGAGGCGTTCGGTCGATGACTGACCACGACGTCAACAGCGACCTGGAGGACTTCTCCCAGCAGATCGCCGACCAGGTGGAGTCGTTCCTGCTCGCGCTGCAGGCCATCTCCCGCGGAGAGGCCGAGCAGAGCACCGTGAGCCTGCTGCTGCTCGAGGTCAGCCAGCTGCTGCTGGCCGGTGGCCGGCTCGGCGTGAGCGCCGACTTCCACCCCACCGAGGAGTTCGAGCCCGATCCCGGTCCCGACCCGGACCTCGACGCGATGCGGCTGCGCCTCGCGGTGATGCTCGAGGGTGTCGACGCCTACAGCGAGGTGTTCGACCCCTACGCGCATCCGCCGGAGGTGATCTCGATGCTGCTCTCCGACGAGCTCACCAGCATCGCCAGCGCGCTGGCCCACGGGTTGCGCCACTTCCGCGACGGCCGCGTGCGACGAGGCGCTGTGGTGGTGGCAGTTCTCCTACATCTCGTCCTGGGGCGCCGAGGCGAGCAGCGCGCTGCGGGCGCTGCAGTCGATCGTCGCCCACGACCGGCTCGACGCCGAGTACGGCTTCGAGGTCGAGCAGGTCGCCGAGGCGAATCGGATGCTGGACTCGTCCGGCTCGCCGTGACCGCAGCCGCGGACACGCGACGGCAGGCCGCGGCGGCCGCTCGCGATAGAACTTCCACGAACCATCCCCGAGACCCGTGGGAGCACCGTGGGAATAGTCGTGCAGAAGTACGGCGGATCGTCCGTCGCCGACGCGGCGGGGATCAAGCGTGTCGCCCAGCGGATCGCCGACGCCAAGCGGTCCGGCAACGACGTCGTGGTCGTGGTCTCCGCGATGGGCGACACCACCGACGAGCTGATCGACCTCGCCAAGGAGGTCTCGCCCCTGCCTGCGCCGCGCGAGCTCGACATGCTGCTCACCGCGGGCGAGCGGATCTCGATGGCGCTGCTCGCCATGGCCGTGGGGAACCTCGGCCACGAGGCCCGGTCGTTCACCGGCAGCCAGGCCGGGGTGATCACCGACAGCACCCACGGCAAGGCCAAGATCATCGACGTCACCCCGGGCCGGATCGAGAGGGCACTGGAGGAGGGCGCGATCGCGATCGTCGCCGGATTCCAGGGCGTCAGCCAGGACACCAAGGACATCACCACGCTCGGACGCGGCGGCTCGGACACCACGGCCGTCGCGCTCGCCGCGGCGCTCGACGCCGATG
The DNA here is from genome assembly GCA_963805655.1 of uncultured Actinomycetota bacterium. Lineage (GTDB taxonomy): Bacteria > Actinomycetota > Actinomycetes > Propionibacteriales > Nocardioidaceae > CAWDVB01. Next base: position 12,747 of record CAWDVB010000001.1, on the reverse strand, counting down.
TGTGCGAGATCTACACCGACGTCGACGGCGTCTTCACCGCCGACCCCAGGATCGTCCCCACTGCCCGCAAGCGCGACCACGTCTCCTACGAGGAGATGCTCGAGATGGCGGCGTGCGGCGCCAAGATCCTCCACCTGCGATGCGTCGAGTACGCACGCCGCTACCAGATGCCGATCCACGTCCGCTCGTCGTTCAGCAAGCTCGACGGGCACGTGGATCTCCGACTCCAACAACGAGGACATGCCCATGGAACAGGCCATCATCGCCGGCGTCGCCCACGACCGAAGCGAAGCCAAGATCACCGTCGTCGGGGTGCCCGACAAGGTCGGCGAGGCGGCTCGCATCTTCGAGGCGCTGTCCGAGGCGCAGATCAACATCGACATGATCGTGCAGAACATCTCGGCTGCGGCCACGAACCTGACCGACATCTCGTTCACGCTGCCGCGCGACGACGGCCAGACCGCGATGACCGCTCTCGCCCGGATCAAGGACGAGGTCGGCTACGACTCCCTGCTCTACGACGACCGGATCGGCAAGGTCTCGCTGATCGGCGCCGGCATGCGCAGCCACCCGGGCATCACGGCCAAGTTCTTCTCCGCGCTGGCCGCGGCGGCGGTCAACATCCAGATGATCTCGACCTCGGAGATCCGGATCTCGGTCATCGTCGACGAGGGCCAGGTGGACGCGGCGGTCGCGGCCACGCACACCGCCTTCGACCTCGACAGCGAGCAGGTCGAGGCCGTCATCTACGGCGGGACCGGCCGCTGATGCCCGGCTTCCGGGTCGGCGTCGTCGGAGCCACCGGCCAGGTGGGCGTCGGTCATGCGCGCGATCCTCGCCGAGCGGGCCTTCCCCATCGAGGAGATCCGTTTCTTCGCCTCGGCGCGCTCGGCAGGCAGGACGCTCACCTTCGCCGGCCGCGAGGTCGTCGTCGAGGACGCGGCGACCGCCGACGTCTCCGGCCTCCAGATCGCTCTGTTCTCCGCCGGCGGGTCCACCTCGAAGGCGATCGCACCGAGGTTCGCCGCGGCCGGTGCGACGGTGATCGACAACTCGTCGGCCTGGCGGATGGACCCCGACGTCCCGCTGGTCGTCACCGAGGTCAACCCGGAGGCCATCCGCGAGAGCACGCAAGGGAATCATCGCCAACCCGAACTGCACGACCATGGCGGCGATGCCGGTACTCAAGCCCCTGCACGACGAGGCGGGCCTGATCCGGATGATCGCCAGCACCTACCAGGCGGTCTCGGGCTCGGGTGGCGCCGGCGTGCACGAGCTCGCGTCCCAGGCGGCCGCTGTGGGCGACGCATCCGGTCTCGCCTTCGACGGGGCCGCGGTCGACTTCCCGGCTCCCGAGAAGTACGTGCGACCGATCGCCTACAACGTCGTGCCGCTGGCCGGCAGCCTCGTCGACGACGGCTCGTTCGAGACCGACGAGGAGCAGAAGCTGCGCAACGAGGCTCGCAAGATCCTCGACATCCCCGACCTGCGCGTGTCCGGCACCTGCGTCCGGGTCCCCGTGTTCACCGGGCACTCGCTGTCGATCAACGCGGAGTTCGCCCGCTCGCTGTCGGTGAAGAGGGCCGAGGAGCTGCTGGCTGATGCGCCCGGTGTGGTGCTCGCCGAGGTCCCGAACCCGCTCGAGGCGGCCGGCAAGGACCCGTCGTTCGTGGGGCGCATCCGCCAGGACCCGGGCGTCGACGACGAGCGTGGCCTGGCGCTCTTCCTCAGCAACGACAACCTTCGCAAGGGCGCGGCCCTCAACGCCGTACAGATCGCCGAGCTGGTGGCGGCGACCCGCTGAGCTGTCACCGGGTGCGCAGTGCGTCACGCAACTTGACGCGAGCGCCGGTCCGGACGACCGCGTTGCGGTAGATCCGGCCGGCAAGCAGCGCGAGAAGCGGGATCGTGGCGATCATGAGGACCAGCGACACGATCGTGTCCACGAGCGGGACCGACCCTATCGCCTGCCGGATCGGCATGAGCCCGGGCGCGAACGGCGGCAGCAACGACATGATGCGCACAACCAGGCTGTCGGGGTTCGAGGGCAGCACCGTGATCCCCACGATGTAGCCGACGATGAGGAACGACAGCACCGGCAGCGTCACCCCTTGCACATCCTCCAGTCGCGACACCAGCGCGGAGGCTGCGGCCAACGCGAACGCATAGGCGAAGAAGCCCAGGATGAACCACACGATCAGCCAGATCACCGCCCCCACCGCGGTCGGGATCGAGATGGTGAACGAGTGCAGCTGGATCGAGGTAGCCAGGCCCACCCCGGCTATCGCGCCGACCTGGGCCAGTCCGAGCAGCCCGATGCCGACCACCTTCCCGCTGATCAACTGCCACGGTTTCACCGTGGAGAGCAACAGCTCCACGACACGGGTGGACTTCTCCTCCACCACACCCTGGGAGATGAACCCCCCGTTGATCTGCAGCGAGATGAAGATGAGAATCCCGGCGAGCACGCCGAGCAGGATCCGTTGCGTGTCGTACGTCGGGGGCGTCGTGAGTGACACCACGTCGACGCTGGCCGACGACACGGCCCTCTGGTACGCGGCCGGATCGCCGCCGAGCTTCTGGATCTCGGTCACCGACGCGACGTTGGCGGCGAGGACGTTCATCGCGTTCTGCAGGCCGGGGTTGATCGAGCTCTTGACGATCACGGTCAGCGGCTGGCTCGCGCCGACCAGGAGGGCGTCGATGCTGCCGGAGGAGACCTCGTCCCGGCCGGTCGCCTCGTCGGCGACGTCCTTGACGTTGATGGTCATGCCCAGTGTGGTGCCCACCTGCGTCAGCGATGAGGCCACGGAGGCGGCCGCCGGAGTCACCCCGACGGTGACGGACCTGCCGATCCCGGAGGTCAGCTTTCCGACGACGGCGAGCACGATGACCATCACGATCATGAGCAGGGACGTGATCCGCCAGGCCTTCGACTGCCAGCGCGTCATGATCTCGCGCAGCGCGACCAGACGGATCACGGTCGCGGAGCTGATCGTGTCGGACCTGCCCGTGGAGCTCTGCTGGCTCATCACTCCTCCTCCGCCGTGACCTGGACCACGTCACGGTAGAGCTCGACCAGGCTGGGCCGGTCGAGCCTGAACTCGCGCACCGGACCGAGACCGAGTGCCGCTTGGAGCAGGGCCTGCTCATCGGCGTCGGGCGAGAGCTCGATCACGGCACTCCCGTCGTCGTAGTTGGCCCGGGTGACGCCGGCGAGGCCGTCGGCCCAGCCGTGGGACGCCTCGACGCGCACGACGTACCTGCGGATCTCGGTCTCGCGGAGCTCGTCGACGCTCCCGACGGCCACCATGCGTCCCTGCTGGATGATCCCGACCCGGTCACACAGGCGTTCCACCAGGTCGAGCTGGTGGCTGGAGAATACGACCGGGATGCCTTCGTCAGCCTTGTCGCGCAGCACGCCGCTCATGACGTCCACCGCGATCGGGTCGAGGCCGGCGAACGGCTCGTCGAGAACGAGCACCTGCGGATCGTGGATCAGGGCCGCGGACAGCTGGACCCTCTGCTGGTTGCCGAGGCTGAGCTTCTGCACCTCGTCCTGCGCCCGGTTGGCCACCCCCAGGCGCTCGGTCCAGATGTCGACCGATCGCTCCGCCGTCCCTTTGGCCATTCCGTGCAGCTGCGCGAGATAGATCAGCTGTTCCCGGACCTTCATGCGCGGGTAGAGCCCGCGCTCCTCCGGCATGTAGCCGATCTGCCTGCGGCTCTCCGCCGTCACCGGCTGGCCGCGCCAGCGCACCTGGCCGGCATCCGCCTCGGTGACACCGAGCACGATCCTCATCGTGGTGCTCTTCCCGGCACCGTTGCTGCCCACGAAGCCGAAGATCTCCCCCTGACGGACATCGAAAGACGTGTCCCTCAGGGCTATCACGCTGCCGAACCTCTTGGTGAGACCATCGATCTCGAGGGTGCCGACCGCCATCGCGAACCTCCTGGACCGCCGAGCGACATCGGCCTGACGATTGGTGGCGCGGTCGCTTCCCTGCTTCTCCTTACGACCCTACTGCGGTCGCGCCTCGGGCCCCTGGTCACCCTCGGGTGATCCGGTCGCCCGCGACCCTGGCGATCGTGGCGGGGGGGGCCGGGGGGATGTGGGCCCTCCCGGCCTCCTCGCCGGGTCACGGACGGGGATCTCCGGGTCCTGGGATCGAAGGGCGAGGACCTGGACCCGTCCTCCTCGTGTCGACCACCCACGCGTAACTCCACCCGGCCGGCTGCCCCCTCGCGGTCGTCGGCATCCCCGAGCGCTCGCCCGGCTGATCGGGCGGGAGACGGAGCCGCTACTCGTCCCCGCGCTCAGGATGGGCCAGCGTGATCTTGGCCGGAGGCCGTGCCCGGGATCGCCCCGGCTGGTCGGCGCCCACCGGAGCCTCCTGGGCGAAGTGGTACAGGCGGGCCACCACTTGCCGCGCGTTCCCCGAGCTCTTGGCGATCTCGGTCAGCGTCCAGCCCTCGACGTCCACGAGCTGGCGGACGGTCTCGGCGCGATAGTCGTGGAGCAGGTCGATGAGCTCCTCGGCCGCCGCGGCGGCCGCGGCCCGGGCGGCGGGGCAGTGGCTGTGGGCCAGGGCCTGCGAGAGGGGCAGATCGCGTTGGAGCAGCGCCCGGGTCTCGTTGAGGGAGACGCGCAGGGACACCAAGCGATCCTCGAGGTCCAGCGAAGCGGCCTCGAGCTGGCCGAGGAGATCCTCCAGGGACGAGCCGGCGTCCATTCGATCATCCTCGCGTGAGCGCCGGCCGCTCTGATACGGGCGGACAGCCTGTGGCCGCGGGACCAAGGACGCCACCGACGGCGTTCAACCCGGGACTCCCGACCGCGGAGCCGGCAGACTTTCGTCCCTCGTCGCACCGTGCCGGTGCGCCGGCAGTCTGAATCTGGAAGCCCACTTGGGGTTGGAGGGCTTCCGGGGGGGTAAGAATCGGGGATTGCAACGCCCGTCCCGCTCGAGCGGGACGGGCGTTCGCTGTCCCCCGGATCCACCTCGGGATCGCCTGAGCAGACAGGTGCGCCGGGACTCCCTCACAGCGCCCTCACAGCAACTCTGCGCGAGACTCGGAGCGTCGATCGCGCAAGGCGCAGAGGGGAGAGGGTTGTGCGGGTCCTGGTGGTCGAGGACGAGGTACGCCTGGCGGAGACCGTTCGTCGCGGACTCGTGGCCGAGGGTTTCGTGGTGGACGTCGCCCACGACGGAGTGGACGGGCTGCATCTGGCCCGAGAGCGTGGCTACGACGTGGTCGTGCTCGACATCATGCTGCCGGGGATGAACGGGTACGACGTCTGCCGCCGGCTCCGGGAGGCCGACGTCTGGACGCCGATCCTCATGCTGACGGCCAAGGACGGGGAGTACGACCAGGCCGATGCCTTCGACCTGGGCGCCGATGACTACCTCACCAAGCCGTTCTCCTTCGTCGTGCTGAATGCCCGTCTGCGCGCTCTCGTCAGACGCGGGGGGCCAGCCCGCCCTCCGGTGCTCACCGTGGGCGGCCTCACCCTCGACCCGGCCACCCGGGTGGTGCAGCGCGACGGGGTCGGCATCGACCTCACGCCGCGGGAGCACGCGTTGCTGCAGTTCCTCATGCGTCACCCCGACCAGGTCGTGAAGAAGTACGAGATCCTCCAAGGGGTGTGGGACACCGCGTACGACGGCGACGACAACGTCGTGGAGGTCTACATCGGGTACCTGCGCAAGAAGATCGACCGCCCCTTCGACACGAACAGCATCGAGACGGTCCGCGGGGTCGGCTACCGCCTGACGGGCGGAGGTGGACGACGGTGAGAGCGCGCCCGCGAGGAGTACGGGCGCAGGCCGCCGTCGCGGCGACCGCCGTGTTCGCGGTCACGCTGGGGGTGGCAGGCGTGGTGTTCGTCGCGGTGCTGCAGCAGCAGCTGATCTCGACACTCACCGGCGTAGCTCGGGCGCAGAGCGCCGACGTCGCCGACCAGCTCGCCAGCGGTGAGTCCGCGCTGCCGCTCGTTCAGGGTGCCGGGGAGCAGACGGTCATGCAGGTGGTCTCCTCCTCGGGCACGGTCATCGCCGCGAGCGAGGGGATCAGCGGGCAGCCACCTCTGGTGCCGGACGTGCCCGCGAAGCACGGGGAGGCGGTCGTCCGTACCAGCGAGCTCGGCTTTGACCGCGGCACCCCGTACGTCGTCGTCGTGCACTCGGTGTCGACTCCGAGCGGGAACGTCCGCGTAATTGCCGCGCAGAGTCTGGCGACGCCGGTTGAGACCGTGCACACCGTGGCCTGGCTCTTCGTGGCGAGCTTCCCGGTCCTGCTCGCCTTGGTGGCAGGCATGACCTCCTGGGCCACCGGCCGGTCGCTGGCGCCGGTGGCGGCCATCCGTGCACGGGTCGACGCCATCGCCACGACCCAGGATCTCGCCGAGCGCGTACCCGTGCCCGGGACGCGGGACGAAGTGGGCCAGCTCGCCGACACGATGAACCAGATGCTCGCGCGTCTGCAGGCGACGGTCGCCGCACGCCGCCAGTTCGTGGCCGACGCCTCCCACGAGCTGCGGACACCTCTGGCGTCGATCCGCGCATCCCACGAGGTCGCGCACCTGCATCCGGACAGCATCGGGCCGGCGGCCCTGCACGAGGACGTCATGGCCGAGCTCGACCGGTTGGACCGTTTGGTCTCGGACATGCTGCTGCTGGCCCGGTCGGACGAGGCGCAGCTTGCGCTGGCTGTCGCGGAGATCGACGTCGCGGGGCTGGTGGCGCGCGAGGCTGAGCGGCTGCGCCGCTCTCATGGCCTGGACGTCGTCGTCGACGCCGAGCCGGCTCGGGCGACCGCCGACCCGCATCTGCTGGCCCGGGCGCTCACCAACCTTGCCGAGAACGCCGCCGCCCACGCCGCCTCGGTCGTTGAGCTCGCCGTCACGGCGGACGACCAGCAGGTCGTGATCCGGGTGCACGACGACGGGCCGGGGATTCCCGCCGACGATCGCGAGCGCATCTTCGATCGCTTCGTCAGGCTCGACGAGAGCCGTGCCCGCCGGCAGGGCGGCACCGGCCTCGGGCTGGCCATCACCCGGCAGATCGTGCGTGCACACCGCGGCGAGGTCGTGGTGACCGACGACGCGCCGGGAGCCACGTTCCTCGTCACCATCCCGTGCGGATCCTCACACCTGTGAAGGCCCTCAGCATCGCTCAGCCCCGCCACAGCGACCCTCGCGCACTCTTGCTCCAACGACCGCAGCAGGCGGTCTCCGAGCAAGGAGAATCAGATGAACACCAAGCGAGTTGTCATGGCAGTCGGCGCCGGCGGTCTCGTCGCGGCCCTGGGTTTCGGGGGCATCGCAGCCGCGCAGGCGGCGCCCTCGTCGGGCTCCGGTTCGGGCTCGTCGGTCGACAGCCAGAGCCAGCGTTCCGACGTCAACGCCGGCTCGACCTCGGGCAAGGTCGATACCCGTGCGGACAAGGCCGGGTCCCACGACGCGCGAGTCGCCTCCCAGGCGAAGGACGTCCGGCAGACGCCGGATCGCACGAGTCAGAGCCGGGACGCGGCCCAGTCCGGCCGACAGGACCCTGCCGGCGCCAAGGACAACGGCTCGAAGCTCGACCCGTCGACGCCGGACCACAGCGGCTCCACTCGAGCCAGCGTGGACCACGGTCAGCACCGGGACCACACCCAGCACAACGACCGCTAGGCAGGGGGCGACAGGAGGCCCCCGGTTCCAGCGTCATGTGCGGTCGACTGACTGCGGGGGGGGCAAGGCCCAGGGCGGCAAGGAACGGTGGAGCCCTTCCCGACGTGACGAACGGACCTGCAAAATGCAGGTCCGTTTGTCGCCAATGTCTTGAGACATCACACGGTCGGGCTGACAGTGTGTTGGTTCAGGACATCGGAATGGGGTGTCTCACGACATCGGAATAGCGTGTCGCAGGTCATCGGAATGGCTGGTTCCCGACAGGCTCTGTCATGTCGAACTCCTCCAAGCGGCGGCTGGTCATCACCGCCGTGCTCGCCGGTTCCAGCCAGTCCGAGGTGGCTCGCACCTACGGGGTGTCCCAGGGGTGGATCAGCCGCCTGATGCAGCTCTACGAGGCCGAGGGTGAACAGGCTTTCGAGCCCCGCTCCAGGGCCCCGAAGAACTCACCGACCGCTACCCCTGAGGCGACCGTGGAGCTGGTCCTCGAGCTGCGCAAGAAGCTGTCCGAGGCCGGACTGGACGCCGGCGCGGACACCATCGACTGGCACCTCCAACATCACCACCAGATCACGCTGGCCCGGGCCACGATCAACCGGATCCTGGTACGCGCCGGACTGGTGATCCCGGACCCGTCGAAACGACCCAAGTCCTCCTACATCCGCTTCGAAGCCGAGCAACCCAACGAAACCTGGCAGTCCGACTTCACCCACTACCGACTCACCCGCCCCGACGGCACCCCCGGAGCCGACTGCGAGATCATCACCTGGCTCGACGACCACTCCCGCTACGCCCTACACGTCTCCGCACACACTCGGATCACCGCCCTCATCGTGCTGGCCGCCTTCCGACATGCCGCTGACCTGCACGGACACCCCGCATCCACACTCACCGACAACGGCATGGTCTACACCGTCCGGTTCGCCGGGACCGGCCGACGCGGTGGTCGGACCATGCTCGAGCACGAGCTACGCCGACTCGGCATCACCCAGAAGAACTCCCGGCCCAACCACCCGACCACCTGCGGCAAAGCCGAACGGTTCCAACAAACCCTGAAGAAGTGGCTACGCGCCCAGGCACACCAGCCCCAGACCATCAGCCAACTGCAAGCACTCCTCGACGTCTTCATCGTCGAGTACAACCAGCACCGTCCCCACCGGTCTCTTGCGCACCGGGCCACCCCGGCCACGGCCTACACCGCCCGTCCCAAAGCCACCCCAGGCGCCGACAGGGCCAACGACACCCACGACCGGGTCCGCCGCGACAAAATCAGCAAGGCCGGCACCGTCACACTCCGCGTGGCCGGCCAACTGCGCCACATCGGCGTCGGCCGGACCTACGCCGGAACCTACGTCATCCTGCTCGTCCAGGACCTCGACGTCCGCGTCGTCCACGCCGCCACCGGAGAACTCCTCCGCGAGCTCATCATCGACCCCCGCCGCGACTACCAGCCCACCGGCCGACCACCCGGACCAGCCACCACAAACAAGTAGCCCGGACCTACGAAACGTAGGTCCGGGCTATGCCGATGTCTTGAGACATCACACGGTCGGGCTGACAGGATTTGAACCTGCGGCCTCTTCGTCCCGAACGAAGCGCGCTACCAAACTGCGCCACAGCCCGTGGAGCGACGCGAGTCTACCGGAGCGCCGGATGGCTCAGAAATCGGGCCGAGCGACCAGCGTGAGCAGGGTCGCCTCGGGTCGGCAGAAGAGCCGGACCGGCGCGAACGGCGACGTGCCGACCCCCGCGGAGACGTGCAGCCAGGAGGATCCCGGGGGCGCCGGCGGGCGCCTCCGCCGGGTGCCGGGAGAGCCCCTTGGCCCGCTCCGGTGCTCGAGGTCGCAGTTGGTGACCAGGGCCCGTCCGCCCGGCAGGCACACCTGACCGCCGTGGGTGTGGCCGGCCAGGATCAGGTCGTACCCGTCGGCGGCGAACTGGTCGAGCACGCGCAGGTACGGAGCGTGGGTGACCCCCAGCCGGACGTCGGCGCCGGCGTCCGCTCCACCGTGGACCGCCGCCAGGTCGTCGTACTCCAGGTGCGGGTCGTCGACCCCGACGAAGCCGAACGGCGAGCCCCTCGATCTCGAGGCTCGCCGGTGGCGTTGTCCAGGTCGAGCCAGCCGGCGTGTGTGAACCGGTCGGTCATCTCGAGCGCGGGCAAGGGCGTGCCGTGGACGTTGCGGGTGCCGTCGTCGGGCATGAGGTACCAGAAGGGATTGCGCAGCGTCGGTCCGAAGTAGTCGTTCGACCCGCGGACGAAGACGCCCGGCACCCGGAGCAGCCCCTCGAACGCCTCCATCAGCGCGGGGATCGATCCCGGGTGCGCCAGGTTGTCGCCGGTGTTGACCACCAGGTCGGGCCGGAGCGCGGCCAGACCGGCCAGCCAGTCACGCTTGAGGCGCTGGCTCGGGGTCAGGTGGATGTCGGACAGGTGCAGCACCCGGACCGGGTCGGCGCCCGCGGGGAAGGACCGGGACCTCGGCCTCGCGCAGCACGAACCGGCGGGTCTCGGCGACCGCGAACGCTCGCGACCGCGGCCCCGGCCATCGCGGGACGGCGTTCCGGCGAGCTTCGCCCAGCATCGATGTCCTCTCCGCCAGTACTCGCGAGCCTGCGGAGACCAAGGCTGCCACAATGGCGGCGTGGCTGAACTCAAGGACCGACTCCGCAGCGACCTGACCACGGCGATGAAGGCTCGCGACGAGCTTCGCTCGTCGACCCTTCGCATGGTCCTCACCGCGGTGACCAACGCGGAAGTGGCCGGCAAGCAGGCCAGGGAGCTCACCGACGAGGACGTCATCTCCGTGCTGTCGTCCGAGGCCAAGAAGCGGCGGGAGGCGGCCACCGCCTTCGCCGACGCCGGGCGCGAGGAGTCCGCGGCCAAGGAGCGGGCCGAGGCGGAGGTCATCGCCGAGTACCTTCCCGCCCAGCTGAGCGAGCAGGAGATCGCCGACCTGGTCAGCCTCGACCATCGCCGAGCTCGGGGTCGCGGGAGAGGGTCCGCGGGCCATGGGCCGGGTGATGGGCGCCCTGCAGCCGGCGACCAAGGGACGTGCCGACGGCTCGGTCGTCTCGGCCGAGGTCAAGCGCCAGCTGGGCGGCTAGTCCAGCCTCGCCGGCGCTACGGGCCCGGGGGTGAGAAGTCGTCGGTGGCGGAGTACGTCGGCGGCGGAGTCGTCGGTGGCGGCGGTGGCGGCGGTGGCGCGTTGCCCGTCGACGGTGGATGATGATCGTCGTCCCCATGGCGACCTCGGAGCCCCCGCTCGGGTTGGTCGAGACGACCAGTCCCTGCGGCCGACCTCCGAGTCGAGCGCCTTGCCGAGGACGGCGTTCAGGTCCGCCTTCTGGATGCGGCGTGAAGGCGGCCTTCTGGGTCAGGCCGGTGACGTCGGGGACCGGGATCGGCTGCCCCGCGAGGGTCTTCGCGGTGGGCGGCACGAAGTCGAGGTTCTTGAGGTACTTCTCGATCGCGTGCATCGCGTCGCCCCAGATCGGGCCGGCGTAGGTCGAGCCGAACGCCTGCGACGACGTAGCGGCCGCCGATCTGCTGGCCGTTGAGGGTGACCCAGTGGCCCTTCTTGTTGGCGCCCGCGATCATCGACGCTGCCGGCCAGGTTCGGGGTGTAGCCGATGAACCAGACTGACTTGTTGTAGTCGGTCGTGCCGGTCTTGCCGGCGGACGGCTGGCGCGAGATTCAGGTGGTTGTAGTAGCCGAAACCTCCCGGCTCCTGCACCCCGCGCAGGATGTCGTTCACCTCGTCCGCGGTCGTCTCCGGCATCACCTGGTTGCAGTCGGCGTGGTAGTTCTTGACGACGTTTCCCTGCTGGTCGGTGATCTTCGTGACCGGCATGCGGTGCGCAGTAGAGGCCGCGGGCGGCGAAGGTGGCGTATGCCGCCGGCCATGGTGAGCGGGTTGGTGTCCGAGGTGCCGAGTGTGAAGGTCGGCGCGATCTGCTTGTCGGGCACCGTGACGCCCATCTGCCGGGCCAGCTTGATCGGCTCGCAGAGCCCGGTGCGCTGCTCCAGCTGGGCGAAGAAGGTGTTCACCGACTCCTGGGTCCCGGTGTAGAGGTTCATGCGAATGCCGAATCCCGTGGAGTTGTGCGACGTTCCAGTTCTGCGTGCTCTGCAGCGGTCCGTCGCAGTCGGTGTAGGAGCTGATCGGGATGCTGACCGGTGGGACGGCGGTGATGTACGCGTTCGCCGGGAAGCCCTGGTTGATCGCCGCGGAGAGCACGAACACCTTGAACGTCGATCCGGCCTGGAACCCGTCGGCAGTCGCCGTACTCGGGCGGGACCACGTAGTTGAGGAAGGTCTCGCCCTTCTTCTTCTTGTTGCCCATCGGCCGGGACTGCGAGAGCGCTCGCACCTGCGCCGTTGCCCGGCACGACCATGGCCAGGCCGCCGATGGCGTTGTCGGTCGGGTAGACGTGGCTTGCCGGACCGCCTTGTCGGCCGCCTTCTGGAAACGCGGGTCGAGCGTGGTCTGGATGGTCAGGCCGCCGGAGTTGAGCAGGTTCTGCCGCTCCTCGACCGTGGCTGCCGAGGTCCGTGTCGGGAGGAGGTACGCTTGACGTAGTCGCAGAAGAACGGGGCTATCGACGAGATGCAGTCGTTGCCCGGCGCTCTTGACGTGAAGTCCGAGGGGGGCAGCCTTCGCCTGAGCCTCCTCCGCGGGGGTGATGACGCTGAGGTCGGCCATCCGGGTCAGCACCTCGTTGCGTCGCGTGATGGCGTTCTGAGGGTTGACCACCGGGTTGTATGCGGTGGGGTTCTGGACCAGCCCGGCAAGCAGGGCGGCCTGCTTGATGGTGAGCTTGGAGGCATCGACGCCGAAGTAGTGGCGTGCGGCGGCCTCGACGCCGTAGGCGCCGTCGCCGAAGTAGACCAGGTTGAGGTACCGCTGGAGGATCCAGTCCTTGGAGTAGTTCTGCTCCAGGGCCATCGCGTAGCGCAGCTCTTCGATCTTGCGCTGGTAGGTGTCGGCCGTGACCGCCTGCCGCTCGGCTTCGGTGGTGGCCTGGTTGAACAGCGTCATCTTGACCAGCTGCTGCGTGATGGAGGAG